>CAVZND010000012.1:227500-266442 GCA_963776545.1 uncultured Chloroflexia bacterium | reverse complement strand
TCCTGGAGCGCGAGGATCGTGGCCTTGGTGACGTTGACCGGGTTGGTCGAGCCGTACGTCTTCGAGAGGATGTCGCGGACGCCGGCGGCCTCCAGCACGGCCCGGACGGACCCGCCGGCGATCACGCCAGTGCCCTGGGAGGCGGGCTTCAGCATGACCCGGCTCGCGCTGAACTGGACGCGGACCTCGTGAGGGATCGTCGTGCCCACCATCGGGATCTTGATGAGGTTCTTCTTGGCGTCCTCGACGCCCTTACGAATCGACTCGGGGACCTCGCCGGCCTTGCCCAGTCCGACGCCGACGTGACCCTGGCCATCACCGACGACGACGACCGCGCTGAAGCTGAACCGCCGGCCGCCCTTGACGACCTTGGCGACTCGATTGATCTGGACGACGCGCTCCTCGAGCGCGAGCTTGGATGGGTCGATGCGTGCCACGTAGGCTCCTTCCGATCAGAACTCGAGGCCGGCTTCGCGGGCGGCATCGGCGAGTGACTTGATCCGCCCGTGGTACCGGAACCCGGCACGATCGAAGACCACGCGCTCCACGCCGGCGGCCTTGGCCCGCTCGGCGATGAGCCGACCGACGACGGCCGCTTCCTCCGACTTCTTCGAGGTGGAGCCGCGAAGCTCCTTCTCGGTCGTCGAGGCCGCGGCGAGCGTCCGGCCGGACGCGTCGTCGATGACTTGCGCGTAGATGTGATTCAAGCTGCGGAAGACGGCGAGGCGCGGCCGCGCGTCGGTCCCTGCGAGGCGCAGGCGGATCCGATCGTGGCGCTTGCGTCGCGCGGCTCCGCGGGAGGCGACCGGGCTCATCGGGCTCGTTCCTTTGTTGTCATGTCGTTACTTCTTCGCGCCGATCTTGCCGGCCTTGCCGGCCTTGCGGCGAACCTGCTCGCCCGCGTAGCGGACGCCCTTGCCCTTGTACGGCTCCGGCTTCCGGGTCGAGCGGACCTTGGCGGCCATCTGGCCGACCAATTCCTTGTCGATACCGACGACGGCCAGGCGCGTGGGCGATTCCACCTCGAAGCTGATGCCCTCGGGCGGGTCGATCTCGATCTGGTGGCTATAGCCCAGGTTCAACTGGAGCTTCCGGCCGTTGAGCGTGGCTCGGTACCCGACGCCGGTGATCTCGAGGCCCTTGCGGTACCCGTCACTGACCCCGATGACCATGTTGTTGATGAGCGTCCGGGTCAGCCCGTGGAGCTGCTTGTGGGCCTTCTGCTCCGTGGGCCGCGTGACGACGAGCGTCGCCTCCTCCCGGCGGACGGACATGTCCGGGTGCACGGCCCGGCTGAGGGTGCCCTTGGGCCCCTTGACCGTGACGGTGCGCCCGTCGATCGTCACGTCGACGGCGGTCGGGACGGCGATGGGTAGGCGTCCGATTCGCGACATGTCGTTCGGCTACCAGACGAAGGCCAGGACTTCGCCGCCCAGCTGCGCTTGACGCGCCTGCTGGCCGGTCATGATCCCCTGGCTCGTGCTGACGATGACGATGCCGAGACCGCCAAGGACGCGCGGGATGTCGGTCTTGCGGGCATAGACCCGGAGGCCGGGCTTGCTGATCCGCTTGAGCCCGGACACCACCGGGACCTTGCCGTCGACGTACTTGAGCGTGAGGCGGAGGACCGGCGTGGTGCCGTCCTGCTCCTCCTGGACGTCGGCGATGAAGCCCTCGTCCTTGAGGATCCGGGCGATCTCTCGCTTGGTCCGCGACGCGGGCACGACCACCTCGGTGTGCCGGGCTCGCGACGCGTTCCGGACGCGAGTGAGCATGTCCGCGATGGGATCGGAGATGTTCATCGGTTCCCTACCAGCTCGACTTGGTCACGCCCGGCAGCTCGCCGCGAAGGGCGCGCTCCCGGAAGCAGATGCGGCACAGGGCGAAGCGACGCAGGTAGGCCCGCGGACGCCCGCACACGTAACAGCGGTGGTAGCCGCGCACCTTGAACTTCGGGGTGCGGCCGGCTTTGACGATCAACGACTTCTTGGCCATGGTTCTCCCTCCCCGCGCCTACGAGGCGAAGGGCATGCCGAGGAGTTCGAGAAGCTTCTTCGATTCCTCGTCGGTCTTCGCCGTCGTCACGATGCTGATCTCCAGCCCGCGGAGACGGTCCACCTTGTCGTAGTCGATCTCCGGGAAGGCCAGTTGCTCCCGGAGGCCCAGTGAGAAGTTGCCGCGCCCATCGAACGACTTGCCGGGAACGCCCCGGAAGTCACGGATGCGCGGCAGCGCCAGTGTCGTCAGCCGGTCGTAGAAGTCCCACATCCGCTCGCCGCGGAGGGTCACCTTGGCACCGACCGAGTTGCCCGTCCGCAGGCGGAACTGGGCGATCGAGCGCTTGGCCTTGGTGACGATGGGCTTCTGACCAGTGATGAGGGCGAGATCGCCCGTGGCGGCATCGATCGCCTTGGCATTGGTCAGGGCCTCGCCCAGGCCGATGTTGACGACGATCTTCGACAGCCGCGGGATCTCGTTCGGATTGGTGTATTCGAACTGCTTCTGGAGTGCTGGCGCGATCTCGGCCGTGTAGCGCTCCCGGAGTCGGCTGGTCATGCCTTCACCTCCACCTGCTCGCCGCACTGGCGGCAGACCCGGACACGACGACCGGTGTCGAGCGTGGAGTGTCCGATGCGGGTGGGTTGCTGGCAGCTCGTGCACACGAGCATCACCTTGCCGATCGGGATCGGCTGGGCGATGTCCATGATCCCGCCCGCCTGGACCTTGGGCATGCGATCGTTCGAGCTCGACGACTGGCGCGGCTTCGTATGGCGCTTCGAGATGTTCAGCCCCTCGATGACGACCGAGACGCCACCGGCCGGCGAACCGCGCCGGTACATGCTCCGGCCGCCGCTCGCGGGCAGGCGGCGGATCACCCGGTCGACCGTGCCGCGCTTTCCGGCGTCCTTGCCGGCGAGGATGACGACGGTGTCGCCCTTGCGGATCTCGGGGACCTTCATGGCGCGCACGGGCGCCGTTCGCGCGGCCATCACAGCACCTCCGGCGCGAGCGACACGATCTTCATGTAGTTGCGGTCGCGGAGTTCGCGCGCCACCGGGCCGAAGATGCGCGTCCCGCGCGGGTTGCCCTGGTTGTTGATGAGCACGGCCGCGTTCTCGTCGAACCGGATGTAGCTGCCATCGGAACGGCCGTACTCCTTGGCCGTGCGCACGATCACGGCCCGGACGACGTCGCCCTTCTTGACGGCGGCGTTCGGGATCGCCTGCTTGACGCTGGCGACGATGACGTCACCCACGCCGGCCTCGGTCTTGAGTGAACGACCCATCACCCGGATGCACTGGATGGTCCGGGCGCCGGTGTTGTCCGCGACCTTGAGCCGGGTCTGCGGCTGGATCACGACGCGGCCTCCTCGGACGCGGCATCGGACGAGCCGGACGCCGCGTCATCGGACGCCTCGCTCGCGTCGGCGCCATCGGCGGCCTCGGCGGCACGTGTGCGGCCCGGATGCGCCGAGGCATGGATGGCCTCGGTGGTCTCGGCCTCTTCCTCGACGACCGACTCGCCGGGCAGCCCGTGGTCGCCGGCGCGCGCCACGACGCTGACCAGCCGCCAGCGCTTCGTCGCCGACAGCGGCCGCGACTCCTCGATGAGAACGGTGTCGCCGATGCGGGCGTCGTTGGCCTCGTCGTGCGCCTTGAACTTGGTCGACAGGCGGATGACCCGCTTGTACAGCCGGTGGCGGGCCAGGCGCTCGACGGACACGACGATCGTCTTGTCCATCTTGTCGCTGACCACGCGCCCGACCTTGGTCTTGCGCTTGCCTTGCACCTGGGTGTTCGCTCCTGTCATCGCGTGATCTCCCTCACGCCGGCCGGCCGAGCTTGCGCTCGCGCTGGACGGTCAGGATCCGCGCGATCGTTCGCCGCGTCTGCGGGATCGTGCTGAAGTCCTTGAGTTGTCGGGTCGAGAGCGCGAACCGCGCTCCCCACAGGTCCTGCTTGGCCTCGCGGAGCGCCAGCTCGAGCTCGGCGTCCGACAGCGCCCGGACCTTCTCGATATCCATCGGTCAGGCCTCCTTCGCGCCGTCGCGGACGACCACGCGCGTGGCGACCGGCAACTTGTGGCTGGCGAGGCGCATCGCCTCGACCGCGGACGCGTGATCGACGCCGGCCATCTCGAACAGGATCCGGCCGGGCTTGACGACCGCGACCCAGTGGTCGGGGGCGCCCTTGCCCGAGCCCATCCGGGTCTCGGCCGGCTTCTTGGTGGCCGGCTTGTCCGGGAAGATCCGGATCCAGATCTTGCCGCCGCGCTTGACCGAGCGGGTCATCGCGCGCCGGGCCGCCTCGATCTGGCGGCTGGTGATCCACGCCGGTTCCTGGGTCGCGAGGCCGTATTCGCCGAAGGCGACGGTGAAGCCCCCCTTGGCCACGCCGGACATCCGTCCGCGCATGACCTTGCGGTGCTTCACTCGACGGGGCATCAACATCGTCAGACTCCCGTCACGGCCGGCGCAGGGGCGCCGATCTCGCGCGCCGGCGGGCGCTCAGGGGCGATGTCGCCGCGATAGATCCAGACCTTGACGCCGATGCGGCCGTACGTCGTGTGGGCGTGGACCTGGCCGTAGCTGATGTCCGCGCGGAGCGTGGCCAACGGGATGCGGCCTTCCTTGTCCCACTCGCGCCGGCCCATCTCGGAGCCGCCGAGGCGGCCCGCGACGGCGATCTTGACGCCCTTGGCGCCGGCCTTCATCGAGCGCTGGATGGCCTGCTTCATCGCCTTCTTGAATGCGATCCGGCGGCTGAGCTGGCCTGCGATGTTCATCGCCACCAGGTAGGCGTCGAGCTCCGGCTGGCGGATCTCCTTGATCTCGAGCTTGACCTTGCGGTCGGTCAGGGCGCCCACCTGCTGGCGGAGCACCTCGACGTTCGCGCCGCCCTTGCCGATGACGATGCCCGGCTTGGCGGTGTGGATGGTGACGGTGACGTGGTTGATGCCCCGCTCCACCTCGACCCCGCTGACGCTGGCGTTGGCCAGGCGGCGGTCGATGAGCTGGCGGATGGCGATGTCCTCCTTGAGGGAGGCGGTGTATTCCTTATCGGCGTACCACTTCGCGGTCCAGGTGCGCGAGACACCCAGGCGGAAGCCGTACGGATGGACCTTGTGTCCCATGTCAGGCCTCCTGGTCCGCGACGACGATGGTGATGTGGGTCATGGGCTTGTGGATCGGGAACGCCCGACCCTGGGCACGCGGCCGGAACCGCTTGATCGTCGGCCCTTCGTCGGCGATCGCATCGAGGACGACGAGGTCCTCGGCCGCGAGGTTGTGGTTGTTCTCGGCGTTCGCCGTGGCGCTCTTGAGGACGCGCGCGACGTCACGCGCGGCGTACTGCGGCATGAACCGCAGGAGTGCAGCGGCTTCCTCGACGGGCTTGCCCTTGATGGCGGCCGTCACGAGGCGCGCCTTGCGGGTCGAGCCCCGGAGGTACTTGGCGGAAGCGGAAACACGCACGGTCGGCTCGCTCCTACTTCAGCGAGACGGATCGTTCGGTGTGCTTGCCGTGCCCGCGGTAGTTGCGGGTCGGGCTGAACTCACCGAGGCGATGACCGACCATGTTCTCGGTCACGTAGACCGGGACGTGCTTCTTGCCGTTGTACACGGCGATGGTGTGACCGATGAAGGTCGGGAAGATGACGGACGCACGCGACCAGGTCTTGACGACCTTCTTCTCGTTGCGCTTGTTCATCTCCTCGATCCGGCCGAGGAGGCGGGCTTCCACGAAGGGGCCCTTCTTGACTGAACGGGACATCAGCTCCTACCTCCCCGCTACTTGCGATGCCGCGATCGGACGATCAATCGTCCGGTCGTCTTCGACCGCCGGGTGCGATAGCCCATGGCGGGCTTGCCCCACGGGGTCTTTGGCGGCATCCCGGTCGGGGACTTGCCTTCGCCACCGCCGTGCGGATGGTCGCGTGGGTTCATGACGACGCCTCGGACCTCCGGCCGCTGGCCGAGGTGCCGGGCACGACCGGCCTTGCCGAGGTTCTGGTTCTCGTGATCGAGGTTGCTCACCTGGCCGATGGTGGCCATGCACTTGATGCTCAGGCGGCGCACTTCACCGGACGGCATCCGGATCTGGGCGAGGTCGCCCTCCTTGGCCAGGAGCTGCGCCGAGGTTCCCGCCGAACGGACGACCTGGCCGCCCTTGCCGGGCACGAGCTCGATGTTGTGGATCGTGGTGCCGAGCGGGATGCTCGAGATCGGCAGGGCATTGCCGACCCGCGCCTCGGCGTCCGGACCGGCCACGACGACGTCGCCGACCTTGAGGCCGTGGGGCAGGAGCATGTAGCGCTTCTCGCCGTCGCGGTAGTGGAGCAGGCCGATCCGCGCCGAGCGGTTCGGGTCGTACTCGATCGTCGCGAGCCGGGCGGGAACGCCCAGCTTGTCGCGCTTGAAGTCGATCCGGCGATAGTGCTGCTTCTCTCCGCCGCCCCGATGGCGCACGGTCATGCGGCCCTGGTTGTTCCGGCCGGAGCCGCGGATCTGCGGCTCGAGCAGGGGCTTGTGCGGCTCGCGGGTCGTGATCTCCTCGAAGGTCGAGCGAGTCATCTGCCGGAGGCCGGGCGAGGTGGGCTTGTAGCTACGAAGCGGCATCGCCTAGACCCCCTCGAAGAATTCGATCTTCTGGCCGGGGGCCAGGGTCACGATGGCCTTGCGCCACGGCGTCGTGTGGCCGACGATCCGGCCGCGCTTCGTCCCGCGTCGCTTCTCCTTGGCCTTCGTCGTCAGGACGTTGACGGACACGACCGTCACGTTCTCCTTCTTGTAGAGCTCCTCGACGGCGGCCTTGATCTGGATCTTGTTCGCGTCCTGATGGACCGCGAAGGTGTACTTGCCGCGGCCGGACTCGTCGATCGACTTCTCGCTGATGACGGGCCGCAGGATGATGTCGGGGGCAGTCAACGCGGTCATGCGTAGACCTCCTGCATACGGGCCAGCGACGGCTGCTCGATCAGGACGACGTCGGCCTTGAGCAGGTCCACCACGTTGAGCGAGTCGGCGAGGATGATCTCGACGGTCGGCAGGTTGCGCGCCGACAGCTCCAGTTTCTCGTCGCGCGCGGGCGCGACGACCAGGACGCGACCGGAGGCCTCGAGCGCGCTCAGGACGCCGGCGAGGTCCTTCGTCTTGATGGCCTCGAGCCCGAATGTGTCGATGACCTTCACGGCCTCGTCGCCGAACTTCGCCGTCAGGGCGCCACGCAGGGCGAGGCGCTTCATCTTGCGGGGCAGGCGCTGCTCGTAGGAGCGCGGATGCGGCCCGAAGACGACGCCGCCGCCACGGTAGTGGGGGGCGCTGATGGAGCCCTGGCGGGCTCGGCCGGTGCCCTTCTGGCGGTACGGCTTGCGGCCGCCGCCACGGACCTCGCCGCGGGTCTTGGTGTCGGACGTGCCGAGCCGGCGGCCGGCCAGCTGGGCGGTCACGACCTGGTGCAGGACGGCGGCATTGATCGGGGCGGCGAACAGCTCGTCGCTGAGGTCCACGCTCCCGACGCGCTTGCCGGTCCGGTCGTACAGGTTGGTCTGCGGCATGACGGTCAGGCCTTCTTCACGAGGATCAACGAGCCGCGCGGACCGGGGAGGCTCCCCTTGACGAGCAGCAGGTTGCGGTCGGGATCGGTGCGCACGACGCGCACCTTCTTGATCGTCGCCCGCTCGTCGCCCATGTGGCCGGCCATCTTGAGGCCCTTGTAGACGCGACCCGGGGTGGTGCCCGGACCGATCGAGCCGGGCTCGCGGTGGTGGTCGGAGCCGTGGGACTTGGGGCCACGGTGGAAGTTGTGGCGCTTGATGTGGCCGGCGAAGCCCTTGCCCTTGGACACGCCCGTCACGTCGACCTCGTCGCCGGCGGCGAACAGGTCCGCGAGCGCCACGGTCTGGCCGACCTCGTAGGCGCCGACATCGTCGACCCGGAACTCGCGCAGGGTCGCGACCTTGGGCAGGTCCTTGAGCTGGCCGGTCTGGGGCTTGTTCAGCTTCTTGACGACGTCCGTGCCGAGCTGGACGGCCGTGTAGCCATCGCGTTCGGCCGTGCGCAGGCGCGTCACCGTATTGGGCTCGATGGCGAGCACCGACACGGCGACCATCGTGCCGTCGTCCTGGAAGACCTGGGTCATGCCGACCTTGCGGCCGATCAATCCGATACTCATCGCCGCCACCCGGCCCATGCCTGCGTTGGCTCCTGCGCGCGCTCACTCACGCACGTCGGAAGTGCGCTCGTTCGCGTGCTCGTCGTCGCCTTGGCCTGGACCGGCTGGGCGGCGATGAGGGTTCGATCTCGCTTCATCACATCTTGATTTCGATATCGACGCCCGCGGCCAACGAGAGTCGCATGAGCGCGTCGACCGTCTTCGACGAGGGGTCCAGGATGTCCACGAGCCGCTTGTGGGTGCGGATCTCGAACTGCTCCCGGCTGTCCTTGTCGATGAACGGCGACCGCAGGACGGTGAACTTCTCGATGCGCGTGGGCAGCGGCACAGGGCCGACGACGTCGGCGCCCGTCCGTTGGGCCGTCTCCACGATCTGGGCCGCCGACTGATCCAGCAGTCGGTGATCGTAGGCCTTGAGGCGGATCCTGATCCGCTGCTTCGCCATGTCGTCCCTACTCGGCGATGGTGACGATGGCGCCGGCGCCGACGGTCCGGCCGCCCTCGCGGATGGCGAAGCGCTGGCCGACCTCGAGGGCGATCGGGGTGATCAGCTCGACGGTCATCTCGACGTTGTCGCCGGGCATGATCATCTCGGCCCCGTCGGGCAGGCCGATGGCCCCGGTCACGTCGGTCGTGCGCAGGTAGAACTGGGGCCGGTAGCCGTTGTAGAACGGGGTGTGCCGGCCGCCCTCCTCCTTGGTCAGGACGTAGACCTGGGCGCGAGAACTTGGTGTGGGGCTTGACCGAGCCGGTCTTGGCCAGGACCTGGCCGCGCTCGATCTCCTCGCGCTCGATGCCCCGGATGAGGCAGCCCACGTTGTCGCCGGCCTGGCCCTCGTCGAGCAGCTTCTTGAACATCTCCACGCCGGTGACCACGATCTTGCGGGTCGGCTTGACCCCGACCAGCTCGACCTCGTCGCCGACCTTGACGATGCCGCGCTCGATGCGCCCGGTCGCGACCGTGCCCCGGCCCTTGATCCCGAACACGTCCTCGACCGGCATGAGGAACGGCTTGTCGACCGCCCGCTCGGGGGTCGGGATGTAGCTGTCGACCGCGTCCATCAGCTCCTGGATCGGGGCGTAGGCCGGGTCGGCCGGGTTGTCGCCGGCCTCGAGGGCCTTGAGGGCGCTGCCCCGGATGACCGGGATGTCGTCGCCCGGGAAGTTGTACTTGGACTGAGCAGCTCGCGGACCTCGAGCTCGACCAGGTCGAGCAGCTCGGGGTCGTCGACCATGTCGACCTTGTTGAGGAAGACCACGATGTAGGGCACCTCGACCTGGCGGGCCAGCAGGATGTGCTCGCGGGTCTGGGGCATCGGCCCGTCGGTCGCGGCCACGACCAGGATGGCGCCGTCCATCTGGGCGGCGCCGGTGATCATGTTCTTGATGTAGTCGGCGTGGCCGGGGCAGTCGACGTGGGCGTAGTGGCGGGCGTCGGTCTCGTACTCGACGTGGGCGATGGCGATGGTGATCCCGCGCTCGCGCTCCTCGGGCGCGTTGTCGATCGAGTCGAAGGCGCGGTACTCGGCGTCGCCCTTCAGGGCGAGGTACTTGGTGATGGCCGCCGTCAGCGACGTCTTGCCGTGGTCGATGTGGCCGATCGTGCCGATGTTGACGTGCGGCTTGGTGCGCTCGAACTTCTTCTTGGCCATCTGGCTTGCTCCCGGCTTCCTGCTAACCCTTGGACTTCTGGACGAGTTCCGAGGCCAGGTTCGCTGGCACCTCGGCGTAGTGGCTGAATTCCATCGACGATGTTGCGCGACCCTGGCTCATGGACCGAAGGTCGGTGACGTAGCCGAACATCTGGGCGAGCGGGACGAACGCCCGGACGACCTGCGTCGACCCACGCGATTCCATCCCCTCGATGTGGCCGCGACGGCTGTTCAGGTCGCCGATGACGTCGCCCATGAACTCCTCCGGCATCAGGACCTCGACCTTCATGATCGGCTCGAGGATGGCGGGGTCGGCCTTGCTGAATGCGTCCTTGACCGCCATCGAACCGGCGATCTTGAAGGCCATCTCCGACGAGTCCACGTCGTGAAAGGAGCCGTCGAACAGGGTGGCCTTGACATCCACGACCGGGAACCCGGCGTAGATGCCCGTCGCGAGCGTCTCGCGGATGCCCTGGTCGACCGGCTTGATGTACTCACGCGGGATCGTCCCGCCGACGATCTTGTCGACGAACTCGTAGCCGGCGCCCTTCTCCTGCGGCTCCAGCTTGATGACGGCGTGGCCGTACTGGCCCTTGCCGCCGGTCTGGCGCACGAACCGGCCGTTGCCCTCGGCCGCGCGCCGGATCGTCTCGCGATAGGAGACCTGGGGCTTGCCGATGTTGGCGGCGACCTTGAACTCGCGGATCATCCGGTCGACGAGCACGTCGAGGTGCAGCTCGCCCATGCCGGCGATGAGCGTCTCGGTCGTCTCGGGGTCGGTCTTGACCCGGAACGTGGGGTCCTCCTCGGCCAGGCGCTGCAGGGCGATCGCGAGCTTGTCCTGGTCGGCCTTCGTCTTGGGCTCGATCTTGACCTCGATGACGGGCTCGGGGAACGTCATCGACTCGAGGATGACCGGATGGTCGGGGTCGGTCAGGGTGTCGCCGGTGAAGGTGTCCTTCAGCCCGACCGCGGCGGCGATGTCGCCGGCGTAGACCTCGTCGATCTCCTCGCGGTGGTTGGCGTGCATCTGGAGGATGCGCCCGATGCGCTCCTTCTTGCCCTTCGTGGGGTTCATCACGTACGAGCCGGCCTTGAGCCGGCCGGAGTAGACCCGGAAGAACGCGAGCTTGCCCACGAACGGGTCGGCGGCGATCTTGAAGGCCAGGGCGCTGAAGGGCTCGTCGTCGTCGGGCTTGCGGATGACTTCGGCCCCGGTCTTGGCGTCGAGCCCGATCATCGGCGGGACGTCGAGGGGCGAGGGCAGGTAGTCGACGACGGCGTCGAGCATCTTCTGGACGCCCTTGTTCTTGAGCGCCGAGCCGGTCAGGACCGGGATGATCCGGTTGGTCAGCGTGCCGAGCCGGAGGCCGCGCTTGATCTCCTCGACGGTCAGTTCCTCGCCCTCGAGGTACTTGTGGGTGAGCTCGTCGTCCATCTCGGCGACGGCTTCGATCATCGCGTGGCGGTGCTGCTGGGCCTCCTCGACGCACTCGGCCGGGATCTCGACCACGTCGATCTGGTTGCCAAGGTCGTCGCGGTAGTAGATGGCCTTCATCTCGACGAGGTCGATGACGCCCGCGAACTGGTCCTCGCGCCCGATCGGGATCTGGATCGGCACGGCGTTCGCCCCGAGGCGATCCTTGATCGACTCGACCCCGCGCCAGAAGTCGGCGCCGGTCCGGTCGAGCTTGTTGATGAAGCAGAAGCGCGGCACGCCGTAGCGATCGGCCTGTCGCCAGACCGTCTCGGACTGGGGCTCGACCCCGGCCACGCCATCGAAGACGACGACGGCGCCGTCGAGCACCCGGAGGCTCCGCTCGACCTCGACCGTGAAGTCCACGTGCCCGGGCGTATCGATGATGTTGATGCGATGATCGCCCCAGAACGCGGTCGTTGCGGCGGCCGTGATGGTGATCCCCCGCTCCTGCTCCTGGGGCATCCAATCCATCGTGGCCGCACCTTCGTGGACTTCGCCGATCTTGTAGATCTTCTTCGTGTAGAAGAGGATCCGCTCGGTCACGGTCGTCTTGCCCGCGTCGATGTGCGCGATGATCCCGATGTTCCGCGTCTTCGCGAGCGGAACCTGACGTGCCACGGTGTTCCCTACGCTCCCGGGTCTACCACTTGAAATGGCTGAAGGCCTTGTTGGCCTCCGCCATCTTGTGCGTGTCTTCTCGTCGCTTGACCGCCGCGCCGAGGCCGTTCATGGCATCGACCAGCTCGGCGGCCAGCTTCTCGCTCATGCTCTTGCCGCTGCGCTTGCGGGCCGACTGGACGAGCCAGCGGACGCCGAGCGACATGCGGCGCTCGCCCCGGATCTCGACCGGGACCTGGTAGGTGGCCCCACCGACGCGGCGGGGCTTGACCTCGATGATGGGCGTGGCGTTGCGCATCGCCGCCTCGAGGATCTCGAGGCCGGGCCGACTCGCCTGCGCCTCCGCCCGCGCGAGGGCCTGGCGGAGGATGCGCTCGGCGAGGTTCTGCTTGCCGCCCTTCATGAGCTTGGCCGCGAACCGCGCGGTCATCCGGTTCGCGGGGACGACCTCGTACTTGGTCTTGCGGGGGATGCTGGTCCGGCGCGGCATCTAGCGGGCTCCCGGCTTGGCCGCGGCCTTGGCGCCGTACTTGCTCCGGCCCTGCTTGCGGTCACGCACACCGGCGGCATCGAGTGTGCCGCGGATGATGTGGTACTTGACCGACGGGAGGTCCTTGACCCGACCGCCACGGACCAGGACGACCGAGTGCTCCTGCAGATTGTGCCCGATGCCCGGGATGTAGGCGGTGACCTCCATCTGGTTGGTCAACCGTACGCGGGCGATCTTGCGCAGGGCGGAGTTCGGCTTCTTGGGCGTCATCGTCCGGACCTGCAGGCACACTCCCCGCTTCTGGGGGGCGCCCGGGATCGACACCTGGCGCTGCCGCAGGCTGTTCCAGTTCTTGCGCATGGCCGGCGCCTTGATCTTGGAGATCTTGCGCTGGCGCCCGTGACGCACGAGCTGGCTGATCGTCGGCACGAAGACGCTACTCCTTCTCGGTCGGATGGTTCGGGTCCCGGTCGTCACCGACCGGACGGTCGGGCGTCGCCGTCGCCCTGGGGGGCAGCCGGCGGGGACCGTTTCAGGATTGGGATTGGCTGTGGTCCAGGTGGTCTGCGGCGCGCACGCCTTCGGCGGACCCCTCCCGGAGCCACGAAGGCGGAGTCTAGCAGCGGCTCGAAGAGGGTGTCAAACGCTCGGCGAGCCGCCATGGTGGGTCCGAGTGACCCCGATTTCTACTCCTTGGCGGGGCTCTCCACGGCGGCCTTGCGCGACTTGGCACGGCCCGGGACGGATGCCGCGAGCTTGTCCGCGTCGTCGTCCTCGCGAGCCTCGTCGGCAGCCAGGAACGGGTTGACGAAGTCCGACTCGTCGTCGGATCCGCCCGCGATGGTCGCCGCGAGCGCGAGGTCGGTCGCCTCGTCGTCCGGGGCCCGTGTCTCGCCGTCCTCGAGGAACGGGTTGTACTCGCTGCCGAGGTCCTCGAGGGCCTCGCCCGCGAGCGCCTCGAGGGCCGCCCGGCGCTCGCGCTCCTTGCGCGCGAGAACGTTCGCCGGCGCGCCCGTCCCGGCCGGGATGAGCTTGCCGATGATGACGTTCTCCTTGAGTCCGATCAGGTGGTCCTTGGCGCCGTTGATGGCGGCCTCGGTGAGCACCCGGGTCGTCTCCTGGAAGGACGCCGCGGCGAGGAAGCTCGACGTGTTGAGCGACGCCTTGGTCACGCCCAGCAGCACGGTCTGGGCCGTCGCCGGCTCGCCGCCCTCGGCCAGGACGCGGTTGTTGTGCTCCTCGAACTCGAGGCGATCCACGAGCTCGGTCGGCAGCAGGTCGACGTCGCCCGGCTGGTCGATGCGGACCTTGCGGAGCATCTGGCGGACGATGATCTCGATGTGCTTGTCGTTGATCGTGACGCCCTGGCTGCGGTAGACCTTCTGGACCTCCTTCACCAGGTAGCGCTGGACGGCGTCCTTGCCCCGGGTGTCGAGATACTCCTGCGGGTTGATCGGCCCATCGGTGATGGGATCGCCCGCCCGGATCTCCTGGCCATCCTCGACCAGCAGCTTCGCGTTGTGGGGGATGACGTACTCGCGTTCGACCACGTCCTCCGCACGGATGACGAGCCCCCGCTTGTCCTTGACCATGAAGCCCTTGACCGGGGCCGCGACCTCGACGGTCGAGCCGTCGACCTCGGCCCGGGCCAGGACCTGGCCGGCCTCGACCATGTCGCCGGGGGCGGCGAGCATCTCGGCCTTCGGCGGGGCGACCAGGGCGGTGTCGTAGACCTCGGTCGAGATGACCTTGACCTTGGTCGGACCGTCGCCTCGGATCACTTCGACGATGCCGTCGATGTGGCTGATCTCGGCCTTGCCCTTGGGGATGCGGGCCTCGAACAGTTCCTCGACGCGCGGCAGGCCGGCGGTGATGTCCAGCCCGGCGACGCCGCCGGTGTGGAACGTCCGCATCGTGAGCTGGGTGCCCGGCTCGCCGATCGACTGGGCGGCGATGATGCCGACGGCCTCACCCGACCCGACCATCTCGCCGGTCGCCAGGTTCCGCCCGTAGCACGCCCGGCAGACGCCGTAGCGGGCCTCGCAGGTGAGCGGTGAGCGGACGAGCACCTCGTCGACCCCGGCCTCGTCGATGCGAGCCGCGACCTCCTCGGTGATCATCTCGTTGCGCTCGATCAGGAGCGTGGGCTCCTCGCCCTTCTTGACCTTGACGGCAGGGTTCGGCAGCGGGGCGGCCGCGAGGCGACCGACGAGCCGCTTCAGGAAGCCGTCCTTCTCCTCGCTCGACTCGCTCCGGATGATCCAGCTCCCCTCCTCGGTGCCGCAGTCCTCCTCGCGGGTGATGACGTCCTGGGCGACGTCGACCAGGCGCCGGGTGAGGTACCCGGAGTCGGCCGTGCGCAGGGCGGTATCGGCGAGGCCCTTGCGGGCGCCGTGGGTGGAGATGAAGTACTCGAGGACCGTCATGCCCTCGCGGAAGTTGCTGCGGACCGGCACGTCGATGATCCGACCCGACGGGTCGGCCATCAGGCCGCGCATGGCGCCGAGCTGGCCGATGTTGCCCTTGTTCCCGCGGGCGCCCGAGGCGGTCATCATGGTCACCGGGCCGGTCGGGTCCAGCGACTTCATCATCTCGTCGGACATCCGCGCGGTCGTGTCCTGCCAGACGCCGACCACCTGCTCGTAGCGCTCGTCCTCGGTGATGAGGCCGCGCTGGAACTGCTTGTCGATGGCCGAGACGGAGTCGTCGGCGGTCGCCAGGCGGGCGATCTTGTCCTTGGGGATCTCGATGTCGAACAGGCCGATCGTCATGCCGCCGCGGGTCGCGAACTCGAACCCGACGCTCTTGATGCCATCCACCAGGTGCGCCGTCTCATCGGCGCCGAGCTGGCGGTAGCAGACGTCGACCAGCGCCTTCAGGTCCGCGCGCCGCATGACCTGGTCATGGAAGCGCAGCCGATCGGGCAGGATCTGGTTGAAGATGACCCGGCCGATGGTCGTCCGTCGTCGCTCCGCTCGGAGGCTCTCGGTCTCGGGGTCCCAGACCTTGACTTCGGTGTCGATGACCTCGTGGAGCGTGGCCGCGGTCTTCTCCCGGAGCTGGTAGGCCAGGATGGCCTGGTCCTCCGTGGCGAAGGTCCGGATCGGCTTCTTGGACTTCGTGTCCATCGCGTCCATCGTCAGGTAGTAGCAGCCGAGGACCATGTCCTGGGTCGGCGCCACCACCGGGCTCCCGTCGGCCGGCGACAGGAGGTTCGCGGTCGAGAGCATCATCGTCCGCGCCTCTTCCTGGGCGGCGGTCGAGAGCGGCACGTGGACCGCCATCTGGTCGCCGTCGAAGTCGGCGTTGAACGCGGTGCAGACGAGCGGGTGGATCTGGATGGCCGAGCCCTCGACGAGGACCGGCATGAACGCCTGGATGCCCAGGCGGTGGAGGGTCGGGGCGCGGTTCAGCAGGACCGGATGGTCCTTGATGACTTCCTCGAGGACGTCCCACACCTCGGGGCGAACGCGCTCCACGATCCGCTTGGCGCTCTTGATGTTGTGCGCGAAGCCCTTCTCGACGAGCTGGCGCATGACGAACGGCTTGAACAGCTCGAGCGCCATCTTCTTGGGCAGGCCGCACTGGTGGAGCTTGAGCTCCGGGCCGACGACGATGACCGAGCGGCCGGAGTAGTCGACGCGCTTGCCGAGCAGGTTCTGGCGGAAGCGCCCCTGCTTGCCCTTGAGCATGTCCGACAGGCTCTTGAGTCGGTGGTTGCCGGTGCCCGCGATCGCGCGGCCGCGTCGACCGTTGTCGATCAGCGCGTCGCACGCCTCCTGGAGCATCCGCTTCTCGTTGCGGATGATGATCTCCGGGGCGCCCAGCTCGAGCAGTCGCTTGAGCCGGTTGTTCCGGTTGATCACGCGGCGGTACAGGTCGTTGAGGTCCGACGTCGCGAACCGACCGCCGTCGAGCTGGACCATCGGGCGCAGGTCGGGCGGGATGACCGGCAGCACCGACAGGATCATCCAGTCGGGTCGCGTGCCGGAGCGCCGGAAGGCCTCGATGAGGCGGAGCCGCTTGATCGCCTTCTTGCGACGCTGGCCGGAGCTGGTCCGGACCTCGACGTGCAGCGTGCGGGCGAGCTCCTCGAGCTCCATCCGGCTGATGATCTCGCGGACGGCCTCGGCGCCCATGCCGGCCCCGAACACCCGACCGCCCTTGGCGCCGGATCCGTACTTCTCGTCGAGGACGCGATACTCGTTCTCGCCGAGCGTCTGCATCGGCTTGAGCGAGGCGAGCTCGTCGCGCAGCTTGCGCAGCTCGTCCTTGCCGTCCTGGGCGAGGCCCTTGAGCTGCTCGCGCTCCTGGCTGATGGTCTCGTCCATCGCGGCGCGCAGGTCGTCCTTCTTCTGCTCGACCGCGCGCGCCTCGTCGGCCTCGCGCTGCTGGATGTCGGCGTTCACCTGCTCGGTGTGCGCGCCGACGATCTTGCGCAGGCGCGTCGTCGCCTCCTTGCCACCCTTGTCGCCGGCCGCCACGACGACCTCGCCGGTCGGCGCGAACGCGATGGTCTCCTCGGCGACGCCGGTCTTGAGCTCCGCGAGCCGGGCCTCGACCTCCTGCGCCGCGGCGACGATCTCATCGGTCCGCGAGGTGCGCTGCGACTCGAGCTCGGCCTTGGTCGCGGCGAGTTCGGCATCGAGCTCGTCGCGCTGGCGATTGACGTCGGCGCGAAGCTCGTCCTCGAGCTCGGTCAGGCGCTTGTCGGCCTCGCCACCGCGACCTTCGGCCTGGTCCTCCAGGGCCGCGAGCGCGCGCTTGCGCGCGTCCTCGTCGACGTGGGTGACGATGTACAGGGCGAAATACAGGATGCGCTCGAGGTTGCGCGGGCTGATGTCGAGCAGGATGCCCAGTCGGCTCGGCGTGCCCTTGAAATACCAGATGTGGCTGACCGGGCTGGCCAGCTGGATGTGGCCCATCCGCTCGCGTCGGACCTTGGAGCGGGTGACCTCGACGCCGCACTTGTCGCAGATGATGCCCTTGTAGCGGATCCGCTTGTACTTGCCGCAGTAGCACTCCCAGTCCTTGGTCGGACCGAAGATGCGCTCGTCGAACAGCCCGTCCTTTTCCGGCTTGAGCGTCCGGTAGTTGATGGTCTCGGGCTTGGTGACCTCGCCCTTCGACCACTCCCGGATCTGGTCCGGGCTGGCGAGCGAGATGCGGATGGCGTTGAAGTTATTGACCTCGAGCATGGTTCTCCTCCGCGCGGCCGTCTGGCTCGGCTGCGCGATGCGGACCGTGAGCGAGCGACGCCGTGCCGGCCGGGACGCGGCGCCGCGGGTAGCGGTTCGGGGCTGGGGACAGGGGTGTGATGATCAGTCTTCGAACCCGGCGAGGTTGATCCCGCCGAGGTCTGGGAGCAGGTAACCGGAGGCGTCGTCCTCGCCGAGCGGGATCTCCTCGTCGTTCTGGTCGAGGATCTCCGCGTTCAGCCCGAGGCTGCGCAGCTCCTTGATGAGGACCTTGAACGATTCGGGCACCCTCGGCGGCTGGATCTCCTCCCCCTTCACGATGGCTTCGTAGGTCTGGACGCGTCCGAGGACGTCGTCCGACTTCACGGTCAGCAGTTCCTGCAGGATGTTGGCGGCGCCGTAGGCCTCGAGGGCCCAGACCTCCATCTCGCCGAAGCGCTGGCCGCCGAACTGCGCCTTGCCGCCCAGCGGCTGCTGGGTGATCAGGCTGTACGGACCCGTCGAGCGGGCGTGGATCTTGTCCTCCACCAGATGGTGGAGCTTGAGCATGTAGATGTAGCCCACGGTGATGGGACGGTCGAACGTTTCACCGGTCCGCCCGTCGCGCAGGTCGATCTTGCCGCTGATCGGCAGGCCGGCCTCGCGCAGCTCCTGCTGGATCTCCTGCTCCGTCGCGCCGTCGAAGACCGCGGTGGCGGCCTTGAGGCCCTTCTTGTGCAGCGCCCAGCCGAGGTGCGTCTCGAGGATCTGGCCGATGTTCATCCGGCTCGGCACGCCGAGCGGGTTGAGGATGATGTCGACCGGCGTCCCGTCGGGCAGGTACGGCATGTCCTCGGCGGGCAGGATCTTGGCGATCACGCCCTTGTTCCCGTGGCGGCCGGCCATCTTGTCGCCGACCGAGATCTTGCGCTTCTGGGCGACCGACACCCGGACCAGCCGGTTGACGCCGGGCTGGAGGTCGTCGTTGAGCTCGCGTCGGAACTCGCGGACCTCGACCACCTTGCCGCGCTCGCCGTGGGGCAGGCGCAGGGAGCTGTCCTTCACCTCGCGAGCCTTCTCGCCGAAGATCGCCCGCAGGAGGCGCTCCTCCGCGGTCAGCTCGGTCTCGCCCTTGGGCGTGATCTTGCCCACGAGGATGTCGCCGGGGCGGACCTCGGCGCCGATGTAGACGATGCCCTCCTCGTCGAGGTCCTTGAGGGACTCCTCGCCGACGTTGGGGATGTCGCGGGTGATCTCCTCGGGGCCGAGCTTGGTGTCGCGCGACTCGATCTCGTGCTTCTCGATGTGGATGCTGGTGAACAGGTCGTCGCGGACGAGGCGGTCGCTGATGACGATCGCGTCCTCGTAGTTGCCACCCTCCCAGCTCATGAACGCGACGAGCACGTTCCGGCCAAGGGCCAGCTCGCCGTTCTCGGTCGAGCTCGAGTCGGCGATCGGCTGGCCGTCGACGACCCGGGCGCCGACGTCCACGATCGGGCGCTGGTTGATGCAGGTGCCCTGGTTGCTGCGGACGAACTTGAGCAGCTTGTACTCGTCGAGCTCGCCGGCATCGGTCTCGATGCGGATCCGCTCGGCGGTCACGCTGGTGACCACGCCGCCACGACGGGCGACGAGGACCTGGCCCGAGTCACGCGCGGCGCGCTCCTCCATGCCGGTCCCGACGATCGGCGATTCCGGCTCCAGGAGCGGCACGGCCTGGCGCTGCATGTTCGAACCCATGAGGGCGCGGTTGGCGTCGTCGTGCTCGAGGAACGGGATGAGC
This sequence comes from uncultured Chloroflexia bacterium, assembly GCA_963776545.1. GTDB lineage: Bacteria > Chloroflexota > Limnocylindria > Limnocylindrales > CSP1-4 > SPCO01. The sequence continues at coordinate 247,071 of CAVZND010000012.1, read as the reverse complement.
GCCGTCGCCACCGAGACGACCTGCTTGGGCGACACGTCCATGTACTCGATCTGGTTGGCGCGCGCCTCGGGGAACGTGTCGCGGTAGCGCGACGGGATCCGCTCGGCGGTGAAGTGGCCCTCGTCGTCGAGCGGCGCGTTCGCCTGGGCGACGACGTGCTCCTCCTCCTCGTCGGCCGGGAGGTACTCGATGTCGTCGGTGACGACCGGCCGGATCGGGAAGGCGTGGGCCTTCTGCTTCTTCAGTTCGGCGACGCCGGCGCTCGTGATCTGCTGGCCCGGCCTTGAGGATGACCTCGCCGCCCTTGGAGACGAGGTCCGCCCCGGTCTCGTACTGGGTCAGCCCGGTCTCGTCGTAGCCGACCGTGCGCTTGACCTTGCGATACGGCGTCTCGATGAAGCCGTAGCTGTTGATCCGGCCGTACGTCGCCAGCGACCCGATCAGGCCGATGTTCGGACCTTCCGGGGTCTCGATCGGGCAGATCCGGCCGTAGTGGCTGTGGTGGACGTCGCGGACGTCGAACCCGGCACGCTCGCGGGACAGGCCGCCCGGGCCGAGCGCCGACAGCCGACGCTTGCTGGTCAGCTCGGCCAGCGGGTTGGTCTGGTCCATGAACTGGCTGAGCTGGCTGCCGCCGAAGAACTCCTTCATCGCGGCCACGACGGGACGGATGTTGATGAGCGCGTTCGGCGTGGCCTTGTCGAGCTCCTGGATCGTCATGCGCTCGCGAACGACGCGCTCCATGCGCAGGAGGCCGATCCGGAAGGCGTTCTGGATCAGCTCGCCGTTGGCCCGGATGCGCCGGTTGCCGAGATGGTCGATGTCGTCCTTGGGGTGCAGGCCGCGGTTGCACTCGACGAGGTGGCCGACGATGGCCGCGATGTCCTCGCGGGTGATCGTCCGCTGCTCGCGCGGCAGCTCGACGCCGAGACGGCTCGCGACCGCATCGAGCTTCTTGTTGAACTTGTAGCGGCCGACCCGACCGAGGTCGTAGCGGCGGAAGTTGAAGAAGAGGCTCTCGACGAGCTGGCGGGCGTTGTCGCCGGTGGGCGGATCGCCCGGGCGCAGCTTCTTGTAGACCTCGATGAGTGCCTCGGCCTGGGTGTGGGTGAGGTCCTTGTCGAGCGTGTTCGCGATGTACGGGTGCTCGGGATCGATGTCGACCGATCCGAAGACGGCCGCGATCTCGTCGTTCTGCTCATAGCCGACGGCGCGCAACAGGGTCGTCGCCGCGATCTTGCGCTTGCGATCGACCTTGACCCACAGCTGGTCCTTGTTGTTGGTCTCGAACTCGAGCCACGCGCCCCGGTTCGGGATGACCTTGGCCGAGAACAGCATCCGGCCGGACGCCGGGTCCTCGACCTCGCTGTAGTAGACGCCCGGCGAGCGGACGAGCTGGCTGACGACGACCCGCTCCGCGCCGTTGATGACGAAGGTGCCCTGGTCGGTCATCCACGGGTAGTCGCCCATGTACACGCGCTGGCGCTGGATCTCGCCGGTCTCCTTGATCAGGAGCTCGACGTTGACGTAGAGCGGCTTGCTGAACGTCAGGTCCTTGGTGCGGCACTCCTCCTCGGAGTACTTGGGCGTCCCGAACTCGTAGTCGAGGAACTGGAGCTCCATCACCTTGCCGGTGAAGTCCTTGATCGGACTGATCTCGTCGAACAGCTCCCGCAACCCCTTGTCGACGAACCAGGCGAAGGAATTGAGCTGCAACTCGATGAGGTTGGGGATCTCGAACTTCTCGTAGCTGACGCCATCGACCTTCTTGTCGATGCGGGCGTAGGAGATGCGACCCGAAGGGGTCAGTGCGCGAGTCGACGACTCAGCGACAGACGGCATGAAGCACCACTCCCTGACGGAGGTAAGAAGGGGAAAAGAGGGCCGCGCTCACAGAAGGAGTAGGATATCGCGTTTTGTAGGATTGTCAAACGGCTCCATTCGTGGTAATGGAGCCGTTTCGGTGTCAAACCCTGAATGATCGGCCCTTCCGCGGGCCGTCGACTGCGAATCGGCGCTCGGGGACCAGTGATCTCGCCGAGCGGACGGTGCCGGCCAAGGCGCCACCGAGCACGTGAGCGCGCGCACTCCAACGTGCGTAAGCGAACGCGCACAGGTGGCAACGCTGGCCCGCGCCGTCCCATCGGCGAGGACTACTTGATCTCGACCTTGCCACCCTGTTCTTCGATGGCGGCCTTGATCTTCTCTGCCTCGTCGCGGGCGATGCCTTCCTTGACGGCCTTCGGCGCCGCATCGACGAGATCCTTGGCCTCCTTGAGGCCGAGGCCGGTGAGCTCGCGCACGACCTTGATGACGGGGATCTTGTTCGGGCCGATCTCGGTCAGGGTCGCGGTGAACTCGGTCTGCTCCTCGGAGGCGGCGGCGGCGGCCGGCGCGTCACCGCCGGCCGCGGCCGGGGCGGCAGCGGCGACGGCGACGGCGGCGGTGACACCGAAGCGCTCCTGGAACTTGTCGTTGAACTCCTTGACCTCGAGGAGCGTGAGCTTCTCGAAGGCGTCGACGAGCTGATCGGGTGTGAGTGGTGGCCATGTGGTGACTCCTTGGTGTTCGAAGTGGCAGGTGGGATGGTCAGTCCGCGGCAGCGGTCGCGGCGCCCGCGTCGGGGCCGCCCCGCTCGAAGAGCGCCTGGACGAGGGCCGCCGTCTCGCGAAGCGGGGCGTCGAGGAGCCCGGCGGTCGCGGCCATCGGCCCGGTGATCGCGCCGATCGCCTGGGCCAGCAGGACGTCGCGGGTCGGGAGCGCCGCGAGGCGCGTGACCGCGTCTGCGTCGATCGCCCGGTCGCCGAGGACGGCGCCCGTGATCCGCACGATCTTGTTGTACGGCCGGGTCGCCTCGATGACGGCCTTGGCCGTCCCCGCCTCGTCGGTACCGAACGCGATCGCGGTCGGGCCGGTCAGCATCGGGCTCAGCGCGGCACCGACCGAATCCTCGGCGGCGATGCGCATCAGCCGGTTCTTGACGACGCGATAGGTGACGTCCTGCTTGCGCAGGGCGCGCCGGATCTCGGCGATCTCCTTCACGGTGAGGCCGCGGTACTCGGACACGATCAGCGTCCGGCTGTTGGCGAGATCCTCGCGCAGCTCGGCGACCGTCGCTCGCTTGGCCTCCGTGGGCATGGGTGCCCTCCTGTGCATCGGCACGCGACCGGCGTGCGGCGGTGGGAGCCCGACCGATCGGTCGAGCGGCCCCTGCGACGGTCCTCGGTCGCCTCGTTCGGAGGCTGACCCGACTCGCAGGGACGCGGCCCACCCGGGAGGGTGTGCGGCGCCGGCTGCCTCGGCGTGCTCGTCGTCGTCCCCGTTCGGTCGACCTCTCGGTCGGCGTCTCCGGTCCGGTCCGGCGGATCAAGCCCTGCACGTCGCCGTCGAGCGGCGCACGACGGGCGCAGGCTGTCTTCGGTCCGTCTTGTCCGTCGATCAGGCGCTTCCGCCTTCTCGTCGGACGTATTGTGTCAGATGACGTGCCTCTCGGCCGTCATCGCATGTGGTGCGCCGGCGACCCGCCGGCGATGGGTCAGGCCGCGGCGGCGGCGAGGATGGCCGGCACGTCGACCCGGATGCCCGGGCCCATCGTGCTCGCGATGGTCAGGCCGCGGAGGTACTGGCCCTTGACGCCTGCCGGCTTGCCCCGGTTGATGGCATCGATGAGGGCCGCCAGGTTCTCGACGATGGCGTTCGCCTCGAAGCTGCTCTTGCCGACCGCGACGTGGACGATCCCGGCCTTGTCGACCTTGTACTCGACGCGACCCGCCTTGACTTCGCGGATCGCCCGGTCGAGATCGAAGGTGATCGTGCCGGCCTTCGGGTTCGGCATCAGGCCGCGACGGCCCAGGATCTTGCCGAGCTTGCCCACGAGACCCATCGCGTCGGGTGTCGCGAGCGCGACGTCGAACTCGAGCCAGCCGGCCTCGATCTTCTTCACGAGGTCCTCGCCGCCGACCTCGTCGGCGCCGGCCCGCAGGGCCTCCTGGGCCTTCTCGCCCTGGGCGAAGACGGCGACCCGGACGACCTTGCCCGTGCCGTGCGGGCAGGACGACCGTGCCGCGGACCATCTGGTCGGCGTGCCGGGGATCGACGCCGAGGCGCATGTGGACCTCGACCGTGGCGTCGAACGCCACCGTCGGTGGTCTCCTTGACGAGTTCAGCGGCCTCGAGGGGCAGGTAGAGCCGCTCGCGATCGACGAGCTTGGCCGCCTCCAGGTACTTCTTGCCGTGTCGTGCCATGTGCGATGTGCCTCCTGTCGGTCGGGTCCGGCCCGACCTCCCCCGTTCGAACCGTTGTCTCGCCGCCCGGGGTGGGACGACGCGGGCTGGACGCGGTGGTCCGAGGGGTTAGCTCACCACTTCGATGCCCATGCTTCGGGCGGTGCCCTCGATCTGGAGCGCGGCGGCGTCGGGATCGTTGGCGTTGAGGTCGGCCATCTTGATGGCGGCGATCTCGCGGACCTGGTCCTTGGTGACCCGGCCGACCGTCTCGCGCTTGGCCGTGCCCGACCCCTTCTCCACTCCCGCCGCCTTGCGCAGCAGGTCCGCGGCCGGCGGGGTCTTGAGGATGAACGAGAACGAGCGGTCCTCGAAGATCGTGATCTGGGCCGGGATGATCTGGCCGGACTTGTCGGCCGTCTTCTCGTTGTACGACTTGGTGAATTCGACGATGTTGATGCCGTGCGGGCCCAGCGCGGTACCGACGGGCGGGGCGGGGGTCGCCTTGCCGGCCGGCAACTGCAGGGTCAGGACGATTTGGATCTTCTTGGCCACGGGACGATGGGTTCCTTTCTGGCGGGCTCAGCCCGAACGTCGGTCAGAGTTTCTCGACCTGCAGGAAGTCGAGCTCGACCGGGGTCTCGCGGCCGAAGATGCTCACCAGGACCTTGACCTTGTTGCGCTCGGGGTTGACCTCGTCGACCGTGCCGATGAACTCGGCGAACGGACCGTCGGTCACCCGGACGCTCTGGCCCTTGGTGAAGGCGACGCGGTACTTGGGCGTCTCGACGCCCATGTGTCGGAGGATCTGCTTGACCTCGTTCTCATCGAGCGGGATGGGCTCGCTGCGAACGCCCGGGATGTTGGCGCCGCCGACGAAGCTGGTCACGCCCGGCGTGTTGCGGACGACGAACCAGCTGTCCGGGTCCAGGATCATCTCCACGAGGACGTAGCCCGGGTAGACCTTCTTCTGGACGGTGTGGCGCTGGCCCTGGCGGATCTCGATCTCATCCTCCATCGGGACGAGGACCTGGAAGATCTTGTCCTCCATGCCCATCGACTCGATGCGATGCTCGAGGTTGGCCTTGACCTTGTTCTCGTAGCCCGAGTACGTGTGGATCACGTACCAACGCTTCTCCGGCGTTCGGGTCTCGATGCTCAGTTCGGTCATGTCGTCTGCAGCCCCTAGGTCGTGGTTGGCCCGGCCAGGAGCGCGATCAGCGTCCGGAAGACGAAGTCGAGGGCCGTGATGTACAGGCCGATCACGAAGCTGATGGCAAAGACCAGGACGGTCAGGTTGCGCACCTGTTCGCGGGTCGGCCACGAGACCTTGCGGAGCTCGGAGGCGACTTCGGTGAAATAGCGGCGGAGGCGGGTCACTTGGTTGGTTCTTCCCTCAGGACGGCCGTTGGAGTGTGGCAGGGGCGATAGGACTCGAACCTACAACCGCTGGTTTTGGAGACCAGTGCTCTGCCAATTGAGCTACACCCCTGCGGTGTCGATGGCTACTTGGCTTCGCGGTGAAGTGTATGTTTTCGGCACCGCGGGCAGTATTTCTGCAGTTCGATCCGGTTGGGATCGTTCTTCTTGTTCTTGCGCGTCGTGTACGTCCGCTCCTTGCACACGGTGCACGCGAGCTGGATCGTGGGACGCGCTTCGACTCTCGCCATCTCGTCCCTACTCGGCGATGGTGACGATGGCGCCGGCGCCGACGGTCCGGCCGCCCTCGCGGATGGCGAAGCGCTGGCCGACCTCGAGGGCGATCGGGGTGATCAGCTCGACGGTCATCTCGACGTTGTCGCCGGGCATGATCATCTCGGCCCCGTCGGGCAGGCCGATGGCCCCGGTCACGTCGGTCGTGCGCAGGTAGAACTGGGGCCGGTAGCCGTTGTAGAAGGGGGTGTGCCGGCCGCCCTCCTCCTTGGTCAGGACGTAGACCTGGGCGCTGAACTTGGTGTGGGGCTTGACCGAGCCGGTCTTGGCCAGGACCTGGCCGCGCTCGATCTCCTCGCGCTCGATGCCCCGGATGAGGCAGCCCACGTTGTCGCCGGCCTGGCCCTCGTCGAGCAGCTTCTTGAACATCTCCACGCCGGTGACCACGATCTTGCGGGTCGGCTTGACCCCGACCAGCTCGACCTCGTCGCCGACCTTGACGATGCCGCGCTCGATGCGCCCGGTCGCGACCGTGCCCCGGCCCTTGATCCCGAACACGTCCTCGACCGGCATGAGGAACGGCTTGTCGACCGCCCGCTCGGGGGTCGGGATGTAGCTGTCGACCGCGTCCATCAGCTCCTGGATCGGGGCGTAGGCCGGGTCGGCCGGGTTGTCGCCGGCCTCGAGGGCCTTGAGCGCGCTGCCCCGGATGACCGGGATGTCGTCGCCCGGGAAGTTGTACTTGGAGAGCAGCTCGCGGACCTCGAGCTCGACCAGGTCGAGCAGCTCGGGGTCGTCGACCATGTCGACCTTGTTGAGGAAGACGACGATGTAGGGCACCTCGACCTGGCGGGCCAGCAGGATGTGCTCGCGGGTCTGGGGCATCGGCCCGTCGGTGGCGGCCACGACCAGGATGGCGCCGTCCATCTGGGCGGCGCCGGTGATCATGTTCTTGATGTAGTCGGCGTGGCCGGGGCAGTCGACGTGGGCGTAGTGGCGGGCGTCGGTCTCGTACTCGACGTGGGCGATGGCGATGGTGATCCCGCGCTCGCGCTCCTCGGGCGCGTTGTCGATCGAGTCGAAGGCGCGGTACTCGGCATCGCCCTTCAGGGCGAGGTACTTGGTGATGGCCGCCGTCAGCGACGTCTTGCCGTGGTCGATGTGGCCGATCGTGCCGATGTTGACGTGCGGCTTGGTGCGCTCGAACTTCTTCTTGGCCACGTGACCATGTACTCCTTCAGACGCGGCTACGCCGCAACAGACCGGGACTCCCTTGACCGGCGTCGCCGGCGCTGGGTGGAGCCCACAATCGGACTCGAACCGATGACCTCTTCCTTACCAAGGAAGTGCTCTGCCAGCTGAGCTATGTGGGCCCGGGAGCTAGCGCGAGTTGAGATGTGGTGGGCCGGGAGGGAATTCGAACCCCCATGCCTTTCGGACCTGGTCTACAGTCAGGCGAGCCGCCGTTGCTCAACCGACCCACTGACGACGATCCCGGGCCGAGACTGCGGACTCGTGGTGGACCCGGCACCGATGTGGTCGCTGGAGCCGACGACGGGACTCGAACCCGGAACCTGCGGTTTACAAAACCGCTGCTCTACCAATTGAGCTACGTCGGCACGACGGGCAGGGCCATACCGCAGATGACCCATTCCGGCGCCGGGGAATGATATGGCCGCCCGACCGAGCGGGTCAAGCGTGCGCCGGCCGCCCGACGCTCCCGGTCATGGCGTCCGGCTTGGCGGCGGCCTTCCGCTTCGGGCCGGTGTCCGGCGGCGCGGCGGGGGGGCGGGCGTCGAGGCAGCGGTCGTCGGCTTCGCGGCCTTCCTGGGCTTCGAGGTGGTGGCTTTGGGTGCTGCGCTGGCCTTGGACGTCGCGGTCGACGCCGGCTTGACGGTGGTCCTGGGCTTGGCGGTGGCCCTGGGCTTCGCGGCGGTCTTGGGCTTCGCGGCGGTCTTGGGCTTCGCGGCCGTCTTGGATGCGCGAGGCTTGATGCCTTGGCCGTCGACCGGCAGGAGCTCGTCGGCGTCGGCCGGGGGCGGTGAAGCGTTCTCCTCCGTCCGTGAGGCGACGGTGGTCGTCGACTTTCGGCGCTTCGGCTTCGCGGGCGTGGACGGTTCCGGATCAGGCGTCGCCGCGTCTGCCTCGGCCGTGTCGAGCGGTCCCGTCGCCTCGGCGGCAGGCGGCGCACCGCGACCGTCGGGATCGCGCTGCGCGACGGCCTCGAACAGCAGGATCGACCCGGCGACGGCGGCGTTCAGCGAGCCGACGGCGCCTCGCATCGGGATGCGCATGAAGAGGTCGGCGCGTCGTCGAACGGCCGGCCCGAGGCCCTGACCCTCGCTGCCGACGACGATCACCAGCGGACCACGGAGGTCGCTCTGGCGCGCCGTCAGCGGCGCGTCGGCCTCGGCCCCGGCGACTCGGAGCCCGTGACCGCGGAGGTCGGTGAGGGCGCGGGCGAAGTCGTCGACGGGAGCGAGCAGCAAGTGCTCGACCGCGCCGGCCGACGCCTTGACCGCCGATGGCGTCAGCGGCGCCTGGCGATGGGTCGGGAACAGGACGCCGTGGACGCCGGCCGCCTCGGCGCTGCGCAGGAGCGTGCCGACGTTCTGTGGATCCTCGAGCGAATCCAGGGCGAGGACGAAGGGCGTCTCCCCTCGCTCCGATGCCCGCGCCAGGATCTCCTCGAGCGTCGCGTAGCGACGCGGCTCGACGACGAGCGCCACGCCCTGGTGACCATCGAAGCCCGCGAGCGCCGTGAGCGTGCCGCCTTCGAGTTCGATGATCGGCAGCCGCAGGCTCGTCGCGTGGAGGACGAGCTTCTCCAGCGCCTGGCGTCGCTGCGGGACGACCAGCAGCCGATGCGCGGGACGGCGCGCGACGAACGCCTCCTCGACGGGTCGGCGACCGGCGATCAGCTCCTCGTCGTCGCCAAGGATGTCGGGCGGCGGCAGGGCGGGCGAGGCGTACGACGGCCGCGCCGGAGGGCCGACCGGACGACCGGGGCCCGGTCCCGCGGGACCCCAGCGGCCGGGTGCGCGGCCTGGGCCTGGGCCGGGCCGGCCGGGACCGCGAGGTGGACCGGAAGGGCGGTACGGGCCGGCGGCGCGGTACGGGCCCCGATGTCGGTCGGGGGGACCGGAGGGCCCTCGCTCGATCGGCCGACCCGGCGGGCCATCCCATGGTCGGTCTCGGGGCGGGCCGCGACGGTCCTCCCAGGGGCGGCCGCCGGATGGTCTCGGTCGTGGGCCATCCGGCCGTGGGCCGGTGGGGCGATAGGCCGCCCGGCCGAGGTGCGCCGGGGGGTGGACCGGCGGGGCGGAACCCACCGGGTCGCGGCGCGCCTGGCGGTGGACCGGATCGCGGGGACGCCGGCCGGCGGTCGTCGGGTGGGCGGTCGATCCGCCTCGGTCCGATGGCCCCGGATATGGCCGACCGGCCGGCGGTCGTGGCCGGTCGATGGCGCGCGCGAGCCCAGTCGATATGGGCGATCCGATGGCGGGCGAGGCCCACGTCCCGGAGCCGGACCGGGTCCACGACCGTCGGTCGAGGCGGCCCGCTGCCTCGGTCGTGCCGGGCGCCCGGTCCGGGTCCACCGCCCGACCCGGCCCCCCGCCTCCGGGCTTCGGTGGCCGCTCGTCGCGCTTCGGTCGATCAGCCACGACCGCTCTCCACGAGGCGTCGCCAGCGCTGGCCGTCGCGAGTGTCCTCGACCGCGATCCCCCGATCCGCGAGTTCGTCGCGCAACCGGTCCGAGCCGGCCCAGTCGCGCGCGGCCCGGGCCGCCGCACGCGCCGCCAGCATCACGAGCGTCTCCGGGTCGAGGGCATCGGCCTCGTCCGGCAGGATGCCAAGGACCCGATCGAGGTCGCGCAGTGACGCCAGGGCCGTCCGTCGCATCGGCGCTCGAGAGGAAACGCGCCTCGATCCGGCGATTCACCTCGCGCACGAGGTCGAAGACCGAGGCCAGCGCGGCCGAGATGTTGAGGTCGTCGTCGAGGGCGGCCCCGAACGCCGCCCGCGCATCGTCCAGCACCGTCGGCAGTCCGGATCGTCTGCGCGCTCCTCCCGGTAGGCCTCGAGCGCCGCGGCGCCGCATCCAGTCGGGCGACGGCCGCGCCCGCCGCCGCTAGCGATTCGTCGGAATAGTCGAGGCGTGCCCGGTAGTGGACCGACAGCAGGGCGTAGCGCAGGGCGCGCGGCGAGACCCCGGTCGCCGAGCAGGTCGCCGACGCGCGCGATGTTGCCGGCGGACTTGGCCATCTTCGCGCCGCCCATCTGCAGGTGGGCGCAGTGCAGCCAGTTCCGGACGAACGGCTGGCCGGTCGCGGCCTCGCTCTGCGCGATCTCGTCCTCGTGGTGCGGGAAGATGAGGTCGACGCCGCCGGTGTGGATGTCGAAGGTCGAACCCAGGTAGGCCGTGCTCATCGCCGAGCATTCGATATGCCAGCCCGGCCGGCCGGCCCCGATCGCCGTCTCCCAGCTCGGTTCGCCCGGCTTGGGGCCCTTCCATAGCGCGAAGTCGCGGACATCGTCCTTGGCGTACTCATCGGCCTCGACGCGCTCGCCGGTGCGCATCTGCTCGGGATCGAGTCGGGCCAGTCGCCCGTATGACGGCCAGGACGAGATCCGGAAGAAGATCGAGCCGTCGTCCGTGCGATACGCGTGGCCACCCGCGAGCAGCGCCTCGATGAGCTCGACCATCCGCTCGATGTGCTCGGTCGCGCGGGGCAGGACATCGGGCGGCGTCATGCGCAGGGCGGCGGCATCGGCCAGGAACGTGGCCAGGTACCGGTCGGCCAGCTCGCCGATGCCGATGCCGGCTGCCGCCGCGCCCCGGATGATCTTGTCGTCGATGTCGGTGATGTTCATGACCCAGCGGACGGTGAGGCCTCGCCACCGCAGGTGACGGACCAGCAGGTCGGCGAACAGGAACGAGCGGAAGTTGCCGACGTGCGTCGGGCCGTAGACCGTCGGACCGCACGAGTAGATGCCGACGACCTCGCCTTCGGGTTCGAACGGGCGCGTCTCGCCGGTGAGCGTGTCGTGGAGCCGGATGGTCACCGGCCGGCCTCCAGCGAGGCGATCGCCACCGCCGAGATCGAGCGACCGGCACCCTCGTCGCCGGCCAGATTGCCGCTCGACGCCTTGACGTTGACGATGCTCGCCTCGACCCCGAGCAGAGCGGCGATCGCCGCGCGCATCGCCTCGAGATGACCGGCCAGCCGTGGTCGGGCGGCCACGATCGTCAGGTCGACACTCGCGACGACCCATCCGGCCTCCGTCACTTGCCGCATGACCTCGGAAACCAGCTCGGCGCTCGCGATCCCGGCGGGCGTCGACGGACCGGCCGGGAACAGGCGCCCGAGGTCGCCCGCGCCGCTCGCGCCGAGCAACGCGTCGCACACCGCGTGGAGGGCGACGTCGCCGTCCGAGTGGCCGTGCAGCCTCGGTGCGCCTTCGATCACGATGCCGCCGAGCGCCAGCGGCTCGCCGGGCCCGAACGGATGCTGGTCGTGACCGATCCCCATCCGTCGCGCACCGGCGCCGACGAGGGACGCCTCCGCCCGGCCGAGATCCGCAGGCAGGGTCACCTTGAGGTTGCTCGGGTCACCGGGGACGACATGGACCGGGATATTACAGGCCTCCAGCAGGGCGGCTTCGTCGGTCCAGGTCTCTGGTCCGTCGGGCGGAAAGCGGTCGTAGGCCGCCCGAAGCAGGCCTCGTCGGACGCCCTGCGGCGTCTGCGCGGCCGCGAGCCCGGACCGTTCGATCGTCGCGACGATGCGGTCGTCCTCGACGAGCTTGAGCGTCTCGGCGACAGGCACGACCGGGATCGCCGCGCCGTGACGGGCGGTCGCACGGACCACGGCGTCGACCAGTCCGGCCGCGAGGACCGGGCGTGCCCCGTCGTGGACGAGCAGGACCCGCTCGCCGTCACTCGCCATCGCGTCCGTGTCCCCCGTCAGAGCCATCAGGCCGGCGAACCCGGCGGCCACCAATTCCTGGCGACGCGCGCCCCCGTCGACGACCGCAGCGACGGTGGCCGGGAAGCCACGACGCCCCGCTGATCTCGGCGACCCGTTCGGCGGCCGTCACGACCACGATCCGCTCGACCGCCGGCTCGCGGGCGAGCGCCTCCAGCGTCCAGGCGAGCAGCGGCCGCCCGGCGATCGGCGCGAGCAGCTTGTCGGGACCGCCCATACGGGTCGAGCGACCGGCTGCGACGACGATGGCATCGGCCATGACGGGCTGGTTCGGTGCGGCGCCCTCAGGTTCGCCGGGGATCGACGCGTCGCTCGGGCCGTCGCCCGCGACGTCGTCCGCGTTACTCAATCGAGGCGCGGCTGGGCGAAGATCATCCGTCCGGCGACCGTCTGCAGGACCCGGGTGACCGCCACGTCGACGTCCCGGTCGATGTGTCGTGCGCCGCCCTCGACCACGATCATCGTGCCGTCATCGAGGAAGCCGACGCCCTGGCCGGCTTCCTTGCCCTCCTGGATCACCCGCACCCGGAGCTCCTCGCCCGGCAGCACCGCCGGCTTGACGGCGTTCGCGAGCGAGTTGATGTTCATGACCCGGACGCCCTGCAGCTCGGCCACGCGGTTGAGGTTGAAGTCGTTGGTCAGGATGACCCGGCTCCTCGCCCGGGCCAGCGCCACGAGCTTGGCATCGACCTCGGCGATGTCGAGCACGTCGTCCTCGACGATCTCGACGGGCGTCGCCGGCTCCTTCTGCATGCGGGCCAGGATCTCCAGGCCGCGCCGTCCGCGGTTGCGTCGGAGCGTGTCCGAGCTGTCGGCGATGTGCTGGAGCTCGTCGAGGACGAACCGCGGGACGACGAGCGTCCCGTAGATGAACCCGGACTCGACGATCTCGGCGATCCGGCCGTCGATGATCGCGCTGGTGTCGACGACGATGTGCGGATCGCCGACCGTCGGGCCGGCGTTCGCGTCGTTCCGAGGCGGACGGAAGATGCCGACCGCCTCGGCGGCGATGAGCAGGTCCTGGCGCTTCGCCACGGTCAGCCCGACCATGCCGAGACCCAGGAAGATCGAGACGCCGAGCGGCAGGAACTGCCCGAACGGATCCGGCAGACCGCCCAGCGGCAACCCGAGTAGCAGCCCCATCAGGAGTCCGAGCAGGAGTCCGATCACCGCGGTCACGAACTCCGCGGTGGACAGCTCCTCGACCTGGCGGATCAGCCAGGTGGCCGGCTCCACCGTGATGTGCGGGAGGATCCCGAAGCCGACGACGATCCAGGCCACGACCCACAGCGCGACCAACGCACCGGCCGCGTCGAACTGGTGGAACAGGCCATCGCCGGTCGTCGCCAGGACGAGTCCGACGGACCCGCCGAGCAGGGCGCCAAGGACACGGATGTATCGGATCAACGGCTCCCTCGAGGGGTTGCCACGCTTCCCGCCTCGCGCGCGGTCATCAACGAGCGGTCAGCCTAGCATCGCCGCGACGGCCTCGCCACGTGCGCCGGGCCCCGGCACAAGCGCGGCGCGAACGGCGTCGGCGAGGGTCGCGACCACCACGACCTCCATCCCGGACACGCTCGGTGGCCGGTCCCCCTTGCCCCCGCGGGGCACGATGGCGCGTCCGAACCCGAGGCGCGCCGCCTCGCGCAGGCGCCGTTCGAGGCCGGCCACGGGCCGCAGTTCGCCGAGCAGTCCCACCTCGCCGATGGCGATCGTCCCGCCCACGAGCGGCCGGTCGCGCAGCGACGACGCCAGCGCCAGGGCGATCGGCAGGTCGAGGCCCGGCTCCATGACCGCCAGACCGCCGGCCAGGTTCGCGTAGACGTCGTGGCCGGACAAGCCGACGCCGGCTCGTCGCCCGAGTACCGCGACGAGCAGGCTCAGCCGGTTCGCATCGAGGCCGCTCACGCGTCGGATCGGCGCGCCGAACCGCGCCGGCGAGACCAGGGCCTGGACCTCCACGAGCAATGGGCGGCTGCCCTCCATCGTCGGCGCGATGACGCTGCCCGGCGCCGGTTCGTCGTGCTCAGCGAGGAAGGCGCGGCCCGGATCGGTGACCTCGCTGAGCCCGGCGTCGCGCATCTCGAAGACCCCGACCTCCTCGGTCGAGCCGAAGCGGTTCTTCGACGCGCGCAGGAGGCGCAGCGCCGCGAAGCGCTCGCCCTCGAGGTTGACGACCGCATCGACCAGGTGCTCGAGGGTCTTCGGCCCCGCGATGGAGCCGTCCTTGGTGACGTGGCCGGCGACGATGACCGCGGTGCCCTCGCCCTTGGCGAACTCCATCAGCCGAAGCGTCGCCTCGCGGACCTGACCGACGCTCCCGGCCGCGCCGTCGAGGTCATCGACCGTGGCCGTCTGGATCGAGTCCACGACGACGACCTCGGGCGGCTGGCTGCGTGCCTCCTCGACGATGCGCCCGACCTCGTTCTCCGCCAGGATCCGCACGCGTTCGCCGGCCGGACCGGTCAGCAGCCCGAGGCGTCCCGCCCGGAGGTGGACCTGGGCCGCCAATTCCTCGCCAGTCGCGTAGAGCGCGCCGCGCTCGCCTCCGGGCGCCGAGACCAGGGCAGCGACCATCTGGAGGAGGAGCGTGGACTTGCCGATCCCCGGTTCGCCGCCGAGCAGGACGACCGAGCCCGGGACCAGGCCGCCCCCGAGGACACGGTCGAGCTCGCCGATCCCGACCGGCAGACGCGGGACCTCGGGACCGCCGACGCCCGCGAGGGGTTGCGGCGATGGCCGTCGCGCCGGAACCCGATCGCGCCATCCGTCCACGCTCGGCGCGCTTGGGCTCGCGGACGACCGTCTCGACGAGGCTGTTCCACGTCCCGCAGGTGCGGCACTGCCCTTCCCAGCGCAGGAACGCATCGCCACATGTGCCGCAGACATAGCGGCTTTCGGTCCGTGCCATCTCAGCGGCCGGGCGCGGGCGCGCCCACGATCAGACCGCCTCGACCGGCGTCAGCGGCTCGGCGGCGTGGATGTCCAGGCCGGCCTCGGGGTCCCTGTCGACCACGATCGTCGTGCCCGGCTCGTAGCGTCCGAGGAGCAGGTGCTCCGCGAGCACGTCCTCGACCATGTTCTGGATCACGCGGCGGAGCGGTCGCGCTCCATAGGCCACGTCGTAGCCCAGCTTGATGATGTGCTCCTTGGCGGCCGTGGTGACCTCCAGCGACATCTGCTGGGCACGCAGCTGGTCGCGGACCCTGGCGAGCATCAGGTCGACGATCTGGGTGATCTCCTCGACCGTCAGGGACCGGAACACGACCGTGGCGTCGATGCGGTTGAGGAACTCGGGTCGGAAGGCCTGCTTCAGCTCGGCCTGGACCTTGTCCTTCATCAGGTCGTACGAGATCTGCGCCTTCGACTCGTCGCTGTCGCCGGTGACCCGGAAGCCGAGGCTGGAGTTCGTCTGGAGCTGCTTGGCGCCGAGGTTGGAGGTCATGATGATGATGCAGTTGCGGAAGTCGACGCGGCGACCCTTCGCGTCCGAGAGATGCCCGTCCTCGAGGATCTGGAGGAGGATGTTGAACACCTCCGGATGCGCCTTCTCGACCTCGTCGAGCAGCACCACGGCGTAGCTCTTGCGCCGGACCGCCTCGGTCAGCTGGCCACCTTCGTCGAAGCCGACATAGCCGGGAGGCGCACCGACGAGGCGGCTGACGTTGTGGCGCTCCATGAACTCGCTCATGTCGATCTTGATGAGCGCGTCCTCGCTGCCGAACATGAACTCGGCCAGGGCCTTGGCGAGCTCGGTCTTGCCGACGCCGGTGGGTCCCAGGAAGATGAACGAGCCGATCGGGCGCTTCGGGTCCTTGAGGCCGGCACGGGCGCGTCGGACGGCCTTCGACACGATCTCGATCGCCTCCTGCTGGCCGATGACCCGGCCGTGCAGGGCGTCCTCCATGTGCAGGAGCCGCTCGGACTCCTCCTGCGCGATGCGCGTGACCGGGATGCCGGTCCACATCGCGACGACCTGGGCGATCTCCTCCTCGTCGACGGTCGGCTGGTCGCCCGACATCGAGGACTGCCACTCCGTCCGGAGCGCGTCGACCGACTCGCGAGCGGTCGCCTCGGACTCGCGCAGCGTGGCGGCTTCCTCGTACTCCTGGTTGTTGATCGCCGCGTCCTTCTCCTTGGTGATGCGCTCGAGGTCCTTCTGGGCCTCGCGCAGGGCGGGCGGGGCGCTGGAATTGCGCAGGCGCACGCGCGAGGCGGCCTCGTCGATCAGGTCGATGGCCTTGTCGGGCAGGTGGCGATCGGTGATGTAGCGGGTCGAAAGGTCGGCAGCCGCGCGCACCGCGTCGTCGCTGATGGTGACCTTGTGGTGCTGCTCGTAGCGCTCGCGGATCCCCATCAGGATGTCGATCGTCTGCTCGACGGTCGGCTCCTCGACCATGACCGGCTGGAATCGGCGCTCGAGCGCCGCATCGCGCTCGATGTACTTGCGGTACTCGTCGAGGGTGGTGGCGCCGATGCACTGGAGCTCGCCGCGGGCGAGCGGGGGTTTCAGGATGTTGGCGGCGTCGATGGCGCCCTCGGCCGCGCCCGCCCCGACCAGCGTGTGCAGCTCGTCGATGAACAGGACCGCATCGTTGGTGTTGCGGAGTTCCTCGATGATCTTCTTGAGGCGCTCCTCGAACTCGCCGCGGTACTTCGTCCCGGCCACCAGCGACCCGATGTCCAGGGTCAGCACGCGCTTGTTGAGCAGGGTCTCCGGCACGTCGCCGGCGATGATCCGGTGGGCCAGGCCCTCGGCGATGGCCGTCTTGCCGACGCCGGGCTCGCCGATCAGGGCGGGATTGTTCTTCGTCCGCCGGGACAGGATCTGGATGACCCGCTCGATCTCCTTCTCCCGCCCGATCACCGGGTCCAGCTTGCCGGCCCTCGCGGCGTCGGTCAGGTTGATCCCGAGCTGATCGACGGTCGGGGTCTTGCTGGCGCGCTTCGTCTCCTGGGCGGACGGCCCGGCCGACGAGCTCTGCGACAGGACGCGGATGACCTCGTGGCGGACCTTGTCGAGGTTGACGCCCAGGGACTCAAGGACGCCCGCGGCGATCCCCTCACCCTCCCGGACGAGGCCGAGGAGCAGATGCTCGGTGCCGATGTAGTTGTGACCGAGCCGGCGGGCCTCGTCGATGGCCAGCTCGATCACGCGCTTGGCGCGGGGCGTCAGGCCCACCTCGCCCACGACCGGCCGGTCGCCGCGCCCGATGATGAACTCGACCGCGGTGCGCACCTTCGCGAGCTCGACGTTCATGTTCTCGAGGACGCGCGCGGCAACGCCTTCGCCCTCGCGGACGAGGCCCAGGAGCAGGTGCTCCGTGCCGATGTAGTTGTGGTTGAACCGCTGGGCTTCGTCCTGCGCGAGCGTCAGGACCTTGCGGGCGCGGTCGGTGAACTTGTCGAATTGGTCCATCGAGGTCTGCGCGCTATCCCCGTATGAGCGTCACGAACGTGCCGCTGTAGCCATGCTAGCACCCTCCCCCACCACAAGGCTGGGTCCCGGCAGTCGGGTGCGTCTATAGGAAGAATTGCATCTGGCGGTTCAGCGGATGTGCGTGGTGGCGCTAAGGAATCGCAACGACCCGCCGGATCCCGGCGGGTCGTCAGGCGATCGGCGCGAGCCGGTCAGTCCTTCGCGGTGTTCGCCTTGACGGTCTTCTTGGCGATCTCCTCGACCGCTTCGACGGCCGTCTCCTCGATGGCCGCCTCGTCCGCGGCCACGGTCTCGGCGATCTCCTCGATCGCCTCCGCGGCGGCGGTCTCCTCGGCGGCCTCGACGGCGGCGACGTCCTCGACGATCTCCTCGACCGCTTCGGCGGCAGCCGCTTCCTCGGTCGCTTCCGCGGCCTGGACCTCCTCGACCACCTCGACCGCGGCGGCGAGTGCCGGCTCTTCGTTGGCGTCGTTGGCCGCCGCGGCGTCGGCGATCTGCTCGATCTCGGCGGTGGCTGCCTCCTCGATGGCCGCTTCGTCCGCGGCCACGGTCTCGGCGATCTCCTCGATCGCCTCCGCGGCGGTGGTCTCCTCGGCGGCCTCGACGGCGGCGACGTCCTCGACGATCTCCTCGACCGCTTCGGCGGCCGCCGCTTCCTCGGTCGCTTCGGCGGCGGCCGTCTCGTCGGCGACCTCACCGATCTCCGCTTCGGCCAGCTGCTGGCGGACCTGGGCGAAGGCCGAGGCCAGCGTGTTGTCGATGCCGCCCTCCGGCTCCTGCACGGCGTCCGACATCGAGTAGCTGCGCTCAGGTCGTGGTCGTCGCTCGGCGCGTGGCGCGCCGGGCGCGGCCGGCTCGGCGACCGGTCGGGCAGGTGGCTCCTCGGCCTGCTTCAGGCTGAGGCCGAGGCGATGACGCTCGGAATCGAGCGAGATGATCTTGAGCTTGAGCTGCTGGCCCTCGTGGACGACGTCCGCCGGGTGGGCGACGCGCTGGTGGGACAGCTCGCTGATGTGGATGAGACCCTCGAGTCCGTCGCGTACCCGGACGAACGCCCCGAAGTTCACGAGCTTGGTGACCGTGCCGTCGATGACGTCGCCGACCTTGAAGTCGGCCACGGTCGAGTGCCACGGGTCGGGCTGCAGCCGTCGGATCGAGAGGCTGATGCGCCCACGCTCGTGGTTGATGTCGATGACCTCGGCCTCGACCTCCTCGCCGACCTTGTAGCCGGCCTCGGGGTTGTTGACCTTGTTCCACGACAGCTCGCTCTTGTGGACGAGGCCGTCGATCCCGCCCAGGTCGATGAAGACGCCGAACGGCGCGATCGAGCGGACCGTGCCCTTGACGGTCTGGCCGACCTGCAGGCTGCTGAAGAGCTCGTCCCGCTTCTCGCGGCGCTCCTCGTACAGCGCGACCTTCTCCGAGAGGATGAGCCGGTTCGCCTTGCGGTTGACCTCGAGGATCTTGAGCCGGAGCTTGCGGCCGACGAATGGCTGGAGCTTCTCGGCGATCTCCTGGGCCGCGTCGCGCGGCTGGTCGTTCTGGGGCCGGCGCGGGAAGTCGACGATCTGGCTGATCGGCACGAAGCCGCGGATGCCGCAGTCGACGATGAGGCCGCCCTTGTTGTGGTCGATGACCGGCGCCTCGATGATGACGCCCGCCTCGAACTGCTCCTGCATCGCGCGCCACTTGCGCTCGAGCCCGGCGCGGCGGAGCGAGAGCACCACGTGGCCCTCGGGCGATTCCGGCTGGAGGACGTACACGAGGACGGTGTCGCCGACGTTAAGGGCCGGCTGGCCCTCGCCATGGCGGCCGAAGAGCTCGCGATTGCTGACGACGCCCTCGCTCTTGGCGCCGATGTCGACGAGGATCTCGTCCTTGTCGATGCGGACGACGTTGCCCTCGACGACATCGCCGTGCTTGAAGCTCTTGATGTCGGAGTCCTGCTCAGCCAGCAGCTCGGCCATCGTGGTCGGCTCCGGTCCAAGGTCGCGCGCGGGCGCGGGTGCCGGTTCGGGCTCCTCGTCGTCGCTGGCGGCCGGTGCGTCGGCGGCTTCGTCGTCGGTGACCGTGTCGGTCGCGAGCGCGGTCTCGACCGGCGCGGGCGCCACGTCCTCGACCACGGGCGCTTCCGCCTCGGGTGCACCCGCCGGCTCGGTATCGGCCAAGGGGCTTGCAGCGTCGGCCTCGGGCGCGGGCGGTTCGGGCGCCTCGGGCGCGACTGGTTCGGCGACGTCCGGCTCGACGACCTCGGCGACGGCGAC
>CAVZND010000012.1:0-222500 GCA_963776545.1 uncultured Chloroflexia bacterium | reverse complement strand
GGTCGCCAAGAGTATTTAGCCTTGGACGGTGGTCCGCCCAGCTTCCCACATGAGAGACCTTCCACGTGGTACTCAGGTGGCTGATCACGGAGGTCGGTCGCTTTCGCCTACGGGGCTGTCACCCTCTATGGCCTGCCGTTCCAGGGCAGCTCGACTAGCGATCGACTTGGTAACTCCGCCGGGACCTTGCCGGGTCCCGATGATCGGCTCCTACAACCCCCACTCAGAAACGGCGGCAACCTATCGCGCTGAGTGAGTTTGGGCTGTTCCCTTTTCGCTCGCCACTACTCAGGGAATCGTTTCCTTTCCTCCAGCTACTGAGATGTTTCAGTTCGCTGGCTTACCTCTTCCTGGCCTATTTGGTTCAGCCAGGAGTGACTGGGCATGACCCCAGCCGGGTTTCCCCATTCGGACATCTCCGGATCAAAGTCTGCTCGCGACTCCCCGGAGCTTTTCGCAGCCTGCCACGTCCTTCTTCGGCTCTTGGCGCCAAGGCATCCACCCCGTGCCCTTTGTAGCTTGACCCCCTCCAGCATCTGACCAGGTGGCCAGTCGCGGGCGGGATCGTATCGGGATCATTCCTTGACTACTCGGCGAAATCGAAGATCTTCAATCTGCCGAACACATTCCAGTTGTTAAGGTGCGACCCGACCCGAGGGGCGAGTCTCGCGACGGCGACCGAAGTCTCCGACGTCCCAGCGGTCCGCTGGTCGGTGGCCTGCCGGCGGACGGCAGGGCACGGATCAGGGGATCGATCTGACAGGCGAGCGGCCCGCACCAGTCCGCCCTCTCGAGCGGTGCTGCGGACCTTGGTGGTGGCTCTATTCGATTGCGGCCTCGGCGCGGGAAGCGGGTTGGTGGAGACGAGGAGACTCGAACTCCTGACCCTCTCCTTGCAAAGGAGATGCTCTACCGACTGAGCTACGTCCCCTAGCGCCGAAATGGGTGAGTGGTGGGCGTTTCTGGACTCGAACCAGAGACCTCTGCCTTATCAGGGCAGTGCTCTAACCAGCTGAGCTAAACGCCCGCCGCGGGCAGCGATGCCAGCTCGACGACCGAGGTCGTCGCGGGCGGCTGCACCTTAACCCTTGAAGAGTGACAGGAAGTCCGGACCTCGGATGTCCGAATGGGTTCGGTGTTCTTTCCAGGTCGCGATCGGTCTCCGACCCGATCCCGAGGGACCGGTCCGGCGAGCTCCACCTGGCGGGGAGACATCGAGCGACCGTGCGATCAACCCTGGGAGCCATCAACGCCCCGACCCCACCAAGGTCGAGACTCGGATCTCCCTAGAAAGGAGGTGATCCAGCCGCACCTTCCGGTACGGCTACCTTGTTACGACTTCGTCCCAATCACCAATCCCACCTTCGACGGCTGCCTCCTTGCGGTTGGCCCACCGGCTTCGGGTGTTACCAGCTTTCATGACGTGACGGGCGGTGTGTACAAGGCCCGGGAACATATTCACCGCCGTATTGCTGACCGGCGGTTACTAGCAACTCCGGCTTCATGTAGGCGAGTTGCAGCCTACAATCCGAACTGAGACCGGCTTTAAGGGATTCGCTCCACCTCGCGGTTTCGCCGCCCGTTGTACCGGCCATTGTAGCGTGGGTGTAGCCCAGGACGTAAGGGCCATGCTGACTTGACTTCATCCCCACCTTCCTCCGAGTTTCTCTCGGCAGTCCCGTGTGAGTGATACAACACACAGTAGGGGTTGCGCTCGTTGCGGGACTTAACCCAACATCTCACGACACGAGCTGACGACAGCCATGCAACACCTGTGGCCAGGCCCCTTGCGGGGAACCGACGTTTCCGCCGGGATCCTGGTCATGTCAAGCCCTGGTAAGGTTCTTCGCGTCGCGTCGAATTAAACCCCACGCTCCGCTGCTTGTGCGGGCCCCCGTCAATTCCTTTGAGTTTTAGCCTTGCGGCCGTACTCCCCAGGCGGGACACTTAATGCGTTAGCTTCGGCACTGGCGGGGTTGATACCACCAACACCTAGTGTCCATCGTTTACGGCTAGGACTACCGGGGTATCTAATCCCGTTTGCTCCCCTAGCTTTCGCGCCTCAGCGTCAAGAACAGGCCAGGAAGTCGCCTTCGCCACTGGTGTTCCTCCCGATATCTACGCATTTCACCACTACACCGGGAATTCCACTTCCCTCTCCTGCCTTCGAGTCGATCAGTATCGAGTGACCCTCCCCAGTTGAGCCGGGGGCTTTCACACTCGACTTGAACGACCGCCTGCGCGCTCTTTACGCCCAGTAAATCCGGACAACGCTTGTCACCTACGTATTACCGCGGCTGCTGGCACGTAGTTAGCCGTGACTTATTCGTCAGGTACCGTCATCATCGTCCCTGACAAAAGAGGTTTACAACCCGAAGGCCGTCATCCCTCACGCGGCGTTGCTGCGTCAGACTTTCGTCCATTGCGCAAAATTCCCGACTGCTGCCTCCCGTAGGAGTCTGGGCCGTGTCTCAGTCCCAGTCTGGGTGATCGTCCTCTCAGACCACCTACCGATCGTCGCCTTGGTGAGCCGTTACCCCACCAACGAGCTAATCGGACGCAGGCCCCTCCCGAAGCGCCTTGCGGCTTTACTGATGCCAGTGAAGGCATCACCACATGCGGTATTAGCCACCCTTTCGGGCAGTTATTCCCCACTTCGGGGCAGGTCACCTACGCGTTACTCAGCCGTCCGCCACTAACGAACAGAGCAAGCCCTGTTCGTCCGTTCGACTTGCATGTCTCATGCACGCCGCCAGCGTTTATCCTGAGCCAGGATCAAACTCTCCGAAGAAAATTCGCGCTGTCTTGCGACAGCGACTTCATCCGAGGGTCTGACCACTCGCACATCTTTAGTCACAGATTTCCTGTCACTCTTCAGTTGTTAAGGTGCAGCGTCCGGGGCGTGGCAGCCCGCGGCGCGACCCCGAATGATGGGGCTTTGCGGTCGAGGTGTCAAACACGACGACCCGGGCGGCCGAGCCTCGGCGGCCCGTTCGGTGCGACCTCCGGGGAGGCGGCACGAGCGCGAATGGTAGGGGCCACGACCGGGCCCGTCAAACGGCGCTGCGCCCCGGTCCCGAGCCTAGATGGGGCTCGTCTCCACGAGCAGGATGAACGCCGCCCCGCTCAGCCAGCACATCAGGGCGAGTTCGGGGGAGGCCGTGACGCCGAGGGGACCGACGAGGACGAAGTAGAGCACGATCCCGAGGACCAGGGCGGCGCCCGCCTTCGCCAGCCGGAGGAGGATCTCGTAGACGAGGTTGCTCATCGGGTGCTGGCTAGACCGCTCGCCGGCCCTGGAGGGCCCGGATCAGGGTGACCTCGTCGGCGTACTCCAGGTCGCCACCGACCGGTAGGCCGCGGGCGATCCGGCTGACCACCCCGACCACCGTCTCCAGGCGCTCGGCCAGGTACATCGCGGTGGCCTCGCCCTCGAGGGTCGGGTTCGTGGCCAGGATGACCTCCGCGTACGGCGTGCCGTCGCGGGCGGCTTCGTCCGCACGGGTCAGCAGCTCGCGGACGCGCAGGCGGTCCGGGCCGATCCCGTCGATCGGCGAGATCGCCCCGTGCAGCACGTGGTAGAGCCCCTTGAACTCGCCGGTCCGCTCCAGCGCCAGGACGTCGAGCGGCTCCTCGACCACGCACAGGCGGGTCTGGTCTCGGACCGGATCACGGCAGATCGGACACAACGGAGCGTCGCTGATGTTGAAGCAGCGATCGCAGAACACGACCTTGTCCCGGACGTCGACCAGCGCGGCCGCCAGGGCCCGAGCCTCGGCGTCCGGCGCTCGCAGCAGGTGGTAGGTCAGGCGCTGCGCGGTCTTGGGGCCGATGCCGGGCAGGCGCGCGAACGACTCGATGAGCCGTGCGACCGGTTCGATCAGGGGGGTGACCACCGAGTGCCGCGACCCTACATCCCGGGCAGGCGAAGCCCGCCGGTCACGGCCGCCATCTTCTGCTCGGCCAGTTCCCGCGACGCGCGGAGGGCGTCGTTGACGGCCGCGACCACCAGGTCCTGGAGCATCTCGACGTCGGACGGATCCACCGCGGACGGGTCGATCGTGACGCTGACGAGCTCCTGCTTGCCGGTGACCTGGGCCTTGACGACGCCCCCGCCGGACGACCCGTCGACGATCGTCGACTCGAGCTCGGTCTGGATGCGCAGCATCTCCTGCTGCATCTGCTGGGCCATCCGCTGCAGATTGGCCATGCCCATCGGGTCAGCTCCTCGGTGCGGTTCGTCGGTCGTCAGTCTGGCGGATGCGGCGCGCCCGTGCAGTCGTCAGTCGACCTCGGCCACGTCGACCCTGACGTCGGCGAAGATCCGGCCGGCCTCGGCCATGACGAGCGCGGCATCGGACTCCGGGGCGGGCGGCGGGGCGACCTCGATGTTCGCGACGACGCAACGAACCGTGACCTCCCGCCCGAGGGCCTCGCCGATCCCGGCTTCGATCTTTGCCCGACGGCGCTCGATGGCGTCCTTGAGGAAGGACTGCTCCTCCGGGAACCCAAGGGTCACGATCGCGCCGTCGACCGCGACCGGTCGGCAGGCGAGGATGAGCGGCTTGGTGGGCGGGTCGGCGCTGAGTCGCGCGACGACCTCGGGCCAGGCCGCGAGCAGGGCTGCGAGGCCGTCGCCCTCGGGTGTCGAGGCCGGGCCATCGGTCGACGTCGGGACGGGCGGCGCATCGGACGGCTTCGAGGTGTCCGCACTCGATGGGATCGGCGCCTCGGCGGGAGCGGGCTTCGACTTCGATGCCTTCACCGGGGCCGGCGTGGCGGACGCGGGTTCGGCCTGTCCGGCGGGCGGCGGCTCGGCGGCCGGTGCGAGCTCGGCGGCCGGTGTCGGCTCGGTGGCCGGGGTGAGTACGGCGGCCGCTGTCGGCTCGGGGACCGGACGAGAGGCAGGGGCGGGACGAGTGGCCGGCGCGGAGGTCGTCGCGACGGGACGCTGGACCGGCGGCCTCGTGGCCTCCGTCACGGATGGCGCCGTCGCCCATGCGCCGGTCGCGGGCCGCGGATCGGAGAAGAGCGCCAGTTCGAGCTGCAGTCGCAGGCCACCGACGCCGGCGCGGTCCGGATCGATGGCTGCCAGCCGCCGCGCGGCATCGGCGAGGCCCGGCGTCGCCCTGCCGTCGCCGGAGGCCAGCTCCTCGACCAGCCGGGCGCGAATGGCATCGATCGCCTGGTCGAGCAGGATCCGGGCGTCTCGGCCTCGCTCCTCGAGCCCGTCGAGCAGGGCGATCCCGCTCGCGGCATCGCCGGTCACGAGGGCCTCGACGAATCCGTCGACGGCCTCCGCATCGGCCAAACCCAGGAGATCGCGGACGCGGCGCTCGTCGATCGTGTCGACGGCGGAGGACAGGAGTTGGTCGAGCATCGACTCGGCGTCGCGCATGCCACCGGCGGCGAGCTGCGCGATGAGCCGCACCGCGGCGGGATCGGCGGTCCGGCCGTCAGCCTCGAGGATGCGAGCGAGCTTGCCCTCGATCTCCGGCACGGTCAGCCGGCGGACGTCGTAGCGCTGCAGGCGGGACAGGATGGCGGCCGGGAACCTCGACGGCTCGGTCGAGGCGAACATGAAGGACACGAAGTCCGGTGGCTCCTCGAGCGACTTGAGCAGCGCGTTCCAGGCGGGTCCCGTGATCTGGTGGGCCTCATCGAGGATGTAGACCTTGCGCTTCAGCTCGCCGGGCGGATACGGCAGGCGCTCACGAAGGTTTCTGATGTTCTCGATGCCGTTGTTGCTCGCGGCGTCGATCTCGACAAGGTCGAGCGTGGTCCCTTCCCGGATCGCCACGCACGACGGGCAGACATCGCACGCGTCGCCATCGCGCAGGTCGGTGCAGTTGACGGCCTTGGCCAGGATGCGCGCGAGCGAGGTCTTGCCGGTCCCGCGCGGTCCGACGAAGAGGACCGCATGGGCGACGCGCCCGGTCCGGACCGCATTGCGGAGCGTGTCGACGACCGCCTCCTGGCCGACGATCTCACTGAACGTCTGGGCACGCCAGCGGCGGTAGATGGCTTGATGCGGAACGGGCGAGGTCACCGGGTCCTCCGGTCCAGGGCGAGCGGGGACGAAGTGCCGTGCACCCTCCGTCGACCAGATCGTCCCCGTGCCCACCATGACGGGCGGCTCGGATCAGGCCGTGCCGCGGCACCCGACGATGATCGCTTAGTGCTGCTTCCTTCCGGACCTGACACGGTTCGCGGTTCGCCGATGCGCGGGACCCGATCCTCAACGTCGCACCGTCGGGCAGCGTTCGAAGACGGAGACCTCGGGAGGGGATTCAGCCCTGCTGGAGCGGATTGCAGGTACAGGGCACCGCTAGTTCCCCGCCTAGCACGGCCCACCAAGGATACCGCGACCCGCCGGGAGCCGGGTGGGTCGGTCTGGGACCGCATCGTGAGCTCGGCGCGAGCGTGGCCGATGGGAAGGCGGCGACGAGCCCCGGAGCGAGCGCACCCCAAGGTGCGTGAGCGAGGCGCGGAACCGCCGACGCCCCCAGCGGCCGCGATCACGCCGAGCGCAGCGCCGGGCGAGGACGGTTCAGGCCAAGGCGGCGACGAGCACGAGAACGAGCGCACCCCAAGGTGCGTGAGCGACGAGCGGAGGCGCCAACGCCGGCATGGGCCGTCAACGCCCGGTGCGAGGGTGGCGGAGAGGGCGGGATTCGAACCCGCGACGGGTTGCCCCGAACCGCATTTCCAGTGCGGCGCCATAGTCCACTAGGCGACCTCTCCGGGAGACTGGCGCGTGCCATCGCCTTCGGTTCGGAGGTCGAGGCACGACGCTCGTCGGAGACGATACCGGACCTGACCGTCGGCTTGGGCGGTCGAGGCCAAGGCGGTGAGGAGCACGTGAGCGAGGCACCCGAGCGTGCGTGAGCGAGCGCGCGGACGAGCCAACGCCGGCATCGGCCGAGCCGAGACGACGGTCTGTGGCGGAGAGGGCGGGATTCGAACCCGCGGTGCTTTCGCACACCGCTTTTCGAGAGCGGCACCATCAACCACTCGGACACCTCTCCGCGGGGGAGGATACCAAACCGCGGGTCCGACCCGGCCCGGAGGCCCGGCCGGCCGGGGGTATCAGCCGACTGGTGCGGTCGGCGCGGTGGCGAAGAGCGCGAGGGCCTCGTCGCGGCGGATCCCGCTGACGACCTTGATGCGCCGCCGGAGCGCGTCGTGCTGCGCGAGCTGGATGACCGTGCCCGCCGCCCCGTTGCGATCGTCGGCGAGGGCATAGACCAGGGCCTCGACGTCGCTTTCGAGCAGGGCCCCGACGCACATCGCGCAGGGCTCCATGGTGGCGAAGATCGTGGCATCGGCCAGGCGTGCGGCACCGAGCTTGCGGGCCGTCTCGCGCAGGGCGTTGATGACCGCATGGGCGGTCGGGTCGTTCCCCTCCTGGACCCGGTCATGGGCGCGTGCGACCATCGCGTCGTCGACGACGGCGACCGCCGCGTGGGGCTGCTCGCCGCGCGCCAGCGCGAGGCCCGCTTCCGCGAGCGCCTCACCCATGAACAGCTCGTAGTTCATGAGAACGATGCTAGCAGACGGTTCGACCGCTCCCGTTCAGGTGAGCGTGACCGGGCGCAACCGAGTCGCAACCGTCGGCCTCTCGGGCAGAGGGGTAGCATGCGCCCGCGATGGCAGGCACCAAGCGGATCGGCATCCTCACCGGCGGCGGCGACGTGCCCGGCTTGAATGCGGTCATCAAGAGCGTGGTCTATCGCGCCACCGAGGTCGGGAACGACGTCCTCGGGATCCGTCGCGGCTGGGAAGGCCTGACGCATGTGCGTCCGGCGGGCGGCATGGACCCGGACTACCTGCGACCGCTGGACCGCTCGAACACCCGGACGATCGATCGGACGGGCGGCACGATCCTCCATACGTCCCGGACGAACCCGCGTCGGATGCGCGGCGCGGGCCTGCCGCCCTGGCTGGACGATGCGGCCCGGGCCCGGTACGCCACCGGCGACGACTCCTACGACCTCACGCCGCTCGTCCTCGACAACCTCGGGGCCCTGGGCATCGACCTCCTGGTCACGATCGGGGGCGACGACACGCTCTCCTATTCGCAGGTGCTCGTGAACGAGGGCGTGCCGCTCGTGGCCATCCCCAAGACGATGGACAACGACGTCCAGGGGACGGAGTACTGCATCGGCTTCTCGACGGCGATCACGCGCGCCAAGGAGGCGATCAATCGCCAGCGCACCACGCTTGGCTCGCACGAACGCATCGGGGTCTTCCGGATCTTCGGTCGGGACGCGGGCTTCTCCGCCCTGTACACGGCCTACGTCACCTCCGGCCGGTGCGTGATCCCCGAGGCCCCGTACGACCTCGACGCCCTGGCCGCGTTGCTGGCGGCGGACCACAAGGCGAACCCGAGCCACTACGCGTTCGTCATCACCGCCGAGGGCGCGATCTGGAAGGGCGCCCAGATGGCCGACGTGGGCGAGGCCGACGCGTTCGGTCACCGCCACAAGGCGAACGTCGGCGAGGCCCTCGCCTACGAGTTGCGCGACCGGACCGGTATCGAGACGCTGGCCTCCGAGCTGACGTACGACCTTCGCTCGGGTGAGCCCGATTCGATCGACTCGATGGTCGCGACGACCTTCGCGAACGTCGCCATGGATCTCGTCGAGGCAGGGGAGACCGGCCGGATGGTCGCCATCCAGGACGGCAAGTACGCCCACACGCACCTGCCCGACCCGAAGCTCGGGCCGCGCCGCGTCGATGTCCCGGTGATGTACAACGTCGCGCGGTTCCGGGCGCGCTACGACGGGAAGCTCGGGGACCCTATGCTGCTGGTCGGCCTGGACTGACGCCCCGCGTCGGCGTTCAGCTGAGGCTGAAGCCGGCGAACAGGATCGAGGCGAGGACGAACGCGAGGGCCAGGTTCAGGATCGTCGCCGCCCCGAAGACGAGGACCGGCTTGACGCCTGCCTCCCGCAGCGACGACGGGCGGAACTCCAGCCCGATGCACACGAACGCGAGGATGAAGAACGTCGTGCGCAGGTCGGTCCCGGCGACGCGAACGATGTCTGACGCGTTCTCGACGCCCGAGGCGTTGATGAACCAGGTCGCGATCGCGGAGGCGGCGAGGAACCCGAGGATGAACTTGGGGAAGCGGGTCCACAGCACGCCCAGGCCGATCGTCGCGCCCGGCCGCCGTTCGACGCGGTAGACGAAGTAGGCCGTCAGCAGGAACGCCACCACGCCCATCATCGCGTTCTGGGTCGACTTGACGATCGCCGCGATCCTGAGGGCGTCATCGCCGACGATCGAGCCGGCGGCCGTGACGGCCGCGGTGGTGTCGATGTTGCCACCGATCCAGGCGCCGGCGACGGCCTGGGAGAGGCCGAGCTGCTGGGCGATCCACGGCTGGATGAAGATCGACGGCAGCGCGAACACGATGACGAGGCTCGCCACGTAGGCCAACTGCTCCTTCTTGGCCGAGACCGCTCCGGCAGCCGCGATCGCCGCCGAGACGCCGCAGATGGACACGCCGGCCGCGAGGAGCGCGCGGAGCTTGGGGTCGATGCCGAGCGCGCCGGCCAGGAACCAGGTCGCCAGGAAGACGGTGGCGATCAGGACGATCGACTGGACGATCGACGGCACGGCGGCCTGCGCGATCAGGGCCAGGTTGATCGATGCGCCGAGCAGGACCAGTCCAGTCTTGATGAAGAACTCGGTCCGAAACGCCGCGTTGAGTCGGTCGCGCACGCCGAGGGCCTGGAGGATGGCGCCGGCGATGAGGCCCACGATGATCGCGTAGATCGGGAACTCGATCGACTTGACGAAGGCGACGTCCGGGAACCACAGCGGGACGTTCGTCTCGAGGTACCGAACGAGCAGCGCCAGGCCGACGACGATCGCGAGCGACACGCCGGCCCGGATCCACCAGTCGGCATCGCGCGGCGCCTCGATCGCGACCTCCGGTCGGAGCGTCGCTTCGGCGCTCACGGGACCATCCCCTTGGTGATGACTCCGGCCAGGACGAGGACGAGCAGGACGAGACCGACGATCGTCGCGGCCCAGTCCTCGTTGAAACTCGGCCGCGAGGGTGCGGGGTCCTCCCCTGTCGGCGGGGGCTGGAGCGGTTCGTCCTCCGACGCCGGCACGGGCGGGCGGCCGCCGTCGGTCATTCGGTCTCCGTGCCTACGACTCGAGGCCGGACAGGCCCCGGATCGCGCGAGCCAGGGCGGACATATCGTCCTCGCCGTGGCCCTGGGCGATGAGCCCGGACTCCAGCTGGGCCGCGAGGGCGCTGACCGGCAACACGGCACCGAGCTGGGCCGCGAGGCCGAGGGCGATCCCGAGGTCCTTGCGATGGAGCTCGACCTTGAACCCGAGTGGGTAGTCGTTCGCGAGCATCCGGCCGCTCCGATTGGCGAGAACCCAGCTCTGGGCCGCTCCCCCGCCGAGCGCCTCGACCACCTGCTCGACGTCCAGCCCCGCTCGGATGGCGAGCACGATGCCCTCGGCGACACCCAGGTAGGTGCCGGCGAGGATGACCTGGTTGACGGCCTTGACCGCCTGGCCGGCACCGATGGGCCCGACGTGGGTGATGGTCTTGCCCATCGCCGCGAGGACGGGCCGCGCGCGCTCGACGTCGTCGACCTCGCCGCCGACGAAGATCGTCAGCGTCGCCTTCTGGGCGCCCTCGCTGCCGCCCGAGACGGGAGCGTCCACCATCGCCAGGCCGCGTTCACGCAGGCGGGCGGCGAAGTCCCAGCTGCCCGACGGAGCGATCGTCGAGCAGTCGATGATGAGGGCGCCGGCCCGGGCGCCGGTGGCGATGCCGTCAGGCCCGAAGATGACGGCCTCGACGTCCGGCGTATCCGAGACGCAGATCACGACGATGTCGGCCTCGGCGGCCGCGGCGGCCGGTGAATCTGCGATCGCTACGCCATGTTCGGCCAGCTCCGGGGCCCGACCCGCGGTCCGGTTCCAGCCCGTGACCGGAAACCCGGCCTTGGCGAGGTTGGCCGCCATCGCGGCGCCCATCGTGCCGAGACCGACGAAGCCGATGCGTTCCACCACCACCTCCAACGCCGCGTCGGGCGGGGGTGACCCAGATCGGCGGACTTCGATCGTACCGCGTCAGCCGGGGGGCGGGACGCCGTGGCAGGACCCGACGCCGGTGTCGGTGAACGTGTTGCCCGAGATCGGGATGAACGAATACTCGTACGTCGAGGCGTGCAGGGTCAGCTTGAGGACCCCCCACGAGGTGGCATCCTTGACCTCGCTGTTGGCCGCGGTCGTGGTGAATGTCCGCAGCGTCTTCCCACCCGTTCCGACGACGATCTCCCGGATCCCGAAGCCCGGGTCCGCCGCGCCCGCCGGGGTCTGCGGCGCGAAGCGCTCGTAGTCGTGTTCGTGGCCGTTCAGGATGAGGTCGGCGCCGGCCGCGTAGAGGGCGTCCCAGAACGGCCGGGTCGAGGCGTCGGCACCGTGATAGCCCGAGCTGAACTGCGGGTGATGCCAAAGCGCGATCGTGCAGGTCATCGGGTGGGCGGCCAGGTCGGCCCGCAGCCAGGTGTCCTGGGCCGAACCCGCCGCGCAACTCACCAGCGTGCAATTGCTGTTGAGGACGATGACGTGCCACGTCCCGAGATCGAGCGAGTAGTAGCCCTTCGTCGGGTCGCCGGCGGCCGCGCCGAAGTACGCGAAGTACGGGGCAGCGCCGGCCGTCCCGTACTCGTGATTGCCGATGACCGGGATCGTGCGCGCCTTGTGGCGGCCCCAGGTCGGCCCGTAGCAATCGCGGTAGTCGGCCGTGGTGCCGTTGGGATAGGCGTTGTCACCGGTCGTGAAGACCGTCCCGGCGATGCCATCGAGCAGCGTGGCGGTGGCCTCGTCCTCGACGAGCGCGCAGTCGGCGATGTCGCCGGCGCCCACCAGGACCGGATCGCCGGGGGGTGCCGGATCCACGGTGATCGTCGCGGACGCCGGCTGGCTCGGACCGTTCACGTTCGAGGCGACGAGGGTCACGGTGTGAGGCCCGTCGGTCGAGTAGACGTGCGACGGGTTTCGCAGGGTCGAGGTATTCGCCGAACCGGATGACGGCTCGCCGAAGTCCCACGCCCACGCGTTGGCGCCGTTGGTCGACTGGTCGGTGAACTGGACCGGCAAGGGCGCCTGGCCGCTTGATCGGTCCGAGATGAACGCCGCCGTCGGGACCCCGATCGGCGCCGCACCGAGAGTGACCACGAGCTGCGGCCGGTTGGTCGTGGCCTCCTTGCTCCGGAAGATCGCGCTGTTCGTCGCGTTGCTCTTGATCGCGAAGGCGTACAGCCCGTCGCCGGGCACGGCCGAGGCCGGCAGCGTGTACTCGACGTACGTGTTGGCGGTGGGTGCGGGACCACTGGCGAGCGGCGTGCCGACGATCGGCGGGGCGTTCGACCAACGCAGGCCGGTCTCCGTCCAAGTCGTATCCGAGATCCGATGGACGCTCTGCGTATTCGGGCTGGCGTCCGTGACGTATAGCCGCAGCTTGACGCCGGTGACCGAACCGCCGGTCCCCGTGACGTTGAACTTCAGGTAGCTGCGGTAGGTCCCGCTCGTTCCACTGTTCTCGCGCGTCCGGATCGTCGCAAGCGCCCCGTAATTGGTGTTCGGGGAGCTGCCGTACACCTGCGCGTCGGCCGCTGGTGGCAGGACGATCGAAGTGCCGACCGTCGGTGGCGTGACCGTGATCGTCGTCGGGAGGGACGTGCTCGTTCCATTGCCGTTCGAGACCGTGAGCTTCACCTGGTAGCTGCCGGCGCCGGCGAACGTGTGCGAGGGCTTCGAGAGCGACGAGGCATTCGCGGAGCCCGAGCCTGGGTCGCCGAAGTCCCACGCGTAGGTGAGACCGGCGCCCGTCGAGCCGGTCCCGTCGAAGGCGACGGGGAGCGGTGCTGGGCCGGTGCCGGGCGTCGCCGTGAAGCTCGCGACCGGCGGGTTGCCGATCGTGATGTAGGCGGACCGCGTCCTCGTGCTGGATCCGTTCCCGTTCGACACGGTCAGGGCGACCGTGAACGTCCCGGCCGTCAGGTACTGGTGGACGGGGTTCGCCTGGCTCGCCTCCGGCGGGGTCGATCCGTCGCCGAACGACCATGCGTACGTCAGTCCGCTTCCCTGGGACGCCGAGCTGTCGAAGGTGACGGACTGGCCGACCGGACCGCTCGTCGGGCTCCCGGTGAACTCCGCGACGGGTGGCGGCGGCCCGGCGTTCGACGTCACGACGAGCTGTGGCGGGTTGGCGGCGACCTCCCTGGTCGCGAAGATGGCGGAGTCGGTGCCGGCGCTCTTGATCGCGAACGCGACCGCTCCGTTGCCCGGCACGGCCGAGGGCGGAAGCGCGATGTCGACGTAGCTGCTGGCCACCGCGGCGGTCGCCGAAGCGATCGGCGAGCCCGAGACGGGTGGGGCGTTGGTATATGTCAATCCGGCCTCTGTCCAGGTCGTGTTCGCGATCGCGTACACGCCGAGGCTGTTCGGGCTGGCATCCGTGACGAACAGCCGGAGCTTGACAGCGCTGGCCCCGCCAGTCATCCCGGTCACCGAGAAGCGCAGGTACCCGCGGTAATCGGGGTTTGCCGTCGAGCCGTCACCCTCCCGGACCTTCATGGTGGTCAGTCCGCCATAGTTGCCCGACGGGTTGCTCGTGTTCACGTGGGCGTCGGCTGCCGGCACGAACGTGAGATCGGCCGCCACGGCGGTCGATGACGGGACGAGTCCGGCGACGAGCACGAGCACGCTGAAGACGGCCCGGCGCGTTCGTCGCGCCGGGATACTCACAGGACGATCGTGAGGACGATCGCGATCAGCGGAGGCACCGCCTGCATCGCCGCCGCGGACAGGAAGCGGCGGTCGGTCGCAAGGAGCACGACCCCGGCCAGCACCATGCAGGAGCAGGCGAAGAGGACGATGGCGGTCCCGGCGGTGATCTGGCCGGCCGCGATGAGAACGAGCCCGGCGATGATGCCCAGACCGAGGAACAGGTTGTAGAAGCCCTGGTTGAGCGCCATCGGCCGGATGATTTCCGCGTCCGCCTGCGACGCGACCCGGAACCGCGCCCAGACGGTCGGGCGCGACCAGACGATGCTCTCGAGGTAGAAGAACCCCACGTGCATCAAGGCGGCGACGAGCGCGGCGAACTGGGCCAGGGGTGACATCGGCCCATCCTACGACAGCGGTCGATCTCGAGGACGCCGGGCAGTCCAACGTCCGGATGACGCGGGCGCAGTAGGGTAGGTGGGCCAAAAGCGCCCGGTGAGGTGCACCATGCCCGATCGGAAAGCCAAGCCGTCGGCCGACGAGGGCGACGACGACCAGTTCGCCGTTCGGGTCCGCGTGACCCGCGAGCAGGCTGATGTCCTGCTGCGCCGCAGCGAGTACGACTTCGGCGACCACCCGCGGATCGCCGAGAACCCCGATGGCACGGGCGACCTCGACCTGTTCCTCTCGCGGTCGCAGATCGACGGCCTCCGTTCGGAGGGCTATGAGGTCGAAGTCGGACCGAACCTCTCGGCGACCGCCCGCGAACTCGCCGCCGAGATCGAGGAAGGCGACCGATTCCAGGGCGGCAAGGTCGCGCCGACCGGGCTGGGCCGGAAGATCGGTGGCAGTCGTCCGCCGGGCTCAAGCGCCCCGAACGATCGACCGGGGCGTCCGTCATGACGTTCCTCAAGGTCGACGAGATCGAATCGGCGCTCGTCGCGCTGCGCAATACCTACCCGACGCTCGCCCAGCTGATCACCCTGCCCAATACGACCCCGGAACGGCGGACCAGCAACGCCCTCCTCATCCGCGGCAACCCGAGTTTCGATTGCCGACCGGCACTCATCTTCGTCAGCGGCGTCCACGCACGCGAGTGGGGCGGGCCGGACATCCTCGTGAACCTCGCGACGGATCTGCTCGAGGCGTACACGACGAACGCCGGCCTCGGCTACGGCGGCAAGTCGTTCAGCGCGACGGAGATCCAGGGCATCGTCAATGGGACCGACGTCGTCGTCTTCCCCGACATCAATCCGGACGGCCGCGCGTGGAGCATGGCCGCCGCGGCCGGCACGAACCAGGCCATGTGGCGGAAGAACCGCAATCCCGCGAGCTCCGGTGGGAACCCGTCCCGGATCGGCGTCGACGTCAACCGCAACTACGACTTCCTGTGGGACTTCCCGGTGAAGTTCTCGTCGGGCGCGAACATGAACACGCTGGCCTCGACCGACCCGGCATCTGACCTGTTCCACGGGACCGGTCCCTTCTCCGAGGCCGAGTCGAGGAACGTCCAGTGGCTCGTCGACCAGTTCCCGAACGCGCGCTACTTCGTGGACGTCCACTCGTACACGGGCGACGTCCTCTACCCGTGGGGGGATGACGAGAACCAGACGACCGACGCCTCGAAGTCGTTCAAGAACGCCGCCTGGGACCACCAGCGCGGCGTCGCCGGCGACGCATACGGGGAGTACGTCCCGTCGTATCGCCTGACGGAGCTCCAGACCGCGGCCGACGTCATGCGCGATGGGATCAATGCGGTCCGCAGCCAGGGCTACGTGAGCAAGCAGGGCTTCTGGCTGTGGAGTTCGACCTATCCGACCTCCGGCACCAGCGAGGACTGGGCGTTCACCCGAGAGTTCCTGGTACCCAGCCGGGGCAGGCTCAGCGGCTTCGTGATCGAGTTCAACAAGGTCCAGACCTTCTTCCCGACGTGGCCGGAGATGGTCGACATGATCCTCGACATCGACGCCGGCCTGGTGGCCCTGTGTGCCTATGCGCGACCGCGCCGGATCGCCTACATCCTGTGCTGGATCCGGTCCCGCTTCTGGGCCATCTGGCATCGGGTGTTCCCGCCCGAGCTCTGGGGGCCGTACGGTCCGTGGACCCGGATCGTCGGGCTCGCCGAGGAGATCGCCGACCGAGTCGTCACGGTGATCCGGCAGGTCACGAAGCGCGGACGGTAGGCATCCGGCTGGGGAAGTTGGCGCGCCCGGCGAGACTCGAACTCACGACCTTTAGGTCCGCAACCTAACGCTCTATCCACTGAGCTACGGGCGCACGATGCCGCCGGGGTGTGGCGGAGAGGGAGGGATTCGAACCCTCGATGCAGGTTACCCCACATGGCGGTTTAGCAAACCGCTGCACTAGGCCTCTATGCGACCTCTCCGAGGCGACGGCGGCCGGTATCCTACCACTTCGCCTGCGCCAGCCCGACCCCAAGGAGACCATCATGCCCGATGAACATCGGCCGACCCGGGTGCCGATGACCGAGGCGGAGATCCGGGCGGTGTGGGTCGGCGAACTGGCCCCGTTGACGGCCCCCATCGAGCTGCGCGAGTACGACCCTGGATGGCCGCGACTCTTCGACCGCGAGGCAACTCGCATCCGCTCGATCCTCGGGGATCGCGTGCGCCGACTCGAGCATGTCGGCTCGACGTCCGTGCCGGGTCTCGCGGCGAAGCCGATCATCGACATCGTCCTCGTGATCCCGGATTCGAGCGACGAGTCGACCTACCTCCCAGACCTTGAGGCTGCGGGCTACGTGCTCCGGATCCGCGAGCCTGCGTGGTTCGAGCACCGGGTCTTCAAGGGCCCGGACACGAACGTCAACCTCCACGTCTACACCGAGGGTTGCGCCGAGATCGAGCGCTACCTCCTGTTCCGTGACCGGCTCAGGACGCACGACGACGAACGCGACCTGTACGAACGCACCAAGCGCGAGCTGGCTGCCCGACCCTGGCAGTTCGTCCAGCAGTACGCCGATGCCAAGACCGAGGTGGTGGAAGGGATCATCGCGCGGGCGACAGATGGGGCCACCTATGATGGTGGGGAGGTGACCGATGCTCAGTGAGGAACTCCGAAAGCTCCTGATCGCCCAGATCAGCAGCGAACTGGCGGCGCATCAGCTGTACCTGGGGATCTCCCTGTACTTCCAGCGCCAGAGCCTCGATGGCTGGGGCAAGCTCTTCAGCGACCAGTCGATCGAGGAGGCCCAGCACGCTACCAAGATCATGGACTTCCTGACCGACAACGAGGTCGAGTTCGACCTGCCTGCCCTCAAGGCGACCTCGACGCGGTTCGAGTCGGCGCTCGTCGCAGCCCAACGCGCCCTCGAGTCGGAGCGGGCGGTCGCCGCGCAGTTCGACAGGATGGCGGCGGTCGCCCTCGCCAACGGCGACCACCGCGGCCACCAATTCCTGCAGTGGTTCATCGAGGAGCAGGTCGAGGAGGAGGCGAAGGTCCAGCGCATCGTCGATCTCATCTCGAGTGGGATCAACCTGTTCCAGGCCGAGGCCCTGCTCGGCCAGTTCGAGTAGCCCCGCTCCGGCCACGCATTGACGCTTGGGCACGCTTGGGCTACCGTCCGCACACGCATGAGCCACTACTTCTACTTTCAACGCCCGGCATGACGGTTCCCGGTCACTAGGACCGGGGGCACGGGTCGTGCCGGGCGAACGAGGCAGAGGCAAGACCTCTGCTTTTTTGTTTGGCCGAGCGACCGACGAGGAGACAAGCACGCGATGTTCGTCGTGATGGCGCCTGGAGCCAGCGAAGCGGATGTCCTCGGCGTCAAGAGCCAGATCCTGGCCGAGGGCCTGACGCCGTTCGACCATGTCGCCGTCGACCACATCGTCATCGCTGTCGTCGGAGAGATCGGCGAACGCCGGCCGGTCCTGCTCGACCGGTTCGCGGCGTTGCCCGGGGTCGAGCGGGTCACGCCGATCAGCCGGCCGTTCAAGCTCACGTCGCGTGAGTTCCACCCCGAGGACACGGTCATCCGCGTTCTCGACTCCGTCATCGGCGACGGCTCGCTCACGATGATGGCCGGGCCGTGCTCGGTCGAGACGCGCGACCAGCTGTTCGAGACGGCCGACGCGGTCGCGGCCGCGGGCGCGACGGTCCTGCGGGGCGGCGCCTTCAAGCCGCGCACCAGCCCGTACGCCTTCCAGGGCCTCGGCGTCGAGGCGCTCCGCTACCTCGCCGAGGCGCGCGAGCGGACCGGCCTGCCGGTCATCACGGAGGTGATGGAGCCCAACCAGGTCGACATCGTCGCCGAGTACGCCGACATCCTCCAGATCGGCACCCGGAACATGCAGAACTACTCCCTGCTGCGCGACGTCGGGCGGGTCGCCCGCCCGGTCATGCTCAAGCGCGGCTACGGCGCCACGGTCGAGGAATGGCTGATGGCCGCCGAGTACGTCGTCAGCTCCGGCAATCCCAACGTGATCCTGTGCGAGCGCGGCATCCGGACCTTCGAGACGTACACCCGCAACACCCTGGACCTCGCCGCGGTGCCGCTCCTCCACCGCCTGACCCACCTGCCGGTCATCGTCGACCCGAGCCACGCGACCGGCAAGCGCTGGCTGGTCAAGCCGCTCGCGATCGGTGGCGTCGCGGTCGGGGCGGACGGTGTCATGGTCGAGGTCCACCCGAGCCCGGACGAGGCCCTCTCGGACGCCGAACAGCAGCTCGACATCGAGGGGTTCCGGGACCTCATGACCGCCATCGTCCCGGTCCACGAGCACGTCCGCGGGCTGCACACCGACCGAAGCGTCGTCGGGGCATCGCTCGGCGACGGCGACGGCCTGGCCAGGCATTGAGCGCGGCGACCGTGTCCGGAACGGACGCCTCGAGCGACGCCGCGGTCGTCGGCACGGCCGCCCGCCTACGCGGCGAGTTGCGCCTGCCCGGCGACAAGTCGATCAGTCATCGCGCGCTGTTGCTGGCCGCCCTGGCAAAGGGCGAGAGCCGGATCACGGCCGCGGGCGACGGGGCGGACGTCCGCTCGACGGCGGGCATCGTTCGTGCGCTGGGCGCGACCGTCGAGCGCGTTCGCGAGGACGGGCGGACGGTCGACTATCGCGTGGTCTCGCCCGGTAACGACGGCCTTCGCCAGCCAGCCGCCCCGCTGGACTGCGGCAACTCCGGCACGAGCCTGCGGCTGACCAGCGGGATCCTGGCCGGCCTGCCGGTGACGGCAACCCTCGACGGCGACGATTCATTGCGCGGCCGTCCGGTGGCTCGTATCATCGAACCGCTACGCTCGATGGGGGCGTTGCTCCGTGCCCGGCAGAACGATTCCCTCCCTCCCCTGACCGTGACCGGTCGCACCCCGCTGACGGCCATCGACTACACCTCTCCCGTCCCGAGCGCTCAGGTGAAGTCGGCGGTGCTGCTGGCAGGGCTTCGGGCGGATGGTCGGACGACCGTCCGGGAGACGGTCGCGACGCGGGATCACACGGAGCGGATGTTCCGGTCGCGGGGCGTGCCCGTGGAGCGCGGTGGCGGACCGGGCGAGGCGGTGACCTCGACGGTCCAAGGAGGGATGGCGTTGCAGGCGCTGGACGAGCGGGTCCCGGGCGATGTCTCGGCGGCGGCCTTCTGGCTGGTCGCGGGTTCCGTCCATCCCGACGCCGAGCTGACGCTGCGCGACGTCGGGGTGAACCCGACCCGCCGAGCCGTCATCGACCTGCTCCGCCGGATGGGCGCGGACATCGAGGAGCGCGCACACGCGGGGTCGAGCGCCAGTCCGTCCGATGACGTCGGTGAGCCGATCGCGGACCTCGTGGTCCGCTCCGCCGAGCTCCTCGGCACAGACCTCAGTCCGTCCGATGTCGCCGCGGCCATCGATGAGGTCCCGGTGCTATGCCTCGCCGCCGCGCTCGCGAACGGTCGCAGCACGATCCGTGGCGCCGGCGAGCTCCGCCACAAGGAATCGGACCGGCTCGCCGGGATCGCAGCCGGGCTGCAGGCCCTGGGCGCCCGGATCGAGGTCGTCGGCGACGATAT
The DNA here is from genome assembly GCA_963776545.1 of uncultured Chloroflexia bacterium. Lineage (GTDB taxonomy): Bacteria > Chloroflexota > Limnocylindria > Limnocylindrales > CSP1-4 > SPCO01. The sequence goes on along the minus strand of CAVZND010000012.1, from coordinate 202,721 downwards.
CCACATCGAGGGAGGGGCCCGCCTGCGCGGCGCCGCGACCGACAGCCTCGACGACCACCGCCTCGCGATGACCTTCGCGATCGCCGGGCTCGTCGCCTCCGGGGTGACCACCATCGAGCGCCCCGCCTCGGCTGCGATCTCCTATCCGGGCTTCTTCGATGACCTCGAAAGGGTGCGAGCATGACGAAGCGCGTCGTCCTCATCGGCCACCCCGTGGCGCACTCCTTGTCCGGTGCGATGCAGCAGGCGGCGTTCGATTCGCTCGGCATCGATGCCACGTACGAGCTGTGGGACCGCGCCCCGATCGAGCTCGCCGACGCGGTCGCCGAGTTACGCACGGACGACTTCCTCGGCGCCAACGTCACGATCCCCCACAAGGAACGGGTCGTGCCGATGGTCGATCGCCTGACCGAGGAGGGCCACGCGACGGGGGCCGTCAACACGATCACGCGCGAGGGCAAGCGGCTCATCGGCCACAACACCGACGTGCCCGGCTTCAAGGTCGCGCTCGACCACCTCGTCGGCAAGCAGAAGATGCCGCGTCACGCGGTGGTCCTTGGCGCCGGTGGCGGCGCCCGGGCGGTCGTCTACGGGCTCATCACCGAGGGCTTCCAGCGGGTCATCGTCTTCAACCGGCACCTGCATCGTGCCGAAGGCCTGGTCAAGCACTTCGGTCGGAGCGCCGCGCACATGGAGCTGCGCGCGATGCCGTGGCACGAGTCGATCATCGAGGCCGAGCTCGCGAAGACGAAGGTGCTCGTCAACGCCACGTCCATCGGGCTGGCCGACGACGAGAGCCCGGTGCCCGCAGCGGTCCTCCATCCGGAGCTGCTCGTCCTGGACCTGATCTACGCGAAGACCCGGCTGCTGCGCGACGCAGCCGCCGTCGGTGCGGTCGCGAACGACGGCGAGCTCATGCTCCTCCACCAGGGTGCCGCGGCGTTCACGCTGTGGACCGGCCAGAAGGCGCCACTCGAGCTCATGCAGCAGCGCCTCGCCGAAGCCCGGGCCGGTGGGCTGCGATCCGCCGAGGGCGAGCCGACCGGTGAGCCCGACCCGGCCGGCGAACCTGCCGAATCCGCCGTGGCCGACTGACGGTCCGCGCGACCGCTCGCGACCGACCAGACCGATGCCCGCCTTTCGCTTCCTGACCGCCGGGGAATCGCATGGGCCGGCCCTTGGCGCCACGATCGAGGGCGTGCCGGCGGGGCTCGCGTTGACCGAGGACGACCTCGCGGTCGATCTCGCCCGCCGGCAGCGCGGCTACGGCCGCGGCGCTCGCCAGGCCATCGAGCAGGATCGGGCGCAGATCCTGGGCGGGGTCCGGCACGGGCGAACCCTGGGCTCGCCGATCCTGCTCCTGATCCACAACCGCGACTGGGAGAACTGGACCCGGGTCATGCAGGTCGCACCGCTGACCGACGCCGAGGCCGACGAGCTGCTGGCCGCCGCCGAAGATGGCAACAAGCGCGCCACGCCCGTGACTCGCGTGCGGCCCGGCCACGCCGACCTCGCCGGGGCCCTCAAGTACGGCTTCAGCGACGTCCGTGACGTGCTGGAGCGGGCGTCCGCCCGCGAGACCGCGGCGCGGGTGGCAGCCGGCGGGGTCGCGCGGGCGTTCCTGCGCGAACTGGGCGTCGAGGTCTGGTCGTTCAGCGCCGAGGTTGGCGGCGTCGCCGTCGACCCCGCGAACTGCACGCGCCCGCGAGACGAGGCGGACGAGTCGCCGCTGCGCTGCCCCGACCCCGAGGCGGAGGCGCGGATGATCGCGCGCATCGACGAGGCCCGGTCCGCCGGCGACACGATCGGCGGCGTGTTCGAGGTCGTCGTCCACGGCCTGCCGATCGGACTCGGTTCGTACGTGCACTGGGATCGACGCCTCGACGCGGCGATCGCGGCGGCCGTCATGAGCATCAACATCGTCAAGGGCGTCGAATTCGGGCTCGGGTTCGAGCAGACGCGCCGCTTCGGCTCGGCCGTGCACGACGTGATCGAAGGTCGGAGCGACGACGGCCGCTGGGTCCACCGCACGAACAATGCGGGCGGCCTGACGGGCGGGGTCACGAACGGCGAGCCGCTCGTCGTGCGCGGTGCGGTCAAGCCGATCTCGACCCTCGCCCGGCCGTTGCCCTCGGCCGACCTCGTGACGGGTGAGCCGGTGGACAAGGCGCACTACGAGCGCAGCGACATCAGCGTGGTGCCCGCCGCCGGGGTCGTCGCCGAAGCGATGGTCATGCTGACCCTGGCCGGGGCGGTCACCGAGAAGTTCGGGGGCGACACGCTCGACGACGTCCGAACGAACCTGGCGGCCTACCGGGCGCGGATCGAGCGAGCGCCGGACGCGCCGGTTGCCGGTGGACGCCGGCCCGCCACGGCCGCGGCGGCCGAGACGCACGGACTGACCGGCACCGACGAGGCCGGCTCCGGCGGCGACGACTAGGCCGGCCATGGACGTCGTACTGGTCGGCCTGCCCGGCAGCGGCAAGAGCGTGGTCGGGAAGCGCCTGGCGCAGCGCCATCGCGCGTCCTTCATCGACCTCGACGACCGCATCGAATCGGCCACCGGCCGGTCCATCCCGGAGATCTTCGCCGAGGACGGCGAGGCGGCGTTCCGGGACCTGGAGCGGGCGGCCGTCGCCGACCTGGGCCCGGCCGATCCCGACCCGACGATCCGCCGGGTCGTCTCGACCGGCGGCGGCGCGATCGTCGATCCGCGCAATCGATGGCGCCTCTATCGTGGCCGGGCGTCGGTCTGGCTGGACGGCCGGCCGGAGGTCCTCGCACAGCGGCTGCGTCGTTCGCCGCACGTGCGCCCGCTGGTGACGGGGCGAGACCCCATCGGGACGATCCGGGACCTGGCCGGCAAGCGGGAACGCTTCTACGCCGCGGCCGACATCCGCAGCTCCGCCGTGGCCGAGGTGCACGGCGTCGTCGACACACTCGACGGCCGCCTCGATGAGCTGGCGCCGACGATGGCGACCCGCGGGACGACGCTCCTGCGCGCCGAGACGCCGATCGGACGGTTCGTGCTCGGCGACGGCATCGCCGGCGATGCCGTGATCGACGCCCTCGAGCGGTCGTCCGCCCGGCGGGCCATCCTCGTGTCCGAACCCGGCGCCTGGGCCGCCGTCGGCGAGCGGCTCTCGAAGGCCCTCGAGATCGGCGGCTGGACGGTCGAGCGGATCCTCCTGCCGCAGGGCGAGGACGCCAAGCGACTGGCCGTCATCGAGACCGCTTCGCGCGACCTCGCCCGGTTGCGCGTCGAGCGGGGCGAGCCGCTCGTCGCGATCGGCGGCGGCGCGCTCGGCGATGCGGCCGGGTTCCTCGCCGCGACGTACCTGCGCGGCGTGCCGATCGTCCACGTGCCGACGACCCTCGTCGCCCAGATCGATTCGTCGATCGGCGGCAAGACCGGCGTCGACCTGCCGGAGGGCAAGAACCTCGTCGGCGCGTTCCACCAGCCGGCCGCGGTCATCATCGACATCGCGGTCCTTCGCTCCCTGCCCGAGCGACAGCGCCGAGCGGCGCTGGGCGAGGCGGTCAAGATGGCCGCGCTCGGCGACGATCGGCTCTTCGAGCTGCTCGAGACGACGGGTGCCGCGATCGCGCGGGGTGACGAGACGGCCTCCGAGTCGGGTGCCATCGCCGACGTCGTCGAGCGCTGCGCCTGGGCGAAGGTCGCGGTCGTCCTGGCCGACGAACGGGAGCGCGACGCGGGGGGCGGGCGGATCACGTTGAACCTCGGGCACTCGCTCGGGCACGCGCTCGAGGCGGCCGGCGGCTACGGCGAGCTCCTGCACGGCGAAGCCGTCGCGTACGGCCTCCGCGCGGCCTGCGCGATCGGTCTCGATGTCGGCGTCACCCCGCCGAAGCGGGCCGCCCGCATCGGCCGGCTGCTCGACACGCTCGACCTGGCTCGCGAGCCGCTCCCCTACGCCAAGGGGACCGTGCTGGGTCATCTCCTCGCCGACAAGAAGCATGCCGGCGGGCATCTCCGCTGGGTCCTGCCGACTGGCGACGGCGTGACCGTCCGCGCCGACATCGAGCCTGAACTCGTCGAGCGGGCGGCCGGCGCGCTGCTGGCCGCGGGAGCGCCGGGATGACGACGGTCCTCGTGCTCGAAGGGCCCAACCTCAACCTGGTCGGCACGCGCGAGCCCGAGATCTACGGGTACGAGACCCTCGACGAGATCCACGCGGGCATCGCAGCCCGCGCGACCGAGCTCGGCCTGACCGTTGAGTTCTTCCAGTCCAACCACGAGGGAGCGCTCATCGATCGACTGCACCGGCGCGACTTCGACGTCGCGATCGTGAACGCCGGCGGCCTGACCCACACCAGCGTGTCCCTTCGTGACGCCCTGCTCGCCGTCGAGCGGCCGTTCATCGAGGTCCACCTGTCCGATCCCGCCATGCGTGAGCCATTCCGGCAGGTCAACTTCCTCCACGACATCGCGCTCGAGTCGATCGTCGGCCAAGGCGCACACGGCTACCACCTCGCCCTCGAGACGATCCACCAGCGACTGGGTGGCGGGCATGGGTGAGCGTGCGCCCGAGACCGCCGAGCTCAAGCGGCTGCGGCGCAGGATCGACGCCCTCGACCGTCGGCTGGTCGCGCTCCTCAACGAGCGGGCAGAGCTGGCCCGCGACGTCGGGCGGGCGAAGGCACGCGCCGGCCGACGGGCGATCCGGGACGCCGAGCGCGAGCGCGAGGTCCTGCTCCGGGTCACGATGGCCAACCAGGGCCCGATGCCGCAGGCCGACCTCCTCGCCGTCTACCGGCGACTGATGGCCGCGACCCGTGCGCTCGAGGCCGACGACCGGTCCCGGCAGGATGGCCCGGACGGCGCCTGACCGCGGCGGCGGGCCGCTGACCCGCTTCGCGCCCGCCCCGACCGGCTATCTGCACCTGGGCCACGTCGCGAATGCCATTTGGGTCTGGGGCATGGCGCAGGCGACGGGCGGTCGGGTGCTGCTGCGGATCGAGGATCACGACCGCCAGCGCTCCCGGCCCGAATACGACGCGGCGCTTCTAGAGGATCTCGAGTGGCTCGGGTTCCGGGCGGATCTCGGTCCGGTGCGCCAGTCTGAGGACGACGCGCCGTATCGCGACGCGCTGGCGGCGCTTCGGGCCCAGGGCCTCGTCTACGGGTGCGACTGTTCCAGGGCGACATTCGACGCGTGGGCGCAGGAGACGGAGTCCATCTGGTCCGGTCCCGGATGTCCTGGTGCGTGCTCGGTCCGTGGGCTCGCTGGGCCCGTCCTTCGGGTGGCGCTCGGCGGTGGGCAGGAAGCCTGGATGGACGGGATCGTCGGGCCGTGCGCCGGCGACGTGGCCACGTCGGGCGACCTGCCGATCCGCGATCGGCAGGGCAACTGGACCTATGGCTTCAGCGTCGTCGTCGACGACCTGCGCCAGGGGATCGATCTCGTCGTCCGCGGCCGGGACCTGCTCGATGCCACGGCATCCCAGATCAGGCTCGGGCGGCGCCTGGGTCGCGCCGCGCCGCCCGAATTCCACCACCATCCGCTGATCCGGAGGCCGGACGGGAGCAAGCTCTCGAAGTCGTCGGGCGACACCGGCGTGCGAGAGCTGCGAGCGGCTCGGCGATCGGCGGCGGACGTGATCGCGGCCGCCGCCGCGGCGTCAGGTTGGATGGCGCCCGGCGGAGGCTAGGCGTCACGTGGGCTCGCTGCGGTCCTCCATCTCCCAGGCGTGGTCGAGGGCGTGCCAAGCGATCCGGCGGGCAGCGTAGCGGGACGTCCAGCGACGGTCCGCGAGTGGCGAGCCGTCCGACGACCGGCGAAGGACCCCGAGCATCGCGGCGCGCTCGGCCTCGACCGCCCGCCGGTCACCGAGCGATGGCGTCGGGAGCTTGATGCCCATCTCACGGGCGTACGCATGGTCGGCGTCGATCACATGCCCGGCCATCTTGTCGCGGTCGCGTCCGCCTCCGCGCGGTCCCTTGCGGAGCTCGGCCGGCGCCCCGGCGACGACCCCATCGAAGACGGTCCACGCGGCCGCGACGAGGCCGGCCAGACGCTTCGCCTCCGCGGCGGTCGTCGGTCGCCGGTCGAGATCGGTGATCGCGGACGGGACGCCGAAGTCGGTCCCGGCGCCGCCGGGCACGGAGATGACGGTCTCGAGGTCCCCGCTGGCGGCGTCTGGCAGGGTCAGCCCGGCCTCGCGAGCGACGATCGCGTAGCGCTCGCGATGCTCGAGGAACGCGTCGATCGCCAGGGCCGCGTCCTTGCCGCCTCGGCACCAGCCGGGCCAGTCGAGCGCCCAGACGAACGTCTTCTTGGCGCCGTTCTCCTCGCCGATCTCGATCCGTGCCACGACCCGAGGATACGGCGGTCAGGCGATGGCGGCCGCCCGGAGCCGTCCGACGAGCCCGGTCAGCGACTCGAGGTCGCGTCCGTCAAGGCCCAGCGCGTCGACGAGCGCGGATGCCACGATGACCCCGTCGGCCCCGGCCTTCGCGATCGCCCGGACGTGCGCGGGCTTGCTCACGCCGAACCCGACCGCGACCGGGACCGGTGACGCGGCCTTGACCTCGCGCACGAGCCGACCGACCGACGCGGGCAGGCTCGAGCGGGCGCCGGTCACGCCCACGAGCGACACGCAGTACAGGAACCCACCGCTCCGCACCGCGATGGCGGCGCGGCGGGCCGCGGGCGTGGTCGGGGCGACGAGGTAGACGACCGCCAACCCGACGTCGCGGGCGACCGCCTCGAACGGCGCGCCCTCGTCCGGGGTCAGGTCCGCGACGATCAGCCCGGCCGCACCGGCGGCCGCGAGTCGACGGGCCACGGCCGCGCCATCGCCGCCGCCGATGACCTGGTTCGCATAGCCCATCGGCACGAGCGGGAGGTCCGGGCGCTCGGCGCCGATGCGCTCGATGAGGCGGAGCGACCCCTCGAGGGTCGCCCCGGCACGCAGGGCGACGCCCGACGCCCGCTGGAGCGTGGCCCCGTCCGCGAGCGGGTCGGAGTACGGGAGCCCGACCTCGAGGATGTCGGCGCCGGCATCGGCCGCGGCGAGGGCGATCCGCAGGCTGGTCTCGGCGTCGGGGTAGCCCGCGACCACGTACGGGATGAGGGCGACCCGACCCTCCGCACGAGCCCGGGCGAACGCCGCCGCGATGCGCCGGGCGCCGACCGTGTCGTTCGTGCCGCTCGTCGCGAATGCCGTCGTCATCAGAGGCTGCCGGCGATCGCCCCGGCATCGAAGGCCGCGACGACCGCCTTGGGTGCCGTCCGTCGCCAGGCCGAGACGATGACGTCCCGGACGATCGACGGGTCCAACGCGTCCAGCCGCACGCTCACCCATCCGAAGCGACCGACATACGGGGCGCTCGACACGGCGTCCGGGAAGGCCGCCAGGAGGTCCGCTTGCTGGTCCCGGTCGGTGCGGATGCTCGCGCTGCCGCCCTCCTGGCCCGTGATCAGGTAGATCTTGTTCCGGACGCGGAACGTGACGTCGCCGGCATGCTCGGCGTCGCCCCAGGTCTCCTGCTCGTGCGTCTCCGGCAACGACAGGCAGAACGCGCGCAACTCGTCGATGGTCAACGGGCGCCGCCCCACGGCTCGACATCGGCGAAGCGCTCGAGGGCCGCCAGGTCCTTGTCGCCGCGACCCGAGAAGCCGACGAGCATCAGCACCTCGTCGGGCCAGCCGCCGCCGACGCCACCGATCCCGCCGAGCAGTCTCGGCAGGGCTGCGACCGCGTGCGCGGTCTCGAGGGCGGGCAGGATGCCCTCGGTCCGGGTCGTGGTCTTCATGGCGGCGACGGCTTCACGGTCGGTCGCGGCGGCGACCTCGATCCGGCCGCCCTCGGCCAGCGCGGCCAGCTGCGGGCCGATGCCCGGGTAGTCCAGCCCGGCCGACGCGGAGTGCGCCTCCACGACCTGGCCATCGCGGTCCTGGAGCATCAGCGAGCGCGAGCCGTGCAGGATGCCGGGCGTGCCGCCGAGGATGGCCGCCGCGTGACGCCCGGTCTCCATCCCGTCGCCGGCCGCCTCGACGACCGCGAGCCGGACCGTCGGCTCGCCGATGAAGCGAGACAGCAACCCGATCGCGTTCGAGCCGCCGCCGACGCACGCCACGGCGACGTCGGGTAGCCGCCCCTCGACGGCCTGGAGCTGGGCAGCGGCCTCGTCGCCGATGCGCCGCTGGAGGTCGCGCACGATCGTGGGATAGGGGTGCGGGCCCATCGCCGACCCGAGGACGTAGTGGGTCGTCTCGACGTTCGTGACCCAGTCGCGCATCGCCTCGTTGACCGCGTCCTTGAGCGTGGCCGTCCCCGAGGTGACCGAGCGGACCTCGGCACCGAGCGCGTGCATCCGCAGGACGTTGGGGCCCTGGCGCTCGATGTCCTCGGCGCCCATGTACACGACGCATGGCAGGTCGAGCAGCGCACACGCGGTCGCGGTCGCGACACCGTGCTGGCCGGCGCCAGTCTCGGCGATGACTCGCGTCTTGCCGAGGCGCCGGGTCAGCAGCGCCTGGCCGAGGGCGTTGTTGATCTTGTGTGCGCCGGTGTGCGCGAGGTCCTCGCGCTTCAGGTACAGCCGCAGGTCCGGGATGCGTGGCGCCTGACCCCGCCGGCCCGTGCCGGCGAGCCGTGCCGCTTCCGCGCGGACGGCCTCCGCCAGGCGGTCCGCCCGATAGATGGGCGTGGGCCGACCCGCGAACCGTTCGAGGAGCCCGCGTAGTTCCGCCCAGAACACGGGGTCGTGACGAAGCGCGTCATATGCCGTCTCGAGCTGCTCCAGCGCGGCCATCAGGGTCTCGGGGACGTACCGGCCACCGAAGTCCCGCTCCAGCCCCCAGCGACCGGCCCTGTCCGCGTCGAGCAGGCCGGCGGGCACGGGGGTCGGCCCGAACGGGGTGTTCGGCCGGTCGTCGCGGGCGGCGCGCGCCCGTTTGACGAACAGCCCGACGAGATACGGATCCTTCACCGGGCGCTGGCCGGGCTCGCGCGGGAACTCGACCCCCGACGCGACATCGACCCCGACCGCGGGGACGTCGCGCAGGGCGCCGGCGACGTTGACAGCCGACAGGCCGCCGGCCAAGGTCACCGGCAACTCGCGGGCGACCGCGGCCGCCAGCGCGGTCGAGGCGCGCAGGCCCGTGCCACCCGGATGCGGGCCACCGGCCGTATCGAGCAGGAGGCGCTCCGCCCCGGCGGCCAGGAAGGCGCGACCGCGCTCGGCGACGCGCGCCGCGGCGGCGGTGATGTCCGCCGGCGGATCAGCCGGCAGATGCAGCACCTTCCAGACCGGCCGGCCGGCCGCGGCAACCATCTCGACCGGCTCGTCGCCGCTGCACTGGATGGCGTCGGGATCGAGGGCCGCGACGATCGCGCCGAGCGCCTCCGGCGACGCATCCGCGGTGACCGCCACGATCCGCGGGCGGGCCCCGTCGCTCGTCACATCGCGGATCGCCCGCGCCAGGTCCGCCGCCTCGTCGAGGGCCAGCGCCCGGGGCGTCCCTGGCACGAGATTCAGGCCGAGCGCATCCGCGCCGGCCGAGGCGGCGGCGATCGCGCTGCCGATGTCGCCGACCCCGCAGATCTTCACGAGGGGCCGGCACGCGACGTTGGCCGGGTCGGTCGGCGGCACGCCGGCCGACACGAACGCGCGCGCCGCGGCCGAGGCGTCGGCCGAACGCATGAGCGCCTCACCGACGAGCGCGCCGTCGAATCCCTGCGCGCGCCATCGGGCGATCGTCTCGGGGTCGCGGACGCCCGATTCGGCGATGACCACGCGGTCGTCGGGGACGAGACCGCGCAGCCGGCCGGCCCGCTCCGGGTCCACGGCCAGCGTCCGCAGGTCCCGGTTGTTGATGCCGATAAGCCGGGCGTCGGTCTCGAGCGCCAGGCCGAGCTCGCGCTCGTCGTGGACCTCCAGGAGCGGCTCCAGCCCGAGTGCCAGCGCCTGGTCCACGAGCGTTCGCAACCGGCGCTTCGTCGGGTGCAGCACGGCCAGCACGAGCACGGCATCCGCCCCGGCGGCGCGCAGCAGCTCGAGCTGACGCGCGTCGACGACGAACTCCTTGGCGAGCACCGGGATCGACACCGCGGCGCGGATCGCCCGCAGGTCCTCGACCGAACCGCCGAACCAGTGCGGCTCACACAGGACCGAGATGGCCGCCGCCCCGCCGGCCTGGTACGCCCGGGCCCGTTCGACGATGTCTTCACCGGCGCCGGCGATCCGCCCGGCCGACGGCGACGAGCGCTTGATCTCGGCGATGAGATGGAGACCCGGCGCGACGAATCGCTCCACGAACGCGCGCGACGCGGGTGCATCCGCCAGGCCGTCGCGGGCGCCGGATTGCTCGTTGACGAACGCCGCCTCGAGGTCGGCCTTCCGACGAGCGGCGATCTCCTCGACCACGCTGCGCGCCCGCTTCGGAGCCGCGCGCTCGCCGGCCGCGGCCTTCGCTCGTCGCGGTGCCAGCGTCGCCGTCACGCCGTCACCTCGGAGCCCGCCGCCGCGCGGCGCTCGGCGCGCAGCCGTTCGAGCAGTTCGAGGCCGAGCCCCGCGTCGATGGTCAGCGCGGCCCGCTCGATCCCCTCCTCCATCGATCCGACGGCATCGGCCACGAGCAACGCCGCCGCGGCGTTGAGGACCACGACGTCGCGTCGGGCGCCGGGCTCGCCGCGCAGCACCGACTCGACCATGCGGGCGTTCTCATCCGCCGTGCCACCCGCGAACCTGCTCGTCGGGGTGAGCGGGAACCCCAGGCGAGTCGCCGGGATCTCGTGGCGGTCGACCCCGTCGGGACTGACGTGATAGAGGACGCCGCTGTCGTCGAGCGGCAGCTCGTCGATCCCGGCGCCGTGGATGACGAACGTCTTCTCGGTCCCGAGCCGCCTCGCCACCTCCGCGACGCGCCGCGCGGCAGCCGGGTCGGCGACGCCGAGCAGTTGCCGCGTCGTGCCCGCCGGGTTGGTCAGGGGGCCGACGAGGTTGAACGCGGTCCGCACACCGATCTCCCGCCGGGTGGGGCCCGCGTGCTTCATCGCCGGATGGAAGCTCGGAGCGAACATGAACGCGAACCCGACCTCTCGGAGGGCCGCCCCGGCCGATGCCGCGTCATGATCGATGCGGACGCCGAGGGCATCGAGCACGTCGGCCGATCCCGCCTTCGAGGTGATCGCCCGGTTGCCGTGCTTCGCCACGGGGATGCCGGCCGCGGCCGTGACGAGTGCCGCGGTCGTGGAGATGTTGAACGTCCCGCTGCCGTCGCCACCCGTGCCGACGACGTCGATCGCGCCGGTCGGCGCCTCGACCCGGACGACCCGTTCGCGCATCGCGGCCGCGAACCCGGCGAGCTCGTCGACGGTCTCGCCGCGCATGCGGAGGCCCATCAGCAACGCCGCGAGCTGCGCGGGCGTCGCCTCGCCGTCCATCACCGCGCCCATCGCGAGGCGCGCCTCGTCCATCGACAGCGTCCCGCCGTCGACGATCGTGACGAGCGCCGCGCGCACCTGGTCGCTCACCGCGCCGCCTCCGTAGCCTCGGCCATGCCGGCGGTCGCGAACGAGCCACTCGCTGCATCGAGCAGCGACGCCTCGCCCTCGCCCGCCTGGCGCAGGAAGTTGGCGAGCAGGTGCGGCCCCTCGGGCGTCAACACGCTCTCCGGATGGAACTGGACGCCCTCGAGCGGCAGCGTCACGTGCCGGATGCCCATCACGACCCGGTCGACCTCGGACATCGCGGTCACGCGCAACTCCGGCGGGAGCGTGGCCGGATCGACCACCAGCGAGTGATAGCGCGCGGCCATGAACGCTGGCGGCATGCCCTCGAGGAGGCCGGCGCCGTCGTGGGTCACCTCGGACGCCTCGCCGTGGACGAGCGTCGGCGCGCGAACGATCGAGCCCCCGAACGCGACCGCCATGGACTGCATGCCGAGGCACACGCCGAGCACGGGGATCTCGCGCGCCGCCGCGACCTGGATCGCCTCGACCGAGACGCCCGCGTCACCGGGGTCGCCGGGCCCGGGCGAGATGACGATGCCGCGCAGGTCGGCCGTCGGGTCGTCGGCCATGGCCTCGACACCCGGTCGATCGATGGCGTCGTTGCGGATGACCCGGACATCCGCGCCGGCGGCCTGGAGCGCCTGCACGAGGTTGAACGTGAAGCTGTCGTAGTTGTCGACGACGAGGATCACGAGCGCACCCCCGCCGCGGGTTCGGCGTCCGGTTCCGCGGCCGGCGCGTCGGGGACACCGGCGGCCAGGTCGATGGCCCGTCGCAGGGCGGCGGCCTTGTGGTCGGTCTCCTCGAATTCGCGCTCGGGGACAGACCCCGCGACGATCCCGGCGCCCGTATGGACGTGGGCCTGGCCGTCCTTGAGCACGGCGCTCCGGATGGTGATCGCCGTATCCATATTGCCGTCGTAGCCGAGGTAGCCGACCGCGCCACCGTACAAGCCACGGCGCTCGCCCTCGGCGGCGGCGATGAGCTGCATCGCGCGGACCTTCGGGGCGCCCGACAGGGTGCCCGCCGGGAAGACGGCGCGGAGGGCATCGAGCGCGTCGGCATCCGGTCGGAGCCGGCCCTCGACGTGCGACACGAGGTGGAGCACGTGGCTGTAGCGCTCGACCTCCATGTACTTGCTCACCGTGACCGTCCCGGCGCGAGCCACGCGACCGAGATCGTTGCGCCCGAGGTCGACGAGCATCACGTGCTCCGCACGCTCCTTCGGGTCCTTCTGGAGCTGCTCCGCCAGCAGGTCGTCCTCGCGGGCATCGGCGCCGCGCGGACGCGTCCCGGCGATCGGATGCGTGGTGAGGCGGTCGCCCTCGACCCGGAGCAGCAGCTCCGGCGAGGCGCCGACGACCTCGAACGAGGGCGTCCGCACGAAGAACAGGTACGGGCTCGGGTTGACCCGCCGGAGGGCCCGGTAGATCGCGATGCCATCCATCGCCGCGCCCGTCGCAGGATCGATCGGCAGCTCGAAGGACTGGCGCCGCGCCAGCACGACCTGGATCGCCTCGCCCGCCGCGATGGCGTCCTTGGCGACCTCCACCGCGTGGACGTAGGCCTCGCGCCCAAGGCTGGTATCGATCGGCGGTCGGGACGTGGCCGCAGAGGCGCCGTCGCCCGGGCGAGCGTTCGTGCCGACCAGTTCGGCGGCCGACGGCCGCGACGTCCGGTCAAGCGCGTCGAAGATGGCCGCCTCGGCGATCCGGTACCGGCCCTCCAGGTCAGGCGCGTCGGTATGCAGCGAGGCGATGGCGGACAGCGTGTGGGTGAGGTGGTCGAAGACGATGACGAGGTCCGTCTCGATGAAGGCGGCGGTCGGGACGGCGACCGGATCGCGGTCGGGCAACGGGACGGTCGGCTCGAACGCGGAGACAGCGTCATACGCGAGGGCGCCGACCGCGCCGCCGGTGAACCGCGGCATGCCCTCGATCGGCAGGACCCCCCGCCGCGGCACGAACTCGCGGATCGCGGCGAGCGGATCCGCGACCTCCGCGGTGTCGATCGGCAGGTCGGGCGCGTACACGGGCACGGTCACGGGACGCGTCTGGGTGCGGGCGAGACCGTCGCGAACCTCGAGGAGCCGCCGCGGTCCGACACCGAGGAACGAATAACGCCCGACGCGTTCGCCGCCCTCGACGGACTCGAGGAGGTACGCCGGCCCGCCGTCGTCGAGGCGCAGGAACGCGCCGATGGGCGTCTCCAGGTCGGCCGGACGCGTCGCGCGCAGCAAGACCGTGTCGGCATCGCTGGCCAGGCGCTTGGTCTGGGCCAGGCTGAGCGGATCCGTCGTCGTCATCGCGTGGGCCTCTGAGAATCACAAACGACCGTTCGTCCCGGGACGAAAGGTCGTGCCTTCCGCGGTGCCACCCTCATTCGGCGATGCCGCACTCTCGTGACCGACGGGTCGGCCGGTGTCGCCACCGGCGCCGATCGGCGCTGCCCTGTATCGCTGGCGCTCTGCGCCGGAGCCTACTGATGTCGGGCATCGCCCGTCGCGTTCGGTCCGGAGGCTCCCGGGTCCATTCACCATCGTCGTCGTCCCGGCTCGCACCAGCCGCCGGGTCTCTGGGTCGACGTGCGACGGGTACTCGTCCCGTTCACAGCCCGTTCTTCGTGATGTGGCCGGGAGTATGGGCGGGTCCCGCGGACGCCGTCAAGCGTCCGGCGGCTCGGGTCGTGGCTCCCCTGGCGGAGCTTCGTAGCCGTCGCAGCGCAGCATGGGCAGCGGCGGGTAGCGCGGATAGCGCGGATCCGTCCGGGAGCGTTCGCACAGCAGGAACGTGCTGCCGCGGCTCGTGTCGACCCGACGGGCGTGCCGGCACGTCGCACAGAGGCCGGCTCGGACGTTGTCGGATCGGGTCGTCACGGCCGTCGGTCCCGCCGCGGACGTGTGGCGGAGAGGGTGGGATTCGAACCCACGGAGTCTCTCGACTCTGCGCTTTTCAAGAGCGCCGCCATCAACCGCTCGGCCACCTCTCCGGTGCGCAGGATACCAGCGAGCCGGCGTCGATCTTGCCGCCCGCTCCGTTCAGGCTGGCTTCTGCCGCGACCGTCGTCGCGAACCCAGGCCGAAGACGCCGATCCAACGTCGGACGACCGGCAGCCACGCCATCGCGCCGACGACCTGGATGCCCACCGCCACCACGACCAGTAGCAGCCCTGGGACCGAAAGGACGAGTCCCGGAACGGCCCAGTCGAACGCTTCGGTGAACGGGGCGAAGACCGAGGTCGTCAGGTCGATGGCGGGTTCGTCGATCGCATTCTCGCCGGCGGAGCCGTCCATGCCAGGCAACGTCAATGCGGCGCCCGGGGGCGGTGACCCCGGTCCGATCGCGGCGCCGCCCAGCGCCGAGGGGCTCGATGACGGGTCGCTACCGCTCGGACGGTCGGAGGGCGACCCGGGAGCCGTGCCCCCGGCGGTCGGCGACGCTGTCGACGAGGGAGCCGCCGTGGCTCCGGCGGCTGGGGTCGGTGTCGGGGTCGGGGTGGCGCCCGGCGGAGGTGTCGGGGTCGGGGTGGCGCCCGGCGGAGGTGTCGGGGTCGGGGTGGCGCCCGGCGGAGGTGTCGGGGTCGGGGTCGGGGTGGGCGTGGGCGTGGGCGTCGGTGTCGGGGTCGGGGTCGGGGTGGGCGTGGGCGTGGCCGTCGGCGTCGGTGTGGGCGTGGGCGTCGGCGTCGCGGTCGGGGCTGGGGTGGCGACCTTGGCCTTGATCGCGATCAACATGGTCTTCGGGTCGTTGAAGCCGTCGCTGCAGTCCTGCGACCTCCAGGCGTCCGCGTCCCACTCGTACGCACCGGCAGTCGTCCCGCTGACGACGATCTCGGTCGTCACCGACATGTTCGCGGGCGGCGGCGCATCGAGGCGATCGCCGCCATTCGATGCCTGGATGGTCACGGTGGTCGATCCGCTCGTGGACGCCAGCCAGGTCGTGCCACCCGGCTGCGCGACGACTTCGACCGAGTGCACGGTGAAGGCGCCCGGGATCTTGATGGTCACGCAACCCAGGTCGTCGTCGCCCGAAGGTCCGCCCTGGTTGGCGAAGGTGACGGTGATGACCGTCTTGACGCCGTTTTCGACGACCGCGGGTGAGCGACTGATCCGCCAGGTGGTGGCCGCGAGGCCCGCCCCCGGCAGGGCGAGGCTGACGATCCACGCGAGGAGCGCCAGGCTGCCGGCGAGACGACGGGCCATCAGGCGACCTGGTGGTACGGCGTCCAGAGTCGCATCGAGTGGACGTCGGCCCCCGGCAATGGCGCATTCGGGGCGGTCTCGATCCCTGCCACGAATGCCTTGACCAGGGCCTCGTCGAGCTGGGTCCCGGCGGCGTCCTCGAGCCGATGGAGCGCTTCGGTCAGTGGCAGCGCCTTGCGATACGGCCGCGTGGTCGTCATGGCCGAGAAGGCGTCGCCGATCGCGAGGATTCGGGCGATGATCGGGATCTCCTCACCCGCGAGGCGATGCAGGTAGCCCGACCCGTCCCAGCGTTCGTGGTGGTGGCGGATGCCCATCCGGATCACATCGATCTCCGGGAGGTCGCGGACGATCATGTCGCCGAGCGCCACGTGCTGCTTGACGATGTCGTACTCGTCGGGAGTGAGCGCGCCAGGCTTGCGCAGGATGTGATCGGGGATGCCGATCTTGCCGACGTCGTGGAGCAGACCGGCGACGCGGACCGTGCTGATGAGGTCCGGATCGAGCTCGAGCCGTTCGGCGAGGAAGACGCCGTAGCGTGCGACGTCCTCGGAATGCTGCTTCGTGTAGCGATCCTTCGTGTCGACGGCGAGGATGAGGCCCTGGAAGACGTCGAACGTGCGCGCCTCCTGTTCCACTTCGCCGTGCATCCCGGCGACGCGCACGGCATCCCCGCCGCTGGTCTTGGCCTCCTGGAGCATCGTCGCGGCGATGGTCAGGAGACCGGTGGCCGAATCGGCGTGATCGGGATAGGTGCACACGCCGGCGCTGACGGTCAACGGGAGCCGCTCCGCGGCGTCGACCTGGAGGGCGTGATCGGCCAGCGAGGCCCGGAGCCGTTCGAGCACCTTCTCGATGTGATGGAAGGACGTACCGGGTGCGACGATGAGCAGCTCGTCGGGACCCGAACGGCCGAAGATCACGTCCGCGGGCAGCGTGGCCGTCAACCGGTCCACGACCGTCAGGAGCGCCTGGTCGCCGGCGTCGTGCCCGTAGTGCTCGTTCAACAGGCGGAAGTTGTCGATATCCACGAGCGCGACACCGATCGCCGCATTCGTCGCGCGAGCCTCTTCCACGGCCCGCGCGAGCGCCTCGACCAAGGCCCCGTGGTTGAGTGTTCCCGTCAGCGTGTCGCGTTGGGTGGCCTCGATGAGCGCGTCCGTCTGGCGACTGATCCGTCCCTGCGCCGACCGAAACACGAGGTACAGGGTGAACGCGGCGATGAGCCCGGCCGACAGGGTGACCAGGACGATGTTGCGACGGACCGTCTCGAGCAGGGTCAGGATGGGAACGGCGTCGCGCCAGACGCCGACGACCGCCTGGACCTTGCCGCCGGTGACCAGCGGGAAGTACTCCCGAAGGACGTTGGTCGTCTCCAGCGCCGGGCCAGTCGCTTCGCTCAGCGGCGTGTCGGCGATGGTGGCCGTGGCGCTCTGGCCGGCCAGGGCCGCCGCGAAGTCCGGGCTGATCGGGCTCGTGCTGCCGGGGAGGCTCGGCTGGTCGGCGAGCAGGACCCGCCCATCCGGGAGGCGCACCTCGACGCGCAGGATCTTGCCGGGGCCCACCAGGTAGGCCAGGCGCTGCTGCATCTCGGCCTGCCGCTCAGCAGTGAGCCCGTTCGGACCGAGATCGGCTGGGGTCAGGCTGCTCGTGACGAACAGGCGGACGAGCGCGGCGTCCGCGCCAACCGTGGCGTTGAGCGACGCCGCGTAGAAGTGGGTCGAGACCATCACCGTCTGGACGACCGCGGTCAAGCCGACGATCACCAGGAAGATCCCGTAGACAAGGATCATCACGATGGGGCGCGGGACGCGGTGCATGGCGCCGAACACGGTGATCTGGCGGCTCCGACAGGGTGACGGGTCGAGTTCCCCCGAAGGTACGGGGGTGCGTGCGCACGCACCACGCGACGGAAGTCCTACCGGAACCGGGACCGTGAACGTTCCCGCTGCTCGTCGGTGCGGCTGGCCCGGACCCGTGCGCGACGCTGGGCGTCGCCGCCGAACGTCCGACGAACGTACGGCAACCAGAGCAGGGCGCCGGCTCCCTGAGCAAGGATCGCCAGCATCAGCAGGATGCCCGGCACGGTCACGACGAGCGTCGGGACCAGCCACTCGATCGCGAGCCCGGTTCCGCCGACGTCGATGGGACCGAGATCGACCGAGGCCCCCGGTGGCCCCGCGATCTGGAGCGGTGGCGTCGATGGACCGACCGGATCGCCGGTCCCACCCGACGACGCACCCGGTCCGCCCGGACCGACGATCGGGCCAGCACCCGGCGGGAAGCTGATGGATGACGACGGCCCTCCGCTCGGCGCCGGCTGCGGCGAGGTTCCAGGCGCCGGCGTGGCCGAGGGTGCGGGCACGGTCGATGAAGATGCCGGCGTTGGTACCACGGGAGGCAGGGTGGGCAGGATCGGCGGGAGCGTCGGCAACGGCGGGAGCGTCGGGAGAAGGGTCGGGCGCGGCGTCGGCGTGGGGGTGGGTGTCGGTGTCGGTGTCGGTGTCGGCGTCGGTGTCGGTGTCGGCGCCTTGACGGTGATCGTGACCGTCGCCGGCGTGCTGAGCAGCCCCTCCAGGCGGTACCGGAACGTGTCGACGCCGCTGAACCCGTCGTCGGGCCGGTAGTCGAAGCCGCCATCGTGGTTGAGGTTGAGGTCCCCATGATCCACGTCGTTCGTCAGCTGGACGCGGGTCTCCCCCAAGGAGATGTCGAGATCGTTCGCGAGGACACCAGGCTCCTCGATCTCGAGGCGTTCCTCGAAGTCGGTCGTGTACGCGTCATTCACCGGGACCGCGATCAGCGCGGCTCGAGTCGGCATCGGCGCGGTCCCGCCCAGCACGGACACGAAGGTCAGTGCAGCCACTGTGCCGGCCACGAGCCGTCGGCTCATGCGACGGCCCTCGGGGTCCAGAGCCGCGCTGGCACCTCCTCGCCCGGCATCGGCGGGTGGGCAGCGGTCTCCAAACCGTTGATGAACGCGGCGACGAGGCGTTCGTCGAGCTGGGTCCCCGCAGCGTCCTCCAGGCGCCGGATGGCTTCCTTGACGTCGAGCGCCTTGCGGTACGGGCGCGTCGTGGTCATCGCCGAGAAGGCGTCACTGACGGCGAGGATTCGGGCGACCAGCGGGATCTCCTCGGCGGCGAGGCGATCCACGTAGCCCTCGCCATCCCAGCGCTCGTGGTGGTGCCGGATCCCCGCCCGGACCTGATCGATGTCGGGAACGTCCCGAACGATCATGTCGCCGAGCACGACGTGCTGTTTGACGATCTCGTATTCCTCGGCGGTCAGCTTCCCCGGCTTGCGCAGGATCGGGTCGGGGATGCCGACCTTGCCGATGTCATGCAGCAGGCCGGCCAGCCGGATCGTGCCGATGGTCGCGTCATCGAGCTCGAGCCGTTCGGCGAGGAAGGCGGCGTAGCGCGCGACGTCCTCGGAGTGACGCTTCGTGTACCGGTCTTTGGTGTCGACGGCGAAGACCAGGCCCTGCAGCACGTCGAAACCGGACGAGTGGTCCGCGTCGGCGGGATCCTCGATGCCGGCCACCCGGACGGCGTCACCGCCGCTTGCCTTGGCCCTCCCGAGCGTCCCGGCGACCGTGGCCAGCAACACCGTCACCGAGGCGCCATCTCGCGGGTACGCGGCGATCCCGGCGCTCACGGTGATCGGCAGGCGGTCCGGCGAGTCCACGTGCAGGCTGCGGTCCAGCAGGCTGCTCCGGAGCCGGGTGATCGCGGGCTCGAGCTCGTCGACCCGGTCATCCCCGGCGATGATCAGGAACTCGTCGGGGCCATAGCGACCGATCGTGGCGCCCACCGGGGCGACGGCCTCGAGGGCGTCGAGCACGGTCTGGAGGACCTCGTCGCCGATGCGGTCGCCGTGGTGGTCGTTGAGCAGGGTGAAGTTGTCGACGTCGACCAGCGCGACGCCGACGGGTGATTCGGTCTCGCGGGCCGCGTCCAGGCGGACGGCCAGGAGTCCGACGAGGGCGCCGTGGTTGAGCGTCCCGGTCAGCGGATCGCGCCGCGTGGACTCGACCAGTTCGAGCGTCTGCTGCGTCAACCGGGCCTGGGCCGAACGGAAGATGAGGAACAGGAGGAAGGCCGCCGCGAGCGCGGCACTCAGCGTGACGACCAGGACGTCGCGCCGCACCTCATCCAGCCGGGCGAGGATCGGGACGCCATCGCGCCAGAGACCCACGAAGCCGACCACGTTGCCATCGACGTCGGTGATGGGCAGCCGCTCGCGAAGGACCCACGCGCTATCGAGGTCACTCGCCGGGACGCCGGCCTCCGGGCCTGGAACGACGGCCGCCTCGGGGCGGGTCGCCAGCACCGGCACTGCCGCCGCATCCGGGGCGGTCGGCACCGCGGCCAGGAGCGTGCCATCGGCGCGATGCAACTCGGCGTGCCGGATCCCTCCGTCACGCCCGACGACGGCCGCGAGGTCCGCTTCGATCGCGGCTCGTCGCGCGGGATCGAGCGGTGTGCCGATGGCCAGGTCGGCGGGGGTCAGACTCTGGGACTCGGCGGCCGCATCGGCGAAGCGGCGTACGTTCGAGGCATCGCCTTCGACGATGGTCTGCATCGTGACCGCGGTGAAGTGCGATGTGACCAGCGTGGCCTGCGCAGCGGCCGTGATCCCGACCAGGACGAGGAACGCGCTGAAGACCAGCAGCAATAGGACCGGGCGGCGCACCCGTGGCTGAACACCGAACATGGACAGCACGAGACTCCGAGCGGGCGTCGACCCGACGAGCCTAGGGGCTGCTCCGTTGGCGGCCCACCCGACGTTCGTACTGGTGATGGCTCGGACGCGACGCGTCCGGCGCGCACTCGCACCGCTGTCCTGCCGAAGCGATCCGGAACGACCTCAGCGCGTCTTCGCGGCCTCGACGACGACCGTGCCGGCGATCAGGTCGTGCCAGCCACGGCGGCGCTTGTCGATGAAGATCCAGAGGTAGCCGAGCCCGAAGACGAACCATGAGATCCAGTAGCCGATGAGTCGCAGGATGGCCTGCCCGCTCGTGACCGGTCCGCCATCGCGGTCGCGAACGACCCGGATCCCCATCATCTTCATCCCGGGCGTCTGGCCGTCCCGGGACCAGTAATACGGGAAGTAGAGCAACGGCACGACGATGATCGCGATGATGGGCAGGATCGCGAGGAACGGAGCGGTGACGGCCAGGGCGAACGTGAGGACCGACAGCAGGCCCGTCAGGATCGACACGATGATGATGTCGACGATGTAGGCCACCAGCCTGTCGCCCGGTCCAGCAAAGGCGATGCCCGCTGCGGGCCCGACCTCCGCCTCCGGCGCCTGCCAGCCTGTCGGTCGGTCGGTCACGTCTCAGCCCTCCCCTCCGCCGCCGACGCCTCGGACGGCTTGACGACCACG
Source organism: uncultured Chloroflexia bacterium (assembly GCA_963776545.1). Lineage (GTDB taxonomy): Bacteria > Chloroflexota > Limnocylindria > Limnocylindrales > CSP1-4 > SPCO01. The sequence continues at coordinate 181,642 of CAVZND010000012.1, read as the reverse complement.
GTCCCGGCGATCAGGTCGTGGAATCCGCGCCGGCGCTTGTCGACGAAGATCCAGATGAAGCCAAGGTAGAACACCGCGCTCGCGACGTACATGCCCAGGACGCGCAGGAACGCCGTGCCCCATCCGATCCGGCCGCCGTGCTGATCGTCGACCACCCGGAGCCCGAAGAGGGCCATCCCCGGCGTCTGGCCGCCGCGGGCCCAGAAGAACGGGAAGTACGACAGGAGCAGGAGCAGCGTCAGCAGGCCGATCAGTACGGTGCCGAAGACGGCCTCGGGGGTGACCGAGATGCGGTCGCCATCGACCGACACCGAGGCCCCGCTCAGGAAGACCAGGCCCGTTCCGACCAGCAGGACCAGCGTGACGATGGTGAGGATCACCGCGTCGATCAGGTAGGCCACCAATCGCGCACCGTGCGGCGCGAAGGCAATGCCGGGCGCCGGCCCCGCGGGCTCCGGCGGATCCCAGCCGCCGCCCGGCGTCCACGGGTCCGTCATCGGTCGATCGATTCGCGACCCAGGTACGGCCGGAGCACCTCCGGCACGACGATCGTGCCGTCCGGCCGCTGGAACGTCTCCAGGAGTGCGGCGACGACGCGGGCCAGCGCCAGGCCTGAGCCGTTGAGGGTGTGGACGAGCTCCGTCCTGGCGCCCGGCTCCGGGCGATAACGGATGGCCATCCGGCGCGCCTGGTAGTCGCGGAAGTTCGAGCAGGAGCTGACCTCGAGCCAGCGTTCGACGCCCGGCGCCCACACCTCCAGGTCGTACTTGCGGGCCTGGGTGAACCCCATCTCGCGCGTGCTCATCAGCAGCACCCGGTACGCGAGCCCGAGGCGCTGCAGGAGGACCTCGGCCCGCTCGGTCATCCATTCCAGGGCCGCCGGCGAGTCCTCGGGACGCTCGAACAGGACCATCTCCACCTTGTCGAACTGGTGCACCCGCAGGATGCCGCGGGTGTCCTTGCCGGCCGCCCCGGCCTCCCGCCGGAAGCACGGGGAGTAGGCCGCATAGTGGATCGGCAGGTCTGCCGCCTCGAAGATCTCGTCGCGGTGGAGGTTCGTGACCGGGACCTCCGCAGTCGGGACGAGGTACAGGTCGTCGCGGGTGACGACGTACATCTGGTCTTCCTTGTCGGGGATCTGCCCGGTCCCACGGGCGCTGTCCGCGTTGACCACGGCGGGCGGCCAGATCTCGGTGAAGCCGTGCTCGCGCGTGTGGACGTCGAGGAACCAATTGATGAGGCCGCGCTGGAGCGCCGAGCCGGCGCCCTTGTAGACGGGGAACCCGGAGCCGGTGATCTTCGAGCCACGCGCGTTGTCGAGGATGTCGAGGGCCTCGCCGAGCTCCCAGTGCGGCCGACGCGTCCAGGTCCCGCCGGCGGCCGAGGCGTCCGCGCCGACCTCGCCATCGAGCGGCTGCTCGCGGGGCAGCTGCTCGCCCCAGGTGCGCACGGTGACGTTGGCCTCCTCGCCACCGACCGGGACGTCCGGGTCGGCCGGGTTCGGGATGCGCAGGAGCTGGTCGTCGAGGGCGGCCTCGGTCTCGGCCAGCTCGGCGTCGATCACGGTGATCCGCTCGCCGGCGGCGGTCGAGCGAGCCTTCAGTCCCGCGACCTCGGGGCCGTCGGGGGCCGCTCCGCCCTTGATGGCCTCGCCGACCTGCTTCGAGACGACATTGCGTTCGGCCTTGAGCGCCTCGCCCTCGGCCAAAAGGCGACGCCTGGTCGTGTCCATCTCCAGCGCGGCGTCGACGAGCGCGGGGTCCTCGCCCTTGTCGAGCGCCCCGCGGCGGATCACGTCGGGTTCGTCGCGGAGCCGCTGCAGGCCGACGCTCATCGTGCTCCCCCGACCGGGGTTCCATCCGCAGCCTCGCGGGCCCGCTCCGCGACGAACGCCGGGTCGAGGCTTGCCAGGAGCCAGCCGGCTCGCGGCCCGTTCGGCCGTCCGAGGAACGCGAGGTAGATGGCCTCGAACGCTCGGCGCGGGGGCAGGTCGTCGGCCCGGGCGACGTCGAACACGAGGGTCTGCCACGCGTCGCCGCCGGTCGGCCCGCCCTGCTCGCCCGAGTCCGCGAGCGCCGAGAGGAATCGTCGCTGGGGATCGTCGAGGTCGGCCGCCGCCTCGGGGACCGCATCCCGTCGGACGGCGACCTTGGCCGACTCCGGCGCGTAGGCGTCGAGCCAGGCTCGGGCGGCCGCGACCCGCTCGTCCAGGATGACCCGTTCACGCTCGCTCAGCGGGCTCCCCTTCTCGGCCTCGATGCGCGCGGCGACATCGACGCCCGGGATCTGGACGAGGAGTGCCAGGTGCGAGAAGGCCGGCCGGAACGCGGCGGCCTCGGCCGCGACGTCGGCGTTCGGGTCCATCAGCGCGTATCGGAATGTCGCCTCGTACCCGGGCGGGAGCTCGCCCTTGACCTCGCGGCCGGCCGTGGCCGTCGCGAACTTGTCGAACTCGTCGAACAGGCGCGGGATCGCGTCGGTGCCGTCGGGGTCGAACTCGATGGCGTGGTTGGGCCGCGGGCGCAGGAACAGGAAGCGAAGCTGCTCCGGCGGGATGACCTCGACGATCTCGTGAGCCGCCGCGCCACGACCCTTGGACGTCGACATCTTGCGACCGCCGATGTTCAGGAACTCGTACGGCACGTTGAGTGGCGGCTCGCGCTCGTAGACCTCGCGCGCGATCGCGTCGCTGCGGTCGCGCGAGCCGCCGGCCGTCGAGAGATCCTTGCCGCACGGCTCGATGGTCACCCCGAACAGCGACCACTGGGCCGCCCACTCGAGGTTCCACGGCAGCTTGGCGGTCCCGCCGAACGGCGAGATCCAGCCCGACGAGCCGCAGCCACGCGCCCAGGTGACGAGGTCGGCCCGACATTCGTAGAACACGCGCTCGCCGTCCCACTCGGTGACGATCGTGGTGCCGACCTTGCCGCAGGTCGGGCAGATGACCCCGAGCGGGTGCCACGTATCCGGATGCTGGACGTTGGCGACGCGACGATAGATCTCGCGGACCAGGGCGGCCTTGTCGAGCGCGATCCGGATGAACGGGTCCATGTCGCCGGTCGGGTAGATGTCGCTCATCCAGTAATAGCGGTCGGGATGGATGCCGAGGCCCGCGAATACGTCGATGAACCGACCGGCGTGGTGCCTCGCGTACGACGCGTGGCCGTCGCCGGCCTGGTCCGGGACGTGAGCGAGCGGCCGCCCCATCTCCTTTTCGATGGCGTCGGGCGTCAGGAGCGCCTGGGCATCCATCGGGTCGAGATCGTCGACGCCGTAGAGGAACGTCGTCTCGATGTCGTTCGCGCGCAGCGCGCGCACGATGACGTCGAGGATGACCGGGCCGCGCAGGCTGCCGACGTGGACGGTGCCCGACGGGGTCTTGGAGTCGTTGACGACCTGGGGTCCGCGATCGCGGACTCGTGCCGCGAGTTCGTCCGCCCAGTCCATGAGCTCTCCGGGCTTAGGTGATACCGACGATCTTGTAGGTGAAGTCGCCCGCGGGCACCCGCACGACGACCTTGTCGCCCTTCTTCTTGCCGAGGAGCGAGCGGCCGACCGGGCTCTCGTTCGAGATGCGGCCCTCGGCGGGCTTCGCCTCCGCAGAACCGACGATCGTGAAGGTCTCCTTGCCATCCGGGCTCTCGACCGAGACCGTCGAGCCGATCTGGACGTGCTCGGTGGAGTGGTTCTCGTCGATGATCGTCGCGTTCTTGATGATCGCCTCGAGGGTCTGGATCCGGCCCTCGACGAACGCCTGCTCGTTCTTGGCGTCCTCGTACTCGGCGTTCTCGGACAGATCCCCGTGCTCCTTCGCGTCGTGGATCCGGTTGGCGACCTCGGGCCGCTTCACGCTGACCATCTCGTCGAGCTCGTGGCGGAGCTTCTCGAGACCGTCGCGGGAGAGGTAGGTGGGCTTGTTGTTCACGTCAGCTAGCCCCCGATGCAAGGTTCCGGTGGGCTGACCGGGACTGGGCGGTCAGGTGATAAAGGAAAGAACTCCAGGCATGCGACGGGTGTCCCGCGCGCCTGAAGTTCCGAACCGGGAGCGAATGGTAGTCGCGAGGGGCGTGGGTGTCAAAAGGTACCGGCCGCGAGGCCGTCGGCCTATGACCCTTCGGCCAGCCGCAAGAGCCGGCGCTTCACCCGCTGGAGCGAGCCGCGGTCCGGAAGTGCCACGAACAGGGTGTCATCGCCGGCGATGGATCCGGCGACCTCTGGCCAGCGGGCACGGTCGAGGGCCGCGGCGATCGCGTGCGCCGAACCCGGCAAGGTGCGCAGGACCAGCAATAGGCCCGCCTCGTGGATCTCGAGGGGCAGATCGGAGAGCAACTTCCGAAGCCGGTCCTCGCCCGACGTCTCGGCCTCGATGAGCCGCGGAGGCAGGGCGTAGGCGGCGATCCCTTCGCGCGACACCTTGATCAGGCCCAGCTCGGCAACGTCCCGGCTGATGGTGGCCTGGGTCGTGCGGAACCCGCGTTCGCGCAGGGCGGTCGCGAGCTCCTGCTGGGTCCGCAGCGGGCGGGCCTCGACGAGATCGCGGATCGCGCGCTGCCGAAGCTGCTTCATGACTTCCATCGACGCGCCTCCCCTACCGCGCCAGCCAGACCACGACGACCAGCGCCGCCAGGCCGATCCGATAGACGACGAAGATGTCGAGCGAACGCGTCCGAACGTATTCCATGAGGAAGCGGATGGCGACGAGCCCGGAGATGAACGATGCGATCAACCCCACGATCAGCGGGCCCGGGGCGATGGTCACGTTCGCCTCGCCGGTGATGAGCTGGCGGCCCTCGAAGATGATCGCCCCGGCGGTGATCGGGGTCGCCATCAGGAAGCTGAATTGCGCTGCGGACGATCGATCCATGCCCGCGAGGCGACCGGCCGAGATCGAGACCCCGGATCGGCTGATCCCGGGCACGAGCGAGAGCACCTGGGCGACGCCGATGCCGGTCGCGATCGGGAACGTGAGCTGGGCCATGTGGCGCGACGTCCCGCCCCAGCGGTCGGCCAGCCACAGGATCACCGCGCCGACGACAAGGGTGATGGCGACCAGGCCGATCCCCCGGAACGAGGTCTCGATGACATCGTTGAACAGGGCCCCGGCGATCGCGGCCGGGATCGTCGCCGCGACGATGAGCCAGGCCAGGCGCCGGTCCGGATCGTCGCGGAACGACCGATCGCGGATGGTCGCGAAGCCCGCGGGCACGATGCGGAGCCAGTCGCGGCCGTAATAGATCAGCAGGGCGGCCAGCGTCCCCAGATGGAGCATGACCCCGAACTCGAGCGAGTCGATGAACGTGTCATCCCAGCCGAACAGGAACGGGACGATGATCAGGTGTGCGGACGACGACACCGGAAGGAACTCCGTGAGTCCCTGCACGACGCCCATGACAAGGGCCTGGAAGATGAGATCCATGGTCGTAACCGCGTCGAACAGCTCAGCCGGCCGACGCGGTCCGAGTCATCGCCCTAGCGGATGAACAACGGGGCGAGGACGAGCGTGATGGTCGCGAGCAGCTTCACGAGGACGTGGAGCGACGGGCCGGCGGTGTCCTTGAAGGGATCGCCGACCGTGTCGCCGACGACGGCCGCGGCGTGGGCATCGGAGCCCTTGCCGAGCACGTTGCCCTGGTCGTCCTTGAGCTGGCCCGACTCGATGTACTTCTTGGCGTTGTCCCATGCGCCGCCGCCGTTGTTGAGCACGGTGGCGAGCAGGACGCCCGCGATCGTGCCGACCATGAGCATGCCGGCGACCGCCTCGTACCCGAGGAGGACCCCCACGATGATCGGCGTGGCGACGGCGACGAGGCCGGGCGCGACCATCTGTCGAAGGGCCGCCTTGGTGGTGATGTCGACGACGCGGGCGTAGTCGGGACGCTGGGTGTAATCCATGATGCCGGGCATCTCGCGGAACTGGCGGCGAACCTCGACGATGATCGACTGCGCCGTCGTGCCGACCGCCCGGATCGCGAGCGAGCTGAAGAAGTACACGAGCATCGCCGCGATGAGCGCCGCGATGAACACGTTGACGTTGGCCAGGTTGACCGACTCGAGGAGCTGCGCGCCCGGGATGTTGGCCTCGATGCGTCGGCCCTGGATGACGTTGACCTTGTCGATGTACGCGGAGAAGAGCAGGAACGCCGCGAGCGAGGCCGAGGCGATCGCGTAGCCCTTGGTGAGTGCCTTGGTCGTGTTGCCGACGGCATCCAGCCGGTCGGTGATCTCGCGGGCGCCCGCCTCCGCGCGGCTGAACTCGGCGATCCCACCGGCGTTGTCGGTGATCGGCCCGAACGTGTCCATCGCCAGGATGTACGCGGTCGTCATCAGCATGCCCATCGTCGCGACGGCGGTCCCGAAGATCCCGCCAACGTTCCGCCCGTCCTCGCTGATCAGCCCGGCGTGGTCGCCGAGCCAGAAGCTGACATAGAGCGCGATGCTGATGGTGATCGCGGTCACGAGCGTCGTCTCGAAGCCGACCGCGGTGCCGCTGATGATGTTCGTGGCCGGGCCGGTCTTGGACGCCTCGGCGATCTCGCGGACCGGCCGGAACGAGCCGGCGGTGTAGAACTGGGTGATGTAGACGAAGGCGACGCTCGTGGCGAGGCCGACGATGCCGGCGAAGAAGAAGTACACCCAGGTCGGCAGCTCGAAGATCGTCCCCACGCCGCCATTGGTGTTCATCATCACGGACGTCGTGATCGCCAGCCCGACCACGGACAGCAGGGTGGTCACCCAGTAGCCGCGGTTGAGCATGTTCATCGGGTCCTCGGTCTCCTTGCCGCGGACGAAGAAGATCGCCACGATCGTCGCCAGCAGCCCGAAGGCGCGGACGACGAGGGGGAAGAAGATCCACGCCTCGGGGTTCGGCCAACCGGCCGCCTCGGCGATCGAGAAGACTGCGACACCGAGGATCATCGCGCCGATGTTCTCGGCGGCGGTCGACTCGAAGAGGTCGGCACCACGGCCGGCGCAGTCGCCGACGTTGTCACCGACAAGGTCCGCGATGACGCCCGCGTTGCGGGGATCGTCCTCGGGAATGCCCTTCTCGACCTTGCCGACGAGATCCGAACCGACGTCGGCGGCCTTGGTGTAGATGCCGCCGCCGAGCTGGGCGAAGAGCGCCACGAACGAGGCGCCGAACCCGAAGCCGACGATCAGGAATGGGGCATCGGCGACGGTGACGTCACCCACGAAGGTGTGGTACAGGGTGAAGATGCCCCACACGCCGAGCAGTGACAGGGCGACGACCAGGAAGCCCGAGACGGCGCCGCCGCGCATCGCCACCTGGACCGCCTCAACGAGGCTGCGCCGGGCGGCCGACGCCGTTCGGACGTTGGCCCGAACGGCCACGAACATGCCGATGATCCCCGACGCCATCGAGCACGCCGCACCGACCAGGAAGGCCACCGAGGTCATGATGCCGATCGGCAGGCCGGCGAGCTTGGGCACGTCCGCGACTTCTGGGGTCTCGACGAGGGTGATCACAGCGCCGATGACGACCGCGCCGACAAGCGCGAGGATCGCGATGGTCGAGTACTGGCGCCGGATGAAGGCGACCGCGCCCTCGTAGATCGTCCCTGCGACGTCCTGCATCTCCTTGGTCCCGGTGTCACGCGCCAGGACGTCCCGGGCCAGATAGAGCGCGAACAGGATGGCGATGATGCCCGCCGGCAGGATGATCAATTGGAGCGCACTGGCATCCATCAGGTCGGAAGGTCCTCCACTGGGCTGTTGACCCGATGCCGTCCGCGGCTCGTGGCGTGCGCCACTCGGGACGGGCGAACCGGGGGATGCTGCCTCTGGTCCCGACGGCATGCACCGGGAGTTGGGACCTTGCAGGCCGGCGGCGAGTGTAACAAGGCGCGAAACGGTGGGTCAAACCCATGCGTTCCAGAGGATATGCAGCCCCGATTCGGTCGGCGGCGGTCGGGCTGGACAGCCCCTATACTGCCGGACTTGTGAGCCACCGACCCATCTCGTGAGCGGACGACCCGCCCTCGGGTGTCTCCTCGAGATCGTCGAGACGCTCGTCCTCACGCTCGTCATCTTCTTCGTCATCCAGACCTTCGTCGCCCAGCCCTACCAGGTCAAGCAACAGTCGATGGAACGGACGCTGGAGCCCGGTGAGTACGTGCTGGTCGACAAGTTGACGCCCCGGATCGACACCTACAAGCGGGGCGACATCGTCGTCTTCAAGCCGCCGCCCGACTGGGTCCAGCCGGACAACACCCCGTTCATCAAGCGGGTCATCGGCGTCGGCGGCGACACGGTCGAAGTCCGCGATGACGGCCGGGTCTACGTGAACGACGTCGCGCTGAACGAGCCGTACCTGTACGCCGACGTCGAGGGCGGTGAGCCGGAACCGACCGACGCCGACCCCGACTCGAACAGTTGGACGGTCCCGGACGGCGAACTCTTCCTGATGGGCGACCATCGCTCGAACTCCGCCGATTCGCGCGCCTTCGGCTCGGTCCCGGTCGACAACGTGATCGGCCGGGCGTGGCTGCGGTACTGGCCGGCGGACACGTTCGGGATCCTGACGACGCCGACCTACCCGGAGCTGGCACCGGCCGCGCCATGAATCCGGCCCTGGCGGGGGTCGCACTCGCGATCACGGTCGGCGCCATCGTCGCCGTCTCGACCCGGGACGCCCGCGCGGCCGTGCTCGGCCTTGCCATCGCCCTGGTCGGGGCACCCATCCTGGCCGATCCGATGGCCGATCCGACTGCCCTGGCCGCACGCGTCGTCGGCGCGGTGCTGGCCGCCTATCTGCTCTGGATCGCCGTCCGCGACGGGGCGTGGGGCACGGGCGGCTCGCGTCTCGGATGGGCGGCGGAGGCGGCGGTCGCGGCTGCGGCCGCCATCGCCGGATACGGGACGCATGGCCTGGGGGCCCCCGCCCTGGGGCCGTCGCTCGCGCAGGCCGCGGGGTTCGCGCTCGCCGCGCTCGCGGTGGCTCCGTTGGTGACCGGGCGGGATCTGGTCCGGATCGGCATCGGCCTGCTGCTCCTGACCCACGGCGCGCTCCTGGTCCGCGTCGCCCTGGGCGGCACCCCGACGTCGCTCGAGCAACTCGTCACGGCCGGACTAGTCGTGGGCCTTGGCGGGGCGGTCGCCGTGCTCGCGAGCGCCGCCCGCCGGGACGGGGCCGACGGCTTCGAGCTGGAGCCGGAAGGCCGGTCGCGAGTGCCAAGATTCCTGCCCCGCCGGCTCCCGGCGCGGCCGGCCGGCCGGTCCGACGAGCCCACCCGGCGGGCGCCGGCCGCCCATCCGATCGACCCGCCATGAGCCTCGTCCTGTTCCTGGTCGTCACGTTCGGGACCGCCACGGTGGCGTTCCTCGGACGAGGTCGGGCGGGCATCGCCAACGGCGTCGGTATCGCCGGGCTCGCGGTCGCCGTGCTCGGGGCGCTCGCCATCGACCCCGCGGCGACCCTCACGATCGGCGGCACCGCCATCGTCGCCTCGGACTACGTCCGGCTGTTTCTCATCCTGGGCTCGCTCGTCGGGCTCGCCCTCGCGGTCGTCGGGCTGGCCGCGGGCTCGAGCCGCGACGCCCCGGCCGTGATGCTCGGCACGCTCGGCGGCGGCGGGCTCGCCCTCTCGCTGCCCGACCCGCGCATCGCGGTCCTGGCCGCGACGGCCGCCGGACTCGGCGGCGTGGTCCTGACACTCACCCCGACCGGCGGCAGGATCGGGGCGACCGCGGGCATGCGCGCCCTCCGGGCGCTCGTCGTCGCCGGTGCGATGGCGATCGCGGCGACCGCCTGGATCGGGCGAGACCTGAGCCAGCTGGCCGCGCAACCGGTCGTCTTCGGACTCGCCTACCTCGCGTTCGCGGTGGCGGTCGCGATCCGCTTCGGGGCCATCCCGTTCCACGTCTGGGCCGCCCGCCTCACCGACGCCGTCCCCGAGGCCGCCCTGCCGATCGTGACCGCGTGGGGCCCGGCCGCGTTCGCGGTGGTGGCGCTGGCGTGGGTCGATGGCTCGGTCGCGCCGCTGCTCGTCGAGATGGACGCGGAACGCGCGATCATCGTCGCGATCGGCGTGGCCTCGATCGTCCTGTCCGCCTTCGCCGCCTGGATCCAGGACGACCTCGAACACGTCGTCGGCTACTCGATCATCGGCGACGCCGGCGTGGTCCTGCTGGCCATCGCCGCCCTCGATCCGGCGGCATGGGCGCCGGCTCGCACGTGGATCCTCGCCTACGTCGTGACCCGGAGCGCGTTCGCCGCATGGGCCGCGTCGATCCGCGCGTCGTTCGGGACCGCCCGCATCCCCGAGATGCGCGGTTGGGCGATCCGCGCTCCTGTGCTCGGCGTCGTCTTTGGGGTCATCGTGGTGGCCGGGATCGGCCTCCCGGGCCTCGCGGCTTTCGAGGCCCGGCGGTCACTCGTCGACCTCGCACTGGGCAGCCCGCTCCAGATCCTGGTCTTCCTCGCCACGTTCGCGCCGCTCGCCTATTACGGGCGGCTGCTGGCCATCGGGCTCTTCCGACCGGAACGCACCGGCGAGCACGGGATGCCCGGTCGTCCCCACCGGACGCCGGTCGATCTCAACGACGTCCGCGGTTCGCTCCGAATGTTCTGGGCGGCGAATCGCGCGGCGTCATCCGTCCTCGTCGCGAGCCTGACGGCGCTCCTCGCGCTTACGGTCTCCGCCGGCGGCCTGGGTGGGCCGGCGGCCGCGGCCGGCCTGCCGCCGGGTCTCGAGGGTCCGAGCGAATCCTTCGTGCCCGAGCCCGGACCGACGTCCATCGAGTCGTTCCCGATCGACTCCGGGGTACCGAACGAGACCCCGGGCGGGCCGTCGTTCCAGCCCGTGCCCACCGACTGAGGCGACCAGGCGGCTCGCATGGTCGCACCTGTCAGGTGCCGAACCGTCACGACCAAGCGTGAACCAGCGACTGATCCGACCGTTTCGGCATCCTGGGCGATGGACCGCGAGGGACTCGTCGCGGCGCGGCACCTGGTGGGTGCGCGACCGGGCGGATCCGGTCACTCGGCCGGGGCGAGCACCCAGCGGTCCACGTCGCGCTCGTAGTCGTGGAGTTCGTCGGGCCGGAACCAGAGACCGAGCTCGGTCACGGCGGCCTCGGGTCCATCCGAGGCGTGGACGATGTTCTGGGCCGTCTCGAGGGCGAAGTCACCGCGGATCGTGCCCGGCGCCGCCTCGTGCGGGCGGGTCGCCCCGTTGATGGCGCGCACGACCGCGATGGCGTTCGGGCCGTCCAGCGCCGCGGCCACGAGCGGCGCGGAGGTGATGAACTCCACGAGCCCGGCGAAGAACGGCTTCTCGCGGTGGGCGGCGTAGTGGGCCTCGGCGAGGGCGGCGTCGACCTGGACGAGCTTCAAGCCGACGACCTTGAGGCCGCGCTCCTCGTAGCGTGCAAGGATCCGGCCGACCAGCTGGCGCTGGACGCCGTCGGGCTTGATGAGGACGAGGGTCCGTTCAGTGGATGGCATGACGTCCTTGGGTGATGGATTCGGGTTGGACGGCCGATATCGTATCGGATGGTCGACGACGCGAGGGTCAGCGGTCGTCGTCGTGCCACTCGTCCTGATCGACGCGCCACCCGCCTTCGTCGTCGCGCCAACCCGCGTCGCGATCGGGCTCGGCCAATTCGGATGACTCGATCTGCGGCCCTGGCTCGACCGGCCAGGCCGGCTCGGGCGCTGCCTCGGTCGGCTCCGTCCGCGGCTCTGCTGGCGGATCGACCGGTGGCGCGAGTTCGGCCGGCGGCACGACTTCGACCGGCCGATCCGGCTCGGCCAGGGCTTGGAGCCACCAGGCCGACGCCGCCGGCAGGCGCGGGGCCTCGCGCTCGGGCTCGTGCTCGATGGGAGCCGGAGCCGGCGGCGCCTTGGCGATCCCCATCGCGGCCGCGTAGGAGCGCCTTGCCTCGGTCTCGTGGCCGACGGCGCGGTAGGCGTCCCCCTGGACGAGGAGCAATCCCGCGTCGAGCGGCTCGCCGATCGTGCTCAGGACGGCCGGCGCAAGCGCAGGTGCCAGGCGCACGACCAGGCCGAGCTGGACCGCGGCCTTGGCGAGGTCGGCCGCCTCGAGCGCCGCCCGACCGTCATCGAACAGGGCCGACGGATCGAGGTCGTTCGGGCCGAGGACCGCGGCCCCGGCCGCGAGCGCTGCCGCTTCGTGCAGGTCCCAGAGTCCCGGCTCGGCTGGCGCGGCCGCAGCATCGGCGGCCACGACGAGCGTCACGGCCGGGTCGAGCGCATCGCGATCCTGGTCGTCGCTGTGCGACGTCTCCTCGCGATCGGCATCGACGACCGCCTCGGCCCGATCGGGCGGGAAGAGCATCGTCGCCGACGGCACGGGCTCGGCCGGGTCGGCGGGCCAGACGCTCGAGCGTGGCATGCCCCGGAAGACCGGGTCGATCGTGCCCGACTGCATGGCAAGGGCCCGTCCCGAGAGGCGGCGGGCTTCGCTCGGGCGACCGAGGGCCGAGGCCGCCTCCGCTGCGACGACCAGCGCCATCACGGTCTCGCCGCCGCCGGCAAGCGCCTCGCGGGCGGCCTCTCCCCCGCCGACCAAGTCGCCGGTCCGCCAGCGAACCTCGGCCAGGTCGACCCGGGCGGCCGCGTCGAGCGCTCCGCGACCGGCCAGCATCTCGAGCTCCGATCTGGCGAGGGCCAGGGACCCCAGCCGGAGATGCACACCCGCCAGGTCGAGGGCGATGTCGCGGGGTTCGCGGGTGTCCGGTTCGAGCTCCGTCGCCGGCTCGGCGACCGCTTCGGGTACGACCGCGGCTTCCGGTTCGGGCTCCGCCGCGGGTTCGGGCTCTGCCGCCGGTTCGGATGCGGCCACTGGTTCGTCCGTCGCTTCCGGCTCGACTTCCGGTCCGGGGGTCGCCGCCGGTTCGGGCCCGGCACCTGGTTCGAACTCGGCCTCCGGTCGAACCGCCGCGTCCGGTTCGGGCTCCATCGCCGGTTCGGCCTCAGCGTCAGGTTCGACGATCTCCGATGGCGGTTCGACGATCTCCGGTTCGACGGCCACCGTCGGTTCGTCGTTCGCCGGAGGTTCGAGGCCGCCCGTCCACGCCTGACCCACCCCCTGCCCGGACGCCGCGTGCTCGTCGACCATCGTCGCCCCCGGTCAGGAAGGCAGGCGGAGCTTCGACTCCAGCCCGCGGAGGTGCCGTGCCGGGGCGACGACCGCGAGCCGGAGGACATCGTCGCGAACGAGCCGACCGGCGAGCTCCTGGATGGCCGCCGCCGTGACAGCCATCACCGCCGCGAGCGCTTCGTCGAGCGTCAGCACCCGGTCGTGCAGCGCCTCCTGCCCGCCGATCCACGACGCGACATGGCGCGTGTCGTCCATTCGCAGCTCCATGCCCCCAGCAAGGTAGCGCTTGGCCTTCTCGAGCTCGTCGTCGGGGATGGGCTCGTCGCGCAGGCGGGCGAGCTCGGCGAGGATCGCCTCGAGCGCCGCCGCGATGCCATCGGGATCGACGCCGGCCGAGATCTCGAGGGCACCGGCGTCGGCATAGTCGACCAGGCCCGATGACACGTCATACGCCAGGCCACGCTCCTCGCGGACGGACAAGAAGAGGCGGCTGCTCATCCCGTCGCCGAGGACCGCGTTGAGTACGGCCAAGGTCCAGCTGTCCGGGTGGTCTCGGTGCAGCGCGGGCAGGCCGAGGCAGAGCTGGGCCTGCGCCGTATCGCGCTTGCCCACCGCCACGCGCGGCCCCGCCGGCAGGACCGGCGCCGGTGCGAACTCGGGCAGCTTGCCGTTGCCCGTCCCGAACGCCGTGCCGATGAGGTCGACGGCCTCGGCGTGGGCCAGGTCGCCCGCCAACGCGACGACCGTGTTGGCCGGCCGGTAGGCCGTCCGCCAGAAGGATCGGATCGTCTTGGCCGGCAGGGCCCGGATCCCGGCCTCGTCGCCGCAGATCTCGCGCCCGAGCGGGCCGTCGCCGAAGAGCGCGGCCTGGAACAGGATCTGGCAGAACTCGGCGGGGTCGTCGAGGTAGGACCGGATCTCCTCGACGATGATGGCCCGTTCGTTTTCGATCTCGCGCGCCGCGAGGGTCGGGCGTACGATCAGCTCGCCCAGGACGTCCACGGCGCGGGCGGACTCCCGCCGCGGGACGCGGACCCAGTAGACGGTCGATTCGCGGTCGGTCGCGGCGTTGAAGGAGCCGCCCACGCCCTCGATCGCCTCACTGATCGCCCGCGTCGACGGGTATGCCGACGTTCCCTTGAAGGTCAGGTGCTCCATGAAGTGGGCGACGCCGGCCTGGTCGTCGGTCTCGAGACGTGACCCGGCCAGGACGTACGCGGCGATCGAGACTGAGCGTGCCCCGGGCATCCGGGTGCTGATGACGCGCGGCCCGGAAGCCAGCGCCGTCCGTTCGAACATCGTCGGGATGGTACAGGAACGAGCGAGGCGCCCCGCCCACTGGGCCAGGGCGCCTCGCGGCCGGTGAGCTGCCGACTAGATGTAGGTCCCGATGAGGTCCTTGGCGAAGAAGATGACGAAGGCGATCGAGACGACCCACATCAGCGGATGGATCTCGCCGACCTTGCCACGAACGACCTTGATGAGCGTCCACGTGATGAACCCGGCGCCGATGCCCACGCTGATGTCGTAGGTCAGGGGCATGAGGATCATCGTGAGGAGCGCCGGCAGCCCGTCCTCGATGTTGTCCACCTCGATGTCGCGGACTTGCGTGAACATCAGGTAACCGACCAGGACCAGGGCCGGTGCCGTCGCGACGCCTGGGACGACGCCCGCCAGCGGCGCGAGAAAGATGGCGAGGAGGAAGAGCACGCCGGTCACGACCGACGTGAAGCCGGTCCGCCCGCCTTCGGCGACGCCGGCGGCGCTCTCGATGTAGGTCGTGTTGGACGACGTCCCGGCCACTCCGCCGGCGAAGGCGGCGACGGAATCCACGAGCAGGACGCGACCGACGCCCGGCACGCGACCGTCCTCCTCGGCGAGACCGGCCTCGGCCGCAACGCCCGTGACGGTGCCCATCGTGTCGAAGAAGTCGATCAGCATGATCGAGAAGATCGTGAGGATCGCCGACAGGGCGCCCAGGACCGCGAACGCCTGGAACGGATCCTGGAGGCCGAGGCCGAGCGTCGAGAAGTTCGGCGTCCACGTCAGGGTGTCGACCTTCGACACGCCCACTATGATCGAGACGATCGTCGTGGTGAGGATGCTGATGATCAGGGCGGCCTTGATCTTCAGGGCCCACAGGATGATCGTCAGGAACAACCCGAACAGGAACACGTACTGGGCCGTTTCCGTGATCGGGCGGAGCGTCACCGCGGGGATGCTTCCGTAGCTCGCTTCCTGGCCGGCGATCAGGCCGCCGTTGGCAAACCCGATGAACAGGATAAAGAGGCCGATCCCGACGCCGATCGAGCGTTTCAGGGCCAGCGGGACCGCGTGCATGATCGCCTCGCGGAGCCCGATGAGCACCAGGACCGTCACGACCAGGCCCTCGATGACGATGACGCCCATCGCGCCGGCGGCGTCGAGGCCCTGGGCCGTCAGGCTGAACGCGACGATGGCGTTGATGCCAAGCCCGGCGGCGAGCGCGAACGGGTAGTTCGTCACCAACCCCATCGCGAGCGTCATGATCCCGGCGATCAGGGCCGTGGCAGCCGAGACGGCGATCGGATCGAGGTTCAGCGGCTTGGAGAGGATGCTCGAGTTCACGAAGATGATGTAGGCCATGACCATGAACGTGGTCAGGCCCGCTCGCGCCTCCGTGGCGAGGGTCGTCCCTCGGTCGGCGAACTTGAAATACGACGCGATCGCGTCCACGCGTTCCACTCCCTCCTGTTCGGAGCGCGCCGACACCCCACGCGGGCTCGGTCCGCGCTGACGCCTCCCCCCGCCGGACCCGGTCCGGCCTCCGGATCCGCTACTCGTCCTCGTGGGCGTCGAGGCTGAGCAGCTCCATCTGGACGTAGTCCCGCATCTCGAAGGCGAGCTGGGTCGGCGCGAAGGGTGACCCGTCGTCCGCGCCCGGTCCGACCGGCGCGAACTCCACCACGACCCGCTCGTCACCCTGGACGAGCGCATAGACCAGCAGCTGGTCGGGCCGGGTCTCGAACTCGAGATGCTCGAACGAGTCGATGTTCAGGGTGATGGCCAGCGGCGTGAAGTACGTGGAGGTGTCGTCGGCGTCGACGACGATCCGCTCGACCCAGCCCGTGCCGTGGGCGACGACCTCGCGGCCGCGCAGGTACCGGTAGGTGACGGTCTGCTTCAGCAGCGGGCGGAGCAGGTGGAGCATGTCCGTCCGGCTCGACACGACTCCCTGGTTCACGAAGAACTTGGCGGCCGCCGGGGTCGTCACGGGTCGTCTCCTGGGCACGGAGGGTGGACGAGTGACGCCGATGGTACCGCACGGCCGGGGGCGTCACGACGCGTATCATCGCGGCCATGCTCCTCGCGCTCGACATCGGCAACACGAACGTGACGCTCGGGCTGTTCAAGGCGGGCACGCTCGTCGCGACCCGTCGCGCGGCCACGAACGCCCGCGCGAGCGCGGACGAGTTCGAGGCGTTGCTCGACGCGCTCCTGCGCCTTGACGACGCCTCGCTGGCGGACGTCTCGGCGATGGTCGCGGCATCGGTGGTCCCGACCGTGACGGCTGCGGCCGAGGCGGTCGCGGCCCGGCGCGAGCGACCGCTGCTCCTCGCGACGGCAGGCACGGTGCCGCTGGCCGTGCGCGTCGACCGCCCCCAGGAGGTCGGTGCCGATCGCCTGGTCAACGCGTTGGCTGCGGGCCGGATCTACGGTACGCCCGCGGTCGTCGTCGACTTCGGGACCGCCACGACGCTCGACTGCGTGGCCGCCGACGGCGCCTATGTGGGAGGCGCCATCGCACCAGGCCTCGAACTCGGCCTCGAGGCGCTCGCGTCGCGGACCGCCAAGCTGCCACGGATCGAGTTGCGAGCGCCGGACCGGGCGATCGGGCGCGACACGGTCTCTGCCATGCAGTCCGGCACGGTCTTCGGCTACCAGGCGCTGGCAAGCGGCCTGCTCGCCCGAGTGCGTGAGGAACTCGCCGAGATGAGCGACATCGCCCCGGCCGAGGTTCGGGCCATCCTGACCGGCGGGCTTTCGCAGGCGCCGTGGGCGCAGGCCCTGCCCGGCGTCGACGCCATCGACCCCGACCTGACGCTCAAGGGCCTGGCGATCCTTCACGCCGAGGTCGTCGCGGGCGAGCGGCTCGAGCTGGGCCTGCCGTGACGGGGCCGCTCGAAGGACGGCTGATCGGTCGCCTCATCGGTCTTGGCGTCACCGGTTCGATCGCCGCCTACAAGGCGGTCGAGTTGCTGCGCCTCCTGTGTGCCGAAGGCGCCGACGTCTCGGTCATGCTCTCGCCGGCCGCGACCCGGTTCGTCGGGACGCTGTCGTTCGCGGCCTTGTCCCGCCACCCCGTCGAGACCGAGCTGCTGGACCTGTTGCCCGACGGTCGCATCGGCCACGTCGTGCTCGCGGATTCGGCCGATGCGATCGTCGTCGCACCGGCGACGGCTCACTGGCTCGGCGCCATGGCCAACGGCCTGGCCGGCGACGTCATCACCGCCACCTGCCTCGCGACGGCCGCGCCGGTGGTCGTCGCGCCAGCCATGGATGGCGAGATGTGGACGCATCCGGCGACGGCGGCGAACGCGGCCAGGCTCCGCGACGGGTTCGGCTATCGGATCGTCGAGCCGGAGGCGGGACCGCTCGCGTCGGGCCAATCCGGCGTCGGACGGCTCGCCGAACTCGACTCGATCGTCGACGCCGTGGTCGCCAGCGTCGCGGATCGACCGATCCGCGCCCCCGATCCGGCCGCGCGCCCGCCACTGGTCGGCCCCGGACGTGACGCGGACCTCGCCGGCCGGCATGTCGTCGTGACGGCGGGCGGCACGCGCGAATCGATCGATCCGGTCCGGTTCATCGGCAATCGCTCCACCGGGAAGATGGGCGTGGCGATCGTCCGGGCGGCCGTTGACCGGGGCGCCCGGGTGACCCTGATCGCCGCGAACGTCGAGGTGCCACTCCCCGACGACGACGCCGTGACCGTCGTCCGGGCCGAGTCCACCTCGGACCTGCGTGCCGCCCTCCTGCGGGTCACGACGCCGGACGGCGAGCGAGCCGGCTTCGATGTGCTCGTCATGGCCGCAGCCGTCGCCGACTTCCGGCCGACCGGGCCCGCCGATCGCAAGCTCGAGCGGGGCGGTTCGCTGACGCTCGAGCTCGAGCCCACGCCCGATCTTCTGGCGGAGGTCGCCCGGATCGCCCGAGGCCTCGACACCGATGGGGCGCGGACTCGCCGGCCGCTGACCCCTGAGCCGTACCTCGTCGGGTTCGCCGCGGAGACCGGCTCGCTCGATCGCGCCGAGGACAAGCTGCGTCGCAAGGGCGTCGACCTGCTGGTCGCGAACGACGTCGCGGAGGCGGGCTCCGGTTTCGGCACCGACACGAACCGGGTCGCCATCCTGGCCGCGAACGGCTCGCGCGACGAGCTGCCGCTGCTCACCAAGCGGGCCGTCGCGGACGCCATCCTCGATCGCGTCGCCGTCGCGCTGGACGACCGGGATGCGGCCGCGCAGACTGGAGCGAGCATCGAACCCGCCCGGGAGCCAGCATGAGCGCCTCGACCGACACGCCCCGCCGCCTGACCGTCGTCGACATCGCCAAGCGCTACGCGGATGGCGAACGCCTGCCGATGCTGACCGCCTACGACTATCCGACCGCGAAGATCCTCGACGAGGCCGGGATCCCGCTCCTGCTCGTCGGCGACTCGCTCGGCCAGGTCGTGCTGGGCTACGAGACGACCGTGCGCGTGACGATGGCTGAGATGCTCCATCACACCAAGGCGGTGGTGCGCGGATCGCAACGGGCCTTGGTCATCGCGGACATGCCGTTCCTCTCGTATGCCACGCCCGATGAGGCGCTCGAGAACGCGGGCCAATTCCTGCGGGAGGCCGGCGCCCAAGCGGTCAAGATCGAAGGCGGCGTCCGCAGCGCCCGCATCATCGAGGCGCTCGTCCGGGCCGGCGTCCCGGTCATGGGCCACATCGGGCTCACGCCCCAGTCGATCAACACCATCGGCAAGCACAAGGTCCAGGGCAAGGACCGCGACCAGGCCCGGGCGTTGCTGGCCGACGCTCAGGCGGTCCAGGAGGCCGGGGCCTTCTCCCTGGTCATCGAGCTCGTGCCGGAGCAGCTCGCGGCGGCCATCACCGAACGGTTGCGCGTCCCGACGATCGGGATCGGGGCGGGTGCCGGTTGCAGCGGCCAGGTCCAGGTCCTCACCGATCTCATCGGGCTCGGCGATTTCGTGCCGCGGCACGCCCGGCCCTACGCCCAGGTCCGGGAGGCGATCCTCGAGGCCGCCAAGGCGTATGCCGACGACGTGACCGCGGGGACGTTCCCCGGTCCGGCGGAGACGGTCCGCATGGACGACGCGGTCCTCGACGAGGTCCTGGGTCGCGGCTTGCCCGACCGGCCGGCCAGGTCCATTCCGGTCGGCGGGATCCCGCTCGACCGCGACCTCTGAGCGCCGACGCGCCGCCTGCGGCCGTCCTTGGCCGGGCCGAGGGGCGTCCCGTGACCCGGGTCGTGCGCACGCGCGCCGAGCTCCGAGCTGCGCTGGGTGCAGCGCCGCGCCCGATCGGCCTCGTGCCGACGATGGGCTGGCTCCACGACGGCCATCGAGCGCTCATGGCCCGCGCTCGGGCCGAGGACGCCACGACGGTCGTCTCGATCTTCGTCAACCCACGGCAGTTCAACGAGGCGGCCGACTACCAGCGCTACCCGCGCAACGAGTCGCGCGACCTGGCGATCTGCGAGGCCGAGGGCGTGGACATCGTCTGGGCGCCGCCGGTCGAGGAGGTCTATCCGCCCGGCTTCGACACCGTCGTCCACGTCGGGGCGCTCGCCCGTCCGCTGGAGGGCGCCGCCAGGCCAGGCCACTTCGACGGCGTCGCGACCGTGGTCGCCATCCTGTTCGGCGTCGTCGGAGCGGAGCAGGCGTACTTCGGCCAGAAGGACGCCCAGCAGGTCATGGTCATCCGCCAGATGGCCCGCGACCTCGCGATCCCGACCCAGGTCATCGCCTGCCCGACCGTCCGCGAGCCGGATGGCCTCGCGCTCTCGTCACGCAACGTCCACCTCACGCCCGACGAACGACTGGCGGCGGCCGTCATCCGGCGGGCGTTGCGGGCCGCACGCTCGGCCTGGGAGGCCGGCGAGCGCTCGGGCGACGAGCTTCGCGCCGCGATGCGTGGTGTGCTGGCCGCGGAGCCGCTAGCCGACGTCGAGTACGTGTCGGTGGCGGACGGGGTGACGCTCGATGAACTGAGTGACGTGACCGGCCCGGCGCTCGCCTCCCTGGCGGTCCGCTTCGGCTCGACCCGCCTGATCGACAACGAGCCGCTGGCCTAGAGCCCGGACTCCGCCGCGGCGCCCAGGATCCGGTCGATGAACAGGTACTCCCAGACGAGTGCCTTGATCTCCTCGATCTTGCCGTGGTCCGCGGGATGGGTCTTCACCAGCAGGTCGTGGACCTCGGACGCGACCGCGTACGTGTCCTCCGGGACGAGCGTGGCGAACAGGTCGGCCCGCCGGATCGACTCGATGACCCGGTCGCTCGGCCGATAGCCGCCCGAGAGGACGAGCCCGAGCGCGCCTTCGCCACCGTTCCCGTCCCTGCGCGCCCCGACGATCGCGCCGATCACGTCCTCCCGGTCGCCCGGGACGATGACCAGGCTGCGGGCTCCGATCCGCTCGAGCATGTGCTCGGGCTCCATGGCGCCGATCGCGACCCCGCCGATGACCTGGTCGAGGTCCGGGCCGGAGTGGAGCGTCTCCCCGTGGACCCCCTCGAGCACCATCGCCAGCGTCGGGTTCGAGAGGATCGGCCGGTACGGCAGGACGCCCAGCAGCGGGATGCCCTGGCGCGCGAGGCCCTGCTCCAGCGTCCGGGCGAGGCCGGGCTTCGCGTCGAGGTCGACCTTGTTCACGATCGCCCCGGCGACATGCACGCCCTGGCGCTCGAAGAGCGCCGCGTTGAGGACGATCTCGTCGATCGGCCGGCCGACGCCGCCCTCGGACACGATGACCGCTGGCGCCCCGATCATCGACGCGACCGCGGCGTTCGAGAGGCCGATGACCGCGCCGACGCCGGCGTGGCCGGTCCCCTCGATGAGCAGGATGTCGCGATCGACGGCGAAGGCGGCATGGGCCGACCGGATCCGCTCGCCAAGGTCCTCCACCACCCGACCTTCGATGTAGGCCTGGGTGAAGCCGCGCGGGATGTGCACCGGGCTCATCTGGCCGAGCGGTTCGCTGAGGTCGAACACGCTCTTCATGAGGACCGCGTCCTCGTCCGCGGGCACGCCGTCCTCGATGATCGTCCGCTGGCCGACGGGCTTGACGAAGCCGGTCGAGAGGCCGCGCCGCTGGAAGCCGTCCAGCACGCCGAGGCTGACCGTGGTCTTGCCACGGTTCTGGCCGGTCGCAGCGAGGTAGACGTGGCGCATCGGGCGCCCGGCTCAGGAGTGCGAGGCGGTCTTGCGCTCGATCAGCGCTAGGGCGTCGCGCAGGCGCGACATCGTCTCGGCGTCAACCGCGTCAGGCTCGAGATAAGGACCGAGGCGCTCCATGATGTCGGCGACCAGGCCCAGGAAGACGCTCGCGTCGGCGACGAAGAACTGCGGCTCGTTGTTGTAGCGCACGAGCGTCAGGCGCCCTTGCAGCACCCGCCGCTCCTCGACGTGGGCGATCTGGGTCGCGAAGTTGTGGCCCTGGATGCCGTCGGGGTTGTTCAGGAAGTTCAGGGCGTTGTCGATGGCGAGCCCGAAGCGGGCCCGCCAGGCGACCAGGCGCTCGTGCACCTCGGAGGGGATCCGGACCTCGGCCACCTCATCGAACACCTCGGGCGGGACGGTCAGCAGGCCGACGAGCGTGGTGCCCGCACGCGGACCGAGCATCACCTGCAGGCTGCGCTCGAGCGTGAACACCTCGGAGTCGAAGCGCGGGCTCGTGATGACGTCGGTGAGCAGGTCCTCGACGTTGTCGAGGATGCCCGGCTCCGCGACGGCGTTCGAGAGGTGGAGGATCTCCTCCTTGAACAGGAACTTCTCTTCGTGGTCGTACATGGGCCGCGATGGTAGCACCGGGCCGGAGCGCATCCGCGACCGGCGCGGTCAGGCCAGGATCTGCTCGATGAGGGTCGCGGTCGTCCAGGCGATGTAGGCCTCGAGCGACCAGCCGCGCCGCTCGACGAGTCGGCCGTACGACTCTTCGGCGGTCAGGACCCAGGCGATGTCGGCCGCCCGATCGGGATCCAAACCGTCTCGCAGGGTGCCCGGCGGCCACTGGCTGACGGCGTTCGCGAACAGGGCCCGACGGCCGGCCTCGCGCTCGAACCAGGCCCCGCCGATCTCCGGGTCGCCGACGCCCTTGCGCAGCACCTCCACGAGCTTCGAGTGGGCCGCCCAGAAGTTCCCAGCCGTTTCCGCGAAGACCTCGAGCGCGACCCTGGGCGTGCCGCCGCGCTCCACGACCGCGGCCCGCGCGCGCTCGATCGGCCGCTCCGAGTCCACCTGCTCGAGGAGAGCGTCGATGATCCCGCGCTTCGAGCCGACCGACGTGTAGATCGTCTCCGCCGAAACGCCCGCGGCCGCGGCGATCTGGGCGACGGACGTCACCGGGTACCCGCGTTCGGAGAAGAGCTGGAGCCCCGCATCGAGGATGCGCTGCCGCGTCTGCTCGGCCTGCGCCTGGCGCAACGGGGACCGATATGGACGTTTGACGATGGTGTCACTCATTTCATTCCAGTACGGTTCAGGTGATTACAGGTTAACTGTAGCACAAGTCACCGAAAGGAGCTCGAAATGTCCGCCATCCAGTCCACCGGGTCCCGCCCCCAGCGCCGCGTCGAAGGCATCGTGCCGGAGCGCCGGCTGCTCGGCGCGTTCCTCCTCGTCATCGGCACCATCATCGCCACCGGCTTCGTCTCGAACCAGTTCAGCCAGTACACGCTCCTCGCTGTCAGCGCTGCCAGCCTCGTGGCGTTCGCGCTGTCACGAGAGTATGGGTACGCCATCCCGGCCGGTATCACCGGCGGCCTTGGCACCGCGGCCTACCTGATCGCCAACGCCGTGTTCGCGGCGCCATACACCCCGGCCGTCTTCTTCCTCTCGATGGCCGGTGGCTTCCTCTCCGTCTGGCTGCTCGGCCTTGTGGCCGTTCCGCAGGAGAAGCATCCCTGGCCACTCGTTCCCGCCACGATCCTCGGCGCCCTCGGTCTGGCGTTCGCGGCCGGTCAGCCCGGCGCCATCCAGTGGATCCAGATCGCCATCGCGGCCGTGATCATCGTCGCCGGTGCCGGTCTCCTGCTCCGCCACGACGGAGCCGCCCGATGACCGCGGTGCGACGCGTCATCGCCGGCTACACGATCCCGGCCTACCTCGTCCTCGCCTTCGCCCTGTCGTGGAGCCTGACAGCTCTCGTCTCGACCTCGATCATGTTCGGTCTGCTGGCCCTCTTCGGGCCAGCGGCCGCGGCCCTGATCGTCTCCTGGGCCGACGGGACGACCGGCGAGCTGCGCGCCCGGATCGGCGCCTGGCGCCAGGCCCCGAGCGCCTACCTCGTGGCTTTCGGGATCCCGTTCGTCGTCGCCGGGGCGGCGCTTGTGGCCTACATCCTGCTCGGCAACGCCAACCCGGGCCTCGGCTCGATCAGCGCGATCGAGGTCGTCATCTTCGTCCTCGTCATCGGCGAGGAGATCGGCTGGCGCGGGTTCCTCATGCCGCGGCTGCGCGCCCGGATGGGCCTCGCCACCGCAGGCCTGCTGACCGGCGTCATCTGGACGCTCTGGCACCTGCCGATCTACCTCGCGCCCGACCAGGGCCTCGCCGCCTTCGCGGTCTTCGCCTGGTGGGTCATCCCGCTGGCCGTCGTGATGGGCTTCGTCGCCGAGCGCGCCGGCTACAGCGTCCTCGTCGCCACGGCCATGCACGGCGCCGCGAACATCGCGACCCCGATCCTGCTCCCCGGCGTCGACCACACATGGACGATGCTCGCGACGGGCACGGTCTACCTGCTGCTGGCGGTCACGCTGGTGGTCCGCTCGCAGGCTTCGGCTCGGGCGACAGCCCGGCCAATGCGGGTAGCCGCCGGCTCCTCGGCGACGACCGCATGACCCATCGACGGCCGCCACGGCGGCGCCGGGACCCCGGCAAACCAGAAGCCCCGACCGGGAAGCGGTCGGGGCTTCGTGATTCGATGGGGTGTTCCGCGATCTACGGGTAGAGCCCGCGCATGTCCATCGCATCGGCGACGCGCTTCACGGCCAGCAGGTAGGCCGCGGTCCGCATGTCGATCGAATCGCGCTCGGCGATCGCGAGGGTCTCGCCGAACGCCTTGATCATGATGCCGTGGAGCTTCTCGTTGACGACGGTCTCGCTCCAGTGGTCTCGGTTGAGGTCCTGGACCCATTCGAAGTAGCTGACCGTCACGCCGCCGGCGTTGCACAGGATGTCGGGGATCATGAAGACGCCACGGCGGAAGAGCTCGGCGTCGGCATCGGGCGTCGTCGGGCCGTTGGCTGCCTCGGCGATGAGGCGGGCCTTGATCCGGCCGGCATTGCGGCTCGTGATCTGGTTCTCGAGCGCGGCCGGGATGAGGATGTCGCAGTCGACCTCGAGGACCTCGGCATTGGTGATGTCGGTCGCCCCGGGGAAGCCCTGGACCGTGCCGTGCTCCTGCTTCCAGCCGACGACCTTGGCGATGTCAAGACCGCCCGGCGCATGGATGCCGCCCGTCGAATCGGAGACGGCGACGACCGTCGCGCCCTCTTCCGAGACGAGCCGCGCCGCGATGGAGCCGGCGTTGCCGAAACCCTGGACCGAGACACGGGCCTTGGTGAGATCCATGCCCAGGTGTCGGGCGGCCTCCACGACCGTGTACACGCAGCCACGGGCCGTCGCCTCGTGCCGGCCCTCGGAGCCACCCAGGCTGATGGGCTTGCCGGTCACGACGCCCGGGACCGTGTAGCCCTGGTGCATCGAGTAGGTGTCCATGATCCAGGCCATGACCTGGGCGTTGGTGTTGACGTCGGGCGCGGGGATGTCGCGCTCCGGGCCGATCAGGACCTCGATCTCCGTCGCGAAGCGGCGGGTCAGTCCCTCGAGCTCTTTCTGGCTGAGCTTCTTCGGGTCGACGATGACGCCGCCCTTGCCGCCACCGTACGGGATCCCGACCACCGCGCACTTCCAGGTCATCCACATCGCGAGGGCCTTGACCTCGTCGAGGCTCACGTCCTGGTGATAGCGAAGCCCGCCCTTGGCCGGGCCGCGGCCCAGGTTGTGCTGGACGCGATAGCCGGTGAATACCTGGACCGACCCGTCGTCCATGTGGACCGGGAAGTGGCAGGTGAACTCACGGCGTGGCTCGCGCAGGACCTGGCGCAGGCCCGGGTCCATGTTCAGTCGCTCGGCCGCCAGGTCGAACTGTCGCTGGGCGACCTCCCAGGGGTTGATCGCGGCGGCGACGTGCTCGGTCGTCATGAAGAAGGAGACCTCAGTGTCGGGCAGCGCTCCGACGCCACCTCGTCGTTTGGGTCGTCTCCCGGACGACCCCACGGGGCGCGGCGATTGCGGCGAAACGACCTCGGTTGTGGTCCTGCCGGCGAGACGACGCGCGACTCATGCGCCGCCGAGTATATCCCGAGAGGCCCCCTGGTCGCCTGCCCGATGGTACCGGTCGGCAAGGTTGCCGCAACCCTTGCGCAACCCTCCGTGCGTCGGCAAGTTCGGCTGCCGCCTCAGGCCGTGGGTCGCTCGAAGAGCGAGAGCTGCCAGATCAACGACGTTCGGTGCAGGCGCCTGACGAGGCCATGGCTGGCCACGATCGCCTCAACATCGGCGGTGCGGTGGACATACGCGCGGAACGGCGATCGGGTCAGGCGGCACTGGAGATTGAGGATTCGGATGCCGACGCGGCTGAGCCAGGTGTCTCGTGGATAGACCAAGCCATACCGACGGCGGGCCAGGCTCGCCGATCGACCGACGAGCGACGCCATGTCCGGGTAGCAGCAGATGACGCGGTCGAGGGCCACCAGGTCGGCCGGGGCGATCTCCGGGGCGACGGCGACGAAGTCGCCCGCGATGTACTGCACCCGGTCCGCATGCCCTTGTCGGGCGGCCTCGTCACGTGCGGCGGAGATGTACGCGCGAGAGGCGTCCACATCGACGGCCGTGGCGGCCCCCGACCGCAGCAACTCGTGGTGGACCGCGCCGACGCCACCCCCGATGTCGAGGACGGTCTGCCGTTCGACCCCGCCCTCGGCCAGGGCGTCGATCAACGCACGCGTCATGCGCATCGGGCCCGACCGATGGTAGTCGCGCAGCTGCCGTTCAGCATGGCGCGCATCGAACTGCCGATCGAACCGCTGATCCTCCGGCTGGCAGCAGGTCAACGGACGACCTTCAGTCCGACCCGGGCCGGTACAGGACGGCCGCGCCGACGCAGCCAGGACCGAGGTGCGGGCCGACAGACGGGCCGACGAGGTGGATCGTCACGGCGTCGGGGTCGAGGTCCGGTGCCCGTTCGAGGACGTCGGCCCTGAAGCCTTCGACGTCGGGCGTGACGGTGTGGAGGATCGCGAGGCGCTCGATCGGCCGATGGCAGATGAGTTCGATGACGCGCTCCCGAGCCTTGGCCCGGGTCCGGACGCGATCGGCGGTCTCCACGACGCCCTTCTCGACCGCGATGATCGGCTTGACCGAGAGCAGCGTCCCGATGGCCGCCTGGGCACCCGAGATCCGGCCGCCCTTCTTGAGGTACTCGAGCGTCTCGAGCGCGACGTACATCCGCATGTCCGGCGCGCGCGACTCGAGCGTCTCGGCGATCTCGGCGGCGGGCCGGTCATCGGCGGCCATCTCGACCGCCATCCGGGCGAGGATCCCTTCCGCCATCGAAGCGCCCCACGAGTCGACCACGTGGATCTCGCGGTCGGGCAGCATGTCCCGCGCGATCTGGGCGCTCTTGATCGTGCCCGACAGCGTGCCGGCGACATGGATCGAGACGATCGCTTCCGAGCCGGCCTCGAAGGCCGCCTCGTAGGCCTCCTTGAACTCGCCCGGGGATGACGCCGCCGTCGTCGGGAACGGCGCATCCGGCGCCACCATCCGCGTCCAGAACGCCTCGGCCGACAGTTCTGTGCCGGCCTTGAAGGTCTCCGACCCGAAATACACGAGGAGCGGGATGACGGTAATGCCTTCGGCTCGCGCGTCGGCCGGATCCATGTCCGAGGCCGAATCCGTGAAGATCGCGACGCGGCTCAAGAGCGTTCCTCCTCGCAGCCCACCCGGACGTTGCGGGCATGATACGGGCGGGGTCCAGCCCGGTGTCGGTGCCTGACAGGTCGGCGAGCGACTACCCTTCGGCCGATGGATCGCTCGCTGTGGGCCGTGCTGGGCGGCACGTTCACGCTCCGCTTCAGCACGGGCCTGACGGGCGCGATGCTGAGCGCCTACCTCGCGAAGCTGCCCGAGCATGGCGGACCGGTCGTGGCCGCGACGACGCTCGCGCTGCTCCACGCCACGTTCTACGTCGCCGAGCTGGTCCTCTCCCCGGTGTTCGGACTGCTCTCCGACAAGCTCGGTCATCACCGGGTCATGCTGTTCGGACCGGTGTTCGGTGCGGCGGCCGTGATCCTGACCGGCCTCACGACGAATCTCCTCCTGCTCGGCGGCACGCGGCTCC
Organism: uncultured Chloroflexia bacterium; assembly: GCA_963776545.1. Taxonomy (GTDB): domain Bacteria; phylum Chloroflexota; class Limnocylindria; order Limnocylindrales; family CSP1-4; genus SPCO01. The sequence goes on along the minus strand of CAVZND010000012.1, from coordinate 153,890 downwards.
TCGAGGGCGCGTCGACCGCCGCGAGCATCCCGTCGATCCTCGGCTACATCGCGGCGGTCACGGCCGGCAACGAGCTCCTGCGGGGCAAGGCCGCGGCACGGTTTGAGGGCGCGACCCTGGCGGGCATCGGGGTCGGCTTCGCGGTCGCGCCACTCCTGTTCGCGGCCCTCGGCCCCGCCGCCTTCTTCCTGAACGCGGCGTTCTACGGCGTGTCGTTCATCATCTACCGCTATGGCGTGGCCGACCACGACGCCGAGGAGCGCGCCGCCCGCGCGGCGGCCGGGAGCAGCCCGAGGGTCGACTGGCGTCGGTACGGCGTGCTGCTACGGAGCTCGCACGTCTGGCTACTGGCCCCGACCTGGATCGCGGTGAACGCCTCGATCGGCCTGTGGTTCAGCCAGTCGATCTTCCAGTTCTCGAAGGCCGACCCGCGCTTTCCGGAGCAGTTCCTGCTCCAGGGCTTCAGCCCGCTCCAGATCTCGTTGGCAGCCGTCGTCATCGGGCTGATCTTCGGGGCGGGCCTCATCTACTGGGGCAACCGCTTCCGGAACATGCGCCGGACGACGATCATCCTGTACGGCATCATCGGCGGGGGTGTGCTGGTGCTCGGGGGCGTGGCCGTCAACCACGGCGCCGGGATGTCGATCATCGTGCCGCTCGCCGGGCTGATCGCGGCGGGGATCGGGCTGTTCGTGCTCGCCGGTGCGACCCCGGCGGCGCTCGGGCTCCTGGCCGACATCTCGGAGCGGTTCCCGGCCGATCGCGGGGCGATCATGGGCCTGTACAGCGTGTTCCTCGCCATCGGGCAGATCGTCGGCGCGATCGTCGGCGGGATAGCGGCCGACTGGCGCGGCATCGACGGCCTGCTCATCGCCACGATGGTGATGCTGGTCATCGCCTTGCTGCCGCTCGCCCAGCTTCGTCGCCAGGAGCACTACGTCGGCGGACCGGGCACGGCGGCCTCGTTCGACGACGTCGCGCCGGCATGACGGTCGGGCGACCCTGGGCACCGGTCCCGCTTGCGCGAGGCATCCGCGGTGCGGTGGTCGCCCCGCATCATCTGGCCACGGCGGCTGGGCTTGACATCCTGCGGGCGGGCGGCTCCGCGGTCGATGCCGCGATCGCGACGAACGCGGTCCTGGCCGTGGTCATGCCGAGCGGCTGCGGGATCGGCGGTGACGCGTTCTGGCTGACCTGGGATGCGGCGACGGGCCGGCAGGAGGCCCTTAACGGCTCCGGGCGTGCCGGGTCTCGAGCGGATGCCGGTTGGCTCCGGGCGACCGGCCTGACCGAGCTGCCGCGGCGCGGCCCGCTGACGATCACGGTGCCCGGAGCGGTCCGATCGTGGGGCGACGCCTACGCCGCGCACGGCCGGCTGTCGCGCGACGCGATCCTGGCCCCGGCCGTCGAGCTGGCACGGAACGGGTTCCCGGCCTGGGACGGGTTCATCGAGGCGGTCGAGCGCACCGCGCCACTGGTCGCGGTGGCCCTCGGGCCGGATGCCGGGTTCTTCGCCGTCTACCGTCCGCACGGCCGGTCGTGGCGAGCCGGCGAGCGGGTCCGGCTGCCGGCGCTGGCCTCGACGCTGGAGACGCTGGCTCGCGATGGCTTCGATGCCTTCTACGAGGGCGACCTCGCCGAACGCCAGGCCCGGGCTCTTGCCGATGTCGGGGCACTCGTCACGGCGGCCGACCTTCGCGACCACACCTCCACCCCGACGACGCCCATCGAGATCGATTACCGCGGTGTCCGGGTCACGACCCATCCCCCGAACAGCTCGGGCGTGGTCGCCCTCGAACTGCTTACGATCCTGGCGCAGTTCGAGGCGCCCGGCGCCGACGCGTTCGGGCCGGCCGGCGTCACCGACCCCGCCTGGATCCACCTCGGCATCGAGGCGGCGAAGCTCGCGATGGCCGACCGGGACGCGTACGTGACCGACCCGGCGTTCGAGGACGTGCCGGTCGAGCGCCTCCTCGATCCCGGCTACGCCGCGAACCTCGCGGCCCGGATCGACCCGCGCCGTGCCGGTCGCCCGGTCGCCTCGGCCAATCCAGTCGGTGGCGGGACCATCTACCTCGCGGTCGTCGACGCGGACGGCAACGCGGTCAGCCTCATCGAGTCGAACTACCTGGGATTCGGGTCGGGCGTCGTCGATCCCGGGACCGGGATCCACTACCAGAACCGCGGGAGCTACTTCAGCCTCGACGAAGGGCATCCGAACCGCCTCGCGCCCGGCAAGCGGACGCTCCACACGTTGCTCCCCGGGATGCTGTTCCGGGACGGCCAGCCCGGGCCGTGGGTCGTCGCGGGCTCGATGGGCGGCAACGCCCAGCCGCAGATCCACGCCCAACTCGTGTCGGCCCTGGTCGACGGCGGGGTCGATATCGCGACGGCCGTGGCGGCGCCGCGCTGGTACGTCGAACCGCCCGACCACTTCGCGCCACCGGTCGACGTCCGGCTCGAACCGCGACACGCGCCGGGCGTCGCCGAGGCCCTATCGGCGATGGGGCACTTGCTGGTGCCGACCGAGCCGTTCGACTCGAATCTCGGGCACGAGCATGCCATCGAGTACGTCGCGGGCGGGCCGGCCACGCCGGACGGCTCGGTGGCGGCCGCGACCGACCCGCGGAGCGCCGGCCTGCCCGCCGTCTGGTAGCGACGCGTCGGTTCTGGCCACCGCCCCGACGGCCGGGTTCGCGCGCACGACGCGTATACTCGGGCCCGCCGGTGGCGGGCTGCGCTCACACGAAGCCGCCACCGGCGCTGAGCGTCCTGAGCGCGCCGTCGGGAGGGGCCCGTGAGCTCGAACATCAGCCAGAACTACCCGTACACCAGCGAGACCGAGGACGAGCGCGCGTCGAGCATCGCCTCGCTGCTCGCAGCGCGGGCAGACCTGGGCGGGACCCTCGCGGCCGAGACGACGCCGCTCGGTGACGACCCACGGTGGTGGGTCTGGAAATGCCCGACGCCTGGCTGCGCGGGCCTGCTGCATACGGCCGGCTACGCCCTGGAGAAGCACGCCGTCTACGTCGTATGCGACGGAACGTGCGCGAAGACCTTCCTGCGCTAGACGAGGCCCCGACCGAGAGCGCGAGCCCGGCCGCCGACCTCGCCGCGAGTCGCCGTCAGCTCATCACCGAGGGCCTCGGGATCGCCGTCTCGGCGGTCGGATTCGCGTTCGTGTACGGCCTGTCGGCGCGTGAGGCCGGCTTCTCGCCGATCGAGGCCATCGCGATGAGCGTGATCGTCTTCGCCGGGGCGGCCCAATTCGCCGCCGTTGGCTACGTCGCAAGCGGCCTCGCGTGGCCCGGCGTGGTGCTGCTCACCGGTCTCCTCAATGCTCGGCACCTGCTCTATTCCGCGGCCCTCCGCCCGTGGTTGAAGGACGTGCCCTTCCCCCGCCGCGCGATCATGGCCCACCTCCTCACCGACGAGGCGTTCGCACTCTCGATCGGCCACTTCCGGCGGATCGGCCGGACCGACGAGTGGGGGTTCTGGGTGGCCGCCGTCGGCATCACCTTCATCCCATGGAACCTCGCGACGATCGCCGGCGTGTTCCTGGGGAGCCAGATCCCCGATCCGGCCCGCTTCGGCATCGACATCATCTTCCCGGCCGCGATGGCCGGGTTGACCATCGGGCTCATCACCGGGCGGCGCGAGCTCGTGGCGGCGGTCGTTGGCGCCGGGATCGCGGTCGGCGTCGCCCTGGTCTCGAGCCCGTCGATCGGCATCGTCGCGGGCGGCGTCCTCGGACCGCTCGTCGGCTTGCTCGTCCCCGCGAGCGCCGCCCACGAGACGGCGCCGCTCGGCACGCCGGCTTCGGCCGAGCGCTACGCGATGCCTGGCGCGCACGTGGACCTCGAGACGCCCGATTCGATCATGCCGCCCCGATGAGCACGAACCTCGTGATCCTGGCGATGCTGATGTTCGCGGTCACGTACCCGACGCGAGCGCTGGGCCTGCTGACGCCGGGGCTGGACCGCCTGCCGCGCTGGGCCTTCGACTACCTGCAGCTCGTCGGACCGGCGGTGCTCGCCGCCCTCGCCGCCGTCGCCGTGATGGTCACCGTCGACGACGATGGCAACTCCTCATTCCACGTCGGGGTCGAGTGGGTCGCCATCCTGGCCTGCCTCGCCATCGTGGCCTGGCGACGCAACCTGCTGCTCGGCCTGATCGTCGCGATCGCCATCGTGTCAGTGACGCGCGCGGTGGGCATCGCCGCGCTGCCCTAAGCGGACAGCGCCCCCGGCGCGGCGCGCCGTTTGTACGATTTCGTAGTACGAAATCGTAGGATTCTCGTGGCCCGGGTCTAACCTCGGCGGGCTTCCGCCTCGATCTCGATGAGCAGGCTCGGGTCGATCAGGGCGCTGACTTCGACCATCGTCGACGCGGGGCGAACGTGGCGCCGAAGATCTCGCCGTGGACCGGGATGACCTCGGAGGCCCGCGCGATGTCGGTCACGAACATGCGGGTCCGGACGACGTCGGCGAGGCTGAACCCCGCGTCCTCGAGGGCCGCGGCGATGATCGCGAGCGTGGCCCGCGCCTGAGCCGCGATGTCACCGGGGTGCTGCGACCGGCCGTCCGGGCCGGCGTCGGTCGTGCCAGCCACCCAGCACGAATCGCCCACGACGATCGCCCGGCTGTACCCGGCGATCGCCTCCCATGGCCCGCCGGACGAGATGCGACGTCGCTCGGTCACGCCCTATCCGGCGACGTGCGGCTCGTCACGCCAGGCCAGGATCGCCGGGTCGCGCGCGATGGCCAGCAGCAGCCCCGCCAGGAGCGCCGTCCGGGGCACGATCGACTCGACGTCGAGGTATTCGGCCGGCGAGTGGTCGTTGCCGCCGATCGGCCCGAGCCCGTCCAGGCTGGCGACGCCCATGCCCGCCGTCGTGTTCGCGTCGGACGCGCCGCCGGTCGCGGAATCGGCGATCGTGAAGCCGAGGCCCTCGGCGACGGCCTTCGCGTGGTCGACCAGGCGCGCGCTCCGCGACAGCTTCTCCATCGGCCACCAGCGGGCCATCGGCTCGAACTCCACGGTCGTGTCCGGCACCACGGTGGCCGCGGCGATGCGGCGAACCTCGGCCTCGGCCGACTCGAGGTCGGCACGGGCTGCGGCGCGGAGGTCCACTTCGAGCGAACAGTGCTCGGCCACGACGTTGGGCCGCGTGCCGCCACCGATGACCCCGACATTGACGGTGACGCCCGGCCAACGGCCGTTCAGGGCATGCAGCTCGCCGACGATCCGGGCCGCCTCGAGGATGGCGCTGCGCCCCTTCTCGGGCTCGACGCCCGCGTGGGCCGCCCGTCCGGTCACCGTGATCCGCAGGTCAAGGATCCCCTTGCGTGATGACACGATGTCGCCGTTCGCGCGGGCGCACTCGAGCACGAGCGTCGCGTCCATCGTCCGGGCGATCTCGATGATGTGCGGCGTCGAGGTCGGTGAGCCGATCTCCTCGTCCGGATTGGCGATGAACACGAGGCGCTCGAAGGGCAGGCCGCCGAGCTCGCCCATCAGCGCCTTCAGCGCGTAGAGGCCCGCGAGCAGCCCCGACTTCATGTCGGTCACGCCTGGCCCCCGGGCGATGCCGTCGGCGATCGTGAAGGGTCGCGCCGCCACCGTGCCGGGATCGAAGACGGTGTCCATGTGCCCGATCAGAAGGATCCGTGGGGCGCCCGCGCGACCCTCGAACGTCGCCACGACCGTGTCCCCGAGGCGTCCGGCGGGATCGGGTCGGATCTCGAGGGCGGCGCCGAGCCCGGCCAGGAAGTCGGCGGTCCAGCGCCCGACCTCGTTGACGCCCTCAGGGGTGTAGCTGCCGCAGTCGATGTTGACGAGGCGCTCGAGGTCCCGCAGGTAGCTCGGCAGGTCGGCGGTCACCGCCTGGCGCAGCGCCTCCAGCTCGGGCGCCGGTGCGCTCGCGGTCGGGGCATCCATGCCGCGGAGTCTAGCCGCGGCGGATCGGTCGCACCGGTCGGTCGAGCCGTCTTCGCGGCCGTGCCCGCTTGCTATCCTGCCCGGACCGTGCGACTGATCGAGACCCGCCTGCTCGAAGGACCGAACGTCTACCGGCTCGAGCCGGTGGTGAAGCTCGAGATCGCCGTCGGTCGGCGGCGGACCTGGTACGGGCAACGCGACCCGGGTCGCCACGCGCTGGTCCACCTCGGCCGGTCCGTGCCGCCTCGCGACTGGCCCGACAGCATCGAAGCCGTGGTCGGCTGGGTGCGACGCCTCCGGGCGGATCATGGCGAGGGGCGTGGCGGGGTCGTCGTCCATCGCTCGTCCGACCCGGGGCACTGGATCGTGACGTTCCCGTGGGTTGGCGCGGAGCGCGCTCAGACGCTGACCGAGGCGGCGTTGGCCCTCGCCGGCCGGGATGTCTCGCCGTCGCGGACGGCGCGGCTGACAGGCAACCAGGAACGACTGCTGGCGCGCTGGTCGGAGCGGATCACCGCGGCGCGCACCTCGCCGCCGGCGTGGATCCGGGACGCGGACCGGCGGGTGCCGGTCGTCTCGATCTCGGGGACGAACGGCAAGAGCACGGTCACCCGGCTCATCACCCACATCCTGTTGGGCGCCGGTCGCCGCGTCGGGACCACGACCTCGGACGGCGTGCTCGTCGACGAGCGCCTGATCGAGCCGGGCGACTGGACGGGGCCGAGCGGCGCCCAACAGATCCTCGTGCGGCGCGACATCGACGTCGGGGTCCTCGAGACCGCCCGTGGCGGCATCGTCTTGCGTGGCGTCGGCTACGAGTCGAACGAGGTCAGCGTGCTGACCAACGTCTCGTCGGACCACCTCGATCTGCAGGGCATCCACACGCTCCCCGAGCTCGCCGAGGTGAAGGCAACCATCGCGCGCATGACGAAGCCGGACGGCTGGGTCGTGCTCAATGCCGACGATCCGTACGTGGCCGCTGTCGCCCGACGGGTCAAGGCCCGGGTCGCCTTCTTCTCCACCGACGAGGGGTCCCCCGTCGTCCGCCGGCACCGGGCCGGTGGTGGACGAGCGTACGTGCTGCGGCGCGGCTCACTGGTCGAGGCCGACGGCGAGCGCGAGACCCGGATCGTGGAGATCGGCGAGGTGCCGATCACGATCGGCGGGCTGGCGCGCCACAACGTGGCCAACGCGCTCGCGGCCGCGGGCGGTGCGCGTGGCCTCGGGGCGACGATCGCGCAGGTGCACGACGGCCTGATCGACTTCCGGCCGTCGGCCGAACGCTCGCCCGGGCGGCTCAACATCTACCGGCTCGGCGCCCGGGTGATCATCGTGGACTTCGCCCACAACGAGGCGGGGGTCGCGGCGATCCTCGACGTGGCCGAGGGCATCGCGGCCGGTGCGGCCGGACGGGCGGCGCCCATCACCGCGATCGTCGGCACGGCCGGCGACCGGCCGGACGACACGCTCCGGGGCATCGGCCGGATCGCCGCCGAGCGGGCGCAACGCGTCGCGATCAAGCAGACGCTCAACTACCTGCGCGGGCGCACGGCCGAGTCGGTCGTGGGCGAGATCCTGGCCGGCATCGAGGCGGGCGGCGGGAGGCGCGCCGACGTCCCGGTCTACCGTTCCGAGACCGAGGCGCTGCGGGCCGAGCTCAACGGCGCGGCCGGCCACGGCCCGAACGGTCAGCGGATCGACGCCGCCCGGGTGATCGTCCTGATGTGCCATGAGGAGCGTGATGCCGTATTCGAGCTGCTGGCGACCCTCGGCGCTCGTCCGGTCGACGTCGCCTCCGAGCTGACCGAGCTCGTGCCGCGTCTGCAGGCTCGTCCTCGGTCCGGCTGATCCCACCTTGCGTGCCGGTCGGCCGGCGGCGCATCATCGCGCGGACGTCGAGCCGGACGATCCGGTCGGTCGGAGGTCGAGGGAGAACGCCGTGGAGACAGCGGTCGGTATCGCGCTCATCGTCATCGCCGGGGCCCTGATCGCGTTCCTGATCATGACGGTCCAGTCGAACATGGGTCGCAGCTGACCTGATCCCGGCGCACGCGGGTCCACGCGGAGACTTGCGCCCAGCGCAAGTACCGGTCGCATCGGGCCGGTGGCGGACGGCTCCAGACCGGATCCGGGCGTGATTCCGCGGTTCTCCCGGCCGATCCTTGCGCCCGGGGCGAGGTCGGCGCCCAGAATGAGGCTCCGGACCGACATTGGGGCCCGCGACGCCCGTGCATGACCCGAACGGCAGCCAACTGCAGCTGTTACTTGCGCTGAGCGCAAGAGTCGCGCAGGCCGCTCAATCCTGGGCCAGGACGACGATGCGGTCGGCGGCCGCGAACGTCGCCGTCGCCGCCTTGGCCGGATTGACCGACACGCCGTAGGCGGCCGAGGCGTCGTTGGCGGTCGCCGCGATCCGGTAGCCGAAGGCGATCTCGCCGCGTCGGCGAGCGGCCTCGATGACCGCGGCGAACGGCACGGCCTCGCCCAGCGCGACGTAGTCCCCGGCCGGCTTCAGGTAGATCTCGGAGCCCTCGGGGTCGAGCAGGTCGCCGAAGACGGCGTTGAGGTGCTTCGACTCGGCGACCTGGGCGATCATCAGGCTGATGAGCCGGTCGCTCACGATGAAGTCGTCGGCCCGGGCGACCTCGGCGAGCGCGCGATCGCGCAGGTCCAGCATCTCGCTCACGATCGAGAAGTCACGGTCCAGCCTCGCGGCGATGTCGCGCAGGTGGAGCAGCGTGATGAGCGTCCGCGCATCGGCGCGCGACGGGTCGAGCGAGTCGTAGCAGAGCACGATGATGTGGTCGAAGGTCTCGACGCCGAGGCGGTCGAGCGTCGGCCGGTCTGTGGCATCGCCGCGCTGGAACGCCAGTCGCTGAGCGGTCAGGCGCGGTCCCAACCGGTCGATGTCGGCCTCGATCCCGGCCCCCGCCGCAAGGACCAGCGTCTCCGAGCCGTCGGCGACGTACGCATCGAGCTCGTGGATGATCGACGGCGCCCGCCGGTTCCAGCCGAGGACGAGCGTCCGTTCCGGGGCGGGCGTCCGGGTCGGGGCCTGCCGGAGCCACGCCTCGTCGATGACGGGGCTCTCGCCGCCCAGGTTGATCCGATCGTCGTCGCCGGCGATGACGATCAGCCGGTCGCCGTCGCCGATGACGGTGTCCGAGCGCGGATTGAGGTGCGGCGTCCCGCCGGCGGGAAGCAGGCCGATGACCGAGGCATCGGCGAAGGACGCCAACGTGTCCCCGAAGGCCTGGCCGGTGAGCGACGGCTGCTCGGTGAGGTAGATCTCGTCGCCGGCGAAGTCGAGCAGCTCCGAGTAGACGACCGACAAGCCGGACTGTCGGCAGGTCTGGGCGGTGATGCGCGCGATGACCTCCTCCGAGAGGATGAGCTCGACCTCGTCGCGACCGACCATCCGGGCGACCTCGATGTTCGTCCGGTCGCGGATCTCGGCGACGACGTGGTACGGCTCGGGCCGGCGTTCCGGGTCGTTCGTGATCGCGAGGATCGTCTTGATCACGTCGGCGTCGGGCTCGTCCCCTTCGGGCGCCAGGACGACGATCGATCGAGCGGTCGATGGGCTCACGATGCGCAGGTCGTCGATGTCCATCGGGCTGCCCGAGCGGCACACGAGCTTGGTCCGGCCGGTGGATCCGACTCGGGCATGGATCTCGTCCTCCATCTCGACCTTGTCCCGGTCGGCGAGGACGACGATCGAGCGGCGGGGCTGGTTCGAGTTGGCCTCGACGATCTCCGAGATGACGGTGTGGATCTGCTGCGACCAGCCGAGGATGACCGTGTGCTCGCTCTCGACGACGGTCGAGCGGCCCTTGCGTAGCTCGGCGAGCCGATCCTGCAACCCGTTGTTCATGATGCCGATGAGCGTGCTGATGATGAAGATCCCGCCCAGGGTGATGACGAACATCGCGAGCAGGTAGCCGGCGGTGCCTTCGTCGCCGCCCATCGTGCCCGGGTCGAGCGTTCGCAGGAGGCCGAACCGCAGGAGCGTCGGGAAGTCGAGATCGTCGCTCGCCATCCCCGTCAGCCAGACGATCAGGGCGACCGCGACGATGAGCAGTGCCGAGATGACGAACAGCCCGACGATGAGGGCGATCGTGCCCCGGCCCATGAACTCGTCGAAGCGATACCGCAGGCGGCTCCGCCAGTCCACGGCGGCTAGCCCTCCGGGGCGACGAGTTCGCCGGGATCGGCGAACGCCGTCCCGCCGCGCGACGCGCCGGCCGCCGACATCGCCTCGCGATAGACGCCGATGGCGTCGTCGACGCAGCACACGACGAGATCGCCCGGGATCGCCCGTCGGAGCGCGGCGCGAACGGCGGTCATCTCGTCGAGCACCTTCTCGGCGCGGACCGCTCGACCATTGCCGGCCCCCTTGGTCGAGCGGACGCCCTCGATGACGTTGGTGGCCGTCTCGCCCGGCTCCCGCCCGCGGAGGTTCTTGTCCTCGCGGACGATGACCTCGTCGAAGGCGGTCGCGGCGATCGCGCCGTAGGCCTTCTGGTCCTCGTCGCGGCGGTCGCCCGGGATGCCGAGCACGCCGATGGCGCGCCCGGACCGGGTCCCCGCCTTTGCGGTGCCGAGGCGCCCGGCCCTGGTCACGGGCTCGGTCATCATCCGCTCGACGAAGTCGGCGAGCTGGCGCATGCCGTCGACGTTGTGGCAGTAGTCGATGACCACCCGGACGCCCCCGACATCGAGCAGGTTGAGCCGACCCGGCGCCTGGAAGAACGACGTCGTGAACGTTCGCAGTCCCTGGCGGATGTCGTGCAGGTGTGCGCCGGCCGACCACGCCGCAGCCGCCGCCGCCAGGGCGTTCGCGACGTTCATCCGGGCCCGGCCGCCGAACGTCGCCGGGATGAGGTGCGTGTACAGCACGGGCATCGTGCGCGGCCCGAGCTTGAGCACGATGAGCTCGCCCTCGGCCGAGGCCTCCAGGCAGAACGCCGCCCCGCCGCGGCCGGTGTGGCCATCGACACGATCGAAGCCGTCCTCGCCCTTGGTCATCGACATGCTGAAGAGCACGACGCGACCCGCACAGTGCCGGCCCATCCGGTAGACGTGCGAATTGTCGGCGTTGAGGACGGCCGTGCCGGAGCGCGGGACCGCTTCCACGACGACACCCTTGACGTTGGCGAGCTGGCCGATCGTGTTGATGCCGCCCAACCCGAGGTGGTCGCCCGCGACGTTGGTCACCACGGCCACGTCGTTGCGGTCGTAGCCGAGCCCTTCTCGCAGGATGCCGCCCCGCGCCACCTCGAAGACCGCAGTGTCCACGGTCGGGTTCTGGAGGACGGTCTGGGCCGACTTCGGCCCGGACATGTCGCCCTTCTTGATGAGGCGGTTGTCGACGACGATGCCGTCGGTCGAGGTCATCCCGACGCGCCGGCCCATCAGCTTGAGGATGTGGGCGATCATCCGGACGGTCGTCGTCTTCCCGTTCGTGCCGGTCACGGCGATGATCGGGATGCGGGCGGCGGTGCCCGACGGGAACAGCGAATCGATGACCGGCCGGGCGACGTACTGCGGCTCGCCCTCGGTCGGGTGGGTGTGCATCCGGAACCCGGGCGCCGCGTTGACCTCGACGATGGCGCCGCCGGTCTCGCGCACGGGCGTCGCGATGTCGGGGCAGATGAAGTCGATGCCGGCCACGTCCAGGCCCACGATCTGGGCGGCCGTCTCGGCGATCTCGACGTTGTCAGGGTGGGCCTCGATGGTCCGGTCGATGGATGTGCCGCCGGTCGACATGTTGCCGGTCAGCGCGAGCTTGACCCAAGTGCCCGCGGGCGGTACGGCGTCGAGCTCGAACCCCTGCGCCCGGACGAGCGCCTCGGCCGCGTCGTCGACCTTGATCCGGGTCAGCACCTTCTCGTGGCCGATGCCGCGCCGCGGGTCCTGGTTGGCGAGGTCCACCAGCTTGCGGACGGTGCGCTCACCATCGCCGGTCACCGACGCCGGGACCCGCTCCGCAATGGCGGCCATCTTGCCGCCGATGACCAGGCACCGGTAGTCGTTGCCGGCGACGTAGGTCTCGACCACCAGGTCGCCCGAGCGGCTCTCCGCGAGCGCGCCCTTGAAGGCGGCCCGCACGGCTTCCTCCGAGCGCAGGTCCAGGTGGACGCCGCGGCCGTGGTTGCCGTCGAGCGGCTTGACCACGCACGGGTACCCCAGCCGCTTGGTGGCGGCGACCGTGTCCTCCTCGGTCTGGACGACCTCGGAGCGGGGCACCGGCAGGCCGGCCGAATCGAGCAGCCGGTTGGTCAGGCTCTTGTCCGAGGCGATGTCGACGCCGATCGCCGAGGTCTGCGAGGTCATCGTCGCCCGGATGCGCTGCTGATGGACGCCATGCCCGAACTGGACGAGGGAGTGGCGGTCGAGGCGGATGAACGGGATGTCGCGGCTCACGGCCTCGTCGATGAGCGCCTGGGTCGAGGGCCCGAACGCCTGGCGCTCGGCGAGGCGGATGAGCCGCTCGAGCTCCGGCGCGAAGTCGAAGAAGACCTCCGGGTCGTCGGGGGCGACCAGGTGGTTGACGAGGGCGACGGCCATCTTGCCGGCCTCGAGCCCGACCTGCTCCTCGCGGTACTCGAAGATGCAGTTGTACTGGCCGGGCGCGCCGGCGGCGCGGGTCTTGCCGTGGCGGACGTCGGTGCCGGCGAGGTTCTGGAACTCGAGCGCGATGTGCTCGGCGATGTGCCCGACCCACGTCCCGTCGCGGAGCCTGGTGATGAAGCCGCCCCGGCGGCCGAGCGAGCAGGCGTGGTCCTCGAGTGTCGGCAGCAGCGCGACCAGCGCGTCGGTGAAGTTCGGCAGCTTGTTCGAGGGGTACTGCTCCAGCACGCCCAGGTCCACGAGCATCCGGATGACCGGCTCGCGCGCCCAGTAGTTCGGGCCGCGCAGGACGCGGGTCTCGAGGATCCGCAGGGTCGGCGCTGGACCGACCGCAGCCCCGGCACCCGTCGCTCCGGCCTTGGCCGCGCGAGAGCCGCCGCGCTTGGGGCGGGACGCGGGTGCGGTCTGGGCCACGGGACTCCTCCTCGGTCGGCGGCGTTTGGGCGACGGCGCCGGGCCGCCGGGCGAGACTAGCTGGATGCCGCCTCACCGCCCGGCAGGGCGTGCAGGGTCGGCGAGGTCAGTCGTTCGCGATGGCGCAGGTCGAACCGGTAGCCAGACGGCAGGGAATGCAGGATTACTCCGCTGATCATCAACGGCCGGTGACCGCGGACCTCCCAGGCGTCGGTCTCGGACTGCGAACCGTCCACGACGGTGATCGAGCCTCGACCGATGACCTCGAGGATGCCGTCGGGCCCGACGACCCCGGCCGTGTCCTCGTCGACGCCGAGACCCAGCAGCGAAGGGTTCTGGGCGATGAGGCTGAGCAGGCGTCCGAGCCGGTTCCGCTGCTGGAAGTGCTGGTCGATGATGACGCCGGGCAGGACCCCGAGGCCGGCCGAGATCTGGGCCATGCGGTGCTTGGGCGTGGCCCCGGACGCCCCGAACGCGATCATGTGGCTCGACATCGCCGAGGCGCCGGCCGATGTCCCAGCGACGACCGCGCCATGGCGGAAGCGCTCCAGGATCGCGTCGGCCAACCGGGTACCGCCGATCGTCGAGGACAGGCGGAGCTGGTTGCCGCCGGTCAGGAAGATGCCGGTCGCGTCGCGGACCGCGAGGGTGGCCTTCTCGTCGTTGGCCTGCGGGCGCGTGACCGCGTGGAGCGGGACGACCCGCGTGACACCAAGTTCGCCGAAGACCTGCTTGTACCGCTCACCGGCTTCGAGCCCGAGCGACGACGCCGTCGAGATCACCGCGATGGTCGCGTCCACCCCGCCGGCGAGCGCGACGAAGCGACTGAGGATGACCCGATCGCGGACCTTGTCCTCTGCGCCGCCGATGATGATGACGGTTCCCTCGGACACAAGCCTCACATGCTTCGGCGTTGGATGGCGGTGAGGATACCGCCTCCCAGCGGCCCGCCGCCGGGAGGAGGCACGACACCGCGACGCGGATGCGAGAATCGCCCCGCCATGGCCGACCCGAACGAGCCACCCGTCCTCCGCCCGATCCCCGGATCGGCACGCGGCCGGGGACGGATCGTCGTGGATCTCGCGGAGATGATCGACCGACCGACCCGGCGCCGGGCGGGGGTCTTCCGACGGGCGCTCCGCCGGGAGGCCAGGCGCCTGCGGGACCCACGTCGGATCGCGGCCATCCTGCTCCTGAGCCTGACGTTCGCGCTGCTGATCGCAGGCCTGCTGGCTCGAGGAGAATCGGCCGGCGCGGACGCCCGCGCGTACTGGGCGGGCGTCCGGATCTGGCTCAACGGCGGCGATGCGTACCACCCGACCGGGCCGTTCCTGCCCTACGTCTACGCGCCCTGGATGCTGCCGATCTTCGCGCCATGGGCCGTCCTGCCCTGGGACGTGGCCTGGTTCATCTGGCGAGGCGGCACGATCCTGCTCCTGCTGTGGACGATCCACTGGGCCTATCGCCGCCGGCCCCTGACGACGGCGGTCATCTTCGCGGTCCTGGCGTTCCCGATGGGGGCCAACCTCGACACCGGCAACATCAACCTGCAACTGACGCTGATGCTGTGGGCCGCCCAGTTCACCGGCCCGCGCCTCGGCGGCCTGCTGTGGGCGCTCGCGACCTGGATGAAGTGGGTCCCGGCCATCCACTGGTTCATCCTCGCGCCACGGACGCGCCTCTGGGGACTCGGCTGGCTGGCCGTCTCGATCGGGCTCAGCATCGTCACGCTGCCGCTGACGATCATCCAACTCCAGGTCCTGTTCGGGTTCGGGGCCCGTCCGATGCGCCTCGACTACCTGGTCTTCCTCTGGGCGTTCGTGCCGTGGCTCTATCGCCGCCCGGACCCGTTCGACTTCATGCGCCCCGCAACGTGGCGGCGCTGGCTCGACGGCGCCCGAACCAGGATCCGCGCCAGGGTCAGCCGGCCGCTCCCGGGCTGACGACGACGGACGGCTCGGGACCGATCGGGTCCTCGCGGCGACGCTCGGACACCGGTCGGAGCAGGAGCGCTCCGATAGCGAACCAGACCGGCGCCAACAGGAACGCCAGGCGCGGGCCGGTCTCCGGCGTCCCCGAGGCCGCCAGGCGGTCGATGATGATGCCCCCGATGAACGCCGCCATGACCCCGTTGGTCGCGGTCGCCACGTTCGAGATGCCCATGTACCGGCCCGACGACGCCTTCGGGATGATGTCGGTCATGAGGGCCCAGTCGACCGAGAGGAACGTGCCCGCGCCGACGCCCACGATGATCGCCCCCGGGAGGAACGTGATCGGCGTCGGTGCCAGCGCACAGATCACCATTCCGACCGCACCCATGGCGCACGCGGCATAGATCACGCGCTTGCGTCCGATGCGGTCCGAAAGGCGGGCGGCCGGGATCGTCGACACGGCCGTGAACAAGGCTACGAGCAGCGTCGCGATGTTGATCCAGAGCGCGCGTTCGCCGGGATCGGTCATCCCCTGCGCCCGCTCAAGGTACGGCACCGCGAGGTTGAACAGGAACGCTGTCCCGCCGAGCACGAAGAAGCGCGAGACGACCAGGAACAGGAAGCTGCGCTCGCGCAGGATGTCCGCGCCCCAGGCCTCGGTCGCGACCGACCACCAGCTCCGCGATTTCCGGTCCTTCGCCCGGCGACCTTCATCGAGCCGGAAGAAGAGCGAGAGCATGGTCACCAGCTCGATGACCCCGAGCATGATCGTCGGGAGCGTGAAGTCGCCGATGACCAGGCCGATCGTGGCGACCAAGACGCCCGTCACGACGCCCAGAACCTGGAACAGGCCGACCAGGGCGCTGGCCAGGCCGACCTGCGGCGCGGGAACGAGGTCCGGGACATACCCCTGGAACGGCCCCTGCGCCATGTTCGAGGAGAACTGCAGCAGGATGATGAACGCGGTGACCGCGAGGATCGTGTTCGACGTCGCCAGGCCGATCAGGAAGACGAAGTCGAGGAGCGTCCCGACGAGGATGTACGGCTTCCGACGCCCGAACCGACTGATCGTGTAGTCGCTGATGGTCCCGACCGTCGGCTGGACGAGCACGGCGATGATGACGCCCGCCGCCTGGACGATGCCCAGCGTCGTGTACTGGACCGCGGGGTCCGGCACGAGGACCTTGATGCGTTCCTGGAGGATGACCGTGATGCCGTTGAAGACGGCCACCAGTCCGAGCCAGTAGACCGAGAGACGCAGCAGATGGCTGAACGGCAGGATGGCCGTCGGACGCGAATTCGCTGCGTCGCCGGGACCTGGCTCGCTTGGGCCGCCTGTCATCGTCCAACCCTCGGCGTGACGGGGCTGAGGTGCCAGCCCATCCTACGTTACGGCCGATGACGTCCCAGCTGGGTCCAACGTTACCGTCGTGTGCAGCGGCACCAGTCGCCGGTCCTTGGCCGCGGGCGCGACGAGCCGGAACAGCGACCGGTCGAGGGAGTAGATCCCGGTCGAGACCAGGCCGATGTCGCCGAGCCGGAACGAGAAGACGGGATTCTCCCCGTTGCCGGCGTAATGGAACGGTGAGCCATCGCGGCGCAGGACGGCGAGGTTGGCCTGCCCGCCGAAGCGATCGTGCAGCGCCCCGAGCATCTGGCCGACCGATCCGCCGGGCTGCCAGGCGTCCTCCAGCCAGCGCGCCCCGACCTCCGTGTCCGCCCGACCGTGGATCCGGCCCTGGCCCCGGTACGCGGCACGCAAGCCGCGATAGTCGCGCAGGTCGCCGTTGTGGCTGAACGCAAAGCGGCCGGCCGGGTCCTCGAACGGTTGGGTATCGGGCATCGTCAGCGTCGAGAGCCGCGACGGCCGTCGAAGATGCACGAGCGCAACGGTCGTCTCGGCGGCACCGACCGCGCTGCGGCCGGGGTCGTCGCGGAACGCCCGCAAGTCGCGGTACGAGGCGAGCGACCCGTCCGGCGCCAGCCACGCCGCGCCCCAGCCGAACCCGGCGATGCCGAACCGTTCGAGCCGCTCGGCGAACGGCCAGAGGGCGTCGAGGCGGAACGGCTCCGCGGCCCTGGCGACGAAGTGCTCACACATCGGTCGCGATGCTAGCGCTTGTCGGAACGTCAGCGCCGGATGGTCGACTCGAAGTCCGGGAAATACCGGCCGATCAGCGGCAGGTCGAAGGCCTGCAGGATCGATTCCTTCGGCTCGTGGGCGATCAGGAACCGGAACGACCGCACGACGAGGTCATGGGGGTCGCTCGCGCCGGGTGCCAGGCGCTCGAGATCCTCGTCGGCGACCGCCACCCGATGGCTCGACATCGAGCCGTCCGCGTCGGTCAAGGTGACGCCGCAGGTCCAGCCGTCACCTTCGGCTCGAGTGCAGCTGACGTCGATCTCGGTCATCGGGTCGGTTCTCCCTGACAGGTCGGACACCAGTAGGTCGTGCGCGGCAGCTCGGTGCCTTGGCGGGTCGAGGCGATCGGGGCGCGACAGCGCCGGCATGGGCGGCCGGCGCGGCCGTAGACGTAGAGCGGCCCAGGCGCGCCGCGATCGCCGCTGGTCGTGACCCGTTCGGCGCCATGGCTCGGGAGAGCGTTCGCCAGCAGCAGGCGCCGGGCGGTGGCGATCAGCCGGTCGAGGGTCTCGTCGTCGATATCGGCCACCCTCGAGAACGGCGACACGCGCTCGATCCAGAGCACCTCGTTCTTGTAGACGTTGCCGATACCGGCCAACGCCCGCTGGTCCACGAGCACGACGCCGATGTCGGTCGCGGCACGGGACGGATCGCGCAGGCGGCGGTGGGCCTCGGCAGCGTCGAACGCCGGGTCGAGCAGGTCCGGCCCGAGGCGCGAGAGCGCGGGATGGACGACGGCGGCGCGCGCCTCGAAGAGCTCGACGACGGGGGCATCGAAGCAGACCGCGACCGCGCCCGGCACCTCGAGCACGAGGCGGGCCCGGGCGGGTGGGCGGCGCCAGGCCTCGCCCGGCCGGTATCGATGCCATGAGCCGTTCATCCGCAGGTGCGTCCTGAGCTCCAGGCCACCGTCGAACCGGATGATGAGGTTCTTGCCGACCGAATTGACCGAGTCGATGGTCCGCCCGACGAGGCGCTGCGCCTGCGGGACCGCGCCCGGCCCGTTGGTCCGCGCCGCGGTCACGGCCCGCCCGACGAGGTACGGCCGCAGGCCGGCGGCCGTGCGATAGAGCGTGTCGCCCTCAGGCACGGGCGCCACGCAACACGAGGCCGCGATAGCCGGCAACGAAGCCGCCGGCGCGCAGCATCGCCTGGAACGGCGACTCGCCCACGGGCAGGCCGTCGACCTTCTTGATGACGAGTTCCCGGGAGCGCCCGTCGGCAAGCAGGCCGCCGAGGGCCCGCGCGGCGGCCGCCCCGATGTCCGGGTCGTCGGCGGCCGGCAGGGTCTGGAGCGTCGCGCCGCCACGCTCGAGGTACAGCGCGGCGACCCCATCGACGAGCACGACGTACGCCCCGGCCGCCCGCTGCAGTGGCCGGCGATCCGTCTCGCCGCGGCGCGGCCAGCTGAGGGCCGCCCCGTAGGGCTGCGCAGGGTCCGCGGCGGCCAGCAGTTGGATGGTCCGCCCGCCGTTACCACCGACCGGATCGCGCGTCGCGCGGAGTCGGTCCAGTGCGCCAGAGAGGGCGAACTGGGCCGCGCCCAGCCCATCGACGAAGTACCCGCGTCGGATCCGGCCGGCATCCTCGAGCGCGCGCAGGACCGGGTAGACCGCGCTGAAGCCGCCATCGAGACCTTCCGAGGCGACCGCTTCGCGGGTCAGCACCCCGTGCCGCTCGAGCATCGCGAGCGCCTGGGCGTGGAGCCGTTCCGTGGCACTGATCGAGGCCGGCGGCTCGACCAGCGACCAGCGCCCGGCCGCCTCGGGCGGGCCGAGTGCGGTCAACCGGCCGGGACGCGGTCGGCGAGTGCCACTCCCCGTCCGCTTCCAACGGAGGGCCCGCAAGGGCGCGAAGGTGTCGTTGGTGACCTCGCCGGCCCAGACGAGGTCCCAGATGGCATCGAGCACGTCGCGATCGGGGCCGCCCCCGGACGCCGCGTGCAGCTCGCGGTAGAACGACGCCCCGCGGCGACCGAGGTGCTCGCGGATCGCCTCATGGTGCGGCCCGCTCGGCCGCTCGACGCCCTCGACGGGCCCGATCGGCCGGACCGCATCGCGACCCGGGCGCACGAGCGCGATCCGCCCGTCGTCGCGGCCGAGGCTCCCGCGCCCGACCCACGCCACCTCGCCAAGTGAACCCAGCTCGTCGAGCAGCCGCGGCTGGTAGCCCGGCACGCGGGCCGACAGCACGTCGCGTTCCAGGACCGAGGCCGGGATCGGCAGCCCCGCCAGCTGATCCACGACCTCGGCGAGGCGCTCCAGGGCGGCCGTGCCACGGAACGGGGTCGGGGCACTCCCCGCGGGAGCGATGCCGTGCCAGTCGGGCAGGAACCGGCCCAGCGCGGCCGGATCGACGGGCTCGACCTCGCGGCGCAGGCGCGCCAGCGAGCGGCGTCGGAGGAGGCGCAGGACGTCGGGGTCGCACCACTCGCGCTCGGCGCCGCCCGGCCGGAACTCGCCGCGAAGCAGCGTGCCGGCGGCCAGCAGCCGTTCCAGGGCGTCCTCGACGATGCCGACCGGCAGCCCCCACCGCCGCGCCGGGTCGGGCGTCAGGAACGGACCGTGCGATCGGGCCCAGCGAGCCAGCAGGCCGTCGAGGGCGCCACTCACCGCCGCGAGGAACGCGTCGGGCACGCCGACCGGTGCCGACACCCCGACCCCGTCCCGGTAGCGCGCCACGTCCTCGATCGCGATCCAGCGCTCCTCGCCGGCGATCCGGGTTCGGACCGCTCTTCGGCCGGCGGCGAGTGCGTCGAGCCACGGACCGGCGACCGACGGCCCCGCCCTCCGACCCGGGCGGCCAGCTCGTCGGCGCTCAGGTCGCCCAGTCGGCGCAGGAGGTCGTGGACGCCGTCGGCCGTCGTCGCGCGCCGGTCGTCGGTGAGGGCCTGGAGCGACAGCTCGAGGTCGGCGAGGGCGTCCGGGTCGAGCAGCTCGCGCAGCTCCTCCTGTCCGAGCAGCTCGCGCAGGAGGTCGCGATCGAGCGTCAGGGCGCCCGCCCGGCGCTCCGCCAGCGGCGTGTCGCCGTCGTACATGTAGGCCGCGACGTAGTCGAACAGCAGGCTGCTCGCGAACGGGCTCGCACGGAGCGTCTCGACGCTGTGGACCGCGATCTCGCGTCGCGCCACGCCGGCCAGCACCTCGCGCAGGGCTGGCAGGTCGAAGACGTCGCTCAGACACTCGCGGTAGGTCTCGACGAGGATCGGGAAGCTGCCGTAGCGCGACGCGACGGCCAGCAGGTCGGCCGCCCGCTGGCGCTGCTGCCACAGAGGCGTGCGCGTGCCGGGCCGGCGTCGTGGCAGCAGCAGGGCACGCGCCGCGTTCTCGCGGAACCGGCTCGCGAACAACGACGAGGACGCCACCTGCCCGACGACCAGGTCTTCGATGTCGTCGGCCTCGGGGAAGAGCAATGCCTCGATGCCGTCCAGGGGCGCGTCACCTTCGGGCAGGCGGATCGCGATCCCGTCGTCGGACCAGATCGTCTGGACCTCCAGGCTCAGTCGCTCGGCGAGCCGGCTCTCGATCGCCATCGACCACGGCGCGTGGACACGCCCGCCGAAGGGCGTCAGCAGCGTCAGGCGCCAGTCTCCGAGCTCGTCGCGGAACCGCTCGAGCACGATGCGCTTGTCGGTCGGCAGGCTGCCCGTCGCCTCCCGCTCGTCCTCGAGGTACGCGAGCAGGTTGTCGGCGGCGCGCTCGTCGAGGTCGTGTTCCTCGCGCAGCCGGCCGGCCGCCGCCCGCCGTCCGCGGTCGCCCTTGGCCAGGTCGGCCTCGAGCTCGCCGATGAAGGCGCCCATTGCCCGACCGAGCTCGATCGGCCGACCGATTGCGTCGCCCTTCCAGAACGGCAGCTTGCCCGGGACGCCGGGCGCCGGCGTGACGGTGACCCGGTCGTGGCTGATCTCGTCCACGCGCCAGCTGCTCGCGCCCAGGACGATCACGTCGCCGTGCATCCCCGCGCGAAGCTCGTAGACCATCTCCTCGTCGAGCTCACCGACGCGACGGCCGGGCGTGCCGGCCTCGCCGACCATGAACACGCCGTACAGGCCACGATCCGGGATGGTGCCGCCGCTGGTCACGGCCACGACCCGGGCGTCGCGCCGGCCCTCGACGACGTCGGTCACCCGGTCCCAGACGACGCGCGGCTTGAGCTCGGCGAACTCGTCCGACGGGTAGGCGCCCGCGAGCATGCCGAGCACGCCCTCGAGCAGGTCACGAGTCAGCGTCTCGTACGGCGACGCGCGCGTGACCGTCGCCAGCAGGTCCGCCACGGTCCAGCGGTCCATGACGGTCATCGCCACCAGCTGTTGCGCGAGCACGTCGAGCGGGTTGCGCGGGATCGCGGTCGCCTCGATGGCCCCGTCATGCATCCGCTTGGTGACGACCGCGACCTCGAGGAGGTCGCCGCGGTACTTCGGGAAGATGACGCCCTTGCTCGGCGCCCCGACCTGGTGGCCCGCCCGGCCCACCCGCTGTAGGCCGCGGGCGACGCTCGTGGGGCTCTCGACCTGGATGACGAGATCGACCGCGCCCATGTCGATGCCCAGCTCGAGGCTGGACGTGGCGACGAGGGCGGGCAGCCGCCCGGCCTTGAGGTCCTCCTCGATCGCGAGGCGCTGTTCGCGGGCGATGCTGCCGTGATGCGCCCGGACCAGGTCCTCCCCGGCCAGCTCGTTCAGGCGCTGCGCCAGCCGCTCGGACAGGCGGCGGCTGTTCGTGAAGACGATCGTGCTCTGGTGCTCGCGGATCAGGTCGAGGATGCGAGGGTGGATGGCCGGCCAGATGCTGTTGCGGCGCTCCGGGCTCGCGGCCGGACCGCCCGGTTGTTCGTCGAGCGGCAGGATCTCGCCGATGGCGGCCATGTCGTCGACCGGGACCACGACCTGGAGGTCGAGCGGCTTGCGCGCCCCGGCATCGACGATCTCGACGTCGCGATCGGGTCCGACGCCGCCGAGGAATTGGGCGATCGCGTCGAGCGGCCGCTGCGTGGCGCTCAGGCCGATGCGCTGGAGCGGCGGGGCGTCCGGCGGTCGAAGGCGTTCCAGTCGTTCAAGGCTGAGGGCGAGGTGGGCGCCCCGCTTGGTGCCGGCGATGGCGTGGACCTCGTCGACGATGACGTGCTCGACACCCCGGAGGACCTCCCGGGCCTGGCTCGTGAGCATCAGGTACAGCGATTCGGGGGTCGTGATGAGGATGTCCGGCGGACGCCGGGCGATCTCGCGGCGGTCCTCGGATGGGGTGTCGCCGGTGCGGCTGGCCACCGTGATGGTCGGGATCGTGGTGCCGAGCCGCTGCGCCGCGTGGCCGATGCCGGTCAACGGCGCCCGCAGGTTGCGCTCGACGTCGTAGGTGAGGGCCTTCAGCGGGGAGACGTACAGGACGCGGACCGTGCCGGGTTGCGCGCGGGTGCGTTCCGGCGTGGGGTGCGTGGCGAGCCGGTCGAGTGCCCACAGGAACGCGGCGAGGGTCTTGCCCGAACCCGTCGGGGCATGGATGAGCGTGTTGCGACCGGCGGCGATGGCCGCCCAGCCGCGGGCCTGGGCGTCGGTCGGCGTCTCGAAGCTCGCCTCGAACCACTCGCGCACGGGTCGCGAGAAGGGGGCCAGCGGGTCGGCACCGACATCGATGGTCGCGGTCACGGAACCGTGAGTATAGGCGCGCGTGCGCGTTTAGACCAGATGTTCGGAATGACCCGGAACGCAGAGTCACGACCGACCCGGGCCGAATGGCCCGCGAGAAGCGGTCGTTGGGCTCGTTGCTGTCTATTGACGGCCGGGGTGCAATAGCGACGTCAACCGATCAGGTTCCGCAAGGTGCGCATCAGGCGCCAAGGAAGGGAGTCAGGGACCATGGACCGCCGCAGATGGGCGATGGTGCTCGGAGGGGTCGCCGCCGTCTTGCTGTTCTTTCTCGTCAACCCGTGGGTCATCCTACCGGAGGGTATCGTCCACGACCTAGCGCTGTGGGGATTCTGGATCTCGTTCATCGTCTTGCTAGTCATCCTGTTCCAGGAGCGCAACGAGCCGGGAGGCACGACCGTCGAGATCGAGGGTCCGGCCTTCACCCGCTTCCTGTTCAGCAACTCCAAGGCTGGCCTCTTCTGGCTGCCGATCCGCCTGTTCCTCGGCTTCGAGTGGATCGAGGCTGGCTGGCACAAGCTCACCGGTGAAGGTTGGATCGACGGAGGCTCCGCCCTCGCGGGCTTCTGGGCGAACGCAGTCAAGATCCCGGCCGAGGGCCAGGGTCGACCACCGATCACCTTCGAGTGGTATCGCGACTTCATCAACGTCCTGCTGACGGGCCATCACGAGACGTGGTTCGCCTGGCTCATCACTGTCGGCGAGCTCGCGGTCGGAGTCGGGCTCCTGCTCGGCGCCCTGACCGGCCTGGCAGCCTTCGGCGGAGCGCTGATGAACATGTCGTTCCTGCTCGCAGGCTCCGCGTCCAGCAACCCAGTCCTCTTCACCCTGGCGATCGGGCTCATCCTGGCCTGGAAGGTCGCCGGCTACTACGGCCTCGACCGATACCTGCTGCCGATGCTCGGCACGCCCTGGCATCCCGGCGTGATCACCGGTCGCGCCACCACGCCGACCGCGCCCACACCTGGCGGGGCTCCCGCCGGCTGACCACCGACCGGGCTCAAGGCCCGACCCCGACACGCGTCCCCACCGCCTCCGAACCTCCCTCGGGGGCGGTGCCCGTTACCGCTCCGCTGCTTCGGCCAGTCGCCGCCTGACGTCGCCGACCGTGACGGCGCGGAGTGCCGAGGCCGCGAGCTCCTGGCACGCCGCGAGTCGAAGCCTCCCGACCTGGCTGCGGACCGCCGCCACCGAGTTCGGCGCGACACTCAGCTCATCGACGCCGAGCCCGACCAGCAGGGGGATCATCTCGGGGTCGGCCGCGGCCTCGCCACAGACAGCGACATGCCGACCCTGCGCACGCGCTGCCGTCACGACCCCTGAGATCAGGTGCAGCACGGCCGGCTGGAGGGTCGTCGCGAGCTCGGCGAGGGCCGGATTGACGCGATCCGCGGCCAGCGTGTACTGGACGAGGTCGTTGGTGCCGACGCTGAAGAAGTCGGCGACCTGGGCCAACCCGTCGGCCACGATCGCGGCCGCCGGGACCTCGATCATCACGCCGAGCAGGACCCCCGAGGGTGCCGGGTCCGCGTTCGCGACGATGGCGTCGAGTCGAGCCCGGACCGCCACGACCTCCTCGACCGTGGACACCATCGGCAGCATGACCCGCAGCTCACCGCCGGCTGCGGCGTCCACGAGCGCCTGGAGCTGGTCGTCGAGCAGCGCTGGCCGCGCGAGTCCGAGGCGCACCCCGCGCACCCCGAGGGCGGGATTGGCCTCCGGCCGATCAGTCTGCCAGGCGGCCGGCTTGTCACCGCCGACGTCGAGGGTGCGGAACACCACCGGCCGCTCCCCCATCGCGTCTCGGATCCGGGCGTACAGGTTGCGCTGTTCGGCGACCGACGGCGGGGACGACCGTCCGAGGAAGAGCAGTTCCGTGCGGACCAGGCCCACGCCATCCGCTCCTGCCCTGGCGGCGGCTTCCGCCTCGAGCACCGACCCGACGTTCGCCGTCACCGTGATCGACACGTCCCCGGACGCGCTGGCCGGCGATCGATCGGCCACGGCAGCGCCGCCGACCGGCCCGGACAGGACAGTCAGGTCGTCCGCGATCGGATCGACGACGAGCCGGCCGGACCGGCCGTCGGTGCCGTCGACCAACGCCTCGAGGCCGTCGGGCAGGGACAGCGCGTCCGCCCCGAGCCCGAGCACCAGCGGGATGCCCAGTCCGCGCGCCACGATCGACGCGTGTCCGGTCGGTGCGCCGCCGGCGAGTCCGATCCCGGCGACCAACTCGGATCGGAGTGTCGCCACGGCCGAAGGGTCGAGGTCGTCCGCGACGATGACCGCCGGCCGGCCGTCGGCATGCCAGAGGTCAACGCGGGGCTCGTCATGGAGGATGCCGGCGACCCGGCGCCCGACATCGCGGACATCCGCCGCGCGGGCTCGGAAGTACTCGTCGTCGACGGCGGCGAGTGCGCTCGCCTGGGCATCGGTACTGGCCAGGATCGCGTCGGCCGCGGCCGACCCGTCGTCGATCGATCGCATCGCCGGGTCCACGATGCCCGGGTCGCGCGCAAAGAGCGCCTGGGCTTCGAAGATGGCACCGAGCTCCTCGCCGGCGCGCTCGGCGAGCTGCCGAGCGAGCGCCTCGAGCTCGTCGGCGGCCGTGTCGAGTGCCGCGCGGAGCCGCTTGCGCTCGGTCTCGGGCGTCCCCGTGGAGCGCGATGCCGAAGCGCCGGCCGGTGCCGGGCGGACGATCAGGATCCGGCCGACGCCGGCACCCGGCGAGCCGACTCGTCCCGACAGCACCGCGCGCGTCACGAGCATCTGCCTCGGGCCTGCTCGGGTCAGGCGGCCGCGACGACATCGGCCAGCGCGCGCAGCAGGAGCGCCGACGAGGTCGCGCCCGGGTCCTGGTGGCCGATGCTGCGTTCACCCAGATAGGAAGCGCGGCCCTTCGTCGCGAGCATCGGCACCGTCGCCAGCGCTCCTGCCTCGGCGGCGTCGGCCATCGCACGCGTGACGTCGCCCACATCCGAGCCGCCGGCGACTGCCGCTTGTCCGGCGTCACGCGCCGGCACCAGGGCATCGAGCATGGTCTTTTCGCCGATCGTCGCCTTGCCGAGCGACTCGATCCCGCCGATGGCCGCCGCCAGCGCCTCCACGACGATGTCTGGGGACGCAGTCGACGGATCCGCGGCAGCGATGGCACCCCCGGCGCGCATGAAGGCCGTCCCGTACAACGGGCCGGCCGCACCGCCAACGGTGCTGATCAGCGTTCGGCCGGCCGTCCGAAGCATGCCGCCTGCGCGGAGCAGGTCGGTCTCGGCCTCGGCGATGCCGGCGTCGAGCGATGCCACGATCGCGGTGAAGCCACGATCCATGTTGATGCCGTGGTCGCCGTCGCCGATCGCCTGGTCAAGGGCGGTCAGCGCGGCCGCCTGGTCGTGGAGTCGCTGCGCCGACAGGCGAAGCCAGCTTTCGAGCGCGTCGAACATCGGATCGTCACCTCGGCGAGACGGTAGGCGAACGGAGTCTAGAGGGGTGGCCGCCGCACCGGAGGGAGCTGGCGCGGCGGCCGAAGGCGGATGTCGCGGTTCAAGCGCCCCACTGCAGGGCAGCGGTGTGCACGGGCGCATCCCAGAGCGTCGTCAGTTCATCGTCGAGCCGCAGGAGCGTGACCGAGAAGCCGGCCATCTCGAGGCTCGTGATGTAGTTCCCGACGAGCGAGCGGCCGATGCCGATGCCCTTCTCGTCGAGGATCCTTGCGACGCTGTTGTAGGCGAGATAGAGCTCGATGAGCGGCGTACCGCCCATGCCATTGACGAAGGCGAGGACCTGCTCCCCGCGCTCGAGACCGAGGTCACCAACGATCGGGTCGACGAGCATCCGCGCGATGTCGTCGGCCGGGGCGAGTTTCTCGCGACGGCGGCCCGGCTCCCCATGGATGCCGATCCCGATCTCCATCTCGTCGTCGGGCAGGTCGAAGGTCGGGGTGCCCGCGGCGGGCACGATGCACGAGGTCAGCGCCATCCCCATGGAGCGGGAACCAGCGTTGACCTTGATGGCCGTGGCCGTCACGTCGGCCAGCGAGCCGCCGGCCTCGGCTTTCGCCCCGGCGATCTTCTCGACGAGGACCGTCCCACCGACGCCACGGCGGCCAGCCGTGTAGAGCGAGTCCTGCACAGCGACGTCGTCGTTGGTCACGACTGTCGCGACTTCGACCTCGCCCGCGACCAGCTCGGCCGCGAGCTGGAAGTTGAGCACGTCACCGGTGTAGTTCTTGACGATGTGGAGGACGCCGGCCCCGCCGTCGACGGCCCGGGTGGCCGCCTCCATCTGGTCGGGCACGGGCGAGGTGAAGACATGGCCGGCGCAGGCCGCGTCGAGCATGCCCAGGCCGACGAACCCGCCATGGAGCGGCTCGTGGCCGGAGCCGCCGCCCGACACCAGGGCGACCTTGCCCTTGACGGGGCCGCCCGCCCTCAGCACGACGAGGTTGTCGAGATCGATGTTCAGGATGTCGGCGTGGGCCCGGCCAAGGCCGGCCAGGCTCTCGGGGACGAGGTTGGCAACGTCGTTGACGAGCTTCTTCATGCGGCTGGGCGCGTTGGTGGCCATCGGATCACTCCTCTGCTGTTGGTGAGATGGGTGCCTGCTTCAAGCGTCGGCGCGGGCCCCCTCGGGGATCGCGGTTGCGGGCACGGGGGCGGTCTCCTGACGACCGATGAACTCGTACAGGAACGCGCCGACGACGCCACCGATGGTCGAACCGAAGACGTAGACGACCACCAGCTGGTCGACCGGGACCGGTGTGGCGCCGATCGCCTGGCCGAGGATGGCCGGGCCGAGCTCGCGGGCCGGGTTGAGCGACGCACCGGTGATCGGGCCGACGAGGATGATGATCCCGTAGACGATGAACCCGATGATCAGTCCGGCGAAGCCGGAGGGCGCCTTGCCCGAGACCGCAGCTCCGAAGACGGTGAACACCAGGATCGCGGTCCCGATGACCTCGGCGGCGAAGCCGATGGCCAGGCCGGCGTTGGCGTTGACCGACACGGCACCGAGACCGAGCTTGGCGGGGTCGTTGCCGGTCAGGATGATCAGCGTCAGCGCGGCACCGATGAAGGCGCCGATCAACTGGGCGACGATGTACCCGCCGGCCGTCCGGCTGTCGATCTTTCGCGTCGCGAGCAGCGAGATCGTCACGGCCGGGTTGATATGGCACCCGCTGATGTGACCGATCGAGTAGACCGCCGCGAAGATCGCGAAGGCGAACGAGAACGAGATCGTCGAGAGACCTGCGGTCCCGTCGATCCCAGTCCCGCCGGCGCCGGCGGTCAGGAAGAGCGTCAGGGGCACGGAGCCCGCGCCGATGAACACGAGGATGGCGGTGCCGAGGGCCTCGGCGGTGAGCTTCTGGGCCGTGGTCGGGGACGACATGGATCTTCCTCCTGTCAAGTTCAGGTCGGTGTGCCGAGATACGGAGCGAGCTCCGCGACGAGGGCGCTGATGGCCGCCTCGGAATCGGGACCGTCGGCGGCGAGGACGATCTCGGACGACGGGCGGATCGTCAGCCCGAGCAGGGCGATGAGGCTCTTGGCATCCGCCTCGCGATCGCCCTGGCGGATGACGATCCGGCTCTCGAACCGCGACGCCGCCTGCACGAAACGGGCGGCCGGCCGGGCATGTAGCCCAGCAGGATCGCTGACGATGAGATGCAGCTCCGGCATGTTCAACCCCCCGGGAGCTTCGCCATCGAGGCGGCTCCCTCGGCGGCGGCGACGACGTCGGCGAGCGACGCGCCGATGCTCGCCTGGACGGCGGCCAGGATCGCGCCCTCGACGAGCGGCGCTTCCGAGACCCGGACGCGGCCGCGCTCGACCGGCTCCAGCTCGTCGAGCGCGAGCTCGAGGCTGAGGGCCGCGCTGCCCAGGTCGAGGAGCACGAGGACGCCATCCGGGCTGGCCGCCAACGTCGAGCGCAGCGCAGCCGTGATCCGGGGGGCGCTCGTCCCCAACCGGCCGTCCTCCGTGCCGCCTGCCGTCCCCACCGCGACCTCCTCGCCCGCGACCTGCGCGACCATCTCGCGCAACCCGTCGACGAGGGTCTCGCTGTGAGAGATCAGCACGAGACCCACCAATCGTTCCTCCTTTCGCTGCCTCAGCTGGATGCCCGAGATGCTCCGGGGGGACTTGTCAAGAAGCCAGCAACGGGTGGACAAGAGGTGCGATGAACGTCGCGATGACGTGTCGAAGGAGGCACGACGACCGTTGCCGCAGGGTTGGGCCGCGCCTACACTCGGCCGACCGCCGACTCGCTCGAAGGGACGATCGTGCCGTCGCCATCGCCATCGCCAGCCGCCGCCAGAGCCGATCGACCAGGGACCACATTCGTCGTCGATGCCAGCGCCCTGCGCGCCGGGCTTGCGCGATGCGGCAAGGTGGTCGCCCGTCACCAGGGCGAGCTAACGCGGCTCGACACGATCCTCGGTGATGGTGACCACGGCGACAACCTCGTGATCGGGTTGCGCGCCGTGGATGAGATGCTCAACGACCTTCCGCCCGAGACACCGCCCGGCGAGATCCTCCGCGCCGTCGGTCACCGGCTCGTCGCCGCGGTCGGCGGGGCATCGGGGCCCCTCTACGGGACAGCCTGCATCGAAGCCGGATTCCGCGCCGGCGACGCGGCCGTCCTCGATCGAGAGACCATCGCCGGGATGCTCGACGCGGCCGCGAGCGGCCTGGCGAGGCGAGGGCGTTGCCAGCCGGGCGACAAGACGATCCTCGACACGCTCGCGCCGGCGGCCGTCGCATTCGGGGCCGCGCTCCGGGCCGGCAAAGCACCCGACGAGGCGTACGTCGCGGCGGTCCACGCGGGTCGCGCCGGGATGCGGGCCACGCGGGACCTGGTCGCCCGTCGTGGCCTCGCGATGCGACTGGGTGAGCGCTCGGTCGGCTATCGCGACCCGGGAGCCGTCTCGTGCCTGCTGCTCCTCTGCGCGCTGGGAGGAGCATGACGGATCAAGCCGCGCTGCTGGCTCGCATCGATGCCCTGGAGCGAGAGAGTCGACGAGCGTTCGACGACGCCCAGCGCGAGGCGGACGCGCTCTTTGCCCAGTACCAGTTGAGTCAGTTGGTCGCGTCGGGCGGGTCGCTCGCCGATCTCGCGCGGTCCGTGACGCTCGAGGCAGTCCGCCTGGCCGCGGTGGATGGCGGAGCGCTGTGGCTGAGCGAGCCGGCGGGACGCGGTCTGCACTTGCTGGCCGCGGTGGGCAGCGACGCCCCATCGCCCCTCCCCGCCACCCTGGGCGACCTCGACGACGGCCGCATCTGGGCGGCCGGACTTCGTGGTGGGCGCCCGGTCGTCGTTTCGGACGACCCGCCGGTGATCCTGCTCAGCCTCTGGGCGGACGACGCACGTCTCCCCGACCCCGACGGGATTCGCGTCATCCAACTCGCTCGCCACGAACTGGCGGTCGCGTTCCAGGGGGCACGCTTGCGGGAGGCGCTCGAGCGCGAGCGGCAGGAGCTCACCGCGGTCGTCAACGGCACGACGGACCTGATCCTCCAGGTCGATGCCGATCGACTGGTCGTTCGCCTGAACCCGGCCGGAGAGCGGCTGCTCGGCGTGGCCGCGGCCGATGCGGTCGGGCGCAGCTGTGCCGACGTCCTTGGGTGCGATGTGGCGGGCGGACACGATCCCTCGGCCTGCCCGCTGGCCGAGGTGATGGCGGCGGGCCAGCCGGTGGCCTACCGCGAGACGGCGGTTCGTGGACCTGATGGCGCCTCGATCCAGGTTGCCGGCGGGTATTCGGCCGTGGCGCCATCGTCACCTGAGACCGACGACC
The DNA here is from genome assembly GCA_963776545.1 of uncultured Chloroflexia bacterium. Taxonomy (GTDB): domain Bacteria; phylum Chloroflexota; class Limnocylindria; order Limnocylindrales; family CSP1-4; genus SPCO01. The sequence continues at coordinate 123,396 of CAVZND010000012.1, read as the reverse complement.
CATTGGCCCGCGCCCGCGCGACCGCCATCCTGCGGGACATCACCGCGGTCCGGTCGCTCGAGGAGCTACGCGAGGGCTTCGTGGCGACGGTGAGCCACGAGCTACGGACCCCGCTCTCGCTCATCCGCGGCTACGCCGAGACGCTGCTGCACCTCGAACTCGAGCCGGAACAGCAACGCGACTACCTCCAACGGATCGACGAGGTCACCGAGCGGCTTTCGTCGCTCGTCGGTCAGATCCTCGATATCACGCATCTCCAGGCCGACCCGCTCATCCTCGAACGCTCGCCCGTCCAGTTCGCATCGCTCGTCAGCCGGCTTCGGGGGGATCTCGAGACGGCCGATCGCGCCGACCGACTCGTCGTCGAGCTGCCGGATGACCTGCCACCACTCGAGGTGGACGGGCCACGCGTCGGGCAGATCCTCGAGAACCTCGTCGGGAACGCCTTCAAATATGGACCGCCGGATGGGCTCGTGACGCTCAGCGCCAGGACCGCCGGCGATCGGCTGGACGTCGCCGTCGATGACGAGGGTGTCGGGATCCCACCCGCGGAACGGCCGCTCGTCACCGAACCGTTCCACCGCGCGTGGAACGTCCGCGAGTCGCGCATCCCCGGCACGGGACTCGGGCTGTTCATCAGCCGTCGGCTCGTCGAGGCGCACGGCGGGCAGCTTCGGGTCGAGGACCGACCGGACGGGAAACCCGGGACGCGAGTCGCCTTCACGCTCCCGCTCCTGCGCGGTCGGACGTCGCCAGCCGGCCGGACCGCGGCCTCACGAGCCGATGCCCCGGCGTCCGTGGAGGTGACCCGTGGCTGAGACGATCCTCATCGTCGAGGACGAACCCGAATTCGCGGCGCTGGTCGAGCTATGGATGGGACGTGCTGGGTATCGGACGGTCGCCGCCGCGACCGGGCCTGACGCCCTCCGCCGCTTCTACGACGAGCATCCGGACCTCGTGATCCTCGACGTGTCGCTCCCCGGCCTCGACGGCTGGCGGATCATCGAGCGGATCCGCGAGTTCAGCCGCATCCCGATCCTGATGGTCACGGCGCGAAGTTCGGAGGCTGACAAGGTCCGTGGCCTGAAGCTCGGCGCCGACGACTACATCACCAAGCCCTTGAGCTTCCCCGAGCTGGCAGCACGGGTTGAGGCGGCTTTGCGGCGCGCCGCGACGGCGGCCCCGGAGCGACCGCATCGCCTCCAGCATCGGGAACTGGTCGTCGACCTCGACGAGCACCGGGTCCGCCTCCGCGGCGAGGACGTCCGCCTGACACCGACGGAGTTTCGGCTGCTGGCCTATCTCGTGGAACACGCGGGGCAACTCGTCACGCACCGGCAAGTGCTCGGCGCGGTCTGGGGCGCCGGGTACGACGTGGATGTCCATCTGCTCCGGATGACGATCCGGAATCTCCGCCTGCGGCTTGACGCGGTAGCGCCGGGCGAGTCCTACATCGCCACCGAGTACGGACTCGGGTATCGGCTGACCGGCCCATCCCGGCCGATGCCCGGGCCAGCCTAGGGGCGCTCGGCCCGTCCGCCCAGCAGGTCGGCGGCTTCGTCCGTGGCCCGGACCTCGCGATCGGTCATCAGATGCCGTCGATCGTGGCTCGAGTGGTCCACGAACCCGTCGAGCCGGTGGCGCAGGTCCTGGATCCTCCCCACCTGGCGCTCGGCGATCGGGCGGAACGCGGCGTCGTCCCCGGCCACGCTCCAGAGCTCGAGGAAGTCGTCGAGGCAGAAGGCCGCCGTGGCGAGCGCCGCGGCCCAGGCCCCGTCACGGCTTCGCTCGGTCGATCGGGCGAGCGCCGTCTCGACCGCGGACTTGCCCTGGGCGCAGGCCATGCACGGCGGACGGCGTCGGGCCAGCCGCAGCCGGACCCGAAGCGTGCGGCCCCTCGACCCGACGGCCCCGCGGATGACCTCGAGCCGGCGCTCGATCATCGCGCCGTAGAGGATCGACGAGCCGAGTGTGCCGCCGGGACCGCGTCGGTCGGCCAGGATCAGTTCGCGCGTGTGGCGCCGGCACAACGCCTGCGACCGCTCGAGCTCGCCGCGGAACCCGATGTCGAGCACGTGCTGCGCGATGATCGAATCCATCATCGATCGCTCCGAGCGGGCGCGGACGACGCAGATCGGACAGCCGCCCTCGGCGATCGCGGCACTCAGTCGAACGTCGACGATGTCGCGCGCGGGCAGCTCCGAGACGGGCGGCCCGTTGACGTCCGACATCAGCGCGCCGCCCGGAGCGCGAGGGGGTCCGCGAATCGCAACGCGCCATCGACCGCGGACACGCCGAACCCGGCACGCTCGAGCAACCGCGCGGCGATCGCCGCGCGGGTCGCGCGGTCGAGCGGCTCGACGGGGTCGCGCTCGGACAGCGTGACCTCCACGGAGTCGGCTGGGCTGACTGCGAGGAGCGCCCCGGCCAGGCCGGATCGCCGATAGGCCGGCGCGACCCCTAGGGCCAGCAGGTCGCGATGGCCGCTGTCCGAGGCCGGCCCGGCGACCGCCACCCCGACGACCCGCGTGCCGACGACGGCGGCAGAAACGATGGCGCCGTCCGCGATGGCCGCGGCGATCAGCCGAAGTCCCGCGTCGGGATCCGCCGGGGCGACCACGCGCGATGCGAGCGAACACGCGGACCAGGCGGCCGCATCGAGCGACGGCACGACGACGGGTTCGCCCGCGGCCGCGTCCGGGCTTCCCGTGGTCCCGATATCACCGGGCGCGTCCGGATCCCACCAGCCCCGGTCATGGGCCTCGCGCAGCAGGCGCGGGACCATCAGGAGGCGAACCAGGGACGCCGTCTCCCGGGACTGCGCCTCGGAGGCCGCCTGCGTCGCGTCGATCGGGATCCCGGCGTTCGGCGCGTCGTCGAAGGTCGCCGGCGGCGGCGCCTGGCCGTAGCGGGCGGCCTCGGTCGCCCAGCGTTCGCGCCACTCGGTCGGGGTCGCGATCGGGGCCTCGCGGTGGATACCGGCCAGCCACACGAGGCTCCACGAGCGCGGCACGACCCGGTAGGCGTCGTAGCCGCCACCGCCCGTGGCGAGCCAGCGGCCGCCGGCGTGTCGATGCGCGATGGCATCGACGAGTCGGGCCGCCTCTCCCATCGCGGTCGTCGTCATGCGCAGGTGCGCCAACGGGTCCCACGCGTGCGAGTCGGCACCGTGCTGGCTGACGATGACGTCCGGCCCGAACGCGGCGGCCAGCTCGGGGAGCAGGGACCGCACCGCGTCGAGCCAGGCGCCCTCGCCGGTCATCGGCTCGAGCGGCACGTTCACCGCGGTCCCGGCCGCGGTCCCCTCCCCGACCTCGTCGACGAAGCCACTCCCCGGGAACAGGTAGACCCCCGTCTCGTGGAAGGAGACGGTCAGGACGCCGGGATCCTCCCAGAACATCGCCTGGACCCCGTCGCCGTGGTGGACATCGAGGTCGATGTACATGACGCGCAGGCCGTCGCGTCGCGCCCGGGCGATCGCAAGAGCCGGGTCGTCGTAGATGCAGAACCCCGACGCCCGATCGGGCATCGCGTGGTGGAGGCCGCCGCCCGGGTGGAAGGCGTGGACCTCGTCGCCGCGCAGGATCGCCTCCATCGCGCGGATCGAGCCGCCCGCCACCGCGGCCGCTGCGTCGTGCATGCCCGCGAACGGCGGATCGTCGCCGCCCTCGCCGATCCCGGCATGCGGACCACCGTACGGCGCGTCCGAGAAGCGCCGGATGATCTCGATGTAGCCGGCGTCGTGGCACCAGCGCAGCTCGTCGTCGGGCGCAGGCTCCGGGGCGAGGCCCGGCGTCGCCCCGACCGCCCGCAACAGGTCGATGGCCGGCGCGAACCGCCGCGGCGTCAGCGGATGCTCTGGCCCGAAGTCGTACGTCGGGGAGCGGGGTCCGTAGACGAGCAGCATGCGTGGCACGATAGCCGCGATGGAACGCGTCTACACCACGCCCCTCCTCGACAAGCTCGGGATCCGGCCTGGGACGCGGGTCGCGCTGATCGACATCGACGACGATTCCATCCGGCCGATGCTCGCCGCACGCACGTCGGACGTCACCGATGGCTGGCCCGAACCAGACACGGATGTCGTCCTGCTGGGCGCCGATTCGATGGCCCAGCTCGCGCCACTGCCCGAACTGGCCGCCCGGATCCGTCCGAACGGCGCGATCTGGGTCGTGTCGCGCAAGGGCAAGATCGCCACCCTGCGCGACGTCGAGGTCATCGAGGCGGCCAGGGCGTCCGGACTCGTCGACAACAAGGTGGCCTCGTTCTCGACGACGCACACGTCCCTGCGCCTCGTCATCCCGGTCGCGCGACGCGGAGTACCATCCGCGGATGGATAGCTTCGTCATCATCCTGATCGTCGTCCTCATACTCGTCCTCATGTGGCGAGGCCCGAAGAACCTGCCGAAGCTGGGTGAGGCGCTCGGCCGTGGCGTGAAGGAAGCGAAGGCCGAGGCGGCCATCGCCCAGGCGGAGATCCAGGCTCGGGTCGACGGCACACCGGCCGAGGCGACCCCGGTCCCGCCTGCCGAGGGCTCGACGCCGGACCGACCCGCCTGATCGCGACCGGGTCCCACCAGGCCCTGGAGGCTGCGTGATCCCCGACGAGATCGCCGCCCTGACCCACCGTCCGGGCCCCGGCCCGCATCGGACGACGCTCACGGTCGATGGTCGGACGGTCGACACGCTGGCCGACCTGCCCCCACTGCGCGACCGGCTGCTGTTCGTCGGTCTCAACCCGTCGCCGGTCAGCGTCGACGCTGGGCACTACCATCAGGGGCGCCTCGGGCGGACGTTCTGGCGCCGGCTGATGCTCGCCGGGATCCTGCCGCCCGGGACGGCGGTCGAGGCGGCCGATGACGCACTCGTCGCGGCCGGTCACGGCATCACGGACCTGCTCAAGCGCCCGAGCCCGCGCGACGAGGCGTCCGACGCGGAGCTGACCTCGGGCGTCGGGCCGCTCTGGCAGAAGATCGCGATCTGGCGGCCGGCAGCGGTCGTGTACATCTACAAGCGCGCGGCCTCGATCTCGGCTGGGCGCGAGCTGTCGGAGCACTGGGGTCAGCTCGTCGGCGTCGCGATGGCGGGGCGGCCGTGCTTCCTCATGCCCGGCCCATACGCGCCGACCGAGGAGGTCGACGAAGGCCTCAACTTCCTGCGCAACCTCGCGGCGGCACTGCCGGTCGATCGGGCCTAGCTCGTCGGGCTCGGGGCCGGCGGATGGCCGCCGAGCCACGGGACGCCCGGGGCGAGATCGCGGAGACGCTCCCTCGAAGCCTCCCACGCGGCCTCGTCGGCAGGACCGGTGATGGAACGGGCACCGCGGCGGCCATCAAGGTCGCCGCTGAGCACGGCCGCGCCGTCGCCGACCACGAACGCGAGATGGTCGGGGCGTGGCCCCGGCGTGGCCACGACACGGAGCGCGACATCGCCCGCGGTGATGGCCTCGCCATCGGCGAGTTCACGGACCTCGTACGGCAACGGTCGGCCACCGCCCGGCCCGACCATGACATCGATCCCGAGCTGCAGCGCGAGCGGCTCGGCGCCGGCAGCGTGGTCGGGGTCGACGTGGGTCAGGGCGATCGCCCGGATCGTGCCGCCGCGCGCCGCGGCCTCGGCGATCGCCCGGTCGAGGCCCGGACCGGTCGGGTCCCCGGGGTCGACGAGCACGAACGACCGCCGCCCGACGAGGTAGGCGAAGACAGGCTGGCCGGCGACGCCGCCGCCCGCCGGCATGACGATCCGGACGACGTCCGGGGCCGCGTCCTCCACCACCACCTCTCCCAGCGTCCCCGGCGCCAGCCGCGTCCGCACGTCCTCGAAGCTCGTGACGTGTTCGAGCTGCTGGAGCGTCGTGCTCGTCGGCAGCCATAGGCCAAGCTCGCCGGCCGCCATCGCGGCGAGCGCATCGCTCGGCCGTCGCCACGCATGCTCGACGACCTCGTCGCCCTCGAGCGTCGCCTTTGCGCCGTCCGGCAACTCGGCCGCGAAGAACCGTGCGTCGAAGCGACGCGGCATCGTCGGAGGCGTGATCCAGCGCGACAGGGGCACGAGCCAGTCCGTGCGGAGCGTCAGGTCGAGCTGCGCGGCCAGCGCCTGGAACCCGATCTCGCCCCCGACCAGGGCGGCCCGCGCGGCCCCGAGCGCACCCGGCGCTGACCCTGGACCGACGTCGGCGAGCAGCACGCCGGCCTCCTCGAACGACTCGCGGATCGCGGCGACGTACGCGGCGATCGCCTCGCTCGGTGAGAGGTCGCCTCCAAGGGCCGCGGCCGCGTCTTCCGCCGACACGACCGACCGCGCGACGAGGCTCGGATGCGCGTCGGTCGGGTCGACCCGGCCACCCGGGAAGACATGGACGTCCGGCGCGAACGCCATCGAGGCGGGCCGCCGACCGAGCAGCACCTCGGGACCGCGGCGTCCCGGCCGGATCAGCACGACGGTCGCGGCGGGTCGGGCCGCGACCGGGTTCTCGTCGGGGGAAGACACCGGCGCATCCTAGCGCCAGAAAATCGTCCGGAACCTCTTGTATCGGCACCTTGGGAGGCGTATACCTTCCCGGCGCGCGTTGCCAGCGTGGGAGGGGAAGACGTGGACCGTTCGATCGTCCGAACCGGACGGCAACGGATCTCGGCCGTCATGGCGACGGCCGCACTGATCTGGGTCGCCCTCGCAACGCCGATGAGCACCGCTGGCGCCGAACCCTCGACGCCCGGCGATGGGGCGACCACCTCCACGAACGCCGTCGACGTCATCGTCCGGTTCAAGCACGACCCCGGCAAGGCGGCCGAAACGGCCCTTCGCCTGGCGGGCGGCAGCGCGACCGAGGATCTCGAGCTCATCGATGGCATGGCGGCGACCGTGCCCGCCGCGAAGCTCGACGACCTTCGACGGAACCCCCTCGTCGCCTCGGTGGAGATCGACGGAGAGCTGCACGCCTTCGAGGCGCCACCGCCGTCCAGCGACCCCGAGTACCACAACGCCTGGGGCGTCGAACGGATCGGCACCGAGGCGGTGCACGCGGCCGGGATCAAGGGCGACGGCGTCAAGGTCGCGATCATCGACACCGGCCTCGACTACGTCCACGATGTCCCGCCGAACGTCGATCCGGAGTTCTCCACCGTCTACAAGGGCGGCTACGACTTCTTCAACGGCGACGCCGATCCGATGGACGACAACGGCCACGGCACCCACGTCGCGGGGATCCTGGCCGCGGAGAAGAACGGCTACCTCGTCGTCGGCGTGGCGCCGCAGGTGGACCTGTACGCGCTCAAGGTGCTCGATGCGTCCGGTTCGGGCGAGTACAGCGGCTTGATCCAGGCCCTCGGCTGGGCCGTGGACCACGACATCGACGTCGTCAACATGAGCCTCGGCGGACATGAGCCGTCGGCGGCCCTGCAGGCCGCCGTCGCGGCCGCCTACGACGCGGGGGTCACCCTCGTCGCCGCCTCCGGCAACACCGTCACGCTCCAGGACCTCATCTACGGCTGCCCCGTGGCCTATCCGGCGGCCTACGACCAGGTCATCGCGGTGAGCTTCACCGGGACGGCCGACAAGCTGACCGGCTACTCGTGCACCGGCCCGCAGGTCGATCTCGCGGCGCCCGGCGACCAGATCATCTCGACGGTGCCGGTCGGGAACTGCATGTTCTGCTCGCCGAATGGCTACAAGGCCGAGAGCGGGACCTCGATGGCGTCGCCGCATGTGGCGGGCGTCGTCGCGCTCACCCTGTCGCACGGCATCGCCGACTCGAACGGCAACGGTCTCCTCGCCGACGACGTCAAGGCGCACCTCTGTGCGACCGCGGCCACCGCCTCCTACCCGGCCACATCGGACGCCCGTTACCCGAACTGGTACGGCTGCGGCATCGTCGACGCGACGCATGCCCTGGTCACGACACCGCCGCCGCCTGGCGGGCAGCCCGGCAATCACAAGCCCGTGGCCGTGCCTGACGTCGCGGATGCCGTCGAGGACGGCGGACCGATCACGATCGACGTCCTCGCCAACGACACCGACGAGGACGCCGGCACGACCCTGACCGTCACCGCGGTCACGGACCCGGCGGCGGGGACCGCCGCCATCGACGCGGGCGGGACCGTCACCTACACGCCGGATCCGGACGCGGCCGGCACCGACACCTTCGCCTACACCGTGTCCGATGGCGCCGGCGGGTCGGCGACCGGGACCGTCACGGTGACCGTCGCGCCGGTCAACGACCCACCGGTCGCGGCGGACGACACCGCGGGCGTCCCGTCCGGGGGCTCCGTCTCGATCGACGTCCTCGCCAACGACACCGACATCGACGGCGGCCCGCTGCAGGTCGTGAGCGTCACGACGCCGACCAGCGGCACCGCGGTCATCGACCCGGGCGGCGGGTCGATCACCTACGTCCCGAACCCGGACGCGACGGGGTCGGACGCCTTCTCGTACGTCGTGGACGACGGGTCGGGCGGCACCGACCAGGGCGAAGTCGCCGTCACGATCGGGCCCGCGAGCGGCCCGCCGGACGCGGCCGACGACTCGGCGACGACCGACGAGGACACGCCGGTCACGATCGACGTGCTGGCGAACGACAGCGACCCCGACGCCGATCCGTTGACGATCACCTCGGTCACGGAACCGTCGCTCGGCACGGCCGTAGTCGACGGCGACGCCATCGTCTACACCCCGGACGCGAATGCCAGCGGCACCGACACGTTCGACTACGCCATCTCGGACGGCGCGTTCGGCAGCGACAGCGCCACGGTCACCGTGGTCGTCGCGCCCGTGAACGACCTGCCGAAGGCCTCGTCGGGGTCGGTCTCGGTGCCGGCGCCGAGCGCGGTCGTCTTCCAGCTGCTCGGCTCCGACGTCGAGACGTGCGAGCTGGCATTCAGCGTCGTCACCGCACCCGCGAACGGCACGCTTACGACCCCCGGCGCCGTCGCCTGCACGCCCGGCACGCCCAACAAGGACAAGGCCGGTGTGACCTACACGCCGAAGGCCGGATTCGTCGGGGCGGACACGTTCACGTACCGCACGTCGGATGGGACCGACCAGTCGAGTCTCGCGACCGTGACGGTCAACGTGACCGCGCCGCCCAACGCCGTCCATGTCGGCGATCTCGACAACACGTCGGTGAAGACCGCCACGAATTGGACGGCCAAGGTCACGATCGTCATCCACAAGACCAATGAGACGGCCGGCGCCGGCGCGCTGGTCAGCGGGACCTGGAGCGACGGGACGACCGGATCCGGCATCTGTTCGAGCGGCTCCAACGGGACGTGCTCGATCTCGAAGACCAAGGTGCCGCTGACCACGACGTCGGTCCGGTTCACGGTGACCAACGTGACCCTGATCCTGTCGCCCTACCTCAAGTCGCTGAACCACGATCCCGACGGTGATTCGAACGGGACGACCATCGTGGTCGCGATGCCCTGAACCTCAGCCGCCCGGCGCGACCGCCGCGGACAGCTCGGCCTGCAGGGGGCCGGGCTCGGTGACGGGCAGGCGACACGCGAACCCGCGGCAGACGTAGGCGGTCGGTCGGCCGTCGATCGCGGTGCGATCGGCCAGCAGCGGAACGACGCTCTCGGCCAGCTCGGCGCTCACGGCCACGACCTGGTGCGGGCGGAAGCCGGTCTCGACGACCTCGAGCAAGGCGCGGGTGGCCGGCTCCGTGGCGTCCCCGACGATCGCCACCTCCACGGCCGGCGCCAGCGCGAGATCGATCGCCGACAGCCACTGGGCGAAACCGGTCGGGTAGCGGTCCACGAACGCGACGACGGTCCGGAGGGCGTGTTCGGCGGCGTCGCGGTACCGGCTCTCGCCGGTCCAGGCGGCGAGGCGGAGCAGCGCCAGGGCCGCGACGGCATTCCCCGACGGGACCGCGTTGTCCTGGAGATCCTTCGGTCGGGCGACGAGCCGCTCGTGGTCGTCGGCGGTGTCGAAGAACCCGCCCGCCGGATCGGCGAACCGCGCCAGCACGCGGTCCATCAGCCCTCGGGCCGTCGTGAACCAGCGCTCGTCGAACGTGGCTTCGTAGAGTGCGAGCAGGCCCTCGGCCAGGTGGGTGTGGTCCTCCAGCACGCCCTGACCGGTCGCGCGGCCGTCCTTCCACGAGCGTCCCAGCGAGCCGTCCGCGGCCAGCAGCCCGCCGGTGATCGCCTCGGCCGCGCGCACGGCCGCCGCTCGATACCGGTCCGCGGCGCCCGCATCGTCGCGTTGCAGCAACCGCGCGGCATCGGCGAAGGCCGCGATCGCGAGGCCATTCCACGCGGCCAGGGCCTTGTCGTCGCGGGCCGGCTGCGGCCGTCCGAAGCGCCGTGCCAGCAGGCGCGTCCGCCCGCTCGCGAGTTCCGCCTCGAATCGGGCGTCATCCCGTGACGGCGGCGGCGTGTGGATGTCGGGCCAGACCCGCGACAGGATCGTCCGGCCCTCCCAGTTGCCCTCGTCGGTCACGCCATAGGCCGCCATGAACGGCTCCGCGTCGTCACCCAGGACCTCGCGGATCTCGGCCGCGGACCACACGAACGTGAGCCCCTCGACACCCTCGGTGTCGGCGTCCTGGCTCGCCGCGAAAGCGCCGTCGGCCGTGGTCAGCTCGCGGATCATGTAGTCGAGGGTGCCCGTCGCCACGTCGCGGAATTGAGCTTCGCCGGTCAGCGCCCACGCATGTAGGTAGACCCGGGCCAGCTGGGCGTTGTCGTACAGCATCTGCTCGAAGTGCGGGACGAGCCAGACCTGGTCGGTCGCATAGCGGTGGAAGCCGCCGCCGAGCTGGTCGTGGATGCCGCCGTCGGCCATCTTGTCGAGCGTGAACCGCACGACCGCATCGAACCGGGTATCGCCGCCGGCGAGCCGGCGCAAGAGGTATTCGATCGTCATCGGCTGCGGGAACTTCGGCGCGCCGCCCCAGCTCCCATTGCGGGTGTCGAACGACGTCATGAGCCCGCCCGCGACCGTCTCGAGCAGCGCGGGCGTCGGATCGTCGCTGCCGACCTCGAGGCGCTGCTGCTCGACGAGCGCCGCGACGAGCCGGGTCCCGGCCCCTTCGACGGCCGCTCGGTCATCGCGCCACGCACGATCGACGCCGTCGAGGACCTGGCGGAACGACGGCATCCCGTGGCGCGGCTCATCGGGGAAGTAGGTCCCGCCGTAGAACGGCCGGCCGTCCGGGGTCAGGAAGACCGACATCGGCCAGCCGCCCCCGCCGGTCATCGCCTGCACGGCGCCCATGTACAGCTGGTCGAGGTCGGGACGCTCCTCGCGATCCACCTTGATCGACACGAAGCGGTCGTTCAGGTAGCGCGCCGTCGCCTCATGCTCGAACGACTCGCGCTCCATGACGTGGCACCAGTGGCATGCCGCGTAGCCGATCGAGAGGAAGATCGGCCGGTCGAGCAGCTTGGCGCGCGCCAGCGCGTCCGGGCCCCACGGGAACCAGTCCACCGGGTTGTTGGCGTGCTGGAGCAGGTACGGGCTGGTCTCGTTGGCGAGGCGGTTGGCCATCGGAGACTCGCGCCGCCTAGCCGTGCGCCATGAGTGCGGCTTCCGGACCGGCACTGGCAGCCGCGAGGATGCCGGCGAACTTGCGGCGGTAGGCGGCCGGGGTAAGGCCGGTCTGGCGCTTGAACAACCGGCGGAAGAACGTCGGGTCCTCGTAGCCGACGAGGTAGCCGACCTCGTCGATGCCGGTGTCGGTCGACTCGATGATCTGCCTCGCTTCCTCCACGCGCAGGGTGTGGACGTACTCCATCGGCAGGTAGCCCGTGGCGGTCCGGAAACGACGCGCGAAGGTCCGCGGCCGAAGGCCGGACCGCTCGGCCATCGCGGCGACCGGGTTGGGGCTCGCGTAGTGCTGGGCGATCCACGCCTGCGCGCGGCTGATGACCGCGTCGTCGTCCTGGATGCGACGGACCATGGCGGTGAACGGTCCCTGGCCATCCTCGTGACCGGCCAGCAAGTGGACCTTCGCGGTTCGCAGTGCGTGCTCGGGGCCGCACAGGCGCGCGATGAGGTGGAGGGCCAGGTCCTGCCAGGCAGTCACGCCGCCGGCGGTGATCACGCCCTCGGGTTCGCTCTCAAGGCTCAGCAGCGACCGGTCGTTGAAGGCCACCGCCGGATAGTGCTTGCGGAAGAGGTCGCGGTAGGCCCAGTGTCCGGTGCACATGCGGCCGTCGAGCAGTCCCGCCTCGGCGAGCACCAGCGACCCCGAGCAGACCGACGCGATGAGTGCCCCGTTCGCATGCATGCGCCGCAGCCAGGCGATCTCGCGCGTGTAGCGTCCCGTGGGGGCCGTGTCGATCGGGGTGTACATGTCGCACACGACCGCGGCGTCGACGCGATCGACCCGGCCGATGGCGGCGTGCGGTTCCACGAGGACGTTGCCGATGCAGCGGAACGGCTGGTCGTCGGCGGCGACGATGATGACGTCGAGCAGCGTGTCGCTCGGCTCACCGCCGATCATGTCCGGATACACCGCACCGACGGACCACAGGACGTCGTAGAGCCCGTACAGCACCGACGGCGACGATTCCGGCGACGCGAGCAGCGCGACCCGCGGTTTGCGCGGCACTGGCATCGAGCTGGCCCTCCATGATCGAAGATGACAGATTCGCCCCGTTTCCGTCCGATCTGTCTCTGGAAGCATGGCACGGCGAATCGACAGACTTGTCCACATCCGGCAACCATCCCGAGTGGAGGTCAACGATGAGCGCCCAGGCCGACGTCATCCGACATGCCGAACCGGCGGTCCCGGCCGAGGCGATCGACCGGCTGCGCGGGTCGGTCGTCGGCGAGGTCCTGACCCCTGCCGACCCGGGCTACGACGAGCGCCGGGCCGTGTGGAACGCGATGATCGACGGCCGCCCCGCCCTCATCGTCCGATGCCAGGGCGCCGCCGACGTGATGGCCGCGGTGACCTTCGCCCGCGAGCACGACCTGCCGATCTCGATCCGCGGCGGCGGGCACAACGTGGCCGGACATGCCGTGGGCGACGGTGCGGTGATGATCGACCTGTCGGCGATGCGTGACGTTCGCGTCGATGCCGAACGGCGGCGGGCCTGGGTCGAAGGCGGTGCGACCTGGCGCGAGGTCGACGCGGCCACGCAGGCCTTCGGCCTCGCGACGCCGGGTGGCCTCATCTCGGATACCGGCGTCGCCGGGCTCACGCTCAGCGGCGGGATCGGCTGGCTCCGGAGCCGCCACGGCCTGTGCATCGACAACCTTGTCGCGGCCGACGTCGTCACCGCCGATGGCCGGCTGGTCCATGCCAGCGCCGACGAGCACCCGGACCTCCTGTGGGCGCTCAAGGGCGGCGGCGGCAACTTCGGCGTCGTCACCGCGTTCGAATTCGCCCTGCACCCGATCGGCCCGACCGTGATGTTCGCCGGCCCGGTCTATCCGATCGACGCCGGTGCCGAGCCCATTCGCTTCTGGCGCGACTTCTTGGCCGACAAGCACGACCAGGTCGGCTCGCTCGTCGAGTTCTCGACCATTCCCGAGGACCCGGGCTATCCGGAGGCCGCCTGGGGCACGCGGGTCTACACGATCGCGGCGGCGTTCGCCGGCGACGCCGACGAGGGCGAGGCGCTCCTCCAGCCGCTTCGCGAGCTCGGCGAGCTCGTGACGGACTTCTCCGGCCAGATGGCCTACTGCGACATGCAGCAGCTGTTCGACACGATCATCCCGTTCGGCCGATACCGCTGCTACTGGAAGAGCCGGTACCTGAGTGGGCTCGGCGACGACGTCATCGACGCGATCCTCGAGGGCAACGCGAGCCCGCCATCCCCGAACACGCTCTCGTCGATCTGGAAGTTCGGCGGCGCGGTGGCACGGGTCGGCGCGGAGGAGACCGCGTTCGGCGACCGCTCGATGCCCTGGATGTTCTCGATCGACTCGATCTGGAGTGCGCCCGAGGACGACGCTCGGAACATCGCCTGGACCCGCGACTTCTGGGGTCGGCTGCAGCCGCACGCCGCCAAGGACCGGATCTACCTGAACTTCCCGGGCCTGGGCGAGGAGGGCGAGGACCTGCTCCGGGCGACCTACGGCGACAACTTCGCCAGGCTCGTCGCGATCAAGCGGCGCTACGACCCCGACAACCGCTTCCACTTCAACCAGAACATCGACCCGAACGCCTGACGCGGGGCTTTCGCTCGGTCTCGCGCCCAAAGGTCCTGCTCGGTCGCCTACCCGGTCGTCTGGTGACCACGCGCGCCGCAACCGTCGATTTCGGTGCCGTGACGCACCGATAACGGCGACATAACGGCGAGATACGCCGTCGCGAGTATGGTTTCAGCGACCGACCAGGCATACGCTGGCCGCCCGCCTTGCGTAGGGAGTGCCCCCTGTGGTGAGGAGGCTCGGTTCGGTACTTGCGGCGCTGCTCGTCGCTGGCGTCCTCGCGTCGGCGGGAGCGGTGGCGCCCGTGGCCGCCGCCTCGCCCGTCCCCAGGGTCGTGATCATCGTGGGACCGGTCGGGGCGATGACCGAAGGGTTCCGCCGCGAGGCTCGCGCGGCGGCCGCCGTGGCCCGTCGGTACACGCCCGACGTCACCGAGATCTATTCCCCGAACGCGACATGGCCGGCCGTCAGATCGGCCCTCCAGGGCGCCTCGCTTGTCGTCTACATGGGCCACGGCAACGGCTGGCCGAGCCGCTACCGCGACGCGCTCTATCGGCCCACGCAAAACGGCTTCGGGCTCAACCCGAGCGCCGGCGGGAACGACTCCACGCATCAGTACTTCGGGGAGAGCCGGATCGAGGCGTCGATCAAGCTCGCGAAGGACGCGGTCGTCCTGCTCCACCACCTGTGCTACGCCAGCGGCCTGTCGGAGCCGGACCTGCCCGAGGGGACCCTCGACCAGGCGAAGCAGCGCGTCGACAACTTCGCGGCCGGGTTCATCGCCGCGGGGGCGTCGGCGGTCATCGCCGAGGCGTATGACGACCCGTCGGGCTACGTGAAGGCCATCCTCGGCGGCGATCGCTCGATCGATGCGATCTGGCGCTCGGCGCCGACGGCCAACGATCACGTGTTCGGGTTCGAGAGCCGACGCAGCGCCGGCTACGTCGCGCAGATGGACCCGAAGCACGCGACGTCGGGCTTCGAGCGCTCGATCGTGCTGCGGGCCGGCCTGGCGTCGGCCGATGTCCGCGCCGGCGCCCGCGGTTCGGCCGGCGGCGGTTCGGCGGCCGTCGTGCCGGGCGCCCCGAACCTGCTCGCGACCGGGGTCACGCTGGGGACTCCGTCGTTCAAGGGGCTGACGGCAGCCGGCGGCACGGCTACCCTCCGGATCCCGTTCAAGATCAAGGACCGGGGGGATCTGCCCGATTCGCATCCAGGCCAGCGTTCGCTGGGATCCGATCGATGTCGCGCCCGCGCCGACCGAACCGCCGACAGAGGTGGCCGTCGAACCCGCGATGCCGGCGGTCCCCGACCAGTCGCCTGCCGACACGCCGGCGCCGGTGCTGCCGCTGAACGAGCGAGGCGAGGCTACCGACACAAGCCCGACGACGAGCCCGACCTCGCCTCCCGAGCCGCTCCAGCCGATCACGCCACCCATCGACCTCGTGCTCGTCGCACCGGAGCAGACCGGCGACGTCGTCGCCCCGGCCGGCCTCAAGCTCGGCTCGAAGTACCTGTCCGTGCCAGTGGTCATCCCGACCGCGCCGGGTCGCTACCGCCTGACGATCACCCTGCACGACGGCGACGGCGTCGCCTACGACGCGGCCACACAGGCCGTCGTCCCGGCTCTCGCGGTCCGCGTCACGGGCGACGTCGACGGCGCGATCCTCGTCGCGCCGACCGCCACGCTGACCGCGGGCACCGACGCCGAGCTGCCGCTCCGCGTCGTCAACCTCGGCAAGGTCCCCTGGGGGCACGGGGCCGTCATCGACACGCGCAGCCGCTTCGACATCGACGAAGCGGTCGCCGCGACCCTCGTCGGCCGCTGGCTCTCGCTATCGGACGACACGACGACTCCAGTTCCGGCGAACGCCCGGGTCGATCTGCCGGCGGGCCTCGAGCCGCGAGTCACCGTCGACGCGACCTTGGAGCTGAGCGTGCCCGAGCGGCCAGGCGACTACCTCCTGGTCCTCGACGTCCTGACGCCCGAGCACGGCTCGCTCACCGCCGCCGGCGTCGAACCGACCATCGTGCGGGTCACCGTCGTCCCGTAGCAGTCACTCCTGTCAGGGAATACCTGACATGCCTCGACATGGTCGCGGCCTACCATTCGAGCGTGAGTGACGCCGTCCACGACCCTGGCCCCGACCGCAGCTCCGCGCGCGTCAAGGACCTCGCGCCCGACGTCGCCGCAGAGCCGATCCACCTCGGTCCGAGCCCCGCCGATAGCGGCACCGTCCGCATCGGAACCGCCTCCTGGACCGACCCGACGATGACCGCGGCCGGCGTCTTCTACCCCGAGGGCGCCGACTCGGCGGAGGAGCGCCTCGCCTACTACGCCAGTCGGTTCCCGCTCGTCGAGGTCAATTCGACCTACTACGCCCTCCCTGCCCGACGGACCGCCGAGCTGTGGGTCGCCCGCACGCCGCCTGACTTCACGTTCGACATCAAGGCGCACGCCCTGATGACCGGCCAGCCGACCGAGACGAAGCGCCTCCCGAAGGACCTCCGCGCGGCCCTGCCCGACGACGTCGCCGCCAAGCCGCGCATCTACGCGAAGGACCTGCCGGACGGCCTCCGCGACGACGTCTGGGGCTTGTTCGCCGACGCGCTCGAGCCGCTCAAGGAGGCGGGGCAGCTCGGCTCGATCCTGCTCCAGTACCCGCGCTGGTTCTTCACCTCGTCGGAGAACCGCGACCAGATCGAGGAGGCCGTCGGTCGTCTGCGCGACGCCGGGATGACCGGCGCCGTGGAGTTTCGCAGCGCGTCCTGGTTCAACGAGAAGAACATCGAGCGGACGCTCAAGTTCCTCGGCGACCGCCAGATCCCGATGGTCATCGTCGATGAGCCGCAGGGCTTCAAGTCGAGCGTCCCCGCGGTCGTCGCCGCCACCTCGCCGGACCTCGCCATCGTTCGTTTCCACGGCCGCCGGACCGAGACCTGGGAGGCGAAGGGCATCCAGGCGGTCGAGCGCTTCCGCTACCTGTACGACCGCGAGGAACTACAGGAGTGGGCACCGCGCGTCCAGGAGACCGCCGGCCAGGCGAAGGACACGCACGTCCTCTTCAACAACTGCTACGCGAACTACGGCGCGACGAACGCGCTCGAGCTGGCCCAGTTGCTCCTCGACCTCGAGGCGGCCGACGCCTCGTAGTCCCTAGGTCGAGGCATCCCGAAGGGCTTCGGCGCGAAGCTTGGCCAGGTATGCCGAGGCGCCCTTGTACTTGGGCCACGTGACTTCGTGCTCGTACGGCTCGTGAGCCTCGCTGAGACGATGCGATCCATCGAACCTGATCCAACGTGAACCGGCGGCTTCCCCCAGCCGCTGATCCAGCGTGGCGATCGGCGCCCCAAGTTGCGTGGACAGGGCCAGGTAGTGCGCGTCGAACGCCGTCAATCCGTACCGCTCGATGTGGTCGATCGTCAGCAGGAAGAGCGGGCGATCAGGCTCGACCGTGATCAGGGTGAGCTCCTCGATCTCATGGACCGCTCCCAGGAGCTCCTGGCTGCTGTATCCGTACTGGCGCGCAAGCGGGTTGACCACCTCATACCAGAAGAGCGAGGGGACAAGCAGCGTCTGGCCGATCTCCGCCCAGGATCGGATCCTCTGACGGATCGATGACGCCGCCGGTTCATCGCGGACGAGCGCGATCGCGACGGACGCATCGACGACGATCGGCCGCAGGTCGCTCATGGCTCGCCCTTCCGTTCGTCGCGATCTCGATCCAGCCGCACCGCCGTCGCCGCATCCGGGTCGCCGGGTTGCGGCGGGTACTTGACGCGCATTTCCTCGGCGAACGCCTGCAATCGATCCAACGCCGCGAGTCGTCGCCGTCGGATCTCGTCGGCGGTCGCACTCAATCGTTGACCATCCTCAACGGACACCAGGTACGCCAACGGCCGATGGTCGCGTTCGATGAGGATCCGCTCCCCCGCCGACGCGGCATCAAGGATCTCGCCGAGCTTCTTGCGCATGTCCATCGCGGTCACGGTTCTCATGGTTGACTATGATATCCGACCATCATGACCGGTCAAGAGACGCCGCCCAGATGGCTCCGGCGTAGGATTCGGCCATGAGTGCGAACGCCGTGGCTGGTTTCCAGCCGAGTACCTGGGGACTCCATTTCTCGAACAGCTTCCCGCCGGGGCCGACGGTCAAGCTAGGGTTCATCGATCCGCGCTGGGTCGGCGTCGGCGACGCGAGCGCGGGCCTGTGCGGTGGGATGGCCTGGTACGTGCGCGACACGTTCACGAAGAAGCGCGCGGTCCCGCCCGACACGACGCCGCCGGCCAACGGCTCGCCGCTGTTCAAGGCCATCGTCCGGAACCAGGTCGAGTCGCTCTACTGGCTGAGCGTCCCGCTGCGGTTCTACTGGCTCTCGGCGTGGGTGGCCGGCAAGCCCGGGCGCCGGGCCGATCGACCACGAATGGGACAAGATCAAGAGCACCATCGACAGCGGCAAGCTGCCGATCGTCGGGATCATCCGCAAGGCGTCATGGAACCCGTTCGCGCTGACCTCGAACCACCAGGTCCTCGGGTACGCCTACGACGACGATGGCACGACGCGCCACCTGAAGATCTACGACCCGAACCACCCCAACGCGGACGACGTGGTCATCACGATCGGGCCGACGAGCCTGACGCAATCGACCGGCGAGACGGTGATCGACCTGTTCAACGCGGGGTAGCGCCTGACAGACACCTGGCACGGCGCAGGGCCTAGGTTGATCACGCGGGCTGGATCGGGTATGCTCCGAGTGTCTCCCCGCCGCCATGCTGCCAAGGACCCCGATGACCGAATACCAGGCTGCGACCGAGGGTGAGACCGGTCGCCGACCCGCCGCCGCGGAACTCTTCGCGGGCGTCGGAGGCCTCCATCTGGCTCTCGATCGCGCCGGCTTCGAAGTGGTCTGGAGCAACCAGTGGGAGCCCGCGACGAAGGCGCAACACGCCTTCGAGTGCTACGAGCAGCACCTCGCGAACGGCGACTGCCAGCGCTCGGCCGCGACCTCGGGAGCGAGCAAGCCTCGCCGACCAGACTCGTCGAGCACGTCGCTCGAATGACGCGTCGCTGTCGCCTCGAGCGTCGAGGCTCGCCGCGTCCCGCGGCCTCCGAGTCCGACGTCGACCTCGCGCGGCGGTTCCAGTGTCAGGACTACTCGTCGCACGACTTCGCAGGCGCATGGCTTGGTCGCAAGAAGCGTCGGTGATCACGCTGCTCGCGAGCTGGCGATCGACCGATCCGACCTGTTCGCTCGAGACGTCGACGCTATCAGGTCACCGACCGGCAGCGGGTCGTGACTGCGGCATCGACGTGTCTCGTCGGACACGGCTCGAGGTCGAGTGGCGGTCGCAATGCCGCGAGTACGGTTCCCGCAGAAGCGTCGGCACGCTTCATCATCGGTCGCCTCGAACCGACGGCAGTCCCGAGTGACCACGTCTGACCACGGGCGCTGGCTCGGCTCTGCCAGTCGAGCGCGCGACCTTCGACTGGGTCGATCGCCGATCCGACTCGAAGGTCAGCGACGATTCGGCTCGGCGCCCAGGACGCCGTTCGGGAACGCCGGTGTCATGCGGTCGCCGACGGTCAGTGCGGCCGTCTGGACGATGACGTCGAGCCGCTACGGCGCGGTCGCTCGCGACGTCTCGAAGCCGGACGTCCCGACGTTCTTCGTGACGACGCGACCTGCCAAGTGGCATCCTGAAGGGCGCAGAGCTGCAGATCGTCGGCACCGGTCTCGAGTACACTACGACGAGGTCCGATCCGTTCCCGACCCGACCGACGGCTCCCGGACGATCCTGACCGGCGAGGGGGCTCGACCCGTCGCGTTCAAGCATCAGCGACCGAGACGGCCGTATCGACGCTGACGCCTCGCGAGCTGAGGACGTTCGATTGGCGACGGGCGTGGCGAGCCATTGTCGAGCGGTTCGCCGAGGTAGTCCGGGGACAGGGTTCGGACTCGACCGTCGACGTAGTGAACCTCCCACAGCGGCCGGACCAGTCTCACGTCGACACGAGGGCTTCGAACCGGGACGCCACGCAAGTGCGGCCCATCCGACGTACGACATGCGTCCGTGACCACCTGACCGAGGCTCGTAGATGATCGCGATCATTGGCTCGCCTGCTTCCAGGCAGGCTCGAAGAACCGGCGATACCTGGACGGGTACTCGTAGGACGTCGACGTGTCCGCGTAGGGACTATCCGGTCTCGACGTCAGGAGCACGAACCTCACCTCGCCAGGGTATTCCTAGGCGACCTGACTACCAGGCCAAGTGCAGGTTCGGATAGCGGTCGGCGAGTTCGTCGAGAGTGAACGAGGCGACGCCCAGGCGGGCTTCGGTGCCGTCGATGTCGATGATCACGGCGTCGGCGAGCAGCTCCGTGTCACCGGGCCGCAGCTCGATGCCCTCGAGGACGAGCTTCACGATCTTGGGCAGCGTCTGCGCCACCTCGTCGCGCAGCTCGTCGCCGTATGCGCGGATCACGATGTTGAGTGCCCAACGACGGCTCGCGGATCCCATGCAGGCCACGCTACAGGGATCGGATCAGATCGTCGATCTGGCAAATTCGGATCAAACGGCCGCGATCCGGACGACCGCCTAGAACATCGTCGAGTTCCAAGGGATCGTCGGTGTCGCGAACAGCTCGTCGGCCGCGGCCAGCGCGCCCGGGCGGCACTCCCTCACGCGGCCCGCAGCGGCCAGCTGCGCGAAGTTGAACGCGCCGAGGTAGACCGTCGCGACGTCGCTGATGTCCATCGAGAGGTCCGGCGCGGCGCGCGTGCCGGTGACCTTCGCCACACCGTCGGACTCCGGAACGGAGAGCTGCCACGTGCCGGCGTTCCACGGGCAGAAGTCGTCGGTCACCTCGAACACGAGGCTGCCGGGGCCGCGGTACGACCGGCCCTCGAGGGCCGCCGGCAGCTCGATGATGCGCAGCCAATTCGCATCGCTGACGCTCATTGCCAGGCGGCGCGGCTCGGTGATCATCAGCTGGAGCGGATGCGGGACTTGACCGCGCCACGTGCGGACGATGCTGACCAGGTCGATGCTGAACACCCACTGCCAGAGCGCTTGCTCGGCCGCGGCGTCGAGGCCGATCAACTCCATCACCGTCGCGATGCTCTTCGGCCCGTGGCTGTCCCAGTCCGCCTTGATCCGATAGATGACGTACGCCCGCGCCTCGCCATCGACCTCGAGCATCGCGAGCACCTTGGGCCCGTTGCCGTTGCGCATCCACTCCGCGTCGCTGAGGTACTGGCGCCACTTGGCGTCGACCCGCGTGAGCGAACCCGGCGTCACGGCGCGACGCGCCTCGAAGATCGGCGGGAATCGCTCGGCCGCCTCGTCGCGATCGACGATCCGAACCCGCCCCGGCGACTCGACCGGCCGCGCGAACACGATCTTGTCCTTCTGCGCCTCGATCTCGGCCTGGAGGGTCGCGAGGCCGAAGCCGAACCGCTGGTAGATGGCCGCCTCGGACGCCCAGAGGATGGCGACCGGTTCGTTGCGCTCGCGAGCCTGCTCGAACAGGCGGGTCATCATCAGGCGCAGGATCCCGCGGCGGCGATGGGTCGGCATGACCCCGATCAGCGTCACCCCGGCCGCCCCGACCTCGCCGCCCGGCGTCGTCATCCGGAACGTGAAGGTCCCCGACAGCCCGACCTGCGTCTCGCCTTCGAAGGCGCCGAAGATCCGGTCGAGCTCGAGGAACTCGCGTTCCATCTCGATCTCGGCCGCTGAGAACTCCTCGCCGAAGGCGATCGCGATCGGCACGTAGAAGCTCGCGAGCGTCTCGTCGGTGGGGTTGCGGAGCGTGATCCCGGTCACGTCGTCAGGCACGTGTGCATCCTGCCATGCCGGGGCCAGGCCGGTAAGGGGTTCCGCCTCAGACCGACGGGAGTTCCTGGAGGTCGGTCTGGGCGGCGGCGAACAGGTCGCCGCGCTCCGCCACGCGGTCGACGATGGTCCGGATCGTCCAGCGGTCGGGTCGCAGGTCCGGGTCGTCCAGCTCGTCCCAGGCGATCGGCGCGGACACCGGCGCGCCGGCGGCCGGCCGCACCGAATACGGCGCGACGAGCGTCTTGATGCTCGCGTTCTGCGTGTAGTCGAGGCGGGCGCGGCCCTTGCGGGCCTCCTTCGCCCACTCCCAGGAGACGAGGTCCGGCACGGTCGGAGCCGACCGCGCGACTGACCCGCTCGACCCAGGCGCTCGTCTCATCGAAGCCGTACTTCGGCTCGATGGGGATCCACACCTGGATGCCCCGCTTCCCGGTCGTCTTGGGATAGCCGCGGACGCCGAGGTGGCCGAGCGCCGTCCGGTAGAGCCGCGCCAGTACGAGGGTCTCGTCCCAGGTCGTCTTCTCCCCGGGGTCGATGTCGATGTACGCGAACGCGGGTCGCCACGGGTTCGGGAGGCGGCCGGTCCAGGCGTGGATCTCGAAGCTCGCCTGGTTGCCGAGCCAGGCCAGCGCGGCCGCCCGGTCGGCGAGGAGATGGTCGTTGGCGTCGCGGTCGGTGCGGCCGTCGACGCCGGTCTCGTGCCAGCGGGTGAGCCACTTCGGCGCGGTCTCGGGGATGTCCTTCTGCCAGAACCCGGGCGCCCCGGCACCGTTCGGGAAGCGCTGCAGGTTGAGCGGCCGGCCGTCGAGGTGGCGCAGCATCGTGGGCGCGATCTGCGCGAAGTACCGGATCAGCTCGCGCTTCGTGACCGGGCCGCCGCCGTCGGGATCGCGTGGCTCGAACAGGGGCTTATCGAGGTTCGTCAGCTTCAGCTCGTCGGCCCCGACTCGCCAGAGCCCTTCCTTGCCGAGGGCGTCGAGCGCCGCGAGCTCGTCGTCGGTCACGCGCCAGGCGTCGGGGACGGGGGCGGTCACATCGCTGCCTCCAGTTCCTACGATTTCGTAGTACGGAATCGTACGATTCGTGGGGGGCGCGGCGCGCGTGGCCGCGGCGGGGGCTGGTGGCTCTGCTGGGGTGCTGGCCTCGGCGGCACGGACCGCGGTGGTCGTCGCGATCGCGGTCTCGCGCACGACGGCGAGCGGGTCGCGATCCGGCTCGATCCCCTTGTACGCGGCCTGCCGGACCATACCGTCGCGCGACCAGCCGCCGAGCTCGGCCCGGATGACCAGCTCCGGCCGGATCCAGGTGATGTTCGCCAGGTCGCCGCCCCAGCGCCCGCGGTAGTCCTTCGGTGGTGGTGGATCGAACGGTGGATCGTCGGTCGCGAGTGAAGCCATCCGCGCCAGCAGGTCCTTGCGGATCGCGCCGGTGAATCCGGACCCGACCTTGCCGCTGAACCGCAGCTTGCCGTCCTCGTACACTCCGACCGCGATCGCCCCGAGGTCGCGCGCGTTCCCCTCCCCTGGCGTCCAGCCACCGACCACGAGCTCCTGTTCCGGCCGGATCTTGAACTTCAGCCAGGCGCTGGTCCGTCGACCCGGCTCGTAGCGCGAGCGTCGGAGCTTGGCGATCATCCCCTCGACGCCGCTCGCGCTCGCGGCCTCGTAGAACGCCAGGCCTTCGCCGCCGACGTGGGTCGCGTACCGGACCCGCGGGTGGTCCTTGAGCACGCTCCGGAGCAGCCGTTTGCGATCTTCGAGCGGGACGTCGAGGAGCGACCGACCGTCGAGGTAGAGCAGGTCGAAGGCCTGGTAGACGAGCCCCGTGGCGGTCTTGTCGCCGAGCTTCGTCTGGAGCAGCGAGAAGTCGGGGCGGCCCTCGTCGTCGAGCGCGACGACTTCGCCATCGACGATCGCTTGCCGGGCATCGATCCAGGTCGGCGCGCTCAGGAGCCGCGGGAAGTAGGTCGCGGCGTCGTTGAGGTTGCGCGTCCAGATCCGAACCTTGCCGTCGGCCACGACCGCCTGCATGCGGTAGCCGTCCCATTTGAGCTCGTAGAGCCAGTCGGGGTCGCTGAAGGGCTTGTTCGCGAGCGTGGCGAGCATCGGTTCGATGTGCTGCGGCATGGGTGCGGCCACGGCCCCCGCCAGGTCGATCTCGGCCTCGGCGGCCGGGGCCTGGCCGTTCCAGAGCGCGTCGCGGTCGGCCTTGACGTCGTCGTTCGTGCGGCCGGTCTTGACGCTCTGCGGATGGTCCTCGGCGTCCCACCCGTCCTGCGAGGCCTGGTCGCGCTTGTGGATGAGCAGCCATTGCTCGCCCTGGTCGTCCTCGAAGGCGGTGCTCGGCGCGCTCCCGGGACGACGGCTGGTTCGGACGATCGTGAAACGTCCCTTGAGCTTCTCGCCGTGGAGGATGAACTTGAGCTCGCCGTTGGGGATGGCGGTCGTGGCGTCGCTGGTGGGCGCCTCGGCCTCCCATGTGCCCCAGTCCCAGACGATGACGTCGCCGGCGCCGTACTGCTTCGACGGGATGACGCCTTCGAAGTCGAAGTACTCGATGGGATGGTCCTCGACATGGACGGCCATCCGGCGGACCTTGGGATCGAGGGTCGGACCCTTGGGCACGGCCCAGCTGACGAGCACGCCGGCGACCTCGAGGCGGAAGTCGTAGTGAAGGCGCGTCGCGCGGTGACGCTGGACAACGAACCGGCCGCGGCCACGGCCGGCCTCGGTGTTCGGCGCGCCCGGCGCCGGTTCCGGGGTCTTCGCGAAGTCGCGCTTGCGGCGGTATTCCTCGAGGGGCATCAGGCCGTCAGTGTGCCCGATGCCCGTGAGGCGGTGCGATGGCTGTGCGCCCACGCGCCTCGTTACATCCGAGGGGCCGCGATCTCGCCGAGCTTCTTGGCCTTCTCCAGGAGTTTCTCGGGCGGCGTCTCGGGCGACATCTCGTCGATCGGCACGCCACTGAGGGTCCCGACGGCGATCATCACGACGTCGTCACCCTTGAGGATGTACAACTTTGCCGCCAGGTAGGCCGGCTGCCACAGGGCGTCATCGCCGAGCCCTTCGACGGGTGTCGCGTCGGGCGCGGACTTCAAGATCTCGAACGCCGTCGCCGCATCGACGGTGGACAGCTGGGTGACGGCAGCGATCGCTCCTGTGGCCGGGACCTCGTAGATGCAGATCATCCCGTCGATCTGCGGCTTGGACTTGACGTCGAAGCCCAGGATGTCGGTGGCCTCCTCGCCCGTGATGAACATGCAGGGGTCGGCGGCTTCGGCCGGGGCACTGGCCGGCGCCGCGCTCGCGGCGGTGCTGGCCGCTGCCGTCGTGGCCGGCGTGGCCGGCGTGGCCGGCGCAGCGGACGCGCTCTCGACCGAGGGCGCCGCAGTGGTGCCGCCCACGGTCGTCGGCTCATTGGCCCCGCCCGTTCCGGCCCCGCCACTCTGCGTGCAGGCCGCGACGGCCAGGATGACTGTGAGGCCCATGGCGAACAGCCATCGTCGACTCGTCACGTCGCGTCCTCCTGAGGCATCGAACCGTCGGGTGACGACATCAGGCGCCCATTTGAGGTCATGGACCCGGCTGGGCTCCGATGCCTTGGTCGACCGGCGTCGTCGGCTTCGGCTGGAAACGCTGCCAGAGACCGGCGCTGACGAGGAGCAGCAGCCCCAACGCGATGAGCGAGACGACCCGGTACGCGACGTCGAGTGCCGACAGGTCGACCAGGAAGACCTTGGTGGTGGCGATGGCCAGTAGCACCAGTCCGGCCTGGCGGAGGAGCGCGATCCGCAGTCGCAGGCCGGCCACAAAGGCGATGACGCCAAGGGTCGCCCACAACACGCTCAGCGCGACCTGCCCCCACGTTCGGAGCTCACGAGTCGGGACGCTGCCGCCGATCTGGGTGGCGACGGCATCCACCACCGCGATCGAGAGGAGGTAGACGAATGTCACACCGGCGGCGAGCCACAACCAGCCCGCCCAACGCTGGTCCCGAGCCGACCAACCGAGGTAGCCGAGCCCGGCACAGACCGCGGCGAGCGCGGCCGCCGACTCGATGGCGATCATCGCGTCGACGACCTCGAGTCCGACCACCAGGCGGGTCGGCGGCGCGACGATCGCGACCGCCACGGTCGCGGCCCCTCCGATGAAGGCGATGTCGGCCCCGAGGTACGCGAAGCGGCCGGCTCGATCGAGACGGGTCATGGCCGTGAGGACGGCTCCGATCGCGACCCACAGGATCACGACCAGCCATGGGTCGAACTCGGAGGCGATGGCATAGGCCAGGACACCAGCGGCAGTGATGCTGGCGATCCGCCGCGCGCGGGCCGCTCCGTGCAGCAAGCCCGCGAGGTCGACCGCCATGGTCAGCGCGAGGGCCGCCGCGCCTGTCGGGTCAAGGAACGGTGTGCCGCTCGGTGACGATCGGAAGGGCAGGCCGTAGATCTGGAGGAGCACGCCTGCCGCAACGGCACCGACGATCATCGACGCGACGATCAGGCACTCGTTGGCCGCCTGGCGCCATTCCGCCGTTCGCAGGTCAGGGGCGATGAGGCCGTCGAGCCGCCACGGTACGCGACCCGAGGGGAGTCTCGGGATCAGGCGGTGGACGCCGACGCCGATGACCATCAGGACCGAGAGGACGATGACCAGCGACGGGTCGTCCAGCCTGGCGGCGGCACAAGGTGTCGCGATGAGGATGCCGAATGCCGCCAGTCCCGAACGAAGGCTCCGGTCGCGGACGATCCAGACGCCGGCCGCGATGCCGAGGAGGAAGTAGCCGAGCGCCGCTCCGGCTCCGTCGGCGAATGGGATGTGATCGAGAGCGACCTGCGCCGGCAGGAAGAGATCGACCAGGGCGATCGCGGCGAGCCCGTAGAGCACGGCCGAAGCGATCGCGCTGTACGGATGCCCGCGACGGACGGCGAGCCACGCCAGTGCGACTGCCTCGGCTGTCCAGGCCACGGGAACCGCGGGGGCACCTAGCTGGGCTGGGGCAGCCATCGTAAGCAAGGCGATGCCCGCGCCGATGGTGAGGAGTCCAAAGAGGTTGCGCTCGCCATCGCGCATCACGAACCATGCGCCGATCGCCAGGTGGGCGAACGAGGCGATCACGAGGAACGAGCCCCGATACGGCTCGAGATCCTGATCGAGGACCGTGAACCCCGCCCATACGAGGAACGCCGCATTGGCCAGGAGGAGCGCGGCCGACGAGGCGCTCAGATCGTCGCGATGGCGGCGGAACTCCTCGCCGCCGGCCGCCACCAGGTTGAGCAACGCGAAGAGTCCGAGGCCGACCATCGCGACGCCGGGCTCCGGGTCCCCGCTCACCCAGGCCGCGGCCTGCGGCGCGGCGAGGACGAACGCCACCGGCGGCAGCCAGCGCCATGCACGCCAGAGTGCAACGGCCGTCGTGCCAACGAGGACGACGCCGACGAACGCAAGCGTCTGCAGGTCGGCTGGCGCATCGAGCAGCGGCGGCGCGGCAAGGACGGCGATCAGGCCGAATGAGGCCACGACCGGGGAGTCGGCACGGATCGCGACGGCGGCGGCGACCACGGCACTGAGCAAGGCGATCGCCAGCCCGAGCTCGACTGGGATCAGGCCGTACAACCGTGTCGCCGCCACGAGGCTGATCGAGATGATGGCCAGGCCGACCGGTGTCAGCACGTGTCCGAGGAGTCGGCTCTCGCGCTCCATCAGGGCCGCCCCACTGGCCAGCGCTGCGGAACCTGCCGCCAGACCGATCAGCACGCGCATCTCCGGCCCGATCCATCCGCGGCTGAACGCCAGGCTCAGGAAGAAGACCGCACCGAGGACAAGCGCCAGGCCACCCACCCAGGCGAGGGCCCGGCCCGTCAGGCGTGCTTCGAGGTCGGCGAAACTCGGAACGTCGATGCCGCCTGACTGGGACCGCGGTTGCGCGGCCGGCCACATCGGTGTTGCGGGCGGTGGCGCCGAAGGCCAGGTTGGCGCCGCAGCCGTCGAGGCAGTCGCCGGGGCGGCGACCACGACGTCCGGAGTGCGGGCGGACTTCGGGAGGACCCAGCCGCTGACGGGCTGCGGGACGGCGGGAGGTGGTGGCGCGGCCGCTGCCGCTGTGTTGCCGGCGATCGCGGGCTCGCTGGAGGGCGGCCGGCCCTCGTTCTCAAGGTGAGCGAGGCGTTCCTCGAGCCGCGCGATCCGCGCTTCCAGCGCCTGTTCTCGATCGGTTCCGTCGGTGCCCATGGCCCGGGCAGTCTGTCAGGGGACGAACGGCCGTGGTATCGGCCAGGAGACAGGGCAGCCAGTACCAATGGTGCGCGCGGACACCGGAGCGGGCAGCGGCTGCAACGTCCTCACGCGCGCTCCGGTTGCACGGGATGCACGTCCCGTCGCCGGCGGGCGTGCCGGGGCTCCAAACGTGCTTCAGGATTGCGGCAGGCGCACGAATCGGACGAGGCGGGGGACGCAGCGTCGCTCGGTTGCATCAACGGCAAGGATCGGGCGTGGGCCACCGGTTCCGGCGACGTTGCTTGCATCTCACGCAATGGGTTGTCGGAATCTTGCGCGTGGCGCAAGTACTGGACGCGACCAGCGCTCGCGACCCATGAACCGGTCTGTTGGAGGCCAGATTTCGCCTAGATCGACGGTCCGCCGGGCCGTCGGAGCACGATTCCTTGCGTCAGCTGCAAGAAACGAGCGGAATCGGGCGCCGATCGCGCCCGCTGCAGCTGTAACTTGCGGTGGCAGCAAGCCGGGCGCGGAACCCCCTACGCGCTCTTGCGCTTGCGGGCGGGCTTCGCGGGCTCCTCGGCCTCGGCTCGGACTCGTCGGCCGCGGCGGCCTTGGCCTTGGCCGGTGCCTTCGCGGCCTTCGCCGCCTTGGCGTCCTTGGCCGCCTTCGCGTCCGCCACGGACACTGGCTCCGTGCCGCCGGCTGCCCGCGCTTCCTTGGCCGCGTTGACCGAGGCCTCGAGGGCCGCCATCAGGTCGATGAGCTTGCCGGTCTCCTCTGGCTGCTCGATCTCGACGGTCTCCTTGCCTTCGACCTTGGCCTGGATGATCGTCTCGAGCGCCTCTCGGTACTCATCCTTGTACTGGGCCGGATCGAAGTCGCCGGTCATCGCCGACACGAGTTGCTTGGCCATCGCGAGCTCGGCGGGCTTGAACGAGAACTCCTCGTCGGGCAGCTCCAGCTCGCCGAGCGAGCGGATCTCGTCGGGCCAGTGGAGCGTGGTCATCAGCATCGTGTCGCCGAACGGGTCGAGCGCCGCGAGCGCCTCCCGGTCCTTGATCACGACCTTGCAGATCGCGGTCAGGCCGTCCTCCTCCAGGACGGACTTGAGGAGGTAGAACGCCTTGCGCCCGATCTTGTCGGGCTCGAGGTAGTAGGCGCTCTTCACGAACCGAACGGCGGCGTCGTCGCGCTTGGCCCTCGTGAACTGCTCGATCTCGATGGAGCGGACCGTCTTGAGCGGCACGCGCTCGAGGTCCTCGTCGGTGATCACCACGTACTCGCCCGGCGAGTACTCGTAGCCCTTGACGGTGTCGGAGCGGGAGATCGGCTCGTCCTCGACCGGGCACCAGACCTTCATCTGGATCCGCGACAGGTCGTCCTTGTGCAGCATGTTGAAGCTGATGCCCTTGGACTCGGTCGCCAGGAACAGCTTCACCGGGATGGTGACCAGCCCGAACTGGATGGCCCCCTTCCACATCGCCCTTGCCACGATCGAAACCTCACCGTCGACGCCGATCACGCCCGGGTACCCGGCCCGGGACGTCGGCGACCGTCACCTTAGCGCACGAGCGCAAGGTCGAGCGAGCGCGCACTCGACACTCGGCGTGTCAGCGACGTTGCAGCGGGGCGGGCGGGCACGTCCCCGACCCCTACTTCAGGACGATGAACCCGTCCAGCTGCACGCGGCCGGCCGACACGATCTCGAGCGTGATCTTGTGCTTCCCGCTCGAGGCGAAGGCCTTGGTGAAGATGACCCGCCGGTGGTGGGTGCTGGCCCGACGCAGGTCGACGGTCTTCTGGTACACGCCATCGAGGTAGACCCGCACCTTGGCCCGGCCCGGCCCGAGAGGTGCCACGGCCGAGATCGCCCGACCCGTGAAGGTGTGGCTGAGCTTGGCGTGCAGCTTGGTCGAGCGATGGAGCGTGTCGAGGATGGCGGCCGACGAGCCGGCCTTCACCCACGAGGCGGTGTACTTGACCGTCGCGCTCCGGTCGTCGACGAGTGCCGCCCGGAAGGGAGCTGACGCCACCCAGGCGCTCCAGTTGCCGGCCGCGTCGCGGGCCCGGATCCGCGCCTCGTAGGTCGCGTTGAAGGTCAGGCTGCGGGCGAAGGAGCGGACACTACCCGAAGCGGACTTGACCGCGTACCACGCGCCGCCGTTCTTGCGGAACTGGACCTCGTACCCGGCGATCGCGCTGGTCTTGTCGGTCGCCGCGGGCCAGCTGATGACCGCCGGCGCGCTGCCCGGTCCGGTCTTGCCCTTGACCATCGCGACCGCGAGGGCCTTGGCGGTCGGCAGGTCGTTCTCGACGACGACGTCCGTTGCCACGGATTCCACGCGTCCCTGGTTCGTGGCGTCGACCGTGATGCGATACGTGCCGGCATGCGTCGGGTTGGGCAGGGTGAGGCGTAGGGTCGTGGCGTTTGCCGTCCAGCCGAGGAGGCTGGTGTTGTCGAGCGTCGCCGTCCAACCGGCCGGAACCGATCGGACGGCGAGGGCCACCCGCTCGAAGAACGTCGCGCTGCGGGTGAGCGTCAACGGGATGACGACCGCGCCACCGGCCTCGCCCACCGCTGCCGGCTTCACCGACGCGATGTCGAACGTCCCGAGCGACCCGAGCTTCGAGACGTCGAGCAACTTCTCGTGCTTGGTGTCCGGATCCGTGGAGACCTTCCAGTCCCAGGTGCCGAGGTACTTGAGCGCCTCCTTGACCTGGGCCGGCGTCGCCATCGGTCGGCTCGCCTTGTAGAGCGCGACGGCGCCGGTCACGGCGGGGGTCGCCATCGACGTGCCCGACGAGTAGCCGTAGGTCGGCCCGGGCTTCGTCGACCAGATGCACTTGCCGGGCGCGATGAGATCGACGTCGTGGCCGTAGTTGCTGAAGTTCGCGAACGTGTCGTCCTTGTCGTAGCTGCCCCACGAGTAGCAGCGCTTCCCGCCCTTGCCGCCGGGCTTGCCGTCCGTGTCCGCGAGGGCCGAGACCGTGATGACCTCGTTGTAGGCGGCCGGGACCTTCTTGCTGGCATTGGCGTGGTCGTTGGCGGCGGCCGCCACCACGGTCACGCCCCCGGCGACGAGCCGGCAGATGGCCTGGTGGAGGATGTCCTTGTTCGTGAGGCCGCAGTTCGCGTCGTCCTTGCCCGCCTTGGCGACGCTCATGTTCACGGCCTCGAAGAGCGGCCGGCTGCCGTCGTCCGGATCGCGCTGGGCGAGGATCCAGTCGAGGCCGCAGACGTACCACGACAGGTAGCCGTATCCGTCGCCGTTGAGGATCTTGACCGCCCACAGGCGGGCGCCCGGGGCGACGCCGACGACCCCGAAGTCGTTGTCGAGCGCCGCGACCGTGCCGGCGACGTGCGTGCCGTGGCCGTTGTTGTCCGCCCAGGCCGAACGGCTCGAGCTGGAGCAGTTGTAGCCGCCCGCGATGTTCAGGTCCGGGTGCGGCCCGATGCCCGTGTCGACGATGGCGACGTCCGCGTCCACCCGCGCGTCCAGCCCATTGATGTCGGCGACCAGCGACTTCTTCGTGCCGATCCGCGACACCCCGGTGGGGATCGTCTGGGCGGCCAGGTGGACGATCTCGTCGGGGACGACCGCGACGACGTCGGGGTCCCGAAGCAGCGTCCGGCGCTGGCTCGCATCGAGCGATGCGGTGAACCCGCGGAACGCGCGGGAGAACGTGCGCTCGGCACGGACCGCGGCACGGGTCGCGACGCCTTTCACCTTCGCGGTCGAGTTCGTGCTCGTGCTCGCCTGCAGCACGACGATGTAGCGGCCGGTCGCGTCGAGGCCGCCGTTGGGGCTGGCCTGCGAGGGGTTCTCGGCCGGGGCAGCGGCGGGCTCGGGGGCCGCTGCGGGCGCAGCCGACTCGGGAGCGGCCGGCTCGGGTGCCACGGCCGAGGGTGCCGGTTCGACGGCCGGCGCCGGGGGCGTCGCGGGATCGGGGACCGGCGTCGGTGGGGTGCTCGCGCTCGCGTCCGGGCTCGGGCTCTCGGTCGGTTCGGCCGCGCTCGCCGGGGCGACGACTGGCAGCAGGATGAGCGTGGCGAGCAGGGAGGCGGCGAGCCGGCGACGCAAAGGGCACTCCGTTCGGGCGGGGCTGTCGGAGGAGCGCGGAGGGGACGGCAGCCACGCACCGCGCTCGCCTCTAAGTGTCCCCCGCAGCGCAACCCGCGCCAACGGTCCCTTCGTCCGGGGTACCCCGTAGCCGCCCGGTCCTCCCCGGACCGCACCCATTCGGGCTATGGGTGGCGAGCGTGCGTCACGCGCTCTTGACCACTCAGTTTGCGGCGCGGATCTCCGCCTCGGCCTCGCTGACCTTGGCAAGGATGTTCGAGCGCATCGTGTCGAGCCCGGTCCAGACCGCCTTGGTGGCCGTCGAGATCGACGTGAGCTGGGCCTTGAGCGTGCGCACGAGCTCGAGCTGCTCGCGGATCGCCGTCAGCGCCTCGGCGATGGCCGCGGGATCCACCTCCACCTCGTGCTCGGCCAGCGAGGCGAGAGCCAGGAACCGGGCCAGCCGAACGGCCGCCTCCAGGGTCGCGGGCTCCGGGGCGCCCGGATCGACGACGCAGTAGACGTCGTCACCGACCAGGCTGAAGGGCGCGACCCCGGCCGGGGCATGCGCGGGCGTGAACACGACCAGCCCGATCGCCGCCCCACGGTTCTCCTTGGCCTCGCGCAGCTCCTCGCGGATCGCCCGCATCGACATCGGCCGGTCCTTCGCCTCGACGACGACCCGCAGGTCGCAGCCGCGCGCCGCCCGCGCGTCGAGGGTCAGCACGAAGTCGCCCTTCTTGGACTTCATGACGGCGCCGGCCTCGGTGCCGGTCCGGTCCAGAAGGTCGCCGGCGCCACGGGCGAGCTCGCCAAGCATCACGTGGAGCAGTTCCTCGAAGTCCGCGCCCTTGGCCGCGGATCGGGCACGCTCGGCGCCGCGCGCGGCGGCCGCCGCCTCGATGGCGACGAGCCGCTCCTCGACCGACTTGAACCCGGCCGCGATCTCCTGACGGAACTGGTGCATCGGCGAGTTGAGCCGGGTCGGGTCCAGCAGGTGGGCCAGCTTCGAGGCGTCGCCATCGAAGTACGACTCGAGCATGCCCCGGATGCGCCCGATGGCGCTGTCGCGCTTCTTCTCGTCGAACAGTTCATCGACCATGCCGCGCAGGGCGCCACGGTCACCGAGGAATCGCTCGAGCGTCCGCGGCAGCCGACCGTCGCCGTCCGCGAAGTTCGTCCGCAGGGTCTGCTCCAGGGCCGCCGCCGCGCGCTCGTTGACCTGCTCGGCCTGGCGGACGAGGCGCTCGAACTCGGTCTTCACGACATCGACGTTGACCGTCACCCCGGCGTCCTGGAGCGCGACGAGCCCGATGCGCACGGCGCGCTCGACGAGCGCCGGCTGATCGTCGGCCGGGCGCTCCGCGAGGAAGGCCGCGAGGCCGTGATCGGCGATCACCAGGCGCTCGACGAGGATCCGATCGCCGTCGAGCCGGACGCGTGTCGGCAGCGGCGTGGGTTCGGGACCGGCGACGGGCGTCGGGAGCGGGTGGATAGTGGCGGTTTCCATGGGTCGAACGGTGACGGGAGCCCGTGACATCTAGGTTGTCACGCCTTCAGCCGCGGAGGACGTACCATGTCGAGCGCCGGCGGCATGGACGCCAGGGGCTCAGCCGGCGACAGCACGAGGTTCCATGTCGCGCGCCCCCGTCTCGCATCGACTGATGGCGCTCATCGGCGCTCTCGGCCTCATCGCCGCCGCCACCACCCCGGCCTTCGCTGCCGACCCAAAAGCCGGTAGCCAGGGGACAGATCCGCGCCTTCGAGCGGAACGACCCGCCTGGGCCACGACCGGCGACCCCGCCACGACCGATGCCTCCGGCGCCACCCGCCTCCTGGTCCGCTTCAAGCCGGGCACGACCCGGGCCGAGCGGCGTGCGAGCACGGCCCTGTCCGGCCTCACCCGGGTGGCCGATCTGCCGTCCAGCCGCCTGTCGGTCGTGCGCGCCGCCGACGCGAAAGCCGCCATCGCCGCGCTGCGCGCGGACCCCGACGTCCTGCGCGTGAGCGTCGATCACCAGAACCGGCTCGACGCGGACCCCAGCGGCGAGACCTACTGGAAGGAACTGTGGGGCCTGCACAACACCGGCCAGCTGCTCTACCAGGGCCTGCCCGGGACCGAGGGCCTGCCCGATGTCGACATCGACGTCCTCCAGGCCCACGGCATCACGACCGGCGACCCGAGCGTCGTCGTCGCGGTCATCGACGACGGGGTCGATTTCAGCCACCCGGATCTCGCGGGTCGGGCCTGGAGCAACCCGGGTGAATCGGGCGGCGGCAAGGAGACCAACGGCGTCGACGACGACGGCAACGGCTTCATCGACGACGTCCACGGCTGGGACTTCTGCCACAACGACAACACGGTCCACGACGTCGATGACGACTTCCACGGGACGCACGTCGCGGGCACCATCGCCGCGTCGCTCGATGGCGCGGGCGTGGTCGGGGTCGCGCCGTCAGTGAAGATCATGGCGGTCAAGTTCATCAACAGCCCGCCCGACGGCGATTGCGGCTGGGATGAGCAGGCGGTGGCGGCGATCGAGTACGCGGCCTCGTTCGGGGTCCACATCGCGAACACCTCGTGGGGTCGTCGCGGGGATCCCGGCGAGCCGTCCGAGCTGTTCGACGCCATGGCCGCGGCCCCGACGTTGTTCGTCGCCTCGGCCGGCAACCAGGGCATCGACAACGACGAGGACTTCCCCGCCCTGCCGGCCACGTTCGACCTGCCGAACATCGTCTCGATCGCCGCGATCGACAACTCCGGCGGGATCCCGGATTTCTCGAACTACGGCGCGACGACCGTCGACATCGCGGCGCCGGGCGTCGCGGTCCTGAGCACGCTCCCGGCTGACAGTTCGCACCCGCAACCGGGCTGGGGCTGGCTGGACGGCACGTCGATGGCGGCGCCGCACGCGAGCGGCGTGGTGGCCCTCATCGCGTCGGCGGCGCCGAGCCTCGCGGGCAACCCGGGCGCCCTGCGCGCGCGTCTGCTTGCGACCGGCAAGGCCGCGCCGGCGACGGTCGGCTGGACCGCGACCGGACGGATCGTCGACGCGTACCGGGCGCTCGACACGCACGGGCCGACGGCCCTGCCGCCGTCGAGCGCGGCGTTCGTCAAGGGCACCATCCTCGGCTCGACGGTGCGAGCCCGCTTCGGCTGGGGCGTCGCGACCGACGACCTGACCGGTATCAGCGCGTACGGCGCCGCCCTCCAGACCGACGCCGGTGCGTGGCAGACGCTCGTGAGCGCCTCGACCGCCCGAACGACGGAGCGCGCGATCAAGTTCAAGCACACGTACACGGTCCGTGTCCGCGCGCGCGACGGCGCGCAGAACTGGGGACCGTGGGCCGCGGGACCGCTCATCGTGCCCAAGCTCTTCCAGGAGACCAGCACGCACCTCAAGTACTCGAAGAGCTGGAAGTCCTCGAAGAGCTCGACCGCCTCGGGCGGCAAGACGAAGTACGCGACGAAGAAGGGCGCGACGGCCACGTTCACCTTCATCGGCCGGGCCTTCGCGGTCGTGGCGCCCAAGTCCCCCGGCCGGGGCAAGGTCAAGGTCTACGTCGACGGCGTGTTCAAGGCGACGGTCGACCTGCATCGCACGAAGGGCCTGGCCAAGGTCCTCGTCGCGACCGGGTCCTGGGCGACGTCCGGGCCGCACTCGGTCAGGTTCGTTGTCTCGGGGACCAAGCGCCACGCCCGCGTCGACATCGACGCCATCGCGATCCTGCGCTAGGGGTCAGCTGCCCCGGTAGGTCGTCAACGAGTAGGGCGCCAGCAGCAGCGGCACGTGGTAGCTGCGCCCGGTGTCGGTGATGCGCAGGTCGACCGAGAGCTTCGTGAAGAACAGCGCATCCGCGTGCGCGACGTCGAATTCGACCCGGTAGTCGCCGGCAGCCAACGGACGCTCGAGCAGGTCGCGGACACGCCCGTCGCCATCGGTCAGGGCCTGGGTCATGCGGATCGGCGCCTCTCCGACGTCAAGCCGGTAGAGCGTGACGTGGACGCCGACCGCCGGCGCGCCGCGCTCGGTGTCGAGCACGTGCGTGGAGATCGTGTGGCGGGTGCCGCCGGGCTGGTCGGACACGCGCTCCTCCGGGCTATGCTTCGCAGATGGGAACGTTGCGGATCGAGGTCGGCGACCTCCACTTTACCG
This sequence comes from uncultured Chloroflexia bacterium, assembly GCA_963776545.1. GTDB lineage: Bacteria > Chloroflexota > Limnocylindria > Limnocylindrales > CSP1-4 > SPCO01. Next base: position 87,014 of record CAVZND010000012.1, on the reverse strand, counting down.
CCCGCTGGGAGGCCGCGGCACCGCGGACGATCGAGGCCATCCGGCGGATGCTGCCCATCGACTCGAGGCTGATCCACTGCCGCTGGACCGGTGAGTCGACCTGGATCCCGTTCGGGGACTTCCGGCCCGGCCTCGACTACGAGAACCATACCTCGCACCCGGCGCCGGGCCAGCTCGCGATCTACCCGGGTGGCATCAGCGAGTGCGAGATCTTCTTCCCGTACGGCGGCTGCACGACGGCCTCGAAGGTCGGCCAGCTGGCCGCGAACCACTTCGCGTCCGTCGAGCCCGACGAAGGCTGGGAGGACCGTCTGCGCGAGATGGGCCGGCGCTGCCTCTGGGAGGGCGCCCAGACGATCCGGATCACCGAGGTCGAGTGACCGATCTCGTCGTCCGCGGCGGGACGGTGGTCACCGCCACGGGCTCCCGGCGGGCGGACATCGCGGTCCGCGGCGGCGTCATCAAGGCCATCGAGCCGGACCTGACCGGGCCCGCCGCAGCAGCGGACGAGGTGGTCGACGCGACCGGGCTGCTGGTGCTCCCCGGCGTGATCGACGTGCATACCCACACCCGTGTCGCCTCGGACGCCGAGCCGGACCGGTTCTTCCAGGACTCGGTCGCCGCCGCGTTCGGTGGCACGACGACGTTCCTCGCGTTCAACAACCCGGGCACCGGTTCGTCGCCGGCGGCCGAACGGTCGCTGCTCACCGGCGTCCGCGAATGGCGCGCCGCGACCGACGGCGACAGCGCCATCGACGTCGGGCTGAGCCTTGGGGTCAGCGGCCATGCCGACGACCCGCTGGCGGAGCTGCCGGCGACGATCGATGCCGGCATCGCCACCTCGAAGGCGTTCATGGTCTACGACTTCCTGCTGCCGGACGCCGTGCTGGCGGAGGCGATGGCGGTCATGGGCGCCCGCGGCGGGATGCTCCAGGTGCACTGCGAGGACCCGGTCCTGCTCGAGGCCGGGATCGCCGCCGCGCTGGCCCGTGGCGAGACCGCGCCGCGCTTCCACGCGAGCTCGCGTCCGCCCCACGTCGAGGCGGTCGCGACCGCCCGGGCGATGGGCTTCGCCGCTCGCGCCGACGCCCCCGTGCATGTCGTCCACCTCTCGTCGGCGGCCGCGCTCGCGGAGGTCCGGGCCGCCAAGGCAGCCGGCGTCCGGGCCACCGCCGAGACGTGCCCGCACTACCTCGTGCTGACCGAGGAGCGCTACGAGGAGCCGGACCCGACGCGCTGCGCCTGCTTCGTCATCTCGCCGCCACTCCGCTCGGCCGCGGACCGCGACGCGATGTGGGCCGGCCTCGCCGACGGCTCGCTCGACCTGGTCGCGACCGATCACGTGCCGGATCGCATGGGGCTCGAGAAGGCCGTGGCCGGTCACGGGGCGTCGTTCGACCAGATCAGCAACGGGGCGCCCGGCATCGAGACGTTGCTGACGCTGGTCTACTCGGAGGGCGTCGCGAAGGACCGGATCACGCTCGAGCGCATGGTCGACATCTTGGCGACCACCCCGGCCCGGCGCTTCGGGCTGAAGTCGAAGGGCTCGCTCGAGGTCGGGCGCGACGCGGACATCGTCTTGTTCGACCCGACCGCCCGGCGGACCCTCCGCGCCGCCGACCTCCACCACACGAGCGACTACACCCCGTACGAGGGCCTCGACGTGACCGGCGCCGTCCGCGACGTGTTCGTCCGGGGCGGCGCGGTCGTCCGCGATGGGGCCTTCGTCGGCCGCCGGGGAGCCGGCGCGTTCGTCGCGCGAGGCCCGATCGCCGGCTGAGGCATCACCCCGTCGCGAACCTTAGAGCCTGTGAATGAACTCGGCGTCGGACGATGGGCTACTGCGGAATGTTGTCCAGCCAGTAAGCGTCTCCACCTACGCAGGCACCGCTTACGTGGGATCCGCCGACGATCGCGATCTTGCCGGCTGCGTTGAGCACGTCGAACGCAGCGCCCTGACCGAATTGCACGGTGAATCCCACCGGCCACACGAGTTCGATGCGACCGGCGGTTTGCGCGTCCTCTAACCAGACCTTCCGGCGATCGCTGGCGCTGCCGACGAGCACCGCGTCGAGGCCAACGCCAGCGCAGGCGAGCGGCGTTGCATTTGGGCCAAGCACCATAGCCGGGTCGGCCGGCAGGGCGTATTCGTTCGGGCCCGGTGTGCGCGCCGCCCCACAGGCTCCCGCAGCCGCAACGGCCGCCACTGCCATCAATGCCAGTCTGCGCAACGTTGTTCCCCTTGGTCCGCCCGCGCTCCTGACGTTGCCACCCTGCTGGTCAGTTCCCGCACCGTGAGTGTGACCCACGGGCAGGTGAGCTACGGCACAGAAGTCATCCACCGAACGGCGGAGTTCATTCACAGGCTCTTAGGCGATCCCTCGCGCGTCCATGACGCGGCCCCAGTGGAAGACGCGGACCGCGACGAGGACGCCGAATGCGGCGATGACGAGGATCGCGGCGGCGGCCACCGACGCGTCGAGCCCGCCACCCTGGAATTCGCTGTAGACCACCAGGGGCAGGGTCTGGGTGTGACCCTGGACGTTGCCGGCGAACATGATCGTGGCCCCGAACTCCCCGAGCGAGCGGGCCCACGTCATCACGAGACCGGCCGCGAGGGCCGAACCGGCCAGCGGCGCGGTGATCCGGCGGAAGAGCTGCAGCTCGGAGGCGCCGTCGACGCGGGCGGCATCCTCGAGGTCGTGGTCCACACCGGCGATCCCGGTCCGGGCCGAGCGGATGAAGAACGGGGCCGACACGAAGATCATCGCGAGGACGACGGCGACCGTCGTGAACGGCACGGAGAACCCGAGCAGCTCGAACGGAGCCGCCAACAGGCCGCGACGACCGAAGACGAGCAGCAACGCGAGTCCGGCCACCGACGGCGGCAGGACGATCGGCAGGTCGACGATGGCCTCGACAAGTCCCTTGCCACGAAACGACCGCCGAGCGAGGACGAAGGCCAGCGGCAGACCGAACAGGACCGTGAAGCCAAGGGCGATCGTCGTCGTCAGCAGGCTCAGCCAGAGGGCATCGAGGACCGCCGGTGTCGCGAGCGCGACGCCGAGCGAGCCAGTAAGGACGGCCCGCCCGATCAGCGTCAGGATCGGCAACCCGAGGAACAGGGCGAACAGGACCGCGATGGCGGTGACGGAACGTTCGCCCCAATGCCCCTGGACCGACCGTTGCGTCGCGGAACGAGCGGACGCGGCCGGGCTCCCCCCGGGCCGCCCGGCCGCCTCCTCGATCACGACGGGGGCAGGAACCCGAGACCGCCGAAGATCGCCTGCCCCTGCGGACCGGCGAGCCAGTCGAGGAAGGCCTTGGCGGCGGCCAGGTTCTCGGAGGTCTTGACGACGACACCGGCATACGTCGCGGGCACGTTCGCGTCATCGGGAACGTCGATCGTCTTGACCTTGTCAGAGGCCTTGGCGTCGGTCTCGTACACGATGCCCGCGTCGCCCTCACCGAGCTCGATCTTGCCGACGACGTTCTTGACGTTGTCTTCCTTGGTCACGACGTTCGTGGCGTACGACGCCTCATAGTCGGCGGGATAGTCGGCCTCCTTGGCGAGGTTCTCGACGAGCTGCTTCGCGTACTTCGTGATCGGGACCTCGTCACCGGCGGCGATGACCTTGACCCCGTCCTTCGCCAGGTCCTTCGGTGAGGCGATCTTGGCCGGGTTGTCGGCGGGCACGATGATCGTCAACTCGTTCGCGGCAAAGGCGACGGCCGGGCCGTCCGCCAGGCCGGCGTCGACGAGCTTCTTCGGGTTGGCGGTATCGGCGGAGAGGAAGACGTCGGCGGGCGCTCCCTGCTCGATCTTCGCCTCGAGCGCCGATGAGGAGTCGGTCGAGAACGTCACGGTCGTGCCAGGGTTGGCGGCCTCGTACACAGGCTTGACCTGCTCGAGGGCGCTCTTCAAGGACGCCGCCCCGAACACGGTCAACTCGACCGAGGCCGCGGACGGCGCAGGTGGCGCCGTCGCCGATCCGCCGCTGGCCGAACACGCGGCAAGGAGGAGGACGAGGGCGCCAGCCAGGCCAGCGCGGCGGGACGTCATGTTCGGGACTCCTTCGACGAGGGGATCTCGACGATCACGTTCGTGGACTTGACGACACAGACCGCCTCGTCGCCGACCTTGAGATCGAGGTCGTCGACGGCCTCCGCGGTCATCAGGCTGACCAGTCGATGCGGGCCAGCGATGACCTCGACGACCGCGGCGACCCGATCCCGCTCGATCCGGGTCACGATCCCCGGGAACCGGTTCCGCGCCGACTGGGCGACGATCGGCCGGTCGGTCGCGGCCTTCCGGCGCTCGGCAAGGAGGCGGGCGACCTCGTCCATCTCGATCCGCCGCTGGCCCCCCTCAGAGCGCTCCATCGCGAGACGTCCTTCCGCCTCCCAGCGGCGCAGGGTCTCCACCGTCACCCCGAGCATCTCGGCCGCCTGGCCGACGCGAATGGTCGTCATACCGCGGAGTATCAGCCGAATCAGGCCATCGTGTCTAGAAGTTAACGCGCCAATACCGAGGGAACGTCACGGGATCGTCGACGTCGTCCATACTTCCGGCATGACCGACTCCGCCGGGCGCGTCGCCTGGATCACCATCGCACCGGTCAAGTCGATGGGGCTCGTCTCGCTGGAGCACGCGATGCTCGAGACCACCGGCATCGCTGGCGACCGCGCGTTCGCGGTCCTCGATCAGGACGATCGCCTGGTCAACGGCAAGCGCCTCGGGCCGCTGACCACGATCCGCCCCGCGTACGACCCGGTCGCGTGCACGCTCGCGCTGCACTTCCCCGATGGGGCGGTCGTGGCGGGCGCGCTGGAGCTCGGACCCGTATATATCGCGCCGTTCCGCACGCGCCCGCGGGCCGTCCATCCGGTGATCGGACCGTGGAGCGAGGCCGTCTCGACCTTCGCACGCCAGCCGTGTCGCCTCGTGGCACTGGCGATCCCTGGCGACGGTGGGGATCGCGGGCCGACCGCGACGCTTGTCTCGACCGCCGCACTGGGCACCCTGGCCCGGGCCGGCGGCGAGGATGCGCCGCTCGACGGGCGACGGTTCCGGATGACATTCGGGATCGACGGCGTGGACCCCTATGCGGAGGACGCCTGGGTCGGCCGCGACGTCCGGGTCGGCGAGGCCGTCGTCCGTGTCGCTGGCAACGTCGGCCGGTGCGCGGTCACGACCCAGGACCCCGACACCGGCTACCCGACCTTCGACACGCTGCACTACCTCGAGGAGACGCGCGGGTCGCTCGAGACCACCGAACCGCTGCCGTTCGGCGTGTGGTCGGAGGTCCTCGCGCCCGGGCCGGTCCGGCTCGGCGACGCGGTCGAAGTCGTCGGCGCCTGAGGGCTAATCCAGCAGCGAGTACGCCCGGAGCGTCAGGAACTCGGCGAAGTCGTCCGCCAGGACGAGGCGGTCCAGCAGGTCGGCGGCATCGGCCAGGCGACCCTCGCCGCCCTCGCGCAGGCGGGCCAGTTCCTCGTCGCGGATCGAGGCATAGAGGGCCGGGTCTACCACGCGACCGTCGTCGAGCGTCAGCGACTGGGTGATCCACAGCCACAGCTGCGAGCGGCTGATCTCGGCGGTCGCGGCATCCTCCATCAGGTTGTCGATGGCGGCCGCCCCGACACCGCGCAGCCACGAGTCGAGGTAGGCGAGCGCCACGCGGATGTTCGCCCGCAGGCCCGCCTCGGTGACGCGGCCGCCCGCGACCGTGAGGTCGAGCAGGTCCGCGGCGGTGACCGAGACCTCCTCGCGAAGTCGGTCCTTCTGGTTGGGCGCCGTGCCGAGGACGGCGTCGAAGACCTCCGTCGCGATGGGTACGAGGTCCGGGTGCGCCACCCACGTCCCGTCGAAGCCGTCGCGGCTCTCGCGTTCCTTGTCGTCGCGGACCTTGGCCAGGGCGACCTCGGTCACCGCCGGGTCGCGGCGGTTCGGGATGAAGGCCGCCATCCCGCCGATCGCATGGGCGCCGCGCCGATGGCACGTCTGGACGAGCAGCTCCGTGTACGCCCGCATGAACGGCACGGTCATCGTCAACTGGGCGCGGTCCGGGGTCGAGATGGCGGGGTCCGTGCGGAACTTCTTGATGGCGCTGAACAGGTAGTCCCAGCGCCCGGCGTTGAGCCCCGCGGCATGCTCCCGCATCTCGTAGAGGATCTCGTCCATCTCGAACGCGGCCAGGATCGTCTCGATCAGCACGGTCGCCCGGACCGAGCCGCGCGGAACGCCGAGCGCGGCCTGGGCGTGGAGGAAGACGTCGTTCCAGAGCCGCGCCTCGTGGTGCGACTCGAGCTTGGGCAGGTAGAAGTACGGCCCGGTCCCGCGGGCGACGCGCTCGGCGGCGTTGTGGAAGAGGTACAGCCCGGCATCGAACAGCGAGGCGGAGATCGGCACGTCGTCGACAAGCACGTTCGACTCGACCAGGTGCCAGCCCCGCGGCCGGACCAGCAGTGTCGCGACCCGCTCGCCCAGCCGATAGGACTTGCCCTCCGGGGAATCGAACGTGAGCGTGCCCCGGACCGCGTCCATCAGGGCGGCCTGTCCCTCGACCACGTTGGCCCACGTCGGCGACAGCGCGTCCTCGAGATCGGCCATGAACACCCGGGCGCCCGAGTTGAGCGCGTTGATCATCATCTTGGGCTCGGCCGGGCCGGTGATCTCGACCCGCCGGTCGTCGAGGTCGGCCGGGGCCGGGGCGACCGTCCAGTCGTCGTCACGGATGTCCCGGGTCCCGGCGAGGAAGTCCGGCATGACGCCCGCGTCGAGCTCGGCCTGGCGCTCCTCGCGCCGGCGCAGCAGGTCCAGCCGGACGGGCCCGAACCGGCGCTGGAGATCGGCGACGAAGGCGAGCGCCTCGTCGGTCAGCACGCGCTCCGAGCCCGGGACCGCCGGGCCTCGAACCGTGACGCCGGGCGGTGCCATCAGCCCTCGCCCCGGCGAACGGTCGCCTCGATGAGCCCGTGTGGCTCGGTCGTCGAGACGTAGACGAGACGATCGTTGCTCATCCCGAACGGCGACAGGTCGACCGGCCAGTGATGCAGGTTCGGGAGGACCATCCGCACCTCGTCGAGCTCATCGTGCCGCTCGAGCATCGCCCGGCCCATGATCCAGATCGAGGCCTGGACGCTCGGGCTGTCGTGATCGGCGAAGACCTCGAGCAAGGTCCGGCGGACGGCTTCGAATGTCGCGTCGTGATCGAGGTCCGGCGAGCCGTAGCGCCAGATCGCGGTGATCTTCGTCGCCATCAGGCGGTCGTCGGTCTCCGCGAGCGTCGTGAATCGGTCGCGCGGAAAGCCGCTGAAGGCCGATCGGGTCGTCTTCATGACGACGAGGTCCTCGACCCCAGCCTCGACCTGGGTGCTGTCGCGGGTCACCGCGACCGTCGCGACCCGCGTGCCCTCGCCGCCACGGACGAAGGCGTCCGGCGCCGGGCCCCCGGCCACATCGATCGGGCGCCACGCATGCTCGCGCACGTTCACGGTCGCCCGCGCGACCTGGGCGTTGTCCAGGAAGTGGCGACCCAGCGCCGTCGCGTACGTCTCGATCGAGCCGCTCAGGTGGTCGGCCGCGTACGCGTAGGCGGTGTTCTTCATCGTGTCGGTGGCGACGACGAGCGAGTTGTCGCCGTCGGTGTGGGCCGCGACGAAGTCACCCTCGAGGGCGATCGCGACGGTCACGTCCCGGAGGGCGTGGGGCGTCGTGTCCCGTCCGACGCGGACGATGCGGATGGCGGCCTTGCCGTACCGATCGGCGGTGAGTTCGATCACGATCCACCCTCCGTGGCTCCGGAACGCAGGGTCGCATATCGGTCGGCCGCGATGTCGACCACCGCGTCGAGCGCCCGGTGCAATTCGGCCTCGCGCTCGGCCGTCAGCGCGGCCTCGAAGCCCGGCAGCAGGGCTGCGCGCGACCGCCCCTGCACGAAGACGCAGTAGCGGAACCCGAACCGGTCCTCGTAGGCCGCATTGAGGTGGTCGAAGGTCGCGGCCAGGTCGGCGACCGGGCCGCGGTCGTAGCCCTGCTCCTTGAACGAGAGCGCCGAGACCGCGCCGGGTGGCGCCCCGAGACGCGGATGCGCGGCGATGAGCTCGACCTGTTCACCCTCGGGCATCGCGTGCGCGATGCGGCGCGCGCCATCGAACAGCTGCGGGACGGTCCCGTACGGGCGGCCCATCGCCAGGCGACCGAGGAAGCGGGGCGCTCCCTCGAAGAGCGGCGCCATGCTGGCCGCGAAGATGCCGGGCGAGAGCACATCGAGCACGTCGATCGAGGGCGGCGCGGCCGGGTGCGGATGGGCCGTCATGGCGCCGGCTCCGGTCGCCAGGCCGCCCACAGGTCGAACGACCCGTCGGTCAGGTAGCGTGGCTCGCCGGTCCCGAGGACGATCGCGAGGCGCGAAACCTGCTCGCGGACATCGTGCGTGTAGGCGAACCAATCGCCGGCGGGCGCCCACGACGGCGGCCAGTGATCGTTCTCGTGCGTGTTCGTGATCCGGGTCGGCCCCCGTCGTCCGTCACTGCCGGTCGTGAAGATGTCCTCGTTCCAGTTCGTGGGGCCGCCGGCGTAGTCGTTCTCGCTCGACACGAACGCGATCTCGCCGAGCGCGCTGACCGACCCCTCCGAGGCGTTCGGCATCTGGATCGGCAGTGGCTCTGTCTCGTCGCCGTCGACGGACACGTACGCGAGCGTCGTCTCCTTGAAGTCCGACCCGAGCGTGACCAGCAGGCGCGACCCGTCCGGCGTCCACGAGGGCCAGTTGCCGTCGATCACGTGCCTCGGCTCCCCGGACCCATCCGCCGCGCGGATCCAGATGCTCCCGCTGCCCTGCCAATCGGTCACATACGCGATCGACGCCCCGTCAGGCGACCACGCCGCCGCGCCCTCCACGCCGGGACCTTCGGTGAGCTGGCGGAGATGGCGGTCCGGCGCGCTCGGGTCGGCGTCGATGATCCACAAGTCGCCCTCGATGCGACTCGTGAAGCGCGAGAAGACCAGTCGGCCCCCATCCGGCGACCAGGCGGCCATGGCCCCGAGGTCGGGCACGTCCGTCAGGCGGACGAGATCCGAGCCGTCCGTGGCGACGCTCCAGATGTCGGCGGCGGTCGGCATGCCCGACTTGGCGTCGATCTCGAGGCGGGAGAAGGCGATCCGACCGGCAGGTGGGACCGCCGTGTCGGGCTGCGCGGGTCCGGGCGGCACGGTGGCGGGGCCGGGCGGGTCCGATGGCCCGGTCGTCGCACATCCGGCGAGCGTCGCGGCCAGGGCCATGGCCACCACCGATGCGAGGTCACGCCGCCCTACCAACCGCCGACCTCGCGGATGAGCCGGTGCAGGACACGCGCGGCGACCAGGCGCCGGTACTCGGCGGTCGAGCGGACGTCGTCGATGGGGTCGAGCTCGCGGGCGAGGGTCTCGGCGGCGAGGTCCGCGGTCTCGGGCGTCGGCGGCCGGCCCTCGAGCACGCCCTCGGTCGAGCGGGCACGGATCGGGGTGGCCGCCACGGACCCGAGCGCGAGGCGCACGTCGCGCCAGCCCCGGGCGATCGGCGCGTGCTCGTGGCTCGCCTCCCGCCACGCGAGTGCCATGACGACCTTGCTGATCGACTGGGCGCGGCGCGTCCCGACCTTGCGGAAGCGGACCTCGCGCCCGGTGGCGATGGGGATGCGGATGCGCAGGATCAGCTCGTCGGGGGCGAGGGCCGTCTGGCGGTAACTCGGCCAGAACGTTGCGGCCGGCACCGTCCGCTCGCCGCGGGCGCTGCCCAGCACGAACGAGGCATCCATCGCGAGCAGGACCGGCAGCGTGTCGCCGGCCGGCGACGCGTTGGCGGCGTTGCCACCAAGCGTGCCGCGGTTCTGGATCTGGGCCGCCCCGATCGTCGCGGCCGCCTCGACCAGCCCGGGGAGATGCTCTCGGCAGACCGCCGACCCGCGGATCTCGGTGTACGTGGTCAGGGCGCCCACAACGACGGCATCGCCGTCGATGGCGATCCCGCGCAGCTCGTCGAGGCCCCACAGGTCGACGATCCGGTCCGGCGGCTCGGCCAGTTCGCCAGTCAGCGCGACCATCAGGTCGGTGCCACCGGCGATCGGCCGGGCGCCCTCGAGCGCGGCGTAGGCGTCCGCGAGCGTCCGCGGGCTGGTGACCGGAGGCTCGATCGGCATCGTCGTGCCTAGTCCTTCGGCCGACGGCGACGGGGACTCCACCGCATTCGGTCCGGATCGCGGGTCATCACGTCCCGCCGGCGGCCAGCGCGATGGCGTCCACGATCTTCGTGTAGCCCGTGCAACGGCACAGGTTGCCGGCGATCGCCTCGCGGATCGCGTCCTCGTCGGGGCCGCCGCCGGCATCGAGGTAGGCGCGCGCCGCCATCAGCATGCCCGGCGTGCAGATGCCGCATTGCGCGCCGCCCGCGGTCAGGAAGGCGGCCTGCAGGCCATCGAGCACCGGAGCCGAGTCCACGCCCGCCCCCGGCGTCGCCAGGCCTTCGACGGTGCGGACGTCCACGCCGTCGACCTGGCAGACCGGGACCAGGCACGAGTCGACCGGCGCACCATCGAGCAGCACCGTGCACGCGCCGCACTCCCCTTCCCCGCAGCCCTCCTTCGTCCCGGTCAATCCGAAGTCCTCGCGTAGGACGTCGAGCAGCCGGCGCATCCCGGGCACGTCGACTTCGACCGCTGCGGCGTTGACCGTGAACCGATAGGTCGTCATGGCCGGGCCGGCTCCGACGCGCCCGGCGGGAGCGGCGCGACCTCGGGTCGCCCCGCGAGCCCGGCGAGGATGCGTTCCGGGCTGGCCGGCAGGTCCGGGATCCAGACCCCGGTCGCGTCCGCGATGGCGGCGACCACCGCGGGCGCCCCGACGTCCATCGGCAGCTCGCCGACGCCCTTCGCGCCGTGGGGCACGCCCGAGAACGGCGCCTCGACCAGGATCGTCGAGATCCGGGGCGCGTCGAGCGAGGTCGGGATGATGTAGGTCGCCAGACGGTCGTTGAGGTAACGGCCGTCGCGCAGCTTGATCTCCTCGATCGTCGCGTAGCCGACCGCCTGGAGCGTTCCGCCCTCGACCTGGCCCTCGGCCAGGACCGGATGGATGACGTGGCCGACGTCGTCGGCGGCGACGACGTCGCGGACGTGGACCTCGCCGGTGTCCAGGTCGACATCGACCCGGGCGACGCAGGCGGCCCAGCCGAACGCCGGATACGCGTCGCCGCGGTAGGTATGGTCGTCGAAGCTGATGCCCGGATACGGCTCGAAGCGTTCGTCGATCCGGATCGCCCCGGCGCGCTTCGCGTGGTCGCGGTACACGTCGCGGAACTGCCCGCCGGTGGCGGCCTCCACACGCTCCCGCAGGCGCCAGGCGGCCTTGATGACCATGCCCCCGACGACCATCGCGGTGCGGGACGCGACCGTCGGCCCGCTGTCGGGGACGATCGCCGTGTCCTGGGGCGCGATCTCGACGTCGTCGTAGGCGACGCCGAGCGCGTCGGCGACGACCTGCGGGAAGATCGTCTTGGTGCCCTGGCCCATCTCGGTGGAAGCGGTGAGGATCCGGATGCGGCCTTCGGCGGTCAGCTCGAGCGAGACGACCGACCCGATCTTGAGCTCGCCCGAGCCGGTGAAGCCCGCACCGTGCCAGGCGAGCGCGAGCCCGATGCCGCTGGCCACGCGCTGGCGTTCGGTGCGCAACGGCGAGCCGGGGATCGTGCCCGACCCCGTCCGGGACGCGCCGGTCCCGTTCCGTCCGGGCGCGCAGGCGCTCGAACTCGGACGCCTCGGCGGCCCGCTCCAGGACCTCCTCGCCGGCCACGCTCTCGCGCAGCACCTGGCCGGTCGGGGTCGTGTCGCCGAGGCGGTACACGTTGCGGCGCCGGATCTCGAGCGGCGAGATCTCGAGGCGCTCGGCGATCCGGTTCAGGTGGGTCTCGGCCGCGAACTCGGTCTGCGGAGCCCCGAAGCCGCGAAAGGCGCCGTTGGGCGGCGTGTTCGTTCGGGTCGCCCGGGAGCGGATCCGGACGTTCGGACAGCGGTACGGGCCACCGGCGTGGATGGCCCCGCGGCTCAGGACGACGGGCGTGAGCGTGCAGTACGCGCCGCCATCCATGACGACCTCGATGTCCTGGGCGAGGATCCGGCCGTCGCTCATCACGCCGGTCCGATGCCGGACGATGGCCGGGTGCCGCTTGGTCGTCGCGGCGATGTCCTCGTGCCGCTCGTACATCATCCGGACCGGGCGCCTGGCCTTGAGCGCGAGCAGGGCGGCGTGCAGCGCGATGACCGAGGGGAACTCCTCCTTGCCCCCGAACCCCCCGCCGGTCTCCGCCTGGATGACCTGGGCTTGCCGGTCGTCGATGGCCAGGCCCTTCTTCAGGGCGGCATGGACGTAGTACGGACACTGCAGCGAGCCCGTGATGGCCACCCCGCCGTCGTCGCGCGGGACCGCGATGATCCCGTTGTTCTCGATGTAGAGCTGCTCCTGGTGGCCGACCCGGTACTCGCCCTCGAGCACGAGATCGGCCGCGGCCATGGCGGCCTCGACCTCGCCCGTCTCGATGGTGTAGCTCGCGAAGACGTGATCGGACTCGAGCGGGTCGAAGACGGGCGGCAGCGCCGTGGTCCGGGCCTTGATCGCCCGACGCGCAGCCCGGAGCGCGCCGCGGTCGGCGGCGGCGAGGAGGGCCAGCGGTTCGGCGTGGTGGCGGATCTCGCCACCGAGCGGCACGAGGATCGGCTGGTCCGCCTTGATCGAGCTGACGATGTTCTCGCCCGGGATGTCGACGGCGGTCACGAGGACGACCGTCGACCAGTCGAAGTCGGGGTCCTGGTCGAGCGCGACGAACGTCGCGCGCGCGTCGGTCGAGCGGATCGTGGCGCCGTACCACGCCCCTGGTACGACGATGTCGTCGGCGTACTTGGCGGCGCCGGTGAGCTTGGCCGGGCCCTCGCGCCGAGGCGGCGGCAGGCCGCGAGCACGGCCCGGCGCGATCTTGCCAGGCGGGATGACGAGCGCGCCGGGCGACTCGGTCCGGGACGTCATGCGGGCAGGGACCCTCCTCGACCTGAGCGTACCATCGGCCGGCTCCGGGATGGGCTTCGCCGACGCCGTGATGCGCCGTCCACACCACACCGAACCAGACTCCACCGGAGGTCCCCGCGCGTTGCGATGCGACACCGCGAAACGGTCCCACGGCCATCCGGAAAGGGTCCTATCGAGGGTGGGCGGCCATATCATCGGGGTTCCTTGGCCCGATCATCTTCCAGGAGTCATCCCGGACCATGGCACTGTCTCAGGACGCGCTCGTCGGCATCTTCGTGGTCATCCTGGCCGCGGATATCATGGTCATCGTTCTCGCCCTGCTGTGGTCGCGCATCCAGGCCCGCCGGCGGCCTCTGCCGGCAACAAAGGCCGTGGCAACGTCGGCTGCGGGGCGCCCGAACGGCTCGCTGGGATCGAACGGGGGAAACGGGAATGTCGGCAATGGCAGCCATGGCACGGCGAACATGAGCATCGGGGGTCGGGTCGGCGCCATCGCGCCGCCGGCGGACCCGGCGATCGACGGCCTGACCGGGCTGCTGGCACCGACCGCCTGGGCCCGGATGGTCAGCGACGAGGACGCGCGCGTCCGGCGATACCACCGCGCGGCGACCATCGTCATCATCGAGCTCGAGGGCCTCGACAAGTTGGCCGAGCGCATGGGCCCGGGTTCGATCGAGCGGATCGTGCCGGCGGTCGCGGACACGATGCGGCGCGGGGCTCGCGAGGCCGACCATATCGCCCGCCTCGGGACGGGCCGGTTCGCGGTGCTGATGCCCGAGACCGACGAGGTCCTCGCGATCAACTATGTCGAGCGTATCCGGCGCGCCTGCGAGCTGTGGCTCGAGGCTGGGGCCGTCGCCCTGCACCTGGCCATCGGCTGGGCCAGCTCGGCCGGCGACGGCCATCTGGTGGACATCGAAGCGACGGCCACGGACCGGATGTACACGGAGCTGCGCCGTACCTTGCGGGCGACCACCCCCGTCGAGCCGCCCGTCGCCGAGGGCGGGGAGATGAAACCGGCCACCGCCGGGTAACGAAAACGGGCGAGCCGGCGGCGCCGGACTCGCCCGTTCGAAGCCTTGGTCAGCCGGCTGTCTGCGCTGGGGCGCCGGAGCTCGAGACCGCGGAGGCGGTCCCGTCGGCCGGGATGATGACCTCGCGGCGAGCCCGACCGGGCAGGGCCAGGGCCACCACTGCGCCCACGGCCACGATGGCCGCACCGACCCACACCGCCGGCACGAGGCCGTCGACGAACTGGGTCGGCGACGCGTACGAACCGGTCGACGAGAACACGCTGGCCAGGACCGCCACACCGAACACGCCACCGAGCTCGCGGATCGTGTTGGTGGCACCCGAGGCCTGACCCTCCTCGATCGGATCGACCGAGGACAGCACGACGTTCGCGATCGGGGCGAAGAACAGGCCCATACCGATGCCGGCGAACACGAAGCCCGGAACGAGGAGCAGGTACTCCACGGTCGGCGTCGTCACGGCCGCGATCCAGGCGAGGCCCGCCGCCAGCAGGGCCATGCCCGCGACGAGGAGCGGCCGACCGCCGATGCGACCGGCGAGCACCCCGGCGATCGGGGCCACGATGGCCGGCATCGCGGTCCATGGCAGCGTCCGCAGGCCGGACTGGAACGGGCTCAGGCCCTGCACGACCTGGAAGAACTGGACCAGGAGGAACACGGCGCCGAAGACGCCGAAGTACATCAGGAAGGAGACGACGTTCGCGGCCGTGAACCCGCGGCTGCGGAAGAACCGCAGCGGGAGCATCGGCGACTTGATCCGCGACTCCCAGACCAGGAAGGCGGCCAGGAGGACGCCGCCGATGGCCAGCGCACCGAGGATCTGGGGATCCGTCCATCCGCGGTCGTTGCCGTGGATGACGCCCCACACGAGGGCCAGCAGCCCGGCGCTCACGAGGCCGAGGCCGGGCAGGTCGAGCGCACCATCAGGCCCACGCGACTCCTGGAGGCGGAAGAACGAGAGCGCGACGGCGACGACGCCGATCGGCACGTTGAGCCAGAAGATCCAGTGCCACGACACGCCTTCGGCGATCGCGCCGCCGACGAGCGGTCCGATGGCGATCGCCAGGCCGGCGATGCCGCCCCACGCCCCGAGGGCCACGGCCCGTCGCTCCGGCGGGACCGCGGCGGAAAGGATCGTCAGGCTCAACGGGACGACGATGGCTCCGCCGATGCCCTGGACCGCGCGGGCCAGGATGAGGACATCGCTCGAGGGCGCGAGTGCCGCCGCGGCGGACCCGGCCGTGAAGATGGCCAGGCCGATGACGAACATGCGGCGCCGGCCGAACCGGTCGCCGAGCGCGGCGCCGGTCAGCAACAGGACGGCGAACGTCAGCGTGTAGGCGTTGACCATCCACTCGAGTTCCTCGAGCGTGGCACCGAGGTCGGCACGGATGACGGGCAGGGCGGTCGTCACGACGAGGTTGTCGAGCGAGACCATGAACAGGGCGATGGCGGTGATGGCGAAGGTCCAGATGGTGGACCGACGGGACGTCATGACTGGATTGCTCCTTTCCTAGTTAGTAGTCACTAAGTAACGGATCGAAAAAAGGGGGCTGATCGACGGCATCATCGGGCGGCGGCGATCCTCCCGAGCGACGCGAACGAGAGGTCACAGGCCTCCGCCATCTCGGGCCCGATGGCGGCGGCGGTGTTCATCAGCATTCCCAGCGCGAACCACTGCTCGAGCTCGAGGTCGTCGGCGCCGGAGAGTTCCCCGACCAAGCGATAGATCCGGACGAACTCCTCGCCGACGGCCTGACGGATGTCCGGGTCGCCGCATGCCGCATACGCCTGGAGTTGGGACAGCAGCAGCTCGCGATCGCGAAGCAGGTCGCCATAGGCCATCCCCATCGCCTTGAGGACGTGCTGGGTTGAGGGGTCCTCCACTCGGGCGGCGCTGCCGGCAGCCTCGAACGCGAGGCCCGTCCGGCGAAAGCCATGGCGCATCGCGGCGATGAACAGGTCCTTCTTCGTGCCGAAGAGCTGGAAGAGATACGGCTGGCTGACGCCGGAGCGGCGAGCGATCGCCTCGGTCGACGTGCCGGCATAGCCGGTCTGGGCGAATTCGGTCATCGCGGCGGCGACGATCTCGTCGCGGCGTTCCTCGGCGGAAAGGCGGGTGGTCGGTGTCATGGCGTTAACTTAGTGAGTACTAAGTCGCATGTCAACCCGGCAAATGTCGAGGCTGTCCAAAACCCGGGCGCATACTCTCGACGGGAGGCGGATGACCGTGGAGCGACGGACCATCGGAGACGTGCTCGAGGCGGCGCGCCAGCGACTCGATCGCCTGACGCCAGAACAGGCGCGTGCCGAGATGGACGGCGACGCGATCCTCATCGACATCCGCTGCCGGGAACTGCGCGAGGACGTCGGGGTCGTCCCCGGCTCGATCCACCATCCGCTTTCGGTGCTGTACTGGCGGCTCGATCCGACGTCCGGCCACGCCGACCCGAGCGTCGCCGACCCGAACCGGCGGGTGATCCTGATGTGCGCCCACGGGTACTCGTCGAGCCTTGCGGCGGCGACCCTACGGGACCTCGGCTTCGAACGGGCGACCGACATCGACGGCGGGTTCGAGGCGTGGGCGGCCGCTGGCTTGCCCGTCGAACCGGCGCTCAGCTCGGGTGCGTCTCCCGCATCCGAACCAGCACGACCAGACCCGAGCCTGCGGTAAGCACGGCGACCGCGCCGATCGCGAACGGCATGCCGGCCCGGTCCGCGAGCACGCCGACGACGATGGCGCCGACGGCGAAGCCGAGGTCGCGCCACAGCCGGTAGACACCCACCGCCGCGCCGCGCCAGGCCGGATCCGCCGCGTCCGCAACGGCCGCGAGGAGGGTCGGATAGACCATCGCCGTGCCGAGTCCGAGCAGCGCGGTAGCCAGGAACCATGCGTCGAACGTCGAGACCGACGCGATCACTCCGATGGCCCCCGCCTGGGCCAGCATGCCGGCGACGATCAGCCCCTTCCTTCCGATCCGATCCGACAGCGCGCCCGTCCCGATCTGGGCGACGCCCCAGACGGCGGGGTACACCGCGGCCAACACGCCGATCTCCGCGACGCCCAGCCCGTGCGAGGCATAGAACAGGGGGAGCAGGCCCCAGGCCATGCCGTCGTTGAGGTTGTTGACGAGTCCGGCCTGGCATGCTGCTGAGAGCGAAGGATCTCGGAACGTGGTTTGAGCAACGACCGTGCGCCAGGCGGCGCCAGGCGCGTCCGGTCCACGTTCCAGCGCCACGTGGCCCATCGTCTCGCGCACGAAGAGGGTGGAAAGACCGAGCCCGAGCCCGACGAACGCCAGCCCGAGGAAGAACGGCGCCGGCCGCAGGCCGGCCTCGGCGGCGATGTACCCGGTCGCGAGGGCCGTCAAGGCGACCGCGACGTAGCCGGCGGCTTCGTTGATGCCCATCGCCAGCCCGCGGCGCGCCGGACCGACGAGGTCGATCTTCATGATCACCGTGCTCGACCAGGCGAACCCCTGGTTGAGCCCGAGCAGCACGTTCGCGACGATGACCCAGCCCCACTCGGGCGCCCAGATGAGGAGCAACGGCACGGGCACCCCGAACAGCCAACCGGCGACGAGTACCGGCTTCCGGCCGAACCGGTCGGCGAGGGCCCCGGCCGCGAGGTTGGCGAGCGCCTTGGTCACGCCGAAGGCGAGCACGAATGCCATGACGAGCGTGAAATCGGTCAGGCCGAAGACGTCGCGGGCCAGCAGCGGCAGGACGGTCCGCTCCTGGCCGATCATGCCCCCGACAAGTCCGTTGACCGCAACCAAGAGCGCGAACTGGCCGGCGTTCTCGCGCAGGCCGAGCCGCGGGGCTGGAGCCGTCGTCACCGTCCGAGTATGCGCGGAGCTCCGGGTAGGAGCGTGGCGCTGCCTGGCGCTGGACCGGCGCGCGTAGGCTTCAGGCGATGGATGCCTGTGGCTGCGACGATTTCGCGTCGATCTTCGATCGCCGCACGGCCGAACGCGATCGCGATCGGTATCGCCGGAACGGTCCCGATCGAACGACCCGGATGCTGCTCGACATGATCCTTCCGACGCTCACCACGGGATCGACCATCCTCGATGTGGGCGGCGGGATCGGGGTCATCGACCAGGAGCTGCTTCGGGCGGGCGCTGGCCACGCCGTGCTCGCGGACGCCTCGCCGTCCTACCTGGATGTGGCCCGCCAGGAGGCGCGTCGGCTGAATCTTCTGGACAGGATCGAATTCGTCGACGGCGACTTCGTGCGGCGAGCCGGTTCGCTCGACGCCGCCGACATCGTCACGCTGGACCGAGTCGTGTGTTGCTACCCCGACGCCTCGGGACTCGTCGGGTTGTCCGCGGCGCGGGCGCGGAGGGTCTACGGACTCGTCCTGCCCCGCGATGGTTGGCTGATCAGGGTCGGCCTGCGCCTGACCAATCTTGGGTACCGGGTCCGTCGCCGAGCGTATCGCGCATATGCGCACCCGAACGCGATGATCGATCAGTTGGCCGCCGCGAATGGACTTCGGCCACGAACGGAACGGACGACCTGGTTCTGGCGGATCGTCGTCTTCGATCGAGTCGCGGACTGAGATCGAGGAACGCGCTCCCTAGTCCCGACCCAGGCGAATGCCGCGGCCAGGGGTCGCGCCGGTGTGGACGCCGTCGTCGACGACGACGACGCCATTGACGATGACGTGGTCGATGCCGTCGGGGAACTGGCGCGGCTCGTCGTAGGTGGCGTTGGAGCGAACGGTCGCCGGGTCGAACACGACGATGTCGGCGAGCATCCCGTCGCGGAGCACGCCCCGCAAGCGCAGCCCCAGCCGGTCGGCCGCCGCGCCCGTCATCTTGCGGATCGCCTCCTCGAGCGAGAGGCGTGCCTCGTCGCGCACGAATTGCCCGAGGATCCGCGGGAACGAGCCGTAGGTCCGCGGCGCCGGCTTCTCGCCGAGGAACGTCGAGTCTGTCCCCACCATCCCCACCGGATGCGCGACGAACAGCGGCAGCGTCTTCGACGACGGTCCGCTCGTGACCTGGCTGACGCCGAGGTTCTCCGACAACAGGAGATCGCACATCGTGTCGACGGCGTCCCGACCCGTCTCCGTCATGACATCGGCCAGGGTCCGCGACTCCCAGCGCACGTTGTCCGGGTGGGTGAACGCCCCGAGTCGCAGGTCCGCCCACCCGGCCGGGCCTGTGTAGGCCGCCCCACGGCCGGCGATCTCGGCGCGGAGCCGGTCCCGCGCCCCGCGCTCGGCCAGCCGCTCCTTGAGCGGCGCGGGACCGCCGGCCTGGATCCACCCGGGCAGCTGGATGAGCAACCGGGTGCTCGCCCACTCGGAGGGATACGTGTCGAACGTGACGTCGAGCCCTTCCGCTCGCGCGTCGTCGACCAGCGCCAGGAGGGGCTCGGCGGGTCCGGGATGCGTCTCGCGGTGATAGAAGTGGGTGATGTGCGACGGGGCGCCGGCCCGACGGCCGATCTCGATCGCCTCGCGGAACGGATCGAGATACCGGTCGCCAAGCTGGTAGCGGACATGGCTGTGATAGAAGCCGCCCGCTCGCCCGGCCTCGGCGGTCAACTCGGCCAGCTCCTCGGTCGTCGCGTACGACCCCGGCGGGTAGTCGAGCCCCGACGAGAGCCCGACCGCACCCTCCCCCATCGAGTCGCGCAGCAGCCCCCGCATCCGGTCCATCGCCCCGGCATCGGCGGGCACGTCGTCCCAACCGAGGGCATCGATGCGGAGCGCCGAGTTGCCGACCAGCGTCCCGACGTTGACGCTGACCGTCCCGTCGAACCGCTCGAGGTAGCGGCCGACCGAGTCCCAGTCGTAGTCGATCGCGGGCCGCCCATCCAGCCCCGAGTCGAGCTCGACGAACGCCTCGAGGTCCTCGCGTCGGGCGAACGGAGCGAAGCCGTTGCCGTCGACGCCGACGATCTCGGTCGTGATGCCCTGGCGCACCTTGGGCTCGTGCCGTGGCTCGGCCAGGATCATCAGGCCGCCGTGGCTGTGCAGGTCGATGAAGCCGGGCGCGACGACCCGGTCCGTGGCATCGATCCGTCGCCCGACGTGCGTCGGCAGCGGCGCCTCGGGCGCGAGGATCCGCAGCCGCTCCCCGTCGACGACGACGCTCCCCGGTCGCCCGGGCGTGCCGGTCCCGTCGACGATCGTCCCGCCGCTGATCAGGAGGTCCGCGCTGTCCCCTGCCGTCATGCGCGGCGGGCTCCGGGACCCTCCAGGCGGCGGCCGCGGACCCAGGCGCCGCGGACCATGTCCGGGTGGGCGCGGAAGATGAGACGACTCGCGAGATCCTCGGGCTCGTCGTCGGTCACGCCGGGGACTGGCGCCACGAACGACGGGTCGATCGCGATCACGTCCGCCTCCTTCCCGGCCTCGAGCGAACCGATGCGGTCCCCGAGCCCGAGCGCTGTCGCCCCGCCGAGCGTCCCGATCCGCAGCCAGTCGAGGGGCGTCAGGTTCGGGCCCTCGGCGACGCCCGCGACGGCCAGCGCGTTCTTCAGGTAGGTGCCCACGCGCATCGCCGTGAAGATCGAGAGGTCGGGCCCGGCGCTCACATCGGACCCCAGCCCGATCGTCAGGCCCGCCTCGAGGTAGCGCCCGAGCGGCATCATCCCCGAAGCGAGGAACAGGTTCGAGGCCGGGCAATGGGCGACACGGGTGCCGGTCTCGACCAGTCGGGCCAGCTCACGGTCCGAGAGGTGGACGGCGTGCGCCAGCACGGTCCGCTCGCCGAGCCCGCCCGCCTGGTCGTAGACATCGACATAGTCGAGGGCGTCGGGGAACAGCCGGGCGACTTCCTCGATCTCGCCGCGATCCTCGGACACGTGCGTCTGCCAGTACGCGCCAGTCGAGGCGGCCAGCGCCGCGGACTCGCGCAGGAGTTCGGCCGTGCACGAGACGGCGAACCGCGGCGTGACGGCGTACTGGAGTCGGCCGTCGTCCCGGCCGTGCCAGCGGGCGATGAGGTCGGCCGATTCCCGCAGGCTGCGCTCGAGGATGGTCGTCGGGTCGATCGTCCGGTCGTAGGTGAGTCGATCCATCATGACCTTGCCGACGATGGCCCGGATCCCGTGCGCCTCGGCTGCCCGGAACGTGGCATCGAGGCTCGCCTCGTACACCGCACCGTAGGCGAGGGCGGTCGTCGTGCCGGCGGCCGCGAACGCCCGCCAGGCCAGCGGGGCGAGTCGTTCCGCCTCGGCTTCGTCGAAGCCACGCTCGAGCGGGAAGATGTACCGATCGAGCCAGGTCAGCAGGTGGAGACCGGCGCCGAGGCCCGCGTTCGGGAGCTGCGGAAGGTGGACGTGCAGGTCGACCATCCCGGGCATGACGACCCAGGGTCGGAGATCGATGGCGGTCTCCAGGCCAAGGTCGGCCGGGCGTTCGTTGGCCGCGCCCGCGAAGGCGATGCGTCCCTGGGCATCGACGGCCAGCAGCCCGTCGGGCTCGTGGCGCGTGCCGCCCGCGTCGAGCGGCGTCAGGAGCCGGGCGCGCAGGGCGAACGGCGGTCGATCGGGCAGGTCCACCGGGGAAGGCTAGCAGGACACCGATGGGCCACTCGGGACCAGACGACGCGGACGCGTACCATCTCGGCCATGGCGTCGATCGATCCATCCATCGATACCGACGGGCCGGTCCAGGCCGAGGTCTTCGTCGTCTGGCTTCGAGACGGGGCACTCGAACTGACCGGTCCGTGCGGACCGGCGCCGTGGCTTCTCGACATCGGCCGGGCGGAACATCCCGTGGAGGTCGTCGGCGCGATCGTCCGCGACGTGATCGGCGAGCCGCGGATCGTCCATTCCACGTCGTGGCGACGGGACCGCGACGCGGTCATCCTCACGTTCATCGTCGTCATCGACGCGGCCCTGGTCGGGTCGATGGCCAGCGCTCCCGTCGGGAGAGCGGCGCTCGCGCGTTCCGAGGCGACGGCGGCACCGGACGACATCGCCGTAGACCAGGTCCTCGAGCACGGCCTGCGGCACCTGGCGTGGCTGATCCGGGACGACCCGGTGGTGAGCGCGGAGCTCGCGGCGCCGTGGACGGCGGCCCTCGAAGGCTACGTCCCGGAACCGTTCCGGGCGCTAGGCTGACTCGGCAAGGAGGGGCACTTGGAAACGACCATCACGGTGCGATGCGCCTGCGGCTGGGAGACGTCGGGACCGGAGGACGTCGTGGTCGAGGCGACCGTGGAACATGGCCGGCGGCTGCACAACATGGTCGCGACCCGCGACCAGGTCCTGGCGATGGCGATCCCCGCGCTCGCGTCCGACGAGCCGTCGGATGCGCGGGTCGGATCGGCCGACTAGCGCTTCTTGCCGCGGACCTCGAAGAGGTGGGCGGTCCACTCGGAGCCGCCTCGGTCGATCGTCGCGGAGCTGCCGTGCCAGCCGCAGGTGCAAGTGATCGTCTGGTCGCGGTGCTTGTACTCGTCGATGACGTGCTTGAACGGCTCGGCGACGGGCGTGGCGGACTTCAGCGGGGGACGACTATTCAACGGAGACTCCTGCACGGTCAGGCCGGGCACGCAACGCGTGGGGGGGCCGCTAATGATAGCCGATTCGGCCCCTGACCGTTGGGTCAGCTGGTGACCTGACGCACCCGCCCAGACGGCAGTACGACGGGCCATCGCGAGCGTGCGCGAACCGGCGATGGTGACCCGCCGCACCAGGGCGCCCGCACCGTGACGCGACGTGGTGCCGCGAGGCCACGGCCAACCTCCGCCCCGCCTCAGTCCGGCGAGAGGTGGTAGCCCATCCGGCGCGGCAGGCGCGTGACTTCGCGCAGCACCATGGAGACCGGCTCGCCCCGTTCCTCGGCCGCCTCGCGTCGCACGATCGCCTCGCGTACGACCCGGGCCCCCAGGTAGCGGAGCGGCTCGGGCGGGAACGCCCGCGTCCGACCGCCGACGAGGACTGGCGGGGCCAGCGGGTCTTCCGGGAGCGCCTCCGCCACCGGTCCGCGATCGGCCAGCGCCATCCCGGCCAGCAGCCGTCCGGCGACCAGTGCGGGTCCGACGCCGTTGCCCGAGTAGCCGTGGGCGTAGTGGATCGGGCGCCCCGGCAAGGTCGCGAACGACGGCAGGTGGTCCGAGGAGATGTCGATCGGGCCGCCCCAGGCGTCCTCGATCCGCACGTCCGCGAGCGACGGGAACAGCCGGCGCAGCCCGGCGGCGGCGCGTGCCGAGGCGCTCGCATCGTCCGTGAACACCGCGCCGATCCGGCCGCCGAACCCGGCCTTGCCACCGCCGCCACCGATGGCGATCCGGCCGTCGCGGGTCGGGCGCAGGTAGTGCAGCGTGAACCGCGCGTCGGCGAGGCCCTCGCCGCCGGTCCAGCCGAGGGCCTCGAGCCGGTCGGGGATCGGCTCGGTGAGGACCATGTTGCTCGACCACGTCACGAGCCGGCGACCGAACGACGGCCACGCCGCCGCCCAGGCGTTCAGCGCCACGACCGCCGACCCGGCGATGACCTCGCCATCGCCGACAACCGAGGTCGTGCGGACCCGGACCGGGCGACCGGCACGACCGACGGCGGCACGTCTCGATCCCGCCCCGACGGTACCCAGCCACCCGGGTCGTTCGCCGTCGAGCTCGATGGCCCGCGTGCCCTCGTGGATCGTCACGCCCCGCTCGAGCGCCACGCGACGCAGGCCGCGCGCGAGGATCGCCGGCTGGATCGTGGCGGCGCCGGGCATGAACGCCCCGGCCCGCAGGACCGGCGACGCGACCCGCGCCTGGACCTCTTCGGGGCTCAGGGCGACGTAGCGGTCCCCCACCCCGAGTGCCGCGCACGCCTCGGTCGCCTTGAGCCACTTCCCGTCCTGGGCGGGCGCGGCGCTGACCGAGAGCGCGCCCGCCTTCGTGTACCAGGCCTCCACGCCGTGCTCGGCGCACCAGCGGCCCAGCTCATCCACCGCGCCGTCCATCGCCCAGGCGGCCTCGAGTGCCCCGGCCTCGCCATACCGCTCGATGAGCGTCGGGAGCTCGTCCCACCAGCCCGTCACGAATCCGCCGTTGCGACCGGACGGCCCGCCCCCGCAGATGTCCGCCTCGACCAGCACGACCCGCGCGCCGGGCGCCATCTCCGTCAGCCGCAGGGCCGTCCACAGCCCCGTGTAGCCGCCGCCGAGGACGACGACATCGGCCGTGGTCGAGCCCCGCACCGGCGGGGCCGCGCCCTCTAGACCCGGATCCGCCGCGGCCTCGGCGGCCAGCGCCTCGCGCAGCCACCACGAGCGTCGCTGCCCGCTCGGCCTGACGCCGCCCAGCACCGCCCCTCAGCCCCCGACGGTCAGCAGGCCGGGATCGAGAACGTCGTCCACGGTCACCGGCTTTGGCACCATGCCGAGCTCCGTCATGTAGGCGATCGATTCGGTCCAGCCAGCCGTGTCGAGGGCGCCCAGGCCATCCGCGGCCTGCACCGTGCCCGACCAGGCGTCGATCGTGGCGGCCAGGATGGCCGACTGGGCCTCGCGGGCCTTGGCCAGGTCCGGGACGGCCTTGAGTGCGGCGTCGAGCCCGACCTCCGGTGTCTCGGTGATCTCCCGCATCGCCCGCAGGGTCGCCCCGACGAACGACGCCACCGCGTCGCGCTTCGTCTGGAGCGTCGAGACGCCGGCGATCAACCCGGGTCCCGGCAGCGGCGTGATGTCGTCCACTTGCAGGACGTTGACCGACTCACCCGTGAGCTCCAACTGGATGGGCTCGTTGTTGATGAAGCCCGTGGCGGCATCGACGGCCCCCGCCGCGACGGCCACGCCCTGCCCGTAGTCCGGGTACTCGCTGATCGTCAGGTCGGCCGGGGTCAAGCCCGCCGACTGCAGGAGGGCCTGGAGCATCACCCAGGACGAACCGTACTTCCCGGGGATGCCGAGCTTCTTGCCCTGGAGATCGGCCGCCGCCTCGATCCCGGATGACGTCTTGGCGAAGACGATCGAGGGGAACTTGCCGTAGATGGTCGCGACGTACTTGATCGTGATGCCCTGGCTCACCGCCGGGATCACGCTCGTCCCATCGGAGATGCCGACATCCACCGCCCCCTGGCCGACCAGGGTCACGAGGTTTGGATCCGTGTTGTGCTGGAACTCGACCTCGAGTCCGGCATCGGTGTAGTAGCCCTGCTGGTCGGCGAGGTAGAACGGCGCGAACTGGACGCTCGGGATGAAGCCGAGCCCGACGACCAGCTTCACCGGCCCGGCCGACGACCCGCTCGTGGGCGACGGTCCCGCGACGATCGACGGCGACGACGCGCCCCCCGTCGACGAAGCTGCGCCCGTGCACGCCGCGAGCAGCAGGCCGATGACGAGCAGGGCGACGATGGAACGGCGGCGCGATGACACGAGAACCTCCAGGCTGGGATGACGAGATGGTGCGCTCATCGACTGCCGACCAGGCGACGCTCGATGAGGACGACGGCGACGTACAGGGCGATGCCCACGAGGGCGATCGTCAGCAGCGTCGCGAACATGAGCGGGATGTCGAACATCGATCCCCGGGCGAGGTTGATGAGCACGCCGAGGCCACGGTCGGCGCCGGCCCACTCCCCGACGATGGCGCCGACGACCGCGAGCGTCACGCCGACGCGAAGACCGCCGAGGATCGATGGCAGCGCGGCCGGGATCTCGAGCGTGGTCAGGACCTGTCCCCGCGTCGCGCGCAGCGACCGGCCGAGCTCGAGCAGCCCGGCATCGACCGAGCGGATGCCGACCATCGTGGCGACCGCGACCGGGAAAAAGACGATGAGCGAGCAGATGACGACCTTGCTCAGCAGGCCCGCCCCGAACCAGAGCACGAGCAACGGGGCGAGGGCGAGGATCGGGGTCGCCTGGGCCGCGACGAGGTACGGCGACAGCAGGCGCTCGACGAGCGCGCTCCGCGCGAGCGCGTAGCCGACGACGAGGCCGGTGCCCGCGCCGACCACGAGGCCCAGCGCCACCTCGAACAGCGTCGTCACGAGGTGCGGGAAGATCGTGCCATCGACGAGCGCGACCAGGAATCGCACGGCGACGGTCTCGGGCGGCGGCAGGATGAACGGCTGGAGGCCGCCGACGACGACGACGAGCTTCCACACGATGACGAAGACCGCCAGGGCCCCGACGATCGGCCAGAGATTCCTCCGGTTCACGAGGCGAGCTCCAGGTGGGCGCGGATGTCGGCCGCGGCCGACGACGCCGTCCCGCCATCGAGGCTCGCGATCGTGCGGGGTCTGGGGGCCTCGACCGGGACGTCCGCGACGATCCGGCCTGGGCGAGGCGAGAGCACGACCACTCGATCGGCGACGAGGATCGCCTCGGCGATGCTGTGGGTGACCAGGATCATCGTGGTCTTCGCCAGCTCGCCGAGCCGCAGCAGTTCGAGGTCGAATCGTTCGCGCGTCAGCGCATCGAGCGCGCTGAACGGCTCGTCGAGCAGCAGGACCTCGGGCTCCATCGCGAGAGCCCGGGCGAGCGCGACGCGCTGACGGGTGCCGCCTGACAGCTCGGCCGGACGAGCGATCAGGGCCGGTGGGTCGAGCTGGACCAGCTCGGCGAGTTCGAGCAGGCGCCGATCGCGGCGCGCGGGCGACCAGCCGGCGAGTTCGAGCGGGTAGGTGATGTTGTCCGCGCCCGTCCGCCAGGGCAGGAGCCGTGGCTCCTGGAACACCAGCCCGATCTTCGGGTCGGGCTTCGTGACCGGCGAGCCGTCGAGCTCGATCGTGCCGCGGTCCGGGACCAGGAGTCCGGCGATGACCCGCAGGAGCGTGGACTTGCCGCTGCCGTTGGGTCCGATGCACGCGACGAGCTGGCCGGCCGGCACGTCGAGGTCGATGCCGTCGAGGGCCAGCAGCCGACCGCCGTCGCGAGTCGGGAACGAGGCGGCCACATCGGTCAGGCGCAGTGCCCCGCTCATGCGGTCGCCTCGGCCGGGATGACGGGCCCGGCCAGCGGTCGCAGGATCGGCGCGGTCGCCGGGTAGAGCGCCAGGTACGCCTCGAACAGGCGGTCGTAGGTCTGCGCGTGCTCGAGCCGCGGCTCGATCCGGTGATCGATCCGGGTCATCGCCCCGATGGCGCTCTCGACATCCGGATGCCCGCCGACGCCGACGGCGCCCAGGATCGCGCAACCGACCACCGCGGTCTCGAGCACGGCCGGGACCGCGACCGTGAAGCCTGTGATGTCGGCCTTGATGGCGTTCCAGACGTCGCTCCGGGCCGGACCCCCGCAGGCCCGCATCTCGGTCACCTGGACGCCGGCGGCCAGCATCGGCGTCGCGACGTGACGGATGGCCAGCGCCGCGGCTTCGACGATCGCCCGGGCGAGGTGTCCCCGGCCGTGGCCCAGGGTCAGGCCCGCGAAGACGCCACGGGCGCTCGGCTCCCATAGCGGCGAGCGCTCGCCCGCGAGGTACGGCAGGAAGACGAGCCCGTCGGCGCCGGGCGGCGTCCGCGCGACCTCCGCGAGGAGTGCCTCGGTGGTCACGCCGCCGTCAACGATGCTGTCGCGGAACCAGTCAAGCGCACGGCCGGTGGCCGCCATCGCGGCGCCGACGCTGTACAGGCCGGCGAGGGGCGCCGGCGTGACGAACGCCCCGGGCACCTCGACCGGACGATCCCAGTAGACCCCGAAGCCGCCCGCTGAGCCACCCGGGTCGTAGGCGTCGCCCGGCTCGCGAAGGCCCGCACCGTGGTAGCTCGCGAACGCATCGACGGTGCCTCCGACGACCGGGATGCCGGGGCGCAGCCCGAACGCGTCGGCGGCGATCGCGGTCAGTTCGCCGACGACCGTGCCGGTCGCCCCGGTCGGTGGCAGCTTGTGCCCGGGCACGCCCGCGGCACCCACCACGGCTAGGTCCGGGACGAGCTGGTTCGGGATCAACGGCGCGACGGCGACACCGGCCAACCGCAACACGAGCCACTCCCAGGTGGTGAGGTACCAGTGCGTGGCCGAGGCGACCGCGGGCTCGTGGCGCTCGACCCAGAGGGCGGCCGGCAACCCGCCGAGAGCCCAACCCCGGACGCCGGTCGCGGCGGCCAACTCGGCCGCCTCGCCGGTCGATCGCGTGTCGAGCCAGGTGATTGCCGGACGGGTCGCCTCGGCCCGCTCGTCGACCGCCACGAGCGTCGGACCGTGGCCGTCGACGCCGATCGCGACGATCTCCCCGAGCTCCGGGGCATGCAGCGCGCGGACCGCGCTCACGACGGCGGACCACCACGCGCCGGGATCCTGCTCGGCCCAGCCCGGGCCGCCCGACAGGTCGATCGGGAAACTGGCTCGCCCCAGTCCGAGCAGCCGCCCGTCGAGGGTGACGAGGCCGGCCTTGACCTCGTTCGTCCCGAGGTCGAGCCCCAGGACGGCGGGTTCGCGTGACCTCATCGGCCGCGCCTCGTCGTGGATCGCCGGGCGGTGTCGGTACCACTGCCAGCCTCGGCCAGGGCCACGACGGCCTCGGCCGTGGCGACATCGGTCACGAGCGTTCGGACGATGCCGGCGCGCAGCGCCCCGAGGATGGGCCGAACCTTGGCCTCGCCCGCCGCTATCCCGATGGCCACGGGCACGGCCCCGAGTCGCCGGGCATCGAAGGCGATCACGCGATCGCGGAGAGCCGGGCAGACGAACTGCCCGTTCAGGTCGAACGGGGCGACAAGGACCTCGCCGACCGCGCCGGACCCCTCGAGCTGTCGTTCGACCCGATCCCCCACCGCCGCCGCGGTCCAGGCCGGCCCGCCGATGCCGAACAGCGCGACATCGAGGCGCTCCCACAGGTCGAGCACGACCCGGACGCCCGCGTGGGCGACGAGCGCCCGGCGGGTCGCCGCATCGTCCACGAGCCCAGGTGCCATCAGCCCTCGCGGCGTGGCGTCCAGGGCCTCCGCGACGCGGCGGTACGGTTCGCGCTCCGGGCCGGTCGTCCAGTAGCCGCCGCACAGCGGCACGACGGTCGCGGTGATCGGACTGGCCGCCTCATCCAGGGCGTCCGCGGTGGCCGACACCGAGGCGCCATCGCCGACGCCGATGACGGCGCCGCTCCGGACCGCGTCGCGCAGGACCTGGGCCGCGAGCCGGCCGACCATTCGGCGAGTCAGATCCTCGGGGCCGCCGACGGACGGCGCGAGGTGGACGGCATCGAGCTTGAATCGGCTGCGGAGCGCCTCGGCGGCGGGGCTCTCCGCCGCGGTCGACTCGTGGATGCGGATCTCGACGATGCCTTCGGCCCGGGCGCGCTTGAGGATCCGAGACACTTGCGGCCGGGTGACGCCGAGAAGCTCGGCGATCGTGTTCTGCGTCTCGCCCAGCTCGTAGTAGAGGCGGCTCGCGCGCACGAGTTGCTCGATGTCGGTCATCGCTGCACAGATGTACTGAACAGATGTGCGTTCATGTGACTGCGCATGATGGCGTGCCGTCGTCGATCCGGCAAGGCCCGGGAATCGAAGAGCGGGCCCCGTCGCCGGGACCCGCTCGAAGGTGTCGCGCGCTCGCGACGGAGTTAGAGGACCAGGTCGGAGACCGGCGGGACCGACTCGTAGCCCTGGTGCGGAAGGCCGATGTACGGGAACGTCCCGAGGAACGGCATGTCCGCATTGGTGTCGACGCCGTCGCCGACGAGGTTGTTCGGGGTTCGGTTCGGCAGCCCGAAGGCGCCGTTGAGGAACGAGCCATAACCTTCGGCCACGGCACGGATCTCGATGTCCGTCACGTCGTCGCCGAGGCGCCGGCCGTTCGGGAAGCCGCACAGGTCGCCGTTGAGGACGGCCAGGCGGTCGGGCATGCTGCCGTCGGCGACGCCGCCGGGGCAGGCGCCCTTGGCACCGGGCACGACGGCGGTGTTGACCCGGAGCATGTCGGCCAGGACCGGCTTGGCGCCGATGGCGTTCACGCCCGGGACGCCCTTGAGCAGGATCAGCGACAGGTCGGTGCGACCGGTCGTGTTCGCGTCATCGAGGGCGGGGTACAGGAAGTTGACGAGCCCCGCGAGTTCCGGCTTCTCGTAGTACTTGGCGAACTGCCAGTCCTTCCAGGGCGCCTGGCCGTTCCAGTAGTCCTTGAGGTGGCGCGGGATGATCACCTCGTTGATGAGTGGGTTGCCCAGGCGCGAGATCTGGACCCACTTGCCGGACCACGAGACGCGGCCCTTGTTGTCGATCGACTTGTGCTCGCGCCGGCTGGCGCTCGCCCACACGCCCACGACCGGCTGCGAGGCGCTCTTGCGAACCTCGGTCAGCGGGACCTGGAGCACGATCGACGCGGTGTTGTAGCCCGCGACGCCGTCGACGCCATCGGTGGCACCGAGCGGGATCACGTGGAGGTTATTGAAGGGTCGAAGGCCCCCGAGGTCGAAGATCGAGCCGAGGTCGACGAAGAACGCGTCGTCCCGGGGACCGGCGAAGACCTTGGTGTGGTTCTTGACCGCATGGACGCCGCCGGCGGCGAGCGTCGCGTAGTCCGGCGTGCTGCGCGGGCCGATGTTGGCCGGCGTGGTCCGCAGGTTGCTACCCAGGACCTTGCTGCCGTGCCTGGTCGTCTTGACGACCTTGTAGTCCTGTGGCACGAGCCAGGTCGCGTCGTTGACCGTCGTGATCGGGCCGTTGTTGTAGAGGAACGACGAGACGCCGTTCTTGCCGGACTTGGGCTTGGTCTGGAACCGGAAGTTGTACGTGACGTCGTCCTTGCCGTCGCCGGTGTTGTCGATGTGGATCTGGTACAGGACGGCCGGGTCGAACGGATGGAAGTTCGGGCCGCCGCCGGGCTGCTGGAGCGGGATGTAGTTGGCGATGATCGTCAGCTTCGTCGGGTCGTCCGGGCTGACGAACGCGTAGAGGTCGGTGTTGTCCGCGGCCGGATCGCCGCCGATGAGCGGCGCCTCCCGGTGGCTGGACGCCAGGACGCCGGACACGGACGTCAGGGCGATCAGGAGGGCGCCGGTCAGACCGGTCGCCTTGGCTCGTGTGGACACTGGGTCCTCCTTGACTGGGGCTGGGAGCAGGCCCCCTCAGGACCTGCCCGTCTGGCACCGGGACCGGTGTGTCGCGACCTCCACCGGGACCGTTCGGCGGGGATGCGTCGATGCCGCCGATTCGGATGAATCGGCCCGCGTCAGGGGAGGTCGGCGAGGATCCGGCGGGCCTCGGCGGCACCGGTCGCGGAGAAGCCCGCGTCCGTGGCGAGGGCCAGCTCGAGATCCTCACGAGCACTCGTTGCGTCGCCCAGCGCGGCGGCGATCGCCCCGGCGTGATAGCGCAGGAGCGGGTCGCGCGACCCAAGACGCATTGCCTCGATGGCGTGTGGTTTCGCGTCGCGGTCACGGCCGAGCCGGTGCAGCGCCCACGCGACAGCGTCGGCGGCACGGACGGTCGGCGTTCGGTCGTAGGCGGCCTCGGCCAGGGTCAGGGCGAGGGCCGGATCGCCGTGGTCGGCCTCGAACAGCGCCAGCTCGAGGTCGACGGTCACGCCGCTCGCCTGGAACAGGCCGATCTCGGCCCGGGCGAGGTCGAACGACTGTTTGGCGGCGTTCAGGTCGCCCGTAGCGGCGTGGACCTCGCCGAGGGCCACGACGTATTCGGGTAGGGGCAGGATGGCAGCCGCATTCTCGAACGCCGCGGCAGCCGCGACGAGGTCGCCCCGACCGACCGCCAGACGACCGAGGCCGGCGATCGACGGCGCGTGGTTCGGAACGAGGCCGAGCGCGGTCTCGTAGGCGGCTTTCGCTTCCTCGGGATCGCCGTTGGCGACCAACAGATTGCCGAGCATTGCGGTGACGTAGGCCGTGTTCTCCGGCGCCAGACCGGGTGATGCCGCGGCCTGCTGCATCGCCTCGAGCGCTCCCGGCAGGTCACCGTGCAACTCGCGGACGTACGAGAGGCGGGCGAGCGCTGGCAGGTCGGCGGAGAGCTCGACCATCCGCTTGACCTCGGTCGTCGCCTCGTCGTAGCGCCCGAGCTCGACCGATGCATCGACGACGACGCCGTGGGCTGGACCATAGTCGGGAAAGGCTTCGACGGCCGACTCACCGGTGTCGAGCGCCTCGGCGAATTCGTGGCGTCCGAGCTGGAGCCCGCCGAGCCCGACCAAGACGAGCACGTCGTCCGGCGACAGTTCCAGCGCGCGTCTCAGCGCGGCCTCGGCCGGTGCGTAGAGCGAAGGGTCGGCCGTCTCGCGGACTCGCTGCAGGAGTGCGAGGCCAAGGTCGCGCTGCGTGGCCGGATCGTTCGGATCTGCGTCAACCCGGGCCGACAGCCGGTCGATCTCGCTCTGCGCCGCCGACTCGCCAACGGCGGGCTGCGCGCTGCCGCCAGGTCGCGCGCTGCCCTCAGGTGCCGCGCTGCCGCCAGGTGCCGCGCTGCCGCCAGGTCGTACGATTTCGTAGTACGGAATCGTACGATTCGTGGCGAGGGGAACGGGCGTGGGCGGGATCGACCCGAACGGCCCGGACGGCCCGGTCGGCCCGGCTGGCGATGAGCATCCCGCGGCCAGCAGCAGGGCCGCGAGCGGCAGGGTCAGTCGACGCGTCCGCGAGAACATGCCGTGGATACGGGCCTCGAGGCCCCGCGGATGACTGCGCGACTAGAGGACGCGACCCGGGTTCAGGATGCCGAGCGGGTCGAGCGCCGACTTGATCGCGCGCATGACCCGCATGGCGTCGGGGCCGCGCTGCTCTTCGAGCCAGTCGCGCCGGGCCACTCCGATCCCGTGCTCGCTTGTGATCGTGCCGCCGAGGTCGAGCGCCGCGCGGTACAGGTCGGCTTGGACGAGCTTGGTCAGTTGCTCGGCCCGCGGGTCGCCGCGGTCGAAGACGAGATCGGGATGGAGGTTGCCGTCGCCGGCATGCCCGAACGTCCCGATGCGGACATCGTGCTTGGCGGCGATCCGCTCGATCGCCCGGAGCATGTCGGGCACCTTGGACCGCGGCACCCCGACGTCCTCCATCCGGACCTCGCCGAGGCGCTCGAGTGCGTAATGGGCGGCCCGCCGGGCCTGGCGCAGCCAGTCGGCCTCCTGGGCGTCGGCGGCCCGCAGGACGTCGGTCGCGCCGGCGGTCCGACACGCCGCCTCGGCCCGTTCCAGTTCGTCGGTCGCGGCGACGCCCGGCATGTCCGATTCGACCATGAGCATGGCCGCGGCCGTCCGGTCCAGCCCGAGGTTGTTCATGTCGTCGACGGCGGCGATCGTGAACCGGTCCAGGAGCTCGAGCGTGACCGGTGACAACCCGGCGGCGGCGATCGCGGCGACCCCCTCGCCAGCGCTATCGAGCGTCGGGAAGAAGGCAAGCATCGTCGAGCGCGGGGGCGGGGCCGGCCGTAGCTTGAGCGTCGCTTCGGTGATGATCGCGAGCGTCCCCTGGCTCCCGACGAACAGGTGGGTCAACGAGTAGCCGGCGACGTCCTTGACGTTCTTGCCGCCGGTCTTGATGACCGCGCCGTCGGCCATGACGACCTCGAGCGACAGCACCGAGTCGCGCGTCTGCCCGTACTTCACGCAGCACAGGCCGCCGGCGTTCGTGCCCAGGTTGCCGCCGATCGAGCAGATCTCGAACGATGCCGGGTCGGGCGGGTAGAACAAACCGACCTCGGCGACGGCCGCCTTCAGCGCGGCGTTGATGATGCCCGGCTGGACCACAGCGACGAGGTTCTCGCGATCGATCTCGACGATCCGGTTCATCGCCGTGAACGCGATGGTCAGGC
Source organism: uncultured Chloroflexia bacterium (assembly GCA_963776545.1). GTDB lineage: Bacteria > Chloroflexota > Limnocylindria > Limnocylindrales > CSP1-4 > SPCO01. The sequence goes on along the minus strand of CAVZND010000012.1, from coordinate 53,279 downwards.
CGTCCTCGATGCCCGTCGCCCCGCCGGACAGGCCCGAGCCGGCACCGCGCGGGACGATCGGCACGCGATGTTCCGAGGCCAGGCGCACCAGCGTCGCGACCTGGGCCGTCTCCGTCGGGAGCGCGACGGCACCCGGCAGGCCAGGGTGCAGGTACGGGGTCTCGTCGCGTCGATACGACTCGCGGTCGGTCGCGTCGGTCATCAGGCGTAGGCCGGGGAGCTCGGCGCGGATCGCGTCGATGAGGGGGCCGATGGTCATGGCTGGCAGTGTAGGAGGCGCGGGGTAGGATGCGGACGATGGCGATGTCGATGCGCGGTCCGGCTCGCCGCTCGCCCAGGGCCGCGGTGCTGGCCCTGGCGCTCGCGCTCATCGCGCTTGGCCTCCCCTCCTCCGCCGTGTCGCCGACCCGCGCGGCATCGCCGGTCGGTGTCGGCGACATCGTGGCCGGCGCCGTCAACCGCTCCAGCGTTCACCTGACCGCGACCTACGACGCGCGGCTCAAGATCAACTGGGGTGCCCACCGCATCAGCGTCAGGGCGACGCTCTCCATCACGAACACCTCCGGCGGCCCGATCGACCGCGTCGAGCTGAACACGATCGCGGCCCGCCTCGGGGCGATGAAGCTGGACCCGGTCACCGTCGATGGCGTCGCGGTCAAGGCGACGGTCAGCGACCAGACGATCGTCGTGCCGCTCGGCGGCGTGCTGCCAGCCGGTGGCTCGATGACGGTTCGCGTGCGCTACCTCGCCACGCTGCGGACCACGCTCAGCGGCTCGAACTGGCTGTTCACGAAGGCGAACGGCATCGTCGACCTCTACCGCTGGCTGCCGTGGGTCAGCAAGAAGACGCCGTTCACCCGCCCGAATCATGGCGATCCGTTCGTCACGCCGTCGAGTCCGTCGGTGCGAGTCACGGTCGTCACGACCCGCAAGCTCGTGCTCGCGACGACCGGCAACAAGGTCTCGACTAGCGCCGACGGCCTGACCAAGGTCTACACGGCGCAGAACGTCCGCGACTTCACGGTCACGGCCGCCGTCGACTACAAGACCAAGCAGCGGGTCGTCGGCGACAACATCGTCCGGGTCTACTACCGCCGAGGCGCGCCCGCCGCGGCGATGCTCGATGGCGCGGCCGATGCGTTCAAGGCGTACGAGGCGAGGCTCGGCGCGTATCCGTACCCGGTCTTCAAGGTCGTCCAGTCGGCTGGCGCGTACGGGATGGAATCGCCCGGGCTGATCTGGATCCCGACCGGCGTCAGCCGCTCGAACCTGCGCTACCTGACGGCCCACGAGACGGCCCACCAGTGGTTCTACAGCCTCGTCGGCAGCGACCAGGCCCGCCAGCCGTTCGCCGACGAGGCGGCGGCCGACTTCATCGCGCGGTACGTCACGAAGATGAAGCGGGGCAGCCGTTGTGCGGCCGGGCGCCTGGACCTCTCGATCTACAAGTACACGAGCGCCTGCTACTACGAACGGGTCTACATCCAGGGCGGGAACATCCTCGACAAGGCGCGCAAGCAGATGGGCTCGGCGGCGTTCTGGGCGGCACTCCGCGGGTACGTGGCGGCACATCGGTTCGGGCTCAGCTCGACCGCGGCGCTGCTCCAGGCCCTCGACGACGGGACGCCGAAGGACCTCAGCACGCTCTTCGCGCCGAGGTTCCCGCGGTTCTACTGACCCTCGAGCCGGCGATCCGCGGCGAGCGCCTGTGGCATCTGGCGGAAGCCGGCGGGCAGCAACGGTCGCCAGGCTCGCCAGCCGGCGACGAGCCAACCCGAAACGAAGCGGTGCCGGGCGTCCCAAGGCAGGCCGTAGGCTTCCCGGATCGACGGCGGCAGCAGGCCGACAGATGGCCAGAGCGTCCAGTCGTAGAGGGCGGTCGGGACGGGTAGTCGCCCCAGCATTCCTGGCAACGGCGGCCGCAGGATGACGCCCGCCAGCTCGCGGGCCAGCGGACCGACCTGGACCGGGCCGGCCGGATCCAGCATCTCAGCCCAGTAGGCCTCGAACGCGTCGTAGTCCGAAGGCAGCATCGCATCCGGGACGCCGAACGCCCGCCCGATCGGCCGCGTCTCGGCGTAGAACCGCGCGCGCCGGTCGCGGTCGAGCGGCTCGAGCCAGGCGTCGCTCACGGTCAGCGTCGACTCGATCAGCGTTGCGTGGACCCACAGCGACAGCGACGGGTCGCGCGCCGCGTAGCCCGGCCCGACGATCCCGCGGTGGAGCGCGTTCAGCCGCCGGATCTCGGCGCGGGCGGCGGGCGCGGACCCGTAGACGATCGCGAGGTAGCTTCGGATCGTGCCACTCAGCCGCCGCCACGGATCGGCCCGGAAGTCGGAGTGGTCGTTGACGCCCGCCGCGACCGAGGGGTGCGCGACCTGGAGCAGGAGCGCCCGTGGTCCGGCGCCGAGCAGGAGCATCGCCTCCCGATTGAGCCGCCAAGCCACGGAGTCAGGGCCGTACAGGCCCTCGAGGTCCACCGTCGCCTGCCCGGCGACGCCTGCCTCCACCTGGCCAGTCATTCGGGCGTCTGAAACCGCGGTACTCACGAGTCCACGATACCGACGATCAGGGCGGGACGCGGTCAGCGCAGTCGCTGCGCGAGTCGGATCGGAGCCTGCGGGCCGCGCTCGTCGAGGCCTGACGGATCGAGCCTAGCGGTCTTCCGGACGCCGCCCGATGAGCCACCACGCCGCCGGGAAGAGCGCCCCGGCCACCATGAGCTTTGCGGCGTCCCAGAGGATGAACGGCGTCAGGCCGGCGGCGATGGTGTCCGCCCAGGACAGTCCCAGTGACACCTTCAGCCACGGTAGGCCGACGGCGTAGATCGCGACGCTGCCGATGACCATCGCAGCGAGCGAGCCACCGAGCTTGCGATCCCAGCCGAGCTCGGCCAACCGCCCGACGATCGCCCCCGCGATGACGAAGCCGATGAGGTACCCGCCGGTCGCGCCCCAGATGACGCTGATGCCGCCCTTGCCCTCGGCGAAGAACGGCAGGCCGACGACGCCGAGCAACACGTACAACGCGACGGCCGCAAGACCGCGTCGGAAGCCGAGCGCGCCGCCGACGACGAGCACGCCGAACGTCTGGCCGGTCAGCGGCACAGGCTCCCGCGCGATGTAGATCTGCGCCGTCAGGTAGATGAAGAGTGCGCCCGCGGCGATGAGGGCGAGGTGGCGGACTCGCGGTCCGATCCGCTCGCCGACGCTGATCGGGACCAGGAAATCGGCGAGGGTGATGCCGCGCTCGGCCCGGGTGCTCCGGTCGAGTCTGGGCAGGGCGATCGTCATCGGGGCTCCGTCGGTGGGGGTCGCCTGGGGGTGCGACCGACCGGCCGAGTCTAGCATCCGGACTTCACTCGTAGGCGACGGCCCGGACGATGGAGACGCGCGCCGCGAGACGGGCCGGATAGGCCGCCGCCAGCATCGCCAGCGCGACGCCCAGGACGAGCGCGACGGCGACCGTCGGCCACGGGATGGCGGTCGAAAGATCCGGTGTCCCGCCGGCCAGCGCGACCATGAGCACGCCGACCAGCACGCCGGTCACGACCCCGACGATGGCGCCGGCCAGCCCGACGACCCCGGCCTCGACGACGACCGAGCGCCAGACCTGACGGGTCGTCATGCCGGCCGCGCGGAGGATGCCGATCTCGCGCACGCGCTCGATCACGTTCATCGTGAGCGTGTTGGCGATGCCGAGCGCGGCCACGATCACGGCGATGATCGCGAGGGCATCGAACAGCCCGAACACCCGGTCGAGCGCGTCATCGATGGCGCCCGCGACACGGTCGAGGGTCACGACCTCGAGCGCCGAGAGCCCGGCCGCGGCGGCCAGGTCGCCACGTGTCGAGGCCGGGGCGTTCGGGGCGAACCGGACCGCGAACGCGTCCGCGCCGGCCACCCCGAAGCGATCCGTGGCGTCGGACCAGCCGACCAGCACGGCCTCGCCGCCGCGGCCGGGCAACGTGCGCTCGGCGATCCCGACGACGCGGAGCGGGGTGGTGGTGCCGTCGACGGCCGCGGCGTTCAGGGTCGCGCCGAGGTCGATGTCGAGTCGATCGGCCACGGCCGCAGGCACGATCGCGGCACCGCCGGCATCGAGCGCAGCCAGCGCCGCGTCGCGGTCGCCCTCAGTGAGCGTCAGCCGGCCATCGGCGGCGAGGTCCGCCCCGACCATCGCGGCTGCGTCGGTGGCGACGCCATCGATGGCGAGGTCGAACGTCGCGAGCGGGCTGACCCGCGCGACCCCGGTGATCGTGTCGAGGTCCTCGACGACCCCCTCGTCTGCCGCGACCGGCCGGATCGACGTGACCAGGACGTCGCCCGGCACGACATCGGCGATCCAGCTGCTCGCCGCCGTCCGGGCGCGCTCGCCCACACCGCCCAGGGCGACGACCAGCGTCAGCCCGACGGCCAGGGCACCGATCGTCAACGTCGCGCGGCCGCGATCGCGCAGGAGCGTGGCCCGCGCCAACCGCTCCTCGAGGCGGAACGGCAGACGGAACGGCAACCCGCCGAGCCGGGCGAGGGCTGGGATAAGGATCGGAACAAGAAGCGTGGCCACGAGGAGGACGGCGTAGACGGCGATGGCGCGGATGGCCCCGGCCGTACCGGCGTCGCGTGGCCAGATCAGGAACCCGGCGACGGCGACCGCCACGAACACGACGGCCAGCCAGCGCAGCCGCGCGCGCCGAGCCTCCGGCAGGTCCATCCGCGCCCGCAGCGCCTCGACCGGAGCGATCCGGGCCGCCCGCCGGGCGGGCTCGAGGGCCGCAGCAAGCGTGATGAGGACGCCGACCGCGACGGCGATGACCGCGCCGGCGAGCGGCAGCGCCGGCGTGTCGAGGGTGACGCCGCCGATGGTCCGCAGATAGGCGACCATCAGGTACGCGAGCAGCGCCCCGAGCAGGACGCCGAGGGCCGATCCGACGATCCCGACCACCAGCGCTTGGACGAGGATGAACGAGCGCACCTGGGCCCGCGTCGCCCCGGCCGCTCGCAGCAGGCCGACCTCGCGGAACCGCTCGATGACCGTCATCGAGAGCGTGTTGAAGATGAGGAACGCGCCCGTGAACAGGGCGATCGCGGCGATCATCGCGGTGGTGGCCTGGAAGTCCGACGTCGACGCCCGCAGCGAGGCGGCCACGTCGTTCGCCGTCGAGACGACGTAGGGCTCGACCAGCAGACGCGTCTCGAGCGCGTCGATGACGGCCTTCGGATCCGTGCCGGGTTCGAGGCCGACGTCGACCCGCGTCACGCCGGTCACGTCGAACACCGACTGGGCGGTGTCGAGCGGCACGAACACGGTCCGCCCGTCGACGACGTCGGGTGGCCCGTTGCCGGCCACGATCCCGACGACGCGGTACTTCGCCGGCTCGCCGGCGCCCAGGATCGTCAGGGGCGAGCCCACGGCAAGCCCGTCGGTATCAGCCAGGCGCTGGGTCACGAGCGCACTCGGTTCGCCGACCCGTGGCAGCGCCGTCCCGGAGACCAGGGCGTCGTCATGGAGCGACGGCTCGGTGTCCGGGTCGATGCCGATGACGGTCACCGACGGCGACAGACCACCGGTGGAGGAACGGGTGCCGAGATACGTTCGCCGCTGGAGGGCCGGCGCCACGATCGCCACTCCCGGCGTGCCTTCGATCGCCTCGACCGTCTCCTGCCCGAGTCCCGTCTCGCCGAAGGCCGAGACCCGCAGGTCGCTCAGCCCGACGAGGTCGCGGGCGGTCCGTTCCGCAGACGCCTCGATGCCCGCGTTCGTCGCCAGGCCGGCGAACAGCACGCCGACGCCGAGGGCGACACCGGCCGTCGTCAGGATGGCGCGCAGTGGGCGTGCGACGAGGCTGCGCAGGGCGAGCCGGGTCAGGCCGTCCATCGTGGGCGCGGCCGCCTAGAGGCCCAGCTGGGCGAGCCGGGCGATGAGTGGGGCCGCGTCGTGCGAGTCGCGCCGGCCGAGCTCGATGGTCTCGCGGATCGACCCGTCGCCGATGACCAGGACCCGGTCCGCGTAGGCCGCCGCCTTCGAGTCATGGGTGACCAGCACGACGGTCTGCTGCCGCTCGACGCACGACCGATAGAGCGCGTCGAGGATCTCGGTGCCGGTCGTGTAGTCGAGGCTGCCGGTCGGCTCGTCCGCGAACAGGAGCGCCGGTCGCGTGACGAGCGCCCGCGCGACCGCGACACGCTGCTGCTCCCCCGCCGAGAGCTGGTCCGGCTTGTGGTGCTCCTTGCCCGTCAGGTCGACGAGCTCGATGACGTCGCGGATGCGCTCGCGCAGCTCGCCGCGCGACGGGTCCTCGCCGGCGATCGTGAACGGCAGCGCGATGTTCTCGGTGACGTCGAGCAGCGGGATGAGGTTGAACGACTGGAAGACGAACCCGGTCCGGTCCCGCCGCAGCCGCGTCGCCGAGTCGTCGGAGAGGCGGCTGACGACTTCGCCCTCGAGGATGACCTCACCGGACGTCGGCTGGTCGAGGCCGCCCAGAAGCTGCAGCAGGGTGGACTTGCCCGAACCGGACGGGCCCATCAGGGCGACGAACTCGCCCTCGGCGACCTGCAGGGAGACGCCGCGGAGGGCCTCGACCGTCGTCTCGCCGAGCGGGTAGGACTTGGCGAGCCCGCGGGCCTCGAGGATCGGCGCCATGGCCGCCAGTGTAGCCGCGGCTATGACCCCAGGAAGAAGCCGGTCACGTCGCCGACGATCGACTCGACGAGATCCGGCGGGCGGCCGGGCTCCAGGACGCGGAGGCCATGGGCGCCGCCGATGTCGGCGGTGGCGTCGGGGGACGCCTCGGGCTCGGTGGCGTCGGGCGGCGGCTCCAGGGGCACGACGCTCCCCGGTTCCGGGTCGAACGCCCGTTGATCACCGCTCGGCGCGAGGGTGGTCGGGGTCGGCTTCGGCGTCGGCTTCTTCGTCGGCTTCGGGGTCGATCGCGAGACCGGCTTTGGGGTCGGCTTCTTCGTGGCCTTCGGCTTCGGCTTCGGGGTCGGCTTCGACTTCACCGTCCCGCATCGGTCGGCGAAGATCACGGTCCACATCTTCTTGCCGTTCGCGCCCTTGTACGCCCCGATCCCGACGACGTCCCAGGCCTTGCCGAGGATGTTGGCACGGTGCCCGGACGAGTCCATGAACGCGTTGTGGACCTTCTGGGTCGCGGTGCTGTCGCTCGCGTTGTTCCAGCCGATGTTCTCGCCGGCGACGTGGTAGCAGTAGCCCTTGTCCGACATGACGTCGAAGACGCGGCCATAGCCGGGGATGTCGTGGCTGAAGTAGTCGCGCTGGATCATGTCCTTGCTGCGCCAGCGAGCGATGGAACGCAGCGCCGAATCGACCTTGAGCGCCTTGCGTCCGGCCGCAGCTCGGCTCTGGTTGGTGAGCGCGACGAGCTCGTTCTCGGAGGCGGCGCTGAACGCGTTCTCGCTCCACGCGGCGGCCGGTGACGGCGCTGCCAGGCTGAAGACGGAGGTGGCGGCGAACACCAGCGCGACGGCGCCGGCAATGCGACGGGAGATCGTGAGCGACGGGCGAGCCGACATCCGATGCATGCACTCCGCGGGGCGGACTTGCCGAGGGTCCGGTGTGGTTCCTCACGGTAGATGGCGGGTCCGGGATGGTCCGCAGGGCGATAGTCCGGGTGGTCGGGGTCGCTCGTACCGCAGGGCGGGTGCGCTCCGTCACGGTGCGTTCCGGGGAGGTGCGGTCCGGGGCTGTTTCGCGTCGGAACCGCCCCGAGTCGGCGATGATAGGGAGCCCCCACCGATCGCCTTGACGAGGACGCCTTGACCGCCACGACCGACGTGCTCAGCCTGCGGGCGCTCAACCGCGCGTTCATGGCGCGCCAGCTGATGATCGAGCGATCGCCGATGCCGGTCGTGGACGCGGTCGAGCACCTGGTCGGCCTGCAGGCCCAGGTGCCGCTGGTCCCGTACACCTCGCTCTGGTCGCGGTTGGACGGCTTCGACCCGTTCGAGCTCGGGCGGATGGTCGCGGACCGGTCTGCCGTCCGGACGCACGTGATGCGATCGACGATCCACCTGGTCACGGCGCGCGACGCCCTGTTCCTGCGGCCGATGATCCAGCCGGTCCTCGATCGGGTGTTCCGGAGCAGCAGCCCGTTCGGTCGGGCCGTCGCAGGGATCGACGAGGGGGCGCTGCTCGGAGCCGGACGTGAGCTGCTGGAGGCGAAGCCGCTCAGTCGCGCGAAGCTCAGCGCCGCGCTTGTCGAGCGCTTCCCCGGCTACGACCCGCTGTCCCTGGCCTACACGGTCACCTATCAGCTGCCGCTCGTGCAGATCCCGCCGCGCGGCGTCTGGGGCGTGAAGCCGATCCAGGCGACGTGGACGACGCTGTCGTCGTGGCTCGGGATGCCGGTCGGGACGGCAGGGCCGGAGGACTACGAGACGCTCGTGCTCCGGTACCTCGCGGCGTTCGGGCCCGCCTCGGTCATGGACATCCAGAGCTGGTGCTGGCTCACGAAGCTCGGCGCCGTCGTCGAGCGTCTCCGGCCACGATTGCGGACGTTCCGCGACGAGAGCGGCCGCGAGCTGTTCGACCTGCCCGACGCCCCGCGGCCCGACCCCGAGACCCCCATCCCGCCGCGGTTCCTCGGCGAGTACGACAACCTGTTCCTGTCCCACGCCGACCGCTCACGGATCGGCGCGATCGACCTCGCGGAGCGCAACTTCCGCAAGGGCCCGTACTTCGTCGACGGGTTCGGGCACGGCTGCTGGGACCTGAAGCGCGACGGGCGAGCCGCGACGATGGTCGTGGAGCCGTTCCGGCCGCTGCCTCCGGCCGACCGCCAGGACGTCGCCGACGAGGCCGCTCGACTCCTGGCCTTCCTGACCCCGGAAGCCGAGACGCGCGACGTCCAATTCGAGGGCGAATTCGCCTAGTTGAACGCCGGCTCCCGGTCGGCGGGCGGGTGTATCGTCGGCGCATGAGAGGCGATCGCGTCGAGATCGTGGTGGACACCGGTCAGAGCGTCCAGACGTTCGACATCGTGGCGACCAAGAACGGTCGCCGGCTCGAGGTGACGACGGCCCGCGGCGTCGTCGAGGTCACCGAGGTGACGCGCGGCGGGACGCCGGTCCGGACCGGTCAATTCATGGCCAGCCGCCTCATCGCCCTCGTCGAGCATCCCGCCCAGGAGGGCTCGGACGGGCGGGTCGACGTGACGACCCGCCGCCGGATGCGACCGCCGGAACCGGCCTAGCCCAATGGCTCAGTGCCAGGTCTGGAGCTCGACGATGTTGCCCGCCGGGTCGGCGACGTAGCACCAGGTGACGTGACGGCCGTCGGCCGTCGTGAAGGTGACGACCTCGCCGACCGGTGAGCCCCCGGCCCCGACCATCGCGTGGCGGGCTGCCGCCACGTCCGGGACGCGGAACGCGATGTGGCCCCAGCCCGGCCGATCGACCGCCGGCGGCCGAGACGACTCGAGCCGCTCATACTCGTAGATCTCGAGCGTCGGTCCACCGTCGGGCTCGCCGGGCAGGCGCAGGTGCGCGCCCATCAGGTGCGCGTCGGTCAGCCCGGTCGCGCGGTCGAGATCGGGTGACCGGAAGTCGCGTTCCGGCGGGACCACGACCATGCCGAAGACCGTCTCGTAGAACGCGGCCAGCGACCGCCAATCCGGCGTCGTGACGTTGACATGCCCGAACCGGGCCCCTTCGATCAGTGGCATCACGTCCTCCCAACGTTTCCGGGTACACTCCGCTGGCCCCGCCCCGGCGGCGGCATCCGTGGTGGCCTTAGCTCAACCGGCAGAGCACTGGATTGTGGCTCCAGAGGTTACGGGTTCGAGCCCCGTAGGCCACCCCACCCAGTTCAACACACCGAGTCGGTCGGCGCGTCGAGGCGCTCGTCAGCCGGCAGCTGCCAGCGTCGCGACCTGGGCGGATGCCCCCTCGAGGATCGGCTCGCCGTGGCCGACGAGCAGCGTCTCGAAGCGGAGCGCGCCGAGCTTGGCGACCGACGCCTTGGCCGCCGCAGGATCGGCGGTGAAGTCCGGGTTCGAGCCCTGCAGCTTGCCCGTGGAGGTCCCGAGCGCGTCGCCCGCGACGAGCAGCCCGCCGACATCGTCGAGGACGGCGACGTGTCCGGCCGTGTGCCCAGGCGTCGCGACGATCAACAGGTCGAAGACCCGATCGCCGTCGGCCACGGTCACGAGTGGGCGCGGGGCGCTGATCGCGGCGAGATCGGCCGCGCCCGCATAGCCGGTCGCGTCGGGCGCCTTGGTGAGCACCGCGGATGCGCTCCCCGCGTGATCGGGGTGCTTGTGCGTGAGCACGACGTGGCCGACGGCGCCCCAGTCGAGCCCGATCCGCTTGAGCGCTGCCTCGATCTCGTCCTCGCTGCCGGCAACGCCGGTGTCGACGATCGCCGCCTCACCGCCACGGACAAGCACGTACGCTGAGACGAACCCGAGGTTGGCCCGCTCCCAGGAGACCGCGCCCGCGGCCGGTGCGCCAGGCTGCGACGGCTCGGCCGCACCGGAGGCCACACCGGACGATGGGCGCGATGTGCTCGATGTGCCGCCGGTCGGCTGGCTCGTGGCAGAGGCACCCGGCGCCGACGAACCATACGCTGGCCCGCACCCGGCGACCCCGATGACGGTCAAGGCGACCGCGCCGCGACCGAGGTCGGTCAGGAACGTGCGGCGAGTGATCGGGATGGCCGTCGGCATCATGCCCATGGTACGAGCGAGGTCACGGCGCGGTTCTGGGACGCCACCGCACTGAGTCCGTCAGCCGGTGATCTCGGCCCGATCGGTGAAGGCCGACGCGACGACGAGCGAGCCGATGAGCCAGACGGAGATGAGGACGAAGGCCAGGTCCGCCGAGAGCGCATTCGGGTCCGGCGGGGCTCCGAACGATGCGTTGCCGCCGCCGACGGCTGCGGTCGCAAGGTCGAAGGGCAGGTACTTGACGATGTCCGGCAGGAAGATCGACGCGAACGCCTCGCCGAAGTAGAGCGCGATGCCGACGCCGATACCGGCCAGCTGGCTGCGGGCCAGGGTCGCGACCGCGAACCCGATGGACGCCTCCGCACTGATGACGACCCAGCCGCGAAGGAAGTTCTCGGGCAGTCGTCCGATCGCCGGGCCGTCCGAGAGGCCATCGAGCGGGATCCCGGCGATGGTCGCGCCAAGGGCCCCGGCCAGGACGCCGATCCCGAACGTCACGATGGTCCCGATCGCGAGGATGACCGCGATCCCGGCGAACGTGGTCAGCATGTACACGACTCGGCTCTCGCCTCGGGCGACCGTGTTCTTGAGTGTTCCCCACGTCCACTCCGAGCCCGCCACGGCCGCGCCATAGACGACGGCGAAGAGTCCGCCGAGGCCCAGGATGAAGCCAAGGATCAGGTCGTAGGCGCCCGGGAAGGTGAGCAGGAGCATCGCCGCTGCCGCACCGTTCTGATTGCCGGAACCTTCGCTGATGCCGCGGGTGCTGGCGACCGCGAGCAGGATCAGGACGAGCAAGCCGGCCAGCAGGGCGAAGGTCACCCAGGTCGCCGGGCGGCGGATGAGCTTGCGGATCGTCGAGGTGAAGAGCCTCATGCGCCGGCCCAGTCGGTCGGTCCGGCAGGCTCGGCCGGGCGGCCGGCGAACGTCCCGTCCGGATCGGACCCCGATTCGCTCCGGGTGAGCGACAGGAACAGTTCCTCGAGATCGTTGCCGGCCTCGAGGCCCGAGGCGTAGATGCCCGCCTGGCTGAGCGCACGGTTGAGCTCGGACGCGCGATCCTGCGGGACCTGGACCGACAGCCAGCCGTGATCCGAGCTCGACGCCGTGACATGGTCCGCGGCGGTCATCGCGGTGAGGATCTCTGCGGCCCGGGCAACCTCTTCGGTGGCGACCCGGACACGGACGACCCCCTCGGTCGCAAGGAGGTCCTTCATCGTGCCTTCGCGCACGAGCCTGCCCTTCGCGATGATCCCGACCACGTCGGCGAGCTGCTGGACCTCGGCAAGCAGGTGGCTCGAAACGAAGACCGTCTTGCCGGTCGAGGCGAAGTGCTTGAGGGTCTCGCGCATCGCGACGATGCCCGCCGGATCGAGCCCATTGGCCGGCTCGTCGAGCAGCAGGAGCTTCGGGTCGCTCAGGAGCGCTCCCGCGATGCCGAGCCGCTGCTTCATGCCGAGCGAATACCGCGAGACCTTGTCGCCGCCACGCTCGGTCAATCCGACGAGCTCGAGGACCTCGCTGACGCGCGTCTTCGGCGTCCGCGGGCCGGCCGCCGCCAGGGCATTCAGGTTCTCGCGGCCTGACAGGTACGGGTAGAAGGTCGGCGTCTCGACGAGCGCCCCGACCTCGAAGAGCCGGCGCCGATCGCCGCGAGCGAACGGCCGACCGAGCATCTCGATCGCCCCGCCATCGGCGTGGATGAGCCCCGTGAGGAGCCGCATGGTGGTGGTCTTGCCGGCGCCGTTAGGCCCGAGGAAGCCGTACACGACGCCCGTCGGGACGCTCAGGTCCAGGCCGTCGAGCGCCAGCCGCGAGCCATAGCTCTTCCGCACCGCTCGCGTCGCGAGCGCCAGGTCTTTTCCCGTCGTCATCCCCGATAGTGAACCATGTTCGGCCGCAAGTCGGCTGGACGCCGGCGACGCCGGGCCGTCGGGCGAGGGCGATCGCGGGCGTCAGGCGCCGGCGTCGCGTCCCGGCGACTGGATCAGGTGGGTCGGGGCGTTGTGGATGGCGGGGATGGTGCCCAGCCGGCCGGCCTGGTAGTCCGCCACGGCCTGCATCACTTCCTCGCGCGTGTTCATCACGAACGGGCCGAGCCAGGCGACCGGCTCGTGGATCGGACGCCCGCCGAGGACCAGCACATCGAAGTTCGGGCTCCGCGACTCCTGGGTCGGCGCGGCGCCGAGCGTGATCGTGTCGCCCGGCCCGAAGACCGTCAGCTGGCCCGTCTCGATCGGGCGGTCGTCCGTCCCGACCGTGCCGTGACCGGCGAGGACGTAGGCAAGGGCGTTGTAGTCGGGACGCCAGGGCAGCACGAGCCTGGCGCCCGGGTGGAGCGTCGCGTGGACGAGGGTCATCGGCGTGTAGGTGGAGCCGGGACCGGCGTGGCCGGCGACCTCGCCGGCGATCACGCGAACCAGGGCGCCGCCGTCGGGCGACGAGAGGAGCGCGACCTCGCTCGCGCGGATGTCCTGGTAGCGCGGGGCGGCGAACTTCTGGTCGCTCGGCAGGTTGACCCAGAGCTGGATGCCGTGGAACAGCCCGCCCGCGAGGACGAGCCACTCCGGCGGCTTCTCGATGTGGAGGATGCCCGCGCCCGCCGTCATCCACTGCGTGTCGCCGTTGGTGATGACCCCGCCGCCCCCGTTCGAATCGGCGTGCTCGAAGGTGCCGTCCATCATGTAGGTGACGGTCTCGAAGCCGCGATGCGGGTGCCAGGGCGTGCCCTTCGGCTCACCGGGCGCGTACTCGACCTCGCCCATCTGGTCGAGGTGGATGAACGGGTCCAGGGCGGACAGCTCGACGCCGGCGAACGCGCGCCGGACCGGGAAGCCTTCGCCTTCGAAGCCCTTCGGGGCGACCGTCAGGCTCGACACCGCGCGGTGGCGGGCGATGGTGGGATCCGGCTCGGCGATGCGAGGCAGGACACTGATGTCGTCGACGGTGATGGCGGGCATGGCGGCGGTCGTTCCTTCGGTTCTGATGGTGTCTCGAATATAGTTGCGGACGCAACGATTGTCAATGGGGATCCGCCCGCCGTTGCCGCGTGAGTATCCCCCATCGTCGCAGACTCTCATGGCATCCGAAGGTTCGGGCCGGAGGCTGTGCCGCACGGAGGGGTCGAGGGATCGACCATCAGCCGCCCACGCACAGGAGCTTCCATCCATGGACTTGACATCCCAACCGATCCGTCGCGGGCTCGCGACCCTGGCCCTCGCGATCGGCCTGCTCGCGGTCGGCGGCGTCGCCGTCGTGTCGGCCGCGAGCCCCGACCCCGGTGCCTCGTCGGCGCCGAGCACGCCGACCACGCCCGACAGCACGACCGCTCCCGGCGGCACGACCGCGCCGTCGACGAACGACCAGCCGTCGAACGGCGCCGGCCACGCGAAGGGCGACTGCCCCGACACGGGCGGCTCGAACGGCTCCGGCGACGCGTCCGGCGGCAGCTCGGGCGGGTCGAACGAGACCACGCCGACCACCCCGACCCCGTCGAGCGATCCGGCGACCGTTCCCGAGGTCTAGGGACCTCGTCGCGGTGGCGGTTCCCCCCGGGCCGTCACCGCGGCCACCCACCAGGCTCGCTCAGCCCACCGGCCGATCGATGTAGGTCTGGTAGTCGGGCATCTGGCGCTCGTATTCGCTCGCCATCAGCGGGGACGAGACCATGAAGTCGGCCGACGCGCGATTGCACGCGACCGGGATGTTCCAAACGACCGCGATCCGGAGTAGCGCCCGGACATCGGGGTCGTGCGGTTGCGGCTCCAGCGGATCCCAGAAGAACACGAGGAAGTCGATGTCGCCCGAGGCGATCATCGCGCCCAGCTGCTGATCGCCGCCGAGCGGCCCGCTCTGCAGCTTCACGACCCCGATCCCGAGCTCATCCTCGAGCAGCGTGCCGGTCGTGCCGGTGGCGACCAGATCGTGCGGGACCAGGACCTGTCGGTTGAAGGTCGCCCACTCGACCAGGTCGCGCTTCTTGTTGTCATGGGCGACCAGACCGATCGTCTTGCGGATGGGTAGCCGGCTGGCCATGGTGTCGCTCCTTCTCGTATGGACCGGTTCTACCACGACCGCGCGGGATGGAACGATGCACCCGCGGGTAACGATCGGCTAACGATGGGGGGACCGTTGCACGACCACCCTGCACACACCAGACCGTCCCGGTACCATCCGTATCGTCACCAGCGGTCGAGCCCAGGGCGACGTCCCCTCCCGCACCGATCGGGGTCGCCGGATGTCCGTCATGCCGTCGCGTCATTCGCCAGCGCCGATGCGCGCTTCGGTCGCGCTCGCCTCGATCTTGCTTGTCCTCGCGGGGTCGGTCGGCGCGCAGGCGGTCCTGGCCTCCACGCTGATCCGGACCTACGACATCCGGTTCCAGACCACGATGCGTGGCTCGATCGCCCTGATCGGGAACACGATCGTCACGTGTCCCGATGCAGATCCCGACTGCGCTGGCGCCCGGGATGGCACGGCCACCGGTGGCGATGCCAACAACAACGGGTACGCGATGGAGCTCGTCGATGTCGACGGGGATGCGTCGACGTCGGACTCGAGTCGCGCCGACCTGTCCCTGCCTGCCGGTGCCACGATCGAATTCGCCGGCCTGTACTGGGGCGCGAACTCGGCGTCGGCGTCTCGGGACGAGGTCCGCCTGGCCGTTCCCGGCGGGTCGTACGCAACCGTCGCGGCGACCACGCCGGTCGATTCGACCGGCACCGTCTATGGGGCGTTCGCGGACATCACGGCGACGGTCGGGGGCCTCGCCGATCCGAACGGTACCTACACCGTGGCCGATATCGCCGCCAGTGTCGGTGTCGCGGACCGGCATGGCGGCTGGGCGCTGGTGATCGTCTTCGGAGACCCGTCCCTGCCCCTTCGGAACCTGACGGTCTTCGACGGCTTCGCCATCGTGAACAGCACGGCACCCACCTCGATCACCACGACGGTCAGCGGGTTCCTGACGCCCGGCAGTGGGACCGTCAACGCTGAGCTTGGCCTCATCGCCGGCGAAGGCGACCGCGGCTTCACGGGCGACCGATTCCAGATCGATGGGGCCGACGTCTCCGACGCCCAGAACCCGGCCGACAACGTGTTCGACTCGACGATCTCGAATCTCGGGACGCTCGTGACCGCGAAAGATCCCGACTACGTGAACCAGCTCGGCTGGGACGTCGACCTCCTCGACGCGACCGGTCTCGTCGCGAACGGCGCGACGTCGGCGGACCTGACCTTCACCACGGGCGGCGAGACCTACTACCCGCAGGCCCTGACCTTCGCCGTCGATGTCTTCGAGCCGAGTCTCGACGTGACCAAGCAGGGCGTCGATGTCGACGGCGGGAACCTGGTCGTGGGCGACGAGATCGAGTACACGATCGACATCGAGAACGTCGGCAACGACGCCGCCGACGACGTCGTGCTGACCGATCCGATCCCGGCCGACACGACCTACGTGCCGGGAACCCTCGAGATCCTGTCGGGGGCGAACGCGGGCAGTCTGACCGACGCGACCGGCGACGACCAGGGCGATGCGACCGGCGACGTCGTCATCCGGCTCGGCACCGGCGCGGACGCCACGAACGGCGGCACGATCGGCATCGGCGAGACCACATCGGTCCGGTTCCGGGTGTCGATCGATGGCGGCACGGCTGCCTCGACCCCCATCGTGAACCAGGCCACCGTGGTGTATGTCGGGGCGACCCTCGGAACCCTGTTCGACGACGAGTCCGACAGCGACAGCGGGACGCCGGGCGACCAGCCCGACACGATGACGACGGCCGCCCCGAGCGCGCCCGAGGCGAACGATGACGGCGCGACCGTTGACGAGGACGACTCGACGGCCATCGACGTGCTCGCCAACGACACCGACGTCGATGGCGACATCGACCCGACCACCGTGACGATCACGGTCGACCCGGCCCACGGAACCGTCACGGTCGACCCGCTGACCGGGGTGGTCACGTACGTCCCGGACGGCGACTACAACGGCCCGGACACGTTCGACTATCAGGTGTGCGACGCGACCGGCCTCTGCGCGTCGGCGACCGTCGATGTCGACGTCACCCCCGCGGGCGATCCTCCGGACGCCGTCGATGACACGGCCACCGTCGACGAGGACGGCTCCATCGAGATCGATGTCCTCGGCAACGACACCGACATCGATGGGGACATCGACGCGACCTCCGTGTCCGTCACGTCAGGACCGGCGCACGGAACGGTCTCCGTGGATCCGTCGACCGGCCGCATCACCTACACGCCCGACCCGGACTACGCAGGGCCGGACAGCTTCACCTACGAGGTCTGCGATGCGACGGGCCTGTGTGCGACCGCCACGGTCGACGTGACCGTGACGCCCGTGGCCGATCCGCCGGTGGCGACCGACGACAGCGCCTCGGTCAGCGAGAACGGATCTGCTGTGGTGGACGTCCTTGCCAATGACACCGACCCGGATGGCGACCTCGACCCCACGACCGTGACGATCGTGGCGGGGCCGTCGCACGGCACGGTCACGGTCGACCCGACTTCCGGTCGGATCACCTACACGCCCGATCGCGACTACCACGGCACGGACGCCTTCACGTACCAGGTCTGCGACGCCGCCGGCTCGTGTGCGACGGCGCTCGTCAGCGTCACGATCGTTGCGGTCCCCGACACGACACGGGCGTTGCTGACGCCGGCGGCGGTGGCGGCCGCGCCCCCGAAGGACGGGCTACCGCTGGCGCCAGTGCTCATCGGGCTGCTCAGCCTGCTCGGTGCCCTCGGGCTGCTCGTCCGCCGCCGCGCCGACTGACCTGGCGGGGCGCGGGCCCCGACGCGCGGACGACGAAGCGGCCCTCGTGGCATGCTCAGGGCATGTCCGACACCGACACGCGCTCGTCCCCGCGCGACATGATCCGGCCGCTGCTCCGGACCCGCCAGGTCCGCGAGTTCACCGACGAGCCCCTGACCGACGCCGAGCTCGAGGCCATCGCCGACACCGGCCGCTGGTCCGGGAGCAGCCGCAACGAGCAGCCATGGCAATTCATCGTCGTCCGCGATCCGGTGACCATCGCCGCGATGCACGACGGCAGCCTCCCGCAGACCCGGTCGCTCAAGACCGCGACCGCCGCGATCGTCATCGTCCTGCCCGTCCAGCGCGAACGCCTGGTGTCGGACGCGTTCGACGATGGACGTGCCGCGGAGCGGATGCTCGTAGCCGCCAACATGCTAGGGCTGGGAGGCGGCATCTCGACGATCCGGCCGGACGTCGTCGGCACGTTTCGCGAGATCCTCGGCGTCCCGGACGATCGGCTGGTCCGGACGGTCCTCTCCCTCGGTCACCCGACGGAGGCGGCGAAGCTGCCCAAGTCGAAACCGGGCGAGGCGCGCCGGCCCCGCGAGGAAGCGATCTACCCGGAGCGCTGGCCGGCTGACTGAGCCCCGCCGGCGGCGCAAGATGTCTATACAATCGAAACCCGTCGTCCGGCGTCGAGGAGGTTCGCGCGATGCAGCAGCACTCGATCAGCATGCTCGGGACCGGGCTCATCGGCGACTTCTACACGTCCACCCTCCATGGGCAACGGAGCCGCGACCGGGTGCGTGTCGTGTACTCGCGCAGCGCCGAGCGCGGGGTTGCATTCCGCGAGCGCCACGGGATCGAGGAGAGCACGACCGACCTGGCCGCCGCGGTCGATCACCCCGACACCGACATCGTCGTCGTCGGGCTGCCCAACTTCCTCCACGAGGAGGCGGTCGGGCTCGCGGCGAAGGCCGGCAAGGCCGTCCTCTGCACCAAGCCGCTCGGGCGCACGGCCGAGGAGGCCGCCCGGATGCTCAAGGTCGTCGAGGACGCGGGCGTGTTCGCCGGGTACCTCGAGGACCTCTGCTATACGCCCAAGTCGCTCAAGGCCGTCACGGCGGTCCGCGAGGGCGCGATCGGCGACGTTACGTGGGTCCGTTCCCGCGAGACCCATCCGGGACCGCACAGCGCCTGGTTCTGGGACGGCCGGCTGACCGGCGGCGGCGCGATCATCGACCTCGGCTGCCACTGCATCGAGATCATCCGCAACTTCGTCGGCAAGGGGAACCGGCCGGTCGACGTGCTCTGCCACACCGACACGCTCGTCCACCCGATCGCCGACGAGGACAACGCGATCGCCCTGATCCGGTTCGAGTCCGGGGCCATCGGCCAGTTCGAGGTGAGCTGGACGTTCCGTGGCGGCATGGACCTGCGGGACGAGGTGGCCGGCACGCACGGGACGATCTGGATGAACCATTTCCTGCGCACCGGTTTCGAGATGTTCACCGCCGGCGGCGGCGGTGGCTATGTCGCCGAGAAGGCCGAGACCTCCGCGGGCTGGCTGTTCCCGGTCGGCGACGAGGTGTCGGAGCTCGGCTATGTCGACATGTTCCGCGACATGTTCGACGCGGTCGAGGCCGGCCGCGAGCCGCAGGAGACCTTCTACGACGGGTACGTCGTCAACGCGATCATGGACACCGCCTACCGCTCCGCGAAGAGCCGTGCCTGGGAACCGGTGACCCTTGACTGGCGCGGCGGCACGACCCCGCGGATCTCCTCGACGCCCGAGACGTACGAGGGCCAGGTCGTCATCAAGCGCGAGATCCTGCCCGACGGGCGCCACAAGCTCATCCTCAAGGACCCCGCGTCGGGCGACTTCACCGATCGGATCGTGGCCGGGGGTTAGGACCGCGCGTCAGGAACCCTCGGTCCGAGCCGAACCACGTTCCACGATCGCGGGGGCAGCACGGCCGCCAGTCGGTCGCCGTCCACCGCCGCGCCATCGGCGGACCTCGGGACGACCCGGAGCGGTTCGACCGCCGTGTTCGACGCCCGAAGGTCGGAGTCAGCGACGACGGTGTGCTCGTCGACGACCAGGCCGTCAAGCCCGCGCAGCGTCGCCTCGAGGGTCAACGGGCGATCGAGCCGGTTGACCGCGAACAGCGTGAGCCGGCCCGCGCCATGGTCGTGGACGACGGTCGCCTCGATGGCCTCGACCACGCCCGGGCCGTCGAGCTCGTAGGTCGGTCCGTCGATCTCGAGGCGCAGCACCGTCCCTCGAGCCGACCCCGCGACGTCCGCGAACGGGTAGGCCGACGTCTGTAACCATGCCGGACCGCCGTCCACCGTCCGGATGGCAGGGATGACATTCACGAGCTGGGCCAGACACGCGATCCGGACGCGGTCAGCGTGGCGCAGCAGCGTGATGAGCAGGCACCCGACGACGAGGGCGTCCGCGATGTCATGCTCATCCTCGGCGAGGGCAGGCGCCGCTCGGAACGGACCACCCGCGTCCTCGCGCTCCCGGTGCTCGGTCATGCGCCAGACGTTCCACTCGTCGACGCTCAAGCCGACGCGCTTCTCGCTCCCCTTGCGGCGTGCGACCTCGTCGCTGATGCGGGCCACGGTCCCGATCATCCGGTCGAGTTCGAGCGAGCACGCGAGGTACGCCTCGATCGACGGGTACGCGGCGGGGTCGAAGTAGCTGTGCAGCGAGATATGGTCGGTCACGTCCCAAGCGAGATCGAGGATCGTCTCCTCCCACGCCCCGAATGTCGGCATCCCGGGTCCCGAACTTCCGCACGTCACGAGCTCGATCGAAGGATCCACGAGGCGCATGACCTTGCCGGCCTCCGCCGCGAGCCGGCCATACTCGACAGCGGTCTTCTGACCGATCTGCCACGGACCGTCCATCTCGTTGCCGAGGCACCAGGTTCGGACGCGATACGGCTCGCCATGGCCGTTGGCCGCCCGCCAGTCCGCTTGGCGCGTGCCGGTCGGCGCGTTGCAGTACTCGACGAGGTCCCGAGCCGCCTCGAGCCCCCGCGTGCCGAGGTTGACCGCGAGCATCGGCTCCGCCCCGACGAGTCGCGTCCAGGCGATGAACTCGTCGACGCCCACGAGGTTCGGCTCGATCGAGTGCCAGGCGAGATCGAGCCGGGACGGGCGCTCAGCCCGCGGTCCGACGCCGTCCTCCCAGTCGTAGCCCGAAACGAAGTTCCCGCCCGGGTAGCGGATGATCGTCACACCGAGGGTCCGAACGAGATCGATGACGTCGCGACGCCACCCATCAGCGTCGGCTGTGGGGTGTCCTGGCTCGTAGATCCCGCCGTAGATGGCCCGGCCCATGTGCTCGACGAAGGACCCGAAGAGTCGCTCGTCGACTACGCCGACCGCGACTGTCGGATCGATCACCACGCGGGCATCAGCCAAGCGCGGTCTCGGTCAGGAACCGGCAGCGCTCGACCAAGTCGACGGTCGGGCCGACGAGGGTCAGGGTCGCGCTGAGGGGAAGGTCGGCGGAGGAGGTGCCGACCTTGACCCGGATCGTGCCGGCCTCGATGACCCGCCGGTAGTCCGCGCCGGTGTAGGCGAACTGCTCGGTCGAAAGCCGGAAGGACACCGACCGCCGCTCGCCGGGCTCGAGCCGGACGCGGCGGAACCCGCGCAACTCCAGGACCGGCCGCGCGACCGTCGCCTCGTCGTCACGGACGTACAGCTGGACGACCTCGTCACCGACCCGGTCGCCGGTGTTGGTGACTGAGGCGGTGACCGTCACCTCGCCGCCCTCGGTCGGGACCTCCGTCCGGTCGAGTCGCAGGTCCGAGACCGCGAAGGTCGTGTAGGACAGGCCGAAGCCGAACGGCCACAGCGGCGCCACGGGTCCGTCGACGTAGTCGCCCTTGGGCTGCGAATGACCGCCGGTCGGGTGGTGCCGATAGGTGAGCGGCACCTGCCCGACGTGCCGTGGGAAGGAGATCGGCAGCTTGCCGCCGGGATTCGCGGCACCGGTCAGGACGTCCGCGATCGCGTCGGGACCTGCATCGCCGGGCACCCATGCCAGGAGGATCGCCGCGCAGTGCTCGGCGGCCCATCCGATCGCCAGCGGCCGCCCACTCACGACGACGAGTACGACCGGGGTCCCGGTCGCGACGACCGCTTCGAGCAGCTCCTGCTGGCGGCCCAGGAACCCGAGATCCAGCCGGTCGCGGAACTCGCCGGTGGTCGAGTCGTCCGTCAGCCCCGACCGTTCGCCGAGCACGACGATCGCGACGTCGGCGGCGCGCGCGACCTCGATCGCCGCCGCGATCTCCTCGTCGGTCCCGGCCGAGATCCCGGAGCCACGCGCGTAGCTGACCTCCGCGTCGACCAGCGACGAGCGGAGCGCATCGAGGATCGTCCGCCGGCCGGTCAGCTCGTCGCCCGGCTGGATGACGTCGCCGTCGCCGACGACCCCCAGCGCGTTCCCGCCGTTCCGCATCTCGCGCAGCGTCTCCATGTGGACCAGGTGGCTGTAGTCGCCGAGCAGGTCGCGCACGCTGTCGGCGATCGGACCGATGACCGCCACGCGCCGCCGATCCGCTCCGAGCGGCAGCAGCCCGTCGTTTCTGACCAGCACCAGCGACTCCTGGGCGAGCGTCCGCGCGACCTGGGCCTCGTCGGCGGCGAGAGCGTCGAGCGTCGCCTCCAGGGGGACCTCGACGTAGGGTCGGTCGAAGAGTCCGAGCCGGAACTTCATCCGGAGCATGCGTTCGACCGCGGCGTCGAGGTCGGCCTCTTCGGCCCGTCCGTCCTCGAGATACGCCTCGAGCGGCGCGCCGAAGGCGACCGTCCGCGGCAGCTCCGAGTCGACGCCCGCGACGAGCGCCAGGCGGGCCGCCTCGCCGAGATCGGCGGTCAGGCGATGGGCCGTGGCGATCATCTCGACGCCGATGTAGTCCGAGGCGACGATGCCATCGAAGCCCCACTCGCCGCGGAGGATCCCGGTCAGCAGCTCGGCCGACGCGTGGCAGGGCACGCCGTCCACATCGCAATAGGCCGGCATCATGCTCGCGATCCGGGCATGGCGGACGGCCGCCTCGAATGGGAACAGCTGCTCGTCGCGCAGCTCGCGCTCGCCCATGTGCGCCGGCGCCTGGTTGAGGCCGCCCTCGGCCAGCCCGTGGCCGACCATGTGCTTGGCGGTGGCGATGACCCCGTCCGTGAGGTCGGGGCCCTGGATCGCCTCGGTGTACGCGCAGCCGAGTTCGGCCGCGAGATACGGATCCTCGCCGTAGGTCTCCTCGATGCGTCCCCAGCGCGGGTCACGGCCGATGTCAAGGACCGGTGCCAGCGCGTGCCGGGCGCCCGTCAGCAGCATGCGTCGGCGGATCGTGGCGGCCATCGCCGAGACGACATCCGGATCGAAGCTCGCCGCCGCGCCGATGGACTGCTGGAAGCACGGTGCGGCCCACGCGATCAGGCCATGCAGGCACTCCTCGTGGATGATCGCCGGGATGCCCAGCCGCGTCTCCTCGATGAGATAGCGCTGCATCGCGTTGGCCGCCTCGGCCACCTCCACGGGTCGCAGGTTAGTGGACCCGGCGAGGCGTGTGATCTGGCCGATGCCCTCACCCGCCAGCTCTGCCAGGCGGAACTCGTCGAGGCCGGTCTCTCGGACCACCTCGAAGGCCCAGAAGGCGCCCAGCTGCGCCAGTTTCTCGGCCCGAGTCATCCGGACGAG
Organism: uncultured Chloroflexia bacterium; assembly: GCA_963776545.1. GTDB lineage: Bacteria > Chloroflexota > Limnocylindria > Limnocylindrales > CSP1-4 > SPCO01. The sequence continues at coordinate 30,086 of CAVZND010000012.1, read as the reverse complement.
CAGGTCGGCCACGCGCGCCTCGATCGGCAAGGACGGGTCACGATAGGTGGCTCGGGTGGTCGTCATCGTCGGCTCACCCCTTCGAGGCTCCGGCCGTCAACCCGCCCACCAGTTGCCGTTCGGCGACGACATAGAAGAGCAGCGCCGGGATCAACGACAGGGTCGTGTAGGCAAGGATCCTCGCCGTATCGGACGAGTACTGGGTCGAGAAGTTGGTGATCCCGAGCGGCAGCGTCCAGTTGCCCTGGTCCGACAGGATCACCAGCGGCAGAAGGAACGCGTTCCAGCTGGACACGATGGCCAGGACGGCCACGGTGCTGAGAACGGGTCGTGACAGCGGTAGCAGGATCCTCCAGAAGAACCCGAACGACCCGCAGCCATCGATGGAAGCCGCGTCCTCGAGTTCACGCGGGATACCCCGAAAGAACGGCCGCAGCACGATGATCGTCAAGGGCAGGGCGAAGGCCGCCTGGGGAAGGGCGATGCCCAAGGGGTTGTCCAGCAGGCCGAGTGTCCGGATGAGCACGAAGAGCGGCAGGATGGCGACCGCGGCCGGGAACAGGAGGCCCAGGGTGAACAGCGTGAACACGACCTCGCGACCGGGGAACGACCGGCGGGCGAAGACGAAGGCCGCAAGCGCCGCGAACGCCACGACGGTGACGGTCGTGATCACCGCGATCAGGAGGCTGTTGAACAGCTGCTGCCAGAACGATCCGGACGCGAGCACGTCGGTGTAGTTCGACACCCGCCACGGGTCCGGCAGGGCCATCGGGTCGAGGGATAGCTGGTAGTCGTCCTTGAATCCGCCCAGGGCCGCATACGCCACCGGGATGATGATGATGCCCGCCAGGACGATCAGGATGCCCCACCGAACGAGCCACCCGATAGCCGTCGACAGCCGGCCCGTGACCGCTGATGCCGGGACGACCGCGGCCGCGTCCGAGGTCACTTACCCGGCCCCCGTGAGCGCGCCATCCACGTCACGTCGGAGGACGACTCGCTGGTAGGCGAGCGCGACGATGAGCGCGATGACGAAGAGGATCACCGAGATCGCGCTCCCATAGCCGAGCTGGAAGCGCTCGAAGCCCCAGTCGACCAGGTAAGTCGCCATCGTGTTGGAGGCGTCCACCGGCCCGCCGCCCGTCGTGACCCAGACCAGGTCGAACAGCTGGAGCGCCCCGATGATCGACAGGAAGACCGAGACCCGGATCGTCGGGCCCAGCAGGGGCAGCGTGATATAGCGGATCGATTGCCGCCGCGAGGCGCCATCGATCGCGGCCGCTTCCTCGAGCTCACGAGGGATGCCCTGGAGCCCGGCGAGCATCAGGATCATGTGGAACCCGAAGTACTTCCAGCTGATGATCAGGAAGAGCGCCCAGAGGACCGTATCGGGATCGGCCAGCCATGGCTGGTAGAGCGACCCGAGCCCCACCGTTGTGAGCGCCCCTTCGGCGAGGCCGCCGGGCTGGAGGATCAGTCGCCAGACGATCGCGGCGATGACCTCCGCGATGACGTACGGCGCGAAGAAGAGGAGGCGGAAGACCGCGCGACCGACGAACCGCCGATTCAGCATCAGCGCGATGCCCAGCGAGAACGGGATCTGGAGGACGAGCGAGAGCACCACGATGATCGTGTTGTGCGTCGCCGCCCCGATGAACACCGGTGCGCTCAGGGCTCGCTGGTAGTTGGCCAGACCGACGAAGTCGGTCAAGGGCGTCAGGCCGTTCCACTTGTAGAGGCTGTAATAGGCGGCCTGTCCGATCGGGATCAGGACGAAGACGGTGTAGAGGATCAGCGCGGGCAGCAGGAAGATGCCGACCGCGGCAAGGGCGGACCAGCGCGAACGGGCCGGCTTGGTGCCGGCCCGTTCGGTGCGGATGGTCAAGAAGCTCAGCCGCCGGACTTCGCGGCGTCGGTGATCGTCTGGGTCACCTTCTCCGGCGTCCCCGTCCCGGCAAAGAGCGTTGCGACGGCATCGTTGATGACGGCGCCCAGCTCAGGCGTCGTCGCCTGGTCAAGGTATAGCTGGACGTATTGCGCCTTGGCTCGCGCGTCGAGCACGGACGTCAGCTGTGGATCGGTCACCGACGACTCTGAGCCGACCGTCACGGGCAGGATGCCCGTGTTCATCGCGCCCATCCGCTCGGCGTTCGCCTTGCTGCTGATGAACTTGAGGAAGTCGACGGCCTCGGGTGAAGCGTCCTTGCCGACGGCCCAGCCGTTGCCACCACCGAACCCGTCGGTCGGCGCTCCCGCACCGCCGGTGACGGCGGGGAACGGGAACCAGCCGAGGTTCCACTTGACCGGCGTCTTGTCGGGCGTGTTGGCCTGCATGGTCCCGGGCGCCCACTGCCCCTGGAGGAGCATCGCGGCCTTCTCAAGGGCCATCGTCGCGGCCGAGCCGCCGGCGCCGTCCCACTCTGCCGCGAGGAACCCCTTCTGGAATGGCTCTTTGGCGAGCAGCTCCTGCAGCTTGGTCCCAGCTTCCACGAAGCAGGGGGCGGTCCAGTCACCGGTGCTCGTCGCCTTGTTCATGGCGTCCGCGCCGCACAGCCGGGTGGCCAGGTTCGCCCACCAGAACATCTGCGTCCAGGTCGCCTTGCTGCCACCGACGGATGCGGGCGTGATCCCAGCCGCCTTCAGCTTGTCGACGTCGGCCAGGAGATCCTCCCACGTCGCGGGCGGCTCGGTGATGCCCGCCTTCGCGAACAGGTCCTTGTTGTACCAGACGCCGACCATGCCCAGGTCGTACGGGATCCCGTACTGCTTCCCATCGAGCTGGTACATGCCCATCGCGCCCGGGTTCATGGTGTCTTTCCAGTCGGCGACATCGGCGGTGATGTCCTTAAGGAGTCCGGCCTTGACCTGCTCGCCCATGCCGCCGCCACCCCACGACTGGAACAGGTCGGGCACATGCCCTCCCTGGAGCTCGGTCGTCAGCTTCGGCTTGAAGGTGTCGTTCTCGAGCACGGTGGTCTTGATGGTCACGTTGGGGTGGGCAGCCATGTACTCATTGGCCAAGGATGTCATCAGCGCCTTGCCTGGGTCGTTGTTCATGATGTGCCACCAATTGATGGTCACTGGCGCGGCGGCTTGCGACGGGGCTGCGGCGCTCGGCGCGGCGCTCGGCGCGGCCGATGGAGCGCTGCTGGCGCCCCCGCTGGAACAGGCGCCGATCGTCAGCGCCAGGATGCCTAGCAATCCCAGGGTTCGCCTAGGGTTGGACATGACTTGCCCTCCTGTCATTTCGACACTCCTCCTCGGGTGGGTGCGGCGCATGTCTTTGTCGGCGATCTCCTCGTGGCAGTCGCCCGATGCCGGTCCGTCCGGTCGAGGTGAGCGGATAAAACGAAAGTTTCGGTCCAATGGACGACTACTTTCGGCCTCGAACCTTAGGCACCCAATGGGGTACCCGTCAAGAGCCATTCAGCTGCCTAGTCGAATCGAATCGAGGGCACCGAGCGCCGAAACTTTCGGTACAATGCCCCCCATGACCTCCTCCGTCACGCGTGCGAAGCGGCGTCCCTCTGACCGACCGACGATCGCTCGTGTCGCCGCCCAGGCCGGGGTCTCGGTGCCGACGGTCTCGAAGGTGATCAACGGCCGGGCCGATGTGTCGCCAGCGACCCGCAGCCGCGTCGAGGCGGCGATCCGGGAGCAGGGCTATCACCGGTCCGACCGCTCCCAGCGGGCCGCGCCGATCCTCGAGCTCATCTTCCACGAATTGGAGTCGGAGTGGGCGCTGGAGATCGTCCGGGGCGTGGAGCGGGTCGCCGGTCAGCAGCACATGGCCGTCGTCCTCACGGAGCTGCACGGCCGGCGGACCCCCGGCCGCGGATGGATCGAGGGCGCGTTGGCCCGTCATCCGACCGGCGTCATCGCGGTCTTCAGCGACCTGAATGAATCGGTCCGGACGCAGCTCCGGACGCGGGGCATCCCGTTCGTGGTGGTCGATCCGACGGGCGAGCCGCTCCACGACACGCCCTCGATCGGCGCTGCCAACTGGAACGGCGGGCTGGCCGCGACCCGACATCTCCTGGGCCTCGGGCACCGGCGGATCGCGGTCGTCGGCGGACCGGACTGGATCCTCTGCAGCCGGGCGCGGATGGACGGCTACCGCGCGGCGATGGACGCGGCCGGCGTGCCGGTGGACCCTGAGCTCATCAGCCACGGCCAGTTCCAGGTCGACGAGGGCGTGCGCAAGGGCCGCTCCCTGCTGCGCCGCGCGGACCGGCCGACGGCGATCATCGCCGGCAACGACCTCCAGGCGCTCGGCGTCTACCAGGCCGCCCGTGAGGCGCGGCTCCACATCCCGGAGGACCTGAGCGTCGTCGGCTTCGACGACCTGCCGGTCGCCCAGTGGGTCGGACCGCCGCTGACGACGATCCGCCAGCCACTGTTCGAGATGGCCGTCGCCGCCGCCGAACTGGTGCTGGCGCTCGCGCGCGGGGAGCAGCGGGTCCAGACCCGGGTCGAGCTCGCCACCGAACTGGTCATCCGGGAGAGCACCGCGCCACCGCGGAGCTGACACCGGCGGGCTCGGGCCCTCGCGCTAGATGGGCGGTCGAGCGTCGAACCCGATGACTCGCTCGCACCACGTTGCGACGTCGAGCAGTCGCGACGGGTCGCCGAGCGAGCCGACCAGCTGGATGGCGAATGGCAGCCCAGCGCCGTCAACGCCGGTCGGCAACGCGATGGCCGGGACGCCGATGGTGCTCCACGGCGCGCAGAGCGAACCGTCGCCGGTGCCGTTGGCCAGGGCCGGCGCCGTCGACGAGGCGACCGGCGTCACCAGGGCATCGACGGCGACGCTCACGGACGCGAAGGCCTGGCGAGCGGCGTCACGGGCCCGGTCCGCGGCCGCGACGTCGTCGGCGGTACGGGCCAAGCCGGCCACCACGAGCTCGCGGATCGTCGGTCCGTAGTCGCCGGCGTGCGCGGCGAACGTCTCGGCGTGGAACGTGGCCGCGCCGGCCTCGAGGAGGACCTGGCCGGCCTTGGGCAACTCGGCGAAGGCGTCAGGCAGCTCGACCTCGACGACGTCCGCCCCGGCGTCGTGGAACTGCGCGAGGATGCCCTCGAGATGCCGGCGCAGCTCCGGCTCCGCCCGATCGAGCGAGCCGCCCACAACGCCCAGCCGGCGGGCCGGGACCGCGACGACGCCTCGGCCCTCCCCGGCCAGCACGCGCTCCAGCAGCGCCACATCCGCCACGGAACGGGCGATCGGCCCGGCATGATCGAGCCAGTGGGACAACGGGACCACGCCGTCGAGCGGCACCGCGCCGTATGCCCCCTTGAAGCCGACGACCCCGCAGTAGGCGGCGGGGCGCAAGACCGAGCCGACGGTCTGGGTCCCGATCGCGGCCGGGACCATCCGGGCGGCGACCGCGGCCGCCGATCCCGACGACGACCCACCCGGCGTATGTCCGAGCGACCAGGGATTGCAAGTGGGCGCCGGGTCGCGGTACGCGAACTGGGTGGCATGGGTCTTGCCGAGGATGACCGCGCCGGCGCCCCTGAGCCGGGTGACGAGGGTCGCGTCGCTCGTCGGGAACGTGTGGGCGAACGCGGCAGCGCCCGCCGTCGTGGGCATGCCCGCGACATCGATCACGTCCTTGATCCCGATCGGCACGCCGTGCAGCAGCCCCAGCGGCCGTCCGGCGCGGACCTCCCGATCGCGACCGGCCGCCTCCGCCAGCGCTGCCGTCGGATCCAAGCAGGCCCAGGCCTGCACCGAGGGCTCGAGCGACTCGATCCGTTCGAGGCACGCCTCGGTGAGGGCGACCGAGGTCCACTCGCCGAGCTTGACGCGCCCGGCGGCCTCGATGACGCCCGCGTCGGTCGGCGTCGCCATCATCGCGCGGCGGTCAGGCCCGTGCGACCCGCCACGAGGTCCCGTCCGGCTACCTGCGCGCGCAACTTGGCCATCGTCGCCCATCGAGCTGTCTGGCTGAAGCCACAGTCCGGGACGAGCGTCAGGCGCTCGGGCGGCACGCCGGCCGCGAGCACCTGGTCGATCCGCTCGGCGACCTCGTCGGCCGACTCGAGGTGGTAGTTCTTCACGTCGACGACGCCGGCGGCGACGTCCCGTCCGGCCGCGGCGATCTCGCCGAGGACCTCCACTTCGGCCATCTCGCGGTTGGCGAACTCCAGGACCAGTTCATCGACGCGGAACCGGAGCATCGCTTCCAGGACCGGCCGGTAGGTCCGTCGGGCCAGCGGCCGGCCGAGATAGTTCCCGAAGCACAGGTGCGCGCCGAGCCGGACCCGCCCGACGACCGGCTCCACCGAGGCGTTGAACAGGGCCGCGAAGTCCGACGGCGCATCCGGATGGATGGCCGGCGATGGATCGTCGATCTGGATGAACGTCGCGCCCGCCTCGACGAGCCCCTCGAGTTCCGCCCGGAGGATCGGCACGAACGCCTCGGCCGCGGCGTTGCGCTCCCGGTACACGTGGCCCGGCCCATATGACAGCCGGCCCGAGAGCGTGTACGGCCCGGGGATCGTGACCTTGAGCGGTCGCGTCGTGCGCGTCGTCGCGAACCGGAACTCCTCGATCACGCCCAAACCGTCGGGCGCCGCGATCTGTTCGATGACGTCGAACCGATGCTGCTGGTCGTGGCCACCGGCGCCCAGCCGGCGGTCCGGCGGGCGGGCCTGCACGCCAGTCAGGTGGCGGTAGAACTCGGCCGTGAAGAAGCCGGCTCGGCGCATCTCGCCGTCGGTGAGCACGTCGATCCCGGCCTGTTCCTGGTCGCGGATCGCGAGGTCCACGCCGTCGTCGAGCATCTCGGCGAGATCGACCGGGCCGAACTCGCCGCGTTCGGCTGCCTCGATGCCGGCCACGAACCAGGACGGCCGGGCATGCGAACCGACGACGCTCGTCAGCAGGCCGCCCGGTCGGTCGGCTGAGCGGATCGGTCCGGTCATGGCGCGCTCCCGGGGGACGGCGCCCCGGTCGGCGCGAACGCGAACGCGCGAGCCGGGTTGTCGACGAAGAGTCGCCGCTGGATCGCATCGTCGATCCCGCGTGCCCGCATCTGGTCGGCGAACCCGTCGAGCAGCCAGGCCAGCCCCGGCGAGCCCCCGTACGCGCGGTAGTAGCCCTGGCGCGCCGCATCCATCCCGAGCAGGATGCCACCGATGTGGCCATCCTCGAGCGCCCATTCGAGCAGCTGGAGCGTGCCGTTGTCGGCATCGCCCCAGCGGAACGAGCCGTCGTACTCGGCGAAGGCGCCTGACGCGAGGAGATCCCGGTGGTACGAGCGATCGACGACCTTATCCACGTGGCTCAGCGAGACGTGTTCCGGCTCGACGCCGAAGCCCGCCAGCAGCTGGACCTGCTCGAGGGCGCCCGTGCCGTTCTCGCAGTGAGTCAGGATCGGGGCGCCGGTCGCCAGATGCGTCGCCGCGGCGGCTTCGAAGACCCGCCGGTCCCGGCCTAACGGGCCGCCGGCGCTCCCGGCGATCTTGATGACGCCGGCCCGATGCGGGGTCCGGCGAACGACCGACCCGGCGTAGTCGTCGGCGTCGATGCCGTCGGTCACGTCGAGCGTGAACCGCTCGGCGATGGCCTGGACCGGGAGCCCGACGCTCCAGTGGTCCGAGGCGTAGTAGCGCTCGTGGTGGAGGCCGGTCGGGGCGACGATGTGGATCCCCGACCGCCGGCTCAGATCGGCGAGCTTCACGACGTTGCGCCCGCAGTCGCACGGCATGGCGTCGACGACGCTGCGCAGCCCGAGGGCGACGGCCTCCCCGACCTCGGCGGCCATCTTCGCGACGTCGCCGAGGTCGAAGTCGGGGTTCATCCGGACCGGAGCGCCACCATCGATGACCAGGTGCTCGTGGGCATACGTGACCCCGAGCTCGGCCGCGTCGATGTCGCCGAGGACCGTCCGGACGATCGTCACGAACCGACCCGATCGGCATCGGGGACATCGAGCACGGCGCCATCGGCCCGCAGCCGCGCCAGGACCGCGTCGACCGGGACCGCGCGGACATCCCCGCCCCGGCCGACGGCCAGCGCGGCGACCGTCCCGGCCGCCTGGCCCATCGCCATGCACTGCGCCATGGAGCGGATCGAGGCGTGGGCGTCGTGGGTCGCCGAGAAGCACCGGCCGGCGACGAGCGTATTCGTGCCGTCGCGGACGATCAGGGAGCGGAGCGGGATCCCGACCGCCGCGCCGTCGGGCAGGTATCGCCAGGTCGTCCCGTCGCTCGGTTCACCGTCCCCGGCCCCGTGGTGGTCCTCGATCGGGGCGCCGCACAACCCGATCTGGTCATCGAACTGGCGGGCGCCGAGGACGTCCTCGCCGCTCACCCGGTAGTCGCCGTACACGCGGCGCGTCTCGCGCACCCCGACCCGCGTCCCCAGCGCGACCAGGGACGCGTGCTCGTAGCCGGGTACGCGGTCGACGAGGAACCGGGCGTACTCGAGCGCCTGCCGGCGCCCGGCGATCTCGAGCTCGGTCAGGACCTCGGGGTCGGTTGCGTTGCGCACGCGGCCGTCGGGATCGCGCCGGACCTGGTCGAGCCGGGTCATGATCGTGGCGGTCACCCCGTCGATCGGCGTGACGTGGTCGCTGCCCTCGCGTCGCGGCAGGTCGTAGCCATCGGCGGCGGCCGAGGCCATCAGCTCGTGGAGCCGCTCCCTGCCGATCGTCCGACGCGCGGCCATGTCCACGTTGCCCATCCGAAACGTCGTCGTCGCCGTCTGGGCGGGCGCCTCGTCGCCGGCCAGCTCGTACCCGAACCCCGCGTGATGGCTCAGGTCGGCGTCGCCGGACGCGTCCACGAACACCGCAGCCGGCACGGTCCGCAGGCCGGCCCGGGTCGCCACCACGACCGCCTCGAGGCGCCCGTCGCGGGCGTGGGCATCGACCACCGTGGCGTGGAGCAGGATCCGCGCCCCGGCCGCCTCGACCAGCCGTTCCCAGACGACCTTGAGGTGCTCGGCCAGGTACGTGATGCCCGTGCCCGCGCCGTACGTATTCGGCCGCTCGACGACTGGACCGAGGCCCCGGAGCGCGGCGATCACCTCGTCCCCGATCCCCCCGACGACCTTGCGGGCCGAGGATCCCGGCGTGTAGAAGCCGTAGAACGTGTCGAGGACCGCGGTCGAGGTGCCACCCAGGAACGGCAACGCCTCGATCAGGAGCGTTCGGGCACCGCTCCTCGCGGCCGCGATGGCCGCGGTCGAGCCCGCGGCGCCGGAACCCACCACGACGACATCGAAGCGGTCGTCGATCGCCGTCAACGCGGCCCTGTCAACTCGCCCGTCCGATCGCCACGTCCGGCGAGCCGGCCGGATCGCCGGCCTCGAGCCAATGCCCGATGGAGTCGCGCGCGAACAGCTGGTCCACGACCATCGACGACGCGCCGATCACCCCCGCCAGCCCACCGAGCGATGACCGCTGGATGAGCAGGTCGCGCGTGGCGAGCGGCAGCGAGCGCCGGTAGACCGTCTCGCGGATCGAGGCGAGGAACTGGTCCGGGCTATTGGCGACGCCGCCGCCGATCACGATCAGCGAGGGGTTGAAGAAGTTCACGACGCTCGCCAGCATCGAGCCGATCCGCCGACCCGCGCCCTGGAGCAGGGCCACCGCGATGGGATCGCCGAAGGACGCCGCCCGCGCGACGTCCTGCGCCGTGACCGTGCCGTGCTGGTCGAGCGCGAGCTGCAAGCGGGCGGACCGTCCCTCGGCGGCGGCCAGCGCGCCCGCCCGGCCGAGCGATGCCCCGCCGGCGAGCGCCTCGAGGCAGCCGATGTTGCCGCAGCGGCAGACGACGAGTGGATCGTCGACGACCTGGATGTGGCCGACATCGCCGGCGCTGCCCTGGGCCCCCCGATGCAGGTGGCCGTCGGAGATGATGCCGGCCCCGATCCCGGTGCCGACCTTCACGACGACGACGTTGTCGTGGCCAGCGGCGACCCCCGACCGCCACTCGCCGAGGGCCAGCAGGTTGACATCGTTGTCGACCCAGACCGGCGCGTCGTACCTGGCGGCGAACCGTTCGCGGATCGGGTAGCCATCCCAGCCGGGCATGATCGGTGGCGAGATCGGCCGGCCGGACCCGAACTCGACCGGGCCCGGGACGCCGATCCCCACGCCCCAGAGGCGGCCGGGGATGGCCTGGGCCGTGGTCAGCAACGACTCGAAAAGCGCCTCGACCCGGTCGAGGCAGCGCTCGGGCCCCGCCTCGATCTCGGCCGGCTCGTCGTGGTGGCCGAGGATCCGGCCATCGAGACTGGTGACGGCCACGTCGATGCTCGTCGCGCCGAGGTCGGCGACCAGGACGTGACCGGCGTCGGCTCGGAAGGTGAGCTGCCGAGGCGGCCGCCCGCCGGTGCTCGGACCGACCTCGCCTTCGAAGACGAGGCCGCGTTCGAGCAGCTCGCCCACCCGCTGGGCCACGATCGCGCGTCCCAGGCCGGTCCGGGCGACGAGTTCGGGCCGCGACCTCGAGCGGCCGAGTCGAACCTCGTCGAGGACCATGACCAGGGCGTCCAGCGCCTCGTCGGCGAGTGGCGCATGCGTCGGCAGAGTCATGGCAGGCGCCATCATACCGGCTCTTCGTCCGTTCGGCTGTTGACTTTTGCTCCTGACGTGTCAAAGTAGCTGGAGTCGCGGGTGCCGCGGCGAGGAGGAGGCGTCGATCCGGTCGTCAAGGATCGTCCCCCGGGGTGACACGAGCCGCTCCCAGGGCTCACGGCCGACTAGAATGTCTAGACAGGTCGGATCGGTCGCAGCAGATGCAGGCAAGGTGGTGGGCCGGGCATGACGCGCAGCATCGCCGACATCGGGGTGGCCGTGATCGGCACGGGCTTCATCGGCACCGTCCACGTCGAGGCGCTGCGCCGGATCGGCGTCCAGGTGCGCGGCGTGCTGGGCAGCACCCCGGAACGCGGCCAGGCCCGTGCGACAGCCCTCGGCGTCCCGCGCGCGTATCCCTCTCTGGACGCGCTCCTCGACGATCCGTCGGTCGACGCGGTCCACGTGACGTCGCCCAATGACCTCCATCTGCCACAGGCGAAGGCCGTGCTGGCGGCGGGCCGTCACGTCATCTGCGAGAAACCGCTCGCCATGTCGGCGACCGAGTCCGCGGAACTCGTGACGGCGGCCGCGGCGACCGGTCTCGTGAACGCGGCGAACTTCAACATCCGCTACTACCCGCTGAACCAGCACGCACACGAGGTCGTGAGCTCGGGCGACATCGGCGACGTCCGCCTTGTCACGGGGCGCTACTTCCAGGACTGGCTCCTCCTCGACACCGACTGGAACTGGCGCCTGGAGCCTGGCCGCGGCGGCGCCCTCCGTGCAGTCGGCGACATCGGCTCGCACTGGCTGGACCTCATGGGCTTCATCACCGGCCAACGGATCGTGGCGGTCATGGCCGAGCTGGCGACCTTCGTCGGCGCCCGGCGCGAGCCGACCGGCCCGGTCGAGACGTTCTCGACCGAGGCCGCCACCGAGACCGTCACTCGCGAAATCGCGACCGAGGACGTCGCCACGATCCTGCTCCGCTTCGAGAACGGCGCCCGTGGTTCGGTCAGCGTCAGCCAGATCAGCGCCGGTCGCAAGAACTCGCTCCAGTACGAGATCGACGGGTCGTCGGCCTCGGTGGCCTGGGACTCGGAACAGCCCGACCAGTTGTGGATCGGCCATCGCGACCGGCCCAACGAGATCCTCCTCAAGAACCCGGCACTCATGGGGGCGGCCGGCAAGGCCGCCGCGGCGCTCCCGGGCGGCCACGTCGAAGGCTTCGCGGACACGTTCGCCGCCCACTTCCGGGCCGTGTACGCCGACATCGTGGCCGGCGCCCCCGCCGCTCGGCCCGGTTATCCGACGTTCGCGGACGGCCATGACGAGATGCTCGTCAACGACGCGGTGGCCGAGAGCGCGCGGACCGGCCGCTGGGTGGACGTGGTCCGTCATCCGGCCCATGCTGGCAATCCCGTGGAGGCCCGATCCCGATGAAGCTCGGCCTGTTGACCGCCCCGTTCCCCGACACGCCGCTCATGGACGTCGTCGACTGGACGGCGGCCAACGGCTTCGACAGCATCGAGATCGCCTGCTGGCCGCGGACGACCGGCCCGACGCGACGGTACGCCGGCACGTCCCACATCGACGTCGCGAACCTGTCCGCGAGCCAGGCGACCGAGCTCGTCGACGAGATCGCCGGCAAGGGCCTGTCCATCTCCGGCCTGGGCTACTACCCCAACCCGCTCCACCCCGATCCGGCCCATCGCGCCGAGGTCATCGGCCACCTCAAGCACGTCATCACCGCGGCCGAGGCGATGGGTATCCCGTACGTCAACACCTTCATGGGCGCGGACGGTTCGAAGAACCAGGACGACAACTGGGCGGAGGCCCTTCGCGTCTGGCCGGACATCGTGGCCTTCGCGCAGGACCACGGTCGCCAGATCACCCTCGAGAACTGCCCGATGTTGTTCTCGTACGACGAATGGCCGGGCGGACACAACATCGCGACGACGCCCCGCATGTGGCGCCGCATCCTCGAGACGTGGGGCGGCACGATCGGGCTCAACTTCGACCCGTCGCACCTGATCCTCCAGATGATCGACATCCCGCGCTTCATCCGCGAGTTCGGGCCGCACATCCTGCATGTCCAGGCCAAGGACCTGATGATCGACCGCGACGGGCTGTACGAGCGCGGCATCCTGTCGGCCGGGATCGGCTGGCAGATCCCGCGCATCCCCGGTCTCGGTGACGTGGACTGGGGCGACCTGTTCTCGGCGCTCTATCGGACCGGGTACGACGGCGACATCATCATCGAGCACGAGGACCGCATCTTCGAGGGCACCGACGAGAAGGTGAAGCAGGGCTTCCTGATCGCGCGCGACGTCCTGCGGCCGTACATCAAGTGACCATCGCCGGGGGTTCGGCCGGATCGCTCATACCCTGACGACCGAAGGGTGATATAGATGGAGGAGGTGTAGCGGTTACAGGCTATCGCCGCTCTGTGACGGTGAGTGACCGAATGCGTCGTGACCACGTGGTCCGGCGATTCACCAAGAGGAGGAGAGCATGATCAAGGGATCGATCCGCATCGTGCTGGTGGGCCTGATGGCGATCGCCATCGTGGCCTGTTCCAGTAGCGGTGCGTCAACCGCGCCGAGCGCGGCGGCGCCGAGCGCTGCGGCACCGAGCGCGGCTGCACCGAGCGCGGCGGCGCCGAGCGCTGCGGCCCCCTCGGCAGCGGCCAAGCAGTACAAGATCGGCTACTCGAACGGTGCCAGTGTCGGCAACGGCTTCCGCGAGGAGCAGGTCTGCACGGCCAAGGCTCAGGCCAAGGCCTCGGGCCAGGTCTCCGAGCTGATCACCAAGCACCGCAACACTGACGCCGCCGGCCAGGCCGCCGACATCCGCGACCTGATCGCGGCCGGCGTCAGCGCGATCGTCTTCAACCCGAACGACAAGGCGGCCCTGAATGGGGCGCTCCAGGAGGCGAAGGCGGCCGGGATCAAGACGGTCTCCGTCGATGCCTACGTCACCGACCCCGACACCTACAACCTCTACAACAACCAGGTCAAGTACGCGGAGCTCGGCGCCAAGTGGCTGTTCGACCAGTTGGGTGGCACCGGCACCGTTTGGTACACGCGCGGTCTCGCCGGCCATCCGGCCGACAACGACCGTGACATCGGCTTCAAGAACGTCCTCAAGGACTACCCGAACATCAAGGTCGTCCCGGGCCCCGACGGTGTCGCCACCGGCTGGGATCCTGCGAAGGCCACCGCCCTTGCCAACGACTTCATCTCCAGCGGCCAGTACGACAAGATCCAGGGGATCTGGGCGTCCGGCATGGGCAAGCAGATCAACGACGCCATCAAGGCGGCCAACAAGAAGTTCGTGCCGATCGCCGATGCCGACGTCGGCGGGTTCGTGACGCAGCAACTTGACCCGACGGGCTTCCCGGACCTCAAGGGCGCTGCCGTGACCAACACCGCTGCCGTCGGTGGCGCGGGCGTCACGCTCGCGCTCAAGCTCCTCAACGGCGAGACCGTCACGACCTCGCCCGAGGCCAGCCAGCCCAACACGGTCCTGCTCGATCCCGTCGTGGTCGACAACCTGACCGACGCGGGCAAGGCCGAGCTGAAGGCGTGGCAATCCGTCCCCAACATGGATCCGCTGTGGCCGCTCAGCCTCTCCATCGAAGGCTGGACCACGTACGATCCCAACACCGTCCCCGCGAACTGCAAGGGCGCGTAATTCCGTCCGTCCGAAGGGGGTCGTCGGCGCCGCCGGCGACCCCCTCTTTCGCTCATAGGAGCTCATGACCATCACCGCCACCGAGTTGCTCCTCGAGGCGACCGGCATCTCGAAGACGTACGGTGCGGTCGTCGCACTGCGGTCCGCGTCCCTGGCCGTGCGGCCGGGCGAGGTCCACGCGCTGATGGGTGCCAACGGCGCCGGGAAGAGCACGCTCGTCAAGATCCTCACGGGCGCCGTGCGGCCCGATGGCGGCACGATCGCCGTGCGCGGCCGTGAGCGCACCGTCCACTCCCCAGGCGAGGCGCGCCGCGGCGGCCTCGTCTCCGTCTACCAGGAGCCGGCATTGATCCCGGACCTGGACATCCGGTCGAACCTCCGGTTGACCGACACCCCGGTCGAACCATTCCGGCACTGGCTCAACGAGCTCGGACTGGAGCACCTCGACCTGTCGAGCCTGGCGCGACGCGTGCCGCTGGCGTCACTTCGGATCATCGACCTCGCCCGCGCGCTCGCGATCGAGCCCGACGTCCTGATGCTCGACGAGATGACGGCGGCGCTCCCCGCGAACCTCACCGAGCGGGTCCTCTCGGTCGTCGGCCGCCAGAAGGGCGGGGATCGATCCATCATCTTCATCTCCCACCGGATGATCGAGATCGCCGCCGTGTGCGACCGGGCGACCGTCCTGCGCGAGGGCGAAACGGTCGGCGTGGTCGACGTGACCGAGGGCTCGGAGGACCGGATCGTCGAGCTGATGCTCGGACAGATCGTCGACCAGCTGCCGGCGGTCACGGAGCGCACGACGGCCCAGATGCAGGCGGCGAGCGGCAAGCCTCGGCTGGCCGTGCATGACCTCGCCCAGGGAACGAGACTCCAGGACGTCACGTTCGATCTGTACCCGGGCGAGGTTCTGGGCGTCGCGGCGCTCGAGGGCCAGGGGCAGGACGAGCTGTTCGACATCCTCGCCGGCGCCGCCCGTCCGAGCGGCGGGGAGCTGCTGGTCGATGGATCGCCCGTGTCCTTCAGCCATCCCGCCGACGCGATCCGCGCCGGGTTGGTCTACGTTGCGGCCGACCGTGCCGAGGCGCTGCTGATGCAGCGCTCCGTCCGGGAGAACATCGCCCTGCCGTCCTCGGCCCGTCTTCCGCGCTGGGGGCCGATCGACCTCCGCCGAGAGGGCACCACGGTCAACGCCGCCGTCGCGAGGCTGCAGATCGATGCGCGCGCCGGCGGCGAGGTGCGCCGCCTCTCGGGCGGGAACCAGCAAAAGGTGACGATCGCCCGCTGGGTCGCGGGCGGCGTGCACACCATGCTCTGCTTCGATCCGACTCGCGGCATCGACATCGGCACGAAGCAGCAGATCTACGTGCTCCTCCGGGACCTCGCGGAGGCCGGCGCCGCCGTGCTGCTCTATACGTCCGAGCTGAAGGAGGTCCAGCTCGTCTGCGACCGCGCCATCGTCATCTTCGGTGGCCGCGTCGTCGCGGAGATCCCCGGCGTCGACGCGGACGAGCCGGCGTTGCTCCGGGCGGCGTACAACCTCAAGTCGGATGCCGTGATCCCGGAGCTCGCTGTCGCCGAGGCGATCGCCGAGCAATCGCCGGACGACGGCATGCCACCACCGGAGAGTCACCCATGAGCGCCGCGGCCGCGCCCGTCGCCTCGCGCGCTGGGGTCCTCGACACACTCGGGCCAGCTCTGCGCCGGAACGCCTGGATCCTCGGGCTCCTCGTCTTCCTCGTCGCCCTGCTGGCGCTCACGAAGGCGATCCAGCCGACCTACGGGCCGATCGCGCTCCAGGGCCTTGGGACGTCGGTGCTGCCGCTCGCCCTGGCTGCGGTCGCGCAGGCGATCGTCGTCATCGCCGGCGGGATCGACCTGTCGATCGGCTCGATGATGGCGCTCACGAGCGTCGTCTCGGCCTCGTTGATGGAAGGCCAGAGCGACGAATTCGCGATCTTCGTCGTCGTCGGCGTGCTCGTGCTCGGCCTGGTCCTCGGCGGCATCAACGGCGGCCTGGTCGTGGTGACCCGGGTCCCCGACATCGTGGTCACGCTGGCGATGTCGTTCGTCTGGGCCGGATTCGCCCTCCTCGTCCGAACCTCGCCCGGCGGCGAAGCGGCGTCGTGGCTGACGTCCCTCGTGCTCGGATCGTTCGTGAGCGAGTGGGCCCCCAGGGCATTGGTGCTCCTTGTCGTCGTCGTCGCCGTGATCTGGATCCCGATCTCCCGTTCCAGGCTCGGCCTATCGCTGTACGGCATCGGCAGCAACTCACTCGCGGCCTACCGAAGCGGCGTATCGGTCGGTCGGACGAAGGTCGCCGCCTACATGATCACGGGCCTGTTCGCCGCGCTCGCCGGACTGAGTCTCACCGCCAGCACCACCATCGGTTCGCCGGTGCCCGGTCCGTACACGCTCCAAAGTGTCGCGGCCATCGTCCTCGGCGGCGTCAGCCTGGCCGGCGGTCGCGGCGGCGTCGTCGGTCCGATCATCGCGGTCCTAATCCTGCAGCTGATCGGGACCGACATGACCTTCCTCAACATGGACCCCAACCTGGCCTTCGTGGCGCAGGGCGTGATCCTCATCGGCGTGCTGATGTCGGCACGGGTCGTCGAGGTCTGGAGGACGCGAGCGTGAGCGCCGCAGTCAGCGGGTACCGGTGGCAGAGCGCGGAGACGTGGCGCAATCTGTTCCGCGACCGGCCCGTCATCCCCTTGACCGGCCTGTTGCTGGTCCTGGTCGTGGTGATCGAACTCGCCAGCCCCGGGATCGTCGGACCCTCGTGGGTCGCGGTCATCATGCGGCAATCGGTGCCGCTGGCCATCCTGGCCGCCTGCCAGGTCCTGACGATGCTCACCGGCGGGATCGACCTCTCGGTCGGCGCCGTCGCCTCGATGGCCGGGTTCGTGACCGCGACGCTCATCAATGCCTGGGGCCTCCCGGTGGCGATCGTCGTTCCGCTCGTCGTCGCGGGCGTCGTCGGCCTGATCACCGGGATCGGCGTCGGCCTGTTCCGCGTGCACCCGCTGATCATGACCCTGGGGATGAGCCTGGTCGTCCTCGGGCTCGCGAACGTGTGGCAGCTCGAGATGGTGCAGACCGGCGCGGGCGTCCCGGCCGAGCTCCGGACGCTGGGCAGTGCCTCATTCCTCGACGTGGTGCCGCTGAGCCTCCTGGTCTTCGTCCCGCTGGCGGCGCTCATCCTGTTCAGCCTCAAGCGGACCGGGTACGGCCGCCTGTTGTACGCCATCGGCGACAATCCGATCGCCGCCCGTCTGTCAGGCGCGCGGGCGTGGCAGGTCCAGATCGTGCTGTACGTCATCTCGGCGCTGCTCGCCGGGGTCGCCGGTCTGCTGCTGTCCGGCTTGACGAACACTGCGAGCGTGTCGCTCGCCGAGTCGTCGGTCCTGCCGGCGGTCGCGGCCGCGGTGATCGGCGGGACCTCGATCATGGGCGGCCGCGGCGGCTACGCAGGGGCGATCGTGGGGGCGCTGATCCTGACCGTGCTCACCGCGCTCCTGACCGTACTCGGGCTGCCCGAGGCGTCGCGCCAGATCGTGTTCGGCGCGATCATCGTCGCCGTCGCGGCCGCCTACACGCGGGTGACCGACCAGGCCTGATGGAGGTCACCGGCCGGCTGGTCCTCGACGATCGAGTGGCGGGTGGCCGGATCGTCGTCGAGGATGGGCGAATCGCCGAGATCGACCTCGACGACGTGCCGGGCGACGGGCCGTTCATCGCCCCGGGGTTCGTCGACGTCCACGTCCACGGCTGGGGCGGCCACGACGCCATGGGCGCGCCAGCCGCCCTGGACGGGATGGCCCGGAGCCTCCTTCGACATGGCGTGACGTCATTCCTGCCGACCGCGGTGACCGCGCCGCTCGGGTCGCTCGTCGCCTTCGCCGAACGGGTACGGGCCTGGCTGCCACAGGCCCCCGCCGACGGCGCCGAACCGCTCGGGTTCAACCTCGAGGGACCGTTCCTCGCGCCAGCTCGGCACGGGGCCCACGACCCCGCCCACCTGCTGGTGCCCCTCGACGTGGCCGCCCGCGACGTCGAGCCCCTCGTCGACGGACTCCGGCTCCTGACCGTCGCGCCCGAGCTGCCCGGGGCCATCGACCTCATCCGCTGGCTCCATCATCTTGGCGCGGCCGTCTCGGTCGGCCACTCCTCCGCGACGGCCGAGGAGGCGCGTGACGCCTACGAGGCCGGGGCGAGTTCCACGACGCACCTGTTCAACGCCATGAGCGGCGTCGACCACCGGAGCCCGGGCGTCGCCGTCGCGGCCCTGCTCGACGACGCGGTCTACACCGAGCTCATCGCCGACGGGATCCACGTCGATCGGGCCGTGTGGCCGCTCATCACGCGCCTGAAGCCGCCGGACCGGCTGGTACTCGTCAGCGACGCGCTCGCGATCGCCGGCACGGGCGACGGACAGGGGCGGATCGGCAGCATGGACGTCGAGGTCAAGGGCGACCGCGTGACCCTGGCGGGCACGACCACGCTGGCCGGCTCGGTCATCGCCCTGGACACTGCGGTCCGGAACCTCGTGGCGTCGGGCGTGTCGTTGTCCGCCGCGGCGGCGGCCGCCGGGCGCAACCCGCTCGCCTTGCTGGGCATCTCGGACCGCGGCCGCATCGCGGTGGGCCAGCGGGCCGATCTCGTCGAGCTCGACGCCGATCTCCGCGTCCGCCGCGTGATGCGCGGCGGGACGTGGGTCGCGGAGGGTCCGGACGCGGCGGCCTGAGGCATCAGCGAGGTCGCCTGGGCGCTCAGCGCGGCGGCATCGCCGCCATCGTGCGCTCGATGTCGCCGACCATGCGGAACGTGGCCTCGGTCACGACCTCGAGGTAGCGCTCGCCGTACTCGGCCGACGCCTCGCGCGCGTCGCCCCAGGTCCCTGAATGCGTGGCGGCGTGGACCGATCCGGGCGCCGAGAAGAAGAACGCGGTGTGGACCGGGCCGGGGCTGGTGACCTCGGGGAAGGGCGGCATCTCCGCGTTCGCGTGCTCGAGGTCCACCAGGTCCGGGTCGATCGCGAGCACGGCCGAGGTCTCGGCGCGGTTGGCGTGCAGCCCGGCCGTCGGGCCGAAGTACTCGGCGGCCTCGTCGGCGGTCATGCCATCCCAATAGTTGATCGGGAAGGCGCGCGTGCCGGCGGGCAGTCGCTCGGCCACATTGGCGCAGGCATACGCGATGGCGTAGGTGTTGTCGTAGTGACCGTTGAGGAACATGATCCGGCGGAAGCCGATCGACGCCAGCGACGCGCACAGGTCCTCGATGAGGGCCATGAACGTCGGGATCCGGATGTGGACGAGCCCCGTGAATCCAACGTGCGGGTAGGACAGAGCGTAGTTGATGGCCGGCGCGACCAGGGCGCCCACTCGGGGCGCGACGCGCCGGGCCACCTCGGTCGGGATGAGGGCGTCGGTCAGGAGTGGGCCGTGCGGGCCGTGCTGTTCGGTGGAGCCGGTCGGCACGATGACGGTCTGGTGCTCGCGCAGGAACGCCTCGACTTCGGGGCTCGTCATCTCCCCCAGGAACACGGTCGGCGGCTTCATGGCGTCCTCCTTGCGCTCGGGTCAGGCGATGGTGGTGATCAACTCCCCGATGCCCTCGATCCAGACGGTCACCACGTCGCCAGGTTCGAGATGCCGGTCCGGCCCAAGGGGCGCGGCCAAGCGGGCCGGGGTCCCGGTCGCGATCAGGTCGCCCGGGCGGAGCGTGGCGTGGCGACTCAGGAATGACACGATCTCGGCGATTCCGAACCGCATGTCCGCGGTCGTGCCCTCCTGGATGGCGACGTCGCCGATCAAGCAGCCGAGGCGCAGGTCCGCCGGGTCCAGCTCGTCGGCGGTGACGATCCACGGCCCGACCGGGCAGAAGCCGGGCATCGACTTGCCCAGCAGCCACTGGTCGCCGTCGAGCCACGAGTCGCGCGACGAGACGTCGTTCATGCAGGTGTAGCCGAAGACGTGGTCCATCGCGCCCTCGATCCCGACGTTCGCCGCGGTCGTGCCGATGACCACGCCCAGCTCGACCTCCGGGTCCACGTTGGCGGTCAGGCCCCGGTCCCACGACAGCGTCGCCCGCTGCCCCGCCACCGACGAGGCGGCCTTGCCGTAGATGAGCGGCCGCTCGGAGGCATCGGGGTCGGCGTCGGGATCCACGTCGGGCGATCGGTAGTTCAGCCCGACCGTGTAGATCGCGCCCGGGTCGGGAACGGCCGGGCCGAAGGCCACCTCGTCGACGGATCGGCCGGCGTCCGGCGGCTGCGCATCGACCCACGCGGCGATGCGATGTCGGGCATCTGCGCCGCCCGCGATGATCTCGCGGATCGACGCGCCAAGACCGCCGTCCGACGGCAACACCAGGTACCGGTCTCGCTCGACGACGGCCGCGGACATCCGCCCGTGCTCGAGGACCGTGGCGAGGCGCATCGTCAGGCCGTGACGGTCGCGTCGGCGAGGAGCGGCGCGACGGCCGCCCGCATGACGTCGGCCATCCCGGCCACGCCCGTCCAGCGCTCGAACGCGATCGCCGCCTGCGCGATGAGCATCTCGGACCCGTTCGCCGCGCGCAGGCCGCGGGCGCGCGCCGCGGCGAGGAGCGGCGTCTCGGGTGGGACGTAGACGAGATCGAAGACCGTCGCGGTCGACGGAAGCGCGTCGACCTCGATGGTCGCGCCCGGGTCGAGCATCCCGACCGTCGTGGCATTGACGGCGAGGTCGGCGGCCCGAAGTGCCGTCGAGAATGCCGGGTCCGCCAGACCCACCGCGGACCGTGGGCCGTCGCCCAGATCGGCGAATCGATCGACCAGCGCCCTGGCCGTGTGGGCCGTCCGATTGCCGACGGTCACGCGCCGTGCGCCCGCGCGGAGACACGCGAACACGACCGCATGCGCCGCCCCGCCCGCCCCGGCGACGACGACCTCGGCGTCGGCGAGCGGGCGACCCATCGCGAGCTCGACGCCCACCTGGAAACCCGGAGCATCGGTGTTGAAGCCGACCAGCCGGCCGTCGTCGGTGCGCACGACGTTGTTGACCGCGCCGATCGTCCTCGCATCGGCCTCCACCTCGTCGACCAGACCGGCCACGACCTGCTTGTACGGCGCCGTCACGCCGAGGCCGAGCCAGTCCGGCCCGCGCGCCGCGCGCACGGCGTCCGCCACCTCGTCGGGGTCGAGCTCGAGCAGGACATAGCGAGCGTCGATGCCGGCCGCATCGAACGCCGCATCGTGCATGACCGGCGAATGACGCCGCTTCAGGGGCTTCCCGAGGAGCCCGACCCGGCGCGTCATCCCCAGGGCGTCGGCGGACGACGGACGGGTCCGGCCGTCGTCGGGAAGGTCACGTTGGGGATGATCTCGTCGACCCACAGCCGGAGCTGGTCGGGATCGGGGGTCATCGTGTGGAGGAAGAAGTACTCGACGCCCGCATCAACGCGCGCCTGGAGAGAGGCGACGATCTCGTCCGGAGTCCCGAAGAGGTAAACGGTCTCGAGGTACTCCGGGCCGCGCTCGGCGCTCATGACCTTGAGGAATGCCTCGTGCTGCTGTCGGCGCGCCTCAGCCGGGTCGTTGGTCATGACCAGGTGCAGGAAGTTCTCATGCGCGACGAGCGTGTCGCTGGGATCCTTGCCCGCCTCGCGCATCGCGACCTGCAGCTCGGCCCAGTCGCGGGCGATGTCGGGCGGCGGGCACGTCGGGCGAGGGATCCACCCGTCGGCCTTGACGGTCCGGCGCTTGACCGAGTCGACAAACTTGGGCAGGTCCGGCGACTTGGGCGAGGCCAGCTGCGAGCCGCCGCCGATCCATAGCAAAGGACGCTGCGACGTCCGCGGCTCGATGAACACGTCGTCGACCGAGTAGAACTGGCCGTGGTACGTGACGGTCTTGCCCTCGAGGAGCGGCATCATGATGTCGAGCATCTCGTCGGTGCGCTTGCCACGCTCCGACTTCTTGACGCCGACGGCCTCGTACTCCGCGTCGTTCCAGCCCACGCCCGCGCCGAGGATGACCCGATTGTCGCTCAGGAACTGGAGCGTGGCGAGCTCCTTGGCCAGGATGACCGGGTTGCGCAGCGGCATGATGAGGATCGACGTGCCGAGCCGGACGCGCTCTGTGGATCCGGCGGCCACCGCGAGAGTCATCAGCGGCTCCAGCCAGTTGACCGAGTAGAACCGCTTGCCGACGAGGAGGTGGTCGGTGATGAACAACGAGTCGAACCCGAGGTCCTCCACGGTCCGCGCGAACGACTTGATGCCGCGGGCGCGCTCCGGGCCGTCGCCCTCCCAGACGTAAGAGGGCAGGAAGACCCCGAATTGTCCGACGTCGCTCATGCAGGCACCACCTCCACGCGGATCGGCCTCATCGGCCGTGATAGTCCGGGTCGCGTTTCTCGAAGAAGGACCGCGCGCCCTCGAGCAGGTCGTCGCTGGCGAAGACCCGGTCCGACGCGTCGAGCTCGGCCGCCAGGCCGGTCTCGAGCTCGGTCTCGCTGGCGAGGCCGATGAGCCGCTTCGCCTCGCGCACCGCGAGTGGGCCGCGGGCGGCGATCTCGCCGGCCATGGCGTCGGCCCTGGCGCGCGCCTGGCCGGACGGCACGACCTCGTGCACCAGCCCGATCCGGACGGCTTCCTCGGCGTCGATCACGCGTCCGGTCAGGATCAGCTCCCGGGCCCGCGCACTCCCGACGACCCGGGGCAGCCGCTGGGTGCCACCCGCGCCGGGCGTGACCGCCAGCCGGACCTCCGGCAGGCCGAGCCGCGCGCGCTCCGACGCGATCCGGATGTCGCAGCACAACGCGAGCTCGAGCCCGCCCCCGAGCGCGTTGCCCTCGATCGCGGCCACAGTCGGCATCGGCAGGTCGGCCAACCGGGTCGCGACACCCGACTCGAGTTCGTGCCGAGCTCGGCCGCCGGGTCCGCGCTGGTCCTCGAACTCGCCGACGTGCGATCCAGCCGAGAACGCGCGCTCCCCTCGCCCGCTCACGACCACGGCCCGGACGTCGTCGGCCGACGACGCGGCGAGCGTCGTGAGGGCCGCGTCCAGCTGCTCGAGCAACTCGCGCGTGACGAGATTGAGGGGCGGGTTGACGAGCTCGAGGTGGGCCACCCGGCCGAGTTCGAGCTCGATGAGGTCGCTCATGCCCGCGCGCCGAAATCGGCCGCCAGGCCCATCGGGCCGGTCGCATAGAGCCGGGCGTCCATCGTCCGCAGGTCATCGGCGACCCGCGGGCGGAAGCCCATCTGGCCAAGGACGTCGCGTTCCACGTCGATGCCCGGCGCGACCTCGATCAGGACCAGGCCGTCGTCCTCGAGCGCGAAGACGGCCCGTTCGGTGATGTAGCGGACCTGTTGCCCGCGCTCGCGGGCCAGGCGCCCGTTGAACGAGATCTCGCGCACCGCGGGCACGAACTTGCCGAGGCTGCCCTCGTTGGCGATCCGGACCCCACCGTCGATCTCGATCTCCAGTCCCCGCGCGGTGAGCGTGCCGACGAAGTTGATCTTGCCGGTCCTGGCGCTGATGTTCGGGAAGCCGCCCGGCCCGCGGACCCGGCCTTCGAAGGCGTGGACGTTGACGTTGCCCTGGGCGTCGACCTCGGCGAAGGAGAGGCTGGCGACGTCGAGGCCGCCGCCGTCGTAGAAGTCGAACATGTAGGGCTGGTCGATCATGGCCTGGTAGTTGAAGCCCGCCCCACCCTCGTTGCCGGCCACGGGGACACCGCCGAAGATGCCCTGCTCGACGGTCAGGACCAGCTGGTCGGTGATGCCCTCCTCCCAAGCCACCCGGCCGATGAGCTGACTGATCCCGAAGCCGAGATTGCAGATGGCGCCGGGCGGGAACTCGAGCAGGGATCGGCGCGCGATGATCTTGCGGACATCGAGCGGCAGGGGTGGCTCCGGTCGGACCGGTCGGCGTTGCGCCCCGGCGTAGTAGGGCGAGTCCTGGGTGATGTAGGTCTGCCACTGGCCAGGGTCCACGTAGACGTGGTCGATCAGGGCCCCCGGCACCTTGACGTCCCGTATCCGCAGGCTGCCCCGGGTGGCGAGCTGGCGGACCTGGGCGATGACGATGCCGCCGCTGTTGCGCGCGGCCATGGCCATCGAGAGCATCTCGCCCTGGATCGCCTCGCCCTCCATCGTCAGGTTGCCGTCCTCGTCGGCGGTCGTGCCCCGGATGACCGCGACGTCGATCGGGAAGGCGTGGAAGAGCAGCCACTCGCGGCCGCGGATCGTGACGACCTCGACGAGGTCCTCGGTCGTGCCGGCGTTCTGCTTGCCACCGGTCTGGCGCGGATCGACGTACGTGCCCAGCCCGACCTGGGTAAGGACGCCCGGCCGGCCCGCGGCGATCTCGCGCATGAGCTGGGAGAGCACGCCCTGCGGGAACGAATACGACTCGATCTCGTTCTGCTCGACGAGGGCCCCGAGGCGCGGCTCGTTGCCGATGTTGCTGCCGATCGTGCGGCGCATGAGCCCGGGCAGCCCCAGCTGCGAGAAGCCGCGATCCGCGAAGTCGCCGATGCCCACGACCCGGACTGTGGTCAGGTCCCGAGGTCGACCGGTCTCGGCATAGACCGTCGCAAGTTCGTCGATGAAGCGCTGCGGCAGCGCGTGGCCGGCGCCCGAGCCGCCGATGACCACGGTGCTGCCGTCGCGGATCAGCCCGACCGCCTCCCGAACGTCGACGATCGTGGTCACGGCATGTAGCCTCCGGCATTGGGGTTGAGGGTCTGGCCCAGGTAGAGGCTCGACGCGTCGGACAGTAGGAAGATGACCGAGTCGGCCACCTCGTCGGCCCGACCGAAACGCCCGAGGGGCATGTCGCGAAGGCGGCGGCGGCCCTCCTCGCTGTCGACGAGGTCGCTCGTCATCTCGGTGACCGTGACGCCTGGGGCCACGGCATTCACGCGGATGCCGCGCGGTCCGAATTCGCGGGCGAGCGCACGGGTCAGGCCGATGAGCCCGGCCTTGGCCGCACTGTAAGCCGCCGTCTCCGCGATGCCCATCTGCCCGAGTCGCGAGGCGATGTTGACGATGGCGCCGTTCCCGCGCTCGACCATCGACGGCAGGACCGCCCGGCACGTGTGGAACGCCGCGCTCAGGTCCGTGCCGATGACCTCGTCCCATTGCGCGGGTGTCGTCTCGAGGAACGGCCCGACGAGCGTCCGGCCGGCGTTGTTCACGAGGCCGTCGACCCGCCCGAACCGCTCGATGACGGCCAGGACCAGCGCCTCGGCTTGGCGGCCGTCCGCCACGTCGGCGGCGAACGCGGCACCATCGGAGCCCGCCTCGCGGATCCGCGCGAGCGTCCGTTCCGCGCCGTCGGCGGCCCGATGGTAGTGGACCGCGACCGTCGCTCCCTCGGTAGCGGCCTTGACCGCCACCTCGGCACCGATCCCGCGACTGCTCCCGGTCACGAGCACGACCCGACCGGCGAGTGAGCCCGCCATCAACGGACCGGACCCGTCGACTCGCGCAGCACCAGCTCGGTCGGCAGGACCTCGCGGGGCGGCCGGCCGCCCTCGAGGACCTGCGCGGCGTACTCGAAGCCGCGGCGGCCGATGTCCTGGAGCGGCAGACGGACCGTCGAGAGGCTGGGCGCCGTGATCGCCGCGGTCTGGATGTCGTCGAACCCGGCGACCGAGACCCGGCCCGGGACGTCGATCCCGCGTGCTGCCAGCCGCCGCAGCGCCCCGAGGGCCAGGAGGTCGTTGGCCGCACAGACCGCGGTAAACGGCACGCCGCCGGCCAGGAGCCGGTCGACGCCGGCCGCGCCGCCGTCCTGGTTGAACCCCGTGCTCACGACCAGCCGCTCGTCGAACGCGAGACCGGCCTCAGCCAGGCCGCGTCGATACCCGGCGAGACGCTGCCGCGCGACGAACAAGGACGTCGGCCCGGCGAGGAACGCGATCCGCGTGTGGCCGAGCCCGACGAGCGCCGCGACCATCGTGGCGATGCCGGCGGCGTTGTCCACGCCGACGTCGGCCTCGCCGGACGCATGCGGCGACAGGTGGACGACCGCGGCGCCATACGCACGCATCGCCGCCGCGTGACGGCGCATCTCGGCGTTGAGGGATGGGTCGTCCAGCCCGCTACCGGCGAAGATGAGGGTGGCGGCACGCATCGAACGCAATAGGCGCACGTACGAATGCTCGCGTTCGGGATCGCGGTCCGAGCTGCACGTGACCACCAGGAATCCGCCCTGTGACGCGGCGTCCTCGACGCCGCGGACGACCTCGGCGAAATACGGATCGGTGATGTCGTGGACGATGACCCCGACGACCGGGATGTAGCTCTTGAGCAGCCCTCGCGCGAGCGCGTTCGGCACGTAGTCGAGCTCGCGGGCGGCATCCAGCACGCGGGCACGCGTCGCCGAGCTCACCGCATATGGCGACGCGGACACGACCCGCGACACGGTCGCCGTCGAGACGCCCGCGAGCCTGGCGACGTCGGTGATCGATGCCACGCTGTCGGCCGCGCTCAGAACGGGAACGTCGGAGGCGTGTCGCGGACCGTGACCCACTGCCACTCGGTGAAGTTGTCGAGATTGGCCTCGCCGCCGTAGCGAGTGCCGTTGCCCGACATCCCGGTCCCACCGAACGGGATCGTCGCCTCGTCGTTGAGCGTCCCGTCATTCACGTGGACCATCCCGGCCTTGATCCGATTCGCGAGCGCGAGCCCGCGCGACAGCGACCTCGAGTAGACCGCCGCGACCAGGCCGTACTCGCTCTGGTTCGCGAGGGCGAGGGCTTCCTCGTCTGACGAGAACGTGGTCACCGGCGCGACCGGCCCGAAGATCTCGTCGGTCCAAGCCGGCATGTCGGTGGTCACGTCGGTCAGCACGGTCGGCTGGTAGAAGAGGCCCTCATAGGTTCCGCCGATGCGGAGCGTCGCTCCGCCGTCCACGGAGCGGCGGACGATGTCGTCCACGCGCCGCACCTGCTTCTCGTTGACGATCGGTCCCAGCTGGACGTCCTCGCGGAACGGATCGCCCATCCGCAGGCGCCCGGCCTTCTCCGTGAGGGCATCGATGTACTCGCCGGCGATCGACTCGTGGACGAGATGCCGGCCAGCGGCGAAGCACACCTGGCCCTGGAACTGGAACGAGGAAAAGGCCCCGGCGGCCACCGCCGCGGGGAGGTCCGCATCGTCGAGGACGACGAAGGCGTTGTTCCCGCCCAGTTCCAGCGACACCTTCTTGAGCCGGGCGCCGGCCAGCTCCCCGACCCGGCGGCCGGCGGCCGTCGAACCGGTGAACGACACGAGCGACACGTTCGGGTCGGTGACGAGCGCCTCGCCGACATCCGCTCCGCCGATCACGATCTGGAGCAGCCCGTCGGGCAGGCCCGCCTCGCGGAAGACCGCCTCGAACATCGCGCCGCCGATGACCGGCGTCTGCGGATCCGGCTTCATGACCACGGCGTTGCCGAGCGCGAGGGCCGGCGCCACGACGCGCATGCCGAGGACGCTCGGCGAGTTCCACGGCGTGATCGCGCCGACGACCCCGACGGGGATGCGCCGGATCATCGACAGGCGCCCCTGGACGGCCGTGGGGACGAGGGAGCCGTAAGGCTGCCATGGGAGCGTGGCCGCCGCGAGGATCTCGCCGTAGGCGAAGTTCGACTCATGGTGCATCTTGCTGTGGGAGGCTCCGGTCTCGCGCATCGTCCAGATCCCGAATTCGTCGCGGTTGGCCTCGTAGATGTCGGCGGCCTTGCGCAGGATTCGCGCGCGCTCCTGGAACGAGGTCTCGGCCCACGCCGGTTGAGCGGCCTTCGCCGCGGCAGCCGCCGCCGCGACGTCGTCCGTCGTGGAGCCCCGGACCGTCGCGATGAGCCGACCCGTGGCCGGCTCACGGTCCTCGATCGGCGCGCCCGTGCCGGGTTCCCAGCGCTCGACGAAGGACCCCAGCCAGCGCGGCGCCGCGGACTCCGTCGTGTCAGGTGCGATCGCGGCCATCATGTCCTCCTTCGGGCGACCCGGCGTCGGTCGTCCAGCGCTCCGCGTAGGTCCGCGGCGCACCCACGCCCACGGCCCGCCGCCCGGTCGACGGGTCCCGCCACACGGGCCCGCGCGCGAGCACGGCATCGATCAGGCCTTCCTCGAGATAGGCGGGGTACTCCCACGACCGAAGTTCGAGTGCCATCTGCCCGGGGTACCCGATCAGTTCGCGCACGCGACGGTCGGTGTAGTAGCCGGCGACGATGACGAGCTGCAGCGAGCCGAGCGCCGACGCCTCGTCCCGGCTGAGGGCGTCCAGGCGCGCCTGGACGTCGTCGCCCAGCTCGGGCCGGAGCGCCGCCCGGACCGGCTCGATCAGGTCGGGCCGGGCGTTCAGCACGAACCGCAGCCGCTCGTCGCCTAGGACTTCGGCCGCGGAGGGCATCCCGTGCGCGGCCGGGATGAGCCGGTCGGCGATCGCGCTGAGCGTCGCCCGTTCGGCGGCGTCGAGGCTCGCGAGCGGGTCGCTCGGGGTCGTGGAGGCGCTCGGTCCGGCGGTCATGCCGGCACCTGCTGCTCGAACCGGGTCTCGATCATGTGATCCGCCGCCCGCAGTGCGATGGCGACGATCGTCGACGTCGGGTTCACGCCCGATGACGTGACGAAACACGAGCCGTCGACGACGTATAGGTTCGGGACGTCGTGGGCGCGGTTCCAGCGGTCGAGCACGGACGTCTTCGGGTCGTCGCCCATCCGGGAGGTACCCAGCAGGTGCCAGCCCGAGTAGCGCATGAGGCGGTCGACCTCGATCTTGTAGGCGCCGGCCGCGTCCATCGATTCCTTGGCCCGCTCGATGTGGAAGTCGAGCATCCGCCGGGCATTCTCGGCCATCGTGTAATGGACCTCGGGGGCCGCGATGCCGGACGAGTCGGTGACCGTCGTCGAGAGCGTGATGTGGTTCGCCTCGTCGGGCAGGTCCTCGGCGAACAGGCCCCAGTTCGCGCCGTGGCCGAGATGGGACCTGACGTGGGTGTGGTGCTCGGGGCCCCAGGCCTGCTCGCCGGCCCGGCTGGGCAGCGCCGTGTTGATCGGCCCGCCCGTTGGCGCGAGGCCCCAGCGGGCGCCCCGGACGAAGCCGCGCTTCTCGTCGGTCTCGTAGAACTCGAGCGACTCGATGAGGTCGCCGAACTGGCCCTGCCAGCTCATCAGCGGCTCCTCGAACAGGCCAGCGACGTTGGCGAAGGGATGCATCATCAGCCGCTTCCCGACGAGGCCGGACGAGTTCGCCAGGCCGTCCGGGTGGCCGGGGCCCGACGAGAGCAGCAGCAGGCGGGGCGTGCCGATCGCGTTCGCCGCGAGGACCACGACCGTCGCCGGTTCGAAATGCTCGGCCCCGTCCTGGTCGATCCAGGTCGCGCCGGTCGCGAGGCCGCGCGCGTCGGTCTCGATCTTGCGGACGCGGGCGCCGGTCACGAGCCGCGCGCCCAGGGCGATCGCCTTCGGCCAGTGGGTCAGGTCGGTCGACGCCTTCGCGCCTTCGTTGCAGCCCGACTGGCAGGTGCTCCGCTGGACGCATGGCCGGCGGCCGTCGTAGGGCACCGAGTTGATCGAGTTGAACTCGGGCCACCAGTGCCAGCCGAGCTTCGTCTGCGCGCGAGCCACCTTCAGCCCGGCCGACCCGATCGGCAGCGGCGGCATCGGCGCGTCCTCGGCGTCGGGCGGATAGGCGGGGTCCCCCGGCAGGCCCGACACGCCGAACTGGCGATCGGTCCGGTAGAAGTACGGCAGCAGCTCGAAGTAGTCGATCGGCCAGTCGTCGGCGATGCCGTCGAGGGAGCGGACCCGGAAGTCGGACGGGAGAGCGCGCGGCCACGCGCCCGCGAAGATGATCGTCGACCCGCCGACCGA
>CAVZND010000011.1:0-172420 GCA_963776545.1 uncultured Chloroflexia bacterium | reverse complement strand
GTGGTGCTTGACGGTCGAGTGCGACAGCCCGAGGCGGTGGGCGGCGGCCTTCTCCGACCCGGCGACGAGGACGGCGGCGACGACGCCGACCTCGCGGTCGGTGGCGCGTTCGGCGGCGCGGCGATGACCGTCGCGTCATGCGCTCCGCAGCCAGTCGAAGGGCTCGGGCGGCTCGGCGAGGCGCATCGTGATCGGAAGGTCGGTGGTCGCGGGGCTATCCCTCTCGCCCCGACCAAACCTACCTCATCGTCGAGCTCAGCTCCGAAGGACACATTCGCGCGGGCTACCGGAAGAGGGCGACCTCCGACGCGAATGACAGGTCCGACACGGAGGCCGCCCCAGCTACGCACGCCTCGTCAGCGTCGTTCGCTGGAAGGAGCGCTCGAGCGAGCGTCACGAACTGCCACGCCTTGAAGCGTTCGACGGTCCAGCCGCACTCGACCGTGAAGGCGACGTAGACCTCGGCGCGATGGAGGCCAAACAGGAGGTCGAGCGCAAGCGCCGGATCCAGCCCGGGCCGCAACTCGTGGCGTCGCGCGAACACCTCGTCCACGATCCGACGCATGCCGTAGCGCCGCCCGTCGATCAGGCCCTGCCAGGCGAGGGCCACGTCCGGATCGACGCTCGCTGCGGAATGGACGGCGGGCAGCAATGGTCCAACGCGTCGATAGATCTCGTTGCCGTGCTCGACGATCAGTGCGAGCCGACGCGGCCCATCCGGCGCGTCGAGGACCTCCGCCATCCAGTCTCGAGAGAGGACATCTTCGGCGTCACCCGGGCCACCGCCCGCGATCTTGAGCGCTGCGATAAGCAACTCGGCCTTGGTATGGAAGGTGAAGTAGACGGTCTGCACCGCGACGCTGGCGTCTCCTGCTATCGCGTCCATCGTCGTCGCGGCGTAGCCCTGCCCAGAGAAGCGAGCCAGGGCTGCTTCCGCGATCCGCCGCCTCGTCGCCTTGGCGCGGTCGCGCCGAGTGATCTTGACGACCGACCCCGTCGCCGGGGGATTGACACGGCCCATGTGAGTGATGATACTGCACCGTGTCGCTAGTGATGCACTCTAGTGAAAGGGAGGGAGCGACGCGTGGCCACGGTCATCGAGAACGTCATCGAGATCGCACGGACACCGGAGGATGTCTTCGACTACCTCTCGGACCTCGCGAACGAGGTCCGCTGGAACCCCGACTGCCTGTCGATGGAGCGGCTGACGGACGGGCCGGTCGGCGTCGGAACCAGGTTCCGGGCGAAGTGGAAGCAGGGTCCGGTCATCTTCCCTGAGGTGACCGCGTACGAGCGGCCTCGCAACTGGACGTACGCGAACGGTGGCTCGATCGCCTGCGTCATGGATATCACCCTCGAGCCGACCTCGAGTGGCGGGACGCGGCTGACGTCGCGCGGGACGTGGAGCGCGAATGGGCTCGCCCAGCTCTTCTTCCCCCTCTTCATTCGGACGATGCGGAAGGCCGAGGTCCAGGTTGTCGCCCACGCCCGACGAGCGCTCGAGGCACGCGAGGACCGGACGGCGGCCTAGTTCGTCTCCGGGCCGACCGGGGGCACGGCGGTGTGGTCGCCCGATGTGGCGGAGGGCTGCCTAGCGATCTCCGACGAGCGATGAACGTCGGACTCAACGCCGCCGCCGACGATCCTCACCGACAGTTGGAAAGTGTCGGCGCTAGTCCTCTCGCCCCGACCAGACTGACCTCATCACGTGAGGCCCGGGAAGAACGCTGAACGCACTGTCGCATCGAGCCCTTGGCCCGCACCCGTGGCCATCGGCTGGCCGCACGGGCCGGCAGATGTGTCATGGGACGGCCGGCACCGACACCCTCCCAGCCTCGATGGCCGCGACATAGGCCGCGTGGTCCCGTTCGTTGACGGCCGCGTAGGTCTCGGCGAAGTCGGCGATCGCCCCGTCGAACTTGTCGCTCGTGCCGAGATATGCGGCGATGGCCACGGCATCGCCGGTCACAGCGTGGGCCCGCGCAAGAGACCAACCGCAGACCGCGCCGTAGAAACCGAGGCCGGCCGGACCCATCGTGGTGATGTCCACCGAACCCTTCATGTCCCAAAGCTGTCGCAGATAGAAGTCGCGGCCGCCCGGCCCTCGCGTCCAACCGAGGAGGATGTCTGACGTCGCCTGCATGCGCTGCTGCCCGACTACGACCCGCTCGGCATGGTTGGCGTGCGCGCTCGCGTCGACAAACGGCGCGAGGACCGACGCGGAGGCCTCCTTCGCCTGAAGGATGAGCGGGTCATTCTCGTCACGCCCCTCGAGGACGAGCACGTAACAGCGCGTCCCGACACTGCCGACCCCGACGACCTTGAGAGCGAAATCCACGAAGCGATAGCGCTCTAGGAAAGAGCGCCGGTTCTCGGGCATCGTCGCGCGGTAGTCACTGAAGACCTTCTCCAGGGCCTTGGGGCCGCCCATCCCCTTGAGGTCGACGTGGGTGATGACGGGCGGGTCGTCGAGGATCGCCCGGCGTCCTTCCACGACGGCCGTCAGCTTCTCGAAGGCGCGCATCCCGTCGCGCTGGCGGGCCTTGCTGAAGATGGCCTCGAGGTTCCTCCGGCGCGTCGCGCCTTCCCGGCCCTGGAGCCTCCCCGTCGCCTCGGCAGCCTCCCGGATATCGGCCTCGGTGATGGAGGTATACCGGACGGTCATGAGGCTCATCCCCGCGTAGCGGGCCATCCATTGGCGATAGCTGCGGACCGTGGACATCGCCGCCGCCCGGTTCTGGGCGACGCTGAAGCCGCGCGCCTGGCCGGCGATGACGACGCTCGCGGCGAGCCGTTTGACATCCCACTCCCAGGGCCCGGGCAGCGTCTCATCGAAGTCGTTGGCGTCGAAGACGAGCGTCCGCTCCGGTGAGGCAAATAGTCCGAAGTTGCTGAGGTGGGCGTCACCGCTGGCCTGGACGAGGATGTCCGTGCGGGGCGTGGTCCCGAGGTCGAACGCCATCACAGCCGCGGTCCCGCGGTAGTAGGCGAACGCCGACTCAGCCATCCGCTCGTGGCGGATGGGAACAAGTTCCTGGAGCCGCTCTGTCTCCTGGCCGGCCAGGATCGCGATCGGGTCGCGGGCGGGCGCGGGTTCGAAGGTGGCGTGGTCCACTCGCGGGACGCGCTTGCGTGCCGCCCTACCGGCCGCGGACCGTTCGCTCGGAGGGACCCAGGGTCGAGCCGTCCATGCAGCGCCTTGCGCCGGGAGATTCGCCTGCCACGCGGAGTCGAACGCGGTCGGAGCCTCGTGGCCCGTAGGCGACCTGGGCGACCGTCGCACCGGTCGTGTCGGTTCAGTCAATGGGATGTCCTCGGAACGAAGCCGATAGGAAGGACCACATCCTATTTCAGGGCTTCGCGACGCGCGTTGCATCCTCCTATTCGGAGGACATGCTCGATCACGACGACCATCGATTCAGCGCTCCCTCGATGACGCCTTCCTCCGAAGGGGAGGATGTGGCAGGTACCTGGCATGGCCTACGGTGCGAACGTCCGGGTGGCCTCGCATGCGGCCGACGTGCCCGGACGGTCGTCGCAAGCGCGAAAACGGACTTCTTGCGCACGAGAAACGGTCCGCCACCAGCGACCGATACGTCGACCGCGAGGAGCCGAGGGATCGATGTGACCGGACCAGACACGACCCAGACGACTTCGACAGACGGTGTCATGGCCGAGGGCGCAGTCGTTGCCCAGGGATCCCACGCGCTCGTCGTCGCCCGTTTCGCGGACCCGACCCTGGCGATGAGCACATATGACGATCTCATCGACGCCGAGGTCGCGGGGTTCCTCGAGGTCGACGGCGTCCTTGTGGTCAAAGCGGACGACAAGGGCCAACTCCACGTCCAGAAGATGACCGACCACAGCACGCGCACGGGCCTCAAGTGGGGCATCGTCGGGGGTGTCGTCGCGGCGGTCTTCCTGCCCGCCACGATCGTGGTCGGCGCCGTCGCGCTCGGCGTTGCCGGCGCGACGGCCGGCAAGGCGCGCAACCTCTACCACCGGGCCGAGGTCGAGAAGGAGCTTGCCGGCGTCATCACGCCGGGCACGTCGGGGATCCTCGCCCTCGTCTCGGCGATGGATTCCGACGCCGTCGCGCAGAAGATGCCGGAGGCCGAGCAGGTCAAGACCGTCCCGGTCGACGAGGAGACTGCCGGGGCCATCAGGGCGGCCGCGACCGCGGCAGCGTCGGAGGCCGTGACCGCAGGCTGAGTCTGCGGTGCGGAGGACCCGTTCAGCGTGCGACCGACGCCGGACATCGGGGAGCAGGGTCGAAGGAGACAGTAGGACATGGCAGAGAAGCACGTGACCGGCCCGATCCAGGTGTTCGTGGTCGGGTTCGACAAGTTCGAGGCGACCGGCCGGATCATGGCCGAGCTACGCCGGGCGCGGAAGCGCGGCGTCATCCGCCTCGTGGATGTCATCTTCGTCCAGAAGGATCGCCACGGCGACATCGAGAACTCGATGCACCTGACCGACCTGTCGGAGAGCGAGCGGATGCGTCTCGGATCCATCGCCGGCGGGCTCCTCGGGCTCCACGCCGGTGGTGTCGAGGGCATGGTCGAGGGAGCCGAACTCGGAGCGCTCGCCGTCGCGGAGCGCGACGCCGGGCTATCGGTGGACCGGATGCAAGAGCTGGCTGATTCGATCCCCGCCGGCAGCGCTGCGGCGATCCTGGTCATCGAGCACCACTGGGCGGCGAACCTGCGCGATGCGATCGTCGACGCCGGCGGGCGGACCCTGATGCAGGCGATGATCTCGCCCGATGCACTTGCGATCGTCGGTGACGAGCTGCGGGTGAAGATGGAGGCCGAGGACGCGATCGAGGCGGCCGAGGAGATCAAGCTGGCCGCCGCCATGGAGATCGCACAGACGCTCGTCGAGGCGGAGTTGATCGAGGACGCTGCCATCGCCGAGGCGGCCGACGTGGTCGCCACCGCACTTGCGGTCGAGGACGCGGCCGCCGAAGACGTGATCGACACGCTGTTCGCTGCCGAGCTCATCGAGGAGGCGGCAAAGGAAGAGGCCGAAAACGTGGTGCGGATGTCCCTCGACGTCGAGGAGGCGGCTGTGGAGGAAGCCGAGGGGGCGGTCGCTACGGCCGACGAGATCGAGGCCGCCGCGGCGCTTCGCGCTATCCGAACGCTCATGGCGGCCGACCTCATCGAGCGGGAGGCGGCCCGGGAGGCGGTCGATGCCCTCGTCGCGGCCGACATGATCGAGCAGGAAGCCGCGGACGAGGCTCTCGCGTCGGTGCTCGCCGCCGAGGAGGTCGCAGCCGGCGTGAGCTGAGAAGCCAACGCATCCGGGATCGCTGGATCAACCAACGTCAATGAAGGGAGATTCCTCAGATGAGTGACGAGACGCAGAACACGCCGGCAGCGCCGGATCAGCCGATCGATGCGGCCGTGGCCACCGTCAGTGACGACCTCGGCGTCGAAGCCGTCGCCGGGATCGCCGTCCAGGGCAACCAGGCGCTCATCGTGGCGCAGTTCGCCGACATGGACTCGGCCAAGGCTGCGTATTACGCGTTGGTTGACGCCGAGGTCAACCGGGCGCTCGACATCGACGGCGTCCTGGTCGCCAACGCGGACTACCAGGGCAAGATCCACATCCAGAAGATGACCGACCACAAGACCCGCAACGGCTTCCTGTGGGGCGCCGTCGGCGGCGCCGTCATCGGCTTGATCTTCCCGCCGACCATCCTCGCCGGCGCCGTGGGCGTCGGCATCGCGGGTGCGGCCGTCGGCAAGGCCGGCAACGTGCTCATGAAGAGCGACGTGGCCGACGAGCTTGCCGGCGTCATCACCCCGGGCACGTCGGGCATCGTGGCGCTGGTGTCCATCACCGCGGTCGATGCCGTGGAGGCGACGATCCCGGACGCCAAGGTGGTCAAGTCCGCTCCGGTAAGCGACGAGGCCGCCGCCGCGGTCAAGCAGGCCGCCAAGGCCGGAGGCGACCAGGCTGCCAGCTGACGTCCACCCGGCGGGGGAGCCCGTCCGGGAGCAGAGCGAGCGATGTAGGCGGCCCCGGGTCGTATCGAACGACTCGGGGCCGCCACCGAGCTATGAGCGCGGCGTTCCACTTAGTCCAGACCGACGTGGTGTCGGTCACAAGCACAAAGGAGCCGATGCCAGATGAACAGCCTTGGCGATTTCCTGCTCTGGTCGATCGAGGTGTTCTTCCTGATCCTCGCGATCTGGGTCTTCATTGCGATCTTCTCGGACATCTTCCGCCGCACGGACATCCACGGCGGAGCGAAGGCGGGCTGGATCTTCCTGATCTTCATCTTGCCGTTCCTCGGTTGCCTGATCTACATCATCGCCCGCCCGAAGGTCACTCCAGGCGACGTGCAGCTGATGGCTCAGGCCGACGCGGCCAACAAGGCTGTCGCTGGCGTGTCCACCGCGGACGAGCTGGCCAAGCTCCAGCAGCTCAAGGTTGCCGGCACGATCAGCCAGGCCGAGTACGACCAGCTCAAGGCGAAGACGATCGCGAGCTGAGCCGAGCCGCTGGTTGGCCGATACCATCAGATGGGGCATGGCAGCCGGCTGAGACACATGTGCGAGTCGAATCGATACGCCACGGGGGACGCGTCGGGCGAGGTCGGATCGTCGCAGGGTGGATTGCCGTGACCAACCCCCCGGAGCTGACGACTGCGAGTGCACCCGAGGAGGACCTCTGCCGCAGATCCCCATTCGCCGCGTTCGTGATCCTTGGCTACACCCCCTGGGCCGAGCGCCGGGAATAGGAGCCAGCCGACCAGAGCCCCGGCGCCGATCGTCAGAGGCAGCCCGATGGCGAGGAGCCGGGCCGGGACCCAGGCGATGCTGCCAGCCTGCTTGAGGCCGATGGACGAGGCATCCGTCCAGCCAGTCTCACGCTCGTCCATGTGGTGGCCTGGACGGTGCTCGTGTCGATCTTCCTCCACGGGCTGAGCGCGGGCCCGATCGGTGCGCTCTACGGTCGGCGAATGGCCAGGGCGCCGACCGGCGCGTGGGAGCTCGGAGAAGCAGACGAGCCGCAGCTCCGCCATCGGCCGATGACGCCCCTGCGAGCGGCGGCCGGCGCTTTAGGGAGGGCGTTGTGACCCCGCGCCGCAGCCGACGGCCTCAGCCAGGCCGCTCGGGCGCCTCAGGGACCCCTCCGGGCGGGTGCCTGACAGCAGGTGCTAGCTGGCTGGGCAGGTCGTCGCGAGCGCGGACTCGACAGCTGAAGCTGCCGTCTTGATCTGCTCGATCGCCGCCTTCACCGCGACAAGCTCTGCGCCGAGGCTCGGCTGATCGCCGAGTCCGGTCAGCGTGGTCTGGAGTGCCTGGACGGAGGTCAGCAGATCGCCGATCGGCTGGCCGACAAGCTCGTGCCCCGACACGGCGAGGGCCTGAGCGGCCGACTGCACCTCGGTGAGCGCCGCCGTCACGCCGCTTACCCCGACCGTGGCGAGCTTGAGATCGGTGAGCGCGATCACGGAGGCGCGGAATCGCGCCGCGTCCGCGCACATCGCGGCCGCGCCCGAAGCGGTCGGAGCTGCCGAATCAGTCGGAGTTGCCGAAACGATCGGAGCTGCCGACGTCTGCGCTGTGGCCAGGGCTGTCGGCGTCCCCGGTGTTGGCGACGAGGCAGCCGCGCAAGCGGCGACGGCAAGCGTCAGGAAGAGCACGGGGGCGAGGAGGCGAAAGTCTCTGGACATCGATATTCCTTTTTGGTAGGCGTGGCTTCGATGGACGAGCGTCGGTCACGAGGCACTTTGGTCAGGGGTCGGTGGCACGTTCGGGACGTGACGGCCGCTCGCGTGCGGCGGTCGCCCCCACGGGGTCGACCCGCCGTGCCGATCACGATCTACGGACGGCCCAGATCGGAACCCCGATCCGGGCGCGATGGACATGACGTGAGCCAGCCGACCGCGTTTGCGACGAAGGTCCCGGTCACGGCGACATCACCGTGGACCATCTGGACGATGTAACGCTAGGCCGCGAACTTTCGCGCCGCATCCTCCCCGTCGGAGGAAGGAAGCTCGCTACGGGCGGGTAACGGCGCATGCAGACGCGGTGATCAGCGACGCGGAGCCAATGGACCGCCGTCTGGTCCTTCCGTTAGGATGCCACCTTCACCCACGGGCTCGGTCTCCGGACCGCGCCGCCAGCCGGTAGACGCATGCCCCCTTCCACTTCCCCTGTCGAGATCGAAGCGATCGAGCATGGAAGCCTCGCACGCGGCGAGAGCGCCAGCGGCCTGCGCGACCCTCTCCTCGTGGCGAGGCTCGTCATGCCGCGCCGGCATGTCGGGACGTTGCGCCGGACGAGGCTGTTGCGCCAGATCCGCTCAACCCGACGACCTGTCATCTCGATGGTCGCGCCTCCCGGCTACGGCAAGTCGAGCCTCCTCGTCCAGTGGGCGACGGAAGACTCCGCGCCGGTCGCCTGGCTGACGGCCGACGAAACTGATAGCGACCCGGTCGTGTTCCTGACCGATCTCGCGTCGGCGGTCGACCGCTGCGTACCACTCGGTGCGGAGCTCTTCAGCGCGATCGCCGCGGCCACGGTCTCGCACCGGACCGTGATCGGGCGATTGCTGGCAGCGATGTCCCGACCCCCGGAGCGGGTCCGGATCGCCATCGACGACGCGCACCGGATCACGTCGCGGGCGTGCCTCGACATCCTTGCGGAACTCGTCGAGCACGTGTCCGGAGAGTCGCAGGTTGCGGTCGCGGGACGCGCCCAGATGCGCCTCCCGTTCGCCCGCTGGCGCGCGGAGGGTTCACTGCTCGAGATCGGTCCCGCGGAGCTGGCGATGGACGAGCGTGAGGCCGTCGGACTTGGACGCGAACTCGGGCTGCGGCTGCCGGCCGAGACTGCAACGCGCCTGACACGGGAGACGGAGGGGTGGCCGGCTCTGCTGGCGCTCGCGATGCTCGGAGCCGGGACGTCTCGGGGAGGATCTCGCGGGAGCGATGCCGGTACTGAACATCTCATCGACGACTACCTGCGATCCGAGGTGCTCGAGCGCCGATCCACGGCCGAGATCACGTTCATGACCCGCACCTCGATCCTCGGCCAGCTGTCCGCGCCGCTGTGCGATGTCGTGGCAGATCGTCAAGGGTCGACCGATGTCCTGCGGCAGCTTGCACGATCGACCCTGCTTATGGACGACTACGGGGGGTCGTACCGCTACCACACGCTCCTCCGCGACTTCCTCCAGCGTGAGCTCGCGATCCGCGAGCCTGATCGGGTGACGGCCCTGCACCGGCGAGCTGCCGCGTGGTATCAGGCGAGCAACGCCATCGAGCGCGCCGTCGACCACGCCTTCGCGGCGGACGACCCCGACCTCGTCGCCACGCTGGTCGGCAACGGCTTCGTCCACTATCACTGGTCCGGCCACCGTGCGACGATCCGAGCATGGGCCCGGCGTCTGGGTTCGGACGTCCTGGAGGCGCGCCCTTGGCTGGCCGTGCTGGCGGCCTGGGAGGAGATCGCCGCGGGCGATGTGGCGGCGACGGTGCGCTTCGCGGATGTCGCCGAACGCGGGACGTTCGAGGGCAGGCCGCCAGACGGGACCGCTTCCTTCGAGGCCGGGCGTGCGATGCTCCGCGCCGGCATGGCCCGCAGGGGGGCAGACGACGCGCTGGTGAACGCCACTCGAGCGGTCGAGCTCGAAGGGGACGACGGCTCGTGGCGAGACTTCGCGCTCTGGCAGCTGGCCATCGCGCGCCTCACGATCGGCGATCTCGTGGGCGCTGACGCCGCCTTGGCCGCCGCGGTCATCGCGGCCAGATCGGCGGGCCACGTCGCGCTCTGGTACTGCGTGCTCGGCCACCGCGCTCTCTTGGCCGCCGAACAAGGCGCCTGGGATGCCGCGGCTGCCTCTATCGCGGAGAGCGATGCGATCACCCCGGCTCCGCAGATCGACGGGTATCTGTCGAGCGTCCCGTCTCGGGCGGTCCGCATCAGGCTGATGATCCATGGCGGCGACATCGCTGGTGCGCGTCGCGAGCTCGCTCGAGCGACCGGCCTGCGACCACTCCTGACTGCTGCTGCCCCAGCTGGAGCAGTCCAGCTCCTTCTCGCGTTCGCCCGCGCCCATGTCGCGATCGACGACCCGGCCGGCGCACGCGCCCTCGTTGCCCAGGCGAACGACGTGATCCGCGATCGGCCCGATCTGGGCGTCCTCCCTGCCGAGGTGGACGCATTCCAGGGACTCCTGGACGCACGGGCGCCCGTGCGCGGCGGGGGCGCCACGAGCCTCTCGGTGGCCGAGCTCCGCGTCCTGTCATTCCTGCCGTATTACCTCTCGTTCAAGGAGATCGGGCAGCGCCTCGGCGTCAAGGAGACGACGATCAAGTCGCAAGCGCTTGCCATCTACCAGAAGCTGGGCGCGGCGACCCGCAGCGACGCCGTCGACCTGGCCGTCGACGCCGGGCTCCTCGAGCGCTTCTGGCCGGTCGAAACGTCCCGGCGCCGACGTGATCACCCTCCACGGACTGACGACACGCGAGATCGAGCGTCTCCTCCGAAGGGGAGGATGTTCCCGCCGTCGGGAAGACCGAAATAGACGTGCGCTCGACCCATGGCAGTGGGCGTGAGGCTGCGGGCGTTCAGTCCTCCGTGCCGGTGAGCGCCGAAAAGGACCATGTCGATGACCGAGGATGAGTCTTCGAGCAGAGGAGCGGATCCAGGGCCGGAAGCGCGTCGGGCGACGCCCGCCGGTGATGGCGCCATTCCCCAGGGCGGTTCGGCTCGGGGACATCGACGTCGGCCGTCGGCCGTCACCGTCGTGGCGGTCACCTACCTCGTCCTGTCCGTCGCCTGGGCGGCGATCGCGATCCGGCACTGATCTCCGCCCAGATCCTTCTCCCGCCGGGCGGCGGCGTCCTCGACACGGAGTCACTGCGGAGCGACTTCACGCTCCTCGGCGGCATCGTGGCGGTGCGGCAGACGGCCGTCGGCGTGACGGCCTTCGTGGCCGGCATCGCACTCCTCCGGATGCACCCGCGCGGCTGGCTCCTGGGCATGGTCGCCGCGGTCATCGTCCTCGCGGTGCAGCTCGTCTCCTGGTACGACGCGACGCCCAACTACGTCCTCATGACCTTCGCGGTCGCCATCGTCCTCCTCATGAACCAGGCCGAAGTGCGCGACGCATTCGGCGAGGAAGCGCACGGCGTGAGCGACGCCACGATGACCCCTGATCCCGCCGCAGCCCGCGCCCGGTCCTGCCGCGACCGCCACGGAGCCCGCCGCCGACCGGGAAGCGGACCTGGCGCTCCTGCGCCGCTACGAGCCGATCGTCCATTACACGAAGGGTGAGCTGTTCTTCCCCACCGAGGTCGATCAGTACGTCGCCCGGAGTTCGCTCTGGGCGCACCGCCCGAGCACCGGTCGGAACGAGCTCCTCGTGCCCGCCGGGAGCCTGTCGGTCGACAACCTGGCCGAGCCTCGCACGACGGAGTTCGGCGCGGTCGAGTTCCTCCGGCGCGTCGAGGACGTCGACCTGGCGACGCAGGCTCGTGCCCTGCTCGCCGGATCCGCGCAGGACCTGCCCGAATCCGAGCGATTCCACCCCGGAGCGGGCCGCCTGGCGCGGGTCGGCTACGTCTCCCGCCTGATCGACGCCGTCTTCACGCTCAGCCTGCTCGTCCGGGGCCACACGCCGGGCGCCGTCGTGGCGGCCTCGGCGCGCGCGTACCGCGACGCGCTCGCCGAGGACGAACGGTACGTCTACTACGGCCGGGTCGTGCGGGGCGGCGGATGGGTCGCCCTGCAGTACCGCTTCTTCTTCTACTTCAACGATTACCGCTCGACGTTCGACGGCGTCGACGATCACGAGGCCGACTGGGAGATGGCCCTCGTCTATCTGTCGACCGTCCGGACGGCGAGCTGGAACCCGAGTGGGTCGCCTACGCGTGTCACGACTTCAGCGGGGACGACCTTCGGCGGCGCTGGGATGATGGCGAGGGGCTGATCCGGGTCGGCGACCACCCGGTGATCTTCGCCGGTGGCGGGTCACATGCCTCGTACTTCAAGCCCGGCGAGTACATCCTGCAGATCGAGCTGCCCATTACGAGGTCGCTCAGGCGGGTCGGCGCGGCCTTGAGCCGGTTCTGGAGCGGGACCCTGCGCCAGGGTTCGGCCGGGCGCGGAAGTCTCAGCGTGTTCACGGTGCCCTTCGTCGACTACGCCCGCGGCGACGGCGTATCGATCGGGCCGGGCGAGGCGAAGGAATGGACACCGGTCAACCTCGACCCGGTCCCCGACTGGGTCACCAAGTATCGAGGGTTGTGGGGCCTGTTCACGGGAGACCAGCTGGGGGGCGAGGACGCACCCGCGGGCCCCATGTTCAACCGCGACGGCACGGTCCGCCAGGCGTGGTACGACCCGTTCGGGTTCGCCGGCCTCGACAAGGTCGCCCCACCGACCGAGGTCCTGCCGCTTCTTGAACGACAACGCACCGAACTGGTCGAGGCCAACGACGCGCTTGTGCTCGAGACGGACACGAAGACGGACGAGCTTCGGCTGCAGAACGAGGAGCTGGCGGCGCTCGCAGGCAACCCGTACGTCGAACGCGAATACGACACGGTATCGGGCCGGGTGAAGGAGCTTGTGGCCGACCTCCGGAAACTCCACCGCGCGTTTGCCGAGAACACGGCAAGCCTCGAGGCGATCGACCTCAGGATCCAGCGCCTCCGGGAGGGCGTCATGGACGGCCCGCAGGCCCACATCCGGCATGCGAACGAACCGACGACCTCCCGTCAGGCTCGCTTTGGGCGCGCCGCGGAGGTCTGGGCCGGGATAAGCATCGGCCTGGTCCTCATCTCCTTGGTGGCTGTCGTCCTGCTGGCGCCCGCGGAGTTCCTGCCGACCGCCGCCTTCCTAATCGGTCTGACACTCTTCATCGACGCCCTGTTCCGGGGCGTGGCCGAGCAGTTCGTGAACACGCTGGCGGTCGTCCTCACCGTCGCCGCCGCGGCGATCCTGCTGTGGACGTTCTGGCAGCTGCTTCTGTTGGGATTGCTTCTGGCGGCTGGGATCTACCTGACCTGGGAGAACCTGCGGGCGGTCGCCGAATGATCGGCTCGCGGCCCGAGACGCGTGCGCCGCTCATCCCGACCTGGCTGAGCAATGCGGCCGCGATCGGCTGGCGCGTTCTGGTCGTATTCGCACTGATCGTCGTCGTTGTCGAACTCGCTGTGATCCTTGGGACGGTGGTCGCCTCGATCCTGTTCGCCCTGATCGTCGCCGTCCTGTTCGCGCCGGTCGCGACGCGGTTGCGCGGACGGGGCTGGTCTCGGACGAAGACAGCTGGCGCCGTGACCCTCCTGGCTGTCCTCGTGATCGGCATGATCGCGATCCTCATCGCGGTCGCAGTCGTGCCGCTCATTCCCGGGATCGTCGAGGCGATCCAGTCGGGGCTGACCAGACTCCAGGCGGACGCGAATGCAGGCGGCCAGGGCGGTCAGCTGGGCGACGCCCTCGGTCAGACTCGATCGAATGCGGAGGCGTGGATCGGCGCCCAGCTCGCGAGTGTCGCGTCCTGGCTGGCGACCGCCGTCACCGTGACGATCCTCGGGAGCATCCTGACGTTCTTCCTTCTCCAGGACGGGGACAAAGCCTGGGCCTGGGCGCTCCAGGCGACGGGTGATCGCCGGCGTGAAGTGATCCTATCCAGTGGCGACGAGGCACTGAGGGGAGTCGGGGTCTGGCTCCGTGGGACGGCGACGCAAGCGGCGATCGACGCGGCGACCACCTTCGCCATCCTCTCTGTGCTGGGCGTTCCCGCTGCCCTCGCCCTGTCGATCATTGCCTTCTTCGCCGGCTTCATCCCCTATCTCGGCGGCCTCCTGCTGATGACCGTCCTGCTCGCCGTGACCTATGCCTCCGGCGGCCTGGCCGCAGCTGGCGTCATCTTCGTCGCCGTGATCCTGGTCCACGTCCTTCAGACTTCCGTCGTCGCCCCGAGGGTCTTCCGACGAGCCGTTCGGATGCCGCGGCCCGCGATGCTCATCGCCCTCCCGATCGGGGCCGCGATGGCTGGGTTCGTGGGCCTGTTCCTGGCGGTCCCGGCCGTCGCCTTCGGGTACGCCGTCGCTGGTTCCCTCGTCGACGTCATCGGTATGGACGTCGCGGGTGCTCGTGGTGAGTCGAGCTCGATCGTGCCCCTGTGGCTGGACCGCCTTGCGCAATGGAGCTGGCGCCTCCTGATCGGGCTCGCGTTCCTGGGCGTGGCGGTCCTCCTGGCGGTCCAGGTCCCGATCGTCCTCATCCCGGTCACCCTCGCCATCATCCTCGCGGCGACACTCTCCCCGATCTACCATTTGCTCCGGGCCAGGGGCTGG
Source organism: uncultured Chloroflexia bacterium (assembly GCA_963776545.1). Classification (GTDB taxonomy): domain Bacteria; phylum Chloroflexota; class Limnocylindria; order Limnocylindrales; family CSP1-4; genus SPCO01. The sequence goes on along the minus strand of CAVZND010000011.1, from coordinate 158,094 downwards.
AGCCCCACGAGCGCAGCCGGGACGGTGACCGTGGTGTCGATCGTCATCACCACTGTCGTCGTCGTCCTCACCGTCGCGAGCCTGGCGACCCAGATGGGGCCGATCGTCGTTGCCGCCAGCAACGGTGCCGGGCAAGCGGCCGCCTCGAATCCCCAGGTCCTCGCCTGGTTGCAACCGCTCGTCTCGAGCGCCTCCGACTCCCTCGCGCAGGCTGCCCAGGCGATCCTCGCCGGTTCCCTCGGGCTGGCCGTGGCCATCGTCATCGGCGCCCTGCTGATTTTCGACTTCATGCGCGACGGCCCCGGTTTCTGGTCGTTCGCGACGTCCCACCTCGCCGAGTGGCGGCGGGCCGAAGTGGATGCGGCGGGTGGTCGGGCGATCGGGGTCCTCGGCGGTTACATGATCGGAACCGGAGCGATCTCACTCTTCGGGGCGGTCACGCAGTTCGTGATCATGGAGATCCTCGGGGTCCCGCTCGCGCTGCCCCTCGCGGTGCTGTCGTTCTTCGGCGGGTTCGTCCCATACATCGGCAGCATCCTGACGACTGGGTTGGCGTTCTTCGTGACCTTGGCCCTCGGGACCCCGCAGGACGCCGCGATCATGGGCATCTACACGGTCGTGTTCAACGTGGTGCAGGGCAACTTCGTCGCGCCCATCGTGTATGGCCGAGCCGTCAACATCCATCCGGCCATCGTGTTGCTCGCGATCCCGGCCGGCGCCGCACTGGCGGGGATCGCCGGGATGTTCCTGGTGGTGCCGTTCATCGGCGTGATCGCGACGACGTGGCGGACGGGGCTGCTGGTCCTGGGAGATGGCCCTGTGCCTGTTGGGGTCATAAAGGCCGCCCGTAGCCAGCGTGAGGTGTAGTCGATGAAGCGACGTTCAGCCCTGATCGCCCTTGCAGGCGCGCAGTTCGTCATGGTGCTCGACCAGACGGTCATGGGGGTTTCGATCAGTCAGCTGGTGGCCGACTTCGACACGACCGTCACGACCATCCAGGCGATCATCACCCTGTACTGCCTCGTGATGGCGATGCTCATGCTCGCGGGCGGCAAGATCGGCGACATCATCGGGCGCCGGCGCGCCTTCAAGATCGGCCTCGTCATTTACGGTTGCGGGTCCGCGATGACGGCGCTGGCCCCGACCGTGGCGATCCTGACCCTCGGCTGGTCGATCCTCGAGGGCATCGGTGCCTCCCTCGTGCTCCCGGCGATGGTCGCACTGATCGCCGGCAACTTCGAGGGCAAGGACCGCAAGGTCGCCTACGCGGTGATCGGTGGCGTCGCGGGGGCCGGCATCGCTGTCGGACCGATCCTTGGTGGCTGGGCCACCACCGTGCTCAGCTGGCGGGTCGTCTTCGCCGGCGAGGTCGTCCTCGTCATCGGGATCTTCGTCATGACCCGTTTCGTCGCGGACGCGCTCCGGAGTGGCCCGAAGCCACGGCTCGACATCGTCGGTGCTGTGCTGTCTGCCACTGGCCTCGGGCTGATCGTTCTGGGGACCCTCCAATCCAGTGTCTGGGGCCTGATCGAGCCGAAGGACGCGCCGGTCGAACCCTTCGGTCTTGCGCCGACCCTCTTCGTGATCGCCGCGGGCGGGGTCATGTTGTGGGCGTTCGTGACCTGGCAGCGGCACCGCGAGGCGATCGGAAGTGACCCGCTGGTCCACCTCGACCTGCTCAAGATCCTGCCGCTCCGATCGGGCCTCGCCGGTCTCTTCACGCAGAACCTCTTGTTGATGGGCGTCTTCTTCACCGTCCCCCTCTATCTCCAGCTCGTCCTCGGCCTCGATGCTCTCCAGACGGGCCTCAAGATGCTGCCGGTCTCCGTCGCGATGTTCGCGGCGTCCGCCGCAGGTTCGCGCCTCTCGACCCGCTACTCCGTCCGCTCGATCACGAGGACGGGGCTCATCCTCTCCGGCATCGCCTGCGTGATGCTGCTCGCGACGATCAAGCCCGACCTCGCCGATCTCGCCTTCGCCGCGTCGATGGCCGTGCTCGGGGCCGGGATGGGGCTGATGGCGTCGCAGCTCGGCCTCGTGGTCCAGTCGTCGGTCGACGCCTCCGGACGCGGTGAGGCCGGCGGCCTGCAATTCACCGGACAGCAGCTGGGCTCGTCCCTCGGGGTCGCCCTTATCGGGGCGATCGTCCTGGCGGGCCTGACGACCACCTTCGTCTCCACCATCCAGGCCGACCCACGCATCAGCCAAGCGGTTGCCGGACAGGTCGGGACTGCGGTTGGCTCAGGGATCGATTTCGTCTCGTCTGCGTCTGTCGAGGCTGCGGCTCAGAAGGCTGGGCTTGACGCGGCCGAGACGGCCGCCATCGTGGATGATTACGAGCAGGCACAACTCAAGTCACTGAAGGCTGGCTTACTCGCAGCCGCGCTCCTCGCTCTCATCTCGCTAGCGTTCACCGGGGGCCTGCCAGGGAAGGTGCCGGTGAGCATGCCAGCGCCCGACGACGGTGCCGCCGCCCCCGACGGTGCCCCCCAAGCGACGGCTTAGCCGGGGGTCGAATGCCCCCGTCAGGTCGCGTTCGTCGCGATGCCGCGACTTGGGCGCGGCACTCCGTGTCGGTGGGCGTCATCCGTCACGGAGGATGCGCTGGGCGCCGTCGGCGAGCCTACTCTGGCGTGATACCGAACTGGGTCGCCACGCAGAGAGCAATTCGGTCACCCATCGGCACAGGGAGAGGATCATGCTCCGACAGTTGGTCCTGGCGATCTTTGCCGACGAGGCGTCCGCGGATGCGGCGGCCGATGGGCTCAACCGATGGGCGGGACAGGAAGCCGCCGCCAAGATGCTCGATACGCATCAGATCCAGGCGATGGGTGTCCTCGTACTCGACGCGAACGGCAAACTCAAGACCGAGAAGCTCGGCCCTCGAAGCATGGGGACAGGTGCCGGGATCGGGGTCATGCTGGCCATGCTCACCCCGATCGGCCTGGCCGTGGGGATCATCGGCGGCGGGATCCTTGGCGCGCTGCACCATAGGAGCCTGTTCACCTCCAAGGACGACCAGGAGCGTCTCGGTCGCGAGCTGCAGGGGGGCAAGGCTGCTCTCGGGGTGATGACCGATAAGTCCAGCGCCGCCGCCATTTCCGTCGAGCTCACCGCCCTCGGCGGTCAAGCCGAGACCCATGAGCTCGACGACAGCGCGGTTGCCGAGGTCGACGCCGCTTCGATGACGGCTCCAGCCGACCCGTCTGTCAAGACGACCGCGTGACGAGTCCGATCGATGGAGCCTGACCGACGTGTCGATGAGGCGATGACCGATCAGCCCGTCCAACGATCGGTCAGGGAGCGTCGTACTTCCCGCGCCGCAGATGTCCTGCCGCTTGACCGGTTCAACGCGTTCACTGACGGCGTCTTCGCGATCGCGATCACGCTCCTCGTCCTCGAGCTCTCGGTCCCGGCTGTCGGCGGGCGCCTCCTGCCCGCCCTCGCCGAGCAGTGGCAGGAGTTCCTCGGCTACCTGATCAGCTTCGCCTTCATCGGGGGGATCTGGGTGAGCCACGCGGGGATGACGAAGTTGATGCGGCACGCCGACACCTTGGCCTATGGGATCGACCTCCTAATGCTGCTCTTCGTCGGCCTCCTTCCGTTCTCGACCAACCTGCTGGTCACCCATCTGTCGGGTCCGGACGTCGAGGCCGCGGTCGTCATCTACGGGGTCAACGTCCTCCTGGCGTCGCTCGCTCTGAGCCTGCTGATGTTCTACATCGCAAGTGAGCGATCGCTGGTGGTCGACGGCGTCGCCGACGAGACGCTGGATGCGAAGGTCCGACAGCGGTGGATCCTGATCGCTCTGAATGTCGCTGCCATCGCCCTCGCCGTGGTGGCGCCGGCCGCTGCCGTAGGGGTGTACCTCGTCATGACGTTTCTTGCGCTGGCCCTTCCGTTGATCCACCTTCGCCGGCGCCGACATTAAGGCATTGCGAGCGGCCTCGAGATCCTCGCCCCCGACCCGGTGCGGCGGGTGAAGCTCGGCCCCCCATGATGGGCGTCCTTTTGGCGTACGGCCGGGGGGCCGCACCGGTATCTGATGACCGTCGGGACACGGACAGCGCGCTAGGGCCAGGGGCTCGGCGCTCGCAGCTCGTCGAGATGGGGGCGTCGCACGCGGATGACGCCGGCGTGCCCTGCGCGGCGACTCCATAGAGTTATACTCCGGGTATGAAGACTGCCGTGTCCGTCCCCGACGACCTCTTCGCCCAGGTGGACCGCCTCGCCCGTCGCTCACGCCGTTCCAGGAGCGAGGTGTACAGCGCCGCGCTCCGCGAGTACGTTGCCCGGCACGCCCCAGACGAGGTGACGGCGCGGCTCGACGCCGTCGTGGCCGAGGCGGGCGACGCCGGTGCGCGCGACTTTGCAGCTCGCGCCGCCGGACGAACGCTCGAGGCTGGCGAGTGGTGATCGCCCAGGGCGAGGTCTGGTGGGCCGATCTCGCCGAGCCCGCCGGCTCGGAGCCCGGCTTCCGGCGACCGGTTGCCGTGGTCCAGGGCGACGCCTTTAACGCGAGCTCGTTGCGAACCGTCGTCTGCGTCGTGCTCACGAGCAATGCGAAATGGGCAGGGGCACCTGGCAACGTGCTCCTGCCCGCCCGCGCCACGGGCCTCCCGAAGCCGTCCGTCGCCAACGTGTCCCAACTGGTGACGCTCGACCGCGACGCGCTCTCGGAGCGGACTGGCCGCCTCTCGGCGTCGAACCTCGAACTCATCCTTGCCGGCATCGACGTGGTGCTCGGCCGAGGCTGACGCAGGAGTTCGGCGGCGGCCGCATGGAGTAGCCCAGACGAACGATCGGCGAGACCTCGACGATGTCAGCAAACGCGGGCCGGCGGCACCGATCGTCGCGACGCTTCTGAGCCCTGCCATCCTGTAACGCGTGACGGATCCCCTGGCGACCGACGAGACGCGCATCGATCGCTGGCTGTGCGCGGTGCGCCTCGTGAAGACCCGCCCGCTTGCGACCCGGTTGTGCGAGGGCGGCCACGTCGTCGTGAATGGATCGCCGGCGAAGCCGTCGACGAAGATTCGCGCGGGCGATCGGGTGGAGGCGTTCATCGCCGATCGCCAGCGCTTCGTCGAGGTCGTGCGGCCGATCGAGTCGCGTGTCGGGGCTCCCGTCGCCGCGACCTGCTACGTGGACCATAGTCCGCCGGTGGTGCGGCAGACCGGGCCTGAGATCTCGCCAGTACGCGGGGAGGGTCGGCCGAGCAAGCGCCTCCGGCGCGAGCTCGAGCGCCTGCGCCGGGCTGGCCCTGCCTGAGCCCGAAGTCGGGGATCGTGGACGTCCATCAAGGTCGATGCGTACCCGCGCCGCGTGACGCCTGTCGTCAGCCTTCGGGAGCAGTCGGCTTCCAGGGCCCCTCGATGACCGTCGCCTCCCTGTCGCCGGGCCAGCGCGGCATCGAGATGCAGAGGAACTCGAGCGGGTCGACACCGGTGCAGCGATACTGGAATGCGGTCCCAACGGGAATGTCGATGGAAACGCCTCTCCCCAGAACGGTCGTCTCCTCACCAGTGGCGTCTCGTCGCCAGATCTGCCCCTCGCCCGAGAGCACATGCCAGAACTCGCTCACCGTGGCGTGGACGGTCGCCCGATTCACCTGACCTGGCGGGACGGTGGAGTGGATCATGTTGCCGGTCTCGCCCTCGATCAGATACCGGATCTCGGCCCCTGCAGGGGAGCGGGCATCGGGGGTGACGGGGAACGGGCGGGTCTGCATGGAGAACCTCCGTGTGCTACCAGGCACTATCCCACGCTGACGCCTGGGTAGCCCTCGGTGTAGCCCCCCGTGCATTCGCCGATTCGTTAGGCGGATTCACCTCGGGCGTGTAAATCACCCTTGACATGATGTCAGGCACACCGTACATTCGCCGATGTCAAGCACTCTTTACATCGGAGCGGATCCATGTCCAGCGAGGAGAGGGGCCAATGGGTCTACCTCGTCGTCATCGTGGTCACGTACGCCGCGTACCTCGTCATCACCCTCGGGGAGCTCGGTAAGACCGCGCCGGCTGACATCGACTACGTGCCGACGATGCTGTGGTCGATCGGCATCGGCATCGCACTCGCCATCGTCGGTCGCATCGTGGTCGAGATCGTCGGCGGCATCTCGGCCGAGATGGCGGGTCACGCTGAAAGCCATGAGGCGGACGTCCGCGACCGCGACATCGGCCGCTTCGGCGAGTACTTCGCTGGGACTCTGCTCGGTGTCGGCATGGTCGTGCCGTTCGTCCTGACGTTGGCAGAGTTCGACTACTTCTGGATCGCGAATGCGATGTACCTGGCGTTCGTCCTGTCGGCGCTCGTCGGGGCGGCCGTCAAGCTCGTCGCGTATCGACGAGGTTTCTAGGCCGATGGGCAAGCCCACGAAGGTCAGCAATCAGATCCGGCGGTTGCGGTTCGAGCACGGCGAGATGACGCAGGCCGAGCTCGCCCAGCGGATCGGGGTCACGCGCCAGACGATCATCGCCATCGAGCAGGGTCGCTACTCGCCATCCCTGGAGATGGCGTTCCAGATCGCCCACGCATTCGACGTGACGCTCGACGACGTCTTTCGATACGAGTCACTCGAAGGAGGCACTCCATGACCACTCCGACCACCACTGATCACGGTCGCCTGGCACCCCTCCCACCGCGCTGGGTCATCCGAACCGCCTGGACGATCCATCGGGCGATCTACGCCCTCACGCGCGGCCGAATGGGCCTCCGCCGCCAGACGCCCGAGCAGTGGGGGATGATGCGGCTCAAGACGTTCGGCCGCCGCTCGGGCATCGAGCGGCACGCCATCCTCGGCTACTTCGAGGACGGTCCGAACCTGGTCACGATGGCCATGAACGGCTGGGGCGAAGCGGAGCCGGCGTGGTGGCTCAATCTCCAGGCGAACCCCGACACCATGGTCGAGCTGACCGACGGCCCGCGCGAGGTCCGTGGCCGTGCGGCCACACCGGAGGAGCGGCCCCGCCTGTGGGCGCGCTGGGCCGAGTACGACGGCGAGGAGGCGCTCGCGAGCTGGGCAGCGCGCCGACCGCGGGAAACCGCGGTCGTCATCCTCGAGCCGCGGCCCTTAGCGTGACATACGCCGGCACCCGACCAAACTGACCCATCGACAGCTCGGCTGTGGCCGCCGCGCTGGGATCTACTCAAACGTCGATCGCACAGGCCCAGTGACCAGTGGCGCCATGCGCGCGGCGAGCACCGCCCGGAAGACATTCACCACAAGGATCGCCCGTTCGCCGTCGGACACCGCGGCGTCGAGCAACGGGTCGAGGAGCAGGTCGATCTGATCGCCGCGCTCGGCGGGGGAAAGGTCGGGCCGGGCGATCGCCGAGACCTCCCAGAGCTCGTCATTTAGGAACCATGCCAGGTCGTCATAGAGCAGCCCGGCCTCGACTTCCCAGGCCTGGGCCGATTTCACGGCGGCGCCGATCTCGAGCATCGCCGGCACGCCGCTCTGCAGCAGGCGGTGCAGGGCGTCCTCTTGCTGGCCCATCTCGCCGAGGCTGACTGCGCCGACGGCCGCGGTCCCGAGTACGGCGCCCCAGCGGCTGGCCTCGCGCGACGCAGACTTGCTCTCGAGGTTTCGGAGGCAACCGTGGAAGGCGCGTGCGACGGCGCGCGCTTTCGCCGCGGGCTCGCCACCGATCACGAGGAGCGCCTTCTGGAGCTGCCACAGGTCCGCCGGCGTGGGCTCGACCAGGATGCGATCGAACGCGGTCCTTGCTGCGGCCAGCGCGCTTTCGCTCACGGGTCCCCTCTGCGTGGATGTCGGACGTCAGGGTACGCGCGGACGATCGGCGCGCGCTTGTGTGAGCCCACCCCACCGCCTACCGTAGGTGGCCGTCCATCCTAGGCCTTACGACCGTCGGAGCCTGCCCATGTCGCTCGCCGAGTTCCCTCGGACGCCGCTCCTGTTCGGCCCGTCGCCCATCCAGCGGCTGGACCGCCTCACGACGCACCTCCGCGGCGCGACCCTGTGGGCCAAGCGCGAGGACTGCAACAGCGGCCTCGCCTTCGGCGGCAACAAGGTGCGAAAGCTGGAGTACCTCCTCGCGGACGCGCTCGCCCAGGGCTGCGATACCCTCGTGTCCATCGGCGGCGTCCAATCCAACCACACGCGCCAGGTCGCCGCCGTTGCTGCGCACGCGGGCCTCAAGTGCGTTCTCGTCCAGGAGCACTGGGTGGAGTGGCCGGACGTCACGTACGACCGCACGGGCAACATCCTGATGAGCCGGCTCATGGGCGCGGATGTCCACCTCGACCCGGCGGGCTTCGGCATCGGGTTCAAGGCGAGCTGGGAGCAGGCGCTCGCGGACGTGACCGCGGCCGGCGGCAAGCCCTACGCGATCCCGGCCGGCGCCTCTGACCATCCGCTCGGCGGCCACGGCTTCGCCGGCTGGGCGATGGAGGTCGCGGATCAGGAGCGCGAGCTGGATGTCTTCTTCGACACCATCGTCGTGTGCTCCGTCACGGGCTCGACGCAGGCCGGGATGATCGCCGGGTTCGCCATCCTGGAGGACGCGGGCGGCCGGTCGCGGCGCGTGGTCGGCGTGGACGGTTCCGCGACTCCGGCCCAGACGCGTGACCAGGTCGCGCGGATCGCGCGACGGACGGCCGCCGCCATCGGCCTTGGTCGAGACCTGCGCGAGGACGAGATCGTCCTGGACGACCGCTATCACGCCGGCGTGTACGGCATCCCGGACGAGGCCACGCTCGAGGCGATGCGCCTTGCCGCGCGCCTCGAGGGCATGATCACGGACCCGGTCTACGAGGGGAAGTCGATGGCCGGCCTTGTCGATATGGTCGCGCGCGGCGAGATCGCCAAGGATTCGAACGTCCTCTACGCGCACCTCGGCGGACAGCCGGCGCTCAACGCCTACGCCAGCCTGTTCACGAACGGCTGACTTCGGCAGAAGCCAGGCCGGGGCGGCGAGCCTCAGGCCAGCGGGATGCCCTTAGAGCCCTTGTCCCGCTGGTACGTCGCGGAGACGTCGTTGTAGAAGTCGCTGATGCGTTCGAGGCGCGAGAACAGCGGCTCGCGATCATCCCGGTCGAGGCTGGCGATCATCTGCCTGATGTCGTGGCTGTGCCAGAACTCGTTCACCCGGTTGTAGAGCGGGCGATCGGGCGGGACCGATCCGGTTCCAGGGTCCGCCACGGCGAAGACCTCCCGGAGGATGGCGATGTCGTGCGGGATGCCGAAGCTGTCGCGGGTGTCCGCGTAGCTGAAGAGGTAGTAGAAGTTGTCGAACCCGGTCCAGGTGATGCCCGATAGGCAAAGCGAGCAGGGCTCGTGCGTGGCAAGGAAGAGGCAGTCCCTGGTCGCGGGACGCTGGTCGACGGGCAGTTCGTAGAAGCGCTTGATGGCGTGGATCTCGCCGTGCCAGAGCGGATTCTCGGTCTCGTTGTTGGTCTCCGCGACCACCACGGACAGGTCCGACTTGCGCAGGATCGCCGCCCCGAACAGCTTGTTTCCGCCCGCCACTCCCTGACGGGTCTTCCCAGCGATGTCGGTTTCGATGACATCGAGCAGGCGGATGACGAGGGCGGTCGTGTCCATGGGATCGCCGAAGCATATGCCGCCATTACCATCGGAAGCGATGGGACCGAGGATCGTCGATGCCGAGGACGTCCAGCGGTACGAAGCGATCCAGGATGACGCACTCGCTGGATTCATCGACTATGTCGTGAAGTCGGACCGGATCGCGCTCGTCCACACCGAGGTGCTGCCCGCCCACCAGGGGCAGGGGATCGGCGAGCGGCTGGTTCAATTCGCGCTCGACGACGCCCGGCGGCGCGGCTTGCGAGTGATCGCGGCCTGCCCGTATGTCCGGGCGTATGTCGAACGGCACCCCGAGACGCAGGACATCGTCGTCGGCCTGCCGTAGGAGGAGTTGACGCCGCACGCCCGATCTCCTAAGGTTCACCGATCGGTGAACTATTGGAGGTCGATCCGAGGTGCCCGACGATCTGGACCGCCGGTTCGCGGCCCTCGCGAATCGGAACCGGCGCCAGATGGTGTATCAGCTGGGGCTCCAGCCATCCTCGATCAGCCGGCTCGCCAGCGACGTCGGACTGTCGCTGCCGGCGATGAACAAGCATGTCGGGATTCTCGAGTCCGCCGGACTCGTCGCGCGCCGGAAGCTGGGTCGGACCACGTTCCTGACGCTCGACCGGGGGGCGATCCGCGACGTGCAGGCGTGGCTCTTCCAGTTCCACGCTTACTGGGGGACCGAGAAGGAGACCCTCGAGAACTACGAGCGCTTCCTGGCAAGCGACCCGACCAATGCAGAGGAGGAGACATGAACAAGTACCTGGTGCTCTTCCACGACCAGTGGGAGCCGAAGCAAGAGGTCATGGACGCCTGGCAGGCGTGGTTTGCGAGTGTCGGGGATCGGTTCGTGGACAGCGGCACGCCGCTGCGCGGCGGCGTGGAGGTCACGCGCTCGGGCACGCGCGAGCTGTCACCGACCGATGTCGCCGCGACCGGCTATTCGATCATCTCAGCCGCCAGCCGCGAGGAAGCGGAGGCCCTGCTCGCGGACTGCCCGTATGTCTCGGGTGTCCGCCTGTACGAGGCACTGGCGATGTAGGACGTCACGTCGGGGTTCGCGTGGTGCGGCCCCGAGGCCTTGCTCGCTTCCTGATCACGGGAGCTACTCCACCGTCGAGTTGACGAACGTGATCGAGTCGCCCAGGAAGAAGATTCCCGGGTGGGTCGAGAAGCCGTCGCCGGTGTTGTTGCGAAGGGTCGAGTCGACGATCTCGACCGAGCCCGACCGGTTGTTGCTCACGAAGAAGATCGCGCTCCCGCCCTCGTGGTTCGAGGTGTTGCCCTCGATGACTGTGCCTTCCACGTGCAGGAGCATCTCGTTGCCGTCGTTGTAGATGGCCCCGCCGTTGCCGCCGCCCGGCGTCCCGGCCTTCGCCGGATTGGCGCCGGTGCCGATCGCGTTGTTGCCCTCGAACCGGCTGTCGAGGATCGTCCAGGAGACGCCGATGCTCGAGATGGCGCCGCCATTCGAGCATTCGTTGCGCAGGGCTCCAGCCCCACCGAAGGTGCTCCGGACGACATAGACCGGGAGGCCCTGGTACTGCGAGAAGACCTGGATCGCGGCGCCGCCGACATCCGGCCCGGTCGGGGCGCAGCGGTTGCCGTAGAACTGGCTGTCGATCACCCGGAACCGCCCCCCGCGGACGAAGATCGCCCCGCCGCCGTCCATCGTCTCCGTGCCCGACGCCTTGCCGTTGGCGAAGACGAGGCGCTGCACCGTCAGGACCGGGCTGGCCTGGTCCTGGCAGTGGCTCGTGGTCCAGACCTGCGCCGGGTCGCAGGTGTTCTGGTACAGGATCCGGCGGGCGCCCTGTCCGTCGAGCGTGACGAGGCCGCCTCCGTCGAGGACGACGTCGGGCCGGTCGTTGAAGACCTTGGCGGTCACGGTCATCGGGATCGTCACCGGGTTCGGGCCGCACGCGAACGTGATGATCCCGCCCTGGGCGACCGCTGCCGCGACCGCCGCGCCGGTGCAGCTCGCCGGGGTGCCCGTTCCGACGACGTGGTCGGGATGCGTCGTATCCACGGGCTGCGCTTCCGGCGGGATCGTTGCCCCACCACCCGGGTTGCCCGGCGGTGGGGGCGGCGGGGTGACGACGGTCCGTGCCATGACCTTGGCCAGGAACGCGGCGGTCTCGGCCCGGGTGATCTTGCGGTCCGGACAGAAGTGGCTCTTCCGACACGTGACGGCCAGCCCGGCCGTCGCGAGACGATCGATGGCCTTGGCGTACTTGTGTCGCTTCGGGACGTCCTTGAACTTGCCCTTGCCGATGGCCGTCAGGTGCAACGCCTTGACCAGGTAGGCGGCCATCCGTCCCCGGGTGATCGCCGTCTTCGGACAGAAGCGCGTCGTGGCGCAGCCCTTCATGATGCCGGCCGCCACGACCCTCTTCACCCCGGTCCTCTGCGACTTCGGGACGTCGCGGAACTTGATCTTGACGGTCGCCTTCAGGTGGAGCGCGCGAGCGAGGTACACGGCCAGCTTGCCCTTGGTGACCACGGTCTTGGGGCAGAAGTGGCGGGTCGTGCAGCCGGGCATCACCCCCACGGCGGCGACCGCCTCGATCGCCTTCTCGTAGCGCGATCCGTTGTCGTCCGTGAAGCGTCCCGCGGCGGCGACGCTCGCCGGCGGCACGATCGCGAGCGTGACGAGCACGAGGGTGAGGGCGAACACGGTGCGGCGCGGGTGTGGCATCGGCGCGATCGACTCCTGCGATGGACGGCGAGGGCCACGCTACCCAAGCGGTGACCGGTGCGACAAGCACCATCGGTACCGGTGCGCACCGGCCATTCGAGTCCCTGATCGCGAGTGAACGAGGGTCGTCCATGGGTCGACGACGACACGATCCCGCTCCTCGGCGGAGCGGGATCGTTGGCACGTGTCGAGTGGGAGCCTCCTAGACCGGCTCCGGAGCCGTTCGCGGTCAGGCGGCGGCGCGGGGCTCGAGGACGACAACGGCGGTCTGCACGGAACGCCTGGCCGCCCACGAGTCGTAGTTCTCGCTGAACTCGCCCCATCGCGCCCAGAGCCGGTCACGTTCCTCACCCACAGCCGCGCGACCCCGGACGGCACGAACACCATCGTTCAGCTCGACCGTCGTGTCCGGGTGCGCCTGTAGATTCAGCCACCAGGCGGGCTCGGCCTCGGCCCAGCCGTTCATGGCCAGCGTGACCAGGTTCGGACCGTCCTCGTAGTACCCGACGATCGCGACTCGTGGCTCGCCCGAGCGTCGCCCGAGCGTCATGAGGCGCATCATCCCGAACGCCTTGCCGGGCGGCCGGAGCCCGATCCGCCCACCGGTGAACCGGTAGAGGGCACGATGCAGCACCCAGGCGGTCCGAACGAGGAGGCGGGGAGGGATCGTTGCCGTCCGCTCCAGGTCGGCGGTCATGCCGCACCGGCCGTCGTCGCGGCCGCGGTCGGTGACGGACGAGCCGCCGCCGACGCCTGCGCGTCGTTCGTGCCAGCGGCAAGGGCGACCACCGCCGCGGGTCGGAAGCCCTTGAAGGTCAGCCACAGGCCGAGCGTCAGCTCCCACACGAAGATCAGGGGCAGCGCGATCAGGGACAACACCGACACCTGCTCGTTCAGGCCGAGGATCGACAGGCCCGCAGAGACCAGGAATACCGGGGCCCCGACGAGCCCCATCGCGGGGATCGCTCGCGGCACGAGTCGGGAGCGGTACAGCACGTAGCCGAGCAGCAGGGCGTTCAAGCCGGGCATGACGCCGGGGCCGACCAGGAAGGTCACGTCCCGGACGGCGACGAGGCCCTGGCCCACGGCGACCAGCGCGGACGCGTCGGTCCCCGCAGCGGCCCCGGCCTGGCGCAGCCACACGACGGCCATGAGGCTCACGACGCCGATGACGATGACGGCCCCTTCGAAGATCCGTGTCGTGACGAACCCGATGGAGGCGGCTTCGCTCTGGCGCCTGATGACCGGATACAGCGCGACGGCGGTCCCGATGCAGGCGAGGGCGGTGATGATGTCGAAGAGCGCGCCCAGGAGCACCTGGGAGTCGGCGCCGGCACTGACGATGTACGCCGGATCGCTGAGCACGGGGCCATACAGGAAGACGGCCGGGATCGAGAAGATGAAGGTCATCAGGTACAGCACGCCCCCGGCGAGCGAGAGCTTCCGCCAGCCGTCCGTGGGGACTCCGTTCGTGGCTGTGTTCGTCATGTCGATCTCCTTGTGTCGTCGGTGGATGAGCCATCGAGGCTCGGTGGTCGGGGGCCGGTCTGGCCGGGTTCGTGGCGTGTGACCGAGACCAGGGGCAGGCCGGTGTCCCGAACCCTCTGAAGCAGGCCGTGGAGCGCCGACTGGTCGGCGACCTCGCCGCCGATCACGGTGGTGCCATCGCTCTGGTGGGTGAGGCTCAGCCCGTCGAACCAGGCCGCCCATCGGGAATCGAGGTGCCCCCTGAGGCGGACCTCGTAGCGTCCGGCCTCGTGTCGATCGGTGTCGCTCGCTCCGCTCATCTGCTCCTTTCCGCCGGCGGTGCGGGTCTGTCGTGCCGGCGTGATGACGAAGCTAGGAGCGGATGTGGTGAGCGGGCATCACCACGTGTGGTGAAAGGAGTGGTGAAACTTCGATCCGGACGGCCAAGCGACGAAGGGCAGAGCTAACGGTCGCCCGACGCCGACAACAGGTCGAGTTCCTGCGCTCGGCGGACCGCCGCCCGTCGGTTGTTCACGCCGAGCTTCGCGTAGATGTTCTTGGTGTGGCTCCGAACGGTGTGCAGCGACACGACGAGCTCTCGGGCGATGTCCGGGCCGCCAAGCTCGGTCGCCAGCAGCCGAAGTACGTCGAGCTCCCGCGCGCTCAGCGGCTCCACCAGCGCCTGGTTGCCGGGTGCGGCGTTCGTGGCCTGGCCCACGGTCGCCAGCAGCCGGCCGACGTAGCCCGGAGCGACGCCGTGCCTGGCGGCCGACTCGAGCAGGCCGACCATCGGTTCTCCCTCGTCGACGAAGATGCGGACGTACCCCTCCGGCTCGGCAAGGGCGAGGGCGCGTCCCAGTGGCACAAGGGCGGCCGCGACGTCGCCATGCCGCTGACGATCGAGCGCCTGCAGCACGTGGAGCTCGATGACGCTCCGCGTCCGCTGCCCTGCCTCCGCCGCCTCCAGGAGGCGCTCCACAAGGCCCGCTCCCTCCGTCGCCGAGCGATCGGCACCGTCGCGCCCGGACCTGGCGAGCAGCCTGGCGAGCGTGATGTGGTCGAACTCCCGCAGGTAGCTGAGGTCGTCCTCGACCGAGACGCCATGCTCTCTGGCCCAGGTCATCGCCCGGTCGAGCCGTCCCTGCGCGATCCACACCCGGGCCTTCATCGCTGGGATCGGCCGGACGTTCGGGAAGTAGTCGCTCGTGTACCGGCGTTCCGCCTCGTCCAGGAGTTCGAGGGCCGTGTCGAGGTCGCCCTCAGCCTCCCGGACCCGGGCCATCGAGACACGCCAGCGATAGGGGTACTGAGCCAGGCCCATCGGCTCGCCCAGGACCTCGCTCGACTGCAGGTGCTGCGTTGCCGCGGCGAGATCGTTCCGCTCGCGGTTCACCTCGCTCATCGCGACGTGCATGTCCGCCGCCCCGCGTAGCACGGGCTCGCCCGGCCGGGCGACGAGGTCCAGTCCCCGTTCGTACGCGGCCATCGCGTCGCCGAGTCGACCTTGCGCCGTCCGGATATCCCCGAGCGCGATCGTGCAGCCGATGGCGTCCGACACGTGGCCTGCCCGCAGCAGGCTGGCGATCGCAGCGGCCCACGACTCGCTGGCCGCCTCGAGATCCCCGCTCGTCCAGTTGACGAGGCCGAGGAACCCGGCAGCGGACCCGCGGCCGATGTGGTCGTCCGCCTCGACGAGGTCCAGCGCGCGCCGGGCATGGGCGAGCGTCGTGTTGACGTCGCCGGCGGCCATCGCCAGCGCCGCTCGGTAGACCGCGATCGAACGCGGTAGACGACGGTACTCGTCCTCGTCCACGACGATCGGAGCCGAAGGGCCTGAAGGCCGGTCATGGCTGTCAGCCGCCGGATCCAGCCACCGTTCGGCGTTCCGCAGGTGCGCCTCCACGCCGTCGACCCGGGCATTGACGAGCAGCGCCCCGGCGAAGTGAACGCTCAGCACGGGCCTCGCCGCGATCACGTCTTCGGGCAGCGCCTGGAGCCACGAGAGCATGACCGCCTCCTGCCGGCTGCTGCGCAGGTCGGGGATGGCTTGCTCGATCAGGTCGGCTGCTCGCGAGACGTCGTCGGCGGCCAGCGCGTGGCGGATGGCCTCGGCTGGCTCTCCGTTGTGCTCGTACCACTCGCTGGCTCGCCGGTGCAGGTCCGGGACACGATCCGGCTGCTCGTCCAGGAGGCGCACGTGCAGGACGTCGGCGAAGAGCTGGTGGTAGCGATACCAGCGACGGCGGTCGTCAAGCGGGACCAGGAACAGGTTCCCTCGATCCAGCGCCTCCAGCATGGCCGTGCCGCCGTCGTGCCCGGTGACGGCATCGCACAGTGCGCCGTTCAGCCGGCGCAGGATGGCCGTTTGGAGCAGGAAGTCCCGGACCGGTTCGGGCTGTCGGTTCAAGACCTCCTCGATCAGGAAGTCGACGATGTAGCGATCGTCCCCGGCAAAGTCGGCGATGAAGCGGGCGACATCGTCTCGCCCCTGCATCGAGAGCGCCGCGAGCTGGAGGGCAGCGATCCAGCCCTCGGTGCGCGCCTCCAGGGCGGCCACATCCGACGCGGCAAGGCTCAATCCCATCACGTCGTCGAGATAGGCGGCGGCTTCTTCCGGCGTGAAGCGCAGATCGGTCGCGCGGATCTCGGTGAGCTCGCCGCGCCCGCGCATGCGACCGAGCGGCAGCGCCGGATCGGCGCGCGTGGCGATCACCAGGTGGATCTGGGAGGGAAGATGCTCCAGCAGGTACGCCATCCCCGTCTGGACGTCGAGGGCGTCGACCACGTGGTCGTCGTCGAGCACCAGCGCGATGTCGTTCGGCACCGCATTGAGGTCGTTGAGCAAGGTCGTGAGGACCGTCTCGATCGGTGGCGGTTGGCGCTCCTGCAACAAGGAGAGTGCACCGGCGCCGATCCCGGGGACCATCGTCTGCAAGGCCGTGATCAGGTAGGTCCAGAACGACAAGGGCTCGTTGTCGGCCTGGTCGAGCGACAGCCACGCCACCGACCGTCCACCGGTCGGCGAGGCGGCGAGCCACTCCGCCAGGAGGGTCGTCTTGCCGAAGCCGGCCGGAGCGGAGATGAGCGTCAGCTTCGACTCGGCCCCCCGGTCCAGGCGTTCGATCAGTCTCGGACGCGCGACCAGTCCGCGCGTCGGCTTCGGGACGAAGAGCTTGGTCTCGAGCAGCGGGCCTGTGGTGTTCGGCGTCGTCATGTCCCGCCAGCCAGGTCGTCCTCGAGGGCGCGTCGTCCCTGAGGCGTCAGGGCGTAGACGCCGCGTCCGACCCGCTCGAACCAGCCGTAGACGTTCGATCGCAGGATCCGGCCCGCATGCGGCGCGTCGCCCTCGGCTCGGATGGCGCGCGGTGTCGCCGGACCGGCCTCGAGCCGGGCGGCGCAGCGCAGCGCTTCCTGCCGGTACGCGGTCATGATCGGTCGCCGAACCGAGCCACCGCTGGTCGGATCGCCGACCCGCCGGCGGTGCTCATCGAGCAGACGCGCCGTTCGAGCTCGGGTCTTGCGCGGCCGGTACGGCAGCGGATCCAGCACGGCCTCGGCGCGGCCGTCGGCGATCACGATGAGCCCCAGACCGAGGCGACGGCAAAGTCGCCGGACGGCGGCGGGCCGGCTCGGCCATGCTCCGACGCCGAGGTAGACAGCATCGGTCATCGCCAGCCGGTCGATGCCCTGGAGCACGAGTGCGAGCCCGAAGGTGCGCTTCAGCTCAACGACCACCGGCGGTTCGTCGTCCCGGACGCCGACGACGTCGCAGCCGACGATCTCGCCCTTGACGTCGTACCCCTGGGCCTCGAGCAGCGCCTTCACGGGGCCGTAGAGCGCGGTCTCGGGCAGGGCGGCGGCTCGCGCGGTGTTCACCGGGCTACGGTGCCACGAGCGTCACGATCATGGGCGGCGCTCGTGCACGCGAGCGGTCTGGTTGTCTAGTATTCGTGGTGTCCGCCGGAGACTTGCGGAGACGGAAGCCGGCGGTCGTTCGCCCCACGTTGGCGCGCGTTGGCAGTGCCGAAAGGACCCACCGATGAAGAACCCGCCCATCCTGATCGCGATCCTTGGCTTCTTCGCGGCCTTAGCAGGCTTCGGTCTCCTGTTCTTCGGCATCCAGCTCCTCGGCTTCGACTGGTTCGGGGCGCTCGGCGACCTTCCCGCCTTCGAGAACGTCGGACTCTGGGGCTGGCTTGCCGTTGCCACCGGGATCGTCTGGCTGCTCGTGGCCGGGGGTCTCTGGGCACTCCAGCAGTGGGCTCGCATCTTCGCGATCGTCGTTGCAGCCTTCGCGCTCCTCGAGGCGGGGCTGGCATTCCTCCATTTCCCCGGCACCGGCGTCGGCTTCGCGATGGCGCTCATGCCCGGAGTCATCCTCTGGTACCTGATGACCGCTGAAGTCAAGGCGGCCTTCGGCGAGCGGGCGCCCGCGCAGGCGGCGGCTGCGCCGCCCGTCGCTCCGGCGCCAGCGCCGGTCGCACCACCGGTCGCCGCTCCGGCTCCCGTCGCGGCCGCGGCCGTCGCTGCGGTCGCGATCGAGGCGGCAGCTCCGGAGCCCGTCGAGGCGCCCGCTGCTGTGGTCGCGGCGGCAGACGTCGAGGAGCCCCAAGCCGCCCGCTCGAAGAAGATCGAGGACGTCGAGGGGATCGGACCGGCCTATGGCGAGACGCTCGCCGGCGCGGGTATCCGGACGACCGACGACCTGCTCGCGGCTGGTGCTCGGCCATACGACCGCGAGCGGCTCGCCGAGGCGACCGGGATCAGCAGCAAGCTCATCCTCGATTGGGTCGACAACGTCGATCTCATGCGGGTCCCGGGCGTCGGGCCGCAGTACAGCGACCTGCTCGGGGCCGCCGGCGTCGGCTCACCGGCCGAGTTGGCCCAGCGCAACCCGGCGAACCTCGCGGTGACCGTCCAGGAGGTCGTCGCCGCCCGGCCTGGGATCGTCCGCCGTCTACCGAGCGAGGCCGAGATCACCGCCTGGATCGAGGCGGCCGGCAACCTGGAGCAGGTCGTCGAGCACTGACGGGAAGTGGCGCCCAGGCGTGTGCTTGAGCGCCTCGCGGGCGGGCGATCCCGACCAAGCGATCACGGCGCGAGCAGGTAGGTCGGCGTCAGGCCCAGCCCCTTGATCTCCATCGGCTTCCGCGCCTCGAACGCATGCCGATCGCGCAACAGCGCCCATGTCGACTGCGCGACCTGGATCCGCCCGGGCACCCCGGTCGCCTCCATGCGGGAGGCGAGATTGACCGCGTCACCCCACAGGTCGAACTGGGCGCGCTGCTCCCCAATGACCCCCGCCACGACGTCTCCTGATGCGAGCCCGATGCGCAGGGCCAAGTCCGGCGCATTGTCCGCTCGCCAGTCGTTGAACGCGACGAGCATGGCGGACGCCATCGCCAGGGCTGCTTCCGCGTGGTCTGACCGCGCCTCCGGCGCACCGGAGGCGGCCATGTACGCGTCGCCGATGGTCTTGATCTTCTCGATGCCGTGCGTGGAAGCCAGCTCGTCGAAGCTGGTGAAGAGCTGGTCCAGGAGGGCAACGACCCGGTCCGGATCGGTTCGAAGCGCCCACGGGGTGAAACCGACGATGTCCGAGAACAGGATGGTCGTATCCGAATACCGTTCCGCGATCCGTTGTTCGCCGTGCTTGAGTCGCGCGGCGATCGAGGCCGGGATGGCGTTGGTCAGGAGCTCGTCCGACCGGGCCTGGGCGCCGAGACGCCGGATGTCCGTGTATCGGAGGAGGAGGAAGATGATCGTTCCCGGCACCGCGATGTTCTCGAACCAGTAGGTCAGCTGGATCCAGTACGGGGCTGGCGCCGGTCGAGCGCTCACCAGCGGATCGATGAGGATGATCGTCACGAGGACGCCAACGAAGAGCCCGTACCACGGGATCGCTTGCCGTGGGCCGAGGAACAGGATGGCGAATACGGGGATCAGCAACGCCCAGACGACGCAGCCTCCGGAGGCTGCGAGTCCTCCCTCGGCAGTGTCGGCGAAGAGCGTGTAGGCGGCTCCCGCCAACAAGCTCACGATGACGAAGCGGGTGAAGCGACGCGTGCGGGCGAGGAGGATGAGGTTGCCCGCCATGGCCATCGCGATCGCGAGCGCCGCGACCACCGTCAGGAAGGTCGCGGTCCCAACGAGTGGGAGGATGAGGACAGCACCGATCGTGACGTAGCCGGCGATGACGGCCACGCGCTTGCGAAGGCGCAGATCGTCGTCGTCGCCCGCCTCCGCCGCGATGGACAGGGCTTGGTCCAGCAAGCGCCGCACCGTTGCATCCTACGACTCGCTGTGACGCACGCGACCGGCCGAAACATCCGACCCGGCGACGCGTCCTAGGCTCGAAAGCACCAGGCGATCGAAGGCGCTCGGGGTGGACCCGGAGGCAGACGCGATGCATCGTCACACGAGGACCGCACGACTCGGGGTGGGTCTCGCCTCGCTGGCGTTGCTGGGCGGATGTGTTGCCGGTGCGACGACGTCGCCTCTGCCGGCGTCACTGGGTTCGGTCGCGACACCCTCGCCGTCGCCGTACCCGTCGCCGACGGTGAGCTCGGTGCGGTCCGCCGAAGCGTCCCCGAGCCCCCTGCAGGCATCGATCGCACCGGCATCGGTCCAGCCGGTGACACCACCCGTGACCGCGACCGCTGCGTGGCATGCGACCGGGAAGATGATCGCGCCCCACGCCTATCACACGGCGACGCTGCTCCCCGACGGCCGCGTGCTCGTCGCCGGCGGCCTGGTCAACGACCGACTGGATGGTCAGGTTTCCGCCTCCGCCGAGCTGTTCGACCCGAGCGTCGGCAAATGGACGGCCACTCGGAAGATGGCGGGGGCCCGCTGGGGGCATACCGCGACGCTGCTACCGGATGGCAAGGTGCTTGTGGCGGGCAGCTACATCAACAGCGCCGATCCGCTGGCAACGGCCGAGCTGTACGACCCGGGCACGGGGCGATGGACCGCCACCGGGACGATGCGCCATGGCCGCGGTGGACACACCGCCACGCTGCTGCTCGACGGGAAGGTGCTCGTGGTGGGCGGCGGTGCCGAGGACACGGAGCTGGAAGGCGGGCCGCGAAGCGCGACCGCTGAGCTGTACGACCCCATCACCGGTAGCTGGATGACGATCGCAAGCATGACCGAGGCTCGCAAGGGCTTCACCGCGACGCTGCTGCCCGACGGCCGGGTCCTCGTCGCTGGCGGCGACGGTGGCTACACGTCCGCGGAGCTGTTCGACCCCGACACGGGCCGATGGACCGCCACCGGGAGCATGGCCGACGGTCGCTTCGGTCACACGGCGACGCTCCTGACCGACGGGACGGTGCTGGTCACGGGCGGTTGCGCCTGCAGTGAGCCCGGCGCATGGGCCACCGCCGAGCTGTACGACCCGGTCAGCGGGCGATGGACCGCGACCGGCAGCATGGGGACGGCCCGCATCTTCCACACGGCGACGCTCCTGACGGATGGCACCGTGCTCGTCGTCAATGAGGGCCTCTGGGACAGGCCTCCCTCCGCAGAGCTCTACGACCCGAGCAGCGACCGCTGGACCAGTACCGCGAAACCGGTCCGGGCCCGAGTCGGCTACAGCGCGACCGTGCTCCTCGACGGCAGGGTCCTCCTGGCGGGCGACTACAGCAAGAACAGCCGAGCGGTCGAGCTGTACGACCCCGGCGACGGTACCTGACCTGGGGTGGCCGGCTCCTGTCGCGGCCGCGGCCGTCGCTGCGGTCGCGATCGAGGCGGCAGCTCCGGAGCCCGTCGAGGCGCCCGCCTGCCGTGGTCGCGGCGGCAGACGTCGAGGAGCCCCAAGCCGCCCGCTCGAAGAAGATCGAGGACGTCGAGGGGATCGGACCGGCCTATGGCGAGACGCTCGCCGGCGCGGGTATCCGGACGACCGACGACCTGCTCGCGGCTGGTGCTCGGCCATACGACCGCGAGCGGCTCGCCGAGGCGACCGGGATCAGCAGCAAGCTCATCCTCGATTGGGTCGACAACGTCGATCTCATGCGGGTCCCGGGCGTCGGGCCGCAGTACAGCGACCTGCTCGGGGCCGCCGGCGTCGGCTCACCGGCCGAGTTGGCCCAGCGCAACCCGGCGAACCTCGCGGTGACCGTCCAGGAGGTCGTCGCCGCCCGGCCTGGGATCGTCCGCCGTCTACCGAGCGAGGCCGAGATCACCGCCTGGATCGAGGCGGCCGGCAACCTGGAGCAGGTCGTCGAGCACTGACCGGAAGTGGCGCCCAGCCTGACGGGCTAGGCCCTCTCGCGTCCAAGGCGTCGATCCACGTGCGCTGCGCGTCCTCCGAGACCCAGACCGCCGCCTGCGGTCCGCCACGTCATCCAAGACACGTCCTCACGGCCATGCTTGACAGATTGTATTTAGTGCTAAATACTTCGCGGGCAACGTCGGGCTGCCCGACACAACAAGCCGAAGCCTGAAGGAATGTCATCGACCATGAAGCGATCCATCGTCCTCCTCGTGCCAGCGCTCGCGATCGCGATCGCGGCCTGCTCGTCCGCCGCGTCGCCGAGCGCAGCGCCAACCGTCGTGTCCACTCCGAGCCCGGCATCGACCAACGCCGCATCCCCGAGCATGGCGCCTTCGCCGTCGGCTGACGCCATGGCAAAGGACATCGTCGAGACCGCCACCGAAGCGGGCTCGTTCACCACCCTGCTGACCGCGGCCAAGGCCGCCGGTCTCGTGGAGACGCTCCAGGGCGACGGTCCGTTCACCGTCTTCGCCCCGACCGACGAGGCGTTCGCCGCGCTGCCTGCCGGCACGCTCGAGGGGTTGCTCGCCGACAAGGAAGCCCTCAAGAAGGTCCTGCTGTATCACGTCGTCCCCGCGGCCGTGACGGCCGACAAGGTCGTCGGACTCACCTCTGCCGACTCGGTCGAGGGATCGCCCATCAGCTGTCGTCCGTCAAGGACGGAACCGTCTTCCTGAACGGTAGCGCCAAGGTCGTCACCGCCGACGTGTTGGCGTCCAATGGCGTCATCCACGTCATCGACGCTGTCATCCTGCCGCCGGCCGACTGACCCAGCGAACCACCCAGCCCAGTCCCAGGGTGGGGCCCGTTCTCCTCCGGGCTCCACCCGCATCCCCATGCAAAGGAACTCAGTCTGTGATCGCCACCGACCAACGCATGATCTCGCCAACCTTGGACCTCCCTGTCACCCGGGCCGCCTCCCTGCGGCGCTGGAACATCGGGCTGGGCTTCGTCCATGCCATCCAGGCCGTCGCCGTCCTCGCCCTCGCGACCGCCTTCGCGCTGCCGGTAACGGCGACGTTCATGGAGGGGCCGCCGGGCACCCCGGCCAGCGCGCCGATCCCGCTGTTCGAAGTCTCCGTGGCTTGGGGCGTCGCCCTCTTCCTCCTGCTGTCGGCCGTGTTCCACTGGCTCGTGGCGCTGCCCGGCGTGTTCGGGCGCTACATCGCCGGACTGGGGGCGGAGCACAACTACTTTCGCTGGGCCGAGTACTCGCTCTCATCGTCGGTGATGATCGTGCTCATCGCGATGCTCACCGGGATCAGCGATGTCGCGGCACTCATCGGCATCTTCGCCGCCAACGCAGCGATGATCTTCTTCGGTGCGGTCCAGGAGCGATACGAGCGGCCGGGCGGCTCGCTGTGGCCGTTCTGGCTTGGGTGCGTCGTGGGGATCGCGCCGTGGTTGGCCGTTGGTGTCTACCTTTGGTCACCAGGAAGTGCGGCCGAGCCGCCCGCCTTCGTCTACGCGATCTTCCTTTCGCTCTTCGTCTTCTTCAACATATTCGCGCTTAACATGTGGCTCCAGTACCGGCGGGTCGGTCGCTGGCAGTCGTACGTCTTCGGCGAGAGGGCCTATTTCATGCTCAGCCTGGTCGCGAAGTCGGCGCTCGCCTGGCAGGTGTTCGCGGGGACGCTGGCGGGTTGACCCCATCCGACGCGTCCGGTCATCTCAGCCTGCACGAGGCGGCCGAACGCGTCGGCGTCCACTACATGACGATCTACCGGCGCGTTCGGCTGGGGATCCTGCCGGCACGGAAGGTCGGCGGAACGTGGATGGTCGATCCCGCCGATCTCGAGCGGACGACCACAACGCCCGACCGTGGTCGTCGCCGCCGCGGGACTGGTCATCCGCGGGTATCGACCTGGCAGGAGCGTCTCCAGGCGCGAATGCTCAGCGGCGACGCGGCGGGCAGCTGGCAAGTCGTCGAAGCGGCCATGGCCTCGGGACTCGAGCCAGGCGAGATCTACGTGAGCATCCTCACGCCGACGCTCCGCGACATCGGGGCGTCGTGGCGATCGGGCGACATCTCCATCGACCAGGAGCATCTCGCGAGCAGTGTGGCTGCGACGCTGATCGGACGCCTGGGCCCGCGCTTCGCGCGCCCAGGCCGCAAGAAGGGCGTCGTCATCGTGGCGATGCCGCCCGGCGAACGTCACGGACTCGGGGTCGCGATGCTCGCCGACATCCTCGCCCACGCCGGATATGGCGTCCTCAACCTGGGCCCCGACACTCCGACGGCGTCGTTTGCCGCTGCGATGCACGATGCAGGATCGTTGGCCGCGGTCATCGTGAGTGTCGTCGACAGCGAGCGTCGACCGGCAGCCGGGCGCCTCTTGGCCGCCGCCCGTCGGGAACGGCCGTCGGTTCCACGGTTGGTCGGCGGACACGCGATCCCCGACGAGCGGGCGGCGCTAGATCTCGGCGCGGACGGATGGGTCCCGGACCCGCGAATGCTTGGCGACTTGATCCAAGCGCTGAGGGGACGCGGCGCTCGACCGGTCCCGTGATGGACGCACGCCGCTCCGGCGTCCTGACACCAGGGTCGCCTCAGCGGGGGGCCCGTTCGTCGGAGCCGAGGAGCCTGGCCACCGCCGCCACCGCGTCGTCGAGTGGCGTCGGAAGGCGGATGGTCTCGAGTCCGCCGAGCGAATCGGCGGACAGCGGGCCGCCGACGAGGCAGATCGGCGATCTGGCTGACTGGCCGAGCGCGTCGATCACGACGCCCGCCGCTACGACATCGGACGGCGTCACCACCCCCATGACGACGACCGGCGCCATGGTCTCATCGACGGTCCGGAGCCAGCTCTCCAGCGGCACGTTCGCACCGAGATAGAGCACTTCGAGCCCGGCCCGCCGGGTGGCCACGGCGAAGGCGAATGCCCCGATCTCGTGCTGCCCATCCGGGGGCAGGCCGACGACCACACGTGGTACCCGGTCACCGAGCCCGGCCGCATCGTAGAAGCGCGCCAGCCGTCGTCGGACCGTTTCGCTCGCCGCATGTTCAGCGCCGACGTCGATCTCGTCCTGGGCCCAGGCGATGCCGATAGCTCGCATTGCCGGAGAGACAAGAGCCTCGATCGCCAGCTCAAAGCGATGGGACGCGAATCCCTCGTCAAGGATCCGCTCCATGGCCGGAACGTCCAGGTCGTGGGCCGCGGCGACGAACGCGCGCACTAGCGACACCTCTTGATCTCGCTGCCCGACGCCGGTGACCAAGCCGATCGACGATCCGGCCCGATCGGCCCGGCCCGCGCTTTCGCCGACTGCCTCCAGCGGATCGAACCCAGGCTCGAGCACCCGTTGCGCCGCTTGCCTTGGCTGCCAGCCCTCCTCGGCGACCAATCGGCGCATCGCGGCCAGGCGGGCGATCGACTCCTCGTCGTAGAGCCGGTAGCCGGCCGGAGTACGGCTCGGCTGCACGACGCCATACCGGCGCTCCCAGACCCGGATGACCGGGACGCTGAGGCCGGTGCGGGCCGCGGCCTGTTTGATTGTGTACATGCTTTGTTGAGTATACGCACCCAGAATAGCTTGACAATCCCTGGACACTGCCGCTACAGTTCGGCATACCTTAAACAAAGGGTGAACACCAACCTCGACTCGAGGGGGCCCGGAGCCACCTCGTTCACGACCAGGAGTCCCCGTCAGTGGATCGCCGATCCGAGCCGAAGACCACGCCTATCGCCGTGTCCGCAAACCATGCCCCCAGCGCGGTTTCGTCGAGGTTCGCCGCCTCAGCCTTCGGGAAGGGGGTCGGGCACACCGGACAACTCCACGACCATTCGCCAAAGACGTCGGCGATCGACGGGCGAGAGACGCGTCCCCGGGAAGCGGTCGAAGGGCCTCGGGCGGCGGTCCAGGAAGAGTTCGCCGCTCCGCACTCCGGCTTCGGGCGACGCAGCCAGCCACACGAGCGTGTCCACCCCTTCGGCCGGGGTTCGGAGGACCGGACCCATCAAGCGATAGAAGCCCGGCAGGGCCTCGGCGAGTCCCGGCGTGTCGGCCCAACCGGGATGCATCGCGTTGACGGTGATGCCGGACGAGCCGTTGGACGGCGTAAGCCGACGCGCCCACTCCCGCATGAGCGCGACCTGGATCCGCTTGGCGCCGGCATAGGCCCGCGGGCCCGAGAACGGCTCGGTGACCCACTGCAGGTCGTCAAAGCGGACGCCCTGCGTGTACATGCCACCCGAGGTCACGGCGATGACCCGCGATCCCTCGGTCTGCCGGAGCAGCGGCAGGAGGCCCGACACGAGGGTGAAGGGCCCCACGACCAGGGTCGCCAGGGTGGCCTCGATCCCGTCCGGCCCGTCGGTCCGTTCGGGGAAGATCGCGCCCGCGTTGTCGACGAGGACGTCGAGCCGCGACTCGGTGGCCAGCACGCGCTCGACGGCCGCGCGGACCGAGTCGAGCGAGCCCATGTCGGCCACGACGATCGGGAAGCGGTCCTCGCCGTGGACGGCCACGAGGGCATCCCGAACCGCTGTGAGCCGTTCCCGGCTGCGGCCGACGAGGATCACGCGCGCCCCGAGTCCGGCGAAAGCTTCCGTCGCCGCACGGCCCAGGCCGGACGTCGGGCCCGTGATCAGGACCGTCCGGCCCGCGAGCGCATCGGCCGGTGGCGCAGTCCAGCGGAACAGCCGTCGGCGAACGGCGATGCCTACCCGACTGAAGCTCGCCACGACCGACATCTCGAGGCCGCCGTCGATGAGCGTCCTGACGTCCACCAACACCTCTCGGATCGCACCGGCGGACCGGCCATCGCTTGGTCCGGATGGGTCCCCCGTGCGCCCGAGTATCACCCGGATCGGAGTCGACCGTGACCAGGATCACCGAGCACATCGAAACGCCGCTGGAACCGGAGGCGGCGTTCGCCTTCATCGCGGACTTCGCGAACGCGATGCATTGGGACCCCGGCACCGTCACCTCCGAACGGATCGACGACGGCCCTGTCGGGCTCGGCGCCCGCTATCGACTGGATGTCCGACTTGGGGGCCGGGTCGCCCCGATGGAGTACCGGATCTCCACCTTCCAGCCGCCCCACCGGGTCGTCCTCGTGGGGCAGGGTTCGGGGGTCTCGGCGGTCGACGAGATCCGCTTCGAACCATCCGGGAGCGGCACCCGGATCGACTACTCGGCCGACATCCGGTTGGGCGGCGTCCTGCGGCTCGTCCAGCCGTTCCTCGGTCGGGCGTTCGCGAAGCTTGGCCGCGATGCGCTCGCCGGGATGCAGCGCGCCCTCGACGCTCGGGCCGATACCGCGGGTGGCCAGTTCCAGGCGGACCCGTCATGAGGATCGCCGTCGTGGGGGGCGGCGTGAGCGGGCTGACCGCCGCATACGCTCTGCGGACGGACCACGAGGTCCGGCTGTTCGAATCGGAACCGGCGGTCGGCGGGCATGTCAAGACCGTACCCGTGGAAGCCGATGGTGGGGCCATTCCCGTCGACACCGGATTCATCGTCTACAACGAACGCACGTACCCGCGCTTCACCGGACTCCTGGCCGAACTCGGCGTGGAGACGCAGCCGAGCGACATGTCCCTGGGCTCCGCTTGCCATGCCTGTCGCGTGGCCTTCAGCTCGCGCGGTGCGCGCGGCTATTTCGCGCGAACCGATTCGGTCGTCCGTCCCTCCCATTGGCGGATGATCACGGATGTCCTGCGGTTCTACGGCGAGGCTCGGCGGCTTCTCGACGCGAACACGCTGTCGCGCGCCACGCTGGGCGACTTCCTCGACGACGGTGGCTACGGGTCGGGCTTCCGCAACCACTTCATCATCCCGATCACCTCGGCGGTGTGGTCGACGGCGCCGGAGCGGATCCTCGACTTCCCGATCGACTATCTCCTGCGGTTCCTCGACAACCACGGCCTGATCGGGGTCGGCCGATCCTTCCAGTGGCGGACGATCAGCGGTGGTTCGATGGCGTACGTCCGGCGCATCGTCGCCGCGCTCCCGGCGGGGTCGGTGCGGTCCGGGGATGCGGTCGTCGGCGTGGTTCGCGACGACCTGGGGGTCACCGTCATGACAGCCGCCGGCGCAACCGAACGGTTCGACGCGGTCGTCATCGCGACGCATGCGGATGACGCGCTGGCGGTCCTGCGCGATGCCGATCCGCACGAGCGAGCCGTCCTCGGGGCATTCGAGTACAACAGGAACCAGGTCACGCTCCACACGGACGCCCGGCTCATGCCCCGGCGACGTCGTGCCTGGGCTTCCTGGAACGTCGACCAGGCGGACTGCCGGCGACCGGGCGAAGGGCTCGCTATGACGTACCACATGAACCGGTTGCAGTCGCTGCCAGGGCCGGTCCAGTACTTCACATCAGTGAATTCGGGCGACCGGGTGGATCGGGAGCGCGTCCTCGTGGAACGGAGCTTCAGTCACCCGCTCTACACGTTCCGCACGCTGGATGCCCAGGGGGCCGTACGGGAACTCCAGGGCCGACGGCGCACCTTCTACGCCGGGGCCCACCTTGGCTACGGGTTCCACGAGGACGGTTGTCGATCCGGATTCGAGGTAGCCGAGCTGCTGTTACCGGCCGTCCAGGAGCGTGCGGCGTGAGGTCGCATTTGCTCGAGGGCAAGGTGCGCCACCGCCGCGCCCGTCCGTTCGTGTACGCGCTCGAGCACGACGTCTACTACGTCGCGCTTGATCTCGATGAGCTCGATGTGGTGCCCCGCAAGGTCCGGCTCGTCAGCCGCAACCGGCCCAATCTCCTCTCGTTCCGGGACGGGGACCACTTGGCCCCGCCGGCGGTGGATCTGTCCGAGGCGGCCCGCGCGCTCCTTCGAACGGAGGGGATCGATCCGGACGGATGGCGGATCACCCTCATCGCCAACCTGCGGGTCTTCGGCTATGTCTTCAACCCGGCGAGCTTCTATCTATGCCGGGATGCTGCCGGCGAGCTGCAGGTCGTCATCGTCGAGGTCCACAACACCTATCGCGAACGGCACCTGTACACCCTCCGCCGCCCGACGAACGAGCTTGACTTCGCGGCCTCGATGGACAAGGACTTCTACGTTTCGCCCTTCATCGAGATGGTCGGGCGCTACACGGTCCGAGTCCGCGACGAGCCGGGGCGACTACGGATCTCGATCAACGAGGACCAGGCTAGCGAACTGCTCCTGCACACAAGCCTCGACCTCACCCGCCGGCCGCTCACGGATCGGGCCGTCGCGCGGATGCTCGTCCGTCACCCCTTCGTCACCCAGAAGACGATCGGGCTCATCCACTGGCATGCCCTGCGGCTGTGGCGGCGCGGGGCCGCCTTCCATCGACATGGAGCTGCCACGCGATGAACACGCGAATCACTGCGGGAGGCGCTCCCGCGACCGACGACTCATTCCTTGCACGCATCGCCTGGCGCATCGGGCTGGCCGGTTTGGCCCGCATCCGCGTCGGCGCCCTGACCGTCGTGCTCCCCGACGGATCGAGCCAGGTCTTCGGCGACCCGACGGCGCCGGAACGGGGCGAGATCCGCATCCATGACCGCAAGGCGCTCGTCCGGATGCTCGTCGGCGGCGAGACCGGCGGCGGCGAAGCGTACATGGACGGTCTCTGGTCGAGCCCGGACCTGGCAGTTCTCCTGCGCGTTGCCGCCTTGAATCGAGAGGCGCTGGCGTTGTCGAGTGGCTGGTGGCGCGTGCCCGCCCAGCTCCGACGGACGCTTGCCCATCGATTGCGGCGCAACACCCGCCGGCAGAGCCAGCGCAACATCGCCGCCCACTACGATCTCGGCAACGACTTCTACCGGCTGTTCCTGGACGAGACCATGACCTACTCGAGCGCGGTCTTCGCATCGCCCGACCAGTCCCTCGCCGACGCTCAGCGCAACAAGTACCGGCTCGTGGCCGAGGGGGCGGGCCTGACCCGAGGCGACCACGTCCTGGAGATCGGCACCGGATGGGGCGGGTTCGCCCTGTATGCCGCCGGCGAGATCGGCTGCCGTGTCACCTCGATCACGATCTCGCGTGAGCAGTTCGAGCTCGCCCGCGAGCGCGTCCGCGACGCGGGTCTCGACGGCCTCATCGATGTCCAGCTGCGCGACTACCGCGAGATCAGCGGCACGTACGATGCGATCGTCTCGATCGAGATGCTCGAGGCGGTCGGCGCCGAGTACTTCGAGACATTCTTCCGGACCTGCGACGCGGCGCTGGTCCCAGGCGGGCGGATGAGCCTCCAGTCGATCACGTTCCCGGACGCCGCCTACGAGACGCAGCGCCGGGGGGCCAACTGGATCCAGACGTACATCTTCCCGGGCGGTCTCTGCCCATCGCTCTCGGTCATCGAACGCGCGACCCGCGACACCCGGCTGTTGGTCCGCGGCGTGACAGACATCGGCCCCAGCTACGTGCTGACGCTGCGGGCCTGGCGGACGCGGTTCATGGCCCAGCTCGAGTCCGTCCGGCGGATGGGGTTCGACGACCGGTTCATCCGGATGTGGGAGTACTACCTCGCACTGAGCGAGGCAGGCTTCGCGACCGGGATCAGCCAGGATCTGCAGGTCGTGTTCGAGAAGCGGCGCGGGATCGGGTGACGCTGCCTGCCGCGGCGAGCACCCATCGGTTCCCGCTTCGACTCGGCAGGCGGTCGAGGTTCGTCCTTCTGTTGTTCGGGGTCCGGGCGTCCAACGCCTACGTCGATCTCGGCGACGACGAGCTCGATGCGCACTTCGGCTTCTTCCGATTCCGGACACCGACGAGCAACCTCGCCTCGTGGCGGATCGAGGGTCCGTGGCGCTGGATCACCGCGATCGGCGTCCGCTACAGCGTCCGCCATCGGGACCTGACATTTGGTGGCACCAACCGTGGCGGCGTCCGCATCGACTTCCGTGAGCCGGTCCCCCGGATGGGGCTGCGCGTCCCGGCGCTCTACCTGACGGTCGACGACCTCGACGGGTTCGCCGCCGCCCTGTCCGAATGCGGACTCCCCGGGCACGACGCGATGACGCCGGCGCGCCGGCCATGACGGGATGGTCAAGCGCGACGATCGGCTCGCTCAGCAGCCTTGGCTACGATGGATCGCGCAGTCCTTGATCGCCTGCTCGGGCTCGGCCGGGCTCGCCCGATGCCTCGACCCGTGGTGGCGCTGCTGATCGCGGATCGCCGCGTCTGACGGCTGCGTCGGCGAGATCCGCGGAGCCGCGATGGCGCCGGCTTCGGGATGGTCCGCTCCCGCGGCGACCGGTCCTCCGGAGACGACCGTGTCCGGCTGGTCGAAACTCGCCCGACCGATGGCGAAGCCGCCTGCGGTCAGACTGATCGCGAGGGCCGTCCCGATCGCGAACCGCATCGGGTCCCATCGCATGCCACTCGGCGGACGTACCGCGGCCTTGATGTCGGCGCTCATCGCACCTCTCCTTCCCATCGGTCAGGTCAGCTGGTCGCCGCCTTGACACCCGGGACGGTAGGCACCGCGATGCACGCGAACATCGTGCAAACACTTAGTTGAGGCCCGTGTGGCTACGTAAACTCGCTCGCCCGTGGCGGCCGGCTCTATGGGACCGGCGCACCGGGCTCGTCCGAGGGTCCGGCGAGGAGTCCGCGCCGGGTCGCGATGGCCGCGGCTTCGAATCGACTCCTTGCGTCGAGCTTGCCCATGAGATTCGAGACATGGACCGAGGCGGTCCGCTCGCTCATGAAGAGTGCCTCGGCGATCTCGCGGTTCGTCCGTCCCTCGGCCAGATACGCGACGACCTCGCGCTCCCGAGGTGTCAACTCCGTCGATCGACCACGGACTCGTCCGGCCGGGCGTCGAGCGGTGACGGAGAGCCGAGCCCTCCTGGCGAGCTCCTCGATCCTCCGCAGGAGCGGCTTCGCCTCGAGGACGGTGGCCGTCGCGTGGGCGGTCCGCAGCGCTCGCTCGGCGGCGTCGCGTGATCCAGCCGCGGCCAGGATCGCCTCGGCGTGGCGGAACCGCGCATAGGCGGCCTCGTATGGTTGCGGGAGCGCTTCCCGAGTGCTCGCCGCGCGATCCCAGGCGGCCGGATCCGCCCGATCGACGAGGCGACTGCGTTCCGCTGTCTCCCAGACGAGATATGCCTCCGCGAGCGGGCCGGCCTCGCCGGTGGCGATGGCAAGACCGAGCGAATGTCGCAGCAAGTCGCCATATCGAGTGCCGAACCCTATGGCCGCATCGACCTCCTGCTTGCGTCGCCGCGCGCGCGCGTCGGATGCGGCGTCCGCCTCGCCGGTAACGGCCTTGCTGAGGATCCACCACAACGCGGAGTCATGCGGCGTCGGGCACGCGGCGATCGCCGTGTCGACGATCCGCCGCGCCTCGGCCACCCGCCCCTCGGCGTAGGCGAGGTGGGACCCCTCCTCCGTTTCCCACACGAGGTTGAACGCGATCGCCGGGATGTCGATGGTCCGATCGTGGATTCGGACGGCCTCCGTGAATTCGCCTCGGCTGATGTGGATGCGCATCACCATCACTTCCGCCCAGGCGGTCGCCGGGCTCGCGATCCATCGCTCGTCCACCCGGCGGATGAGCTCGTCGACCTCCTGCCATCGCCCGAGCTCGACGAGGCATTCGATGATGACCGCGCGCAGGAAGTCCCCATGGCGACTCTCGGACCCAGCCGCGACGGACGCCTCGAGGGCCCGCTCCGCGATCTCGAGGCCCTGGTCGAACCGGCCCGCGATCTCATGTGCCCAGGTGCTGCCGTGCGCGATGCGCACGAGTTCCTCCCGATCGCCGGCATCGGCGGCTGCTTCGGCCGCTTCCCCGAAGGCCACCAGGGCGGCATCGGGGCGACCCAGGTGGCTGAGCGTCTCGGCGACCACCGCCAGGGCGCGACCTTCGGCACCCCTTGCCTTCGCCTGGCGAGCGGCGGTGACGGCTTCACGGCCAAGCGCGAGCGCCTCCTCGTGATGGCCGTGGTAGCGCCGGAGCGCCGCCAGGTTGGCCAGGACCTGCGCCCGGAGGTCGCCTGGCGTCCCGGCTGGCACGAGCTTGACGCCGGCCGACCCAAAGCGTTCCAGGGTCTCGTAGTCGGCCGCCTCCCAGGCGAACCAGAACGACTGCGCGACGATCGCGCCCGCCTCCAGCTCGCGCCCCGGCCCGAGCGTCTCGAGTGCGGCCTCGGCGATCCGGCAACCCCGCGCCGGGTCGTGCGCCGCCGCCGCCGAACGCGCCGCCCGGAACAGCAGCTCCCAGCGCTCCAGACCCGTCAGGGATCCGGCATCGGGGACGTCTGGCCAGCACTCGATGGCCCGCTCGTACTGGCGGAGCGCTTCGGGGTACGCGTAGATCGCGGTGGCAGCCACCGCGGCTCGGATCGCCGTTACGAGCGCTCGAGGAAGATCGTGTGCGCGGAACGCGTGATAGGCGATCTCCCCGGCGACCTCGGCCGGGAGCTCGTCATCCGCCGTTTCCGCCTGGAGCGCCTGTGCCACGGCCCCATGCAGCGCGACTCGTTCCGCAGGCAGGAGCTCGTCATAGGCCGCTTCGCCTACCAGCGCGTGACGGAAGGCATAGGCGACCGAGGCTCCCGCATCGGCTGGGACCAGGATCCGTTCATCGACCGCCTCCCGAAGGCACGCGAGCACCTGAACTTCAGGGTCAGGAAGGATCCTCGTGAGGAGCCGATGGTCGACGCGGCGACCCAGCACCGACGCGGCGCGAACGATGCGCCGCGCGTCCGGGGACAGGCCCGCGAGGCGGGCCGCGAGGACGTCGGCCAGCGTGATCGGGATCTCCTGTCGACCCATCCCTGCGGCCGACGCGGCCATGAGCTCTTCGGCCAGGAACGGATTCCCATCGGAACGCTCGACGAGTGTGTCGAGGTCTCTGCCATCAAGCGGGTGGCCGAGGATCGACGTCGCCAGGTCGCCGAGGTCGGTTCGCCCGAACGGCTCGAGGTCGAGGCGCTCGATGTCGCCTGAGCGTCCGAGTTCGGCGAGGACCGGCAGCAGCGGGTGGCGAGCGGAGACCTCGTCGCTTCGATACGTCGCCACGACGAGGATCGGACTGTGGTCCAGCGTCCCGAGGAGATATTGGAGCAGCGCTCTCGTCGACGCGTCCGCCCAGTGGACGTCCTCGATCGCCAGCACGACCGGGCCGTCGCGAGTCATCCTGGTCAGGAGGGTCCGGACCGCCTCGTACAGGCGCCAGGCGCCACTGGCGTGCTCGTCCGGGACCCGCTCAGGTGTTGGGGTGAGCTCGGGGATCAGCCGCTCGAGCGCCAGCCGATGCGGCCCGGCCAGCGCGAGGACGCGATCCCGCCCCAGGGTCGCGACGAGGGGTCGAAGCGCCTCGACGACGGGGCCGAACGGAAGCTCGTCCCCGAGTTGGATGCACCCCCCGACGAGCACCGTGGCTCCGGCCGCCTCGAAGCCGCGGCGCGCTTCGTTGAGGAGGCGGGACTTCCCGACACCCGCCTCGCCGGTGACGAGGACGAACAGCGACCGACCGGCCGTCGCCTCGGCGTACGCAGCCGTCAGTCGCCCGAGGTCATTCGCTCGGCCGATGAAGCGGTCGCTGCTCACCCGCCTGGCCACGCGGCGATGATGGGCGGCTGCCGTGCCCATCGCAAGCCCAGTTCGAGGATCGACGATGCCGATGGTCGCCAGGTCGCCCGGGTCGTCTCGTCAGCCGCCTGTTCGCTGCCCAGCTGAGTGACCCACATCGCCGACCGCATCCCTGATCCGGGCGACGCCGTGCCGCGGATCCTCGTGCTCCCAGACGCGCACGACCCTCCACCCCGCCGCCGCGAGGAGACGGCCAGCCCGCGCGTCGCGGTCCCGGTTGGCCGCGATCTTGGCGGCCCAATAGTCGACGTTCGTCCGCGGCGTCGATGAGTGCTCGGGACATCCATGCCAGAAGCAGCCGTCGATGAAGACGGCGACCCGCGACCGTCGAAACACCATGTCCGCCGAGATCCGGAGGTCGGCGACCGGGCGGGTCGAGACGCGGTAGCGCAGACCCGAAGCGTGGACCGCCCGACGGACGCGCAGCTCGGGCAACGTGTCCCGGGCCCGGTTCCCCTGCATCGCCCGTCGGGTCGCCGCCGACGACGCCCATGATCCAGGGGGCGCGTCCCAGACGGGCAGATGCGCTTCTCGTCGAGTGGACCTGGGGCTCACCCAGCCCAGAACCAGCAGACTTCGGAGACCGATGCATACCGCCGCCCTGCTGAGTCGCGATCAGGCGATCGGCGGTCAGCTGTGTCGTTTCGCTGGCCGGGTCATCGACGGGCCTCGGTTGGATCGCGTTGCGAGCCACGTCGTCAGGAGCTCGGCGACGAGGTCCGCCGCCGTCTCGGCGCTCCGCCCGGTCGACTCGATGGTGCCCAGGAC
Source organism: uncultured Chloroflexia bacterium (assembly GCA_963776545.1). Lineage (GTDB taxonomy): Bacteria > Chloroflexota > Limnocylindria > Limnocylindrales > CSP1-4 > SPCO01. The sequence goes on along the minus strand of CAVZND010000011.1, from coordinate 122,788 downwards.
CCAGGTGCCGAGCACGGCCGAGACCACCGCCACCGCGTCGGCATCGTCCGCCAGTGGGCCTATGGCCGCGCGAACGAGGGTGTCGAGTTCCGCAGCGAAGCGGGCCTCGGCGTCGGCCCACGTCTGGACGCCCGGTTCGCGTTCCCTTACGTAATACCAGGATTGGCTGCGGCGAAAGAACGTACTCATCTCGTGCACGAGGAGCCGGATGCGGTCGGCGAGTCCGTCCACGCCGTCGAAAAGTTCGACCCCGGGCATCCGCAAGTCGGCCAGGAGCCGTGTCATCGCCTCAGTGGCGAGCGCCTCCGCGGATCCGAAGTGGTTGGCGACGGTGCCCGGGGCGACGTCCGCCCGGCGAGCGACGTCGAGCATCGTCGTCGCCGAGACACCCTGCTCCTGGTACAGCCCGAGCGCCGCGTCGATGATCCGCTGACGCGTCTCGGCCTGCTGGGTGGCTCGCTTCCCGAGGGCGTAACGCCTAGGCAACCGTCATGGTCCTCACAACTCTATTGACTTAGCAATGCAACCAATATAGCATCTCGACGCCAGGCTCGCCTCGAGCTTGACCGTCCCGCGGCGACGTCGGGCGCCGTTCCTGGATGGAGGCTTCGGATGCGGACCTTTGCGATGCGCCTCGTTGGTGCCGCGTACATCGTCATCATCGCCGTCTTCCTCGTCTACGCGACGCAGCCGTTCGCGGCGGACTTCATCGCCGTCATCATCGGGTTCGTCGTCCTCTTCGGGGTGATCGGGCTGGCGTCGATGGCGTGGGCCGGCGCCCGCAGCCGTCCGTGGTTCTGGCTCGTGGCCATGGTGCCTGGCGTCCTGGTCCTGCTGTTCAACGGCTTCTACGCGGCGTACGCGCTCGGTCATCCCGCCGATGCCGTGAGCTTCGTGACGACGCTGGTCGTCCTGGTCGCGGGGATGCTCGTCGTGCTCGGCGGCCTGACGGCATGCCTCGAGGTCCGCCGCGGGCGGCCGCTCTGGGAGTCGCGGGGTCGCGCCGGGCTGGTCGTCGTCGCGGTCGTCGGGTCCGTCACCGGCGCCTGTCTGACATCGCTCCTCGCCGCTTCGTCGACGAGCGCCGGTACCGCGCTCAGCCAGCCTCCGGCGACCACGATCTCGGTCACGGCGAAGGACACGCGGTTCCTCGAGACGACGCTCGAGGCCCGGGCGGGTGAGGTCCTTGGCGTCTACGTCACGAACCAGGACGGCTACGCCCACGCGTTCGACGTCGACGCCCTCGGGATCCATATCCCGGTGCCGGCGAACTCGACGACGTTCGTCGCGCTCAAGCCGACCGCCCCGGGCGCCCTCGAGTTCTATTGCGCCGTCCCCGGCCACAAGGACGCCGGCATGGTCGGCACGATCTCGATCCAGTAGGGGAGGAAGACCGATGACCTGGGCCGGCGTCTATCCCTGGTTGCTCGTGTTCCACGTCGTCAGCGTCCTCGCCTTCCTGGCCATCCACGGCGTGTCGATGGGCGTGTGGTGGCGGGTCCGTCGGGAACGCGATCGAGCCAAGCTCGTGCCACTGCTCGACCTCTCCGTCGGCTTCATCACGCCGATGAGCCTCGCGGGGTTGCTGCTCATCGTCAGCGGCATCCTGGTCGGTGTCGCCGGGGCGTGGTGGTTCAACGGGCAGTGGTGGCTGTGGGTCTCGATCGGGCTGCTCGTCGCGATCGTGTCGGTGATGACGCCACTCGTCGCGATCCCCATGTCGGGGATGCGCCGCGGTCTCGGCATGCCGACCCAGGCCGACCGGAAGGCGGGGATCGTGCCCGCGCCGGTGGAGGACGTCGAGCTCGACCGACTATTACGAGATCGTCGGCCGGCGGTGGGCGCGTCGCTCGCCATCGGTGGGATCGTCCTGATCACCTGGCTGATGGAGACCAAGCCATTCTGAGTGCCGTCGGGTCGACGGCGGGAGGATGCGATGACCACCGGCACGCTCCAGGCCACGACGTCGTCATGTGACCTGATTCTCGGGCGCCCGGGCCGCCTGGCTGCCCTGATGGCGGCCGGCCTGACGATGGGCGGTGCCGCCACGATCAGCGCGTTCTTCGCTGTCGGCGAGCCATGGGGGACGATCAACGACTGGACCGCGATCGCGCTTGCCGTGACGACCGTGCCGGTCGCGATCGGCCTGGCGCGCCTGAACCAGCGGTCGATCCCGTTGCTGCTCGGCGCCGGGTCCGACGTCGTGGGGGTCGCCATCACGACGACGTTCACGCTCCTGCTCATCACCCGCCGGATGACGTTCGAGGAGAGCCTGCTCGGCGTCCTGGGCGGTCAGGCGCTCATCGGCGGCTGGCTCATCCTCGCCGGCATCGCCGCCGCTTCGACGCCGGCCTCGCGGAGCGTCGCGGCGTTCGGGACGGTCGGTGGCGCCGGCCTCGTGCTGACCGCCGCCGTCGTCGCGACGTCAGGGATGACGAATCCCCTCTCCCTCGTCGGGTTCGTCGCCGGCCTCGTCGGCACGTTCGGCTTCTACGCGCGTCTGGGGCGCGGTCCGCGCCGCTCGTGAGCGCGGGGCGCGATCAGCTGTGATGCGCCTCGTACGAAAGACACGCATCGCACTGGGCAGTGCTTGTCCGAGACGTTTCGTCGACGAGGTCAAGATCCGCGCTCCGTGCTTGCCCCGGGTCGCCCACGGCGAGGCTTGACACCTTTTCCGACCGGGTGTATATATCGGCTATCGATATATCGACAGTCGTAAGGATGGAGTCGGATGGCACCAAGCGCCCCCGCGTTCGGACGGTTCGCCGAACCGTCCCTGCTCATCCTCGTCAGCCTCAGCGACGGGCCGAAGCACGGCTACGCGATCATGCAGGACGTCGAGCAGGCCACGGGCCGGCCCATGGGTGCCGGCACCCTGTATGCCGCGCTCGCGAGGCTCGAGGAACAGGGCCTGGTCGAGCCGCTCCCGGCCGTCGACCGGCGCCGCCCGTATCGCCTGACCGCGGTCGGGGCGTCGAACCTCGCTGAACAGCTACGGGGCCTTGCCGAATTCGCACAGATGGGCCTTCGGCACCTCGGCCGGTCCGAGCCATGAGATCGTTCCTGGTCCGCTGCTATCCCGCCCGCTGGCGGGAGCGCTACGGCGACGAGTTCCTGGCGATCCTCGAGGAACGTCCGCTCGGTCCGTTCGATGTGGCGGACATCCTCCTCGGCGCCCTCGACGCGCGGCTCCGGCAGCGTGGACGGGACGCCCACATCGCACACGGAAGGGGTTTCACGATGTCTCTTCGCATCGGCGGCATCGCCGCCATCGTCGGCGCATCGCTGATCGTCATCGTCTTCGCGTTGACCAGTGGCCTCACCCAAGGCTCCGACGAGGCCGGCGCGATCGCGCTTCTCGTCGCGTTGGTCGCGCTACTGGTGGCGCTGACAGGCATGAGCGCGTTCCAGGCTCGTTCCAACCCGTTGCTTGTCTGGACCGCCTTCGGGCTGACGGCGTTCGGGTCGGTCGTCATCCTCATCGCTGGCGTCAGCGATCTGGCCGGCGTCGGCCCTTCGGATTGGCGTGACGGCCTTCTCCCTATCGGGGCAGCCACGGCGGCCCTCGGCTCGGCGATGTTCGGGATCGCGACGTACCGTGCATCCGTTCTATCGCGCAAGGGAGCATCGGCCCTCGTGATCGGCCCGGCGCTCGGGACCATCGGCGTGATCGCTGTGGGTCAGGATCTGTGGGGGCTGGGCATGCTCGTACTCCTCGTCGGGATCGTCAGCTTCGTGGCCGGTTGGTTCACGCTCGGCGTGGCGGCAATTCGTCTGGATCGAACGTCGTCGGCGCTCAAGCCCGCTTGAATGCGCAAACCCGCAAGGCAAGCGCCGATCCTCGCTTAGAACAGCGATTGACAACCGGGCCGATCGGCGCTTGGCTGGTGGCGTGGAGCCGATCCGGTTCACTGGCCAGATCCGATACTGGGACCCGGCGCGTGGGAGTGGTCTGGCCGTCGTCGATGTCCCGGATGCGGCGGCCCACGCGCTGGGTGGCCTGCGCCAGCAGCACGTCGCCGGCACGATCGGTGGCGTCGAGTTCGCCTCGAACGTCATGCCTGCCGGTGGAGGCCGGCTCGCCCTGAGCGTGAGCAAGGCGATGATGGCGGCGTCACGACTCGCGGTCGGCGACGCCGCTGAGATCGTGATCGCGAAGATCGGTCGCGACTAGCCCGCCCCGGCCATCGCGCTGGTGGCTGTCCGCCGCATCAGCCGGTCACATCTTGCCGACGGCGATCTCGGAGAGCTTCTGCGCGGCGGCCTGATCCTCGGCGGTCAGCTCCTCGGATCGCGGGAACGAGAGGACGAACACGCGCCCACCGATATCGACCCACATCGACCCGAGCCCGACCCCGGGGTGCCAGTAACCGGCGTGGCCGTTCACCGTGACATCGCTGCCACCCAAGAACGCGCCTTTGATGAAGTCGAGTGTCTGGTCCTGCGTGATCGCATAGACGAGATCACCCTGATTGACGCCCGAGGTACCCACGTTCCAGGCGCAGCCACCGACCGGGTCGGCGACGCCCTCTCCGTATTCCTTGCCCGTGGCCGACTTGAGATCGGCGGCGGTCAGCAGCCCGCAAACATCGACCGCGCCGGCAGGCGGAGCTGGTGTCGCGGCCGCGGCACCGGTCGGTTTGGCCGCGTCGGTCGGGGCGGCGGTGGCCGTCGTTCCACCGCCGGGTGCGGCCGTCGGGGCGGCGGCCGCCGTTCCAGCGCCGGCGTCAGTCGCACCACCAGAGCCGCTGCACGCCGCGACGGCGACGATCGCGACGGCCACGAGGGCGATCGATTTCGGGGATCTCACGGGACACCTCCCTGATCGGCCGACAGGCGCTCCCGCAGGTCGGTGCCGTGACGCTGCTGCGCCAGCCGAGAGCCTAGCAGTCCCCCAGCGCGCGAACCGCGGCTACCCGAACGCCGAGGTCGTCGCCCGATCGCCAGGGCGTGCGGCCGGGACCGGTGTTCCTTCTGGTGAGATGGAGCGATAGACGCGCGCCCCGAGCGCCGCACTGGCGAGCGCGGTCAGGGCGAAGATCGCGATCGGGACCACGGCGAGTTCGCCGGTCGCGGCCCCCTCGAAGAGGAGCATCGCGACGATCGCCGTCGCCATCGCGATGGCCTTGACGACCACGACCGAGGCCAGGAGGTAGCCGACAGGGAGCCGCCGGTACACGCTCACCGCCATGAAGAGCCCGAGCGGGACCAGGAGCGCGAGGTCGAAGGCCTGGACGACGAGGGTCGTCGCTCCGGCCAGCTCCTCGACGACCTCGTCGCCGAACGTTCGCGCGATCAGTGGCAGCCACATGACGGACAGCAATGCGGCCATGAACAGCCCGAGCGCCACGGCCCCCCGCCGCGGGAATCGCGCCGTGAACCGGTCGCCCAGCCGGGCGACCTCGATCTCGGCCACAAGCAACACGATGGCGACGACACTCAGCCCGGCGATCGCGACGTACACCGCGAACAGCGGCCCGTAGGCCAGGAACGTCGCGTACTCGAAGTACTGGTACAGGAGGTAGGCGAGGATGCCGGTCGTGGCCAGACGGGCGGGCAACGTGCCGCGCCACAGCGCCGGCAGCAGCATGGCAAGGGCCGGGAGCACGAGGAACAACGTGACCGCGTCCCACCCGACGCCTTCGGCGGCCACCGGCTTGCCGTTGAACCGGTAGATGCCGTCGGTCAGGACGTCGACCGTTTCGCCCCGGACCGTGACGAACGGCATCGTCGCGAGGTCACCGCGCAGGAAGACGCCTGCGGCGCTCGCAACGGCGGCGAGCCCGCCGATGCCGGCGACGAGAGCGACGACTCGACGGTGACCCATGACGATCTCCCCTTGGCTGCCTCAGTACGACGTACGCGCGGTCGCCTTCGATGGTCGGACGGCGTCGCCGGGTGAGCCAGAGCGCAAGGTCACGAGGGGCGGTGCCGATGGGCCTGCTCGTCGTCGGCTGGATCGCCCGTCAGCGCGTCGACGAACTTGCCGACGATGACATTCGCGGTCGCGCGGGCCGCGATCCCGAGCAGCGCCCGGTCGAGGACCGCCCCGACGATCCCGAAGGGCGGGGCGTAGTGGCCGACGAGCGCGACTCGCTCGGGTTCGATCCTGACGTAGCCGACGAAGACCGGGAAGAGCGGCATGAGGCTGGCCGATTGCCACTCGATCGCCGCGGTCCAGCCGTCGGACTGGCGTCGCGGCGGGCCGATGCTGACGATCATCGACTTGTGGAACGTGACCGGCCGCTCGGCACCGACACCGAGCACGAGATCGCTCGACACGCGCCGCATCCCGCGCTCGTCCGCCGCGATCTCCTCGCCGAGCCAGGTCAGCCCGTCAAGCAGCCGTGGCACGACCTCGACGCGGACCCGCGCCCGCGCCTCGGCGCGCAAGGGCACGGACCCCCGGTCGATCCGGGCGTCGTCCAGTCCCTCCATCGGAATGGACGTCTCCGGCTTCGCATCATCGGCCACGAGCGCGTTCTCCATCTGCCTTGGTCGTCGTCTCGATCGCGATCAGTTCTTGGGGTCGCCGTCGCCCGCCTGGACCAGACCAAGCGCGCCACGCCCGACGAAGTTGAACGCGTGGGTGACGATCGGGTACAGCCCATCTTCGGCCGTGATGAACTCGACATAGCCGCCCTGGGCCGGAGCCAGGTCCATGGCCTGGCCGCCCCAGTTGCCGTCGTTGCCACGCTTGAGCGCGACGCCCTCCTTGGTGACGGTGTCGAAGATCGTGCCCACGATGTGGAACGAGCTGTCGACCGACGGGCCGGCGTTGAGGACGAAGATCCGGACACGCTCACCGGTCCCGACCACGAGGGGGTGGTCCTTGTACTGGTTCGCGATCCCGTTGAACAACACGAGGTCCGGCGCCGGCGCGGCGGCCATGGCCTTCGCGAGATCGGTCTCCTTGCCCTGCGGACCGAGGTACCACTCGCTCTGGACGATGGCGAACTCCTTGTCGACCTTGGGCAGGCCCGCGGCCGGCTCGACGATGACCATGCCGTACATGCCGTTGGCGATGTGGTGCAGGGCGGGGTTCGTCCCGCAGTGGTACATCCACACGCCGGCGTAGTCGGCCCGCCATTCGTAGAGCTTCTCCTCGCCGGGGTTGATGGAGGTCATCTCGTCATTCCAGGCCACCTGGCTCGCGTGGAAGTCGACCGAGTGCGAGAGCTGGTTCTCCTTGGGGTTCTTCAGGTGGACGCGGATGGTGTCGCCGACCTTGACGCGGATGACCGGGCCCGGGACGTCCCCGCCGAATGTCCAGACCTTCTGGACGAAGCCCGCCGCGATCGTCTTCTCCTGCTCGGTGATGACGAGGTCGATGTCATGGACCGTGCCCGGCAACAGGGCGGGTGCGGTGGCGTCCCTCGGCACGTATGCCGGCGCGTTCGGGTCCGCCTGCACGTCGCCGGCCGGCAACGGCCCGCCGTGGGAGTCACCGCTCGGCGAGGCGGCGGGTGAAGCGGCCGGCGAGGCGGCGGCGGTCGCTCCGACGGCCACGGCTCCCTTCATGCCGGCCGCCTCATGGCCGGGGATGGAGCAGATGAACGAAAGCCCGGCTTCCGGGATGGACACCGCGCCGGAGACGGTCGCCCCGGGGTCGGCCGCGATCTTCGTGCCGTCCGCGAACGTGAGGTCATGGGCCATGGCGCCGGTGTTCTCGAACGTCACGTCGTAGGTGCCGGCCGCCGGGACCGTCACGTTGGATGGCGTGAACCCGAGGTCGAAGGCCTTGACCGTGAAGGAGCCGCCTGCGGCTGCCGCTGCGGGCGATGCGCTGGCCGGACTGGACGGCTGAGCAGCCGCCACGGTCGCGGCCGACGGCGGCGCGTACGTCCAGCCTCCGGACGTGACGGTCGTGCAGCCGACGAGGATCAGCACGAGCAGGGAGACCAACGAGACGCGACGCATGCCTGGCTGCTCCTTTTCGGCCTCACCCGGAGTCGGGACGGATCGTTTTCGGAAGTCTGGGAGCGAGCACCCGGCACGCGACCGTGCCGCATGGCCCGATTCGAATGGGAGGTTCGGACGCGGTCGGGGCCGTCCGGCCCGGGTCGGCTACCTCGCGGCGAGGGGTCGGGTCGTGACGTCGCGGCGGACGTGGTCGATCGCCTGGAGGATCGACGTCCGGTAGGTCCCCAGCCCAGCGACCACCGGCCAGCTGAGGGCGTCGCCAAGCCCGAAGTTCACGCCGCCGATCACCACTGCGATCCCGACCATCGGCAGTCGATGGATCATCGACGCCAGTCCGATCGTCCCGGGCACGGACAAGGCCCGTGACGAACGCAGGATCACGCCCGACTCGCGGCCGACCAGGCCGGCGAACGGGATCTGGATCACCCAGCCCGGATCGACACCGCCGACCGTGTCGATGACGACCACGCCCGCGCCTTCGGGCACGGCCAGGAGATCGTCGATGTCGAGGCGCTCGATCGCCCGGACCTCGACGTCATCGGGGAGCCGAGGGGTGAGCGCGGCCATGGCGATGATCGGGGCGGCATCGTCACCCTGGTCAGCGGCCCCGCAGGCGAGAACTTCCACCTTGATCGTCGCGGGCGCGCTGACGATCCTGCCAGGTCCCATATCGAGATCCCGAATGGATGGTCGGGTCGCCAGCACGGTGTCCATGGCGTCCTCCGAACGGGCGATTTCGATGCTCGATCTCCGAATCGTGGTGACGGCCCGACGGTCTGGGCACGGGCCATCGGTCACGATCGCGGGAGCCGGGCAGCCCGTCGTGGGTGATCGGCCGGATCTGTCGGGTGTGCGGATCGGGCCGAGGCGCCCGGCGCATCGATGACTCCGGGCACTGCCGGTCGATCGACGTGCCGCTGACCATGGGGTCACGAGGCACGCGTTCTCGATGTCCTCGGAAGGAGGCACGACCATGGAGTTCACCATCGAGCTCGGAATGTGGGGTGCCGCGTTGCTGATCGTCGGATCGATCGTCTTCGGCGTCATCGCTCAGTTCATCGGCGAGACCAAGACGGGATTTGAGTGGGTCGTCGACGCGGTCGCAGCGGGCATCGGCGCACTCTTCGCGAGTGAGTTCATCGTGGCCTGGCAGACAGCCGGACCCGTGTGGGACGGCCTCGCGATCGTGCCGGCCCTGATCGGCGGCCTTGCGGTCGGCCTCCTCGTCGAGGTGGCCACGCGCTATATCACAGGCGGTCACTACACCCACGGGGCGATGTCCGCTTGAACACTCCAGCGGGGAGATCCGCCTGACGCACCTGGGGTCTCAGGCGGAACGGAATGGGCCCGTCGATCCGACGGGCCCATTCGTATGCGCGGCGGGTCTGATGTGCTCAGGCGGCCGTGGACATGGAGGCCTCGACGTCGAGGACCGCGTCGAGGTCGCCGTCGCGTGGCGTGCTCCAGGTCACCGCATGGCCGCTCGAACGGACGAGCGAGATGATCGCCCCATTGCTCCATCGCATCGATGCCCGGAGCCGACGGATGCCTTGCCCGTGAGCCCAGCGGATCGCCCCGGCGAGCAGCGCGCGACCGATGCCGCGCCGGTGGAAGGCGTCCGCGACGGCGACCGCCATCTCGACCTCTCCCGGCGCGTTGGGTTCGAGGCACAGATGACCGACGATCCGCGGCGGTCCGCCACCCTCGCCCGGCAGGACGGCCACGATCCCTTCACGGTGTTCGTGATCTGGCCCGCAGAACCGTCCCGCGGCCCTGTCGGCGATGCCTCGGCAGGCGCCATGGAACCGGTCGCTCAGGCTATCGGCGGAGAGCGTTTCGTAGAACCGGGTCAGCGCGACCCGATCGCCAGGCTCGATGGGTCTGATCGTGATGGCGGCGGGGATGGTCGCGGTCTCAGGCATGGCTCGAGCGTGGCAGTCGAGCCATCGAACCGCCAGATGCCGAAGGTCACGCGACGCCGGGTCCGACGGCCGGTGCCGAGTGATCGCATCGACGGCGCTCAGGCCACCCACTCACGGCCGGTCGCCCGGCGGATGACCTCGGCGAGCAGGAACGGCGCGAGCGCGATCACAGCGACCAGGATCCACTCCGTGGTGTCGAGTGGCGTCGCACGGAACGCTTCGGCGAGCGGCGGGATCAGCGGGATCGACGCCTGCACCACGATCACGATCAGGACCGCCGCGGCCAGCAGGCCGTTGGGACGCAACGAGGTCACCGGGCGGGAGAGGCTCCGGTTGCCGTAGGCCCGCACCACCTGCCCGACCACGAGCGCCGTGTACGCCAGCCACCGAGCGTCATCGGGCGATCCGCCGTGCGAGCTCATCAGCGCGAGGGCCGCGACGGCGGTGAACCCGCCGGCGAACGCGGTCCGCGTTAACAGGCCGCGGGTGAGGAGCGGCCGCCCGCGGGCTCGCGGTGGTCGAGCCATCGCCCCGGGCTCCTCCGGTTCCCGCTCGAACGCCACCGACGTAGAGAGGTCGATGAACAGCTCCAGCCACAGGATCTGGATCGGTAGCAGCGGCTGCGAGTACCCCACGACCGTGGCGATCAGGATGAAGCCGAGTAGTGCGACGTGGGTCGAGACGATGAAGACGAGGCCCTTCTGGACGTTGGCCACGATCCGACGGCCTTCACGGAGGCCGTACATCAGCGTGGCGAACGAGTCGTCACCGAGGACGAGGTCCGAGGCGTCGCGGGCGACGGCCGTCCCGCTGCCCATCGCGACCGCGACGTCGGCGTGCTGGAGCGCCGGGGCGTCATTGACCCCGTCGCCGGTCACCGCGATGGTCCGCCCGGCCTCCCTGGCGACGTCGACGATCCGCAGCTTGTCCTCGGGCACAGCCCGCGCCACGATCGTCAGTCGCCCGAGCTCGGCCGACAGGCGGTCATCGCTCCACGCGCCCAGGTCGCTGCCGAGCACGGCCGTTCCCGCCGGGATGCCGGCCGCGTTCGCGATCGTGGCGGCCGTCGCGGGGTGGTCGCCGGTCACCACGACGGTCTGGATGCCGGCGGCCCTCGCCGTCACGATCGCCTCTGCGACGCCGGCGCGCAGGCCGTCGGCGAACGCGATGATCGCCAGGGGCTCCCAGCGGCGGGACGCCCCGGCCCGGGCGAGGAGCAGCAGCCGCCCGCCACCGGCCGCCTCGCGCTCGACGAGCGCGGACCAGGCTTCGACGTCGACGGTCTCGCACAGCGGGAGCGCGAGGACGGCCTCGGGGGCGCCGATGGCCAGGCCCTCGTCCGAACCGTCGGGAGCCGTCGCGCACCACGTCATCGAGTACGGCCGACCATCGACCGGTCCTTCCCCGGAGCGCAGGTCGCGCGGATCCGGTCGAGGGACATCGCCGGCCTCGTCGGCAGCTTCGAGCAGGGCGCGCGTGAACGACCCCGCCGCCGCACCAGTCACGACGTGCCACGCGTCTTCCTCGGCCCGAAGCGCGGTCGCAAGGACGACGCGCCGCTGGACGGGGTCGGCGACGGGGCCGTCCGGGGTCAGGATCGCCTGGACCGCGAGGCGGTTCTCCGTGAGTGTCCCGGTCTTGTCGGTGATGATCAGGTCGACCGCCCCGAGCGTCTCCTCGGCGCTCAGTCGTCGGACCAGGACGCCCCGACGCAGGAGTCGGTAGGCGCCAAGGCCCAGGATGACGGCGAGGAGGACCGGCGGCTCCTCGGGGATCGCCGCGATCGCAGCCGAGATACCCGCGATCAGGTTCTCGCCCGCCGGATTGCCGCGGGCGAATCCGAGCCCGACCGTGATCGCGATGAGGCCGATCGCGACGACGAGGAGGATGCGCACCAGCCGATCGAGCTCGCGCTGCAGCGGCGATCGTCGTCGCTCGGTCGCCGCCAGGCCATGCGCGATGCGGCCGAGTTCGGTGGCAGGACCGGTGGCGAACGTGATGCCCTCACCGCGACCGCCGACGACCGCCGTTCCGGCGAACGCCACGGACCGGCGTTCCGGCGCCGTGGCAGCCGGCGGATCCGGCTCGATCGACGCGAGCTCAGGGACCGATTCGCCGGTCAGGATGCTGCGATCCACCAGCAGCCCCGCGGATCCGATGACCCGAAGGTCCGCGGGCACGACCTCGCCCGTGCGCAGCAGCACGAGATCACCTGGCACGAGGTCCGCGGCGGCGATGTCCTCGACGGTCCCGTCCCGGCGGACCCGGGCGCGCGGGGCCGTGGCGTCGCGCAGCGCTGCGAGGGCGTGCTCGCCGCGGTAGCTCGTGACCACGTCCGCGCCGACGATCGGGAGCAACCCCACGAGGACCAGGAGGCCGTCGCGGACCTCACCGAGCGCGACCGCCAGGGCTCCGGCCACGAAGAGCAGGACGACGAACGGCTCGGAAACGGCCTTGAGGACCGTCTTCAGCAGCGACGGGGGAGGCGCCGCCTGCAACTCGTTGGTTCCGACGGCCGCTCGTCGCCGAGGGACGTCTTCGGCCGACAGGCCCACGGCGGGATCGAGCTCGAGGGCTGCGGCGACATCGGATGCGGGCCGGGCGTGGGCGTCCGCGACGGCCCACACCGGTCCTCGCTCCTGCATGGTGGGAATCGTGCCACCGGCGCCCGGGAGTCGGTGGGAGCCGTCGGTCACCTGCGGGCGGTCCGTGTGGCCCGCGGCCAGGGTCCGCTCGGCAGCCGGCTGCGCCAGGTCGGCGCCCATACACTTCGGGACATGCGCATCGTCACGCCTGCCGAGGCCGTATCCGGCGTCCGTTCGGGCGAGCAGGTGTACCTGCAGTGCGCGGCGGCGGTGCCATCGGTCCTGCTCGACGCCCTGGTCGCGCGGGCGCCGGAACTCCATGACGTCGGCATCGTCCACCTCCACGTCGAGGGGCCGGGGCCGCACCTCGCACCCGAGATGGCCACCCACTTCCGGCACCGGGCGCTGTTCATCGGACCGAACGCTCGGGCGGCGGTCAACGAGGGCCGGGCCGACTACGTGCCGGTCTTCCTGTCAGACGTCCCGCGGCTGTTCGACTCCGGGGCGCTACCGATCGACGTCGTGTTCGTGAATGCCACGCCGCCGGACCGCCATGGGTTCTGCTCGCTCGGCACGAGCGTCGAAGCGATGCACGCCGCCATCCGCGCCGCCAAGGTCGTCGTCGTCCAGTTCAACCGCTCCATGCCGAGGACGCTCGGCGAGAGCTTCATCCACGTCGATTCGATCGACCTCGCGATCGAGGTCGACCAACCGCCCTACGAGTACTCGATCGGGCCGATCGGCGCCATCGAGCAGCGCATCGGCGAGTTCGTCGCAGAGCTCGTGCCCGACGGAGCGACGATGCAGCTTGGCATCGGGGCCATCCCGGCAGCCACCGCGATGGCGCTCGGCGACAAGCATGAGCTGGGCATCCACACCGAGATGTTCACCGACGCGGTCGCGGACCTCGTCGAGGCGGGCGTGGTCACCGGCACCCGCAAGGAGCGCAACCGGGGCAAGCTCGTCACTGCCTTCGTGATGGGGTCCAAGCGCCTGTACGACTTCGTCGATGACAACCCGATGGTCGAGATGCGCTCTGTCGACTTCACGAATGACACGCAGGTCATCCGCACGTTCGACCGGATGGTGGCTATCAACTCGGCGATCGAGGTCGACCTGTCGGGCCAGGTCGCGGCCGATTCGATCGGGCAACGCCTGTATTCGGGCGTCGGCGGCCAGATGGACTTCATCCGTGGCGCGGCCCTTGCCGAGCAGGGCCGCTCGATCATCGCGATGCCGTCGACGGCGGCGAACGGGACGGTGTCACGGATCGTGCCGATCCTGCACCCGGGCGCCGGCGTCGTCACCACGCGAGCCCATGTCCGGACCGTCGTGACCGAGTGGGGGATCGCCGAACTGTTCGGGCGAAGCCTGCGGGAACGCGCCGCCGCGATGATCGCGATCGCCCACCCCGACTTCCGCGACCGGCTGGCCGCCGAAGCCCGCGCGGAGCACCTCAGGTAGCGACTACCCTGACCGGGTGGACGGTCCTCGCTCGGCCAAGGTCGTGGTCATCGGCGCCGGCAACGTCGGGGCTACGTTCGCCTACGGCCTGATCCGTTCCGGCCTGGCGACGGAGATCGTGCTGATCGACGCGGCCAGGGCGAGGGCCGATGGCGAGGCGATGGATCTCAGCCACGCGGTGCCGTTCGAGCGGCCGACGCGGGTCCGCGCCGGCGACTGGCCGGATGTCGAGGGCGCCAGCGTCGTCGTCATGGCGGCCGGCGCCGGACAGCGGCCGGGTCAATCACGCCTCGACCTCGCCCGGCGCAATGCGGCGGTCGTGCGTGACGTGGCGCCGCGCGTGGCCGCCATGGCGCCGTCCGCGATCTTCGTGATCGCGTCGAACCCGGTCGACGTCCTCACCTATGTCGCCTTGCGCGCCTCGGGCCTGCCGCCGCGCCAGGTCCTCGGATCCGGCACGATCCTCGACACGGCCCGGTTCAGGTTCCTCCTGGCCGATCGATTCGGGATCGACGCCCGGAGCGTCCACGCCTTCATGATCGGCGAACACGGCGACAGCGAGGTCCCGGTCTGGTCGTCGGCCAACATCGCCGGGACGCGCCTGCGCGAGTACTTCGACGCGTTGGGCGAACCCTACCCGCAAGCCGATCTCGAGGACATCCACGCGCGGACCCGCGATGCGGCCTATCACATCATCGAGGCGAAGGGCGCGACCTACTACGCCGTCGCCTCGGGCCTCGTTCGCATCACCGAGGCGATCCTGCGCGACCAGGCCACCGTGCTGTCGGTCTCGAGCCTGATCGACGGGCCCTTCGGCATCTCGGACGTCTGCCTGAGCCTGCCGACGGTGGTCGGTCGGGGCGGCATCGAACGCATCCTCCCGCTGGCGCTCGACGACGCCGAGCTCGAGGGCCTTCGCCGCTCGGCCGCGGTCGTCCGCGCCGCCATCGACCAGGCCGCCGGCGAGTCGGACACCGGCGAGCCGACGGACTGACCGGCGCCGGCCGGTCGGCGGATCAGATCCGCGCCGGGATCGCGCAGACCAGGGCCGGTGCCTGAGCGGCCGCGAGCTCCAGGGGCACGGCGGCAGCCGCGTCCTGGACCACCAGCGCGGTCACCATCCCGAACATCCCGTCCTGGCCCTCGACGTGCTGGAGGATGTGGCAATGGAACGCCCAGGCGCCCGGCTCTTCGCAGGCGATGACGACATCCCAGCGCTCGCCGGGGTTGACGCCGAGCGTGTCGCAGGTGAACGCGGCCGACCCGAGGGGGTAGCCGTCGCGCGCGACGACCCGCATCGGCATCCCGTGGAGGTGCCACGGATGCATCATGTTGCCCTCGTTCATGAAGCGGATGACGATGTTCTCGCCGAGCGTGGCCACGATCGGCGCCGTCGCCGGGAAACCGCGCCCGTTGATCGTGAACCCGCCCAGTGCGTCGTTGCTGATCCAGACGATGTCCTGGGTCGCGCCGTACAGCCGGTCGTAGCGCTGTCCAGGGTCCTTCGGTTGGACGATGAACGCGCCGAGCAGCCCGCGTCCCACCTGGTCGGTCGCGTTGTGGTGCGAGTGGTACATGTGTGAGCCGGGCACCCTGGCCTCGAATTCGTAGGTGAAGCTGGCCCCGGGCTCGATCGGTGCCTGGGTGATGTGCGGCACGCCGTCCATCGCGTTCGGCACCCGCTGGCCGTGGAAGTGGATGCCGGTCGACTCGTGCATGTTGTTCTTGAAGATGGCTCGGACCCGGTCGCCCTCGGTGACCGTCAAGCGCGGCCCCGGCCACGTCCCGTTGAAGCCCAGTGCCTTGACCGGATCCTTCGTCGCATCGATCCGATGGTCCATCTCCTCGACGGTGAGCTCGAAGACCTTCACGCCGCCCTCGATCCGCGGCTCGAGCGGCTGGTTCCCGTAGCCCTCGACCTGGGTCGCCTCGCCGCCCAGGAATTGGTCGACGGCCGCCTTCGCCATCGCATCGTGGTCGACCGGTGGCGGCGACGCTGATGGAGCGGCCGAGGCCGACGGGCTCGGCTCGTGCGACGCGTCATGCGACGGGGCGACGGACGCCGACGGTGCCACGGTGGCTGGCGGGGTGGGCGTGGCCGGCGGGTTCGTGGTCGTGCCGTAGATCCATGAGGAACTCGCGGCCGGTGGGGCACACGCGGCGATCGTCGCGGCCACCAGGCCGCCGCCGGTCAGGGCACCGGCGCGCAGGAGGCCGCGGCGGGTCATGGCCCGGTCGAGCGGCACGGTGAGCTGGGGGTCGACGGTTTCGGGGGCGGGCTGCATATCCATGGCGCGGAGTATCCCCGGACGCGACCCGCGTGGTCCACCTGCCGGTCGGCCCGTTCGTGTCAGGCCGACCGGCAACTGACGCAACGACACCCGGCCGGGCCCGAGCCTCGCCGTCCGAGTCGCCAGCCCGCTCGGGCCGCAGGTCATGCGGGGACGGTCCGTGTGGCAGATGCCCGGTCCGTCGCGTCGGGCGACCATCAACCTGAAGGAGGGCGTCCATGAAAGCCCTGCTTGCGATCGACGGATCCGACGCATCGAACCTCGCCGTCACGGCGGCCGGATCGCTGGCGTGGCCCGAGGGCTCCGAGGTCGAGATCGTCAGCGTCATCCCGATCGACGTCGAGCTGTTCGGGGGCCCCTGGCCGGCGGCGGCGTATGCCCAATCGTCCGAGGTCCGCGACCGGTTGGAGGCCGAGCTCCGCGCCGGTCTCGTGCGGGCCGCTGCGGCCATCAAGCGCGACGGGCTCGTCGTCAGCACGCGGCTCCTCGAGGGCCGACCGGCTTCCGAGATCGTCCGCTCGGCGACGGCCGAGCACGTGGACCTGATCATCCTTGGCGCGCGAGGTCACGGGACCATCGAGCGACTGCTCGTCGGTTCGGTGTCGGCCGAGGTCGTCGACCTGGCACCGTGCCCGGTCCTGGTCGCGCGACACAGCGCCTCCGGGCGGGTCCTCGCCGGTGCGGACGGCTCACCGGACGCCCAGCTCGCGCTCGACTTCCTGGCCACCTCCCGACTGTGGGGCGGCGCGACCGTCCGCGTCGCGACGGTCATCGACGTCCCGGCCGGTTGGTGGCTCGGCATCACGCCGGTGGACGCGGTGGTGTCCACGCAGGCGTACGTGTCCGTCCAGGCGGAGGCCAGCCGGCACGGTCATGAACTGGCCGACGCGGCCGCAGCCCGCCTGGCCGCCGACGGCCTCGTCGCCGATGCCGTGGTTCGGGAGGGCGATCCGGCCGCCGCCATCGTCGCCGAGGCCATGGCCTGGGGTGCGGACGTCATCGTCGTGGGGATGCGTGGCCACGGCCTCGTCAAGCGGTTCCTGCTCGGCAGCATCGCTCGCAAGATCCTGCACCACGCACCTATGTCCGTCCTGATCGTGCGCGCCGAGCACGTGACGACCGAGGCGGGATCGAAAGGAGCGCATCGATGAGAGTCCTGGTCAGCGCGGCTTCACGACACGGGTCGACCACCGACATCGCGCACACCATCGGCCGCGTCCTTGCGGAGGCGCAGATCGAGGCTGACGTCCTCCCGCCCGAGGAGGTCACCTCGCTCGTCGGCTACGGGGCGGTCGTCCTCGGCAGCGCGGTCTACATGGGCCGATGGCTCGAACCGGCCACCGCGTTCGTCGATCGATTCGCCGAGGAGCTGCCGAAGCACCCCGTCTGGCTCTTCTCGAGCGGGCCGCTCGGCGTGCCACCGAAGCCCGCCGGCGACCCGGTCAACGTCGCCACCATCGAAGGCACGACGCATGCGCTCGAGCACCGGGTGTTCCCGGGACGTCTCGACAAGAGCGAACTGGGCTTCGGCGAGAAGCTCGTCGTGGCCGGCGTGCGGGCGCCCTACGGTGACTTCCGGCCGTGGGACGAGATCGCCGAGTGGGCCCAGGCCATCGCCACGACGCTGCAGGCCGTCCCGGTCGCGACCTGACGGTCAGTCGCCGGGATGCGTCTTGAGGCGGGCGACGAAGGCCGCCGCCTGGGCGCGCCGCTCCAGGTTCAGCTTGGCGAGGATCGAGCTGACGTAGTTCTTCACGGTCTTGTCGGAGAGGAAGATCTCCGCCGCGATCTCCTTGTTCGTCATGCCGTCCGCGACGAGGGCCAGGATCTTGCGCTCCTGCTGGGTGAGGGCGGCCAGCTCGTCCGGTTGGTCCGAGGTGGCGATCCGGCGCATCCGCTCGAGGACCTTGCCGGTCACGGCCGGGTCGAGGAGTGACTCGCCGCGCCCGACGGCTTCGAGGGCCGCCACCAGGTCGCGGGCCCGGACCTGCTTGAGGAGGTAGCCGCTGGCGCCGGCGACGATCGCCGCGAGGACGGCCTCCTCGTCCGGGTAGCTCGTGAGCATCATGACGCGCGTCGCCGGCAGGCTGGCGCGGATCTCCCGGCAGGCCTCGATCCCCGATCCGTCGGGCAGCCGCACGTCCATCACCACCAGGTCGGGCTGGAATCGGGTCGTGACCTCGAGGGCCTCGGCCACGGTCCCGGCCTCGCCGACCACCTGGAAGCCCGGGCGCCGATCGAGCATCGCGACCAGGCCCTGGCGGACGACCTCGTGGTCGTCCACCACGACGACGGTCAGCGTCCGCGGGGCGGTCGGCTCGGAAGTCATCGCCGGGGGTCCCTCATGGCTGGTTCGTTCGGGGCAGTGTGATGGAGATGGTCGTTCCCGATCCGGGTTCGCTCGCGACCTCGAGGGTCGCATCGATCCCAGCGGCCCGAGATCGCATGTTGGCGAGTCCCTGGTGACCCAGTGGCGCGCCGATCGAGGCATCGAAGCCGCGCCCATTGTCGCGCACTCGGAGCACCACGCTCCCGTCGGGGCCGCTCGATGCATCGACCCAGGCCCGCGACGCCGCCGCATGGCGCGCCACGTTGCTCAGCGCCTCGTTGACGATCCCGAGCAGGTGCGCCGTCACCTCGGCCGGCGGCTCGGGCTCGAGCCCACCGCCCGCCAGCTCGATGTCGATCAACGTGTTGTGCCGGAACTCGTCCACCAGTGCCGCGAGACCCACGATGAGCGATACGCCGCCGAGGAGATCCGGCCGCAGGCCGAAGATGAAGTTCCGGATGTCGCCGATCGCGATGTGCAGGTTGTCGATCGCCCGCTCGACGCGGCGAACCACCTCGGCCGGGTCCTCGTCCATGAGGTCGGGGACGTCCTCGAGCGACAGGCCGACCGCGTAGAGGCTCTGGATGATCCCGTCGTGCAGGTCCTTGCTGATGCGCTCGCGTTCCTCGATGACCGCGAGGCTCATGACCAACTCGTGCAGCCGGGCGTTGTCGATGGCGATCCCGGCGTGTCGGGCGAAGAACTCGACGATCTCCTGGTCCGCTTCGGTGAACGGGCTCCCGCCGTCCTTGTCGGTCAGGTAGAGATTGCCGACCGACCGCCCCTTCACCGTGATCGGCACCCCGAGGAACGTCGTCATCGGCGGGTGGTTCGGCGGGAAGCCATGGCGCCGCGGGTCGACGTTGATGTCGTCGATCCGGAACGCCCGGTTCTCCTCGATGATCAGGCCGACCAGGCCGTGGCCGCGAGGGATCGGGCCGATGCTGGCGCGGACCTCGTCGCTGATGCCGCTCGTGATGAATCGCTCGACGATGCCGTGCTCGTCGACGATCCCCAGGGCGGCGTAGCGCGCCCCGACCAGGGGGCGGACCTGGTCGACGATGACCTGGAGCACCTCGTCGACCGAGAGCACGCCGGCCACGGCCCGGGTCGCCGCGTCGAGGGCGTCGTAGACCGGGGGCGAGCCACGGTCAAGCGCAAGATCGCTCATCGATGCCGAGCGTAGCAGCGTCGCCGACCCTGCCGTTGCGCCGCCGTGGCCCGGACGCACACCCCTTGGTACGGCCGGGTTCGGGACGAGCGAGGGAGTGACGGCGCCCGTCCGGTCGGCGACGATGTCGCGACGTTGAGAGGCACCTCCATCCGACGCTTCCCGAGCCTGCTGGTCGTGGCCATATTGGTGGCTGCCGGACTGCTGACGGTCCCGGCCGCGCCCGTGCGCGCCGCGACGTTGCCGAGCCCGCCCGCGGCGTGGCCATCGACGCGGCTCGAGCTCGGCCTGGCCGATGCCCCCGGCGGCGCCGCGGCGCTCCGCGCGTCGGCAAGCTTCGAGTTCCGCTACCAGTACCTCGCCGGTGGCGCCAACACGGGCGACGGCTGGGCGACGTGGAACACCGATGGCCAGTTCGTGAGCTGGTACGTCCAGGACTCGGCCGATCACGGCATGACCCCGGTCTTCCCGTACTACATGCTCCTGCAGTCCACGCCGTCGAGTGGCGCGGACGAGAAGGCACGGGACCTCTCCAACTTGGCCAACGCCTCGACGATGGCCGCCCTGTACGCCGACCTGCGGCTCTTCTTCCAGCGGGCGGCCGGCAGCACGACAGTGGTCCTCCACGTCGAGCCCGACCTGTGGGGCTACATCCAGCAGGCCGCGACCGGCGACGACGCCGCGACGGTCCCGGCGTCGGTCGCGAGCTCGGGCGACCCGGCGCTCGCCGGCCTGCCGAACACCGCGGCCGGGTTCGCCCGCGCGGTCGTCCGCCTGCGCGATCAGCTGGCGCCCAACGTCCTGCTGGCCTACCACCTGTCGGTCTGGGGCACGATGTGGGATATCGCCTACTCGAACAGCCCCGACCCCCAGGTCGACGAGCTGGCCGGCCGGGCCGCCGACTTCTACCAGTCGCTCGGCGCGGACTTCGACCTGACCTTCACCGACATCGCCGATCGCGACGCCGCCTTCAAGGAGCTCGTGTACGGCGACGGCGGCGCGTCACGCTGGGACGACGCCGACTTCGTCCGGTACGCCCGGTTCATCAAGGGGTACGTGGCCGGCACCGGGCACCGGGTCGTCGTCTGGCAGATCCCGCTCGGCAACACGAAGATGCGCTCCCTCGACAACACCTGGGGTCACTACCAGGACAACCGGGCCGAGTGGTTCCTCGAGGACCCGGGCGGGACGCATCTGGCGCTCTGGCGCGACGCGGGCGTCATCGCCCTGTTGTTCGGCGGCGGTGCCGACGGGACGACGTGCGCGTGCGATGCCCGGGGGGATGGCGTCACCAACCCGGCCGCGATCAATGGCAACAGCCGGGTCGCGACCTCGGCCGATGACGACGGCGGCTACTTCCGCGAGCGAGCCCGGGCGTACTACGCGTCGGGCGGCCTGAGCCTCGTGGCCGGGACCCCGGCACCGCCGATCGCCAACCCGCCCCCGAACCCACCCGTCGCCTGGTCGCGCAGCGCATCGGCCAAGCCGACCACGGTCCACCGCAAGCACTCGGTGACGCTGACGGTCCGAGTCAAGGCGTCGCGCGCGACCAAGGCCATGGTCGATGTCCGCATCTACGACCCGAAGGGCAAGCGGGTCTTCCGCAAGGCCTACGACGCTCGCTCGTTCAAGGCCGGCGTGACGCGCGCCTTCAAGCCGACCTTCTACGTCTCCTCGGCGCGCCGCCTCGGAAAGTACCACGTGACGATCCGCATCTACACCGTCGGCGGCAAGAAGCTCCTGTCCAAGAAGGTCGACGCGACGACCTTCCGCGTCAGGCGCTGAGGCGCGCCAGCAGCTCGGCCGGACCTGGCTCGACTCGCATGCGGAGCGATCGACTGCTAGGCGGGCGGGGCTGCAGGGACGGCATCGGATGAAGCGTCCGGGTCCTGGCTCTCAACCCTGGTCCACCGCGACCAAGACGCGAGGACCAGTGGGATCGCGACGATCGCGAAGCCGATGGCGCTGAAGACGTACAGATCCGCAACTTCAGCCAGCGCGACCGGAAACACAAGCGATGCGGCGAGGTTCCCAGCGCCATGCATGATCGCTGCCAGCCAAGCGCTTCGGGTCCCCAGCCACAGCCAGGTCAGAAGGAACGAGAACGTGAACACCCAGAGCGCAAAGGCCCAGAACGGGCGTCCGTTGAACGGCATCCCGGGGATGAAGTACAGCGGGCTGTGCCACATCGTCCACACGGTGGCGACGACCAGGGTCGCCACGAGCGGTGACTGCCGGGTCAGCAGGCCACGCAGCAGGAATCCGCGCCAGCCGATCTCCTCGCCGATGACCAGGAAGAACAGCACGAACAGGATCGGTTCGACCGTGCCCGGCACTGGGCGAGCCGCATGGCCCGCGAGAACGTAAAGCACGTGGCCGATGGCGGTCCCCACGATCGGCAACGCCAGCGCGGCGATGTACCAGCGCGGATGGACTCGCCAGCGGCTCGTCACCGCCCACAGTTCGCCGACACCGGCCCGGCCCCGCCAGATGCGTGCCACGAGGAAGGCCGCCGCGGCCGGCCCGAAGAGCGCGATCAGGCCGAACAGGACTGAGACGTAGAGAAGAAGTCCGAGCGTGATCGAGAACAGGTACGCCAACACGACGTACGCGCTCAGCGGGTAGCGCCGGATCAGCCCTGCCGTCGTCGAGATCAGGTCCGACCCCCCGCCAGACCCGGCGGCGATCCAGTCGCGCCGGGCTCAAGGACCTCGCTCGCGGGGATGGTCGCACGAATGAGCCAGACGCCGAGCCAGCCGATGGCGAGACCCAGGATGACGCCACCGCTCAGGTAGGCAAGGCCGATGGGGATCCCCGACAGGAGGCCGCCGAGAAGGATCGCGGCAGAGATGGCTGCTGGAAACACGTGGGCTCGCAGGCTGGCGGCTCCGAACAGGACCCAGCCGACACCGAACAGAACGAAGCTCGCGAGGCCGCCCATGAGCAGGCGGCCCCCCACGAAGGTGGTGATCACCTCGGGAACGACCTCGGCGATCCGAGGCACCGCGAACGCCTCGTACCACCAGTCCCCGGCCATGAAGATCGTGCCCATCAACGCGGCCGCGAAGCCGATCAGGCCGAACCAGCCCGCATCTCGTGCCTCGTGATCGTAGATGGCGACGAGGGCGAGCACAAGCGATCCGAACGCCACGATCGAGGCGACGCTGGTGATCGCGTGTGTCGGGCCAAGGACGTACGCCGTCAGGTCGTCATCGCCAAGAACTAGAAGGATGGTCGGGAGCCGGGTCGCCACGACCAAGGCGCCCGCGACGACTGCGAGTGGCCCTGCGATTCGCGACAGCGGCGACGTGGAAATGTCAGCCTCCCGGATCGTCCGTCGGCGATCTTCTAGGGCGTCGCGGACGGAGCCGCGGCGGACGGAGAAGGGGATCCGAATACGTCCGAGTCGTCCAATCGCGGGTCGCTCGGCGTGCAGCCAGCCGCCAGTGCGCCGAGGATCATCCCCACGAGCAGCAGGGATCGGACGATCCGATGCCGAGCGGGCGCACCCTTCTTCGGAACCGTTGATTGCCGCATTTATCCCAACCGCTCTTGTGATCCCGTGGCCAACGAGTCTGGGAATCCGCAGCCACCGCGTCATGACGCGATGTCGTTCTTCGACCTCAGCATGGTACCCATCGTGCGCAAGTCGGCCACGGTTCGACGGAACGTGTTCAGCTCGGTGGCGCGGCCGTCCGCTGCCGTGGACGACGGTGGGGCCGGCAAGTACCACGTGACGATCCGCATCTACACCGTCGGCGGCAAGAAGCTCCTGTCCAAGAAGGTCGACGCGACGACCTTCCGCGTCAAGCGCTGAGGCGCGCCCGTAGCTCGGCGGCCGTGGGCGGATCCGCCGCCAGGCGCTCGCAGGTCATCGCGCCCGCCGTGTTGGCCACCCGCAGGACCTCGGCCCACGCCCCGTCGGTCAGGTCGCGAAGCCGGTCCGGGCGAAGCGCATCGCGCTCCGCCAGCGCAAAGAGGAGCCCGGCCATGCATCCGTCGCCGGCGCCGATCGTGTCGACCACATCGACGGTCGGAGCCGGCACCTCGAGCGGTGGCCGGTCCGCGCGGTAGAGCGCGGTCCCGCGACCGCCGCGCGTGACGACGGTCGGTCCCGGGCGTCCGAGCGGCGTCGCCCCGGGCCGCGGATCGGGGTCCAGCTCGCGGAGATCGACGTCGCTGACCTTCATGAGATCGGCCAGTTCGGCGGCGCGCCGGACCCGCCCGAGGTACGTGGGCCAGTCGTCGATGACGTCGCGTCGCACGTTCGGGTCGAACGACAGGAAGACCGTCCCGCGGAGGCGTTCCACCAGGGCCATCAGGCGCGTCGCGATCGGCTCCAAACCGAGCGCGACGGACCCGAGGTGCAGGACGTCCACGCGCGCCCACGCCTCGTCGGGGAACGCGGTCGGATCGAAGCCTCGATCGGCGGTCCCAGTCCAGCGGAAGTCGTAGACCGCGTCGCTGCCGGCCCGGCCGACGATGGCGAGTGCCGTCGGCTCCGGGCCCCATTGCACGAAGGCGTCACCGACCCCTTCCTCGGCGAGGCGCGCCGCGAGCGATCGCCCGTGGGTGTCGGTCGAGAGGCGCCCCGCGAACGACGCGTCGAGGTCGAGGCGGGCGAGTCCGACGGCCACATTGAATGGCGAACCACCGGGCCTGGCCACGCGCGTGCCGGCCTCGTCGACGACGTCGACGAGGGCTTCGCCGGCGCTCACGAACGCGATGGATCGCGCGTTCGTCACGATCGGCCTGGACTCCGTTCAGACGTGGGCGGCGCTCTCGAGCCGGCGCCGATCGACGGTCTCGAGTTGGAACGTCGAATGCTCGACGTCGAAGTCGCCGGCGAGGCACGCGCACAGCTCGTCGAGGACCCTCGCCGGCTCGGCGTCGGGCGTCAGCACCACATGGGCCGAGATGACGGGGAGTCCGCTCGTGATGGTCCAGGCGTGGAGGTCGTGGACATCGGCGACACCCTCCGCGCCGATGATGTGGGCGCGGACCTCCTCGAGATGCATCCCTCGCGGCGTCGCTTCCAGCAGGACGTCGATGGCCTCGCGCAGCAGGCCGACGGTCCGGGGCACGATGAGCAGCGCGACGACGATCGAGGCGACGGCATCGGCCTGCTGCCAGCCGGTCAGCGCGATGACCAGGGCGGCCACGATGACCGCGGCGGAGCCGAACAGGTCGCCGAGCACCTCGAAGTAGGCGCCCCGGACGTTGAGCGAGCCAGCCTGCGAGCGCCGCAGGACCAGCACGGCCGCGCCGTTGGCGACCAGGCCGATGACGCCCAACGCGAGCATGAGCCCGCCCTGCACCTCGGGCGGATCGTCCAGCCGCCCGATGGCCGACACGACGATGAAGGCGGCCACCCCGACGAGCAGTACCGCGTTCGCGATGGCGGCGAAGATCTCGGCGCGGTAGTAGCCGAACGTGCGACCATCGGTGGCCGGCCGACCGGCGATCCACATTGCGGCCAACGAGAGCCCGATGCCCGTGACGTCGGTCAGCACGTGCCCCGCGTCGGCGAGGACCGCCAGGCTGTTGGCGGCGATGCCACCGATCACCTCGATGACGAGGAGCCCGAGGGCGATGCCGAACGCGATCGTCAGGTGACGTCGATCGGTCGCGCGTCCGAGAGCGTGGGGCATCCTGCGCCTGGGCCTCCGGTTCGGGTCTGACGGTCAGCGTGCATCGAGCTGGACGTCGCATCCAAGACCCCGATGGTACGGCCGGATCGCCGGGCGGGCGCGGGCCGCGGGTCGGCGGACCGCGCTGCTAGCATCGCCCGCACGATGGGACAGCAGCGCTACGACTTCGTCATCGTCGGTGGCGGCTCGGCGGGGAGTGCGCTCGCCAATCGCCTGAGCGCGGATCCGGGCACCAGCGTGCTCGTGCTCGAGGCGGGCCGGTCGGACTGGCGCCTCGACCCGTTCATCCACATGCCGGCCGCGCTCACGTTTCCGATCGGCAGCCCGTTCTACGACTGGATGTACGAGTCGGAGCCGGAACCGTTCATGCACGGTCGGCGCATCTACCACGCCCGGGGCAAGCTCCTCGGGGGCTCCTCGAGCATCAACGGCCAGATCTTCCAGCGCGGCAACGCCCTCGACTACGAGCGCTGGGCCGGCGACCCGGGCATGGAGACGTGGGACTACGCCCACTGCCTGCCGTACTTCAAGCGCATGGAGACGTGCCTCGCGGCAGCGGCCGACGACCCGTTCCGGGGACACACGGGGCCCCTCGTCCTGGAACGCGGTCCGGCGACCAACCCGCTCTTCACCGCGTTCTTCGCCGCCTGCCAGGAGGCGGGCTACCACCTCACCGACGACGTGAACGGGTATCGGCAGGAGGGGTTCGCCCCGTTCGACCGGAACATCCATCGCGGCCGGCGCCTGAGCGCCGCCCGGGCCTATCTGCACCCGGTGATGGGCCGCCGGAATCTCAAGGTCCGCACGTCGACGCTCGTGACGCAGGTCCATTTCGAGGGCCGCCGGGCCGTCGGGGTCGAGATCGAGCGCCAGGGCGGCGGCACCGAGACGATCCAAGCCGGCGAGGTGATCCTGTGCGGCGGCGCGATCAACAGTCCCCAGCTGCTGCTCCTCGCCGGCGTCGGCCCTGCCGCCGACCTCGAGGCCCTCGGCATCTCGGTCGTGGCCGATCTGCCGGGCGTCGGCGACCATCTCCAGGACCATCTCGAGGTCTACATCCAGTACCGAAGCCTGCAGCCGGTCTCGATGCAGCCGACCGCGACGCAGAAGTGGCGGCGGCCATTCATCGGGGCCCAGTGGCTGTTCCTGCGCAGCGGGCCGGGCGCCACCAACCACTTCGAGGGTGGCGGGTTCGCGCGGAGCAACGAGGACGTCGCCTACCCGAATCTCATGTTCCACTTCCTGCCGCTGGCGATCCGCTACGACGGGAGCGCCGGGGCGCCCGGGCACGGGTACCAGGTCCACGTCGGCCCGATGTATTCCGATGCGCGCGGGACCATCAAGCTCAAGAGCACCGACCCGCACGAGCATCCCGCCATCCGCTTCAACTACCTCTCCACCGACCAGGACCGGCGCGAATGGGTGGAGGCCGTCCACGTCGCCCGCCGCATCCTCGACCAGCCCGCGATGGCCCCTTACAACGGTGGTGAGACGTCGCCCGGGGCGGGAGTGACGAGTGACGATGAGATCCGCGATTGGGTCGCACGCGACGCAGAGACCGCGCTGCACCCGTCGTGCACGGCGCGTATGGGCATCGACGGCGCGTCGGTCATCGACCCGCTGACGATGCGCGTCCACGGCCTCGATGGCCTGCGCGTCGTGGACGCGTCGGTCATGCCCTACGTCACCAACGCGAACATCTACGCCCCGGTGATGATGCTCGCCGAGAAGGCCGCCGACCTCATCCTCGGCAACGAGCCGCTGGCGCCCGAGCGGATCGAGTTCTACCGGCACCGGCCCGCCTGACACAGCGACGGGTCAGGGGCAGTGGCCTGCGACCCCGCCACGAGCCCGGCTTCAGGCGCCTTGACTGGACGGATGTCCACCCCTCGGACCGACGCCCGTCGGCTGACCGGCGCCTTTCCGTCCTCGACCATGGCCGTGACCCCCTTTCCGCATGTCACCGACCCTGGAGCACAGCCTTGGAAGCCTTCCGCCCGCGCCGCCACGACCTTTCCGACCCCTTCGACCTGGCGGCCTTCCGCGCCGAGCTTCAGGGCGACCTCATCCTGCCCGGTGCCGCCGGCTACGACGACGCCCGGCACGGCCACAACACCATGTTCGACCGCCGCCCGAGCCTCATCGTGAAGGCGGCGGGTGCCGGCGACGTGGCGCGGACGGTCGTCCTCGCCCGGGATGCCGGCATGACCCTGGCCGTCCGGAGCGGCGGCCACAGCGTCGCCGGGCACAACACCGTCGATGGCGGGATCGTGCTCGACCTCTCGAACATGAGGGGCCTGCACATCGACACCGAGCGACGGACGGCCTGGGCCCAGCCCGGCCTGACCGCCGGCGAGTACACGGCGGCCGCGGCGGAACACGGCCTCGCGACCCCGTTCGGCGACACCGCGTCGGTCGGCATCGCCGGCCTGACGCTCGGCGGCGGGATCGGCTGGCTGGTGCGCAAGTACGGCCTGGCCATCGACGCCCTCGAGGCGGTCGAGATGGTCACGGCCGACGGTCGGCTCCTGACCGCTAACGCCGACCATCACCCGGACCTCTTCTGGGCGGTCCGTGGCGGCGGCGGCAACTTCGGCGTCGTCACGCGCTTCCAGTTCAAGCTTTTCCCGGTCGAGACGGTCCTGGGCGGTGCCCTCTTCCTGCCGCCGACCACCGAGGTGCTGCGTTCGCTCGTGCCGATCGCCGCGAGTGCCCCGGAGGAGCTGTCGACGATCTCGTTCCTCATGCCCATCCCCCCGGTCCCGTTCGTCCCGACCGAACGACACGGCGAGCTCTCGCTCATCGTGATGTTCGTCTGGAGCGGCGACCCGGCCGACGGGAACGCGGCGATCGAGCCGTTCCGGCGGGTCGCCGCGCCGATCGCCGAAGCCGTCATGCCGATGCCGTACCCGGGCATCTACCAGTTCACGGCCGGCGGCGAGGCCCCCGGTCGCGCCGTCGTCCGCTCCCGGTTCCTGAACGCCCTCGACGACCACGCCGTCGATTCGATCCTGTCGGCGATGGCCGGCGCGTCGCCCTCCGCGATGGTCCAGATCCGCATCCTCGGTGGGGCCATGGCCCGGGTGCCGGCCGCCGAGACGGCCTTCGCGCATCGGTCCGCGCCGATCATGGTCACGGTCCTCGACCATTACGAAGACGCATCGTCGGACGGCGCCGAGCTGACCTGGACCGAGGCCCTGCACGCGGCGCTCGCGCCGGAGTCATCCGGGGTGTACTCGAACTTCCTGCAGAGCGAAGGCGAGGACCGGGTCCGCGAGGCGTATCCGGTCGGCACGTACGATCGCCTCGCGGCGATCAAGCGTCGCTACGACCCGGCGAACTTCTTCCGCATGAACCAGAACATCCGCCCGGCGGGCAGCCCCGCCTGAGACGCTCGCCGGCCGGCCGGCTGAGCCGCCTGGCTATCGGTCCGCGCCGCCATCCTCTGGCTGAGACCCCGGGTCGGTGACGTCGTTCGCGACGTCAGGCTCCGTCGGGGCCGCGGCCGGATCCGAGGCGGGTGGTTCGAACAGAGTGGCCGCGTCGTCGAGCGGCGGCTCTCCGGCCGGCTCGACCGGCGGCGCGCCAGAGGCGTCGGCGGCTGCGACCACGGCCGCGGCCGATCCGTCCGTTCGCAACCGGTCCCGGACCCAATAGCCGAGGGATCCGGCGACCGCCGCCAGGGCGATGATCAAGACCAAGAGGAGGAGCGGTGCGCCGTTCGAGGACGTGGAATCGAGCGGACCGATCGGCGCGACAGATGCCGACGGCGTGGCGGAGGGGCTGGGCGACGGGCTCGGCGTCGGCGACGGGCTCGGCGTTGGCGTGGGCGTTGGCGTGGGCGTTGGCGTCGGCGTCGGTGTTGGCGTCGGAGACGGACTCGGGCTGGGGCTCGGACTGAGGCTCGGACTCGGACTCGGACTGGGACTCGGGCTGGGACTCGGACTCGGCGACGGGCTCGGGCTCGGCGAAGGCGATGGGCTCGGACTCGGCGATGGGCTCGGGCTGGGAGTCGGACTCGGGCTTGGCGTCGGGCTCGGCGTGGGCGTCGGGCTTGGCGACGGACTGGGTGTCGCAGTCGCGCTCGGCGTCGGCTCGGGGGTCGGCTCGGGAGTCGGGCTGGCGGTCGGTTCCGGCGTCGGGCTGGCGGTGGCCTCGGGGCTCGGCGGTATGGTCGGCTCCGGCGACGGCCTCACGATCGGGCTACGAGAGGGTCGCGTGCCAAGGGACGGTTGCGTGCCGAGCGTCGGTCGCGCGAGTGGCTCCGGGCAATCGACCGGGCTCTCGGCCTCGATCTTCGCCAACAGATCCGCCGTGGTCGCGCGCGCGGCGTCGGCGCGATCGATCGCGGACTCGATCCCGGCGACGTCGCCGGCCTCGACCCGACCGCGCAGGTCGGCGGACTCGGCGACCAGCGTGTCGACCAGATCGGCGAGTTGCTGACGGACCTCCGGGGAGTCTCCACGCGGCAAGGCGGCGAGGGCGATCTGGGCCTGCCGGAGCGCGGTATCGAGCCGGTCCAGCGCTTCCAGTGCCGCGGCATGCTGCGGACTCTCCGGGTCAGCCACGGCCTCGGCGTCGGACGCGGCGACGTCCGCGAGGACCGCATCGAGGCCGGTGACCGCCAGCTGGGCCGCGCACAACTCCGGCGTCCCGGAATCCTTGACCGCCTGGCGCTGCTCAGCCGTACAAGCGACGATGCTGAGCGACACCAGGAGCAGCGCGAGGAGCCATGTGGGTCGACGGGTCACGGGCCGCGAATGGTAGCAGCCGGGCGGTCGGCCCGGCTCGGAACGCTCGCCTCCGTCATCGACCGCCGTACAATCGCCCTCCCGAACGCGCCGGTTCAGACAGTCTCACGGAGGGCGACATGAGCGACCTGATCGTCGCGACCTTCACCGACGAAGCGACCGCGGGGGCGGCGCTGGACGCCCTCCGACGTCTCAAGAGCGGCGGTCTCGCCGGCATCGAGGACGCCGCGATCGTGCGCAAGGACGCCGACGGCAAGACCCGCGTCAAGAACTCGATCGACGAGGCCACGGTCGGTGGCGCAGTCGTGGGAGGGTTCCTCGGCGCCGTGCTGGTGATCTTCTTTCCGCTGATCGGCATCGTCGGCGGCGCGATCGCCGGCGGCCTGGTCGGGCACTCGCTCGGCCGACACGTCGAGCAGTCATTCGTCGACGACGTGTCGAAACAGCTCGGGTCGGGCCAGTCGGCGCTCTTCGTGCTGCTGAGCACCGACAACGCCGACGCCGTGATCGCCGCGCTCCGGCCGATCGAAGGCGGGACGCTCGTGCAGACCACCCTCGATCCCGAGCTCGAGAAGCAACTCGCCGAGGCGCTGCAGTAGCCGACCGAACCGTCGCGCCCTGATGCGGATCGGGATCGTCCTCCCGATCGACGAGGTGACCGAAGGCGCGACCACCGCCTACCCGGTCATCCGCGCCATGGCGGTCGCCGCCGAGGGCGGCGGCCTCGACTCGCTCTGGGTATATGACCACCTGCTGTTCCGGTTCGACGGAGAGGAGAGCGGCCTCCATGAGTGCTGGACCGTCCTCGCCGCCGTCGCCGATGCGACAGCGCGGGTCGAGCTCGGGACCCTTGTCATGTGCACGTCATTCCGGAATCCGGGCGTCCTGGCGAAGATGGCCGCCACCCTGGACCACATCAGCGACGGCCGGTTGATCCTGGGCATCGGGGCGGGCTGGCATGACCCCGAATACGAGGCGTTCGGCTTCCCGACGGACCACCGGGTCAGCCAATTCGACGAGGCCTTCACGATCATCCGAGACCTGATCCGGACCGGCCGCGCCGATCTCGACGGCCGGTACGTCCAGGCCAGGAACCTGGTCCTCCGGCCGCCCGCCCGTGCCGACCTGCCGATCCTGGTCGCGGCCAAGCGTCCGCGCATGCTCGAGCTGGTGGCCCGCTACGCGGACGCCTGGAACCTCGCCTGGTTCGGCGTGCCGGACGAACGCCTTGCCCGTGTCCGCGGCGAGCTCGAGGACGCGTGCCGTCGGGTCGGGCGGGATCCGGCCACTCTGGCGATCACGGTCGGTGTCAACGTGCGCTACCCCGATCTCGCCCCACCGAGCGACGACGGCCCCTCGCTCTCGGGTGACGCCGACACGATCGCCGCCGGGCTGGCGGCGCACGAGGCGACCGGTGTGGCCCACGTGATCGCGTCGCTCGAGCCGAACACGCCCGAGGCGCTCGCGAGGTTCCTCGAGGCGGTCGCCCGATACCGCGGGACGGTGCCGGTGGCGTAAGACCGCTACTGGTGGGTCGGGGCGAACCCGGCGTAGTCGGTGACCGGGCGGACGACCAGGTAGGGCACGACCATCACGTACATCCCGGCGAGGTTCGCCGCCCAGCGCTGGAAATTCCAGGCCGACCGCTTCCGACGCGGCACGAACTGGCGGCTCAGTGTCTTGACGCTGATCGTCGCGCCCGGCTTCGGGCTGGGACCCCAGGCTTTGGACCCGTACGGATAGAGCGGATCCTCCACGACCGCGGCGGTCACCCGGAAGTCATCGGTGAGGAGCGGGTCCGCGGTGGCCTTGAACCCGCTCATCACCCACGCGTGCCGGCCGTGCCACATGAGCAGCCCGACAGGCTTGCCCGTCACCCGCATCGCCTTGGCCGCGATCTTCAGGGCGTTGCCGATCGTCTTCGCGCCGGCGAGGCGGTATGGCCCCGCACCTTCAACGTTCAAGCCATACGCCCAGCCGACGACGCTCGCGCCCTGTCGCTCCGATCCGTCCGGGCGTGGACCGCTGTGGCCCCGCGCGAGCTTCTGGAGCCGGAGCTGCGTCCTGGCGGTCCGGTCGCGGCCGGGCTCGATCATGTTGAGCATCATCTGCATGCTCGCGCCGACGCATTGGACGAAGTTCGTCTGGGCGACGAAGTCCCCCCGAGTCCCCAGATCGAGCGTGTAGCTCCGGGGCGCCGCCGACGTCGAGGCGGGTACGAAGGTCAGCAGCAGGGACGCCGCGAGCAGGCCGGCCGTGAGGCGGCGCGGGACGCGTGGGGACAGGGTCCTCATGGATCCACGATACGACGGAACCGTCAAGAGCGGTTCTCGGCCTCAGTCCTCGGCGAGGTTCGGCGCCAGCCAGCGGGCGGCGACATCGACGGCCATGCCCTTCCGCCGTGCGTAGTCCTCCAGCTGGTCGTGGCCGATCCGACCCAGCCCGAAATAGGCGGCCTGCGGATGCCAGAAGTAGTAGCCGCTGACCGAGGAGCCGGGCAGCATCGCGAAGGACTCGGTCAGCTCCATGCCGATGCGCTGACGTGCTTCGAGCCAGTCGAAGAGCGGGCCCTTCTCCGTGTGGTCCGGACAGGCCGGATAGCCGGGTGCGGGCCGGATGCCCTGGTAGCGTTCGGCGATCAGGTCGTCGTTGGAGAGCGACTCGTCCGGGGCGTAGCCCCACAGCTGGCGCCGGACCATCTCGTGCAGCCGCTCGGCGAACGCCTCCGCGAGCCGGTCGGCGAGGGCGCTCGCGAGGATCGCCGAGTAGTCGTCGTGGGCGGCCTTGAACTCGGCGACCAGGCTCTCCAGCCCGTGTCCGGCGGTCACGGCGAACCCACCGACGTAGTCCACGATGCCGGACTCCCGGGGTGCCGTGTAGTCGGCCAGGGCCTGGTTCGGGCGGCCAGGCGGCTTGACCATCTGCTGGCGCAGCGTGTGGATGGTGCCGAACAGGCCGGCCCGGGACTCGTCGGTGTACAGCTCGATGTCGTCGCCGACGCTGTTCGCCGGCCAGAACCCGACGACCGCGTCGGCCCGGAGGCGGCGCTCCCGGACGATCCGGTCGAGCAGGACCTGGGCGTCCTGGTGGAGCGAGCGAGCCGACGGCCCGAGCACCGGATGGGTGAGGATCGCGGGGTAGAGGCCGTTCAGCTCCCAGGTCGCGAAGAACGGCGTCCAGTCGATCCGGTCGACGAGGTCGCCGAGCGGGTGGTCCTCGATCGTCCGGACGCCCAGGAACGTCGGACGGGGCGGCACGACGTCGGTCCACGCGACGGCCAGGTGCTGGCGACGCGCCTCGGCGATCGGGTGTCGGGCGATCTTCTCCTCGCGCGCCCCGCGCTCGACGCGCAGCGTCTCGTACTCCTCGCGGATCCCGGCCGCGAAGGCGTCCCGCCGGTCCACGTCCACGAGCGCCGCCGCGACACCGACCGCGCGCGACGCGTCCGCGACGTGCACGACCGCCCCGTGGTACTGCGGCTCGATCTTGACCGCGGTGTGTGCCCGCGACGTGGTCGCGCCGCCGATCAGCAACGGCAGTTCGAAGCCCTCGCGTTCCATCTCGCCCGCCACGTGGCGCATCTCCTCGAGCGAGGGCGTGATGAGTCCGGACAACCCGATGAGGTCGGCATCCACCTCCCGCGCGGTCTCGAGGATGCGCTGGACCGGGACCATGACCCCGAGATCGATGACCTCGTAGTTGTTGCAGGCGAGCACGACCCCGACGATGTTCTTGCCGATGTCGTGGACGTCGCCCTTGACCGTGGCCATGACGATCCGGCCGTTCGTCCGAGCCGCACCCGGCTGGCGCTCGGCCTCGATGAACGGCACGAGGTGGGCGACCGCCTTCTTCATGACCCGCGCGCTCTTGACGACCTGGGGCAGGAACATCTTGCCGGCCCCGAACAGGTCGCCGACGACGTTCATCCCGTCCATCAGCGGGCCCTCGATGACCTCGATCGGGCGGGTCGCGGCCTGGCGGGCCTCCTCGGTGTCTTCGACGATGAACGCATCGAGCCCTTCGACGAGCGCGTGAGTGAGCCGCTCGTTGACCGGCAGCTCGCGCCAGGCGAGCGCATCACCGCCGGGTCCAACCGCGTTGGCCCGCTCGCCCGCGTACTGGTCTGCGACCGCGAGGAGGCGCTCGGTCGCGTCGGGGCGTCGGTCCAGCACTACATCCTCGGCGAGGTCGCGCAGGGTCGGCTCGATGTCGTCGTAGATCGCGAGCGCGCCGGCGTTCACGATGCCCATGTCCATCCCGGCCGTGATCGCGTGGTACAGGAAGACCGAATGGATGGCCTCGCGGATCGGGTCGTTGCCGCGGAACGCGAATGACACGTTCGACACGCCGCCCGAGACGAGCGCCCCCGGCAGGCTCGCCTTGATGCGGCGCGTCGCCTCGATATACGCGACGGCGTAGCCGGCATGCTCCTCGATGCCGGTCCCGATGGCGAAGATGTTCGGGTCGAGGATGACGTCCTCCGGGTCGAACCCGACGACCTCCGTAAGCAGCCGGTACGCGCGCGTCGCGATCGCCACCTTGCGGTCGGCGCTGTCGGCCTGGCCCTGCTCGTCGAAGGCCATGACGACGACCGAGGCACCGTATCGACGGCACAGCCGGGCGTGCTCGAGGAACGGCTCCTCGCCTTCCTTGAGCGAGATGGAGTTGACGACGCCGCGGCCCTGGATGCACTTGAGGCCGGCCTCGATGACGTCCCAGCGCGACGAGTCGAGCATCACGGGAACCGTGCTGATGTCCGGCTCGGACGCGATGAGGTTCAGGAAGCGGGTCATCGCCGCGACCGAGTCAAGCATCGCCTCGTCCATGTTCACGTCGATGAGCTGGGCGCCGGCGTCCACCTGCTGACGGGCGACCTCGACGGCCTCGTCGAAGCGGTCCTCGAGGATGAGCTTCGCGAAGCGGCGGGAGCCCGTGACGTTGGTCCGCTCGCCGACGTTCACGAAGACCCCACCGGGCTGCGGGATGGTCAGGGCCTGCAGGCCGGACAGCCGCGTCTTGCGCTCGACGACCGGGACCGGCCGAGGCGGCACGCCGGCCACGGCCTCGGCGATCGCCCGGACGTGGGCCGGCGTCGTCCCGCAGCAGCCACCCGCGATGTTGATGAGGCCGTCGCGCGCGTACTGCCCGAGGAGCTGGGCGGTGGTGTCGGGCTGCTCGTCGTACCCCCCGAACTCGTTGGGCAGACCCGCGTTCGGGTAGGCGCTGATCGGCAGGCCGGCGATCCGCGACAGGTCGGCGATGTGCCCGCGCAGCTGGCGCGCCCCGAGTGCGCAGTTCAGCCCGACCGCGATCGGGCGCGCATGCATGACGGAGACCCAGAACGCCTCCACGGTCTGGCCCGACAGCGTCCGGCCGGAGGCATCGGTGATGGTCCCGGAGATGACGAGCGGGATCCGGTCGCCGGCCGCGTCGTACGCCGCCTCGACCCCGAAGATCGCGGCCTTCGCGTTGAGCGTATCGAAGATCGTCTCGATGACCAGCAGGTCCGCGCCGCCGGCGATGAGGCCCTCGGCCGCCTCCTGGTAGGCCTCGGCGAGCTCGTCGAAGGTGACGTTCCGGGCGCCCGGATCCTCGGCCTTGGGTGAGATGGAGGCCGTCCGGTTGGTCGGGCCGAGGGCGCCCATGACGAAGCGGGGCCGACCCGGTTCGGCGGCCTCGGCGTTGTCCGCGGCCTGTCGGGCGAGGCGAGCGGCCTCGTGGTTCATCTCGCGGACGAACTCGCCCATCGCGTAGTCGGCTTGGGCGATGCGCGTCGCGGTGAACGTGTTCGTCTCGATGATGTCGGCGCCGGCATCCAGATAGGCGCCATGGATGGCCAGCACGATGTCGGGACGGACGAGCGAAAGGAGGTCGCTGTCCCCTCGCAGGTCGCGCGGGTGGTCCTTGAATCGCTCGGCGCGGTAGTCGGCCTCCTCGAGGCCGTAGCTCTGGATCAGCGTGCCCATCGCGCCGTCCATGACGACGATCCGCTCGCGGAGCAAGTCCGTCAGGCGGGCAAGGCGAGTCGCCCTCGTGAACGGGGTGGCCGTCCCGGCGGCGCCCGCGGTCCCCGGGGCGGCGGATCGTGCTGGATCGGTCGCGACGCTCGTGGTGCTGCTCCGTGCTCTCGAACGGGGAGTGTACCCGCGTCCGCGCCGGGATCAGTTCGATTCGATCCGCCGGGGGGCGAGGCGGGGACCGTAGCGCGGCGCCTGGATGCCGCTGAGCTCGAGCAACCGGACGACCCTCGCCCGGTCGCCGCGCCACGGTTGGAGCAGCTCGAGCATCCTGGCGTCGTCGCCGCGCGGCTCGCGGGCCAGCGCCCAGGCCACGAGGTTGGGCAGATGGAAGTCGCCGACGCTGACCGCATCAGGATCGCCCAGTGCCCGGACCGCCACCTCGGCCGCGGTCCACGGCCCGATGCCGGGCATGGCCGTCAGTCGTGCGTGGGCGTCCTCGATCGGCAGGTCGGTGATGGCCTCGAACCATGACGCACGCGCGGCCACCCGCCGGATCAGCTCGGCGCGTCGCCGCTCGACGCCGAACGGGTGGTACGCGTAGTAGGGGAGGCTCGCGAGGGTCTCGGCCGTCGGCGGCAGGCGGAGTCGGAACGCGGCCGGACCGGGCGCCGCCTCGCCGTGCTTCGCGATGAGCGACCGCCACGCCCGTCGGGCTTCGTCGCCGGTGACCTTCTGTTCGAGGATGGCCGGCACGAGCGCCTCGAGCACGGCACCGGTCGCGGTCGGGCGGACGCCCGGGAAGCGTCGGGCGAGCTCCGTCACGAGCCGATGGTGTTCGTTGATCGGCCCGGGCGGGTGATCCAGGCCGAGCAGTGCCGGCACCATCGCGAGCGCGCGTTCCGCACCCGGGCCCCACGCCTCGGCGCGCACTTCGCCGCGGGCTTGCTCGAGGGCCAGCGTCGCCGGGCCGTCGGCGGTCCGGGTGGCCCGCCACGCCCGGCCGGGACCGAGTCGGAGCGTCGGATCGCCGGCGCCGCGACGGTGCGGGGCGAGCGTCCGGACGAGGTCGAGCGGCCCGTCATACGGGAACGTTCCGGTGGGCACCGAGCCAGTCTGTCACGGTTTCGCAAGGGTTCGACCCTGTCCGCCACCGGCGACCGGCAGGCGTCG
Source organism: uncultured Chloroflexia bacterium (assembly GCA_963776545.1). GTDB lineage: Bacteria > Chloroflexota > Limnocylindria > Limnocylindrales > CSP1-4 > SPCO01. The sequence continues at coordinate 85,571 of CAVZND010000011.1, read as the reverse complement.
ATGGTACGGTTGTCTAGACGTGCGACACCTCAGGGTCGTCGCGAGCGTGGCGCTCATCGCCGTGCTTGCCACCGTCGCCGTTCCCGGGCCGGCCGGGTCGCGGGCCCCCAGCCCGTTCGATCAGCCGGATGTCGATCTCTTCGATCAAGTCGAGGCGGCAGCGGCTGCCCGCGGGACGACGATGACGACCGATCCCCTCGATCCGGGGGCCCGTTCCGACGGGACCCTGGAGCCGGGCTCGACGATGTTCGAGCCATCACAGCCGACGGAGCCGCCCATGGCTCGGTCCGACGCCGCCCAGCCCACGAACGCGGCCAAGGCCGTCAAGCCGAATCGGTGGCGCTACGACGACAACGTCTCGTGGTACGGCCCGGGCTTGTACGGCAACGGCACCGCGTGCGGCCAGAAACTGACCAAACGCCTGGTCGGGGTCGCGCACCGGACGCTGCCCTGCGGCACGCTCATCGAGTTCCGCAACCCGGAGAACGGCCGCGTCGTGACGGCCGCCGTCATCGACCGCGGCCCGTTCGTTCGGGGCCGTTCATGGGATCTCGCGCACGGCCTGTGCGACAAGCTGAACCACTGTCACACCGGTTCCATCGAGTGGCGGTACGCGAAGGTCGGTTGACCGCACTCCGCAACCGTCCGGGATCGCCGCCGCGCCAGCGCGCAGACTTGTGCCTTGGTGGCAGCGGATCGGAGGGGTGACATGCGGATCCTGGTCGTGGGAGCGGGCGGTGTCGGCAGCTCGGTCGCGCCGATCGCGGCGAGGCGCGACTTCTTCGATCACATCGTGGTGGCCGACTACGACGCCACGCGAGCCGAACGGACCGTTGCCCGGCTCCGTGGCGACGCCAGGTTCACGGCGGCCCGGGTCGATGCCTCGAAGGCCGACGACGTGGCCGCCCTCGCACGCGAGCATCGCATCACCCATGTCCTGAACGCGGTCGACCCGCGCTTCGTCATGCCGATCTTCGATGGCGCGTTCGCGGCCGGCGCCGACTACCTCGACATGGCGATGTCCCTGTCGCATCCGCACCCCGACAAGCCGCATTCGGACACCGGTGTGAAGCTCGGGGACGAGCAGTTCGCCAAGGCCGACGCGTGGACTGCGGCCGGGCGGCTGGCGCTCGTCGGGATCGGCGTCGAACCCGGGCTGTCCGACATCTTCGCGAGGTATGCCGCCGACCATCTCTTCAGCGAGATCGACGAGGTCGGCGTGCGCGATGGCGCGAACCTCGTCGTCGACGGCTACGACTTCGCACCCTCGTTCTCGATCTGGACCACGATCGAGGAGTGCCTCAATGCTCCGGTCATCTGGGAACAGGATCGCGGCTGGTTCACGACCCCGCCGTTCAGCGAACCCGAGACGTTCGACTTCCCCGAGGGGATCGGCCCGGTCGAGTGCGTCAACGTCGAGCACGAGGAGGTCTTGCTCATCCCGCGCTGGGTCAAGGCCCGGCGCGTGACGTTCAAGTACGGCCTCGGCGACGAGTTCATCAATGTGCTCCAGGTCTTGCACAAGCTCGGCCTCGACAAGACCGACAAGCTACGGGTCGGTGGGGCCGCGGTGTCGCCGCGGGACGTCGTGGCGGCCGCGCTCCCCGATCCCGCCACGCTCGGCGACAGGATGCACGGCAAGACCTGTGCCGGGACCTGGGTGACCGGGCGAGGCAAGGATGGCCGGCCGCGGGCCGTGTACCTGTATCACGTCGTCGACAACGAGTGGTCGATGCGCGAATACGGTTCCCAGGCGGTCGTCTGGCAGACGGCGATCAACCCGGTCGTGGCCCTCGAGCTCCTCGCCGGCGGGACCTGGTCGGGGACGGGCGTCCTCGGCCCCGAGGCGTTCGACGCGGTCCCGTTCCTCGAACTCCTGACCGCCTACGGGTCGCCCTGGGGGATGCGCGAGGGCGGCTGACCGGCGCGCTCGGCGCGCGTCAGGCCTTGGCCCAGCGGATCTCGTGGCGGTCGGCCTCGGGTTCGATGAAGCGGATCAGCCGTTCGGCCTCGACGGTCAACGCCTGCCGGTCCGCCTTGCCGATCGCCCGGAGTGACGCGAGCTCGATCGTCGCGACGCCCTTGTCGAGGGCAGAGGTCCACGTGCCGGCCACGAACCCGTCTACGAGGAAGGTCGCGACGATGTCGGCGTTCTTCTTGTAGACGGCGGGTCGGTAGTCGTCGGGCAGGATCCGGCGCCGTCCGTCGTAGCTCACGAGCAGGCTGTCCCAGCGCGCGGTGAACCGCACGGGCGCCGGCTCGTCGCCGGTCGCGACGTCGAGCTCGGCGAGATCGAGCAGCTCACGGCCGTCCTCGCCACGGCGGCGGACCAGCCGGTCACCGAGTCGTTCCATGGCCGCCTTCGTCCGCGAGACCCGACGCTGCCCGAACCACTGGCCGAAGTCCGCGACCGTCGCCGGACCGTACGCGCGGAGATAGCGCACCACCGACTCGACCATCGCCGCGTCCTCATCGGGCATCTCGAGCGACGTGAGCCAGGTCCGTGCCGCGACATACCGGGCCTTGCCGTGCGAGCGCCAGTGCCCGCTCGGCGGGACGTGCACGAGACCGCCGCGGGCATTGACGATCCGGAACGCGACCCGGGTGACGCCGCCCGGCGCGTGCTCGGCCCAGGACGACCCGACGGTGTCGATGGCCGCCTCGTCGGAGAACGCCTCAAGCTCGGCCAGCGTCCGCGGCGTCCTGGCGAAGTCGAGCATCCGGGCATGGAGGGCCGCGTCATCGATGCCCGCTCGGCGGACGGTCGGCTCCCAGACCGCGGTTCGCGATGGGCGGGTCGCCGCCTCGAACGCCGGATAGTCCGCGGCAGCGGCGAGGTGCAGCGTCGAGCGCATGAGCGTCGCCTTGACCACGGACCGGTCGTCGAGCGCGCCGACGAGGTCCGCGATCGCGAAGTCCTCGAGCCGGGACCACAAGGCGATGTAGGGCGAGTTCGCGTGCTGTGCCTGGAGTCCGGCCAGGCGCGCGATCGCGTCCGGCACGCTGCCGGTCAGGCGCTCGAACAGCCCCTGGCGGGCGAGCGTCGTCCGGTTGAGCTGACGGAGGGTGAGATCGGTCAACGCCATCTCAGACCGGCGGCTCCCACGCCGGCGCAGACAGCTCGAAGCCATCGAAGTCGAAGGCGGGCGCGACGATGCAGCCGACCAGGGTCCAGGCGCCCAGGGGGCGTGCCGCCTGCCACGCACCGGCCGGCACGACGACCTGGGGCTCGTCCCCGTCGGTGACGTCGGCACCGAGACGATGAGCCGCGACCTTGGGCTCGCTCTCCGCCCAGACGCGCAGCTCCAGCGGTTCGCCGGCCGCGAACTGCCACACCTCGTCCGCATCGACGCGGTGCCAGTGCGACCGTTCGCCGGCGGCAAGGAGGTAGAGGATCGCGCTGCTGGCCGGGCGGGCGCCATCGACCGAATGCGCCCGCCACGTCTCGGTGAACCAGCCACCCTCGGGATGGGCGCGCAAGTGCAGGGCGGCGATCACGGCCGCGGCGTCGGGCATGCCCCGAGGGTATCGCAGGCGGCGTCCCGCTTCGGGCCGTGTCGTCGTACCGTACGGGCATGTGCCGAAGCATCAAGACCCTCCGTCGTGCCGAGACCGCAGCCACGACCGGTGAGCTGGAGGCGGCCGCCCGCCAGTTCGTCCGCAAGATCAGCGGCTATCGCGAGCCCTCGGCCCGCAATCGCGAGGCGTTCGAAGCCGCCATCGCGGAGATCGCGGCGTCGTCCGAGCATCTGCTCGATCACCTGGGCGTCGCGGTCGAGGAAGGCCCGAATCGCTGGACGCCGTCGGCCGCCCGTCGTTGACGACCGCTCCCTGGTGGAGTCGGCCCGGGCTGGAGGCCGTTGGCGGTCGCCTGACGGTCGCCGGCGAGGACGCCGAGGGCCTCGCGCGCGCACACGGGACGCCGCTGTTCGTCTATGACCGCGCCCGATATGCGGAGAACGCCCGCCGGTTCCAGGCCGCACTGGCCGGCGCGGGTCTCGACTACCGGCTCCGGTTCGCGCTCAAGGCCAACCCGATGCCAGAGATCCTCGAGGTCGTTCGTGGCCTCGACGCGCCGGGGACGCCGGAGAGCGTCGGCATCGATGCCTGCTCGCCGGGCGAGGTGCTCCGGGCCCTCGAGTGCGGCTGGCCGTCGGGCGAGATCAGCTTCACCGGCACGAATGTCTCCGAACGCGACCTCGACGTCCTGCTCGAACATGCCATTCATCTGAACCTCGACGCGATCAGCCAGATCGAGCGGTACGGCCGGCGGGCGCCCGGCACGCGGATCGGGATCCGGATCGACCCGGGTTCCGGCGCCGGCTACACCGAGAAGCTCGAGTACAGCGGCGCGCGGCCGACCAAGTTCGGCATCGAGCTGACGCGCTTCGATGACGCGCTGGCCGCGGTGGCCCGCCATGACCTCGTCGTCGACACCGTGCACTTCCACGCCGGATCTGGCTGGCTCGGCGACGGCCTGGCCGGCTTCGAGGGTGCCCTGCCGGCGGCGGTCGAGGCGGTACGGCTGCTCCGGGCCGCCGGCCATCCGATCGCGGAGGTCAATGTCGGTGGCGGCCTGGGCGTGCCGGCGCGGGCCGACGAGCCACCCGTCGACCTCGATGCGTATGCGGCCGTCCTGGCGCGCCATCTCGAGCCGCTCGATGTCGTCGTCGGTTGCGAGCCCGGCGACCAGCTGGGCAAGGACGCGGGGATCCTGCTGGGCGAGGTCGTGACCGTGGAGACGCGTCGCGGGGTGACCTTCGTCGGCCTCGATCTCGGCTGGAACGTCAACTGCTCGTTCTTCATCTACCGGTTCGCGCAGGAGATCGTCGTGTGCCGCGCCGCCGACGCCCCACGGACGGAAGTGGTCACGGTCGCCGGCCACATCAACGAGGCGGGCGATGTCTTCGCGGAGGACTACCCGATGCCGCCGGTCGAGGAGGGCGACATCGTGGCGATCCTGAACGCTGGCGCCTATCACCAGGCGATGAGCTCGACGCATTGCTTGCGCCCGACGGGCGGGACGGTCTTCCTCAGTCGCTAGTCCGTCTGCTCGATCTCAGCGAGCTTCGTACGAAGGATGTCGGCCTGTTCCGCCGGCGACAGCCCGCGCGTGTCGCTCCCGCGCGAACCATCGCGCCACCGCTCGATCCCGGCCCATCGCCCGTCGGCAGCAAGCACGTCGATCCACCACTGCCCACGATCCCGCACGAGTCGGACTGCGATCGGTCGAGTGAGCGCGATCTCCTGATCGCCAAAGGACGCGGCATCGTAGCGATCGCTCACGACGACGAAACCTCGTTCGACGAGCCACGACCGCAGATCTGCGATCACGGCATCGTCGGCAGTCCACCCGCCAGGGACGAAGTCGTCCTCACTCATTCCCGTCTCCGCCCCAACTCATGACATTCTCGATCGCGATCCGGATGAGCGGGTTCGACTCGAGGCGATGGCTGGCGTACTGCGGATACTTCGCGCGCAGTGCGGCAGTCGCGGCCGCGTGCTCGCCGTCGCCGTCAGATGCCGGCTCGACGAGCGTGGCCGTCCCGCTGAGTCGCAGCCACGCCAGCTTCGTCCAGTCCTCGTCCCAGCGATCGACGAGGAGCGAGACCGCCGGGCGGTCGAGGATGTCGCGGACCCGCGCCAGGTCGCGCACGTCGTCGACGCGCTTGGGCTTGTCGTCAAGGGGTGAATAGACGGTCGGGCGCGCCGGGTCGAGGATGAAGCAGACCGGGACGAGCCGCGGCCGTCCGTCCGGCGCGATGGTGGCCAGAACGGCTCGCCGTGCTGGGGCCAGGAACGCTCGCTGGGCTGACGAGAGGGCCGACCGAGGGGCCATGATGCGGGCCATGATGGGCCCCGGACCGCTCGGCCGTCGTTCGCCCGTACACTCGGAGGCATGGTTGATCGACGGCGCGCGCTCGCCGGGGCGTTGGTCATCGCGGCCGTGATCGTCATCGGGGTGCTCGCGGCGGCCACCACGCGACGACCATCGGTCACGCCGGCGCCGTCGGCCGAACCGACCTTCGCCGCGTCGATCGGGCAGGCCGCGAGTGGGACGCCGCGGACGACGCCGCCCAGTTCGCCGGCCCCAACGGACACCCCCGACCCGACGCCGACGCCCACGCCGACGGCGGCGACACCGAAGCCGACTTCAGCGCCACGGGCCACTGGCGACCCGCGCGCCGCCTATGCCGCGTTCCTGCTGCGGGCGAACGATGACCGCACCAGGGTCGAGGCCCTCAACCGGGCGCTGACGGCGGGCTTCGAGGACCAGGACCGCGACGCCGTGCGGAAGGCGTCGGTGGACATCCTCGACTTCGTCGATTCGGAGCGCGACTGGCTCCGCGAGCATCCGCCGGCTGCGTGTTACGCGGACGCCTATGCCGCGGCCAACACCATGCTGGCGGCCTATGGGACCGTGGCCGACCGCTTCATCACGTGGGCCGATGCCGCCAAGGGTCTCGACTCGGTCGCCGCGTTCGCCCGGGCGCTCGAGGCCGCCGACGCCGCGACCCAGGCGCTGGACGCGTTCGGGGCGGCACTGGAGCACACGACGTGTCGATGAGCGACGACTCGCCCCCGCCGATCCGGCACGTGACGAGCCGGCGGATCATCGCCGTGCGTGGGAAGTCGCTCGAGATCCGCGACGATCGGGTCGTGGGTGAGGCGCCGCTGGAGATCCGGGCCGCCGGCCCGCAGCAGGAGCCGGTGGCTGTCGCCGTCACGATGCGGACCCCGGGCTTCGAGGATGAGCTCGCCGTCGGCTTCCTCCGCACGGAGGGCCTCATCGACGGTCCCGAGGTGGTCTCGACCGCCGGTGGCGACCCGCGGTCGCTGAGCCAGCCGGACGACACGATCCTCGTCCGGCTCTCGCGGCCGTTCGACGACTCGAAGGTCGCCGAGCGCCACTTCATCGCGACCGCGTCGTGCGGGATCTGCGGCAAGGCCTCGATCGACGAGGTCGCCCTACGCGCCGAGCCGCTGCCCGAGGGACCCGTCGTCTCGCGGAAGGTCATCCTGGCCCTGCCTGACCTCCTCCGGGCGGCCCAGAAGGCGTTCGACGAGACCGGCGGCCTCCACGCGGCCGGGCTGTTCGCGCCGAACGGCGAGCTCATCGCGATCCGCGAGGACGTCGGGCGCCACAACGCCCTCGACAAGCTCGTCGGGTCGCAGGTCCTTGCCGGCGCGATGCCGCTCCACGAGCGGATCCTGATGGTGTCCGGGCGGGTCAGCTTCGAGATCGTCCAGAAGGCGGCCGTGGCCGGGATCCCGATCGTGTGCGCCGTCTCGGCGCCGTCAGACCTCGCGATCGAGACGGCCGAGCGCCTGGGCGTGACCTTGGTCGGCTTCCTCCGTGGCGAGGGGTTCAACGTGTACGCCCACGACGGCCGGATCGACCTGCGTGACCTCAGTGGCTGGGGTTGACGCCGGACTCGAGATCCATGTTTGTCAACGTCGACGAAGCTGGTCGCGGACGACTCTGACGACGAGCAGAACGACACCGACCAGGACGAGCGTACCCACCAGGCTTGCGATGATCTCTGTTCCATCCGGCGTACCGGTCGACAGGACGAGCATCCCGATCGCGAGGAGCACGAGCACGCCGACCACGACCGCGAACAGGATTCGGTTCGGCGTCACCTGTCGGGTTGCGAGCCGCCCTTCGGGCGCTCGTTGACGAACTCGAAGCCGAAGCGGCCCTTGATACACAGGTGGCCATCGGTGACTGTCGAGTCGAGCGGTGACGTCACCTTGAGGATCTTGTCGTCCTGGACGTGCAGCTCGACCGCACAGCCCACCCCGCAGTACGGACAGATGGTCTCGGTCACCGTCTGCTGCGACGGGTCCCACGTTCCCGCCTCGCGCATGTCGTACTCGGTCTTGGCCATCAGTGCGCCTGTCGGACAGACGCCGATGCAGTTGCCGCAGTAGACGCACGCGGACTGGGGGAGGGGCACGGCCTGCTCGGTCGAGATGCGGGCGTCGAACCCGCGTCCGGCGACGGCGATCGCGAACGTGTTCTGGGCGTCCTCCCCGCATGCCTCGACGCACTTGTAGCAGAGGATGCACTTCGAGTAGTCGCGGACGTACAGGTCGTTGTCGATCTTGGTCGGCTGCGCGACGGTCGCGGCGGTGGCGTCGCCTGGCGGCGCATCGTGGTGGCCGGGTTCGTGGGCGTCGCGCTCACCTGCTTCGGCGAGGGCGGTGGGCGGCCCGTACCGCGTCGGATCGGCACCGTACCGCTCGGCGTACGCCGCCACCGAGCCATCCGGCACGGCCGGACCGGCAAGCGAGATGTCCACCGACGACCCGAGGAACTCCAGGACCATCCTGCGCGAGGTCCGAACCCGCTCCGAGTCCGTCTGGACGTCCATTCCGGCTTCGACCTTGCGCGAGCACGCGGGCACGAGCACGCGCGAGCCCGTGAGCTCGACGACGCAGACGCGGCAGACGTTGACCGGCGTCAGGTTGTCGGCGTAGCACAGGGTCGGGGTGTCGATGCCCTGCTCGCGGCAGGCGCCCAAGATCGTCGTCCCGGCGGGGACCGTCACCGGCACGCCGTCGATCGTGAGCTCGATCGGCGGCGGCGCCTCGACTGGCGGTGGGACGGGCGGTTTCGAGGCTCGCGCCGGGGGCGTCAGCAGGATCGCCGAGAGCGGGCCGGGCGCCTCCTCGGGCCGTGCGGGGTGCGTCACAACGCCACCAGCCCCGGTTGTCGGAGCGCCGACTCGATGGCGGAGAAAGCCGTCTGCCCGAGTCCGCAGATCGACGCATCGCGCATGACCTGACCGATCTCGCGCAGGAGGGCCAGCTCCTCGTCGCGGGCTCGGACTCGTGAGCCATTCGCGAGTCGCGCCAGCAATTCCTCTTGGCGGACGCTCCCGACGCGGCACGGCACGCATTGACCGCACGATTCGTCGCGGAAGAACTGGGCGATCCGGCGGAGGGTGTCGACGAGGTCGGCGGTCTCGTCGAACACCATGACCACGCCAGAGCCGAGCGTGGCCCCGATCGCCCTCGTCGCCTCGAACGTCAGCGGCGTGTCGAGCGCGTCCGGCCCGACGAAGACGCCCGCCGCGCCACCGAGCAGGATGGTCCGGATGTCGCGCCCGCCTGGGACGCCGCCCGCCATCTCGATCAGCTCGCGGAGCGTCGCCCCGAACTCGACCTCGTACGTGCCGGGGCGCGCGACGTGGCCGGACAGGCAGAAGAGTTTCGGCCCGGTCGAGATCCCGCCCGCGCCGATCGCCGCGTACGCCTCGCCACCCATCTCGAGGATGAGCGGCACGTTGGCCAGCGTCTCGACGTTGTTGACGACCGTCGGCTTCCCGAACAGCCCGACCTCGACCGGAAACGGTGGCTTGTTGCGCGGCTCGCCGCGCTTGCCCTCGATCGACTCGAAGAGCGCCGTCTCCTCGCCGCAGATGTACGCGCCGGCGCCGCGCCGTAGCTCGATGTCGAACGCGACGTCGGTGTTGAGAACCTTCGGCCCGAAGACCCCGCGCTTCCGGGCCTCGACCAGCGCGGTGGCCAGGCGTCGCTCGGCTTCGGGATATTCGCCGCGCAGGTAGATGAACCCCTTCGTCGCGCCGACCGCGAAGCCGGCGATCGTCATCGCCTCGATGACGGCGTATGGGTCGCCCTCGAGCAGCACGCGGTCCTTGAACGTGCCCGGCTCCGACTCGTCCGCGTTGCAGACGACGTACCGCTGACTCGCCGGCTGCGCCGCGACCGCAGCCCATTTCCGTCCGGTCGGGAAGGCCGCGCCGCCGCGCCCGACCAACCCGGACGCCGTGACCTCGGAGATGACCGCCGCCGGTCCGATCTCGAGCGCGCGGACGAGGGCGCGCAAACCACCGTGCTCCCGCCATTCGCCCTCCGACGCGGGGTCGACGACCCCGATCCGCCGCAGCAGGCGCGGTCGCTCAGTCGGCGCCTGAGGCAGCGCGGGCGACGGCCGCTCGGTGAGCGCGCCCGAGCTCAGTCTCGAGACGACCCCGGCCGCGTCAACGGGCGCGGCGGTGACGTTCCGTGCCGACTCCCCGGCCGTGGTGATGAGGGCCGCGGGCGCGAGGTCGCACAGGCCCAGGCACGGCGATCGTAGCCAGGTCGTCCGCCCATCGCCGGCCGGCGCCCCGGCCTCGCCGAGCGACCGCGCGAGGTCGGCGCAGACCTGTTCCGCCCCGGCCAGGCGGCACGCGATGTCGTCGCACACGTGGGCCACGACCGGCGGCCGCGGCTTGGTCGCGTACAGCGCGTAGAACGTCGCCACTCCGTACGCCTCGGCCGGCGGCACGGCAAGCCGCTTCGAGATGTAGTTGAGCGCCGGTTGGCTGATCCAGCCGATCCGGTCCTGGACCGCGTGGAGGACCGGCAACAGCAGGTCGCGTTGGGCCCGGGCCGCGTGCCCGCCCTGTGAGGCATGCCCGTCGAGGGCGACATCACGTGCGCCGCCAACCCAGCGGGACGTCGCGGGTCCGAGGACGGCGTCCACGGCGGCACGCTCGGCGGGCGACGCGAGCGGCCCGATGACGTGCAGGTCCATCGCGTCCGAGTGTAGCCACGCATCGCGGTTCGCGACGCGGGGTTGCGAGCCGGGTCTAGCGCTGGCGACCGGGCAGGATCCCGTGCTGCCGGCGGAGGTCGGCCAGCACGTCCGGACCGGCGTCGGCGGAGGCCGCCCGTTCGGCGGCCTCGGGGAACCCGTCGAGCGCCTTCGGCCAGATCGCCAGCCAGCGCGAGACGCCGTCACCGACCATGCGCAAGCCATGCTCGACGCCGGGCGGCACGAGCACGAATGCCCCCGCCTCGAGCCGGGTGGTGGTCTCCCGTCCGAGGAGGTCGAGCGGTCCTTCGAGGACGAAGAAGGCCTCCGCCTCCCCGTCGTGGATGTGCGTGCGTCCGCCTTCGCCCGGATAGCCGGTCACGACGACCACGCCCCAGCCGCCCGAGTCGGCCGCCGTCGTCTTGCGGACGACATCGAGGCTCGCGAATGCGTCGCCGCCATCAGGAGGCACGACGACAAGGCCATCTGGGGTGGTCACGCGATCGCTCATCGGCGGAGCATATCGGTCGAGTGTGGTCCGGTGCGGACTGGTCGAGACTGGACAGGCGGGCCTAGGATGCACCCACTTGCGCGCCACGGCGACGTAGGGAGCGACGCCGGCGACGCGAGCGACGGAGGAAGCGATGGCTGCCTCGTACGGCGCGGGGGAATCGACCGAGCCAGGCCTCGAACGCGGAGCGATCGGGCTCACCGAGGTCCTGTTCCAATCGATCACCCACATGGCGCCGGCGGTCGCCACGGCCCTCTCCATCGGGTTCGCCACGACCCTTGCCGGCGGGATCACGCCGGCCGCGGTGCTCTTCGCGCTCATCGCGGCCCTGTTCACGGCCTACTCGATGGGCCAGCTCGCGAAGCATCTGCCATCGGCCGGCGGCATGTACACGTATGTCAGCCGCGGGCTCGGTTCGTTCGTCGGCTGGCTCATGGCCTGGGCCTTCACGCTCGCCGAGCCGATCGTGCCCGCCGCCCTGTATGCCTCGTTCGGGCTCTTCGGTGCGGCGTTCATCACGGAGATCACCGGGTTCGAGAACGACATGCTGTGGCTGCCGCTGGCGGTCCTGTGCGGCCTGGTCGTCTGGTTCCTCATCTACCGCGGAATCACCGTGTCGACGCGGGCCGGGGTCGTGCTGGGGACGATCGAGATCGCGATCTTCCTGGTCGTCGCCGTGCTGCTCGTCGCGAACGCCGACAGCCCGGTCGACACCTCAGTCTTCATCCCGGCCAACGGCGACTACTTGCCAGCCCTCCAGGGCATGGTCTTCTGCCTGCTCGCCTTCGTCGGCTTCGAGGCGGCCGCGCCGCTGGGCGAGGAGACCCGGGAGCCGAAGCGCACGATCCCGCGCGCGGTGATCCTGTCCGCGCTCCTGATCGGCCTCTTCTACATCTTCTGCTACTACGCGGCGACCGTGTACTTCGGGCCGGACAAGATGCAGGCCGACTTCCTCGGGTTCGCCGATGCCAACCCGTGGGGCGGCATGGCCGAGGAGGTGCTGCCCGGGATCGGCAGCCTGCTTGTGACGTTCGCGATCATCAACAGCTCGCTCGCGAACGCGAACGCCGGCGCGATCGCCTCGACGCGCTCGATCTTCTCGCTCGGTCGCGGCCGGCTGCTGCCCGAGTGGTTCGCGGCCGTGCACCCGGTCCATCGCACGCCGGTCAATGCGGTCCACTTCCAGGGTGCCCTTGCGATCGTGCTCGCGGTCGGCCTCGGACTGCTGTTCGCGGGCGTGAGCACCGGCGGTCCGCTGACGACCTATGTGTTCATCGGTTACGCCCTCGGACTGCTGTTCGCGGGGATGTACATCGCGGTCAATGTGGCGGCCATCGGCTTCTACCTCGGTGAGCGGCGCGACGAGTTCAACATCCTCAAGCACCTCGTCGTGCCGGTGCTGGGCGTTCTGTTGATGATCCCGGCATTCCTGTCCGTGCTGGGCGGGCTGACGATCCCGCTCATCAACGTCGAGGTCCCGGCCCTGACCGAGCCGTACAGCTACGTGCCGCCGCTGGTGGCCGTCTGGATGGTCGCGGGGGTCGGGCTCTACTTCTGGCTGCGCTCGAGGAACCCGGACGCCATCGCCAAGATCGGCGCGGTGATGGGCGAAAGCGAGAGCTAGGCCAGGAGCATCCGTCAGTCGAAGATCGACAGCGGGCAGTGGGCCGTGACGATGACGTTCGGCATGTCCACGATCTCGCTGATGCGCAGGTCGACGCCGACGCTGCACAGCAGATAGGCGTCGATCGGCGCGAGCCCGTGCTCGCGACCGAGCCAGTCCATCATCCGGCGGATGGCGTCCTGGGCCGCGACCCGCAGGTCCGGCCCGACCCCGTCGGTCGCGTAGCGGCGGCCGACCGGACGCTCGGCCGCGGCCCCGGGCGCCGTGAGGAACTCGGGTGCCGTCAGGTGCAGGTCCTTGCGAACCGTCAGCCGGAGCGTGGCGACCATCGGGGTCTCGATGGCGGTCCCGCAGACCTCGCCGTCGCCCTGGGCCGCGTGGCCGTCGCCGACGCTCAGGTTGGCCCCCACATGGAAGACGGGCAGGAAGAGCGTCGTCCCGGCGGTCAGGTGTCGGGTGTCCATGTTGCCGCCGTGGACGTCGGGCGGGATCGTCGAACGCGGGCCATCGATCGGCGCGACGCCGACCTCGCCACAGAACGGGATGACGGGGAGTCGGATCCCCGGCAGGAACTCGGCCCTGCCGCCGACCTCGGGAAGCCGCGTGATGCGCAGGGCGGGGTCGGGGAAGTCGTCGGCGAGCAGGCCGAAGCCGGGGATGGCCGCGGTCCAGCCCCAGTCGGCCGGCCGGAAGTCGAGGAGGTCGATCTGGAGGGTGTCGCCGGGTTCGGCGCCTTCGACGGCCACCGGACCGTTGACCTGGTCGACGCGCGAGAAGTCGAGCTGTGCCAGGTCGTCCACGGTCGACGACGCGGTGATCTGGCCACCGCTCGCGTCAAGGCAATCGAACGTGACCGTGCTCCCCGACGGGACGCTGGCGATCGGCGGGATCGCCGGATCCCAAGCGAGGTGGGACTGCTCGCGCGCGACGTGCAGGTCCGGGGTCGTGGCGGTCATCGGCGTGACTCCTTGGCCCCGGAGTGTAGCGAGGGTGGCGCGGTTCAGGTGCCGGGGGCGCGGTACGTCGGGTGCAACTTGACAGCCGCGTCGATGTCCTCGGCGGTCAGGAGCACGACCGTGCTGATCGAGACCGCACCGGTCGCGCCGGTGGTCGCAGCCAGCGCGGCCGCGGCGGCCTGGCTCGGCACTTCGGCGATGACATAGAAGTCGTCGTTGCCAAAGGCCCAGTACATCGACTCGACGCTTCCGCCGAGGCTCTTGGCAAGCGCATCGACGGCCTGCCGTCGTCCCGTCCCGCCGTCCTTGAGTACTCCCTGGATGCCGGCCTGGGTGTATGACCCATGGAACAGGTACTTGCCCATCAGTGCTCCTCCGTTCCGGGCGAACTAGGGTGGACGCGCATCTTCGCATGTCGGGACGTCACGACGGTGAGCGATCGCGGTGCTGCCGGGGAGTCAGGCAGGTGCGGCCGTCGCCTCGAGCTTCTCGATCCGGATGGCCGTCGCCTTGAACTCGGCGGTGCCCGACTTCGGGTCGGTCGCGTCGATCGTCAGTAGGTTGACCGCGACGTCGTCCTGGAAGTGCATGGTCATAAAGGTCAGTCCCGGGCGGAGGGACTCGTCGATCCGGACCGGTGCCTCGACCTGGCCGCGGCGCGAGACGATGCGGACGGTCTCGCCGTCCGCGAGGCCGTACGAGGCCGCGTCCTCGGGCGAGATGTCGAGCGATTCGCCGCGGCGCAGCGGCGAGGTATAGCCCGCGGTCTGCACGCCCGTGTTGTACGAATCCAGGCGCCGCCCGGTCGTGAGGCGGACCGGGAAGTCGGCATCGAGCTTGTCGACCGGCGGGTCGTGGTCGACCGGCACGAACGGGACGCGGTTGCCGGGCACCGGGTCTTCCCAGAGTCGCGAGTGGAGGAAGAGTTCGCCCGGGTGGGTCTCGTCCCAGCACGGCCACTGGAGGCCCCCGAGCTCCTCGAGTCGGCGATAACTCATGCCGGCATGGACCGGGGAGAGGCGGCGGACCTCGTCCCAGACCTGTTCGGGCACGGCTTCGCCCCAGCCGGCGCCCATCCGATTGGCGAGCTCGAACACGATCGCGAGGTCGTCGCGGGCGCCCTCCGGCGGCGCGACGGCCGCCCGCACGCGTTGGACGCGCCGTTCTGAGTTCGTCACGGTGCCCTCGGCCTCCGCCCAGGCCGCTGTCGCCGGCAGGACGACATCCGCGAGCTCGGCGGTCTTGGTGAGGAACAGGTCCTGGACGACGAGGAAGTCGAGCCCTTCGAGGAGCGCGATCGCGCGCTTCTGGTCGGCCTCGGACTGGACCGGGTTTTCGCCGATGCAGTAGACCGCGGTCAGGTCGCCCCGCTCCATCGCGTCGAACATGCCGGACAGGTGCCAGCCGCGCTTCGGCGGGACGGGGACGCCCCATTCGGCATCGAACTTCGCGCGGAGCGAGTCGTTCTCGACGTGCTGGAACCCCGGCAGCCGATCCGGCAGCGCCCCCATGTCGCCGCCACCCTGGACGTTGTTCTGGCCGCGGAGCGGGTTGACGCCGCTGCCGTACCGCCCGACGTGCCCGGTGAGGAGGACCAGCGAGATGAGGGCGAGGACGTTGTCGACCGCGTTGTGGTGTTCGGTGATGCCGAGGGTCCAGCAGATCATCGCCCGCGGTGCCTTGGCGAACGCGTGGGCGAGCTCGCGGATGGCCTCGGCGGGGACGCCGGTCTCGCGCTCGGCGTACTCGAGCGTGTAGGACTCGACCTTGGCCTTGTAGGCCTCGAAGCCGTCGGTCGCCCGCTCGATGAACTCGCGGTTCTCCAACCCGGACTCGATGATCTCGCGGGCGATCGCGTTGGCCAGGGCGATGTCGGAGCCGACGTCGAGGCCGAGCCACGCATCGGCCCATTCCGCCGACGACGTCCGGCGCGGGTCGACCGCGTAGAGGCGCGCGCCGTTGCGGACGCCCTTGAGCAGGTGATGGAAGAAGATCGGGTGCGTCTCGCGGGCGTTGCTGCCCCACAGGACGATCAGGTCCGTCTCTTCGATCTCACGGTATGAACTTGTGCCGCCACCGGCACCGAACACGGTCGCCAGACCGGCGACGCTCGGGGCGTGTCAGGTCCGGTTACAGCTGTCGATGTTGTTGCTGCCCAGGACCGTCCGGCTGAACTTCTGCGCTGCGAAGTTGACCTCGTTGGTCGCCTTCGAGCAGCTGAAGGTGCCGAAGGTCGTCGGGCCATGCGCGGCCTTGGCCGCCATGAACCCGGCAACGGTCCGGTCGAGCGCCTCGTCCCAGGTCGCGGGACGCAGTTCGCCGCCCTTCGTCTCGCGGACGAGGGGCTGGGTCAGTCGAACGTAGGGTTTCGCCACGGGTGGCCTCCTGCGGACAGACGACGTCGCGAGTGTAGCGCTGGGGGCCGCCGTAGCATGTGGCGATGTCCGTCGAGGCGACCGCGAGCCAGGCGACCGGGCTCCGTCCGGCTCGGGCCTGGTGGCCGCTGGTCGCGCTCATGGCGGCGGTCGACCTCGCGCTCATCGCCATCAACGGCGTGTGGCTCGCGGGTTATCTGCGGGACAACGGGCCGCCGTTCTCGCCACAGGCGTCCGAGCTCGTCTCGATCCATCTGACGGCGGTCGTGCTCGGGCTGATCGTCGCCATCCTGGCCCTCGCCGTCGTCGGCTGGCTGGCCCATCGCGCCCCGGTTCCCCCTGGGGCGGTGGTGCTGGCCGTCCTGCTTGGCGCGTTCGTCTTCCTGATCGCAGCCCATGTCAACGACTTCATCGTGCTGTCGTTGGAGCTCGTGCCGGGCGAGCCGGTGGACGGCGGCGTCGATGTCGTCGCGCTCGTGGTCGCGCCGGCCGTCGAGGAACCCGCGAAGCTCCTAGCCCTCGCCGCCCTGGCCGGCCTGATGCGACCCATGTTCGGCGTTCGCCAGGGGATCGTCGTCGGCCTCGCCGTCGGGATCGGCGCGACGCTGATCGAGGCCGGAGCGGTCGTCCAGCTCCGGTACGCGGATGGCGGCGGTGCCATCTACGGGACGATCCTGGCCTTCCGATTCGGACTGTTCGGCCTGGGCCTGCACGCGACGACGGCGGCCCTGATCGGCGCCGGGCTCGGTCATGCGGTGTCCCATGGCTCGGGTCTGCGACGGTTCGGCGTCCTTTTCCTGGCCTTCGCAGCCGCGGTCGCGATCCACGCCCTGTGGAACCTGTGGGCGTCGAGGCTCACGTTGGACGTCCTCACCGCCCTCGTCCCGGAGCCGGACTTCGGCGGGTCCGAGCTGTACCCACACCACCTCGTCTGGCTGGCGTCATCGCTGGTAACGGCGATCCTGCTGGTGATCCCATGGGTCGCCCTCGTGCTGGCGTGGCGCCGCGAGCGGCCCGGCGAGGTGCGCTCGGACGAGGCGGTCCCGGAGCCGGCGTCCGAGATCCCTTAGGTCGGCCGCCAGCCGGCGCGGACGAGGCGGATGGCCTCGGCGAGACCGCCGGTGAACGGCGCCCCGTGGCCGGGTAGTACGAGTCCCGCCTCTATACCGTCAAGGCGCCCGAGCGATTCGAACGCCTGCCGGTTGTCGGCGTTGAAGTTCGTGAAGGGCTGTGGCCCGGTCCTGCCGATGAAGACGTTGAGGGTCACGAACGCGTCGCCGACAAGGATCGCGTCGCGCGACGGGATCAGGAGCGCGGCACTGCCCGCGGTGTGGCCCGGGACGTGGATGACCCGCGGCGTCCCGGGCACGTCGAGGGTCGCGCGGTCGCCGAAGGTCGAGACCTCGACGATCCGCTTCGTCCGGAGCAGGCCCTTGCGGAGCGCGAAGACCAGGAACGACAGCGTCGGGATCGGCTTCATCGGACCGCCCCGGCCCTCGGACGTCGACTTGACCTCGCCACGGGCGAGCGCCGCGTCGGCCTCGTGGACGCGGATCGGGGTGCCACGCTCGGAGCGGATGCGCTCGGCGAAACCGATGTGGTCGTCGTGCGCGTGCGTCAGGAGGAGCGCTCGGATGTCACCGATCGTGCGGCCCATCGCCGCCAGCTCTTGTCTGAGGTCGCCCCAGTAGCCGGGCAAGCCGGCGTCCACGATCGTGATCGCCCCGGCCTCTTCGATCAGGTAGACGTTGACCCGGCCCGCTCCCAGACGGCGGATCCCCGGAGCGATCTCCATCTGTAACCAGCCCCGCGCGCTATGCGAGGACGACGGCCGGCTCGCCCGCTTCCACGCCGCCGACCCACCAACGCTCGACGCCGGCGCCCTCGAGGGCCGACTCGACCGCGTCGACCCGATCGGCCGGCACGGTGGCCAGGAGCCCGCCCGAGGTCTGCGGGTCGTGGGCGAGCGTCACCAGCTCGGGGGTGACGTCAGTCCCGATGGTCAACGACGGCCGCACGAACCGCCGGTTGTGGGCGGCGCCCCCGGTCTCGACGCCGGCGACGGCGAGGTCGCGCGCGCCGTCGAGCGCGGGCAGGGCAGCGGACTCGAAGACGAACTGCGCGCCCGACGCGCGCGCCATCTCGAGGCCGTGCCCAAGCAGCCCGAAGCCGGTGACGTCCGTCGCGGACGCGATCCCGGCCAGGACCAGCGCCTCGGACGCCGCCCGGTTGAGGCGTCGCATCTGGTCGATGGCGGTGGCGAGATGCTCGGGCGCGGTCTTGCCCTGCCGGGAGCCGGACACCAGCACGCCGGTCCCGAGCCGCTTCGTCAGCACGAGCCGGTCGCCCGGTCGGGCGCCACCCTTGCGCAGGAGCCTGTCTGGATGGGCGGCCCCGATGACCGCCAGCCCGTATTTCGGTTCGGGGTCGCGGATCGTGTGGCCACCCGCCAGTGTGCCACCCGCTTCGCGGACCTTGGACGAGGCGCCCCCGAAGATCTCGGCGAGGACGTCCCGCGGCAGGTCCTCGGGGAAGGCCGCGATCGAGAGCGCGAAGAGGACCCGCCCGCCCATCGCGAAGACGTCCGACAGGGCGTTGGCCGCGGCGATCTCGCCGAACGTCCGCGGGTCGTCCACGAGCGGCGGGAAGAAGTCGAGCGTCCCGATGATCGCGAGGTCGTCGCTGACGCGGTAGGCCGCGGCATCGTCCGGGGGGTTGAGCCCGGCGATGAGCGCGTCGTCCGGATTCGCTGCCGACTCGGCGCCGAGTCCGCGCAGCGCGTCGGCGAGCAGGTCCGCCCCGAGCTTCGCGGCACACCCGCCGCAATCGGTCAGCTCGGTCAGGCGAAGCGGGTTCGCGGCCAGGGTGTCGAGCGTCGTCATGTCCGGATGATAGGTCCGCGCGCGCTACCATCGCTGCGGGAGCGGTCGGGTCCCGGTGGGTCCCCTGGTCTTCAAAACCAGTGGCGCGGCGCTCGGCGCGGCGCGGTGGGTTCGACTCCCACGCGTTCCCGCCAAGCCGCATCAGATGCTCGATCGAGCATCGGTGGGCTTGTAGCCCTGTGGCTTTCGGCAACCGACATCTTGACGCGGCTGATACCGTATTGTAACCGGTCTCATGTAACCGGTTACATGCGAGGCGGCCGTGACAAAGAAGGCAGTCACCATCCGCGACGTTGCGCGCCACGCGGGGGTAAGTGTCGCGACGGCGTCGAGGGCGCTGAACGGGATGGACGTGGTCAACCCGCAGACCCGTGAGCGGATCCTGGCGGTCATGGGGGAGCTCGGCTTCACACCGAGCCCGGCAGCGCGACGGCTCAGCCTCGGTCGCACCTTGACCATCGGCGTGGTCGTGTCGTTCCTGACCCGGCCGCAGGCCGCCGAACGGCTCCGGGGCGTCGACGCGGTGCTGTCGGACAGCGAGTTCGACTTGGTCATCTACAACGTCGAGTCGGTCCAGAAGCGCGATCACTATCTAGGAACCCTGGCCCAGTCACAGCGGACCGACGGACTGCTCGTGATGTCGCTGCCACCCCTCGACTCCGCCGTCCCGCACCTGGTGCGCTCGCCGGTGCCGGTCGTGTTCATCGACGTACACACGCCTTCGATCGCCGCGATGCCGCGGGTCATCGGAGACGACGCAGCTGGTGGCGCGCTCGCTGCTCGACACCTCCTCGGCCTTGGTCACACGGCCATCGGGTTCATCGGCGACGCGGTCGCGGACCCGTTCGGTTTCACGTCGAGTCGAGACCGCGAGGATGGCCTGACACGGGAGCTCGCCCGCGGGGGGGTCTCGATCCCCGACGCCTGGATCGGCCATGGCGCCCACGGCCGATACGAGGCACGCGACCTCGCCCATCGGATGCTGGCCGATGCCGATCGCCCGACGGCCATCTTCACCGCAAGCGACACGCAGGCCCTCGGCGTCATCGCCGCGGCGCGCGAGATCGGGCTCCACGTCCCCGACGACCTGTCCGTCATCGGCTACGACGACATCGAGGCTGCCGACTACGTCGGCTTGACGACGATCCGCCAGCAACTGCTCGAGTCCGGTCGTCGCGGCGCCGAGGTCCTGCTCGCGGAGATCGACGTTCGTTCCGAGGAACCGCCGGTCGTTCCGTTGGCACCCGAGCTGGTGGTCCGCGCGACCACGGCGCCTCCGAAGGAGGGCCGTGCATGACGATCCCCACAGGGCTTGGCAGCCGCTAGGGAAAGCAACGAGGAGGAGCGTTCATGGCCAAGGTCCGATTCCAGCGCGCCGGGGCGACTTTGCCGGCCGCGCGCCTCGCGGCGATCGCCGTCGCGACCATCCTAGTCGTGGGCTGCGCCGCGCCTGGGGCCGTTTCGTCGCCGAGTCCAGCGCCCAGCGCCGCTGCCCCGACCGCCGCGCCATCCGCGAGCGCTGCAGGACCCAGCGTCGCGCCTTCGGCGAGTGTGGCCGCGGGCCCGAGCTGTGGGACCGATCCGGTCGAGATGAACGCCGTCTTCGAGACGGGTTTCCCGACCGTGCCCGCACTCGCGGACGAGTTCACCAAGCAGTTCCCGAACGTCACGTTCAAAGTCAGTCAGGACCAGTTCTCGAACCTGATGACCTCGACCCCGCGTCTGCTGTCGAGCGACACCCCGCCGGATCTGATCCGGTTGCCGACGTTGATCTCGCTCGTCAAGGATGACCTGCTCAAGAACCTCGATGACTATGCGACAGCGTTCGGCTGGGACAAGTGGCCCGCCGCCCAGCTCGTGCAGAACCGGGTCAGCACTGACGGCACCCGCGGTTCGGGGTCTCTCTACGCGATGGGCCTCAACAACAGCCTGACGGGTGTCTTCTACAACAAGAAGCTCGCCCAGCAGATCGGGATGACTGAGCCACCCAAGACGGTCGCCGATTTCGAGGCCCTACTGGCCAAGGCCAAGTCGGCCGGCCTCCTGCCGATCATGGTCTGGAACTCGGCCAAGAGTGGTGGCGGACTCGCGTTCCCGCTGCAGCAACTGATGGCGGCGTACGGGCCGACCCAACCGATCAATGAGTGGATCTTCCAGAATAAGGGTGCATCGATCGACACGCCGAGCAACCTCACCGCAGCCCAACACCTCGAGCAGTGGATCAAGAGCGGCTACTTCCCCAAGGACGCGAACGCGATCGAGTACACCGACGCGAATGCCCGCTTCGGCAAGGGCGAGGGCGTGTTCATGTTCAACGGCGACTGGCAGAACGGTGGCTACAACACGGACCAGCCCGGGAACGTCGGATTCTTCGTGTTCCCTCCCGCGGAAGCGGGCGGCTCCCTGGCCGCCATGTCGGCGCCGCTCACGTTCGGCATCGCGAAGACCGCCAAGCAGGCCGACTGCGCGGCATTCTTCTTCAACTGGGTCGCCACGAACGACAAGGCACGCGATATCAACGTGCAGGGGTTCGGCTCGAACCCCGGCGGTCCCGCGGACCTGGCGATCCCGCCGGTCGCTGCCGGATCGGTCACCAACGAGACGCTCGCTGCGGGCGCCGAGGTCGCCAAGGCCAACGGGGCGATGGACTTCATCGCCAACGCGACCGGGGCGATCTTCGCCCAGGGCTGGACACCAGAGCTCCAGAAGATGGTCGGCGGCAAGCAGGACGCAGCCGGCCTGCTCAAGGCCGTGCAGGCAGAGTATGAGAAGGAGCTCGCCGCGGGCTCCTGAGTCTCGACAGGGCACGACATGAGTGACGCGTGACACCGGGCAATCGGACCCTCGCGCTTCGGACGCCCCGGCGGATCTCCCTTCTCAGGCGGATCCGCCGGGACGCGCTCGTCGGGTGGTTGTTCGTGCTACCGGCCCTGTCCATGTACGCGCTGTTCGTGCTCCAGCCGCTGGTCTTGACGGTCCAGTACTCGTTCTATCGCTGGGATGGGATCGGTCCCGCGACATGGATCGGCCTGTCGAACTACGCGACCGTCCTGAGCGATCCCGACATGCGCGAGACGATCCTCAACGCCTTCCGCCTGGTGGTGTTCTTCAGCTTCATCCCGGTGACCCTCGGACTCATCGTCGCGAGCGTCATCCACCGGGTGGCGACCGGACGCTTCGGCGCGGCCGCCCGGACGGTGCTGTTCCTACCGCAGGTGATGCCGCTGGTCGCGGCCGGCATCATCTGGGGTTGGCTGTTGGCCTTGTCTGGCCTTGTCAATCAGTTCCTCACCGCGATCGGCCTGAGCGAAATGACGCGCGCCTGGCTGGGCGACTTCGACACCGCGCTGCCGGCAGTCGGTCTCATCGGGATCTGGGTCCTCCTCGGGTTCTGCATCGTCCTCCTGTTGACCGGTATGACGAAGGTCGACGCCGGGCTGTATGAATTGGCACGGATCGACGGCGCGAGCTGGTTCCGGGAGCTCAGATCGATCACGATCCCGAGTCTTCGGTACGAGATCGGCGTCTGCCTCACCGTCACGATCATCGCCGCCCTCGCGGCGTTCGACATCGTCTATGTCTCGACGGCGGGTGGGCCCGGGAAGTCGACCACGGTGCCCGGCATCCAGATCTACTACACGGCCTTCCTCGAGCGCCAGGTCGGCCTCGCCTCAGCGCTCGCCGTCGCGCTGACCGTCCTCGTCCTGGTGATCATCCTCCCGCTCCAGCGCCTGACGCGGGGAAGCGACCGATGAGGATCGCCCGAGGCGAGCTCTATGCGGGTCGGGCGCTGCTGCTCGCTCTGATGGCGATCACGATCCTGCCATTCCTGAGTGTGTTCACGACCGCGCTCCATCCATCGGGGACGCTGCCGAACGGGCTCGAATGGCCGGCCGATCCGCAGTGGGGGAACTTCGTCGAGGCGTTCAAGGTCGCGAACATGACAGCGCTCCTAGCGTCGAGCGTGTTCATCGTGCTCGCGGTGGTGCCGGTGTCCATGGTCATCTCGACCATGGCCGGGTTCGCGATCGGGCTCCTCCGCATCCCCGGCTCGCGTCTCCTGCTGCTGCTGTTCGTGTTCGGGCTGACGCTGCCGTTCGAGGGGATCATCACCCCGCTCTACTACCTGGCCCGCTCGATAGGCATCCTCAACACGCGCATCGCGATCGTGCTGCCGCTGATCGGCCTGTTCATGCCGTTCGCGGTGTTCTGGATGCGGGCCCACTTCGTGAACATGCCCGGTGAGCTCTCGGAGGCGGCCCGCGTCGACGGCGCGAGCACCTGGGATCTGTTCTGGCGCATCCACGTGCCGCTTGCGCGAGCCCCGATGGCGTCGCTCGGGGTCCTCATGTCCGTCTGGGCCTGGAACCAGTTCCTGCTGGCGCTTGTCCTCGTGGAGGACCCGACCCAGCGAACGATGGCCGGGGCCCTTGGCGCTTTCCAGGGGCACTACGCGACGGACATTCCGCTGCTCTGTGCCGGAACGATCCTCATCCTGCTGCCGACCTTGATCGTCTTCATCGTGTTCCAGCGCCACATCATCTCGGCGTTGCTCCAGGGCTCGGTCAAGGGGTGACGATGCGGCTCATCCTGCGGCGAGTCCGGCTGGTCTGGTTCGCGTACCTTGGGGCCCTGATGGGTGCCAACGGCGGTTCACACAGGCGCGAGCTGACCATGGCCCAGCGCGCCTCGGTCGGCGCCTGAGCCGCGGTCCGGGGATCCTTGATGCGACCGCCCGGCGTCCAGCCCCGCCCGCAGCTGTTGACCTACCCGGATTCGCTCGGTGGCGATCTCCACGCGCTCGGCGATCTGCTGGACGGTCCCCTCGCCGGGTTCTTCCACGGTGTCCACGTGCTGCCGCCGTTCCCCTCCTCGGGCGATCGAGGTTTCGCGCCGATCACCTACCGCGAGATCGAGCCACGGTTCGGGACCTGGGGGGACATCGAGCGGCTCAGCGAGCACCACGACGTCCTGCTCGATGTGATGATCAACCACCTGTCACGACAAAGCCCGGAATTCCTGGACTTCCAACGACACGGGCGCCGATCTACCTCGGCCGATCTCTTCATCACGCTGGACAAGGTGTGGCCGGACGGGAACCCGGCGGACGGTGACGTCGCCCGGATCTTCCTTCGGAAGCCGGAGTCGCCGTTCTCGACAGTGACGATCGAGGACTCGGGTGGGCAGGAGCGGATCTGGACGTCCTTCGGGTCGATGGACTGGTCGGAGCAGATCGACCTGGACGTCACGTCTGCAGCGACGAGATCGTTGATCACAGGCTGGCTACGGGACTTCGCCGCGCACGGCGTCTGCATCGTTCGGCTCGACGCCGTCGGATATGTCATCAAGAAGCCGGGGACGACGTGCTTCATGGTCGAGCCCGAGATCTACGATTTCCTCGATTGGATCGCCCAGGTCGCCGCCTCATTCGGACTGGTGGTCCTGCCCGAAGTCCACGACACGTATGCGACGCACGAGCGCCTCGCGGCGCACGGCTTCTGGACCTACGACTTCGTCCTGCCGGCGCTGCTCCTGAATACCTTCTACACCGGCGACACGCAGCGCCTCAGCACGCATCTCGCAGGCTCACCTGCCCGCCAATTCACCACCCTGGACTGTCACGACGGCATCCCCGTCTCGCCAGACCTCGACGGCATCCTCGAACCCGTCGAAATGCTCGGACTGGCCGAACGGATCGACCTGCTCGGAGGCAACGTCAATCGGGTCTTGTCGGAGCTGGACCCCGGCGCGATCGACGTCCACCAACTGAACTGCACGTACTACTCGGCGCTCGGCGGTGACACCGAGCGGTATCTCGCCGCGCGGGCGATCCAGCTCTTCGCTCGGGGCGTCCCGCAGATCTACTACGTCGGCCTGCTCGCGGGCGAGAACGACACGGAAGCGGTCACCCGGACGGGCGAGGGCCGAGCGATCAATCGCCACGATTACACGGCCGTCGAGATCGACGTCGCGTTGCAGCGCCCGGTGGTCCGCCGACTCCTCGACCTGGTGCGGCTCCGGAACACGCACGCGGCATTCGACGGCGAACTCTCCGTCGAGACGGACGACCGGCACTCGCTTCGGCTCCGATGGCTCCATCACGATGCCGCACTCGCGCTCGACCTCGATCTCATCACCGGTCGCGCGGTTGTGACGGACAAGGACCATCTGACGCCGATCGCCGATTGGTCGGCGTGAGCGTCGTTTCTACCGGCCGATCATCGCCTGGGCGCAGTCGAGGCAGATGCGCCCCGCGGTCAGCAGGCTCTCGACTGCGATCGTCTGCCGTTCCGCGTCCGCCGGGAGATCGACGCCACACGCGGCGATCACGCCGTCGCCATCCCGGGCGACGACGTGCCAGACCTCTGCGGGCCTGGTGCGGATGAGTCGGACGTTTCCGGCCGCGTCGATCATGTCGGGATGATGCTGCCACGACGGCGCGCCCGGTGACGGCGCGGGCGACCTAGACTCCATCGGGCCACCCCCGCGTCCCGGAGGCCCGATGTCGACCAAGCCCAGCGACCGCCCGCGACCGCCAAGCGTCGATGCGGTCGTGAACGCCGCGCGCGCCGTCGTCGATGACGAGCGGGCGCGGCTGGCTGCGGGGGAGGCGGCCCGGACGACAGCGGCACTCGGCACGAAGGTCGCCGCCCGCATCGCCGGCTACGCGGATGCCGGCCCGCTCCCCGTGCTCAACGCCACGGGCGTCATCATCCACACGAACCTCGGCCGGGCACCGTGGGCGCCCGCCATCGCCGACGCATCCGCCGCCCTGGCGACCCGCTACCTGCTGCTTGAGCTGGACCGCGAGACCGGCCGTCGCGGCGCTCGCGTCCGGACCGCCGAGGAGCACCTCATCGCGCTGACCGGTGCCGAAGACGCGCTCGTGACGAACAACAACGCGGCCGCGGTCGCGCTCGCGGTCGGCCTGGCGGGACGTGGCGGGGTCGTCGTCTCGCGCGGTGAGCTCGTCGAGATCGGGGGAGGGGTGCGGATCCCCGAGATCATCCGTCGGGCCGGCGCGAAGCTGATCGAGGTCGGCACGACGAACCGCACCCGGGCAGCGGACTTCGAGGCCCCGCTGGCCGAGGGTCGGGCGAAGGCCGTCCTACGCGTCCATCCGTCCAACTTCGCCATGACCGGCTTCACGGAACTGCCGGATCCCCGTGAGGTCGCCGCCATCGCCCATCGCCACGGCGCGATCGTCATCGACGACCTCGGCTCCGGGGCCCTGCTCGACACCGCCGTCTACGGCCTTGCCCACGAGCCACTCCCCGGGGAGCGGCTGGCGGCCGGATCGGACATCGTCACCTTCAGCGGCGACAAGCTGGTCGGCGGGCCGCAGGCCGGGCTGGTCGTCGGGCGGGCCGACCTGATCGCCCGCATGCGGCGCGACCCGCTCGCCCGGGCGATGCGCCCGGACAAGGCCACGCTCGCCGGAGTCGCGCTCACGCTGGGTCTCTACCGCGCTGGACGCGCGGTCGAGACGATCCCGGTCTGGCGGATGATCGCGACGCCGCCGGCATCGCTCCGGACGCGCGCAAAGGCACTGGCGTCGACCGTCGGCGCTCGCGCGTCCATCGTCGGGCTTCCGTCGACGATCGGCGGCGGATCGCTGCCCGGCGAGGTCCTGCCCTCATTCGGGCTCGTGCTCGAGGCTCGGTCGGCGAATGGCCTCCTCGCGGCGCTTCGGCGCGGCGACCCGGCGGTCATCGGGCGGATCGAGGCCGACCGCGTGGTGCTCGACCTGCGGACGGTCGAGCCCGGCGATGACGCCGCCCTCGGTGCGGCCATCACGGCGGCCCTCGCCGGCCGGGCATGACCGTCGTCATCGGCACGGCCGGGCATATCGACCATGGCAAGACCACGCTGCTCCGGGCGCTGACCGGCATCGATGCCGACCGCCTGCCCGAGGAGCGGCGGCGCGGCATGACGATCGACGTCGGGTACGCGCACCTGGCGCTCGACGACGGCAGCGAGCTCGACTTCGTCGACGTGCCCGGGCACGACAAGCTTGTCGGCAACATGCTCGTCGGCGCGGGTGAGATCGATGCGGCCTTGCTGGTCGTCGCGGCCGACGATGGCCCTCGCGCCCAGACCCGCGAGCACCTCGCGCTGCTCGATGCGCTTGGCATCAGCGACGGCGTGGCGGTGGTGACCAAGGTCGATGCCGTCGGGCCCGATCGGGTGGCCGAGGTGATCGACGAGGTCGGCGGGCTGCTCCGCGACACGTCGCTGGCCGCGGCCCCGGTGCTCGCCGTTTCGGGTGTGACGGGGGCAGGGCTGGATCCGCTTCGGGCGGCGCTCCTCGGCGCGCGCGACGCAGTCATCGGGCGTTCGCCCGGTCACGCCAGCGGGCCGCCGAGCCTCGCGATCGACCGGGTCTTCACCGTCAAGGGTCGGGGCGTGGTCGTGACCGGGACGCTGCGGGGTGGCCGGCTCGACCGGGGCGCGTCGCTGCGGATCGTCCCGGGCGACCGCGTCGTTCGGGTGCGCGAGCTGCAGGTGCATGGTGCCACGGTCGCGTCCGCCGGCCCCGGCAGGACCGCGCTCAACCTCGCCGGCGTCGACGACTCTGCGCTCCGTCGCGGCCTCGTCCTCACCTCGGATCCGGACGTCGCCGCCAGCTCGCGCGTCCTCGTCCGTCTTCGGGCGCGGCTCCCCGACCGGACGCGGGCGCGACTGCACCTCGGCACGGCCGCCGTGGACGCCGCGGTCGGACGGAGCGGCCGAGATGCCATCGACCTGCCCGACGGCACGGCCGTCGCGATCCTGCGCCTGGCGGAGCCCATCGCCGTCGCGCCCGGTGATCGCTTCGTGCTGCGACGGTCCGGCGGCACGGATCCCATCGTCGGCGGCGCGGTGCTGGACGTCGAGCCGCCACGGGGCGTGTCGCGCCGCCGGCAGACCGTGGAACGAGCGGCGGCCCTCGCCGGGGCCGTCGCGGTCGATGACGCGGCGTCACGAAGAGCGGCCCGACTCGGGCTGCATGGCGCGCTCGTCGTCGACGGCGCGGTGACGCTGGCACCGGATGTGGCCGAGACCGCCGGCACCGCCGCCCGACTCGCGGTCACCGATCCGGCCGGGTCTGAGGCGTCGCTCGCGGCCGTTCGCGCGTCGGTGGCCCGCACGCTCCGACGCGCGGCGACGTTAAGGCGTGAGGATGCCGCGACGGCTGCCACGGCCGTGATCGAGGATCAGGTCCGTGCCGGGCGCCTGGTCCGTGCCGGCGATCGCGTGCGTCTCCCGGGGGTCGCTGCGACGACGCCCGACCCGGCGGTGGCGGCCGGGATGGATCGCCTGGAACGAGCGCTCTCGGTGGCCGCCCCGCCGTCGTTGGCGGCGGCCGCCCGCACCGCCGCGTGTCCGACTGCGGGGATTCGCGAGCTGGAGCGCAGCGGCCGCATCATCGTGCTCGAGCCGGACCTCGCCTACGCGATGTCCACGTACCGCGACCTCGCGGCGCGTGCCCTTGCGATGGCCGCCGACGGGCCGCTGACGCCGGCCGCCTACCGGGACGCCACCGGCACCAGCCGCAAGTACGTGATGGCCATCCTCGAGGACCTGGACCGCCGCGGCGTCCTCCGCCGGACCGACGCCGGCCATGTGCCGGGTCCTCGGGCGCCCGGACACCGGGAGCCGGCGTGACCGCCACGGGATCGTTGGCCGCGATCGTCCTGGCCGGCGGCCGTTCCGCGCGGTTCGGGCGCGACAAGCTCGCCGAACCGTTCGCGGGCCGACCCCTGCTCGATCACGCGATCGCGGCCGTCCTCGGACTGACAAACGACGTCATCGTGGTCGTGGCGCCCGAGGCCGTCGTGGCCGTCCCGTCTGGCGTCCGCGTCGTCCACGACGAGCGGGCGTTCGAAGGCCCGCTCGCTGGTGTGGCGGCCGGTCTTGCGGCGACTGATGCCGACGTTGCGCTGATCGTTGCGGGCGACTCGCCCACGGTCGTGCCCGGCGTCCTGGGCTTGTTGATCAGCGCGGTCACGGCCGGCGCCGAAGCGGCGCGGCTCGAAGTCGGGGACGACCGCCCCCCGCTCCCGATGGCCGTCGGTCGGTCGGTCGCCTCGGAGCAGGCCACGACCCTGCTGGCGCAAGGCGAGCGCCGCCTCCGCGCCTTGCCGGAGACGCTCGGTGCGGCCACGGTCCCCGAGCACATCTGGCGCCAGGAGGACCCGGCCGGGGCCTCGCTGCTCGACATCGACACGCCGGCCGATCTGCCGTGATCCGGTCCCGGACACACGAAGACCTCCGCCGGAGGGTCGGAGGTCGTTCGTGCTTAGGAGGGAGGAAGCGCGAGGCCGAGGGAGGAGATCAGCCCCGGTAGGGATAGTCTTCGAGCCTGGGGAGGATCGAGCCCCAGTCACCGGTCGCCTTGGCGACGTTGAGCTGGAAGCCGCCGAGCGCCGAGGCGACCCGCTTGCGAAGGCTGGGCTTGCCAGCGTTGGTGCTGCGGTTCCGAGCGGATTCGTCGATCAGGTACTCCAGATGCTCGTTGACAGCGAAGATCGCGTAGGCGTTCATCGGTCCTCTCCTTTCTGTCGCCCGGTTCATCCGGGGCGCAGGGAGAGCATCGCCCCGCGGCTCGCTTGCAGACACGGACATCCGTGCCTGATCTCGGATCGTCATGTGTCCATGTCGAGCGCCGACGTTCGCTCAGCCGTCGAGGGCGGGGTCCTCGTACACGGCGGCGCCCTCGACGAACGTGCCGACGACCCGCGCCTCGCGGATCGCGCCCGCACCTCGATCGAAGAGATCGCGATCGAGCACGGCCAGGTCCGCCAGCTTTCCGGCTTCCAGCGACCCGGTCTGACGCTCGAGGTGGTTGACGTAGGCCGAGCCGTTCGTGAAGGCGGCCAGTGCGTCCACGAGGTCGAGCCGCTCGTCCGGCAGGAACACATCCACCATGGTGTCGATGCCCTTGATGTCGACGCCCCGATACGCGCGTTCCACGGCGAGATCCATCTCCCACAGAGGATCTGCCGTCGTCACGCTCCAGTCGGACCCCATCGCGAGGACGGCGCCGGCCGCCCGCAGCGATCGGAACGGATACTGCCACCGCCAGCGCTCGCCGATGAACGGGATCGTCAGCACGTCCATCTGGCGTTCGTGTGCGGCCCAAAACGGCTGGGCGTTGGCGACGACATCGAGCTCGCGGAACCGGGGGACGTCGTCGGGATGGATGAGCTGGATGTGGGCGATGTGGGGCCGCGTGTCGGACGGCCCGTTGGCATGCCGGGCCGCCTCGACGGCGTCGAGCGCAGCCCGCACCGCCCCGTCGCCGATGGCGTGGAAATGGGACTGGAACCCGAGCGCATCGAGGATCGGCACCCAGGTCTTGAGCCCTTCGGGGTCGATCTGCATCAGGCCGTGGTTGTCGGTCGTGCCGCCGTGGCCGTCGAGGTACGGCTCGAGCAGGGCACCGGTGTAGTTCTCGAGGACGCCGTCCATCATCAGCTTCACGCTCGTCGGGGCATACCGTCCGATCGCCGTCGCCCGGCGTCGCTCGACGAACTCGTCGATCTGCTCGGCCCCGCGATGGTGGTCCCACCACAGCGCCCCGACGACGCGCCCCGTCAGCTCGCCGCTTGAGGCGAGGGACACGTACGCCCGCTCTTCGACCGCCGGCTCGACGATGGCGTCCTGCCACGCGGTGATGCCGAGCGAATGGAGGTGTCGCTGGCCGGTCCGGAGCCCGGCCTCGAGCTCGACCTGCGTGTCATCCGGCACGAACTCGCCGACCAGGTCCATGGCGCCTTCATGGAGCGTGCCCGCCGGTGTCCCATCCCGATCGCGCTCGAATCGCCCGTCGTCCGGATCGTTGGTGGCGGCCGTCACGCCGGCCAGCTCGAGGGCCCGGGTGTTGACCCAGGCGCTGTGACCGTCCCGGCTGGTCAGGAACGCCGGTCGGTCGGGCAGGATGCGGTCGAGCTCGTCGCGGCGCGGCGTCCCTCCCTCGAACGCGGCCATGTACCAGCCGCCGCCGCGGATCCAGGCCTCGTCTGGATGGGTCCGGGCATACGTCGCGATGATCTCGAGATACTCCGAGGCCTCCAGTGAGTCGTTCAGGTCGCAGCGCAGCATCTCGAGGCCGCCACCGACCGGGTGGACGTGTGCGTCCTGGAAGCCCGGCACGACCGTCCGCCCGCGCAGCTCGATGACCCGCGTCCGCGGGCCGATGTGGGTTCGCACGTCGGCGTCCGGTCCGACCGCCACGAGACGACCGTCGCGAGAGGCGAGCGCGGTCGCCCAGCTGCGCGCGGCGTCCATCGTGGCGACGCGGCCACCGAGCAGGACGAGGTCAGCGGGGCGATCGGCGACCATGGCGACCTCCGTGACGTGGGGACGGGGAGGGCCTGAGTCTCGCACCGAAGTCGCCCGTATCGACGTGGCATCGCGCGTGCCGCGACGACCGCGTCCCCCGGGCCGGCACCCACTAGCATCGCTCGATGACGTCGGTCCACCTGCTCCATGCCGGGTACGCCCACGACCGGGTCGGGTCCAGCATCACCCTGGTCAGAGACGGCGATGCGCTCATCGTGGCGGACCCCGGGATGGTCGCCCATCGGTCGCTGATCCTCGACCCGCTGGCCGCGCTCGGCGTCGCGCCCGACGCCGTGACGCACGTCTTCCTGAGCCACCATCACCCGGACCACACGGTCAACATCGCCCTGTTCCCGAACGCGGAGGTCGTCGACTTCTGGGCGCGCTATCGCGACGACCTGTGGCTCGACCACGAAGGCGACGGGTACCACCTCGCCCCGGACTCGCAGCTGTGGCTGACGCCCGGCCACACCGAGGAGGATGCGACGCTCGTCGTCGCGGCGGACGACGCGACCTACGCCCTGACCCACCTGTGGTGGTACTCGGACCGGACGCCGGAGATCGACCCCCTCGGTGCCGACCAGCCGGCGATCGAACGAGGTCGCGCCCGCGTCCTCGCGGCGGTCGACATCGTCATCCCGGGCCACGGGGAGCCGTTCCGGGTCCGCTAGGACGTCGCTCCCGGGCCTGTGGTCCCGGCCCGCCCCGGTGCCGGGCGGACGCGCAGCCCGAACCAGAACACGAGGCTGCCGATCACCAGCAGCCCGGCGCACACGAGGATGGCCAGGTGGAAGGCCTCCATCGAGGCCTGGTTCGCAGCGGCCACCTCGGCTGGGGACGCCGCCGCGGGCGGCGGGTTGAGTGGCTGGAAGTCGTTCCGGACCTCGGTCGAGGTCGTGTCGAGGCCGGGCGCGTATGTCCCCAGCGCCGTGTAGAACGTCGCGCTGATGGCGATGAAGATGATGGCGCCGAGGAGCGGCTGGCCGACGCGCGAGATCGCGTTGTTGATCGCGGAGCCGATGCCCGAGAACCGGCCGGGGATCGAGCCCATGAGCGTGCTCGTCAACGGCGCGACGACGAGTGAGATCCCCACCCCGAACAGGAGGATGGCCGGGAGCACGTCGATGATGGCGTCGAGTGGCGGGATGAGCGTCGCCGGCGATTCGATCGCGGCCAGCCACGGCTCCGAGTCGGCCGGCAGCCGGGCGAACCACAGCAGGCCGCCGGCCATGAGCAGGGGCCCGACCACGAGGAACGTCCGTGGCCCGATTCGCGCGGCGACGGTCCCGACGCGCGTCGAGAGGACGGAGAGCATGACCCCCGAGGGCAAGCCGATCATGCCGGCCCCCAGGGCCGTGTACCCGAGCACGCCCTGGAGGACCAGCGGCTGGTAGCCGAACGTCACGTACAGCGCTCCGTAGATGAAGAAGGTCGCGAGATTGACGGTCGCGAACGCCCTGGACCGGAAGAGACCGAGCGGGACCAGGGGGTTGGGCCGGACGGCCATCAGGAACGGGAACAGGATGAGCGAGATGGTCCCGACGCCGATCGCGAGCCAGGCGGCGGTGTCGCTCCAGGCCTGGGCCTGGCCGCGGATGAGCCCGAAGGCGAGACCCCCGATCGCCAGCGCGGCGACGAGCGCACCCAGCCAGTCGAACGAGCCGGACGCCTCCGTGTCGCGCGATTCCTCGACATGGCGGACGGTGGCCCACAGGGCGAACGCGAGAAGCGGCACGTTGACGAGGAACGCGAACCGCCAGCCGATCGTGTCGACCATGATGCCGCCGACGATCGGCCCGATGACCGTGAGAGCCGACGTCGAGGCCGCCCAGATGCCGAACGCGCGGCCGCGCGCCTCACCCTCGAACGCGTGCGTGATGAGGGCGAGCGAGCCGGGGATCAGCAGGGCGCCGGCGGCACCCTGCAGGAGCCGGAAGAGGACCAGCGCCTCGAGCGTCGGCGCCAGGCCGCACAGCGCGGATGTCAGCGCGAACCCACCCAATCCGAGTGCGTACACGCGTCGGCGGCCGTAGTGGTCGCTCAGGGCACCGGCGAGGATGAGCAGCGCGGCCAGGACCGCGAGGTAACCGCTGACCACGTAGGCCTGGCCTTCGAGCACACCGACGATCGAGGCAGGCAGCTCCTGCCCGATCCGTTTGAGTGCGACCCCCACGAGCGTCCCGTCGAGGAACACGGCCCCGGAACCGATGATCGTCGCGATGAGGGTCCATCGCTGGCGCTGGGTCATGCCCGGCCAGTGTCGCAGGTGCGTCGCCGCGCGGACAAGGGCTTCGGACTAGACTCTGGCCGTGCCCGGACCCGTGGCGCTCGTCGGCGCCGGTGAGTTCCTTCCCGCGATGGCCGAATTCGATCTCGGATTGCTGGCCGCCACGGGCCGCGCCCGACCACGGGTGGCGATCCTGCCGACCGCGTCATTCCCCGACGGCGCCGAGGTCTTCGACCGCTGGGCCTCGATGGGCGTCGCCCACTTCGGGGAGCTGGGCGCCGAGGTCGAGCCGGTCCTCGTTCGTGATCGGCATGACGCCGACGACGCGGCGGCGGCTCAGGCGATCGGCGAGGCCGACCTCATCTACCTCTCCGGCGGCAAGCCGAGCTATCTGTTGAGCGTGCTGTGCGGAAGCGCCGTGGGCCTCGCGCTGATCGAGGCGCACGAGCGGGGAGCCGTGCTGGCGGGCTGTTCGGCCGGGGCCATGGCCCTCGCGGCCCACGCCTTCGACCTGCGCGGGCGCGTGCTGCCGTTCCCCTTGCGCTGGCGCGCGGGGCTCGGATTCGCCCCGAGCGCGTCCGTCGTCCCCCACTACGACGCGTGGCCGGAACCGATGTCCGCGCTCGTGGCCCTGCAGGCCCCACGCGGTTCGGTGGTCCTCGGCATCGACGAGGAGACCGCCGTCATCGGCCGCGACGGAAGCTGGCAGGTCCATGGTGCCGCCCGGGTGACGGTCTGGCGGGGCCGCCGGCGCGAGCGGCTTCGCGCCGGCGAGACGTTCCGCCTGTAAGGTCAGTCCGGGCGAACGGTCCGGAAGCAGTCGGAGCAGTAGACCGGGCGGTCCATCCGTGGCTTGAACGGGACCTGTGCCTGGTTGCCGCACGACGAGCAGATGACCGCGAAATATTCGCGGGACGCTCGGTCGTCGCCGCGCTCGTACCCGCGGGGTCCACCGATCTCGCGGACGTCATAGCCTGGATCTCGGGCCGCTCGGCGGCTGGCGCGGCAACTGGTGCAGCGCTTCGGTTCGCTGGTGAACCCCTTCTCCACGTAGTACTCCTGGTCGGCGGCCGAGTGGATGAATTCCACCCCGCAGTCGACGCAGGACAGGGTTCGATCGACGTAAGTCACTTGTTCCTCCGAGGGATCACGAAGCTCGGTATTCGTGCGCCCGAAGGGCGGCCGCATCAGCGGACGGGGCGTGCGAGTGCTGGCGAGGGAAGCCGGGGCCGCGCGACCCAAGGTGCCGATATGGAGTCCCTGTTTCGGGGCGCACCGGGTGTCAGGTCGCGCATCATACGACGCATCCGATTTCTGAGTCGCCGACGGCTCCGGGCAAGCGGGGCCGTCTGGCGGTCGTGACACCCGACCTGTCACAATGAGCGACGAGATTCGGGGCGGCGAGCGGGGAGTCATGGGGGCGCCTCGCTCGCGCTGGACCCGCGGGCCGCCCGGCGGCCCGATCGGGCCCGGCCGACGGCCCCGGTCGCGTCGTCCGGACCGTGACCGACCAGGGAGGCCCGCCGCAACCGGATGCTACGGATCATCCACACCGCGGACATCCATCTCGGCGCGCGACACGACGACCTCGGGGTCCAGGCGGCCGCCCAGCGGGATCGCCAGTTCGCCGCGTTCCGCGCGACCGTCGACCTGGCGCTGGCCGAGAAGGTCGACCTCTTCCTGATCGCCGGCGATCTGTTCGACTCCAACGTCCAGCCGCGCCGATCGGTCGAGCGGGTGGTAGAGGAGCTCAAACGTCTCGCCCTGGCCCGGATCCGGACGGTCATCATCCCGGGGACGCACGACGTCTACGATCGGGCATCGATCTATCGCGCCTACGACCTCAAGGCGATGGCCGGCAGCACCGATCGCGACGATCTCGTGACCGTCCTCACCCCGTCGCTCGACAAGGTCCATCTGGCCGCCCTCGATGTCGTCGTCCACGGCCGGGTCTTCGACACGAAACGGGCGCCGGTCAGTCCGCTCCAGGGTCTCGATGCGGGGAGCGAGGACGCGGGTGCGACGTGGCGGATCGGGATGGTCCACGGCTCGATCGCGATCCCGGGCAAGACCGACCGAGACGAGGTCGTCATCACGACCGACGAGATCGCCGGCAGCCGCCTGGACTATCTCGCCCTCGGCCATTGGCACTCGTCGCAGCAGGGTCGTGCCGGGGCCGTCACGTACGCCTACGCCGGCGCTCCGGAGCCGGTCGCGCTCGACCAGGACCGGGCGGGCAAGGTCCTCCTCGTCGAGCTGGAAGAGGCCGATGGGAAGCGGATCGTCACCGTCGAGGAGCGGGTCGTGGGCCGGACCGCGTTCCAGCGCGTGCAGGTCGACGCGACGACCGTCGCGAGCCAGCCCGCGCTCATCGACAGCCTCGCCAAGCGCGCCGACCCCGACCTGGTCCTCGACGTACGCGTCGTCGGCGTGCGACCCGACGAACTGGACCTCCATACGGACGAGATCGAATCCGCGCTGGCGCCCTCGTTCCTTAAGGTCCGGGTGCGCGACGTCTCGTTGCCGGCGTTGACGGAGGGGACGCTGCCGTCGGCCGACACCGTCGTCGGGGCTTTCATCCGAGACCTGGAAGCCCGGATCGCCGAACTCGAGGGCGCCGGCAAGGCCGAGGAGGCGGGCGAACTGCGCGATTCCCTTCGCCTGGGGCGCCTGCTGCTGGCCGGCCACGAGGTGTCCCTGTGAGGATCCGCCGGCTCGAGCTGCGCGACTTCCGACGGTATCGTCACCTGACCGTCGACCTCGCGCCGGGCCTGACCGTGATCCGCGGGCCGAACGAGGCCGGCAAGTCCACGATCCAGCGCGCCATCGAGCTCGCCATCACCCGGCGCGTGACCAGCGCGGCGGGCGACCTCGATGCGTTCCGTCCCTGGGACGCCGCCGAGGACGTCCGGTCGGCGATCACCATCGACTTCGAGCAGGACGACGAGGACGGCGCCAAGGTGGGTCAGCTCGAGAAGACCTTCGCGGGGTCGCGCGGCACGGTGCGCCTCGACTACGACGGCGAGTCGGTCACCGATCCGACGCTGGCCGACCAGGTCCTCGCCGAGCTCACGGGCATCCCGACCGAGGCCTTCTTCCGCTCCACCGCGTCGATCCGCCACCACGAGCTCGCCGACATCGGCCACGACGAGGGCGCCCTGCGGGACCGCCTCCAGGCGTCCATCAGCGGGGGCGACCGCGGCACGAGCCGAGCCAAGCGAAAGCTCGAGGGGGCGATCCACGGCTTGACGACCAAGGGTGAGAAGAACCCTGGGCGACTGAAGGTCGCCGAAGCCGAGGTCGCGCGGGCGGCGCAGGCGCTCGAGCAGGGCGACCTGGCGCTGGCGCAACTGGCCAGCGATCGAGACACCCTCGCCGGGGCCCTCGAGCAACGGGCGCAGGCCGAGGCGGCCCTGTCCGAACGCCGCGGGATGCTCGAGAAGGCCCGCCAGGCCGAGCGGCTGGCGACCGAGCGCGCCGCCGCCCAGGATCGCTACGAACGCTTCCGCCAGGCGGTCGGCGTCAACGAGCAGCTCGCCGGCCTGGCGGCGACGCATCCGTCGGCCAACCCGCTGCCCGTGCTCCGCTCCGGGGTCGAGCGGTTGCGGGCCTTGGACCAGCAGGCGCGCGAACTGCGGGCGGCCCTGGCGGGCGAGGTCAACGTCAACTTCGAGGTCGAGGCGGAGCCGAGCTGGCGCCCGCTCTCGCGCTGGGGCATCGCGCTCGTCATCATCGGGGTCGTCATCGCGGCCGGCGCCCTCGCCCTCAACGCCCTCGAGATCGTCAACCTGGGGATGGTCCCGAGCCTGATCGGCGGGGTCATCGGGGTCATCGGCCTGATCCTCGCCGCGGTCGCGCTGTGGATGCGCCGCAGCTATCACATGAACGCCCAGCTCCGGGACACCGAGATCGATCGTCGCCTGCGCGGCCGATCGGAGATGGAAGCGGAGCTGGCGGCGGTCGAGGCCGATACGGAGAAGCGGCTCGGGGCGTTGGGCCTGGACGACCTCGCGACCGCCGAGAACGTGCTGGCGAAAGAGGAGGCGCACGTCGCCCAGATCGATGTCCTGACCGCGCAACTCGAAGGGCTCGTCGGCAAACAGCCGCCCGAGTCGCTCGTCCCGATGCGAGACGCTGCGGCCTTGGAGATCTCCGAGAAGGGCAGCGCGCTCGAAGCGCTCGGTCCGATCGCCAAGGAGCCGCGGGCGCGCGAACGCCTCGAGGTCGAGGTGCGCGAACAGGAAGGCGCGCTCGAGCACGCGCGCGACGACGAGGCCAACGCGCGCGCCAGGGTGGAGACGAACGCCGTCGATGCCGAGGAGGTCGCCGCCCACGCGGAATTGCTTGCCGGCTGGCGCGACGAGTTGGCTGCCCTCGAGCGTCGCGAGCGCGTCTACGCCATGACGCTCGCGTCCATCGTCGCGGCGGAGCAGGCGACGATGAAGTCGGCCACGCGATACCTGGAGAAGCGGATGGTCCGCGACCTCGAGGGGGCGACGGCCGGGCGGTACCGCCACGTCCGGGTCGACGACAAGACGCTCGACATCGAGGTCCGCGCCCCGGAGAAGCGCGACTGGGTCAAGGTCACCGCGCTCAGCCAGGGCACGATGGACCTGGTCTACCTGACGGCCCGGCTCGGGCTCGTTCGGCTCGTGACCGGCGATCGACGGCCCCCGCTCATCTTCGACGACCCCTTCGTCACCCTCGACGACGCGCGAGCCGCCCGGGCCCTGACGCTCCTCAAGGGCGTGACGTCCGACTTCCAGGTCATCTACCTGACCTGCTCCGAGCGATATGACGGCGTCGCCGACGCGATCGTCGAGCTGCCGGGACCGACCGCGCTCGACGATGCCGCCCCGCCCGACGAGACGAGCCCCTGATCGGACCCGACCCAGCGACGGCCACGGTCCTGTTCGGGCTGGTCTCCGCGCTGGCGTGGGGAGGCGGCGACTTCGGCGGCGGCCTGATGAGCCGACGGACGCCGGTCTTCGGTGTCGTCCTCGTCTCGCAGCTCGTGGGCATGGCGCTCGCCATCGGGCTGGCCGTCCTCCGTGCCGAGGGGCTCCCGACGCCGACCGACGTCGGTTGGTCGGCCCTTGGCGGCGTCTTCGGCGGCATCGGGATCACGGCGCTCTATCGCGGCCTGGCGGTCGGCCGGATGGGGATCGTGGCGCCGGTCACCGGCGTCCTCGCCGCGATCATCCCGGTCGTGGCCGGCATCGTGCTCGAGGGCTGGCCCGACATGCTCGTGACGGTCGGGATCGTCATCGCCATCGTGGCGGTGGTCCTGGTGTCGCGCGTCGCCGATGAGGGTGGCGGCCGGGCGGGTCTCGGCCTGGCACTGCTCGCAGGATCGACGATCGGACTGTTCAGCGTCTTCATCGCGCAGGTCAGCGACGGCCACGTCTTCGGTCCACTCTCGATCGCCCGCGCCACGCAGGCGCTCCTCATCGTGGGCGTGATCGTCGCCACCAGATCCGATTGGCGGCCGACGCCGCGGCTCATGCCCGCGCTGTTCGCGATCGGCGTCCTGGACATGGCCGGCAACGGCGCGTACATCCTGGCGGTCCAGAGCGGGGCGCTCGCGATCGCCGCGGTCGTGTCGTCGCTCTACCCGGTGACGACGGTGATCCTCGCCACCCTCATCCTCCACGAGCGGGTCACTCGCTCGCATGCGGTCGGGATCGGGCTGGCCGCCCTCGCCGTCGTCCTCATCGGCGCCGGGTCGAACTAGCGGCGGGCGGCTCAGCGGGCGCGGCGCTCGAATCGGAGCGCCTCGATCAGAGCGGGATCGTCGAGGATCACGACCTGTTCGAAGCCCTCCTCGGTGAGGGACGCCGCGTCGATCGTGTCGCGCAGGCCGGCGAGGTGACGATCGACGACGGCCGGGTCGACGACACGGATCGGCCGCCCGGCGTTGCGGGCGTGGACGACCTCGGGTGGCAGGTCGAGGACGATCGCCACGGTCGGGACACCCGCGTCGCTGGCACGCACCAGTAGGTTGCGACGCGCGTGGACTGTCACGTTCGTGGCGTCGACCACGCACAGCTTCCCCGCCCGGAGGCGAGCCGCCAGATCGCCGTGCAACCGCCGGAACGCGAGGCCCGTCGCGCGCTGGTCGGCTGCATCGCCGCTGACCAGCTGCCGGTACGCGTCGGACGAGAGGATCTCCTCGGGGCGGAAGTGGCGAGCGGCGAGGGTCGACTTGCCCGAGCCGGCCGGCCCGACCAGGACCACCAGGCACGGATCGGGCAGCTGGATGGGCCGCATGCCCAGATGATGGCCCCTTACGACGGGATCCGGCGGACCTCGTAGCCACCGCCCTCGACGGCCTGGATCTCGTAGGCCGGCTGGTCGTACAGCGACGGTCCGCGCACCACGTGCCCGTCGGCGAGCCGATACCGGGCGCCGTGCCACGGGCACTGCAGGCAGCCGTCGACGACCGTGCCCTTGTCCAGCGGCCCGCCGGCGTGCGCGCACGTGGCGTGAAGCGCGTGGACCGTGTCGCCCAGCCGAACGAGCACGAGGTCGTTGATTCCGGCCTTCACTTTCGTGGGTGTCGCGTCAGCGAGGTCGTCGAGCGAGGCGATGGCGCCGAGGTCGAGGCGGATCCACTTC
The DNA here is from genome assembly GCA_963776545.1 of uncultured Chloroflexia bacterium. Taxonomy (GTDB): domain Bacteria; phylum Chloroflexota; class Limnocylindria; order Limnocylindrales; family CSP1-4; genus SPCO01. Next base: position 45,502 of record CAVZND010000011.1, on the reverse strand, counting down.
GTGCCGGCTCCGCGGAACGCATGGCGGCTGACCATGTTGCCGAAGACGTACACGACATCGCCCCCGACGAACGCCCCGGCCGTCACGAGCCCGAGGGCGACCAGGCCGAGGACGACGGCGACCGTTCGATCGGCCGGATCGCCGGCGCGAACGAACAGCGAGACGAGCAGGACCACGAGGGCGACGGTCATCAGCGTGGCGTGAGTCGTCGCTCGCGTCCGGGCGGTGCCGTCCGTGTCGGTGTAGTCGGCAAAGCCCGGCAGGGCCGCGAGGACCATGGACACGACCGTGGCCACGATGGCGATGTCTGCCGCGGCCCGCTGATCGAGCAGGTCGAGGATCACCGCCGCCAGGAGCAGGCCGATCGGGATGTCCGTCAACGCGGCGTGGAGCGGGTGTCCCAGCCATCGGCCGTTGAGCAGGTCCTTGATCGGCCGGATCGGCCCGAACAGGGCGGACAGCCAGCGGTGATTGAAGTCGCCGAACGGGCGCGCCCAGCGGTCGTTGAGGGCCACGAGCCGGGCGAGCAGATGGGCCATGGCTCCGACACCTCCCGGATGAGTATCCACAACCCGTCCACAACGTTCACAAGTTCGGGGATAAGGTCACGGGCTCCCACTCCAAGTTCGTGGATAAGCCCGTTGTGGTTCTCCTGCCGCGGCCCGTACATTGGTCTCGCCCGAAGGGGCAGGAGTGAACCGCCAGACCGCAGCGAGGAGCGATCCTCGAAGTGGTCCCGGGAACCGGGTTCGAGGGTCGCAAGGCCAGCGAGCGAGGGACCCGGCGGCGACCAGGGACTGCAGCTTGCTGAAGCCCCAGGACCCGCCGAACGCTCGGTGTCCCACCAGTTCCTTCGGGCGCTTTCGTGTCCGCCGCCGGGCAAGCAGGCGCATCGGCTAGGCTTCCGCCGATGCCCGACCCCGCCGCCGTGACCGCGGCGTCCGCCCCACCACTTCCTCGCCCTGCCCAGGACTGGCGCGTCCTCGTCGCCGTCTTCTGGGTGACCTCGATGGTCGAGGGTCTCGGCGTCAGCCAGATCTTCGCGCTGTTGCCGGCGTACCTGCGCGAGATGGGCGTGGCGGAAGCCGACCGGCTGGCGTTCGTCGGGCTGTTCAGCGCGCTGGTGTTCGTCGTCGGGATGCCGCTCGTGCCGTTGTGGGGCGTCTGGGCGGACAAGTACAGCCGCAAGGCGGTCATCGTCCGCAGCGCGCTGGTCGAGGCGGTCGTGTTCGCCGGCGTCGCGCTGTCGCAGGAGCCCTGGCAACTGGCCCTGTCGATGTTGCTCATCGGGTTCCAGCTCGGCAACACCGGTGTGATGCTGGCGGGCATCCGGGACGTCACCCCGACCCCCCGGCTCGGGACCACCATCGCGCTCTTCGGGGCCTCGGGCCCGATCGGGTTCGCGGTCGGTCCCGTCCTGGCCGGGATCCTCATCGACGCGTATGGCTGGTCGCTGTCGGGCGTGTTCTGGCTGTCGGCCGTGTTCTCGGTCGGTACCGCGCTGCTCGTCGCCTTCGGGTCCAGGGAGGTGCGGCCCGAGGTGATCCCGACCGGCAGCGTGCTCAGCCTGGCCTTCGGGGCGGTTCGGGGAGTCCTGGCCGATCCGGCGGTCCGCCGCATCTTCATGATCTTCGGGGTGTCCTATGTCGCGACGCAGATGAGCCGCCCGTACATCCCGATCCTCGTCGAGGGCCTGACCGGCCCCGGACCCGGGTACGCGTCGGCGGTCGGGCTGGTGATGGGCACGGCCGCGCTCGTCGGGGCGCTCGTCTCCCCGCTGGGCGGCGTGCTGGGCGATCGGATCGGGTTCCGCTCGGTGCTCATCGCGGCGCTCGCCGGCGCGGGTGTGGTCCTCCTGCTCATGCCGTTCGTGCCGTCAGTGGCCTCGCTCGCGCTCCTCGCGGTCGTCCTCGGGATGAGCACTGCGACGGTGAGTGCCATGGTCTTCGGACTACTCGCGATGGAGGTCCCGGCGGAGCGCCGCTCGGCGACGCTCAACCTCGTCTACCTGCCGCTCTACGCCGCGGGGATCATCGGGCCGGCGATCGGGGCGGGGGTCGCGTCGGTCGGTGGCGCGCCAGCGCCGTTCATCATCGGGGGAGCGATCTTCCTGCTCGGCGCCCTCGCCATCGCCATAAGCCTTCGCTCGAGTCGGTCACGAACGGAGGCGCCGACCGCGGGGGCAGCCTGACCCGGGCTGGTGGGTTCCTATCCAGTCCTGTGACGACTGGTATGTGGCCGGGTTGCGCCGATCGCCTCTCGCGTAGTCGTCAGGTGACTGAGTGAGATCGGGATCGGGCGCGTTCCACGTTAGCCCGCACATACGATGCTTGGGACGACTAAGCGAGAACTCGCGCGGGCTCCCTGAGGTCGAAGGGTCAGCCGGGTCGCCGTCGCGCGACGACGACGCCGGCGGCGAGCAGGACGATGAGCGTGGCGAGGGCCAGGGCGAGCGCCTCACGAGCCTCGACGAACCTGTACTGGTTACCCGGGATGACCATCAAGAACATCGGATAGAGCGGGTTCCCCTCCTCGTCGAACGGGTTGTTGTCGCCGAAGTATTCAAAACCGACGAGCCTTCCGTCCGGGAGCTGGAAGACGGTATCGAAGGTGAGGTCGCCGCGGTTCCCCCGTCCGTACTCGTCGAATCGCATCTCGACCGGGACCGCCTCGCTGCGGAGGATGACGTTCTGGTGGACACCTTCGCCGCCCGCGATCGCGATGGTCACGATGAGCGCGGTCAGGATCAGTGCCGGCAGCGCTCGCCCGACGACGGCTCCGACCACCACGGCGACGCCGAAGATGAACGCCGCACGAGCGGCCAGCAGAACGCCGCGAGCGCCGTACAAGGTGAACGACGCCGCGGGATCCTCGCCCTGGACGCTCGCGGCGAAGAAGCGGTCGACGGCCGCTCCGGCGGCGAACGTGAGCACCACGATGATCGCCAGGACGGGCAGCACGCGAACGGCGAACCAGCGCCGGCGAGACGGCGCCAGCGACCACGCGAGCCGCGTCGTGCCACGCTCGAGCTCACGGCCGACGATCGGCACCCCGAGGAAGGCGCCGATGACATAGGCGACGGCCAGCGTTGGCGAGAGGATGAGACCGCCGATCCTTCCCTGCGCGTCGTTCCAGGCACGCAGAGCCGGTTCGCAGACCTGGGGTGCGCTGCCGTCGGTCGCCAGGCACTGAGGCCCGGGACGAAGTCCATCGACATAGGCGGAGCCGGCGAATCCGGCGATGACGAGGACGATGAGCGCCGTCCCGAAGGCGTACAGCTCGAATCGGTGCAGCCGAAACGTGAGCCGGGCCTCCTGGAGGATCACGCCGCCTGTCCCTCGACCGGCACATGTCGCGGGGCACGAGCGGCCGCCAGGTGGCCGAGCACGACCTCCTCGAGCGTCGCTGCTCGGCCGTGGTCACCCGCACCGCGAACGAGACCGAGCCGTTCACCGGACGGGCCCGGGAAGATCCCGACGAGGGTCCCGAAGCCTAGGGTCCCCCCTGGGCCCAGCTCGGCGGCATCGATGACGCGGTGCTCCGCGATCGCGCCGGCGATCGAGAGGTCCAGCAGCATCCGCCCGCCGCCGAGGACCAGCAGCCGGTCGCATGCCTGCTCGATGTCGGTGATGACGTGCGATGACAGCAGCGCCGTCGCGCCGTCGGCTCGGACCGCATCGACCAGGACATGGAGGAACTCGCGCCGCGCGAGCGGGTCAAGGCTGGCGAGGGGCTCGTCGAGCAGCAGGACCGGCGCTCGCGCCCCCAGCGCGAGCGCCAGCCCGACCTGCGCCTGCTGTCCCCCGGACAGCTCGTCGGCGCGGGAGGTGTGCGGGATGGCGAGGTCGTCGAGCCGCCGGAGCGCGATGCCGCGGTCGAAACCCGGGCGCAGCGTCTCCGCCAGGTCGACGTGCTCGTCGACGGTCAATTCGCGATAGAGGGACGGTGCCTGCGGCACGTATCCGATGCGCCGGACCGCCGACGCCCGGTCCTTCCAGGGGTCGATGCCATCGACGGTCAGGTGGCCTTCGGTCGGTCGCTCGAAGCCGATCCAGGCCTTGAGCAAGGTGGACTTGCCCGAGCCGTTCGGACCGACCAACGCGGTCACGCTTCCGACCGGCACGGAAAGGTCCAGGTGTCGGAGCGCCCATGGCCGCCGCCGGGCGTAGCGCTTGCCGATGTCGTGGGTCTCGAGGATGGCCACCGGGACCTCGGGGTCGGGCGGCCTCTGGGACGGGCCGGTGGCCGGATGGTACGGCCTGCCCGTCCGGTCCCAGCAGCGCGGTCATCCCGGCCTGTCGTTCCGGGATTCACCGGACGGTTCGGGGCTGTTGGCCTCTGCTACGGTTCCGGCATGGATCCTCGCCTGCGGGACCGGACCGCGATCGGGATCGCCGTCGTGGCGATCGTCCTCGCCGTCGGGTCGCCGGCGACGAGTAGCGCCGTGGTCACCGCTCATCTGCTGGGCGTCACTCTCCTCATCGGCTTCGGGTGGTGGCTGGTCAGCGGCCGGGCCGGGCCGAACCTGACGTCGATGGCCATACCGCTGGCCGTCGCCGCTGCAGTGCCGATCATCGTCTGGCCGGTCGAAGGAGAGTGGTCGACGACGCGGGTCGCGGCGGCGGGCCTGGTCACCGTGATCGCCATGGTGCCCCTCGCGATCGCGCTTCTGGATCGCATCGAACAACGTGAAGAGCGCCGGCTGATCGGTTTGACCGTGATCATCTGCACGATCGGCGCAACCATCCTGGTCGTCGCGGCCGCGACCAGCGACGCATGGACGCCCTCTGCCATCATCCGCTGGGCGATGGTCGGGGTTATTCCCCTGATCCCTGGGCTCGCCGCCGCCGGGCCGATCCGCCAACCCCTGTTCGGAGGCGTGAGCGTCGCGAGCGTCCGATTCCTCGAGTCGACCGAGTTCGCGGCCGCCGGCGCCACGCCCCTCATGATCCTGGCGTTCGAGCTGACGCCGTACCTGATCCCGCTCCAGGTGTGGTTCGTGCTCGTGCTCCTCACGAGCCGCTTCACGATCCGGCCGCTGACCCGCCTCCTGACCCGCGCGACGCTCCAGCGCGACCTCGTCGTCGCGGCCACCGAGGCGGAACGCGCGCGCGTCGCGGCCGACATCCACGACGACGCGCTCCAGGAACTGACGCTGCTCGTCCATCGGCTCGATGCGGCCGGCGACAAGGAGGGCGCCGACATCGCCCGGACAGTCTCCGATCGCCTCCGTGCCATCTGCGGCGACCTGCGCCTGCCGATCCTGGACGACCTCGGCGTCGGACCGGCGCTCGACTGGCTGGTCCTGCGGATCGAGCGCCTCGCCGGCGGCGAGGTCCGCCTCGAACGGACGGACGGCACGCGACCGCCGCCGGACGTCGAGCTGGCCTTCTTCCGGGTCGCCCAGGAAGCCCTCTCGAACGCGGTCAAGCACGGCAAGCCGCCGATCGTCGTGCGCTACTCGACCTCGGGGGCGGGCGCGTCGATGTCCATCGACGACGCGGGCCCCGGCATCGAACCGGACGCGGGCGACGCCGCCGAGCGGGCCGGCCACTTCGGGCTCATCAACATGCAGCAGCGGGCCGAGGCGATCGGGGCGATCCTCGACGTCCGCCGCTGGCCTGCCGGCGGGACGCACGTGAAGCTGGATTGGCGGGCGCACTGATCCGGGTCGGCGTCATCGACGACCACCCCGTGGTGGGCGAGGGGACGGCCGCGGTCCTGCGCGCGGAGGACGACATCGAGGTGGTCGGCGTCGCGGCCTCGCTGGATGCGGCGCGATCGGCAGGCCTCGTCGATCGTGAGGCCGTCGACGTGCTCCTGCTCGACATCCGCCTCGGGCCGGACAGCGGCCTGGGTCTGCTCACGGGCGACCCGGGCCTGCCCGCGGTCATCGTCCTGACCGCGTACGACTACCCGCAGTACGCGGAGGCGGCGCTGCATCTGGGCGCGGCCGGATTCGTGCTCAAGACCGCGCCGCTCTCGGAGCTGCTCGATGCGATCCGCCGGGTGGCGGCGGGCGGGCTCGCGTTCACGGTCCGGCCGGGCACGACGTCCGTGCGCCTCACGCCGCGCGAACACGACGTGGTCCGCCTCGTGGCCGAGGGCCGCAGCAACGACGAGATCGGGGTGGGCCTGGGCATCGGCGCGAAGACCGTCGAGACGCATCTCGCACGCGTCTTTGAGCGCGTCGGCGTCACGTCGCGCACGGAACTCGCCATCCGGGCGATGCGCGAGGGCTGGCTGGACGTACCGCCCCGCGCCTGAACGCGCGAGACCTCACCAGACCGACCCGGACCGCATGGCCTGTCCGTACCGGTTCGCCTTCGGGTCCGGACGGCTACGATGTCGCCGTGCCGAACATCGCTCTGCCTCGTCCGCTGCCGCGACCCCGCACTCGGCGCGCCGTCGGTGCGCCGGATGACATGCTGCCCGTGGACGTCTCGGCGCCCGACATCATCGAGGCGGCCGGCCTGCGCTGGATCCATATCGAGTCACCTCGGATGGCCGATCGCGAGTGGCTCGAGGAGCATTTCGACTTTCACCCGCTCGACTACGAGGACGTCTACTCGCGCAACCAGCGCCCGAAGCTCGACCAGTACGACGACTACGTCTTCATCGTCCTGCACTTCCCGCTGTTCGACAAGGACACCGGACGCATCCTGACCGCCGAGCTCGACCTGTTCCTGGGCCCGGACTACCTGATCACGCTGCCGAACATCCCGCTGCCGCCGCTCTCGGCGATGTTCGAGCGGTACCGCGAGAAGGACGACCTGCGCCACGAGGTCTTCGCGAAGGGTTCGGGCTATCTGCTCTACAAGATCGTCGACACGGGCGTGGACGCCGCGTTCCCGATGCTCCGCAAGATGGGCCTGAAGCTCGAACGCCTCGAGGACGACATCTTCGAGGGGCGCTCGTCGGAGATCGTGCGCGAGCTGTCGGAGGCGAAGCAGGAGATCATCAACTTCCGCAAGATCGTGCGCCCGCAGCGCGCCGTGTTGCGCGATCTCGAGCGGACCAAGCAGCGCTATCTGCAGGAAGAGCTGGAGATCTACTTCGACGACATCTCCGACGCGGCCGAGCGGACCTGGGACACGCTTGAGAACTACAAGGAAGTCGTCGAGGCACTCGAATCCACGAACGAATCCGTGCTGTCGCACCGTCTGAACGACTCGTTCCGCGTCCTCACGGCCGCGAGCGTTGTGCTTCTGCCGCTCACGCTCATCGCGAGCATCTTCGGGATGAACGTGCACTTCCCGGGCGAGGGTGAGTCGGGCACGTTCTCCGTCATCCTCGCCCTGATGGCGCTGGTGCTCACCGTACTCGTCGTCCTGTTCCGGCGGCGCGGCTGGCTCTAGGGATCAGTTCGGCAGGTCGCGCTCCGCGGGGCCGACGTATCGGACGTCCGGCCGGATGAGCCGGTTGGCGGCGGCCTGCTCGAGGACGTGCGCGGTCCAGCCGGCGTGGCGGGCGAGCGAGAACGTGGCCGGGAAGAGATCGGGCGACAGGCCGACACCCTGGAGCACCGGCGCGGCGTAGAACTCGACGTTGGTCTTGAGCGCTCGCTCTGGGTGACGCTCGGCCAGCACCCGGAGCGCGACGTCCTCGACGGCGATCGCGAGCGCCAGCCAGTCGGGCGGGTGGGGCATCGACTCGGCGACCTTGCGCAGCGCCGCCGCGCGCGGGTCGTAGGCGCGATAGACCCGATGGCCGAAGCCCATCAGCCGTTCGCCCCGGTCGATCGCCTCGTTCAGCCACGCCTCGGCATGCTCGGGCGAGCCGATCTGGCTGAGCTGGTCGACGACCTCGGACGGCGCGCCGCCATGGAGCGGGCCTTTCATCGTCCCGATCGCCCCCGACACGGCCGACGCGATGTCCGACTGGGTCGAGGTGATGACCCTCGCGGTGAAGGTCGACGCATTGAAGCCATGCTCGGCACCGACGATGAAGTAGGCGTCGAGCGCCCGGGCGTTGCCGGCTTCCGGCCGCGTGCCCGTCAGCTGGTAGAGGAAGCCTTCGACCAGGTCGAGCGACGGGTCGGGATCGATGGGCTCGAGGCCCTGGCGGATGCGGGCGAAGGCCGCCAGTGCCGAGGGCGACGTCGCGGTCAAGGTGCGGGCCAGTTCGACGGTCGGCGGCCAGGTCAGCGCCTGGGTCGCGCCCCATGCCGAGACCGCCGTCCGCAGCGCATCCATCGGCTTGGCCTGGCGTGGCAGGGCCTGGAGCACGGTCATGACCGCGTCGGGGACCGGCGCCGTCGGCAGCCGATACGCCGGATCCCAGTCGCCGGTCCAGAGCAGGTTCGCGACGACGGGATAGGTGCCGTGCTCGACGAGATCGCCGATGCGGTAGCCCCGGTAGAGCAAACGTCCGCGCTGACCGTCGACCTGGCTGAGCGAGGATTCCCCGGCCAGGACACCCTCGAGGCCGGGCGAGTAGGGCCGGGTGTCGGGACCCGCGGCCGGATCCTCCGTTGGTGCGTCCGTCATGTGTCGAGAGTAGCCGACCCGGCGGTGTCGGTCCTCGCGCGGTCAGTCCGAGCTGATGGCATTGAGCACGAGTCGAACGACCAGGGCGCCGAAGACGGCGACGACGAGGGCGGCGATGAACCCCTGGACCTGGCCGAGGTTCATCTGCCCGGCCAGCCAGCCGCCGATGACCCCGCCGAGGATGCCGACGAGGATGTTGGGGAGGCAGCCGCGCGCGGTCTTGCCGCCCATCAGCGCGCCCGAGATCGCTCCGGCGAGGAAGCCGACGACGATCCAGCCGAGGATGTCCATATCCAGCATGGGGCTCAGTCTCGCACGGGTGGCTCGTCGTCGGCGAGGAAGTCACGCACCGCGGCGACGACGGCGTCGGGGTCGGTGTGGTGCGCGGCGTGCCTGGCGCCGGGGATCACGATGACCCGGCCGTTCGCCAGCCTGGCGTCATAGGCCAGGGTCGCCTCGCGGAACACCGGCAAGCTCTCGCCTCCGAGCAGCTGCAGCACCGGCTGGCGGATCCGAGCGAGCACCTCGAGCGACCCCGCCGGGTCCCGTTCCGCCTCGAGTTCGCGAACGATCGTCGGGGCCGCGGCGACGCGTCGCGGCCAGACCGGGTCGGCCTGGTACGCGGCCAGCTCGGCCTCGCCCATCCCGACGACCCGGGTCATGAACATCGAAAGCACGCCGGCCGCGTCCCCGGCCGCAAGCAGTGCTCGCAGCTCGGCATCCAGGCCGGTCGCCTGGTAGGTGGTCCCGGGCGGCGTCGGGGCTCCCTCGTACGAGATGACCCGGCCGATCCGATCGGTCAGGAGTGCCGCCCCGAGCGCCGTCCGGCCGCCGTGCGAATGCCCGAAGACCGGGACCGGCCCGCCGGTCTCGGCGGCCACGGCCTCGGCGACGGCGGCCACGTCCTCGAACTCGCGAGCGATCGAGTACGGCTCCGTGTCGCCCGACGCGCCGCGCCCTCGGCGGTCGATGGCGTGCAGCGTGAATTCGCGAGCCAGCCGCGGCCCGACGACCCGGAACGTCGTGTGGTCCGCGCTCGCGCCGTGCACGAGGATGAGCGGCGGCCCGACACCGGAACGGAAGACCGCGATGGACGTGCCGTCGGTCGACCGGACTCGCTCGGTCGGGGCGGGATCGGTCATCGCCGAAGCGTAGCCGTTGGCAAGGGACGGCCGATCGGCGAATGATCCGGGTCAGGCCGTCACCGGCAGGTCGGCGGCCGCGGCCGCATCGAGGATCCAGATCGCGCCCGACCGGATGGCGAGTTGCGCGGGCCACCGGCGCGGGTCGCGGTCCCCGCCGAAGATCTCGGCGAGGACGGCGGCCTTGGCCGTGCCCGTGACGACGACCAACACCTGTCGCGCCGCGCCCACGACCGCGGGGTTGAGCGTGACCCGTTCGACGTGCGGGCCGATGTGCGTCGGGGCGGGGATGGCCATCGCGAGCTCGGTCGAGTCGAGGGCCGGCGAGCCCGGGAAGACCGACAGCAGGTGGCCGTCGCTGCCGACGCCGAGGAGCAGCAGGTCGAAGGCCGGCCAGCCGTCCTCCGTGGCGGCTGGGCCGTCCGACCGAAGCTCGTCGGCCAGCGTCGCGGCGCACCACGCCGGCCCTCGCCCACCGCCGATCGCCTCGCCGGTCGGGAACGGGTGGACCTGGTCGAGCGGGATCGGCACCCCCGCCGGCCGGCCGCCGGCCACACCCTCCTCGCCGAGCGCGATGCCCAGCACGATGTCGTCGAACGGCTTCACGTTCGAGAGCGGGTGGTCGCGCGGGAGATAGCGGTCGTCGCCCCACCAGACATTGAGCCGCTCCCACGGGACGCGCGTGAGAAGGTCCGTCTCGGTCAGTGCCTGATAGATGCCGACGACGCTCGAGCCGCCGGTCGTCGCCCAGTCGGCTCGTCCGCGGGCGGCATCGCCGGCCGCGAGGGCGTCAACGATCCGCCGGGCCGCCTCGAGCGACGCCTCGGCCGGATCGGACGTGACCACGATCTCCGCCGCGGCCACCTCAACCACCGGTCGAACCGACGCCCTCTCCGGCCCGCGGCGCGATCAGCGCGGCCGCAGATCGCAGGGCGCCGCTCTCGACGGGATCGCGGCCACTCGCCTCGATCGCCTGCGCGAGCAGATCGACCTCGGACATCCGCGGCGAGAGGAAGTGCCGGTCGAGCGCCTCGACGCCGTCGAGCCAGACGCGGACGTGGACCGTCTCGGCCTCGGCGGTCACGTCGGCCCGCAGCTCCGAGCCACGACGTTCGGCGAGGAGCTCGACCCGAAGCGTCGTCCCCGAGGGCATCTTCGAGACCATCGGCCGCACGACCACGGACACCTCGGCGTGGCCGTCCGACAGGGTCGCTGCCAGGCCCCGGCCGAGGACCGGCTTCGCGTTGGGGCCCCGATTCACTCGCCCGGATCCGGAGGTCGCCGGGCCGTGTCCGGCCACAGGCGCGAGCGCCTTCCGGACATGGAGGTCCAGGCGCGAGGCGAGCCAGCCGATGTGGTACACGGGCTTGACGATATTGGCCGAGCCCGGCGCGCAGGTCTCGTCGTGGGTGCTGTGCGTCACCGCCACCCGACGCAGCGAACGCAGGTACGGCGTGAAGTCCGGGTCATCGAAGATCGACGCGATCGCCTCCCGCCAGCGCGCCTGCCGCAGCAGGGCGAAGTCGCTGATCGCCATCCGGGTCGTCTGGAGCAGCTCGGCCATCTGGCGCAGCGGTTCCAGGCCATCGCCGCTCCAGGTCGATCCATCGACGATGAGCCGGTCTGCGAGACCGAACAGGTCTCGGGCTGGCGTGGCCCGGAACGGCGGTTCACCGGGCCACCAGATCGAGACCGGCAGGTCGTGGACGATGAGCGGCGTCGCGATCGCGGCGAGATGCTGGCCGGCCTCGCCGCCGGCGGACAGGTGGATCATCTCGGCGCAGGTCTCGGGCGCGTCGGCCCGCGGCAGGATGCAATGCGCCTCCACGCGCGCGTCGACCCAGGACGGACCGTCGGGATCGGCCGACCCGATCACGACCGTGCGCGAGGGGTGCTGGCCGGTCAGCGCCTGCATCGTGGCGGCGCAGTGCTCGGCTAGCTCGGGACGGCGGGCGATCACGATGAGGTTCATCACGCTGGTCCGGGCCGCGATGTGTCGCCCGGGCGCTCCCTCGACCGTCGTCGTCAGGTCCCGGTCGGCCCAGATCCGGGCGAGCTCGCTCTCGACCTCGGCGATGCTGTGCGCCCGCGACGACCAGCGCAGGACCGGTTCGCCGATCCGAAGCGGGGAGTCGACGACCATCGCCCGGTCTCCTAGAATCGGCGCCAGCGCCGGCCGTCATGGGCCAGCAGCTCGTCGGCCTCGGCCGGTCCCCAGTCGCCGGCCTCGTAGTTCGGGAAGTCCGGCGCCGGTTCGTTCGCCCACGCATCGATGCACGGATCGACGATCGACCACGCCTCCTCGACCTCGTCCGCGCGCGTGAACAGCGAGGCGTCGCCCTGGAGCGCATCGAGGATGAGGGTCTCGTAGGCATCGGGCGAATCGACGCTGAACGCCGACCCGTAGGTGAAGTCCATCGTCACCGAGCGGATGTCCATGCCCAGTCCCGGGACCTTGGCGCCGAAGCGCAGCATGATCCCCTCGTCCGGCTGGACCCGGATGACGAGCAGGTTCGGGTCTGGGTCGATGGCCGCCTCGCGGAACAGCCGGTGGGGGACCTCGCGGTACTGGATGGCGATCTCGGTGGAGCGCTTCGGCAGGCGCTTGCCGGTCCGGACATAGAAGGGGACGCCGGACCAGCGCCAGTCGTCGATCGTGAGCCGGGCGGCCACGAACGTCTCGGTCTCCGACTCGGGATCGACGTCGGGTTCCTGGCGATAGCCCGGGACGCGCGTCGCGGCGACCCAGCCCGGCCCGTACTGGCCTCGCACGACGTCGCGCCTGGCGTCGGTGGTGATCGCGCGCAGGACCTTGACCTTCTCGTCGCGCAGCGCGTCGGCCTCGAACGTCGCTGGCGGCTCCATCGCGATGAGGCTGACGAGCTGGAGCAGGTGGTTCTGGAGGACATCGCGCGACGCGCCCGTCTCCTCGTAGAAGGCGCCGCGATTGCCGATGCCGATCGACTCGGCGACGGTGATCTGGACGTGGTCCACGTAGCGCCGATTCCAGAGCGGCTCGAAGATGCCGTTCCCGAAGCGGAAGACCAGCAGGTTCCGGACGGTCTCCTTGCCCAGGTAATGGTCGATGCGGTAGACCTGCGATTCTCGGAAGACCTTGCCGACCTCGCGGTTCAGGCGCTTGGCTGAATTGAGGTCGTGCCCGAACGGCTTCTCGATGACGATCCGGCGCCAGCCGCCGTCGTGGCGCTCGTGGTCGAGCCCGACCCGGCCCAGCTGCGCCACGATCTCGGCGAACTGCGACGGCTGGGTCGCGAGGTAGAAGATCCGGTTGCCGCGCGTCCCGTGCTCGTCGTCGATGCTGTCGAGGCGGGCGCTCAGCGCATCGAACCCGTCGGCATCGGCGAAGTCGAGCCGGTGATAGCGGATGCGCTCCTCGAACGAGCCCCAGGCCGATTCGTCGAGCGGCAGCACCCGGCTGAACTGCTCGAGCGAGGTCCGGATCTCCGCCCGGAACGCATCATCGTCGTACTCGCGCCGGCCGACGGCGAGGATGAGGAACTCATGCGGCAGCAGGTTCGTCCGCCACAACTGGTAGAGCGCCGGCAGGACCTTCCGGTGGGCGAGGTCGCCGGTGGCCCCCATCAGGACGAGGATCGCCGGATCCGGCACGCGTTCCAGGCGCAGGCCCTTGCGCAGGACGTTCTCCGTGGGCTTCGCGCGCGACGTGCGCTTGCCCTGGCGCGACTCGCGCAGGTCCTTCATCGTCCGCGGCGCGTCCTTGGGGCGGGGCGCTGGTCGGGCGGGGATGGGCTGGTCGGCCGGGCCCTCTTCGGGAGCCGGCTCCTTGACCGGCGTCTCGACGGCTCCCCTGGCGCGACCGGCCGCCATCGTCGCTACTCGGTCTTCACTTCGTGGCCGCCGAACTCGTTGCGCAACGCCGCAAGGACCTTGGCGCCGTACGAATCCTCCTGGCGCGAGCGGAACCGGGTCAGCAGCGAGAGCGTGATGACCGGGGCCGGCACGTCGTGGTCGATCGCCTCCTGGACCGTCCAGCGGCCTTCACCCGAATCGGCGACCCAGCCCTTGAGGTGCTCGAGGTCCTGGCCGTTCGACTTGAACGCGAGGCCGAGCAGTTCGAGCAGCCACGAGCGGACGACCGAGCCCTGCATCCACAGCTCGGAGATGGCCCCGAGCTCAAGGTCGTATTCGCTCGCGTGCATGATCTCGAAGCCTTCGGCATAGGCCTGCATCAGCCCGTATTCGATGCCGTTGTGGACCATCTTCACGTAGTGCCCGGCGCCCGGCCCGCCGACGTGGAGGTAGCCGTTCTCGGGTGCGAGCGAGCGGAAGATCGGCTCGAGCGGCGTGACGGCATCGGCGTCGCCACCGACCATCAGGCAGTAACCGACCTTGAGGCCCCAGACCCCGCCCGACGTGCCGGCATCGACATAACGGATGCCCTTGGCGGCGAGGTCCTTGTGACGACGAACGTCGTCGTGGAAGTTCGTGTTGCCGCCGTCGATGATCGTGTCACCCGGTTCCAGGTGCTCGAGGAGCTCCTGGATCTGGGCCTCGGTCGCATCGCCCGCGGGGACCATCACCCAGACTGCGCGCGGTTTCTCGAGCTTCTCGACGAGCTCGGCGATGGAGAACGAGCCGATCGCCCCTTCGCCGGCGATCTCGGTCGTCTTCTCTGGCGTCCGGTTGTAGGCCACGACCTCGTGGCCGTCGCGGATGAGCCGGCGGACCATGTTCCCGCCCATCCGGCCGAGCCCGATGAACCCGATGCGCATCGGGGTCAGGCCTCCTGCTCGGCCTGCAGGGCCGCCTCGAGCGCCCGTTCCAGGGCGACGAGGCCGGCGTCCGGATCGGCGCCCAGGTGGACCCGCACGATCGGCAGGTCATGGGCCTCGATGGCCGCGAAGTCGCCGGCCGACTGGGCGTCGATCAACTGGCCGAACGTGTACGGCCAGTCGGGGATCTGGCGGTCGTCCGGGTGGTCGGCGGTGAGCTGGATGAACCAGCCGCTCGGCGGGCCGCCCTTGTGGAGCTGGCCGGTCGAGTGCAGGAAGCGCGGGCCGTAGCCAGCGGTGGTGGCCTTCCCGGTCCGGTCGCGGAGCGTCGCCCGGATGCGCGCGATGGCCTCATCGCGGGCTGTCGTCGGGGCGATGAAGGCCTGGATGGCGAGGTACGCGTTCGACTTCCGACGCGCGAGGTGGCGCACCAGCTCGCCCACGAAACCGCCGTCGACGCCGGTCAGGCGCAGGGCCGCATCGCCGTACAGCGCCAGCCCGTCGCCCTCGGCGAGCGGTGGGGTCGGGTCGCTGACGGCCTCGCCGCGTTCGGCCTTGGCCAGCACGTCCCGCGTCAGCGTCTTCGCCTCCTCGACGTTCGGCTGGTCGAATGGATCGATGCCCAGGACGGCCCCCGCGATGGCGATGGCGATCTCCCAGCGGACGAACTCGGCGGCAAGATCGATCGGGTCCGTCAGCTCGATACGGATGACCGGATGCCCGGCCGCCTCGAGCGCATCGGCGAGGGCGTCGCGACCGCCGTCGGCCGAACCAGCCAGCGCGATGCGGACGAAGGCCCGATCGGGTCCGTACGACGCCACGGCGCCGAGCGGCTCCAGGTCCACCGGCACGATGCCCGCGCCGCGCTTGCCGGTGCTCTCGGCAATGAGCTGCTCGGCCCAGGCCCCGAAGCTGCCGATCTCGTCGTCGACGAGGAACGTCAACTTGTCGCGGCCGGCCTTGGCCAGGGTCCCCAGGGCCAGGCCCAGCGAGACGCCCGGGTTGACCGCCGGATCCGGCTCGCGGCACGCGCCCAGCATCGCGATCGACGATGCCATCAGGGCGTCGAGGTCGAGGCCGATGAGGGTCGCCGGCACGAGACCCACGTAGGTCAGTGCCGAGTAGCGCCCGCCGATGTCCGGCGGGTTGAGGAAGACCTCGCGGAAGTCGTCGTGGTGGGGGATCGCGTCGAGGCTTCGGCCCGGATCGGTGATGGCGATCACGAACGCGCCCGGTCCCTCGTAGGTGTGGTGGTGGATCGCCTCGAGCGCGTCCTCCGTTCGCTTCCAGGTCGTTTCGAGGAAAGCGTTCGGTTCGACCGTCGTGCCCGACTTGCTGGCGATGATGGTCATCGTGCGCAGCGGGTCGAGGTCGTCGAGGGTCGCGGCGACATAGGCCGGATCGGTCGAGTCGAGGATGCGCAGGCTGAGGTAGCCCTCCTGGCTCCCGAACGTCCGGTTCAGGACGTCGGGCGCAAGCGAGCTGCCGCCCATGCCGGCGACGACCGCGGTCGTGAACCCCTCGGCCACGACGGCATCGCCAAAGCCCTCGAGGCCGGCGATCCGGTCGCCGAAATGGGTCGGGGCGTCCAGCCAGCCGAGTCGCTCGGTGATCTCCGCCTGGACCCGCGGATCGCTCGACCAGAGCGTCACGTCACGGTCGAACAGGCGCGTCGCCCACGTCTCGTCGCGGGCCCGCGTGACCGCGGCCTCGTAGGCCGGGCCGGACTCGCCGAGGCTGAGTCGGGCGGGTGTCGTTGCGACTGAGGCGGGTTCGGTCATCGTGACCTCCGAAGATTAGGCGGGCATGTGTGAATGGGCCGTGACCGGGCGCCCATGGTACGCCGCTGAGGCGCCGGGTCGCCGGTCACATCCCATACGTCACGCCTCACGACGGCGAGGCGTCCAGACGCCGATGATCCCGGAGACCTCGACGAACGCGATGCGCTGCGCGACCGCCCTCGTGCTCGTCACCGCCGTCGCGCTCGGTCTCAGCGCCTGCGGCTTCCTGAGCCAGAACCCACGGCCGGACGACCCGGACGCGATCGCGCCATCCGCCCCCGACGCCGCCGCCGGCTGGAGTTCCATCGAATGGCATGAGGCCACCGTCGATGGCCACGAGCGCCTCAGCCGGGAGCAGACCGACCGCGCGACATCGCTCGCCCATGGGCCGGGCGGCTACGTTGCCATCGGGAGTAACGGCAACTTCATGCACTACGTCGGGCGGATCTGGTGGTCGGCCGACGGCCAGGACTGGTTAGCGATCGAGGACCCGCTGCTCGACGGTCTCGAGCTCGTCGATGTCGCCGCGACCGATACGAGCTTCGTGGCCATCGGCACCAGGAGTGCCGATGTCAACGATCCCGATCTGGTGATCCTTCGCTCGGCCGACGGACGATCCTGGAAAGAGGTCGAGCGGATCGGCGGAGCCTGGGCAATGACGGTGGCGGCCGGCCTGGCCGGGTACATCGTTGCGGCCGAGGTCGGGGAGGCGAGCGACCTGTTGGTGTCACGCGACGGGTCGGCATGGACACGGGTCCGCGCCGGGGACATCGCGCCGGGCGACGCCTACCTGTCCGGGCTCACCGCGACGGACTCGGGATGGCTGGCCGTCGGCTCATCGGGCGGTGGAGCGCTCGCCCTACGCTCGGCGGATGGACGAGCGTGGACCGCGGACGACCTGCCGGCCTCGACGCCTGGCGACGGGATCGCGCGTGTGTCGGCCTATGCCGCACTGTCTGGTCGGTGGGGTGACCTGGTGCTCGGCCTCGACGAAAGCCCGTCCTGCATCGAAGACGATGACTGGTGTGCGCGCTGGACCGCCGGCTGGTCGAACGCCGGGGGCGCAGGCTGGCAGCGTTTGCCGAAGAAGACGCGCCTGCTCGGCGGTGGCTGGGGCGGGACGGCGTGGCCAGCGGGCGACGCAGGCTTCGTCGCGTGGGACATGGACGACATGATCACATCCGCTGATGGCTGGGACTGGTCGAACGTGCGTCGGCTGGGCGACGCCGACCCGTCCTCTGTCAACGACGCGGTCCTCGTCGGCGACGAGCTCGTGGTGGTTTCCGAGGATTGGTCCGACATCGAGTCATCCGATCAGGTGTGGATCGGCGTCGGGACGATCACTCGCTGACGAGATCTGCCGCCTCGATCGCGAGCACCTTCCCCAGGCGGCGCCGGTGGCGCTCCTCACCGGAGAACGACGCGTTGATGAACGCGACCGCGCACTCGAACCCGGGCTCCGATCCGATCACGCGGGCACCGAGAGTCAGCACGTTCATGTCGTCGTGCTCGACACCCTGGTGGGCTGAATATGTGTCGTGGCAGACGGCCGCACGGATGCCGCGGATCTTGTTGGCCGCCACCGAAGCCCCGACCCCCGAACCGCAGATGAGGATGCCGCGGTCCGCCTCACCGGCGACGATGGCCTCGCCGAGCCGCTGCGCGAAGTCCGGGTAGTCGTCGTTCGGATCCGAGCCGTCGCCGCCGAGGTCAATGAGCTCGTGACCGAGGCCGGCGCCCGCGAGCCGCCGCAGCAGGACGTCCTTGAAGTCAGCCCCGGCATGATCGGCGGCGAAGGCGATGCGCATCGCGGTCAAGGATACGGGTCAGGCGAATCGCCACGGCGGTCCGCAGTCAAACCCTGAAGCGTCAGGTTCGGCTCGAGCTCGAGGAGCCTCAGGCGCCGGCGAGCTTCGACGATCTCGAGGAGGGCGGTGTGCACCGTCTCGTCAACGCCCGTGGTCCCAAGTGCGATCGATGCTTCGTCGATCATCGCCATGTCGAGATCGATCGTCAGACGCTTGCGCATGCTTGACCCTCAACTGTGTCCCGGATCGGAGCTTCCGGTCCGTGCGACCCCTGGGTCGCCAATGCCGAGCGTCGGGTGCTTTCCGCCGAAGTGGCCGCCGTCGACCGTCGCGATCCGGCCGCGCAGGCCGTTGCGGACGACCCTTCGCGCGACGTCCACGACTCGGTCGGCCGTGAAGCCGAAGTGCTCGAAGATCGTGCCGGCCGGCGCCGACGCGCCGTAGTGGTCGAGGCCGATGATCGCGCCCTCGTCGCCGACCCAGCGCTCCCAGCCGAGCGAGACGCCGATCTCGACGCTGACTCGCTTGCGCACCACCGGCGGCAGGACCGAGTCGCGGTACGCCTGGTCCTGCGCCTCGAAGGTCTCCCAGCAGGGGAGTGACACGACACGGGTCGCGATCCCGTCTGCCTCGAGTCGTTCGGCAGCGGCGAACGCCAGTTGAAGTTCCGAACCCGTCCCGATGAGGATGAGATCCGGCTTGCCGCCCGAGGCGTCCCGCAGGACGTAGCCGCCGCGCCGTACGCCGTCGCGCGCGCCTTCGGCGGTGCCGGGCAGGACGGGCAGCTTCTGACGCGTCAAGGCAAGGGCCACTGGCCCGTCGCGCCGCTCGATCGCCACGGCCCAGGCCGCGCTCGCCTCGTTGGCGTCGCCGGGTCGCACGAACCACAGGTTCGGGATCGCCCGAAGCGCCGCGTAGTGCTCGACCGGTTGGTGAGTCGGGCCGTCCTCGCCGAGCCCGACGGAGTCGTGGGTCCAGACGTCGATGACGTGGAGCCCGGTCAGCGCGGACAAGCGGACGGACCCGCGCATGTAGTCGCTGAACGTCAGGAACGTGGCGACGTACGGGATGAACCCGCCGTGGTACGCGATGCCATTGGCGATCCCGCCCATCGCGTGCTCGCGAACTCCGAAGCGCAGGTTGCGTCCGAAGACCTCGGCGCTGAAGTTCTCCTCGCCCTTGACGTCGGTCAGGTTCGACTCGGACAGGTCGGCGGCCCCGCCGAACAGCTCGGGCAGGTGCGGCGCCAGCGCCTGGATCGCGTCCTGGCTCGCGTTGCGGGTGGCCACCTCGGTCCCGGTCTCGTACGTCTTGAGGTCCGCGTCCCAGCCTGCCGGCACCTCGCCGGCGATCCGGCGCCGGAACTCGGCGGCGAGGTCCGGGTTCGCAGTGGCATAGGCGTCGAGCCGTGAGCGCCAGTCGGCCTCCAGTCGCTCGCCGTTGGGGATCGCGTCGCGGAAGACCGCCAGCGCCTCATCGGGGATGTAGAACGACCTGTCCGGGTCCCAGCCGTAGGCCTCCTTCACGAGCCGAACCTCGTCGGGGCCCAGCGGGGCCCCGTGGGCCTTCTGGCTGTCCTGCTTGTTCGGGCTGCCGAAGCCGATGTGGGTCCGAACGGCGATCAGGCTCGGGCGGTCGTCGGCGCGGGCGGCCTCGATCGCCGACTCGATGGCGCCGATGTCGTTGCCGTCCTCGACCCGGCGCGTGTCCCAGCCGTAGGCCTCGAAGCGCTGGACCACGTCCTCGGAGAAGGCCATCGCGGTCGGCCCGTCGAGCTGGATGTGGTTGTCGTCGTAAAGGACGACGAGCTTGCGGAGCCGAAGATGTCCGGCCAGGCTCGCCGCCTCCGACGCGATGCCCTCCTGGAGGTCGCCGTCCGAGGCGATGACGTACGTCCAGTGATCGACGATGGACCCTTCGGGCCGGTTGAACTCGGCCATCAGCCGCCGCTCGGCGATCGCCATCCCGACCGCGTTGGCGAAGCCCTGCCCGAGCGGCCCGGTCGTCGCCTCGACCCCGGGCGTCAGCCCGTACTCGGGGTGACCGGGCGTCTTGCTGCCCCACTGGCGGAAGTGCTTGATCTCGTCGAGCGACAGGTCGTAGCCGGTGAGGTGCAGCAGCGAGTACAGGAGCATGCTCGCGTGTCCGGCACTCAGGACGAATCGGTCGCGGTCGGGCCAGTCGGGCTTCGTCGGGGCATGGCGGAGGAACCGCGTCCACAGCACGTACGCCATCGCCGCCGCGCCCATCGGGGCGCCCGGGTGCCCGGAGTTCGCCTGCTGGACGGCGTCGATCGAGAGCGTCCGGATCGTGTCGATCGCGAGGCGGTCGAGGTCGGGCTTCACGGCGGTCATGGGCGGACTCCGGTGGCGCTGCGAGCGGATCGGCAGGGCGTTGGTAGGGCGGTCATTGTAGGACCCGGTCCCGCCTCACTCGCGCGGCTTACCATCGGGCCATGCCCCGACTCCGACCGCCTCGGCCACATCGTCCCGCGCGGCCGCGACGACCTGGCCGGCGAGCGAGTGGCACGGCGTGGATCGTGGTGCTCGGCGACCTGATGCTCGATGTCGTCCTGGCCCCGGAACGGGCGCTTGAGACCGGCACCGACGTGCCCGGCCGGGTGACCCTGACCCAGGGCGGATCGGCGGCGAACACCGCCCGCTGGCTCGGGAGGCTGGGGGCGCGGACGACGCTGATCGCGGCGGTCGGTCGCGATGCGGCGGGCCGGGCCCTGGTCGATGCGGTTCGAGCCGACGGGGTGATGCCGCGGGTCCGGCGAGTCCCGGGCGTGCGGACGGGACGGATCGGCGTCATGGTGGCACCGGGTGGCGAGCGCTCCTTCGTCGCGGACCGAGGTGCCGCCGACGAGCTGCGCCCGGAGGACATCAGCGCTGGGTGGTTCCGGGGTGCGGATGCGCTGCACCTCCCGGCCTACTCGCTGCTGGGCGAGCCGCTCGGGCACGCGGGACGCCGGGCCGTGGCGCTCGCCCGTGCGAGTGGAGCGCGTCGTCAGCGTCGATCTCGCCTCGATCGCCCCGCTGCTCGCGCAGGGTCGGCGAGCGGCCCGGTCGCTCATCGCCGAGGTCACCCCGGACCTGCTGTTCGCGACCGCCACGGAGGCTGAAGCGCTCCTCGGCCGCTACGCCGTCGAGGGGTTGCTCGAGTTCGCCCCGATGGCGGTCGTCAAGCGCGGGCCAAAAGGGGCGACCGTCCTTGCGACCGAAGGCGAGGGCTCACTCCGGTTCGAGGTAGCGACCCAGCACGTCCCGGCACTCGACACGACCGGCGCCGGCGACGCCTTCGATGCCGGGTTCCTTGTCGGGTGGTTCGCTGCGCGCGCGGCTGGACGTTCCGTGCCAGCCTCGCTCCAGCGGGCGGCGCTCGCCGGCCACCGCGCCGCGACCCGCCAGCTCACGTCGCCCCGCGCGGAGTTGGTGCTCGGCTAACGTCAAGCGCACCGATGCATCTGCCAGGTACAGATCTGCGACGAGTCCCTCGTGGTCCGATGACCAGGAAGCGAAAACCGCGTGATCCGTTGCCAGTCCACGCTCGTTCGTTCCGAGATCGCATCTGACAGGTGCGAAACGCCGGGGCCGCGACCGTGGCCATCGGCCCGTCTCCTGAGGTAGGCCGGAACTCGGTAGGCTGTGGCGATGCTGGCCGACCGACTCGCGATCGCCCCCGACGTCGCCCGTGCGCTCGCCGAGGGGCATCCGGTCGTCGCCCTCGAGTCGACCCTGATCAGCCACGGGCTCCCATACCCGGCGAATCTCGAGGTCGCCCGGGCGTCGGAGCGTGCGGTCCGCGAGGCCGGAGCGCTGCCGGCGACCGTCGCCATCCACGATGGGCAGTTGCTCGTCGGTCTGGACGAGGCAGCGCTCGAAGCACTCGCCACGGCACCTGAGGGGTCGGTCCGCAAGGCCGCCCGCCCGAGCCTCGCCGCGTCGCTGGCCGCGGGCGGCTGGGCCGCGACGACGGTCTCGGCCACGATGATCGCCGCCCACGCCGCAGGCATCTCGGTCTTCGCGACCGGTGGGATCGGTGGCGTCCATCGGGGGGCGCTCGGCGGGCCGGCGTCGAACGCCATCCCGAGCCTGGACATCTCGTCCGACCTCGAGGAACTCGGTCGCACGCCAATGGCCGTCGTGTGCGCTGGCCCCAAGGCGATCCTCGACGTGCCGGCGACCCTCGAGTACCTCGAGACGCGCGGCGTGCCGATCGTCGCGATCGGCCAGCCGGAGCTGCCCGGCTTCTACGCGCGGTCGGCCGGGATCCCGGCGCCGGACTCGGTACCCGACGTCGAGGCCGCGGCCGCGCTCGTGACCCTCCACCTCGGACTGGGCCTCGGCGGCTCCATCCTCCTATGCGCGCCCGTCCCGGCGTCCGACGCTCTCCCGGCGGAGGCCGCCCGCGACGCTGTGGAGCGCGCGACCCGCGAAGCTGAGGCCGCGGGGATCTCCGGTCCGGCGCTTACCCCATGGCTCCTCGGGAGGGTCGCGACGCTGACCGAAGGCGCGTCCCTCCGCGCCAACACAGCCCTCATCGTCAACGACGCCCGCGTGGCCGGCGAGATCGCCGTCCGCCTGGCGTCGGGGCATCCGGCCGCCACGCGCTGACGACCGGGATCTGTGCCCGAGCCCCCTCGTTGGGGCGGGACCGCAGTGGTATCCTTCCGGTCCTTCCACTGGCTCCGTCCCGGGGACCACCATGTCCGTCTGGTCCGGCCCGCCCGCCATCGAGGCGCGTGGCGTTCGCCGCGTCTACAACGTGAAGCCGACGCCCGTCGTCGCCCTCGACGGCATCGATCTCGATGTCGCGCCGGGCGAGTTCTTCGGGCTGCTCGGCCCCAACGGCGCGGGCAAGACGACGCTCATCAAGATCCTGACGACTCTCCTCCTGCCGACGGCCGGGACGGCGCGGATCTTCGGCTTCGACGTGGCCGACGACGTCAAACGGATCCGCCGGATCATGAATATGGTCGCCGGCGGGGAGCAGTCCGGCTACGGGATCCTGAGCGTTCGCGAGCAGCTCTGGATGTTCAGCCAGTTCTACGGGCTCACCCGCAAGGACGGGTGGCGCCGGGTGGACGAACTGATCGAGGCCGTGGGGTTCACGGAACAGGCCGGCCAGCGGGTCAGCACGCTCTCCACGGGCGAGCGGCAGAAGATGAACTTCGCGCGCGGGCTGCTGAACGATCCCTGGATCCTGTTCCTCGACGAGCCGACCCTCGGCCTCGACGTGGCCGCCGCCCGGGCTGTCCGCGAATTGGTCACCGCGTGGAAGGCGGCCGTGCCAGGGCGGACCGTCCTGCTGACGACCCACTACATGGCCGAGGCCGACGAACTGTGCGAGCGTATCGCCATCGTCGACCACGGCCGGATCCTGGCCATCGGCTCCCCGGACGAACTCAAGCACCGCGTCCAACGCGAATCGATCTTCCGCCTCGAGCTCGACCACCTCGACGGTGGCGTGGGCCCGCTCGCACGCCTGCCGGGCGTCGTCTCGGCGGCGCCGGCCGCGAGCGGCGATGGCGCGGCGGATCGCCAGAGCGTGCTCCTCAACCTCGTCCTCGAAGATGACGGCGCGCTCGGCGGCGTCGTCGGTGCACTCGGTGGGCTCGGCGCCCACATCCTGGCGCTCACCAAGTCGGAGCCGTCGCTCGAGGACGTGTTCGTCGAGCTCGTCGGCCGGGGCTTCGACGACGATGAGAAGGACGGCTCCAACGGCAACGGCCGCGAACGTCCGGACGACGAGCGGATGACCCCGCCACGGACCCTGGATCCGACCGAGCACCAGCCCGGCGAACCGGCCGAGAGCGAGTCGCTCTGACCATGTCCGTCTACGAGTTCCGTCACACCGCCAGTCCGGCCCAGGCCGCGGAATGGACGCGTCGCCAGGCGTTCATGACCGATCTCCGGTCGGTGCGAGGACGGGCGTACCCGCGCATCCACGGGTTGTTCCGCGAGAAGTCGTGGCTCGCGTTCGAGATCCTGCTCCCATTCCTGGCGACGTCCGCGTTCGTGTTCGTCTACCGCGCGCTTCAGGCGCCACCGGAGTACATCGGGTTCGTCGTGCTCGGCGGGGCGATGACCGCGTTCTGGCTCAACGTCATCTGGAACATGGCGGGCCAGCTCCACTGGGAGAAGAGCCAGGGAAACCTCGAGCTGTACTTCGCGGCCCCGATCGACATCATGGCGATCCTGTTCGGGATGGCCGTCGGCGGCATGGTGATGAGCGGCTCTCGGGCCGTGGTCATCCTCGTGGTGGCCTCGGTCGTGTACGGCGTCACGTTCGCGGTCGACCAATGGCTGCTGCTCGGCCTGGTGTTCATGCTGACCCTCGCCGCCTTGTACGGCCTGGGCATGATGCTGGCCAGCCTCTTCCTCGTCTGGGGTCGTGAGGCGTTCGAACTCACGCAGTTCTTCACGGAACCGGTCTACTTCGTCTCGGGTCTCAGCTTCCCGGTCGGACGGCTCGGGCTCCTTGGGGCGCTCGCGATCACCACGATCCCGCTCGCGGTCGGATTGGACGCGATGCGCCAGCTGGCCTTCGTCGGGACCGATGTCGACTTCGGCACGCCGTCGCCCGAGATCGAGGCCCTGATCCTCATCGTCATGGCGGTCGTCTTCCTCCTGGCGGCCCGCTGGATTCTGGGCGTCATGGAGCGGTTGGCGAGGCGAGACGGTCGCTTGTCGATCCGATGGCAATGACCGCCGACACCAAGGCGACCGGCCCGGGCAGTGGACTGGACTCCCCGACCTGGGGCGGCTTCGACGCCGGGCGGACGCGCGGCCGAGGCATCGTGGATGCCTGGCGCAGTTTCAGGACCGCGATCGGCCTCGGCTGGCAGATGGAGTCGAACTGGACCAATCCGTTCGCCTTCTTCGTGTACTCGGTGGCGAAGCCCCTGGCGGCGACGCTCATCCTCATCGTCATCCTCGGCATCGTCAGCGGCGGGTCGCGACCGGAGTACCGCGCCTTCGTGGTCGTCGGGACGGCCCTCTGGTCGTTCGTCCTCGCCGGCATCGCGGGGCTCGCCTGGTCCGTCCTCGACGACCGGGAGCGCTACCGGATGCTCAAGTACCTGTACGTCAGCCCGAACGACTTCCTGGTGCTGCTGCTGGGTCGGGGGATCTCACGGATCGCCGTCGGCGGGATGGGCGCGCTCGTCACCATCGTCGTCGGCATCGTCCTGCTCGGTGTCCACGTCGAGCTTGGCGCGATCGCGTGGCCGCTCCTGGTGCTCGTGATGGGCATCGGGATCGGCTCGATCATCGCGATCGGCGTGCTCCTCGCGGCGATCTGCCTCCAGACGCGCCAGGAATTGTGGTCCTACCCGGATGCGCTGGCGGGCGCGTTGTTCCTCGTGAGCGGGGCGGTGTTCCCACTCGCCGTCCTCCCGCAGCCCGTCCAGGCGCTCGGTCTCGTGAACCCGCTCGCGTGGTGGATCGAAGGGGTCCGCGACGCGGCCTTCCCGGGCGGCACATCGGGCATCGGCGGTCCGGGCAGCCTGTGGACCGCAGTCACCGGAACCTCGGCGCCGGATGCCGCGACCATCGTCGTCGCCTTGCTCGTGACCGGGGGGCTGGTTACACTCGCCGCCACCGGCATCTTCCGGACGAGTGAGCGCCGAGCGAAGGATCGCGGGCTGCTGGACCGGACGACCGGCTCCTGACGGAGGATCGACCCGCATGCGGATCTACGAGGGCAGTCCCCGCCAGGACTTCGAGGAGGTCTTCCGCTCCATCGGTGCCTTCATCGACCAGCGCGGCATGCGGGACGTCCTGCTGGTCGAGGCGCCGGACGGCTTCATCGTGCAGGGCCTGGTCATCTCGGGGACCAACACCGGCACCTGGAGCGACACGATGGGGACGCTGGTCAAGGAGACCCTGACCTTCGTCGACGACGATATCGGGCGGTTCATGGAGGAGGCGTCCGCGCGGCGTGGCCGCAAGCCGCCCCCGCCGCCGCACCAGGCCGGGCGCTACGAGAACGCGTTCCGGGTCATCGGCCGCTACGTCGATGAGCAGAAGCCCCAGGATGTCTTCTTCTTCGAGCAGGACGGCGCCTTCGTCCTGCGCCTCATGCTGACCGGCCAGGCCGGCAGCCACCACCAACTCACCGAGTTCACAAGGGACGACATCGAGGGGCTGGTCCAGCGAGGACCCACCCTTCGCTATTCGGAGAACGCGGCCGGCGCCAAGGCCAAGTAGCCGACGTCATGGCCGAAGCAGGAGGAACCGACATGAAGGCACTCAAGACGGTCGCCGTGGCGCTCGGCATCACGCTGGCGGCGCTCATCGTCATCCCGCTCGCGGTCCTGGCCGGCCTGTTCGTCTGGCTCAAGCTGACCGAGGAAGCCGACGAGGAGATCCTCGAGCTCGACACCGAGACCGCCTGATCGACTCGGCGAGCCCGCCGTTGACCCGGCGGGATCGATGGACCAGGTGACGCAGACGCCCGTCGGTCCGCCGGCGGGCGTTCCGCTGTCCGCTGCCGGCACGCCGCGATGGATGGCCGACCGACGTCTCGTCGAGGCGAGCGTCGTCGCCGTCATGGTCGTCTGGGCGGCGAACTTCATCGTGGTCAAGGGCGCGCTCGCGATCATGCCGCCGGTCGCCTTCACGTTCTCGCGATACGTCTTGGCGTCGGCGACGCTCCTGCTCATCCTGCGCGTGACGGAGGGGCGGATCCAGCTCCCTCGACCCGGTGGCTGGCGGATCGTCGCGCTCGGCGCCTTCGGGTTCGGTCTCTACCAGATCCTCTGGACGGTCGGGCTCCAGACGGTGCCGGCCGGGGACTCCGCGCTGATCATCGCCGCGTCGCCGGTCATCACCGCCGTGCTCGCGGCCGCGATCGGCACCGACACGTTGAACCCGACCAAGGCGATCGGGGTCGTGCTCTCGTTCCTCGGCGTCGTGATCGTCATCGGCGCCGGCGTCGGGATCGAGCTGTCGGGCTCGCCGGTCGGGTTCGCCCTCACCCTCGGGGCCGCGCTGTGCTGGGCGATCTACACGGCCTTCGGAGCGCGGCT
This sequence comes from uncultured Chloroflexia bacterium, assembly GCA_963776545.1. Lineage (GTDB taxonomy): Bacteria > Chloroflexota > Limnocylindria > Limnocylindrales > CSP1-4 > SPCO01. The sequence continues at coordinate 18,494 of CAVZND010000011.1, read as the reverse complement.
CCTGCGGCGGGAATCACCGCTCGTCTTGACGGCCTGGGGCACCGTGGGTGGGACCCTCGTGCTCGCGCCACTGGGGCTCGGCCAGCTCCTGGCGCCCGGCGCCGTCGACCTGGGCGCATCGAGTGCCGTCCCGCAGATCGTCCTCTCGATCCTCTACTCGGGGATCATCGCGGCGGCGCTCTCGAACATCGTGGTCTTCAACGGCGTGCGACTGCTCGGCCCGACGCGCGTGACGAACATCCAGGCGCTGATCCCGGCGTTCGCCGTCGTGCTCGCTTTCCTCGTGCTGGGGGAGCCGATCCGATTCGGCCAGGTCGTCGGTGGCGCGATCATCCTGGCCGGCGTGGCCGTCATGCGGTTCGCGTCGCGGCGGGTCACGACGCGACGGACATCGTCGTGAGCGAGCGAGACGAGGTTCGCGCTGCGGGCGCGGCGCCATCGATCCCGCCACTCGAGCCCGACTCGCCACCCCTGGCCATCCTCGTCGACTACGACGGCACGGTCGCGCTGACCGACGTCTCGGACACGGTCATGGCCGCATACGTCACCGGCGCCTGGGAGGCCGAGGCGGCCGCGTACGACGCGGGGCTGATGGGCTCCCGCCGGCTGATGTCGCTCGAGATGGCGATGCTCGACGCCGACCCGGCGGACCTGCTCGCGACCGCGGCCGAGCAGCCGCATGACCCGGGGTTCGTGCCGTTCGTCCGGCGTGTGCAGGCGACGGGCATCCCGATCGAGGTCGTGTCCGACGGCTTCGGCTTCTTCATCGAGCCGGCGCTCCGCGCGCTGGGCGTGGGCGAGCTGCCGGTCATCACCGCTCGGACGACGTTCGAGGGCCGGCGCGCGTCGATCCAGTATCCGAACGGGCACCCGACGTGCTTCGTGTGCGGCACCTGCAAGCGGCAGCGAGTCCTCGATCATCAGGCGGCCGGTCGCGCCGTGGTCTTCATCGGCGACGGCGAGAGCGACCGCTACGCGGCGGGCTACAGCGACATCGTGTTCGCCAAGCGCTCGTTGGTCCGGATCTGCATAGAGGCCGGCTGGCCGTTCCAGCGCTGGACCGAGTTCAGCGAGATCGATGCCTGGCTCACCGAGTCGTTGGCGGCCTGGCGCGCGGACCTTGGCTCGCTGCCGACACCCAGGCAACACCCGTTCTTCTGTGGGCCGGAGGTTTGGGGCGAGAGCCTCGAGGATCCGCCGCCCGGTGCGTGGCCGCCACCCGGCCCGCGCCTTTATCGCGATTCGCGAGCTGGGGCGTGACGGCTGCTGTCCGCATCCATCGCCCAAGATTCCAGGACCGTCGCTTGGATCAACCGGAAGACCTGTCATCTTGGACCGGGGCTCGCGGGCGGCGGGTCGAGGGCTGAGTCTGGATCGAGCTTGATCGTGGTGAGCCACGCGTTGAAGAGGCTGCGGAACTCGTCCGGAACGCCCGGCGATCCACTGTTGGACGTCCATCCCGAGAAGGACCAGACGCGCCCGTCCGCGAAGACGAGCGCCTCGATGTCTCCGCACCCGACGCGTAGGCGGGCGCTGCGGCCGTCGATCGGCACATCGGTCAGCGCTTGTCGCGACGGGGCGCAGACGCCGGGCAACGATGGGTCGTCTTGTCCCTCACGGTACGCATCGGCCCATTCGTCGTTCGTGATGTCGGTGTTGACCCTGATCGAGCTTGCGGCCCAGGTGTTGTCGCCCGGTCCGCCGTAGAAGAGGTCCCATTCCGCTGGTGACGTGGCGGGGCTCTCGGGGATCACCCAGAACTTGCTCGCTGGCTGCGACACGAACGCCGGTGGAACAGCGACGGTGAAGCCGTAGCGCGCTGACGTGAACGGCTTCCAGGTCGACGTATCCATGGCCGGCGAGGTGGTCGGCGATGCGCTTGGACTGATCGCGGGCGATGGGGTCGAGCCTGGGCCACCGATCCCGTTCGGCGGGCGCGGTCCCAGGGCGAAGGCGCCACCCAGGACGACGGCGATGACCGCCGCCGCCCCGAGGGCGAGCTTGAACGAAGTCGACATGGGAGAGAACCTCCACGGCCGGCGCGAGCCAAGTCGCTGCTTCGCCGAGGGGAATGGCATCAACCCGACCAGGCGCCTGCCGATCCCCGTCTTTGGCTGGGCGATCGCCGCCGAACGCGTGATCGCCGTCGCATCGAACGAGCGCAACGCGTGCTCGCTCGCGGCACGCAGCTCCCGGCTCAACCGGGTCTCGTATTCGCTCATCGGTTCGAAATGACGGTCAGACATCGCCGAGATCCTTCTTGAGTCGAACGAGGGCCCGGGCGAGACGGGAGCGGACGCCGACCCCCGACATCCCGATCGCGTGGCCGATCTCCTCGGAGGTCAGCCCCATCGCATAGCGCATCGCCACGATCGTCCGGTCCGTGGGTGGGAGGGCGCCGATGGCGTTGATCAGGTCGAGGTTCCGCTCGCGCGCCGGTGCCCCCGGATCGGTGATCGGTGCGTCCGCCATCCACGGCTGCACGGCGATCTCGACGACGCCACGCCGATGCCGGCGCCGGATGAGCTGCCGGGCCTCGTTCGCGGCCACCGACACCAGCCACGGTCGCAGGAGTGCCGGGTCACGGAGGGTGTGGAGCTTGCGCCAGGCGATCGCCCATGCCGCCTGGACGGCGTCCTGGGCGATGTCGACGTCTCCACTGACGACATAGGCGACCCGGGTCATGTCGTCGTAATGCTGGACCACGATCCGGGCGAAGGCGACCTCGTCCCCGGACGCCGCTGAGGCGACGACGGCGGGGAGCAGACCCTCGGTCGCGGTGCTCATGCCACACAGATGCCTGGCGGGTCGCGATTGATGCACGTGAGTCTGACAGACGCCAAGACCGGTCCTGATCGCTCGGGCTTGCAACAGATGGGTCGGCCAGGGGCCTCTGTAGTCGAACGCCCAGTCGCACCTGGGCCGCATCGGGTGACCAGGAGGGTCGGGCCATGAACACGACGTATCAGTGGCGACGTCTCGTCGCGGTCGTTTCGATCGCGGTGCTCAGCCTCGGCTGTGGAAGCTCGACTTCGAGTGTTGCGCCGCCATCCGCGGATGCCGCTCCAAGGGCCAGCCTCGCTGCGTTTCCGGACGCGGCCGCCTCGGCGACCGAGTGGGCGAACGTGCCGCCCTGGTACGGACCGAATCCCACGTCGGTCGGCGGGACGGGGACAGCGGGAGGCGTCGCGACCTGTTCGACAGCCGCCGGCCAGACGGCGGGCACGATCGTCACGGTCGCTGGGACCGGCATCAAGGGGTCGTCGATCGACGGTGGTCGCGCTTCCGAGTCGCAGATCGAGCGTCCGCTGGATGTCGTGGTCGACGCGGCCGGGGCCGTCTACTTCAGCGACGTCAGCGATCGTGTCCGGCGCATCGGCCCAGACGGCACCATCACCACCGTCGCCGGGACGGGCGATCCGGGATTCGCGGGCGACGGCGGCCCGGCCACGGCCGCGCAGCTGAATGGACCGAGCGGGCTCGCGTTTGGTCTCGATGGATCGTTGTTCGTCGCTGACTACGGCAACCTGAGGATTCGGCGCATCAGCCCAGACGGCACCATCACGACCGTTGTCGGCTCTGGCAACCTCGGCTCCGATGGCGACGGCGGCCCAGCACTCGAAGCCAGGATCTCGGCGTCCCAACTCGCGATCGGTCCCGCCGGCACGCTCTACTTCGACGACACCAACCGCTTCCGGTCGGTGACGAATGGGATCATCGATGGATTTGCCGGGACTGGCTCCCTCGGCTACGGCGGCGATGGGGGGGCCGCGCTCGCCGCCTCCTTCGCTGAAGGGATCGGGTCCGATGTCGATGCAGAGGGAAATGTCTTCCTCGCCGACCACGGCAACCTGCGGGTCAGAAAGGTCGACACCAAGGGCACGGTCACGACGATCGCCGGGACCGGCATGCAGCGCTACGACGGCGACGGCGGGCGCGCGACTGACGCGAGCTTCACGGGCCCATTCGACATCGCCATCACCGCGGATGGCACTTGGTATGTCTCGGACTACTACAGCAACGCCATCCGGCGGATCGGCTCGGACGGGATGGTTTCGACGATCGTGGGCGGGCCCGGGAACTCGTCACTGGGTGACTGCGGAGCGGCCACCACGGCAAGTCTCCATGGCCCAAAGGGCATCGACGTCCACGACGGGATGTTGTACGTCGCCGACACCGAGAACCACCGGATCCGACGGATCGCCCTGACTGACTAAGTCCAGCGCTCCCAGCGGGCGAAGTCCTCGAACGGCACCCAGCCTCGCTTCAGGCTGGGTGACCGGACGTCCGGGATCGGCTTGCCCATCGGCATGACCCCGATCGGCACGAACTCGTCCGGGATCGCGAGGTAGGTTCGGAGGCCATCGATGTCCGGTCCCACGAAGCCGCAGCCGAGGCCCTCGTCGACCGCCGCGAGCATGATCGTCTGCATCGTCGCGCCGATGTCGACCCACCAGTAGGGGACCGGCCAATCGATCTCGGAGCCGTCCTCGAGGACCTTGTCGGGTTCCTGGTAGCGCCGGTGGTAGATCGCCTCGCTCACGCACGGGATGAACTGCGCGGCGCACTCGCTGATCCACGGCCCGAAGTCGGCCCCATACGCCTCCTCGCCGCAGATGCGGGCGACCTCGCGGCGACGGGTCGGGTCGGTCACGACGATCAGCCGCTGGCCCTGGCTGAACCCGGCGGACGGGGTCCGCTGGGCGAGTCGGGCGATGCGCTCGATGACGTCGCGCTCGACCCCACCGTCCTCGAACCGACGGACGGCCCGCCGTTTCATCACGACATCGGAGAACTCCACGGTGGCTCCTCCTCACGGTGCGTCGTCTCGAGCCAGAGGCGATCGGCAGGGTGCCAAGATTCGACTCCGGGGGCGCTATCCGATAGCATTGGAAAAACCCCCGGAGGACCCGACCCATGGCGAAGTATGTCTTTGTGACCGGAGGCGTGACCTCCTCTCTTGGCAAAGGCATCACCGCCGCCAGCGTCGGACGGATCCTCAAGGCCCGTGGCCTCACCGTCTCCATCCTCAAGCTCGATCCCTACATCAACGTGGATCCGGGCACGATGTCGCCATACCAGCACGGCGAGGTCTTCGTCACCGATGACGGCGCCGAGACGGACCTGGACCTCGGCCACTACGAACGCTTCATCGACGAGAACCTGAGCCAGCTCAGCAACGTCACCACCGGGCGCATCTACCAGGCCGTCATCGCCAAGGAGCGCCGCGGCGACTACCTCGGTGGCACCGTCCAGGTCATCCCGCACATCACCAACGAGATCAAGGAGCGGATCGGGCGGGTCGCCCGGGACGGCGATCCGGATGTCGTCATCGTCGAGGTCGGCGGGACAGTCGGCGACATCGAGTCGCTGCCGTTCCTCGAGGCCATCCGGCAGATGCGCAAGGACGTCGGGCGCGCGAACGTGCTGTATGTGCACGTGACGCTGCTGCCGGCACTGGCCGCGACGGGCGAGCTCAAGACCAAGCCGACGCAGCACTCGGTGAAGGAGCTGCGCGGCATCGGCATCCAGCCCGACGTCATCGTCCTGCGCTCCGACCACCCGGTCCCTGACGAGATCCGCGAGAAGATCGCGCTGTTCACGGACGTCGCGACCGAGGCGGTCATCCCGGCCGAAACCGCGGACACGATCTACGAAGTCCCGCTCATGTTCGAGGCGGCCGGCCTGGGCAAGCTCGTCGTGCGCGAGCTGGGCCTGGGCGATCCGGACGTGGAGCCGGACCTCGACACGTGGCGCGCCCTGGTCGCCCGGATCAAGGCGCCCAAGCCGGTCGTCGAGATCGCCCTCGTCGGCAAGTACATCGAGCTGCCCGACGCGTATCTGTCGGTCACCGAGGCGCTCAAGCACGCGGCCTGGGCCCACGAGGTCGACGCCCGCGTCCGCTGGGTCGACTCGGAGGCGCTGACCAAGGAGAACGTCCACGAACGTCTCGAAGGCGCGGCCGGGATCCTGGTCCCGGGCGGCTTCGGCCACCGCGGCATCGAGGGCAAGGTCCTTGCCGCCCACTTCGCGCGCGACCACCGCGTGCCGTACCTCGGCCTGTGCCTCGGGCTCCAGTGCGCGGTCATCGAGTTCGCCCGCGACGTCGTCGGTTCGAGCGACGCGAACTCGACCGAATTCGACATGTTCACCGAGCATCCGGTCATCGACTTCATGCCGGATCAGCGCGACATGGAGGACAAGGGCGGCACGATGCGCCTGGGCCTCTACCCGGCGAAGCTGACACCCGGCTCGAAGGCCGCGGCGGTCTACGGCCAGGAGGTCATCTACGAGCGTCACCGCCACCGGTTCGAGGTGAACAACCGGTATCGCCAGACCCTCGAGGCGGCCGGCATGCTGCTGTCGGGCCAGTCGCCCGACGGCCGGCTCGTCGAGATCGTCGAGCTCAAGGACCACCCGTGGTTCGTGGCCAGCCAGTTCCACCCCGAGTTCAAGAGCCGGCCGGAGCGCCCGCATCCGCTGTTCGACGGGTTCGTGTCGGCCGCCCTCGCGGTCCGCGACGGCCATGAGCCGGTGTTCGAGTCCCGGGTCGAGCCGGAACGGCCGCCCGCCGCGGCGCCGACGAGCGAAGAGGTCCCCGCCGGCCAGGCCTGACACTCGTCGGTCGTACTATCGCGGTTGACGCGACAAGACAGGAGCCTCGACCGATGAAGATCTTCCTCGACACGGCGGACATCGAAGAGATCCGCACCGCCGCCCGCTGGGGCGTGCTCGACGGGGTCACGACGAACCCGACGCTCTACGCCAAGGTGGGCGGGTCGTACGACGAGATCCTCCAGGAGGTCTGTCGGATCACCAGCGGACCCGTCTCCGCGGAGGTCGTCGCCGACGACGTCGAGACGATGCTCGAGGAGGGGCGCCACTTCGCGAAACTCGCTCCGAACATCGTGGTCAAGGTCGCGATGAGCGAGAACGGCCTCGAGGCGATCAACCGTTTCGCCGAAGAGGGCATCAAGACCAACTGCACGCTCATCTTCTCGACGAACCAGGGGCTGCTTGCGGCGAAGGCCGGCGCCAGCCTGCTCTCGCCGTTCGTCGGGCGGCTCGACGACATCAACCAGGACGGCATGACCGTCATCCGCGAACTGGCCGAGATCGTCGCCATCCACGAGCTCGACACCGAGGTTCTCGCGGCGTCGATCCGTAACCCGCTGCACATGACGCAGGCCGCGCTCGCCGGTGCGCACGTGGCGACCGTGCCGTTCAAGATCCTCCAGCAGATGGTCCATCACCCGCTCACGGACTCGGGCATCGTCCAGTTCAAGAAGGACTGGGAGAGCGCCCGCGCCGCGGCGGCCGCCAAGGCCTGACCCAGCCGACTCCGCCCCGCGCCGAACGCGGCGCAACGTTCCGCACGCACGGCCTATTGACGCTCTTGCCGTAGCGCGTCTATGCTCCAAGTGTCCCGACCGGCAACACGCTGCGACTTGATTCGCGCGCACCGCCCGCTCGGCCCCCACGCTACCCGGTCTCACCGTGAGCCCGGCCAGCCCCTTCCCACAGGTGACCCCTACCCATATGCCCGGACCAGGCCCAGACCAGCGCGACCGTTCGCGCAACCGACGACCCCGCCGACGTAATCCCGTCGGAGGCGGTCGCGCCCCCGTTACCGAATACGAAGAGCAGCAGGAGCTCGAAGCCGCCCGCGAACGCAACGACCTCGAGGTCAGCGACCTCCGCGAGATGAGCGTCGCCGAGCTCAAGCAGGTCTCCCGCGACCTCGAGCTCGATGCCGAGACCGGTGAGCGCAAGGACGACCTCGTCGACAAGATCCTGCAGCGCCAGACCGAGCGCGCGGGACACGCCTACGCGAGCGGCATCCTCGACATCGTCGACGAAGGCTTCGGCTTCATGCGCCGGCACGGCCTGCTGCCGAGCCCCGACGACGTCTACGTCAGCTCGAGCCAGGTCCGCCGCTTCGGCCTCCGGATCGGCGACCGCGTCGCCGGCGCCGTACGAGCGCCGCGCGAGGCCGAGAAGTACTGGGGCATGCTCCGTGTCGACTCGGTCAACGGCGTCGACACCGAGACCGCCCGCCGCCGGCCGGTCTTCGGCGACCTGACGCCGGTCCACCCGGACGTCCTGATCAACCTCGAGACCGACCCGAAGAACCTGAGCCAGCGGCTCATCAACCTCGTCAACCCGCTCGGCAAGGGCCAGCGCGCGCTCATCGTCAGCCCGCCCAAGGCCGGCAAGACGATGCTGCTCAAACAGATCGCCAACGGCATCAGCGCCAACTATCCCGAGATGCTGCTCATGGTCGCGCTCATCGGCGAGCGACCCGAGGAAGTCACCGACATGCGTCGGAGCGTCAAGGGCGAGGTCATCAGCTCCACGTTCGACGAGCCGACCGAGAACCACACGCACGTCGCCGAGATGGCGCTCGAGATCGCCAAGCGCCAGGTCGAGACCGGGCGCGACGTCGTCATCCTGCTCGACTCCATCACGCGCCTCGCGCGGGCCTACAACCTGGCGCTCCCGCCATCCGGCCGGACGCTGTCGGGCGGCCTCGATCCGATCGCGCTCTACCCGCCCAAACGGTTCTTCGGGGCCGCGCGGAACATCGAGGAGGGCGGCTCGCTCACGATCATCGGCACTTGCCTCGTCGACACCGGCTCGCGCATGGACGACGTCATCTACGAGGAGTTCAAGGGCACCGGCAACTCGGAGCTCATCCTCGACCGCAAGCTCGCCGAGAAGCGGATCTTCCCCTCGATCGACGTCCAGCGCTCGGGCACCCGTCGCGAGGAGCTGCTCCTCGAGGAGGGCACGCTCAAGATGGTCTGGACGATGCGCCGGATGCTGTCCGCGGTCGGGGCCAACGAAGGCATCGAGATCCTGCTCAACCGGCTCGCCAAGACGCAGTCGAACGCCGAGTTCCTCTCGACCCTGACGAAGAGCCTCGACGCCTGATTTCGAAGCCGATCCGTAACCTTCGGATCGCTGCGTTCGTGCGTGAAATCCGGTCCCGCCACGCACCACGCGTTTGTCAGGGCCGCAACCTGCGTGGTAACGTTCCCGGCGATGTCGTAAGCCCGTAGTCGCGGGCGTCGGCCGCGAAAGAGACCCCCAGCTCGATACCGCGACCCCGGACGGTCGTAGCCCCAAGTGCCCCCAACGTCGCGTCCTCCGCGCCGCCTGACCGTCCAAACGCCAGGAGACCGTATTGCTGAACGCGTCGGTCGGCTTCCAGCGCGTCATCGGACGCCTCCGCCGACCCATGATCCTTGAGGCCGACCCGGCACTGCTGCTCCAGACCCGGAGCGCGGCTGCCGCACGACAAGTGCGCAGCTCCATCAGTGCGGTCGCGGCTGCGGCGCGCCAGCTTCCGACGTCGCACACCGCGTCCCCGACCTTGGCGACCCCGCGCTACCGCGCCCGTTCGCGCTCGCTCGGCTATGCCGCCAGACGTGAGCGCATTGGCCTTCTGACCCGCCTCGGCCCGGATCGGGTCGTCGGGCTGGCCGTGGCCGGCATCGTGCTCGGTGCCTCCGTGATCAGCGTCTCGGCCGGAACCCCGGGGCCGAATGGGCCGGTCGGCGGGACCACCGGTGATGGCGACGGCCCTCGCATCGCGGTCGGTGGCGGCGCCGGTCTCGAGCGGGACGACGAGCAGATCGACGAATACGACGTCTACTCTGACGTCGCCACCGTCACGACCGGGGATCGCGTCGTCGGCATCGACCTGCGCGAGCCGGACTTCGTCGATACAACGGGCGCCGGGGTGACCACGACGGTCGGTTCACTGGCCGGCATCACAGGCCCGTTCCTCGAGGACGGCACGCTCGTCAAGCCGATCGCGGTCGACACCACGGTCGAGGACGGATCGGACCTCCTGCGGACCTACAAGGTGAAGGCCGGTGACACGCTGACCGGCATCGCCTCCAAGTTCGACGTCTCGATGATGACGCTGTGGTGGGCAAACGACCTCGACTCCAAGGACGAACTCCACCAGGGCGAGGTCCTGACGATCCCGCCCATCAGCGGGCTCGTGCTGACGGTCACCGCGAACGACACGCTCGACGCGATCGCGGCCAAGTACAAGGTCAGCAAGGCGAAGATCCTCAAGGTCAACGACCTGTCGGACCCGAACCTCGTGGTCGGCCAGGTCCTGGTCGTGCCGGGCGCCAAGGGCAAGCCGATCCCGACGCCCAAGCCGGTCAAGCGAGCGGCCATCAGCAAGCCGCGCAGCTCGGGCGGCGGCTCCACTCGTCCGCCGACCAGGTACACGGGCGGCCGGTTCGTGTGGCCGGTCGTGGGCGGCGGCAACTACATCAGCCAGTACTACCACTACGGCCACTACGCGATCGACATCGCCGCCGACTACGGCTCGCGCGTGCGCGCCGGTGGCAGCGGCACTGTCATCTGGGCCGGCTGGAAGAGCAACGGTGGCGGCTATCAGGTCTGGATCGCGCACGGCTCCGGGCTCTACACGACCTACAACCACATGTCCGCGATCACCGTCGGGCGGGGCCAGCACGTCGGGCGTGGCCAACAGGTCGGTCGGGTCGGTCAATCCGGCAACGCGTCAGGCCCGCACCTCCACTTCGAGGTCTGGCGCGGCCCCGTCTGGGATGGCGGCACGCGGGTCAACCCGCTGGGCTATCTCTAGGCCGATCCCGCGCAACGGCCGCCGGCTGGCGCCGGCGAACCCCGTGCGAGAATGCCCGCGATGTTCCTCGACCGCGTCAAGATCTGGGCCCGTGCCGGCGACGGCGGTGATGGGGCCGCGACCTTCCGGCGCGAGGCACACGTCCCACGCGGCGGCCCGGACGGCGGCGATGGCGGTCGGGGCGGGTCGGTCTACCTGGAGGTGGACGCCGGCCAGACGACCCTCCGCGACTTCCAGGCGAAGCGCCACTTCAAGGCGACCTCGGGCGGGCGCGGCGAGGGATCCCGTCGCCACGGCAAGGCCGGTGACGACCTGGTCCTGAGCGTCCCGCCCGGCACGGGCGTCTACGACGACGAGACCGGCGAGCTCCTCGCCGACCTCGTGGCGGTCGGCCAGCGGGCGATGGCCGCGCGCGGCGGTCGGGGTGGCCTCGGCAACACGCACTTCAAGACCTCGACCCACCAGGCGCCCCGGCACGCGCAGAAGGGCGAGCCGGGCACGCAGGCCGCGCTCCGGCTGGAGCTCCGGCTCATCGCCGACATCGGGCTCGTCGGGCTGCCGAATGCGGGCAAGTCGACGTTGTTGGCGGCCCTCACCGCCGCCCAGCCGAAGATCGCCGACTACCCCTTCACGACCCTCGAACCGAACCTGGGCGTCATGGACCTCGGCGACGAGGACGAGCGACGACCGACGATCGCGGACGTGCCCGGGCTCATCGAGGGCGCCAGTGCCGGCGCCGGCCTCGGCCACGCCTTCCTGCGCCACGTCGAGCGGACGCGGATCCTGGTCCACATCGTGGACGGGTCGTCGCGCGATCCCGAGTGGGACCACGAGGTCATCCGGGAGGAGCTGCGGGCCCACGACGCGGCGCTGCTCGGGAAGCCGATGCTCGTCGTCTTCAACAAGATCGACGTGCCCGCGGCGCGCGACGCGTGGCCCGACTTCCAGCGTGCCCGCGCCAAGGAAGGCCTGACCACGGTGGCCATCTCGGCGGCGGGCGGCGAGGGTCTCGATGCCGTCCGGGCCCATCTCGCGGACCTGCTGCCGGATGCCGCAGAGTTGGCCGGCCCACCCGAGCCGACGGGCGTCGTCGTCCACCGGATCGAGGCGATGTCGGACGGCTTCGTCGTCGAGCGGCTCGAGGCCGGCGTATATCGCGTCCGCGGCAAGCGGATCGAGCGGGTCGCCGCCCAGACCAACTTCGACGTCGAGGAGTCGGCCGAGCGGTTCCAGCGGGACCTTGCGCGCCTGGGCATCGACGACGAACTGCGCCGCGCTGGCATCGCGCCCGGCGACCTCGTGCGGATCGGGGCGACCGAGCTGGAATGGGAGGCGCAGCCCTGGGAGGGCCGTTGAGCGCCGACGGCCGCGATCCCGCCTCGATCGTCCCGGGCAGCCTGGGCGTCTTCGGCGGCACGTTCGATCCCATCCATATCGCCCACCTCGCGGTCGCCGAGTCGGCGCGCGACGCCCTGGGCCTCGAACGCGTCCTGTTCATCCCCGTCCGCGAGCCGCCGCACAAGCCGGGCCAGGCGGTCACAGACGCTGGGCATCGGCTCGCGATGGTCGACCTGGCCATCGCCGGCAACCCGGCCTTCGCGAGTAGCCGCATCGAGCTGGATCGGCCGGGCCCCTCGTACACCGCCGAGACCCTCGAGGCGCTGGCCGCCGAGACACCGGATCTGACGCTCATCCTCTCGGCGGAAGCCTTCGCCGGGCTGCCGACGTGGCACGAACCCCGGCGCGTGCTGGGGCTCGCCCGGCTGGCCGTGACACCACGCGATGGCTATCCCGCCTCGGACACTGGCTTCCTCGCCGAGCAGTTCCCGGGGGTGGCGGCCCGGGCCGTCTTCCTCGATGGTCCGCGGCTGCGGCTGTCGGCCTCGGAGCTGCGCGATCGCGCGGCCGCCGGCCGCTCACTGCGATATCTGGTGCCCGATGCGGTCGCGGCGTATATCGGCGACCATGGGCTGTATCGAGCCGACAGGAGGGATGATCGATCGTGACCGAACCCGGGATCCAGACCAAGCGCACTACCGCCCGGAATGCCGATGGCCTGCCGCATCGCGGCACCGCGGCACCGAAGGCGGAACGGCCGCCGCTGGACCTCGCCCGTCGGATCGTCGAGCTCGCCGAGGACAAGAAGGCGGCCGACATCGTGCTGCTCGACCTGACGCCGCTGACCACCATCGCCGACTACTTCGTCATCGCTTCGGGTGGGTCGGAGCGTCAGCTCGACGCCATCGCCGACGGGATCGTCAGCTCATTGCGCGACGAGAAGACCAAGCCGATCGGTCGCGAGGGGACGCCGGCGTCGCACTGGGTGTTGCTCGACTTCGGTTCGGTCATCGTCCACATCTTCACGCCGCCCGAGCGCGACTACTACGGCCTGGAGAAGCACTGGGCCGAGGCGAAGACCGTCCTGCGCGTGCAGTGACCGCCGCCTGACGAGGGGGCCATCTGCCGGTCGGCCGGGGGTACCGTCGGGTCATGCCGTGAGGCGAGGTGCGACTCCTAGCATCCGGTCATGTCCTCACTGCGCGAACGCTGCCCAGCCTGTGCTCGCCGGCTCATCTCGACCCGGTTCGACACGACGTTCCGGTTGCCCGACCGGAGCGAGCGGTTGTGCTTTGGCATCCCCGGCGGCCTGTGCGAGGACTGCTCCCAGCTGTACATCGATCCGGACCTGATCGAGCTGCTCGATCTCGGCGAAGGCCGCTGCGTCTTCGCCATCGAGAGCGACATCGTCGTCCAGGAACAGGCCTGGTCCGCCGCAGACTGACGGTCGCCTGACCTCGGTCAGGCCGTGCGCCGCTCGCGGCGCGTCGTGTGGTCCATCACCCAGAGCGTGAACGCCAGTCGACGCTGTGCCGCGTCGGCCGAGGTCCCTGGCGCGCCCTTGATCAGGGCATCCAGCTCGACGAGCCCGTCGAGCGCCCCGGCCAGCTCGTCCGTCGTCCAGTTGCGGGCCTGGGCGGCGAGCGTCCCGGCGCGGTACTCGCTATTGATGCCCATCGCACGCGCGGCGGTGGCGAGGTTCGCGCCACGGCCGATGCGATCGCCCAGTTCCAGCAGCTCGCGCACGCGTCGGTGCAGCACGACGACCAGCACGGGCTCCGCGGTCGTCGCCAGCAGCCGCTCCAGGAGCCCCAGGGCTTGGGCCGTCCTGCGCTCGCCGACGGCATCGGCGAAGCCCCAGATCGTGCCCGGCAGGGCCTCGGGGACGAGCGCCCGGACGTCCTCGACGGAGATCGGCGCCGTCTCGCGGTAGAGCGCGAGCTTGTCGAGCTCCATCGACGCGTTGCGGGTCTGGAACTGGCGGGTCGCGTCGTTCTCCTGGACGAAGCCACCGACGCGTTGCGCGATCTCCTTCGCCGCGCCAGGCGCGAGGTCCAGCCCGCGGTCGCGTGCCTCGCGCTCGACCCAGCCGGCGAGGCCGTTGCCCTTCGGTGACTGGAAGTCCTTGACCGCCCCGCCGGCCGCCGTTATCGCCTCGGACAAGCGCTTCTGCGACGGCTTCTTCGTCCCCGACTTCGTCACGTCCACGACGACGAGGGCGTTGCCCGCCGCGAGGAGTTCGACCGAGCCCAGCATCGCGTCGCGGCCGACCGTCGTCCGCATCAACGCGCCCACGTTCGTCACGACCGCGAGCGTCCCGCCGCCGAACATGACCGGCGTCGCGATCCGCTCCTGGAGGGCGGCCAGCTGCACCGCGGCGTTGGCCAGCTCTCCGCGCAGGTCCCAGCGCTCGAGCGGCGAGCCACCCTCTGCGGCGAGCGCGGCGGCCAGCCGGTCGACCGCGCGCCCCAGGCCCAGGTCGTCATCGCCCCAGACGTAGGCGAGTGGCGACGTGGTCATGCGGCGCCCCGCTCCTTCGCTGCCCGCAGCGCCGCCCCGGTCCAGCGCAGCTGGCCCACCTCGGCCGGCTCGATCCCGGCCGCGCGACAGACCTCGGCTTCGAGCCGATCGGCGCGCGCCCGGACCGCCTTGAGCGCGTCGTCCTCCCAGCCCGCGTCCTGCCCATCGGCGATCGAGACGCGGGGATAGCGCTGCCGCCACCCGGCGAAGCGATCGTCCATCGACTCCAGCCGCTGGGCGGCGCGCTTGTCGGCATACGCCACGATCCGCTCCTCCCGGCTCGCGAACGCCGACCAGCGCTTGTACGCCTCGCCGTCGAGCAGCCGTGTCACCGGGTGGGCCGCCGCCACGCGGCCCAGCTCAGGGTGCCCGTGCCGGGTCAGCCAGTCCGCTGAGCCGTCGCCATGGGGGAGGTCGCGGGCGGGATCGCCCGGCGGCACGATCTTGTCGACGTCGTGGAGCAGGCCAGCGGCCTCGACCAGTCGCCGGTCGACCGCGGTCCCGCGTCCATCGATCCGCGCCGCGAGGAAGGCGGCGACCTCGGCGACCACCCGCGCGTGCCGCACGAACCAGTCCGGGGGATCCAGGGACAGCAGGAGGGAGGCGGCGTCCACTCGCCCCGGGATCGTCATCGGACGGATGGTAGCCGACACTGGCCGTATCGCCCGGACGGACCGCGACCGGCATGACCGGCGGCGCCGGCTCCCGCTCCGGCACGAGCCCGGTGATGGGGATGGCGCACAGGTAGGCGAGCGACCGTCGATCAGAGGTGGGCGCGGTCGACCGGGCCGGCCTGGCTCGCCCGCCTTCGGCCCGGACCGTCGGACCGGCCGACCCGAACGTCACCGACACCGTTCCGTCGCGATCGGTTCGAAACACTCGCGCGCCGGCCGCGGAAAGGCGCTCGAGTGTCGCGCGCGCCGGATGCCCGTACGGGTTGCCGGTGCCGGCGGATGCGATCGCGATCCGTGGCCGCACCGCGTCGACGAAGGCCTGTGTCGTCGCCGTCCGGCTGCCGTGATGGGCGACCTTGAGGAGGTCGAGCCGTGGCAGGCGATCGGCCAGCAGCGACGGGTCGATGGCCTCCTCGACGTCGCCCGCGAGGAGGAACCGGGAGTCACCCGCCGCGCCGAGCAGGACCACCGACACGTTGTTGATCCCGGTCCCGCCGTCCGGCGGCGTGACGGGCACGCGGCCCCGGATCGGCCACAGGACTCGAAGGTCGATCTCGTCGACGGCGAGCCGGTCGCCGGCCGCGAGTCCGAGGCGCATCGGTGCGCCGGCCGCGGCGAGTCGGGACAGCCAGGCGGCGTAGCCGGCGCCCGGCCCGTGCATCCCCGGCTCGAACACTCGCCGGACCCGGTAGCGATCGAGCAACCGGGCCAGGCCCGCGACATGGTCCTCGTGCGGGTGGGTCAGGATCACGGCGTCGATCCGTCGGTCCCACGGTGGGATCCGCCCGTCGAGGACGACGAGGAGCCGTCCCGGGTCCGGTCCGCCATCGATCAGGAGTCGTCCGCCGCGCGAGCCCTCGACGAGGATGGCGTCGCCCTGGCCGACATCGAGCACGCTCACCCGCGCGACGCCAGCGGGCCGGTTGACGACGACCGCGCCGGCGATGACGACTGTCACGATCAGGGTCGTGATCGCGAGCCTCGGGAGCCTGGGCGGACGCTCCCGCGCTCGCTCGGATGCTAGAGGCGGCGATCCGGGGAGGGGTGGAGCGTCGGCGACGGCCGACCGGGTCGAGTCGCGTCCCCGCCAGCGGAGGTGCACGACGGCGAGCGTCGCGAGGGTCGCGATGGCCACGCCCGTCGCAAGCGGTGTTGGCAACGTCACGCTGGCAAAGGGCAGCGACGCCATCGCCTCCACGATCGCGACCATGATCCGGAGCGAGACCCAGCCGGGCGTGGCGAGCACGCTGCCGACGAGAGGTGGCGCGCCACCGAGGACAAGCAACCCGCCGAGCAGGGCGACCAGCCCGGCCGCCATCGAGGGCGCGACCAAAGGCACGACGGCGAGGTTCACGACGGGCGACAGGATCGCCAGCCGCCCGAATGACGCCAGCACCACGGGCAGCGTCGCCGCCTGCGCCGCGAGCGACACGCCGAGGCTCTCGGCCAGCCAACCGGGTAGGTGACCGCGGCCGACTCGGTCGATCCACGCTGTGAGGGGCGTCGCCCAGGCGATCAGGCCGGCGGTCGCGAGCGCCGACAACTGGAAGCCCGCGTCGCGGATCAACCCGGGTTCGGCGATCAGGAGGAGCACCGCGGCCCACGCGAGCGCCGCGGCCGCCCGTCCGGCTCTTCCGGACTCGCGGGCCAGAAGCACGACGCCCGCCATCGCGCCGGCTCGCACGACGGATGCCGAGGCGCCCGCGAACGCGACATACGCCACGATCGCGACCATCGTCAGGACGGATCGGCGTCGCCGCCGCAGGCGCCCGGCCATCGCCGCGATCGCCGCGGCCACGATCGCGATGTTCCAGCCGGAGATGGCGACGACGTGACTCACGCCGGCCGTCGTGAACGCCGCGGCCAGGTCGCGGTCCACGCGGTCCCGCAGCCCGACGAGGATGCCGGCCGCGAGTCCCGCCTCTGGCTCGGGGAGGACAATCGTCAGGGCGGACGCCGCCGCCTGTCGGGCGGCTTCGATCGCATGTGCGGCGTCCGGCGGCGGCCGTTCGACGGACATCGAGCGTGTCGTCAGCGTGCCGATCGCCCCGATCCGCTCGAGGTACTCCCCGTACGGCGAATCCGGCCGTGGCCGGATCGGACCCTCGATCGTGAGACGGTCGCCGGGAAGGACCTCCGGATAGGCCGGCAACGTGGCCGCCACCCGGATCGGCAGGGTCGCTTCCGCGAGCGAACGCAACGTCGCGGACTGTTGGCCGTCACGAGGTGCGCCGACCGACTCCACGACGAAGGTCCACGGCCCGCGGCCGTCCGGGACGGCGTCGGTCGGCGACGCCGCGGGCTGGGCGACCGTGACGCGTACGAGGAGCATCCCCGACCCGATGAGGACGACGAGCCCGGATCGCGTCGCGAGCCGCGCCGACCACCACCACGCCACCAGGAGCACGGCGGTACCGAGGGCCAGTCCGGCGAGACCCACCGACGTGCCGACGATCGGGATCGCCCACGCGGCCGCGATCGCGCCGATCGCGAGCCAGCCGCTGCGGGGCACCTCAGCGGACCGTCACCAGGGGCTTCAGCTGCTCGAACGTCTTCTCGCCGACGAGCTTGCGGGTGCGCAGATCGTCGATCGTCGTGAATTTGGATTCCTCACGGGCGGCGATGATCTTGCCGGCCGTGACCGGCCCGATGCCGGGCAGCGCGTCGAGCTCGGACGTCGTGGCCCGATTCAGGTCGACGAGACCGCCCGCGCTCGAGGGCCCGAGGGCCGCCGCCAGCGCCGGTCGCCGGCTCGCTGTCGTCGCGGGACGGAACGCGAACCTGATCGCCATCGGACAGGACCGCGGCGCGATTCAGAGCCTGGGTCGCCCGGTCCGTATCGACCCTCGGGCTGTACCCGCCGGCGGCATCGACGAGATCCCCGATGCGCGAGCCGGGTGACAGTCGGTACACACCCGGTCGCGTGACGGCCCCGACGATCTCGACCACGACCACTTGCTCGCCGCCGACCCCGCTGGGCTCGGCGCTCGCACCCGGCCCCGTCGGCAGGCTGTCGAGCGGCGTGCCGCCCGCGACGGTGACTGCTCCTGCCGCGCCGGAACCGAACGCGACGACGAACGCGCCGACCGCCAGCAGCACCGCGACCCCGAGGGCCGCGACCGCACCGCGGGAAGTCCGGGCTCGCGGCACGTCGTTCGGCGCCTCGGTCGACGGCGGGCCGGTCGTCGAGGAGGCCTCGATGGTCCGCCACGGCATGGTCTTCGGGTCCACGCTCGGCCTTCCCCGGCGGGATCAGGTCGGCGGGTGGACGTCGCGTCACGACGCGACGTCTCGCCACCTCGGGGGCACTACCGACGCGGCGAGACGTC
>CAVZND010000010.1:0-106368 GCA_963776545.1 uncultured Chloroflexia bacterium | reverse complement strand
CCGGTTCGTCACCGAGTGGCGTCGAGGGAGTCGCGATGGGCCGGGTCGCGCCGGGCAGGGCGACCTGGGCAAGCGTGCGGAAGCCACCGGGCGTGTCCTCGACGGCACCGAAGCGGCCTTCCGCATCGGGGATCCGGTCCGACTGCGTGGCCGCGGCCAGGTCGCCCGCGGCGGACGGCTCCATCGGCCCGGCGAACGCGCGGGCCGCGAAGCTCGCGACGGTCCGGCGGTAGTCGGGCGACTCGTACAGCCACGAGTGCTGGCCCCCCGGCACCAGATGCGTCTCGACCGGCGCGGCGGCGGTGCCGGCGGGGCTCCCGGCGCCGTCGGCCCGGGCCGCGCGGGCCGCTGCCGCCAGCCGCTCCATGTGCGCCGGCGGGACGACGTTGTCCTCGGCCCCGTGCGCGAGCAGCACCGGGCCGCGATACCGGGCGATGGCGTCCGCGGCGCTGACGTCGCGCACGACGTGGCCGCGCGGCCGGAGGTAGACCCGGGTCGTGAGCCAGGCGAGCGGGTAGGCGATCGGATCGGGGATCGGCAGGTGGGCCAGGCGGAACGTCTGACGGGTCAGGCGATAGGGGTCGGCCGGCGTCGAGCTCGCCACCAGGACGGCGGTGCGCGGGTCGGCGGCCGCCGCCAGGATCGCGCCGATGCCGCCCATCGAGTGCCCCACGACGCCACCCGCGGTCACCTCGGGCCGCGCGAGCAGAGCGTCCAGGGCGGCGAGCGTGTCGAGGCCGAATTCGCCCGCACTGAGCGGCAGTTCCTCCGGGGGGTTGGCGCCGTGGCCGCGGACGTCGAACGTCAGGCAGTGGAACCCCACGGCGTGGAGGAACACGGCCATCGGCAGGGTCCGGTCCCTGGCCGACTCCCAGCCATGGACCAGGACCACCCCGGGCCCCGCCGCCCCGTCCCGGGCCGGGATGAACCACGCCGGCAGGTCGAGGCCGGCGGACGGCACGGTCGTCGAGACGTACGGCAGCCCGAGGGCGTCGGGCGCGATGCGGGGCGGATTCCTGCGCGGATATCCGGCCCGGACACGGTACGCGAGCGCGAATCGGTAGGCGAGCCCGGCCGGGACGGCGGCCGCGGCCGCCAGCAGGCCTGCCCGACGGACTCTCCCCATGTGGAAAGGGGACGGCACGGACCGTCGCCCTGTCAAGCCTGGGGAGCGCCGGTGCACACCGGTACACTGGTCGGATGGTGAAGCGCGACCCCTACCGCGTGCTCGGCGTGCAGCCAGGGGCGTCAGCGATCCAGATCAAGGCGGCGTGGCGGAAGCTCGCCCGCGCGCATCATCCGGACCTGACCGGCGACGACCCGGCCGCGTCGCGCGTTGCCACGCGACAGATGGCCGAGATCAACGACGCCTATGCGGCCCTGACCCGGTCCGCAACGTTCGGCGGTCGCGACGGCGACACCGCGACGACGACGCGTCGAGGCGGTCCACCGACGCCGAAGCCGTCGCCGCCGGTCACTGGTCGCGTCGACATGAGCGCGACCTATCGGCCGCGCAACCAGGTCGCCGGTAACCCGTCGCGTCGGGTCCCGCTCGCCGGGCAGCCGCCGTTGCGGGGCGGAGCAGTGGACCGCGAGCCGCCACGCGCCTCGACGCCGACCGGTCCCCCGGTCAAGGGCCGCATCCGCCACTTCCGCCGGCCGGCGCCGCCCTCGCTCGATCGGGCCTCGAGCCACGTGGTCGAGTTCGGCAAGTTCCACGGCCACACCCTGGGCCAGATCGCGGCGTTCGAGCCCTCGTACATCGACTGGCTCGCGGGCACGGTCACGCGCGACCCCGATCTCGTGGCCGCCGCCCGGGTCATCCGCGGGGACCTCGACCGGCGTGGCGTCCTGCGGCGGTCCCGACCGAGCTCGGAGCCGCCCGGCCGCTCCGCCTGATCGGCACGGGGACGCGAAAACGCCCCCCGATACCGGAGGGCGTTCTGTTCGCTGATTGATGAGAGGCGATAAGCGCTGCCGTCCCGACGGTCCACCAGGCCTGCTGGCCGAAGAACCTGTTATTCGGCTCGTGAGCCGGACGTAGATCATCCGATCGAACCTTCCTCGATCGAACGCCCGTGCCCGGTTCCGTGACCGACGCCCCAGGATGTTGTCCCGGTACGATCGCGGGTCGGCGTAGGCAGAACATTAGGCCCGGCCGGCGCGGGAGGCAATGGCACCCTCGTCCCGGGTGGCCCGGGTTCTTTGGGTAGGCGCGTGGGCGCACCACCCTGAGACACAGGTACCAGGTGCACCGACGCACCGTCGGCGGCGCGCCGCGACGACCTTCGCTACGATCGCGTCGATGTCTCCCCGTCTCATCGCGGTCGTCGCGGCCGTGTCGTTCCTCCTGGCCTCGTGCGCCTCGACACCCGCGGTCTCGTTCGATCCGAGCGGGGCGTGCACGGCGGATGGGTCCGCGCCAGGCGCCTACCCCGACCTGGAGGCGCTCATCCCGGCGACGTTCCGGGACGAGGCGCCGGGGACGCTCGACTCGGGGCGGCACTGCTCCGGTCCGAGCCTGGGTTCGCTGGCCTCGGCGGGCATCGCCGAGATCCGGTTCGCCGGCGGCACGTGGTCCTTCGGAGGCGAGCGAGCCGCCGTCATGGCCGTCTTCGAGGCGCCCGGCCTGACGGCCGACGCCCTGGCCGACTTCTACGCCTCCAGTGCCCGAACCGCGAACCGCACGCAGGTCCTGGGCGAGTCGACCCCGACGATCGTCGGCCGGGACGGTCGCCGGCTCGACACCAAGACGGGCGAACGCCTGCAGACGGTCGTGGTCTGGCCGTCGGCCGAGGTCGACCGGGTGAACGTCGTCATCACCAACGACCTGCCCGACGCCCGGATCCAGGAGGCGGTCGAAGCGTTCGGGCAGGACTGAGTGCTAGAGTCGCGGCCATGACCGACCGGCCAGCCGACTGGGCCGCCCGCCGACGCGCCTGGCAGGGGGATCGACTGGGACCCGCCCTCGAGCGGGCGACGGAACGCAAGCCACGGTTCTCGACCATCAGCGACATGCCCGTCGAAGGGCTGTACGGGCCGTGGTCCATCGACGAGCAGGGGATCGACGCGCTGCGCGACATCGGGTTGCCGGGTGAGCCGCCCTTTACGCGCGGCATCCACCCTGGCGGCTATCGCTCGCGGCTCTGGACGATGCGGATGTTCGCGGGCTTCGGTGCGGCCGAGGATACGAATGCGCGCTTCCGGCAGCTGCTCGATGCCGGCCAGACGGGCCTCTCGATCGCCTACGACATGCCGACCCTGTATGGCTACGACACCGACGACCCCGAGGCGGAAGGCGAGTTCGGCACGTGTGGGGTGGCCGTCAGCAGCCTCGCCGACATGGAGGTGCTGCTCGCCGGCCTGCCGCTCGAGCGGGTCTCCACCTCGATGACGATCAACTCCCCGGCCGCGCCGATCTGGGCGATGTACATCGTGGCCGCGGAACGGGCGGGCGTGCCCCGGGCGGCCCTCGAGGGGACCACCCAGAACGACATCCTCAAGGAGTTCATCGCCCAGAAGGAGTACCTGTTCCCGCCGGCCCCGTCGATGCGGCTGGTCACCGACACGATCGAGTTCGGGACGCGCGAGATGCCGCGCTGGAACACCGTGAGCATCAGCGGCTACCACATCCGCGAGGCCGGCTCGACCGCGGTCCAGGAGCTGGCCTTCACGATCGCGGACGGGATGGCCTACGTGGAGGATGCGATCGCCCGGGGCCTGCGGGTCGACGACTTCGCGCCACGCCTCTCGTTCTTCTTCAACTCGCATTCGGACTTCTTCGAGGAGATCGCCAAGTTCCGAGCATCTCGCCGGATCTGGCACAAGCTCATGACCGAGCGCTACGGCGCCGAGAACGAGCGGTCCACCTGGATGCGCTTCCACACCCAGACCGCGGGCGTGTCGCTCACCTCGCAGCAGCCGCTCAACAACCTGACCCGCGTCGCGATCCAGGCGCTCGCCGCAGTGCTGGGCGGGACGCAGTCCCTGCACACGGACGCCCACGACGAGGCGCTCGCCGTGCCCACGGCCGAGGCCGCCATGCTCGCGCTCCGGCAGCAGCAGATCCTGGCCGAGGAGACGGGCGTCGATGCGACCGTCGACCCGCTCGGGGGCTCGTGGTTCGTCGAGGCCCTGACCGCGGAGACGGAGCGCCAGGCGTGGCGGTACATCGAGGAGATCGACCGCCGCGGCGGCATGGTCGCGGCGATCACCGAGGGCTACCCCCAGCGCGAGATCGCGGATGCCGCGTACCGCTATCAGCGCGAGTTCGACGCGGGCGAGCGCCGGGTGGTGGGCGTCAACGCGTATGTGGACGCGTCCGAGGTGATGAGCGTGCCGGTCCTGCAGGTCCCCGCGGGCTCGCTGGAATCCCATCTCGAGCGGCTCGGTCGGACGCGCCGGGAGCGCGATGCAGAGGCCGTCGGGGCCGCCTTGGCCGGCCTGCGCGATGCCGCCCGACGGCCGGGCTCGTCGGAGACCAACCTGATGCCCCACTTCATCCGCTGTGCCGCCGCGTACGCCACGCTCGGCGAGCAATGCGGCGTCCTGCGCGAGGCGTTCGGCGAGTACCGCGAGCCGGTCGCGGTCTAGCGACGGGCCGGGGCGCCTCGATCGCCCACGCGGGGCCTAGACGGAGCCGCGGGCCGACTCGACAGAGCCTGGCGCGACGACCGGATCGCCGTACTGCCGCCAGGCCTTCGCGCCCCAGGCCATCCCGAGCACGATCAGCGTGATGCCCGCGGACAGGCCGAACGCGATCCACGTGTTCGCCCCCGTGATGACCCAGGTGGCCAAAGTGAGACCGACGATGACGAACCCGATCGATGAGGCGATCGCCGGCCATCGGTTGACGGGCACGGCCCCGACGAGGCCGTACGCGACCTGGCGCTCGGCACGGTCCCACAGCGACCAGCGGTTGCGGCCGGCGCTCAGCACGAGGAACGCGCCGATCCAGATCACGACGTAGGCGACCTCCGCGAGCTCGAGGTTAGGGATCCGGAAGATCGTGATGACGGCCGCCGCCATGGCGAGCGCGAAGAAGATCGATGATGCGACACCGAACGCGCTTGAGAGGGCCGGTGCCTGGACGGCCTTGACGAGCTCGCTCGTGCCGATGGTGAGCAGCCCGACGAGGGCCGTCACGAACAGGCCGGGCGCCCAGGCCACCCAGCCGGCGCCGAGCAATTCGTCATGAGCGTCGATGACATACACGCGAGCGACCAGGAGCGCCATGATCACGATGAGCGCCGCCTCGACGCCGAACATCACCGTCCGGATCGGTGCGCCCAGCGGCCAGGCGCGGTATGCCTGGATCGGTGCGAAGGCGATCTGGAGCGCGGCGATCAGCACCACCGCCTGCAGGACGCCGGTGCCGAAGACCTGCATCAGCGTCGCGAGGTCGCCTTGCTCGACGGTCAGGAACGGCAACTTGAACTCGATCGAATCGAGGGTCTCGGTGCTGAAGGTCCGGAGCCAGTCGATGACATCCGCCACGATCGGGATCCGCGGGATGACGCTCGTGACCTCCGTTCCGATGGTGACGAGCCGGTCCGGGTAGGACTGGAGGGCCAGCGCGATCGTCGCGACCGGCACCGCGAGGGCCATCTGCCGCCAAAGCGCCACGGTCGCGACGCGCTGGCGATGGCGCACGACGCGTGGATCGGCCATCGCCCGTGGGTCGTCGGCGGCGTCTTCGGGCTCCGCGGGCGGGCCGGCGCCTTCGTCGGGCGGGTAGAAGCGCGATGCCTCTCCCCAGCCGGTCGGCACGTCGATCTCGCGCATCAGGGGCACGACGAACTCCTCGTCGTTGTCGAAGTAGCCGCCGTGGTCCTCGATCAGGCTCCGACGATTCCAGACCCGGAACGATCGGACCCGGTCCGGCGCGGATACCGGCGGACTGATCTCCCCGAGCGCCAGCGGCCCGGCGGGGGCGGGATCGTGGCTCCCCCAGAAATCGCGCCAGCGAAGGCCGGGGTGGGCGGTCGTGATGTCCCGACGCAGCCGGTCCGCCATGCCGACCTCGGCCGGCGTCAGGCGCAACGCGAGGTTCCAGCCTTCGCCGAACGTGACGAGCTTGTCGACATTGAGCGCCGCCGGATCGAGGGCCGGGTCGGTGAGCGCCAGGTAGCTGACCATCACGCCGCCTGAATGGGCCACTACCACGACGCGCATGCACCCGGCGCCACGCAGGCGGTTCACGGCCTCGGCGAGGCCGCCTCGGATGTTGGCCGACTGCGCCGGGTCGAACAGCAGGATGCGGACGTCGCCGAACCAGCCGGTCAGGAAGTCGTCGAAGGTGTGGAGGATCGCCGCGTCCTTCACGGACTGGATCGGGATGATCGCGGTCACCCCTCGCAGCAGCCCGTACAAGGTCAGGATGATCCCGGACAGCACCGAGACGAACGGCACGACGGCGGCGCGCGAGACAGTCAGGAGCCAGCCCTCGGTGCGGTTGCCGAGGATCCCGTCGACGACCTGGGCGGCGCCGCCCCTCGGTCCGAGCCAGTTCGTGATCGTGTTGAGCCCGGGCGGTTCGACCTTCGATGCCCACCACGCCTCGGTCAGGAGCCACTCGGTCTCGGGATGGACGACGCGGTCGCCGGTCGTCGCGGCCGGGACGCGCAGCGAGATCGTCGGGAGCGTGCTCGAGAAGTCGATGGTGGCGCGCTGGACCGGGTCGCGCGGGTTGGGGTCGTCCGGGTCCTGCGGGAACTGCCCGTGCCACGCGGTCAGGACCTCGATGATCGGCGCCGACCACTGGAGCAGGGTCTCCGCGGGCTGCTGCGACCCGATGCCGTGGACGAAGACCACGCCGGTCCGTGGCGGACCGGAGCTCGCGGCGCCCTCGGTCGTGGCCCCGGGTGCCGGGTCCGTGCGGCGGCGAGGCCGAGAGAGCTCGGACGGGTGGAGGCCCTGGGACTTCGTGGCGACCATGTCGTCCCGGATGATGGCGCCCCCCCGTCTCGCTGGTGTCGCGTCCGTACCATGTCGGCATGTATCTCGACGCGATGGAGTTCCTGGAGGAGGAACGCGAGCTCTGGGCGTCCTTCGAGGCCCTGGCGGATATCCCGGATGACGAGGTCGCTCGCCCGATCGAGGCGGCCCACGGCTGGTCGGCCCGGGACCTGATGGGCCACCTGCTCGCGTGGCAGGGCGTGGCCCTCGACATCGCCCGGGAGCTCGCGGTGGGGGAATCGGCGCCGACGATCGCGCGGGTCGACGCCGACTGGGAGACGCGCGGCGGCGAAGCCGTGAACGCCGAGATCCGGGCTCGCTGGGTCGCCGTCCCCATCGACGAACTGCGTGACCGCTTCCGGAGTCAGCCCGGGGAGCTGCGGGGCACACTGACGGTCGTGCCCGAGGTGCGCTGGGTCAAGCACGCCGAACACATGAAGTCCCTGCGCGAGGAGACCGTCGAGCACTACGAGGATCACCTCGCGGACGCGGAGGCGATCCTCGCGGCGACGCGGCGATGACCCTCGGCGAGATCCTGCGCGACGCGGCCGCCTCGAGCGGCGTGGGTCTAGAGAACCTGCCGGACGGGGGCACGGCGTTCGTCGTCGGCGAGACGACCGTCGCGGTCGTCGGCGCGGATGGGTCGGCGGCCGAGTTCCGTCTCGATCCGTCGGTCGCGTCGGCGGCGACCCGAACCCCCGACGCATCGAGCTCCGAGCGCGGCCCCGACTGGGTCAGGTTCGCTCCGGCCGCGCTCGATCAGCACGCCGTCGACCGCGCCGTCGCGTGGCTCGGGTCGGCGGCCCGCCGCGCCGGAGGCACCTGACCCGTCCACGGCGCTGGAATCGAGACGACCCCGGCCGACGGGACCGGGGTCGCGGATCGAGGACGAGGGTCGTCAGTCGGCGTCGGCCGTGACGAACTCGGCCAGCCCGAACTGCTGCTCGAGCTGCTCGAGCGGTCGGAACCCGACCACGCCCTGCGGCTGGGCGCCGGGCTTGAAGAAGGCGATCGTCGGGATGCTCAGGATGTTGAACGCCTGGGACAGCCGCGGGTTCGCATCGACATCGACCTTGACGACGTCGACCGAGCCGTCGTACTTGGCGGCGAGCTTCTCCATCTCGGGGGCGACCATCTTGCAGGGTCCGCACCACGCGGCCCAGAAGTCGACCACGACCGGACGCTCCGCCTTCAGCACCAATTCCTCGAAGTTCGCGTCCGTCGCGACCTTGATCTCCGCCATGTGGATCAGTTCCTTCCTCCCGCCTCCGGGCGAGATCTCCGGGCTCGGCCTGGCCGAGCGTTACGCGCTCGCCTCGCGAGCGATGTCCTGGATGAGTCGGTAGGCCTCGAGGACCCGGGGGTCAGCGAGGCGGTACAGGATGGCGTTGCCGTCTCGTCGACTGGTCACCAACCCGACGTTGCGCAGCACCGCGAGGTGCTGGCTCATGTTGGGGACCTGGCAGCCGACCCGAGTGCTGAGGTCGCTCACGGAAAGCTCGCCGATGGCGAGTGACTCGAGGACGCACAGCCGCTTCGGGTCCGCCAGGGCTCGACCGATGGCGGCGTACCGCTCGCGATCGACCTCGGCCGAGACCGGAAGGTAGTCCAACACGTCTCGACAGTATCAGTACTTGCGCAAACACGCAAGTCATGTCGTGTCGCGCCACCCACCCCCGCGCCATACTCCGACGCATGCCGGACGTGCAGATCGACCATCACGTGAGCCTCGAGCAGATCGAGGCGGCGCGCGCACGGATCGGCGGGCTCGTCCATCGAACGCCGCTGCTCTCGTCGTCCACCGCGGCCGCGTGGGTGGCGGCCGCGACCGGCGTCCGCGTCGCCGAGGAACGCCTGTACCTGAAGGCCGAGCACCTCCAGAAGACCGGCTCGTTCAAGGCGCGCGGGATGTCGAACCGCATCGCGACGCTGACGCCCGAGGCACATGCGCGCGGCGCCATCACGCTGTCGGCCGGTAACGCCGGTCAGGCGTACGCCTGGGCGGGCGGCGCGGCGGGCGTCCCCGTGACCGTGGTCATGCCGGCCGGCGCGGTCCGCTCGAAGGTCGATGCGTGTCTCGGGTACGGCGCGCGCGTCGTCCTGCATGGCGCGCACGTCGGGGAGGCCCTTGCCGAACTGGAACGGATCCGCGATGCCGAAGGGCTGACCTACTGCCCGCCGTTCGACGATCCGATGGTCATCGCCGGCAACGGCACGGCCGGGCTCGAGCTCGTCGACGACCTGCCCGACGTCGACGTCGTCGTCGTCGGGATCGGTGGCGGCGGGCTCATCAGCGGGATCAGCGCCGCGGTCAAGGAACGCCGTCCGTCCGCCCGCGTCTACGGGGTCGAACCCGAACGCTCGAATGCGATGTCCCTCGCGCTCGAGCGGGGCGAGATCGTCACGATCCAGCCCGAGAGCGTCGCCGACGGGCTGGGGGCGCCGTTCGCCGGAGCGTGGACGCTCGCGATGGTGCGCCGCTACGTGGACGACATCGTCCTGCTCGACGACGCCACGATCCTGGCCGGCCTGCGCTTCATGCTCGAGCGGGGCAAGCAGCTCCTCGAGCCGGCCGGGGCAGCGGCGCTCGCCGCCGTGCTGGCGGGCCGCATCCCGATCCGCGACGGCGACCGGGTCGCCGTGATCCTGTCGGGCGGGAACGTCGAGATGGGTCGGCTCGGCGAGCTGCTGGGCGCCGCCGGGCCGTTGCCCGGAGCTGCCGCGTGACCGAGGAACCTCCGGCCGAAGCCCGACCGGAGGCACCGGCGGCCACGACCGTCGAACCGCCACCCAGCACCGAACCGCCACCCAGCACCGCCCCACCCAGCACCGAACCGCCACCCAGCACCGAACCGCCACCCAGCACCGAACCGCCACCCGACCTCCCGGCGCCGGCCTTCGTCCCGCCGCTGACCTCGACGCGGCGACTGGTCGGCGCGAGCTTCGACCTCCTGGCGGGCGCTTCCGAGGAGATGCGGGCCGCCTCGTTCTACATCGGCGCGATCGTCCTGGGCACGGTCGGGCCGTTCGCGCTGGCGAGTTGGGTCCTGCAGGTCGCCACCCTCCATCGGACCGTCCAGGAGGCCGACGAGCTCATGAACGGCGCGGCGGGCGGCTGGTACGGGCTGCTCGCGGTCCCGGCCCTCATCGGCGGCCTCGTGGCCCTCGTCGAAAGCCGGACGATGGCCGCGGCGATCCTCGGCGGGCGACTGGCCGGACGCCCCGTGACCGTCCGCGAAGCGCTCGCGCGCTCGCGCATGGTCTTCTGGCGGGCGGTCGTGGCCTCGCTCGTGGCTGGCGTGCCGCTGGCGATCGCGCAGGGCGCGCTCGAGGCGGTGCTCGCCGAGATGATCAACCTGACCGGCGAGGCGACCGTCGTGGCGTCGCTCATCGTCACGGCAGCCCTCGGCGCACCGCTGGCGTACCTCCTGGCTGGCGTCGTCCTCGGCGACGTCGATCCGTTCGAGGCCACCCGACGTTCGTTCACGGTCTTCCGCGCCCGCAAGATCGCCGCAGTCGTCGTCGCGCTGATCGAGACGACGACCGGCCTGCTGATCCTGTTCGGCCTGGAGGCAGGGCTCGATATCGCGCTCCGCCTCCTCGATGCGCTGGGTCTCGGCGTCCATTCGGGTCCGGCGGGCCTGGCCCTGGTCACGCTCGGCGTGGCGGCGGCCACGTTCGCCCTCGGCACGCTCATCTACACGGTCACCGCGATCGCGCTCGCGCCCCAGGTGGTGATGTTCGTTGGCCTGACGCACGCGACGATCGGCCTCGACCATGTCCGACCAGGCGGCGATCGCGCGCCGGATCGTTCGCGACCCGGCCAGCGGCCGTTCCGGATGCCCGCTCGCGGCATGGTCGTCGTCATCATCGTGAGCTGGCTGCTCCTGGTACCGGCGGCCGGCCTGCTGCTGCGCTGACGGCGATCGGCGGCCCGGTACGCCTCAGTCCACGCCCAGCTCGTGCAGCCGGTCCTCCTCGATGCCGAGGTGGTGGGCCAGCTCGTGGACGACCGTCAGCCAGACCTCGTCCTCGAGCTCGTCCGGGTCGGCGAAGTCGGCCTCCAGCGGCAGCCGGAAGAGGGTGATGCGGTTCGGCATGGGCGCCCAGTCGGAGCCCCATGCGGTTCGCGGGACGCCCTCGTAGATCCCGTACAACGTGTCGTCGTCGGCCGCCGCGGGCCCGAGCTGCTCGGCAGTCGGCTCGTCCTCGATGACGATGGCGACGTCGTCGAGCGCCTCCGCGAACGGCATGGGGATCGCCGCGATCGCGCGTTCGACCAGTTCCTCGAACGGACGATGCCGTGCGGCTCGAATGGGGGCGGTGCGGGCTCCTCGGCGGCGCTTGACCATGGCGCCCGTATCCTAGGCTCGATGGAGTGGCCGCTCGACGCCGTCCCCGCCGCCGACCCGACGGCGGAGCCGCAGGGCTTCACGGTCGTCGCCGACGGCGGCGACCGGATCCACTTCCTCGACTGGGGTGGGCCGACCGATCCGGCCCCGCCGACGCCGCCCGGCGTGCTGCTCGTCCACGGCCTCTCGACGACGGCCTGGGCGTGGACACCGGTCGCGCGCCGGGTGCGCGCCGAACGGCACGTCGTCGCCATGGACCTGCGGGGTCACGGCCTCTCGGACGCCCCGACGGAGGATGGCGCCTACGACTTCGCGCGCCTGGCCGAGGACGTGGTCGCCGTCGCGGAGGGGTCGGGCCTCCTCGTCGAGCCGGGCGACCGGATCGTCCTCGGCGGCCACGGGTTCGGGGCGATGATCGCGGCCGAGGCCGCGCTCGCCCTCGGGGTACGTTGCGCCGGCGCCGTGCTCGTCGACGGCGGCTGGGAGGACCTCGAGGTCTCGACCGGCCTCGATGTCGAGGGGTTCCTGCGGGGGCTCGACGAACCGCCCGAGGTCCTGCGTTCGATGACGGCATTCCTCGCCGATCGTGCCGGGTTCGACCCCGCGACCTGGGACGCCGATCAGGAACAGGCGGCCCGGGCGACGGTCGTCGAGACGCACGCGGGCCGTGTCGTGCCGGTCACGCGGCCGCACGTGCTCGAGGCCTGCGTCCGCACGATGTTCGCGTACGACCCGATGGCGACGGTCCCGGTCATCGAGGCGCCCCTGGTCATCCTCGCCGCGGCCGGTTCCGGCGACGACGAACCGGGCACCCGGGATCGGGCGCTGGACGCGGTGGTCGCGGCACGTCAGGCCGCGGGCAACCCGATCGCCCGGATCGTGCCGTTCCGCCACGACGGGCACAACCTGATGCGGTACCGTCCCGATGCGGTCAGCGCGGCGATCCTGGGGATCGCCGGCCCGGCCTGACACTGAGGGATCGCGTGCAGGTCGTCTACACCCCGGCACACCTCGGCCACGACATCACGGTCGAGACCTTCATGGGCGAGGCCGTCCCGGCCAACGAGGTCGCCGAGCGCGCCGAGGTGATCCGACGGACGCTCGAGGCGGACGGCGGCTTCGAGACCGTCGCGCCGACCGAGCATGGCGAAGCGCCGATCACGGCCGTCCACGACGAGGGCCTGGTCCGATTCCTCGAGGTCGCCTGGTCCGAGGTGCGGCGCCAGCAGATCCTCCGGGCGTTCCTCTCGGCGGACACGTACCCCAACCGCTCGATGTTCGAGGGGATGAGCGCGGATGCCGTCAGCCGGCTCGTGCGCGAACCCGAGCACGCCGGCGGGCGCGCGGGCTTCTGGGGCCTGGATTCCGCGGCACCTCTCGTCGCCGGCACCTACCCGGCGGCCCGCTCGGCGGTCGACGTAGCGCTGACGACGGTGGATCTGGTCCTCGCGGGGGCGACCTCGGCCTACGGCCTGTGCCGCCCGCCCGGTCATCACGCCGCGCGCTCGATGTATGGCGGCTACTGCTTCTTCAACAACGCCGCCATCGCCGCTCACGCCCTCACGCAGCAGACCGGTGAGCGGGTCGCGATCATCGACGTCGACTACCACCACGGGAACGGCAGCCAGCAGATCTTCTGGCGGCGGGCCGACGTCCGCTACATCTCGATCCACGCCGACCCGGACCGGGCCTACCCGTACTTCCTGGGGCGGGCGGACGAGACCGGCGAGGGCGAGGGGGCGGGGGAGAACCTGAACATCCCGCTGCGCGCCGGCGCGACCAACGAGGACTTCCTCGAGGCGACGGACCGGGCCGTCGAGGCCATCGCCGCGGTGCCGGGCTCGATCGTGGTCGTCTCGCTCGGCTTCGACACCTACGGCCTCGACCCGATCGGCGACTTCGCGCTGTCGACCGACGTGTACCACGAGGTCGGGCGTCGCGTCGCCGCCACAGGCCGTCGCCTGGTCATCCTCCAGGAGGGCGGCTATCACCGCCCCTCGCTTGGCGAGAACGCCCGCGCGTGGCTGCGCGGCGTCGACGGCCGTCCGTTCGACCCGCTGCCGGCAACTGGCTTCGCCCTAGGCGGTTCGGTCGTCTGATCGCGGCCGGCCGGGACAGCCCGTCGCCCGTTCAGTCGGTCGGCGCCTGGACCTTCACCGGCTTGCCCACATCGGAGAAGTCGTAGCGGCCGACGATCGTGAAGGCGGTCCGGATGCTTCGCGCGATCCCGGTCCCGGCGATCTGGAACTTGGCGAGGACCGGCGTCCCCTTGCCGGTCACCCAGACGTCCAGGACGCCGGTCTCGATCTCGAGATCGGTGATCGCCGCATCCTCGGCATTCGAGGCCGACACGATGGACGGATCGTCGATCCGGAGGTGGTGGAGCGGCGCGCCCTCGATCGTATCGAGCCCCATCCAGTCGACCTTTTCGAGTGGCAGCTCGCCGAGCGGGTCGGAGGTCGTCGGATCGCCCATGACCCTCGCCCACGGCTCCCCGGGCAGGCGAGCGAACTCCTGTCCGTCCACGATGACGAGCTCGACGGTCTTGGTGATGTCACCGGACTTGGCCGCGGCCTCGCCGGCCATGTCGCCGTTGGCGGCGACGTCGAGCGTCAGCCGCAACGTGAGGGACGTGCCCAGGACCTCGATCTTCGACGCGAGATCGACGTGGTACGGCGTGCGATCGGACCCGGCGAACTTGACGAACCCGGCCTTCGCCGCCTCGCCCTCGGGCGTCGGCACGACGGGCGTCGGTGCCGGCGTCGGGCTCGGACGCGGGGTGGGGGGCGGTGTCGGACGCGGGGTGGGGCGCGGTTTCGGCGCGACCGTCGCGGCGACAGCCGCGGACGGAGCCGTCGTCGGCCCGCCCGAGGCGACGGCCGCGCCGCCACAACCGGCGATCGCCAGCAGGGAGACGAGCACGAAGGCGATCAGCGCACGCTGGCCAGCCATACCCGCAGGCTAGCAGTCGGCTCGGTGGTGCCGATATGCCACAGTAGGGGTACATGTCGCACAGGACCTCCGAGCCACGGGCCCGGGGCGGGCGTCCGGTCGAGGCCCTGGACCGGGTCACCCTCGATTCCGCCGTGGCGGAGCTCGCCGAGCGGGACACCGACCTCGCGGGGATCGTCGCGCGCCACGGTCCGCCGCCACTCTGGGACCGTGAGCCGGGGTTCGCGACGCTGCTCCACATCGTGCTCGAACAGCAGGTGTCGCTCGCGTCTGCGCGGGCGGCCTTCGATCGGCTGAGGGACGCCGCGCAGCCCCTGACGCCCGCTCGATTCCTGGACTTCTCGGACGCGGAGCTGCTGGCCATCGGGTTCAGCCGACAGAAGGCCCGCTACGGGCGGGCGCTGGCCACCGCGGTGGACACGGGCACGCTCGACCTCGCCACGGTCGCGACCCTCGACGACGACGCCGCGGCCGACGCCCTCGAAACGATCCCGGGGATCGGGCGATGGACGTCGACGATCTACCTGCTCATGGTGCTCGGCCGGCCCGACGTCTGGCCGGTCGGAGACATCGCCCTCGCGCGGGCTGTCGCCGATGTCCGGGGTCTCGCCGACCGCCCGGGCCCGGAGGCGATGGCCGAGATCGGCGAGGCCTGGCGTCCCTGGCGGTCCGTCGCCGCCCGTCTCCTCTGGCACGACTACCTGGCGCGGCGCGGTCGGGCGGGCTAGATCACACCTCGCGGCGATACGGCGCTTGCGATTCGATGTCGCCGACGAACTGGGCGAGGCGCTTGTGGCCCAGGATCTGGCGCACCGCCGATGCCTCGCCGATGTGCGACCAGTAGTGGTAGGTGATCCGCTGGATCTGCGAGCCGGCTGCCGGGGCGTTCGCCCGACCGTCGAAGGGCAGCGGGACCTCGAGCGCTTCGGTCGTCAGGTCGTCCACGAACGGATCGGCCAGGGCGACCACCCGCTTCCAGGCCGCCCACATCTCGTCCAGGCCCGGCGTCGAGGCGGGAGCGCCACTCGCGACGAGGTCGAGTACCGGTTCGACGCGCAATCCCTTGCCCCGCTCCAGCCACACGAGCCGCTCGTGCCACGCCAGGTGCCCGATCATCCACGAGATCGAGTTCATCGGGTCGAGCCGCCGTCGGGCATCCTCGTCCGTCAGGCCACGCAAGCCGCGACGCCATTCGGATCGAGCGAACCGGAGCTGGTCGACACGCGGATGGGCCACGGTCGCAGCCTAGCAGCGTCCGACGTACCATCGCGCCCTGCACGGGAGCGTTCCTCGACGATGACCAGCCCGACCGACCTGCCCAGCCACGTCCGCGCCATCGTGAACGAGATCGAGACCGAGATCGGCGAGGAGCCGGGCGGCGCCGAGTCGCTCATCGAGGGCGCCGGCCGCCACGACGGCGCGAACGGTCGCGTCGAGGCCGCGGTCCGCGAGATCCTCCAGGAGATCGGTGAGGACCCCGACCGCCAGGGCCTGATCGGCACGCCGGAGCGGGTCCATCGCATGTACACGGAGCTGACGGCCGGTTACCACGTCGATCCCGAACGGCTGATCAACAACGCGATCTTCGAGGTGGCCTACAGCGAGATGGTCGTTGTGAAGGACATCCCGTTCTACTCGTTGTGCGAACACCACCTGCTGCCGTTCTTCGGGACCGCGGCCGTGGCCTACATCCCGCGCGGACGGGTGGTCGGGCTCTCGAAGATCCCGCGGATCGTCGAGATGTACTCGCGCCGTCTCCAGGTCCAGGAGCGCCTGACCCAGCAGGTCGCGGAATTCCTGCAGGACCGCCTGACGCCCCAGGGCGTCGGGGTCGTGATGGAGGCCACGCACCTGTGCGCGGTCATGCGCGGCGTCCGCAAGCCCGGCACGATCATGACCACGTCATCGGTGCTCGGGCTCTTCCGGACCCGCGACCGGACCCGGGCCGAGTTCTTCGCGCACCTGGAACGGCGGGCACCCGGCGCATGAGCCGGGCCCGGTTCCAGGCCGTGCTGCGGCCGATCGAAGGCGGGACCTACGTCGACATCCCGCCCGAGGTCGTCGAGGCGTTCCGTGCGACCGGGCGCACCTCGGTGGTCGGCACGATCGACGGGCAGCCCTTCAAGAACCAGTTCATGCCCTACACCTTCGAGGACGAGGGTCGCAAGGTCGTCATGGTCGTCAACAAGGCGACCCGGACGGCCCTCGGCAAGGACGCGGGCGATGCGGTCGAATTCGATCTGACCCGGGACGAGCGCTCGCGCTCCGCCGACGTCGTCCTGCCGCCAGAGCTGGTCCAGGCACTGGCCGGCGACGCGATCGCGACCGCGGCGTTCGAGGCGCTGGCGCCGTCGCATCGCCGCGAGTACGCGGAATTCGTCGCCGAAGCCAAGCGGGCCGAGACGCGCCAGCGTCGGGCCGCCCAGACCGTGGAGAGGCTTCGCGGCTGACGGGCCCTCGTCGGGTGTCTACGGACGCTCGACGACGCTGATCGTCTTGACGCCGCCGACGATCTCCACGGCGAACCGATCGCCCGACTCCGTCCAGCCACGCGACTCGACGGACACGTCGCCGCTCTTCGCGCCGTATGACTGGCGGTCGACCTCCACCTGCCCGACGCCGCCCTTGATCCGCAGCCGGACCGGCACGTGCGCCGGTCGCTCGAGCCGGATGGTCCTCGCGCCGCCGACGACGCGGATCGAGACCTCGCCGTGCGGCCGCCCGACCTCGACCTGGATCCGTTCCGACCCACCGGTGAGGTCGACCTGGCGCACGTCGATCTCGCGCAAGTCGGCCTCGACCCGGTTGACGCCGCCGACCGCCTCGATCGTCCAGGGGATGGACGGGTTGACCCCGATGGTCGCGACGCGCTTGCGCCAGTCGAACGGGATGCCGCGGTACTGCACCAGCACCCGCCCGTCGCGGACGCGGACCTGCGGCGTCGCGCCGTCGAAGCGGGCACGGTAGAGCTCCGATCCCGACCGGCCAGCGCGGAGGCGGAGTTCCTGAGCTCCTGAGCGGAACATCAGGCGGGCGCTCGTCAGGCCGCCGAGCGGCGCCGAGTGCTCGGAGGGACCCGTCGGCTCGGAGGCGTCGTCGGCGGTCAGCGTCCGCAACCGCGCCGACTCCGACTGGGTGAGGTCGGCCATCCGCGAGAGGAAGTCGTTGATCGTCGCGAGCTGCTCGGGCGTGTAGCGATCGACCTCCTCGGCGGCCGCTCGCTCGAGCGAATCGAGCAGCGACTCGATGGTCGCGACCCGCTCGGGGACGACCTCGATCACGACTCGTCGGCGATCCGCAGGGTCGGTGACCCGCCGGACGTACCCGGCCTGCTCCAGCCGATCGACGACGCGCGTGACCGCGCCGGTCGTCAGGCCCATGACTTCGGAGAGCTTGCCGGCGGTGGCCGCGCCGGTATCGATGAGGAGCTCGAGGGCGTCGATGTCCGACTCGGAGAGACCGAGCCGGATCGCGATCGTCTGTCCGAAGATCGAGCCCTGGAAGTTGACCCGTCGGAGCGCCCGGACGACGCCCTCGATGCCTTGTCGTCTTTCCATGTTGACATGTGCCTCTGCATGGGTGAATATCTGCACTGCGCAGATAATGACCCATGGTGGCGAACCGTGCAAGTGGCCGGGACCAGCATAGGGCACAGCGGGAGCGACGAGATGATGACCGTGACCAGCCCGGCTGGGCCGATGATCGAGACGAAGGGACTGCGTCGGACCTTCAAGTCACGCAAGGACACCGTCGAGGCCGTGCGCGGCATCGACCTGAACGTCGGAGCCGGCGAGATCTTCGGCTTCCTCGGCCCCAATGGCGCCGGCAAGACGACGACGCTGCGGATGCTGGCCACGCTCCTCATGCCCTCGGGCGGGGAGGCGACCGTGGCCGGGGTCGATCTCGCCGGGCAGCCACAGGAGGTCCGCCGACGGATCGGCTACGTCCCGCAGGGCGGGTCCACCGACCCGTCCGAGACCGGCCGGGGCGAACTCGTCATCCAGGGCCGGCTCTACGGCATGGACAAGGCGACGGCCCAGCGCCGCGCGGCCGAGGTGCTCGACGTGCTGGACCTGACCGCCGCTGCCGACCGCTACACCAGCACCTATTCGGGTGGCATGCGCCGCCGACTCGATGTCGGCCTGGGCATCGTCCACAGGCCGTCGGTGCTGTTCCTTGACGAGCCCACGACCGGCCTCGACCCGCAGGCGCGAGCCCGCATGTGGGTCGAGATCCGTGGCCTCCGCGAGCAGGGCACGACCATCTTCCTGACGACCCACTACCTCGAGGAAGCCGATGCGCTGGCCGATCGGCTGGCCATCATCGACCACGGCCTGATCGTGGCCGAGGGCACGGCCGACGAACTGAAGCGCCAGGTGGCGGGCGACGTCGTGACCCTCGGGATCGATGGCGACCCGGACCGAGTGCTCGCCACCGTCCGCGGCCAGTCGTTCGTGCGCGAAGCCAGCACCGAGGACGGACTCATCCGCCTCTACGTGGACCAGGGCGACAGTGCCGTCCCGCAGTTGATTCGCGTCCTCGACGACGCGGGGCTGCGCGCCCGGACGCTGACCCTGGCCCGTCCCAGCCTGGACGACGTCTTCCTCCGCCAGACCGGCCGATCCCTTCGAGAGGAGCCCGCAGCATGAGCACCCAGACCCTCACCCGTGACCTGCGTCACTCCATCACCACGGAGAACCCGTTCATGAAGACCGTGCGCGACACGTGGCTGATCTTCCACCGATCGCTCTGGCTGACACTGCGTCAGCCGGTCTGGATCGTGTTCGGGATGATGCTGCCGCTCCTGTACCTGTTCCTGTTCGGCCCCCTGCTCGAGGGCGCGACCCAGGCCGCCGGCACGGGCACCAACGCCTTCAACTGGTTCGTCCCGGGGCTGCTCATCCAGATCGCGATGTTCGGCACGGCATACGCCGGGTTCGGCCTGATCGCCGAGCTGCGGAGCGGCGTCATCGAGCGGATGCGCGTGACCCCGATGAGTCGCGTCGCGATGCTGCTCGGCCGCTCGCTGCGCGATGTCGCGATCCTGGTGTTCCAGGCGATCCTGCTCATCGTGCTCGCCATCCCGCTCGGCCTGGAGGTCGACGCGGCCGGCGTCGGGGTGGTCCTGGCGTTGCTCGTCCTCATCGGCCTGGTGACCGCGCCCCTGTCCTATAGCGCGGCCTTGATCCTCAAGAGCGAGGACGCCTTCGCGCCGCTCGTCAACGGGGTCGCGATGCCGCTGCTCCTGCTGTCCGGGATCCTGCTGCCGATGGCGCTCGCGCCGGATTGGCTGCAATTCCTGAGCACGCTGAGCCCGCTCACGCATGCGACAGACGCCGCCCGATCGTTGTTCAACGGCCAGTGGGGCGATCCGGAGATCGTCATCGGCGTGGCGATGACCGGGATCCTCGCGGTCCTGGCCCTGCTCCTCGCATCGCGGACGTTCAGTCGCGCGAACGCCTAGGGCGGTCGTTTCGGCCATCAAGAAGCCCCGGGCCCGGACGGACCCGGGGCTTCCGCTTGTAAGGAAGTCGAACGACCGTGCATCCCTAGGATGTGGATAGCGGATGGTCCGCGGTGACGGAGGTGAAGGTGGCGTTCCGGGCCGAGCTCGACGATTTCGGGGCGTTCTACGAGGCGTCCTATCCGAACGCGTATCGGACGGCCCTCGCGATCGTGCGTGACGCGAGTCTGGCCGCCGACGTGACCCAGGACGCGTACGTTCTGGCCTATCGGGACCGGGCTCGATTCCGCGGCGATGCGCCTGCGACGGCATGGTTCCACCGGATCGTCGTCAATGCGGCGCTGGCGGGGCTGCGCCGTCGATCGAGCCGACCGCGCGAGATCCCGGCCCACGAGATGCGGGTCGACCTGGGCGAGGGCCAGGCGACCGCCCCATCCGAACGGCTGAGCATCCTCGCGGCCTTGGACGATCTCGAGCCGCGTTCACGAGCGGCCGTCGTCCTGCGCTACTACCACGATTACGACTACGCGACGATCGGCCGGATCCTCGGGACCAGTCCCGGCAACGTCGGCGTGATCCTGACCCGGGCGCTCGATCGCCTGCGGGCGGTGCTCGAGCCAGCGGCGATCGGAGGCGCTCGATGACGACGGAGCACGATCTCGAGCGGCGTCTCACCGCCGACCTGCACCGCGAGCTGGAGGCCGTGGTCGGTCCGCACCCGGCTTGGGCCGGATCGCCCGCCGCCGTGCGGATCGCTGCTCGTGGGGGGAACCGATGGCCGGGCCGCCTGCTCGCCGTCGCGGCCCTGATCGCCGTCGCGGGCGGCGTGGCACTGGTCGCCGGGGTTCGTCGCGACAGCACGGCCAGCGGCTGTCCGACGCTCGCCGACTACGCCGCGGCCTCGGCCCAGCCGACGCCGGTCGAAGGGACGGCCCCAGGAGTGACCTTCCCGCCCGTGGCGCCGACGGCGACGATGACGACCGGTGTCCTCCAGCCGGGCGATTGGGCCGTCATCGCCAACGCCGATGGACCCGGTCTCCAGATCCGGGTGCGCGACGTCCGCGAGTGCGGGCGCCTGCCGAATCTGCGCTCGTCGCTCCCGGACGGAACGCTCTATCTCGCCACAGTCGACGCTCGGGTCCTGCGCGACGACACCGGGTCGACCTGGCTCGGGGTCAGAAGCCTGCTCGAGGGTGCCGAGGGTTCGACGCCCGGGGCCGTCCTCACCGTGCATGGGCTCGGCGTGCCGGGCGTGGACGACCTGACGTCCGTCGACC
The DNA here is from genome assembly GCA_963776545.1 of uncultured Chloroflexia bacterium. GTDB lineage: Bacteria > Chloroflexota > Limnocylindria > Limnocylindrales > CSP1-4 > SPCO01. The sequence continues at coordinate 85,366 of CAVZND010000010.1, read as the reverse complement.
CGCGCGAAGGGTTCGCCGACTCGAGTACGCTGATCCTCGATGTGCCGCGGACGGACAAGCGCATCACGGTCGATCACCCGACGGAGAACACGACGACGTTGCCGGGACTCGAGCCCACGCAGCCGGATTGGCCGCGGGCGCGATGGGTGATCCGGGAGGGCGATCCGAGCGGGGGTCAGCTCACGGCGGAGCCGTTCGCCACGCCGGATGCCACCGCGACGACCGGCGAGATGGCCCTGGGCGACGACATCACGGTCATGACCCCATTGGGAGCCGGCGTGCTTCGACTCAGGGGACTCGATTCCGTTCCTGCGTATCCCGGCCTGCAGCCCGCGCCCGGTCACGTGTTCATCGAGGTCCTGGTCGAGGTGCTCGACCGTGGGAAGTTCGACACCCGCTGGAACGATTGGCATGCGGTGGGCGCAGACGGACGCGAGCTGACGATCGTCCACGATCCGTTCGGCTCCGATACGCGGCCCGGGATCCTGCCGGGCCTCCTGAGCGAGACACCGGGCCGCGGCGGTTGGATCGTGGTCGAGGCGCCAGCGAGCGGACCGGTCAGACTCGAATATCGGGAGTATGGAAGCGCGGACGCGGTGTTCTGGCTGCCGCTTCGGGACTAGGGACCGCCTCGCTCATCGGAAGGTCTGGTGGGCCTCGCCGGGCTTGTACGGGCGCAGGCCGAAGGCCGACCAGGTGTCGTCGATCGAGACCAGCGAGAGCCACATCAGATCTGCGCTCTCGAGCGGACCCCAGCCCTTGTCGCGGGTGAGGTCGGTCTGCATCTTGGAGGCGCCCTTCGGGTAGCTGATCCAGACCAGGCCGTCGGGCTCGATGGCGGCCCTGAGCTTCGGGACGATGGCGGCGAGTTCGCCTGACGTCTTGACGAAGACCTGGATCCAGTCGAGGGGACCGTCGAGGTCGCTTCGGATCGTGGCTCCGGGCGGCGGGTCAAGGCGCCGGATGTACTCGGCCGGTGCGTTGACGACCGCGGCGCGCGATTCGGGCCGGAGCTTCAACTTGCGAGCCAGTGGGGATCCCGAGGCCTTCTCCACATGGGCATCATCCGCCGCCTCGTCAACCAGTGGGACTCGAGGTGCCGGCGCCCCGCCGTGGGAGTAGCATGGTCGGCGATCGGGGTTTGGGGTGGCACGGGCAAAGGGAGGTTTGACCCATGAGACCTGGTCGTCGTTCGGCGTGGACGGTCGCACTGATCGGCCTGCTCCTCGCATCGCTCGGGATGGCCGCGCCAGCGGCGGCGTCCGGGCCACACGTCAAGGTCATCGCGTCCGGCCTGGACAATCCACGCGGTCTCACGGTGGACAGCCACGGCCGCGTCCTGGTGGCGCTCGCCGGCCAGGGCGGCCCGGGTGGGATCGGGACCACAGGCAAGATCATCCGGATCTCCAAGGGCGGCGTCAGCGACTACCGCGTCGGGCTACCGTCCGCGATCTCGCCGGAAGGCGAGGCGACCGGTCCGGTCAACGTCGATGTCGGCAAGCATGGCCGGGTGTTCGTCGCCGTCGGCGGCGGCCCACAGGTCGTCGACCCCCGGTTCGACACGCTCATGCGGGTGTCGAAGAGTGGTGAGTCGATCAAGGCGGACATCCAGGCATTCCGCAACACGCATCCGGATGCCACCGACCACGACGATCCACCAAATCCGACCGATTCGAACGCGTATGGCCTCGCGGCCCTGCGGAACGGCAAGACGCTCGTGACCGACGCCGCCGGCAACGACCTGTTGCTGGTCGACAAGCACGGTCGCATCAAGACGGTTGCGAAGTTCCCGAACGCCGATATCAGCACCGATCATCTGCCGCCGTTCTTGGGATATGCCCCCGGCGACACTGAGACGGCCGAAGCCGTGCCGACCTCGGTCGCCGTCGGTCCGGATGGCTACTGGTACGTCGGTGAGCTGAAGGGTTTCCCGTTCACGCCGGGCGAGTCGCGCATCTGGCGGATCTCGCCGCGGGCGCGCAACGTCGTGTGCGACCCGACGGCCAAGCACGGCCCGTGCACGCTGTGGGCCGATGGGTTCACCTCGATCGTCGGTATGGCCTTCGGGCCGCGCGGCGACCTCTACGTCGTCGAGATCGTCAAGGGCGGGGTGGCCAACCTGTTCCTCGGCGGTGACGTCACCGGAGCCCTCTGGCGTGTCAGGCACCACCACAAGACGGAGATCGCTCCGGGCCGCCTGACCACACCCGGCGGTGTCACGGTCAACAAGCACGGGACGATCTACGTCACGAACTTCAGCGTCTCGGTCGGCGGCGGCGAGGTCCTCCGGATCCGCCGCTAGTCCGAATCGACCCGTCGAGGCCGGTCGCCGACCGGCCTCGCGGGCCTACAATCCCGGCCATGACGGACCGACCGCTCAAGGTGCTCATCGCCAAGCCTGGCCTCGATGGGCATGACCGGGGCGCGAAGGTGCTCGCTCGCGGGCTCCGGGACGAAGGATTCGAGGTCGTCTACACGGGACTGCGCCAGACACCGGAGATGATCGCGACGGCGGCGCTCCAGGAGGACGTCGACGTCGTCGGCCTGTCGATCCTGTCCGGCGCGCACATGACCCTGGTTCCGCGCGTGACGCGCCTCCTCACCGACCAGGGCATGGCCGACGTCCTGGTCACCGTCGGCGGGATCATCCCTGACGACGACGTCGCCTCGCTCAAGGCGGCGGGCGTGGCCGAGGTCTTCGGGCCCGGCACGACCATCGCCCAGGTGGCCGAATACCTGCGGGCGAACGCGCGACCGCGCGACTAGGGTGGGGGAGGCGGCCGAGTCCCGAGCAGCGGCGCTCGCCGATGCCGCGCTTGCCGGCGATCGACTCGCCACGGCTCGGCTCCTGACCGCGGTCGAGAACCGGACAGCGGTCGCGGAGGTCGCGCTTCGACGGCTGTATCCGCTCGCCGGACGTGCCCACATCGTCGGCATCACGGGACCGCCCGGGGCGTGGCAAATCGACGCTGGTCGCGGCGCTGATCGCGGAGGTGCGGCGCGCCGGGCGGACCGTGGCGGTCATCGCGGTCGACCCGTCCTCTCCGATCACGGGCGGTGCCCTGCTCGGCGACCGCGTCCGCATGCAGGCCTACGCGGAGGACCGCGACGTCTTCATCCGCTCCATGGCGTCACGTGGCCATGCCGGCGGCCTCGCCTCCACGTCGAGCGCCGCGGCGGCCGTGCTCGACGCGTGCGGCTTCGACCTGCTGTTCATCGAGACGGTCGGGACGGGCCAGAGCGAGGTCGAGGTCGCGGCCGCGGCGGACACGACGGTCGTGCTGGAGGCGCCCGAGATGGGCGACGAGGTCCAGGCGATCAAGGCGGGCCTGCTGGAGGTCGCGGACCTCGTCGTGGTCAACAAGGGAGACAAACCAGGCGCGCAGCGGACCGCGGCGCAACTGCGGGCGATGCTCGTGCCGACGGTGGGTCGCGGCGGGGATGGCGTGCCAGGCGATCCCGAGCGGCCGCGACCGAAGCGCCCCGAGGTCCTGATCACGACCGCGGCGACCGGGGAGGGCGTGCCCGAGCTTCTCGCTGCCCTCGATCGGCATCGGACGGCGGACCGGGACGCTGCCGGGGCCGCCCGCGCGCGCCTGGCCCGGGCCGAAGCCCAGGTCTGGGCGATCCTCGGCGAGCGCCTGCGGGCCGCCCTCGTCGCCCCGGAACGGCGAACCGCCACGGAGCAGCTGCTCGAGGACGTCGCGGCCCACCGCCTCGATCCATACGCGGCCGCCGACCGCCTGCTCGACGAGCTGCTCTCCGCGCGGTGAGCGGGCCGCGGCTCTTCACGCCGGCGTTCGGGGCGCTGTTCGTCGCGGCCCTGGCCTTCTTCACGGCCGGCGGAACCGTCCTGCCGGTCGCGTCGAGGTTCGCCGCCGGTCCGCTTGGTGCGGAACCGACCGGCGTCGGCATCTCGATCGGCGCGTTCGCCATCGCGGCGCTGCTGTTCCGGCCGGTGGTCGGCTGGGCGTCGGACCGCTACGGGCGGCGGCCGCTGCTGATCGGCGGCGGGCTCCTGACCGTCGGGGCGCTCGGCCTCCACCTGGTCGCGACCACGCTCCCGATCTTCGTGATCGCCCGCTCCCTGCTCGGCATCGCCGAGGCGTTCTTCCTCGTTGCGATGATCGCGGCGGTCAGTGACCTGGCGCCTTCCGATCGACGCGGCGAAGCGCTCAACATCGGCTCGCTGGCGCTCTACCTGGGCCTGGCCTTCGGGCCGGTCATCGGCGAGACGATCCTCGGGTGGGGCGGGTACACCGCGGTCTGGGTGGCCGCGGGCGCGATGGCCATCCTGGCGACCGGCCTGACGCTCCTCGTGCCCGAGACCGCGCCGGGCGCCCTGCGCCCACGTGCAGCCGGGGAACGGCGACCGCGGACCCGGCTCATCCACCCGGCGGGGATCTTCCCAGGCTTCCTGACGATGACGGGCACCTGGGGGATGGCCGGGTTCCTGGCCTTCATCCCGCTGTACACCTCCGAACTCGGGATGGATGGTGCCGGGCCGGCGCTCGCGCTGTATGCGCTCATCGTCATCACGCTCCGGCTTGTGTTCGCCAAGCTGCCCGACCAGCTCGGTGCGGCGCGCCTGTCGGGCGCCGCCCTCGTGACGTCAGCGCTCGGATCGGTGATCCTCGGGCTCGTTCAAACCCCGCTCGGCCTCTACATCGGGACGGCGGTATTCGCGGCCGGCATCGCCTTCCTCTTCCCGGCGCTGCTGGCGCTGGCGGTGGCACGGGTCGATGAGACGGAACGCGGGTCGGTCGTCGGGACGACCACGGCGTTCGTGGACCTGTCCTTCGGCCTGTCGCCGGCGATCCTCGGCTTCGCGGCCGGTGCCATCGGGTTTGCGGGGACATTCCTCGTCTCGGCGGTCATCGCCCTCGGTGGCAGCGTCCTCCTCGCCGTCCGGAGACGGTCGATCGCGTCGCCGCCGGTCGTCGTCGCTGATCGCGCGATCTGATGTCGGCCGAGTCGGCCCGGTCGCACCGTCGCCCTTCGGGTAGGCTCGGCACGTGACGATCGAGCGGGTGTTCGTTGCCGGCGCCGGGCTGATGGGCCACGGCATCGCCCAGGTCCACGCCGCGATCGGCAAGGTGGTGACCCTCTACGAGCCCGAGCTGGCGCGCGCCGAGGCGGGCCGAGACCGCATCGCCGGCAACCTGGACCGCGCGGTCTCGAAGGATCGGCTCACCGCCGCTGAACGCGAGGCGATCCTCGGGCGCATCCACCCGACCACCGATCCGGATGGCGTCCGCGACGCCGACGTCGTCATCGAGGCCGTCTTCGAGGACCTCTCGGTCAAGCAGGCGCTCTGGCGGCAGCTCGACGCCCTCGCGCCGCCGCCAGCGATCTTCGCGTCGAACACGAGCTCCATCGCGATCCATCGGCTCGCCGACGCGGTGGGCCAGGAGCGCCGCGCCCGCTTCCTCGGGATGCACTTCTTCAGCCCGGTGCCGGTCATGCCGCTCGTCGAGCTGATTCGTGGCCGGGACACGTCCGACGAGACGGTCGACGCCGTTCGGGCCCTCTCGACGGAGCTCGGCAAGCAGGTCATCGTGTCGGCCGATCGCCCGGGCTTCATCGTCAACCGGATCCTCATGCCGTACCTCGCGGAGGCGATGCGGGCCTTCGAGCAGGGCATCGGCACGGCCGAGGACATCGACACGGGAGCCCGGGTCGGCCTGAACCACCCGATGGGCCCGCTCGAGCTCGCCGACTTCATCGGCCTCGACGTGTGCCTCCAGATCATGCGCGTCCTCGAGGACGGGTTGGGCCTGGAGCACCTGCGCCCGCCGCGCGTCCTCGTCGAGCTCGTCTCGGCCGGCGATCTCGGCCAGAAGACGGGCAAAGGCTTCTACACGTACCCGCGGGAGCGATCGTGAGCGGCGCCCTCAGCGCCGAGGAGCGGCTGCTCCAGCAGACGGCCCGTGACTTCGCGGAGCGGGAGGTCGCGCCGACGGCGATCGAACGCGACGAGGCGGAGCGTTTCGATCGCTCGATCTTCGCCCGGATGGGGGAACTCGGGTTCACTGCGGCACCCATCCCGGAGGCCGTCGGCGGTGCGGGGTTCAGCTACCTGGCGTGGACGCTCGTCATGGAGGAGCTCGGCGCGGCGGACATGGCGACGGCGGTCACGCTCTCGGTCCACATCCTGAGCCAGTACCCGGTCGTGACGTGGGGCACGGAGGAGCAGCGGGCGCGATGGCTGCCGTCGATGCTCGCCGGCGACGCGTTGGGCGCGTTCGCGCTGACCGAGCCGCACGCGGGATCGGATGCCGGGGCGATCCGCACACGCGCCGAACGCGTCGGGCCGGCCGACGCGCCCGAGGCGTACCGGCTGACCGGCACGAAGATCTGGATCTCGAACGCGCCCGAAGCCGAACGCTACCTCGTGTTCGCCACCCTCGATCCGTCCGTGGGCACCAAGGCCATCACGGCGTTCCTGGTCGAGAAGGCGATGGCCGGATTCCGGTTCGGGGCGCACGAACGCAAGATGGGGATCCGCTCCTGTCCGGCCGCGGAGCTCGTGTTCGATGGCTGCGAGATCCCGGTCGCGAACCGCTTGGGCGCCGAGGGCGATGGCTACCGGATCGCGTTGTCCGCGCTCGGTGAGGGTCGGATCTCGATCGCCGCGGCATGCGTCGGGCTGGCTCGCGCCGGACTCGAGGCGGCCGCCCGCTACGTGACGCAGCGCCAGGCCTTCGGCGGGCCGCTCGCGGACCAGCAGGGCGTCCGGTTCATGCTCGCGGAGATGGCGCGGGACGTCGCGGCGGCGCGGGCGCTGACGAGGGAGGCCGCGGCCGCCAAGGATCGGGGCGAGCCGCTCGCCGAGGTCTCGTCGCTCGCCAAGTGGACCGCCTCGGACACCGCGATGCGCGTCGCGACGGACGCCGTCCAGCTCTTCGGGGCGAGCGGCTACTCGCGCGAGACAGGGATCGAGCGGCTGATGCGCGACGCGAAGGGCGCCCAGATCTACGAGGGCACCAACCAGATCCACCGCCTGATCGTCGCCGACGAGCTCCTGAAGCGGGTCTGACGCCGGCGCCTCGAATCGGGAACTGCCCTGCCTTGGCGCGGCTCATAGGCTGTGACACGACCACTCAGGTCGTGCCCACAGGGAGGCCCGATGCAGCGGGATCTCGTGGAACGGGCGATGGCGGGCGATCACGATGCGTTCACTGAGCTGGCACGCATCTCGATCGGCCGGCTCTATGTCGTCGCCCGGCTGATCCTCCGAGATGACGCGAAGGCGGAGGATGCGACCCAGGAGGCGCTCGTCGCCGCCTGGCAGCACATCCGCGGACTGCGCGATCCCGATCGCTTCGACGCCTGGCTCCACCGCCTGTTGGTGAACGCCTGCTATCGCGAGGCGGGTCGATCCAAGCGACGAGGGAGCATCGAGGTCAACGTCCAGGTCCTGGAGGCCTCCGAACCGGACGCGAGCCTCGACCTCGCCGACCGCGATCAGGTCGAGCGCGGCTTTCGCCGCCTCGACACCGACCAGCGGACGGTCCTCGTGATGCACTACTTCCTCGGCCTCAGCCTCGACGAGGCGGCCGATGTCCTGGGCGTTCCTTCCGGCACGGTCCGGTCCCGACTCCATCGGGCGATCGTGGCCATGCGCGCGGCGCTGGATGCGGATGCCCGTTCTTCATTGCTGACCGAAGGACGGCCGACATGACGACGCGAAGCGACTTCGACCGCGCGTCGCCTGAGTTCGACCGCCTGATGACGGCCTGGTTCGACGCGGAGGCGCGCGTCCGCGAGCCGGATGACCTGCTCGATCGGACGGTCTCGCGCACGGCGCGCACGCGCCCCCGCCCGGCCTGGCTCCTCCCCGAAAGGTGGATCCCGATGGAACTCACGATGCGGCGGTTGCCGCTCCCTAACGCGGCAAGGTATGCCGCGCTCCTGGTCATCGTTGTCCTCGTTGCGGTCGTCGCCTTCGCGATCGTCGGGTCGCAGCGCCGGGTTCCGGCCCCATTCGGCTTGGCCGCGAATGGCGTCGTCGTTTACAAGGCCGCATCCGGCGACATCGCGACGGTTGATCCCGTCACCGGACTGACGACGACGATCGTCGGCGGCCTTGAGGCTGACCTGGCGCCGACCTTCTCCCGCGACGGCACCCGGGTCGCCTTCATCCGGCAGGTCGCGGGCGGCAACGAGGTCTATGTCGTCGACCTATCCAGCCGCCGCTTGACGCGCCTGACGAACCGACCGCTCTCGGTCGCGGGGCTCCCGATCTGGTCGCCGGACGGCTCCAGGATCGCCTTCGTGTCGGCGAATCAGCTCTGGATCGCCAAGACCGACGGCTCCGGGGCGGCCCAGATCGACACCGGCGAGGTCGTTCCGGTCGAGCTGGCGTGGCGGCCGCCGGACGGTCGAGCCCTCGTGTTCGTCGGCATGAACGGCGGCGAGAGCCGGCTGTTCAGGATCGATGGAGACGGTTCCGACCTCCAGCAGATCGGGCACTTCGTCGGTGGCGACATGGACGGCCAGTGGCTAACCGCGTCGCCGGACGGCCGGCGGGTGGCCTTCGGTGCATTCCCGGCGAAGCAGATCCACATCGTGACGATCGACACCGGCCTCGACCAGGTGGTCAAGCCCGACGACGGGATCGGCCTCAACTTCCCTCGCTGGTCACCAGACGGCGCGTCGATCGCCGTCCTTCATGTGCCCGAAGGCGAGCTGCCCGCGACCCGGATCGCCGTGTTCGGCGCGGACGACTTGTCACCGCACCTCACGCTGACCGGGCCGACGTTCCAGGGTGGCGTCCAGTTCGAGTGGTCACCCGACGGTCGGTCGATCCTGGCCAATCAGTGGGAAACCGACGAGACCTGGCTGCTCGACCCCACGGGTGGCGCCGGGACGAAGCTGGCCTGGCTGGCCTCATTCGAATGGGTGGAGTGGCAGCGCCTCGCTCCCTGACGCAACGACGCGCTGCTGACCGACGGCGGCCCCGGTCCGGACCCGCGGGGTACACTCGCGGCCATGACCGAGACCGCCGTCGAAACCACCACGTACCGCCACTTCATCGCCGGGGAGTGGTGCGAGTCCACGAGCGGCGCGACCTTCGAAAGCCGCAATCCCGCCGATACGCGCGACGTCATCGGGCGGTTCCAGCAGGGCACGGCCGCCGACGTCGGCATGGCCTGCCGGGCGGCCGTCAACGCCCTGCCGATGTGGCGCCGCACGCCGGCCCCCAAGCGCGGCGAGATCCTGTACGCGTTCGGCGCGCTCATGGCCCAGCACAAGGAGCGACTCGCCCGCGCGATGACGCGCGAGATGGGCAAGGTCCTCTCGGAGGCCCGCGGCGACGTCCAAGAAGGCATCGACATCGCCTACCTGATGGCCGGCGAAGGCCGTCGGATGTTCGGCGACACAACGCCGTCGGAACTGCCCGACAAGTGGGCGATGAGCATCCGCCAGCCGATCGGGATCGCCGGGGTCATCACCCCCTGGAACTTCCCGATGGCCATCCCGTGCTGGAAGATCATGCCCGCCCTCGTCACGGGCAACGTGGTCATCTTCAAGCCGTCGTCGGACACGCCCCATTGCGCGACGCTCCTGGTCGAGCTGATGGCCGAGGCGGGCGTGCCGCCGGGCGTCGTCAACCTCGTGACCGGTTCGGGTGGCGACGTCGGGGACGCGATCGTCGACGACCCGGACGTGGCCGTCATCTCGTTCACCGGCAGCTCGACCACCGGGAAACGGATCGGTCAGAAGGCCGGCGCCCGGCTGAAGCGCCTGGCCATGGAACTGGGCGGCAAGAACGGCGTGGTAGTCCTGGCCGACGCGGACCTCGACCTCGCGGCCGACGGGATCCTGTGGTCCGCCTTCGGGACGACCGGTCAGCGCTGCACGGCATGTTCGCGGGTCATCGTGGAGCGGCCGGTCGTCGAGCCGCTGCTCGAACGCCTCGAGGCGCGCGCCCGCAAGCTCCGTCTCGGCTCCGGGCTGGACGAGGCGACCGACGTCGGGCCGCTCATCAACGACGCGGCGGTCGACAAGGTCGGCGGCTACATCGGCGTCGGGCGCGCGGAAGGGGAGCTGGTCCTGGGCGGGGGGCGAGCGACGACCGGGGACCTGGCGCACGGCCACTTCTTCGAACCCACGATCTTCAGCGGCGTCCGGCCGATGGACCGGATCGGCCAGGAGGAGATCTTCGGGCCGGTCCTCTCGATCATCCCGGTCGCGGACTACGGCGAGGCGATGCTCGCGGTCAACCAGACCCGGTACGGCCTCTCCTCGAGCATCTTCACCCAGAACGTGAACACGGCCTTCCGGGCGATGCGCGAATTCGAGACGGGCATCGTCTACGTGAACGCGGGGACCACCGGCGCGGAGGTCCACCTGCCCTTCGGCGGCTGGAAGGACACCGGCAACGGCCACCGCGAGGCCGGTCACGCGGCGCTCGACACGTTCACCGAATGGAAGTCGATCTACGTCGACTTCAGCGGCCGCCTGCAGCGGGCCCAGATCGACAACCAACCGAGCTGACCGGGTACCCTTCGCGCGATGTCATCGCCCCAGTCCCGGCGCCAACCCTGGACCGTTCGCGTCGCCGCGTGGAGCGCGCGCCACCGCTGGCCGGTCTTCACCCTCTGGTTCGTGGCCACGATCGGCCTGTACGTGGCCAGCCTGGCCGCGGGCGGGACCCAGGCCCAGAACGCCGTCTCGAACGACACGGGCGGATCGCGCTACGAGTCCCTCCGCGCGATGGAGATCTTCGATGCGTCCGGCACCGCCGAACCGAGCCAATCGCTCTATCTCGTGGTGGCGACACCCCCCGGCACCACCGCGGACGACCCGGCGACCGCTGCGGCCCTGCACGAGATCGCCGCGCGGACGACGGCCCTCCAGGCCACGGTCGATGGGGCCAGCGTCCCGGCCTTCAAGGACGTCGTCGACCCGCTCGTCGTCCCGCCCAACGTCGGGCTCGTCGCTCCCGACCGAACCGCCGTCCGGCTCGTCGCCACGGTCCCGGGCGACAACACGGAGATCGGCGAGCGGCTCGAGCCCGTCCCGGCCTTCGTCGACCAGCTCCGCGCGGACTACCCGGGCTTCACGATCCACGCGCTCAACAACACGCTCGCCAACGACGACATCTCCGAGCTCGTCAACAAGGACCTCGACGCGTCGCTCCAGATCACGATCCCGCTGACGTTCTTCATCCTCCTGGTCGCATTCGGAGCGGTCGTGGCGGCCGCGGTCCCGCTCATCCTGGCGATGACGGCGCTGCTCGCGGCATTCGGCGTCTTGGGCCTGTACAGCCAGTTCGTGACACCGGTCAGCCCGTACGCCAGCCAGCTGGTGGTCCTGATCGGGCTCGCCGTCGCGGTCGACTACTCGCTGTTCATGCTCACGCGGTTCCGCTCCGAGCGACGCCGCCACCCGGCACCGCTCCAGCAACCCACCCGGAACGACTATCTCCGGCGGGTGGTCCTGGTCGTCGCCGCCATCGGCGCGCTCGTCATCGCGGTCGTCGTCGACGCTGCCGCGGTCCGCATCGTCGTCGCGGCCGTGATCGGCGGCATCGTGATCTGGTCCATCTCGCGCCTCATGGAACGAGGCGACGAGACCGGCAAGCTGAGCGCGATCCAGACGGCCTCCAGCACCGCCGGACGGGCGGTGTTCTTCTCCGGCCTCGCGGTCATGATCTCGATCGCCGGCCTCTTCCTGTTGGACGACCCGCTCTTCCGCTCGATGGCGGTCGGGACGATCTCGGTGGTCTTCATCTCGGTCGTCGGGTCGCTGACCTTCCTGCCGGCGGTCCTCGCCATCCTCGGCGACGGCATCAACGGCGGCCGCCTCCCGATCCTGGGTCGCCCGAGGCCTGAGGGGAGCGGGATGTGGGCTCGCATCGTGCGCACGACGATGCGCCGGCCTGTGCTGTCCTTCGTCCTCTCGGCGGGCTTCCTGCTGGCGCTCGCGTCACCGGCGCTGCGGCTGCACATCGGGCAGAGCGACTTCGCCTCGTTCCCCGACGAGATCGACAGCGTGCAGGCGCTCAACCTGATGAACGAGAAGTGGCCCCAGGGCTCGACACTCGCGCTCCAGGTCGTCGTCACCAGGGCGGACCAACCGGCGACGAAGGCCGCCATCGACGAGCTCACGAAGCGTCTGCTCGCGATCGAGGGACTCAGCGAGCCGGTCGAGACCCGGACGTCCCAGGACGGCACGGTGGCGATGGTCTCGTATGTCATGGCCGGCGGTCAGAACGACGAGGCCAACCGCGTCATCGTCAGTGACGTGCGCCGCGACATCGTGCCGGCGGTGTTCGGCGGGTTGCCGGACGTGCAGGCCTATGTCACCGGCGATGCGGCCTTCACGGTCGACGTGGTCGGCTTCTACGAGGCCGGGATGCCCCAGGTCTTCCTGTTCGTGCTCGGCCTGTCGTTCCTGCTGCTGCTCGTGGCTTTCCACTCCATCGTCATCCCGATCAAGGCCATCATCCTCAACCTGCTCTCGACCGGAGCCGCCTATGGACTGATGGTGCTCGTGTTCCAGGACGGCTACGGCGCCTCGCTCATCGACGCGAAGCCCGGGGTCATCGAGGCGTTCATCCCGGTCTTCATCTTCACGATCCTGTTCGGGCTCTCGATGGACTATCACGTCTTCATCCTGACCCGGATCAAAGAGGCGCGCGATCACGGGTTGAGTTCCAACGCCGCGGTCGAGCGCGGCATCTCGATCACTGCCGGGACCGTCACCAGTGCGGCCGTGATCATGGTCGCGGTCTTCGGGGTCTTCGTGACCCTTCGGCTCTCGATCATCAAGCAGCTCGGCTTCGGGCTGGCCGTCGCGGTCCTGCTCGATGCCACGGTCATCCGGAGCGTGCTGCTGCCCGCATCGATGCGCCTCCTTGGCGACTGGAACTGGTGGATGCCGAAGTTCCTGAGTTGGATCCCACGGATCACCATCGAAGCCGAGACCGAGAACGAGGACTCCGAAGCCGTCCATGAGCAGGAGGCGGGCGGCGCGGTGGAGGAGCCCACCCCCGCGGGCGAGCCGGCGGGGGCGTGAGCCCGGACCGAGCGCCGGAGGCGGCGCTGCCCGACTACGTCCGTCGCAACCGGGCGGAGTGGGACGAGTGGGCGACCGAGTTCGTCGACGCCGGGGAGCGCTGCTGGCGCCTGGGCGTCGGCGAAGAGACCTGGGGCATGTGGGACATCCCCGAATCGACGCTCGGCCTGTTCCCGGACGACCTCGCCGGTCTCGACACGATCGAGCTCGGCTGCGGGACCGGCTACGTCTCGGCGTGGCTCGCGCGCCGCGGCGCCCGCCCGGTCGGGATCGACAACTCCGAGGCGCAGCTGGCGACCGCCCGGCGGCTCCAGGCGGAGCATGGCCTCGACTTCCCGCTCCTCCACGGCAACGCCGAAGCCGTGCCGTACCCGGACGCGAGCTTCGACCTGGCCATCTCCGAATACGGCGCAAGCATCTGGGCCGACCCGTACCGCTGGGTGCCGGAGGCGTCACGGCTGCTGCGTCCCGGCGGGCGCCTCATCTTCCTGGTCAACGGCCTCATCCTCGTGCTCGCCATGCAGGAGAACGACGACGAGCCGGCCGACGAGCGACTGCGGCGTCCGTATTTCGGTCTGCACCGCCTCGAGTGGCCGATGGACTCGTCGGTGAACTTCTATCTCGGATACGGGGACTGGATCCGGTTGCTGCGGGCCAACGACTTCGAGGTCGAGGACCTCATCGAGCTCCAAGCACCCGAGGGGGCGACCACGAACGTTCCGTTCGTGACCGGGGACTGGGCCCATCGCTGGCCGAGCGAGGAGGTCTGGAAGGCGCGCAAGCGCGGTTAGGGCGGCGGATCGACCGATCCGGCCCGGGCCGGGTGCGATGTTGCGGGGTTGGGTAAGATGCACGCCGCTGGTCGATGCTGGTGCCGCCGCGCGGGCTCTCTTAATCGGGACTGTGACAGGTACCAATCATCAGTGGTCCGGGCGGTGACGTCGCCGCATCGACCAGCCTTTCGGCTCCGACGGAGCGCGAAACCGTGGGCCCGTAGCTCAATGGCAGAGCAGCTGACTCTTAATCAGCGGGTTGAAGGTTCAAGTCCTTCCGGGCTCACCAGCACTCCACGCACGAACGACCCCCGGACGATGGTCCGAGGGTCGTTCTGGTTCGGGCCGTACCACCCGCTGTACCACCAAGCGGTCACGCTGCCGAGGATCCGACGCCGCCCACGATCACGCCGCAACATTCCCTTCCGTGGCGCGTCCTTGGGGCGCGTCCGGAGGACAGACACGAATGGTCGCCTCTCGAGTTGCCCTCGCCGTGATCCTCGCTGTGGCAGTCGCTGCCTGCGCCACGTCACCCAGCCCCTCGGCGCCGCAGGCCGCCCTCCCCTCCGGCTCGCCGCAGCTCACGAACTTCCCTGACGGTCCGAGTCCGGTCGTCCCGACCGCCAGAGCGAACACGCCGTCTCCGGCCCCGACGGCCAAGACCCCGAAGTCGACGCCACTGCCGGTTCCGCCCAAGCCGACCGGGCTGAAGCTCGCCGAGGAGCAGGCAGCCGAGTGCGACGAGAATCCCATGGAGATGTGCGCCATCGGGGACTCCACCTTCACGCTGTCCTGGAAGGCGCCACGGACCAAGGGCGTTCAAGTCCGCGTTTACGGCGTCACCAAATGCTTCGGACGGGACGGCGATGGAAGGGCGATAGACGGCCACTGCCTGCGCGAGCGCACGGCGCTGCCTGGATCGGTCCGCGTCTTGCTGGCGAAGGCGCCGGCATCGAAGGGAACGGTCACGTGGAGCTTGGGTCCCGGATGGGAGGGCCCCGACGGGGTGACGGTCCACTCGATCGTCATCGCCGCGTACAACGCGACGGGCGGGCACTCCATCTTCGCGATCGCGGACGCGGGTTTCGACTGCTGCTGACCGCCTCTCGGCGTCGTGTCTCGGCGCGCACGGAGCGACTCTCGGGACGATGGTCCGAGGGCCGTTCTGATTCGGGCAACGACTGAGCAGTTTCGGAGAAGCCACCGCCGCGGCGCCTCCCTACCATGAGGCTCATCTCACCGCATCCCGTACAAAGGAACACTGCCATGACCGACACCCAGAAGCGCACCACGAACACCTCGGTGGACGACCCGGCGAACAAGGGATTCACGGCCGACGAAAAGGCCGCCATGCGGGAACGCGCCCGTGAGCTGAAGGCCGCCTCGCGCTCGAAGACAGCGAGGGAAGACGGGGAACGCGACCTGCTCGCGAAGATCGCCGAGATGCCGGAGTCAGATCGCGTCATGGCCGAGCGGATCCACGCGATCGTCACGGCCAACGCGCCCGAGCTTGCGCCCAAGACCTGGTACGGGATGCCCGCCTATGCCAAGGACGGCAAGGTCGTCTGCTTCTTCAAGGCCGCCGACAAGTTCAAGTCGCGCTATGCGACGTTCGGCTTCGAAGAAGACGCGATGATCGACGATGGGACCATGTGGCCAACGTCCTGGGCGCCTGACGAAGTTGACCGCGGCCGACGAGGCAAAGCTCGGCGCCCTCGTGAGGAAGGCGGTGAGCTGAGGACGGAGATCGCCACCGGGCCATCTTCCCGACCAACGCCTCTGGCGTAGCCGGCCGAGGCGGACGGACGATGTGAACCGAAACGGGAGGTTCACATGCGTCGAACCTCGATGGTCGCCTTCGTGCTCGTCATCGGAGGCTCGCTCGTCGGCTGCACTTCCATGTCGGGGCCGGCAGATGACATTCCGTCATGGAAGGTCGGTGCATCGGCCCAGGTCATCACCGCGGCTCCCGATGCCGGTGGGCTACTCAGCTACCGGAACTGCCCGACGCTCGCCGAGGCCAAGGCGGCGGTGCCCGGCTTGACCAGCGGACCGGATGCCAACGGGGTCCCCTTCAAGACCATGATCCTGCAATGCAGCTACGGCATGGACGAACGCGACATCCAGGGTCGCCCGGCCGGCGTCGGGATCCTCGTGTTCGACGCCTCGGCCGAGGGGGTCCACCTTTGGGACTCGGTGCGGACTGACCCCGACCGAGCGAACGCGACCGACATCCCGGGGCTTGCCGATGTGGCCTTCGCAACTGGCACGACTGGACACCAAGATGTGTGGGTCGTGCAGGGGCCATTCGGTTTCCACATGGATCACACCCGCCGAGGGGAGATCCCGATCGACGAGATGGTGGCGCTGGCACGGTCGATGTTGACGGGCCTGGCGAGGCCGCCGCGGTAGAGGTCGAGCGCGGCTCTGAATCATTCCGGCTTCGGCCGGTATCTCTGTGGCATGGTGGGTGCGATGGAGATCCAGGCCGGTGAGCTCGTGCGAGCGGCCGCGCTGGGTGACGAGGCGGCATTCACCGAGCTCGTGTCGCGCCATCATCTCGATCTGCTGAGGGTCGCCTACGTCATCTGCCGAGACCGCGCCCTGGCGGAGGACTCGGCCCAGTCGGCGTGGGCGATCGCCTGGCGTCGGATGGGCGACGTCAAGGACCCGACCCAGATCCGCGGCTGGCTCGTCGCTGTCGCCGCGAACGAAGCCCGCCGAACCATGCGGTCGCGTCGGCCGACGCTTCACGAGATCTCGGTCGCCGACATCGAGCTGGAAGGGGTGCCGGACTTGCGCTCCGACCCACTGGCTGCCGGGATCGCCAATGCCGATCTGCGCCGCGTCCTCGCCTCCCTCGATCCCGACCGACCGGGCGCTCATCGCGCTTCGCTACGTCGCCGAGCTCAGCTCCGACGAGATCGGGCGCGCGCTCGGCATGTCCTCGTCCGGCGCTCGTGGTCGTCTCTCGCGCCTCCTGCTTCGGCTTCGTGGAGAGCTTGACCATGGATGACTTCGACCAGTTCGAGCGAGGTCTCGCGGCCGCCCTTCGGTCCGACGCCGACATGAGTGCCGCAACGTTCGAGCCAGGAACGATCGCCCGCGCCGCGACGGCCAGCACGCAGCGGCGTTCCGTGCGCATGCCTTGGCGGCTCAGCGTCATGCGAACTTCCAACCGCTGGTCGGCTGTGGCTGCCGTCATCGGCGTGCTCATGGTCGGTGGCGCACTCCTCATGATCCAGGGCGGCCAGCACGCGGTGGTCGGAGGTCCGAGCCCGACGCCGAGCGCGGATCCCAGCCCCAGTCAGCCCGCCGCCGTCGTCAGCCCGAGCGCGACGCCCACGGCGACGCCCAGCCCGACGCCAACGCCGATCGTGTGGACCGAGGCGAGTCTCGAGGAGGACTGGCCTGCGCCGGTCCGCACCGAGCCCGCCGGAGGCGCGAGCGCTGCGTGACCCGGTCCACAGGGACTGATGCTAGCCCGAGCGATCCGTCGGGTGATACCGGATCAGCCGCCCATCCGTGGGTCGACATCCACGAGGTGGGATTCTGCCCAGGTCAGACGGCCTGCATTCGCATCACACTCGTCTCGAACCAGCCGCCGGTCCTGGATTCCAAGCGAGCAATGGATCGCGTATGGCGTCGTCGTAGACGACGATGGCGACGGCGTGCCCGACCGGCGCTTCGGGGTCGACAATAGCCAAGTCGCCGCTTCAGGGGAAGACCCGCAACGCCGGCAGTGGATCACGGACCTCCACACCGGTCGAACACTACTGGAAGACGACTTCGGCGAAACCTTCTTCGACACGTTCTACCCGCCCGGGGCGTACGGAGTGGACGGCGCGCGCTTGAGCTTCGGCGGAGACGCGACGGGTGGAGGCAAGATCGGTGGCCTGCCGGAGCGCTTCTACGCGTGGGCAGCGGTGATCGAGAATGGTCGGGTCGTGGCCACGGACTATGCCCCAGATGTCGGGTGGCTCGACCCGGTTCCAAGCCGCAGATCGAGGGTTCGCCAGGTCCCACTTCTCAGGTCGGTCCCACGCCCCGGGTCGAGGACGATCCCGACGTCGCGGGCGGGCGGCTATGGACGGTCACGGTCGTCAACGACAGTCCCAAACCCGCGACGATCGTCGTGGCCGCGGAGACGGAGGAGGGGTTCGCCGGGCGGCTGGTCGGGACTGTGACCCCGAACGTCGTGCCAGCCGGCGCTACCAGGGACGTGACCTTCGCCCTTCCCGCGAAGGATTCGACAGGATGGGCGGTCTTCGTGAACCCGGGACCGGATATGGGACCGTTGCTCATGTGGACCGACGTGCCCCTGGCGGGTGAGATCCGCATCAGAGCGGACGGGCAGCTGGGCTGGTTGAGCCCGTAGGCGGCTCGCGGTCTGGCGCCCACGTCGAATCGTGCACGAACGACCGTTCGATTCCCTATTGCGGACCGCACCAGACCGTACTAGAGTGCCCGCGGCGGCCTTCGGGGGCAGCAACTCTGGGCAATCATCCATACCTTCATCGTTCGGCCCCCTGGCGCGTCGGCGTATGGGTCTGTCTGTCGGAGCCGGTCAGACCCGGACTCGGGGATCGGGGCCAGGATGATCCAGGCGCGTTCCTCCGTGTCGGACGCCGCCTGTCGGTCTCCGATGACCCGGCTCGGCCGGGGGAGGTTCCATGCGACCGTCCATGCGGACGGCGACCGGTGAGGGTCGTCGTCGCACCAGCGCGCTTGTCGCGGCGCTCACACCGCTCCTCTTGCTCCTCATGCTCCTCCAGCCTACGTCCGTGCTGGCGAAGCCACCGACCGGCACGGTCACCGTCATCGACGGCGTCACCGGCGAGCAGACCATCGTCGATGGCGAGCCGGAGGTCTGCACGTTCGCCGTCATCTTCGACTTCGACCAGGCGTTCCCTGTCGTCGGTTGGAAGATCAAGGACTGGGTGCCTGGCAACTGGAAGGACGGCAAGACCCGCCTGAAGGGCCAGGGCGCCACCGATGACGAGGGCGTCATGCGGATCCCCGACAGCGGCTTCTTCACGTTGGCCGAGGGCCGCTACAACGTGGTCGCGGACGACGAATGGCCGATCGACGGCAGCAGCAAGGTCCAGAGCTTCCACGTCGTCTGCCCGGAGGTCGTCGAGCCGCCGCCGGACGTCGAGCCGCCGCCGGACGTCGAGCCGCCGCCGGACGGCGGAGGCGAAGGGGCCGTCGGGACGCCGCCGCCTGACCAGGGTGGCGAGGTCCTGCCTGCCACCGGCAAGCCCCGGGCGACCCTGCCGCCGACCGACGGGGGCGTAGGTGCCGACATGACCGATCAGGTCGCCTGGGTCGCGATCGCGTGCCTCGGCGCGCTGACCTTCGTGATCGTGCTGTTGACGCCGCGACGGAGGACCGTCCGCCGGCGACGCTAGCGCACCGATCGAACCGTGCGGAGCCCCGACCCCTCATCGGTCGGGGCTCTTGCGTGCTACCCTGACGGCGTCCTTTCATGGCCAGTCCTGTGAGGCTGGCGTACCGGTCCCGTGAGGCCGGCGAAGGAGGCTCAGATGTCCTCGCATGCCCTCGCCCACCGAGCCCATGAGGCCGGTGGGTTCGTTGTATCCGCGGGCCGGTGATCGTCCCACCGCCGCCGCGCGCGAGCGCGATCGTCGACCCCCGCATCGGGGACCTCGGGCCGGCCCTGCTGGCACTCGAGGACGGCACGGTCTTTCCCGGCGTGGCCTTCGGTGCCGCCGTCGCCGCCGGCGGCGATCTCGTGGTCAACACGAGCCAGACCGGCTACCAGGAGGTCTGCACGGACCCCTCGTACGCCGGCCAGGTCGTCGTCATGACGTACCCGCTGATCGGCAACTACGGCCGCCTGGCCGACGACGACCAGTCGATCCGCCCGTGGCTGCGAGCGCTGGTCGTCGCGAATGCCACGGCCGCCGTGCTCGACGGGGCGAGGCAGCTCGCGGCCCTGCTGCGCGATGCGCAGATCCCGGCGATCGCCGGCGTCGACACGCGCGCGCTCGCGCGCCACCTCCGGGCCAACGGCTGCCTCCGCGGCATCGTGACGGCCCCGGGCGACGTGGACGTGGCCAGCGCGCAAGCCGCCGCTCGCGCGGTCCAGCGCTGGGAAGACCAGGACTTCGTCGGCCAGGTGTCGCCGCCGGACGTCACCGAATACGAGGCGCCGGACGACACGGGTCCGCGCATCGGGATCGTCGATCTCGGGCTCAAGAACAACATCGTGCGGGCGATGCGCTTCCGGGGCGCACGGGTTCGCGTGTTCCCGCACACGGCGGCGCCCTCGGACGTCCTGTCGTCGGACATCGACGGCGTGATCCTCTCGCCCGGCCCGGGCGATCCGGCCCGCCTGGAGCAGCAGGTGGCGCTCGCGCGCGCGGTCATCGACGACGGCCGGCCGCTGCTCGGTATCTGCCTCGGCCACCAGATCGTGGGGCGGGCCGCCGGCGCCGACACGCGCCGCCTGCGCTTCGGTCACCACGGCGCGAACCACCCGGTCCGCGATGTCGAGCTCGGCCTCGTCCAGGTCACCGCCCAGAACCACGAGGTCCAGGTCGTGGGCGACTCGCTGCCGGCGACGTCGGGCTTCCGGGTGAGCCAGGTGAACCTCAACGACGGGTCGGTCGAAGGCCTCCGGCACCGCGACCTGCCGATCGAGACCGTCCAGTACCACCCCGAGGGAGCGCCAGGCCCACTCGACGCCCTCGCGGTCTTCGACCGGTTCGTGGCGGCCGCGACGACGGGCAAGACCGGGCTGCCGTGACCGACGCCCGCAAGCCCGCCTCGGTGCTGATCCTGGGCTCCGGGCCGGTGGTCATCGGCCAGGCGGCCGAGTTCGACTACGCCGGGACCCAGGCCTGCCGAGCGCTGCGTGCCGAGGGCGTGCGCACGATCCTCGTCAACTCGAACCCCGCCACGATCATGACCGACCCCCAGGTCGCCGACGCGATCTACCTCGAGCCGCTGACGGTCGAGGCGGTCGAGGCGGTCATCGCGAAGGAGCGGCCGGAGGGGATCCTCGCGGGCCTCGGCGGCCAGACCGCGCTCAACCTCGCCACGGCCCTCGCCGAGGCCGGCGTCTTCGAGCGCCACGACGTCCGCCTGCTGGGCACGCCGCTCGAGGCGATCCGCATGGCCGAGGACCGCGAGGCCTTCCGCGACCTCCTCGACCGTCTCGAGCAGCCGTACGCCCCCTCGTGGATCGTCGAGGGGGAGACGCCCGAGGCACGGGCGGCCTCTTCGCGCGAAGCGCTCGAGACCATCGGCCTGCCAGCGATCGTCCGGCCGGCCTTCACGCTCGGGGGGACCGGCGGCGGCATCGTGGAGACCGAGGACGCGTATCACGAGCGCGTGCGCGCCGGCCTGCGGGCCAGCCCGATCGGCCAGGTCATGGTCGAGAAGTGCCTGGTGGGCTGGCAGGAGATCGAGTACGAGGTCATGCGCGACGCCGACGACACCTGCATCGCCGTCTGCTCGATGGAGAACGTCGACCCGCTTGGCGTGCACACCGGTGACTCGATCGTCGTCGCCCCCGTCCAGACCCTGACCGACGCGGTCCACCAGCGCCTGCGAAGCGCGGCCCTCGCGATCATCCGCGGCCTCGGCGTCGAGGGCGGCTGCAATGTCCAGTTCGCGCTCTCGCCCGATTCGACCGAATACGCCGTCATCGAGGTGAACCCGCGCGTCAGCCGGAGCTCCGCCCTCGCCTCGAAGGCGACTGGTTACCCGATCGCGCGGGTCGCGGCGCAGATCGCGGTCGGGCGTCGGTTGGCCGAGATCCCGAACGTCGTCACCGGCACGACCGTCGCCGCGTTCGAGCCCGCCCTCGACTATGTCGTCGTCAAGCTGCCGCGCTTCCCGTTCGACAAGTTCCCGGGCGCCGACCGGACGCTCGGCAGCCAGATGAAGGCGACCGGCGAGGTGATGGCCATCGACCGGACGTTCGGGTCGGCCCTCAACAAGGCCCTGCGCGGCCTCGAGCAGGCCGGCGTCGGGCCGCTGGCGGAGGACGCGATGTGGACGCCGACGTTCGACTACCTGGCGGGCGTCTACGCGGGCGATCCCGAGGCCGACGAGCCCATCCGCTGGATCGACGAAGCCGGCCAGGCCTGTGAGTCCACCCGCCACGCGCAGCGGACGGCGGCGCCGATCGTCCTGCGCCGCTTCCTGGCGCCCTCGGACAGCCGCCTGTGGCGCCTGCTGGGCCTGCTGCGGCGCGGCGTCCCCGAGGCGGTGATCGGCGAGGCGACCGGCATCTCGCCCTGGTTCCTCGCCGAGATGGGCCGGAACGTCGCGCTCGAAGCTGAGGTCACCGCGGCGGGCGCCCGGCTGGCCGACCCGTCCGACGCCGAGTCGGCGACGCTGCTCGCCACGGTCAAGCGGGCCGGGTTCGGAGATCGCGAGCTGGCCGGGCTGGCCGGCACGACGGCGGCCGAACTCCGGGCGGCCCGCCTGGCGCTGGGCCTCCGCCCGGGGTACGCGATGGTCGATACGTGTGCCGCCGAGTTCGCGGCCGAGACGCCGTACTTCTACTCGACGTATGCGGCTGCCGGTTCAGCGCCCGAGGCACCGCCGGTCGCCCGACCGGCCGCGCTCGTCATCGGCTCGGGGCCGGTCCGCATCGGCCAGGGCATCGAGTTCGACTACTGCGCCGTCCACGCCTCCGACACGCTCCGCGAGCTCGGCTGGAGCGCGGTCATGATCAATTCGAACCCGGAGACCGTTTCGACCGACTTCGACTCGTCGACGCGCCTCTACTTCGAGCCGCTCGATCCCGAGAGCGTCCGGAGCGTCATCGATGCCGAAACCCCCGAGGGCGAGGGGTTGCTCCCGGCGGTCGTCGCGTTCGGTGGCCAGACGCCGCTCAACCTGGCGGCGCCGCTGGCGGCGGGCGGCGTGCCGCTCCTCGGCAGCGACCTCGAGGCCATCGACCAGGCCGAGGAACGGACCCGGTTCGCGGCGCTGCTCGACCGACTAGGCATCCCCCAACCCGAGGGCGGTATGGCCCACAGCGTCGACGAGGCGCTGACTCTGGCCGAGCGGATCGGCTACCCGGTCATCGTTCGGCCGAGCTTCGTCATCGGCGGCCTGGCCATCGACTTCTGCTACTCGTCCGACGACCTTGAGCGGCAGCTCGCCGCAGCCACGGTCGTCGATCCCGATCGCCCGGTCCGCATCGACCGCTACCTCGAGGGCGTCGAGGTCGACGTCGATGCCGTCTCGGATGGCGAACGGGTGCTGATCCCGGGGCTTCTCGAGCACGTCGAACGGGCCGGGGTCCACAGCGGCGACTCGGTCGGCGTGTTCCCGCCGCAGTCGGTGACCGAAGGCGACCAGGCGCTCATCGTGGCCACGATGGAGCGGATCGCGCTGGCCCTCGGCGCCCGCGGGCTCGTCAATGCCCAGTTCATCGTCCGCGACGACGGGGTCTACCTCATCGAGGTCAACCCGCGTGCCAGCCGAACGGTCCCGTTCATTTCGAAGGTGACGGGCGTGCCCATGGTCGAACTCGCGGTCCGGATCGCGCTCGGCGCCACCCTGCCCGAGACCGGCTGGGACGGCGGCCTGCTGCCGCCTCCGTCGTTCGTGGCGGTCAAGGCGCCGGCCTTCTCGACGGCCAAGCTCCGGGGCGTCGACCCGAGCGTGGGCCCCGGCATGCAGTCCACGGGCGAGGTCATCGGGATCCACACGGACCCGCGCGTCGCGCTCGCCAAGGCCCTGCTCGGTGCCGCGCTGGTCCCGCCACGGGCGGGTGTGGACGGTGCGCTGGCGCTGCTCTCGATCGCCGATCGGGACAAGGGTACGCTCGGGCGCCTGGCCGCCGCCCTGACCGCGGCCGGCTACCGGCTGGCCGCCACGCCCGGCACCCGCGCGTCGCTGGCGGCATCCGGTTTCGAGGCGCGGCCGGTCGCGAAGCTCGGCGAGGCCGCCGAAGAGGCCGTCGGCGAGGTCGCGATCCTGGACCTCATCGCGACCGGCGAGGTGCGCCTGGTCGTGAACACGCCGACGCCCCGCTCCGGTGCGGTCCGTGACGCCGTCGAGATCCGCCTGGCGGCCACGAACGAGGGGATCCTGTGCCTGACCGCGATGGAAACGGCCGTCGCCGCGGCCGAGGCGCTCGATCCCGCGATCGCGGAACGCCTGTCGGAGGTCCGCTCGCTCGACTCGTGGGTGCCGGGAGGAAGAGCGGCCGTCCCGGTCGGTGCGTAGGTGCTGAGGCCTCTCATCTAGTCGTCGTGCGACTCGTACGTGTGCTGCCATACCCGACGGCATCTCAGGGAGTCGCTGGGCGGATGGACGAGAAGGGATCCGGCCCGGATCGGCTCCCGGCCTGACGTACCAGTCGTGGAGCGACTGGCTGAAACGTGCCGCGCCGCTGGTCGCGGTCAGCTGATCAGGGTCGTCTCCTCGACGTTGATCATCCGCGCGTAGAGGATCTGCTCGTTCACCTCGAGGTTGTTGATCAGCGAGAGGCACAGGACGATCCCCGTCCCGACGAGCTCGTCCGCGACCTCGCCGAACTGGACCTCCAGCAGGACGTTCGCCGCACGCTCGTCGTTCGAGACGCTGTCGGGGTCCTGCCACGTGCCGGCGGCGGTCAACTCGGTCGAGGCGCGCATGAAGTCGAGCGCGCCCGCCTTGGCGAGCGGCAGGGCCATCGTCAGCAGTTCCTGCTGGATGCGGTCAAGGTCCGTGTTCGTGGAGTCGTCGCCGAAGAGCAGCGCGAACAGGACGTCCTTGGCGCGGACCAGCAGCCGCTCGCCCGTCTCGGTCCGGTGCTTCGCCGTGATGAGTGCGGTGCCCTTCGCCGGCGCGTCAGCGGCCAGGTGACCACGCGCGATGAGATCGTCGCGGGTCGTCCCGGCGAGCTCCGCGAGAAAGGCCTCGAGGACGCGCCGGTCCAGCCCGAGCTCGCGCACGCGGCCGAGTCGTTCGGCCCGCGCCCGGGCCTTCGCCTCGACCACGACGCGCCGGTCGATCTCCTCGAGGCTGTGGGCATCGAGCGTGAGTCGGACGATCTGGTCGATCAGCCAGTCCCGCTCCTGCTCGGCGAGGATCGCGCGGAGGCGCTCCTCGAACTGCGGCACGAACTCCCGGTTGATCGACCGGACGATCGTCTCGATCGTCGTCATCGCGCTGGTCCTCCCTCTCCGTCCTGGCGCCCAGGTTCGATCAAGCGCGCCGTTCGACCGTCGCTGGCGGATTGGCGGTGTCGGGCGGGCTCACGACGATAGCCTGGCCGAGCGACCAGAGCGTCAGCGTCGTCAGCGCGACCATGACCACGGCGAGCGGGATCTCCCGTCGCCGGATCGTCGCCGGATCCGCCCCGGCCGGTGCGTGCGCGGCAGCGTTCACGTGCCCGGCCCAGGCGCCCAGCATGTGCCCCCCGACGACCGACGCGAGCTGCAGCGTCCAGACCAGGCCGGGCGGCAGCCACGCCCCGGACGCCTCATGGAACGCCGTGCCGAACAGGTCCCAGCCCTGCTGGAACGGATCGGAGATGGCGACGAGGATGTTCTGGCCGTCGATGAGCAGGTACGTCAGGTAGTGGGCGATGAGGTATCCGACCGCGATCGGCAGGAGCCCGGCCCCGGTCGCCGCAACACCGACGAAACGGGTCAGCAGGAGCGCGGCTGCCGCGAGCAGGCCGAGCCACCCGAAGAGGAGGAGCGTCTCGCCGGGTACCCCGGGCGCGCCGAAGAGCTCGAACCAGAACTGCGTCTGTGAGAGCCCATCGAACAGGATCGACCCGACGCCGAGCGCGGCCAGGACCGCGTCGGACGTCGTCCAGCCGGGCTCGAGGAGGCCGCTCACGAACGGGCGGCGTCGAACCCGACCGTCCTCGTCGGCGAGGCCGAACGGGGCGAGCCGGCCGAGCAGCCGGAACCAGACCGTGAAGGTCTCGCCGTTGGCTCGCCAGGTGTCCCGGCCGAATTGGGCCATCATCGCGAGCGTGAACGCCGTGTAGCCGACCAGCACGACGAAGAGCGTCGACGGCCCGCCGCCGGTATCGACCAGCTCAAGCCAGACGAACCCGACGAACGCGATGACGGCCGGCCAGCGTCCCACCCGTTCCGGGTAGTCCGCCGGCGCCCAGGGCTGGACGCCGAGGCGTCGCACGACCCACGCGCCGATGTCGTAGATGGTCGAGAACGGGTCCAGGAAGTGCCAGGCTGGTCCGATCAAGGCCGAGACGACCGCGAGGCCGACCCAGCCGTAGACCCACAGGAAGAGCGGCGCGACCGAGCCGGAACTGGCACCGCCGACGATCCCTTGGGCGAGGATCCAGAGCCACGCGGCGATCCCGAGTACACGCAGGCCGACGCGGAGCCACCTCGGTGGCAGATGGGCCGGCGCGGTCGTCGAGGGCGGCGTCGCGCGAACGTCCCGTGCCAGGACGAACAGGAACGACAACGCGACCGTCATCGCGGCACCCGCGAGGTACACCGCCAGCGGGAGGCGACTCGTGTACGTCGGGTTCAACGCGTGCCCGAGGGCGGTCGCCGGCAGGGCTGCGGACGTGGCCAGGGCGAGGCCCACGAGGGAGCCCACCCTGGGAGACGAATCGGCGCCGCTCGCGCCGGGGGGTCATGTCTCGGAGGGTGGGCGTTCGCGGCGGCTGAAGAGGATCGCGGCGATGGCGGCGACGATGACGACCGCGGCGATGATCGGCAGGAGCACGTCGTTACCGCCACTCGTATTGCTGCCATCCGCGCTCGGGGTCGGCGAGGGCACCGCAGTCGCGCTCGGGGACGTGGTCGGTTCCGCGGTCGGGCTCGGGCTGGCCGGGGTCGGCGAGGGCACCGCGGTCGCACTCGGTGGCGGTGTCGGGCTTGGTGAAGGACTCGGGCTGGGGCTGGGACTCGGCGAAGGCGCGGCCACGACCGTGAACGACCATTCCTTGCGGTCGATGTCGCCATCCACGGCAGACTTCGTCGTGGATTTGACGGTGTAAACACCTGGCGCGAGCTCGGGCACGTCGGTGATGGCCATCCGCTTGTCGTCGTCCGGGTCGACGGCACCCTTCGCGATCTGCGTGCCGTCGGCATCGAGCAGCCGGAGCGAGCTGCCCTTGGGGTCCATCGCCTCGGAGTAGGTGCCGGCGATCTCCGTCGGGGTGCCTTCGACGGTGGCCCCGTCCTTCGGCGTGGCCTTCTCGAGTTCGGCATGGGCGAGTGCCACGGATGGAGCGAGGAGCAGCACGAAGATCGCGGTCGCCAGTAGGGCCCCGAGGCGACGAGCCGGGAGGTATCGCATCATCCCGCGAAGTCTACGAGGAACCGCGGGCGGCCGTCGTCTACTCGCGGTCAAGCGACAGCCGGGATCACCTCGCGCCCGAATGTCTCGAGTCGCTCCAGCACATGCGCGTCCGGGAGGTTGACGATGACGTGCTCGATCCCCTCCTCGCCTCAGGCTGCACGCGGGTGTGAGGAGTCCGATGCCGCGGGCGGCTGGGGGCGGGCGGTGGCCGGCGGACACGGCTCGGTGGACTTCGTGACGCGAGTGACGGAGATGACGCCCGGTGCGTCGGCGGCCCGGATCGGCGGTGAGGCCGCCTCGGGTTCGGCGACATCGTGTCGCGTCGCCCGCAACGCCCGTTCCTCGTGGATTCGCGCTCCGGAGGCCAGCAGGCGCTGCGTTCGCATCCGGACCTGGTCATATGGGTCGAACATCTGCCGCTACCTCCTGTAAGACGCTTATCTAACTCGAGGACCTGCCGAACGGCCGGCCGTGGTGATGGGGGCAGGGTCTGCTGGGTCAGCCCAGCAGGAACCGTTTGATCTCGCCGGACGCGTCGTCGAGGCGCGTCGGCCGAAGGCTGTAGTAGATGACCGTGCCGGCCTCCGTGATCGTCACGAGGCCGGCCGCGCGCAGGAGTGCCAGGTGGTGCTTGATGGTCGGCTTGGACAGCTCGAGCTCTTGGGCGATCTCGGTCAGGTACAGGTCCCGGTCCCGGAGCAGGCGCAGGATCCGGAGTCGCGTCTCGTCGCCCAGGGCGCGGTGCAACCGGACGACGGCCGCGGGTGGAGCGAGTGGATCGGTCGCGTCGAGCGCCGTGTCCGCGATGGGATAGCCGAACATCCGCCACTCGCCGCCGCCGAGGAGGAAGTTGTACGGGCGCGAGAAGTAGGACGGGGCGAGGATGACGCGTCGGACGCCGGGCTCGGACAGCCATCGGATGCCCCCGGTGGTCCGCTCGATGAGCTCGACCGTGGGCAGGCTGGCCCGATCGCCGGCCCGGTCCTCGTAGTCGCGCCGGATCATCGCGTCTACGCGCGGCTCGATCTCGCGGAACGATTCCAGCCACACCGCGAGGATGTGCCTGGCCGGCTCGATGACCGACGAGGGATCGCGGTACACCGAGGCGACCCAGGCCTCGAAGGCCTTGTCGTGGTGGGCGCCGGCGCGCGCTGCCATCGTCACGATGGCCGCCTCGTCGCCCGCGATGGCGAGTTCCGCCGTGGCGCGGATCTCCGGGTCCCGCAGGTCGTCGCCGACGATCGTCCGTAGGATCGTCTCGTCGTCCAGGGCCTGGAGCACGGCGACGAACGATGCGGCGTCGGTCACCTGCGGTCGGTCGACCGCGAGGCCGGCCAGGACGGTGCACATCTCGTTGCCGTAGAGATCCAGCACGTCGCCGAAATGCTCGCGCAGGCGGGCGCGCGCGTCGGTAAGCCACGTGCGATCGGCGGGCAGCATGTCGTCGGTGGAGCCCGCGTCATTCGACAGGCTGAAGACGAAGTCGTAGGCCGTCCGGACGTCCCATTCGATGGTCGGTCCGGAGCCCTGCGGACGGAGGTCCCGGACGCGCGGGCTCGCCGAGCGATCCTCGGTCGGGGCGCGACGGGTGGCGGGTCGGGCGGCCATGTTGAGTCGGTGTCTCCTAACGTCTGTTAGATACATGTCTAACACTGGCGCCGGGGCGTGTCAAGAGCCGACCCGACCGGCTACCGTCCGCGGTCCTGGACCGAAGGCGCTACGATCGACCCGGATCGATCCCCGACGGCGTCCCCGCGGCCGCCAGAATCCCGAGAAGCCCCAGGAGCCCTGCGTGCCGACCCACGTCCCGATCATCACGTTCAGCGACGACCGTCTCGCGAACGGGCTGCGCGTCATCGTCGCCGAGGATCACCTGGCCCCGGTGGTGGCGATCAACCTCTGGTACGACGTCGGTTCCAAGCACGAGCAGCCGGGTCGGACCGGGTTCGCCCATCTCTTCGAGCACGTCATGTTCCAGGGCTCGAAGCATGTCGGGAAGGCCGAGCACATCGCCATCGTCCAGGCGGCCGGCGGGACGATGAACGGCTCGACGTGGCTCGACCGGACGAACTACTTCGAGACGCTGCCCGCCCACCAGCTCGAGCTGGGCCTGTGGCTGGAGGCGGACCGCATGGCGACGCTGCCCGACGCGCTCAGCCAGGAGAACCTCGACAACCAGCGCGAGGTGGTCAAGAACGAGAAGCGCTCGTCCTACGACAACCGGCCGTACGGCTCGTGGCAGGAGAAGGTCCAGGCCCACCTGTTCCCGCCGGAGCACCCGTACCACCACTCGACGATCGGGTCGATGGACGACCTCAATGCGGCATCGCTCGACGACGTCATCTCGTTCTTTCGGACCTGGTACGCACCGAACAACGCGGTGCTCTCGATCGTCGGGGATGTCGACACGGCCGCCGCCCTGGCGGCCGCCGAGCGCTACTTCGGCGGGATCCCGGCCAACCCGTCGATCCCGTCGCTGGGCGACCTGTCGCTGCCACCGACCCTCGGCGCGGAGGTTCGCGAGACCGTTCGCGACCGCGTCCCGCTGCCGCGCGTCTACATCGCCTTCCGGGCACCCGTCTTCGGCGACCCGCGGCTCGACGCGCTCGACATGGCCAGCCAGATCCTCGCCGGGGGGCGGGGCAGTCGCCTGGACCGGCGGCTCGTCCGGACCGAGCGCATCGCCCAGGATGTCGCGCTGTTCAGCCTTGGCTTCGTCGGCGGCGGGTCGATCGTGGCCGGCTGGGCCACCGTCCGGCCCGGGGTCGACCCGACTCGCGTCGAGGCCGCGTTCAACGAGGAGCTGGAGCGCCTGACCCATGAGGTGGTCACCGATGACGAGCTCGCGCGCGCCCAGGCACTCGTCGAGGCCGATGAGCTCGGGGCCCTCCAGCGGGTCGAGGAACGGGCGGATCGCCTGTCGATGTACGCGACGCTGTTCGACGACCCGGAGATGATCAATTCGATGCTGTCCCGCTATCTCGCCGTGACGCCGGAGGACATCCGGATCGCCGCGGCCGACGTGTTCCGTGCGGACAACCGGGTGGTCCTGACCTACCTCCCGGATGGACCGGCCGCCGATGACCAGGCGCTCGACGAGCCTGACGAGGAGGCAGCCGCATGACGGCGCCGGCCGAGCCGGTCCGCGATGGCCCCGTCATCGCCGAGCGACCGGTCCCGGGCACGCCCCGTCCGTACGACTTCCCGGCGGTCGCGGAGACGCGGCTGGCGTCGGGCCTGCGCGTGCTCGTCGCGAACCTGCCTGGGCGGCCGCTCGTGTCGGCCTCGCTCGTCCTGCCGAACGGCGCAGCGGACGAGCCGGCGGACGAGGCCGGCGCGACCGTCCTGGCGGCGCGCGCGCTGTGCGAGGGCACGGAACGCTACGACGCGATCTCGCTGATCGAGGCCACCGAGCGGCTCGGCGCCTCGATCCACGCCGAAGCGGGCTGGGACGCGATGACCGCCGCCCTGGACGTCCCCTCCGACCGGCTCCCACAGGCGCTCGAGCTCATGGCCGAGCTCATCCTCCGTCCGACGTTCCCGGTCGCCGAGGTGGATCGCCTGCGCGACGAACGCCTCAACGACCTGCTCCAGGCCAAGGCGGACCCGCGACGACGCGTCGAGGAGGCGCTGATCGCGACGATCTACGCGCCGGCGTCGCCGTACCACCGTCCGGCCGGCGGCACCACCGAGACGGTCGAGGGGCTCGGCCCGGAGACGTTGCGCCGGGCCTGGCTGCGCGGCCTGGACCCGGGTCGCGCGACGCTGGTCGTCGGCGGGGACCTCGCCGGCCAGGACGTCGTGGCCATCGCCGAGCGCCTCTTCGGCGCTTGGGCGGCCGCCCCGGGGAACCGGGGGGCGGGCGCGATCGTGGACACCGCCTCCTCGTCCGGCCGCCTCGTGCGGGTCATCCACCGGCCGGGCTCGGTCCAGACCGAGATCCGGATCGGTCACCGGGGCCTGCCGCGGCGCATCGCGGACTTCCACGCGGTGTCGGTCATGAGCGCCATCCTCGGCGGCCTGTTCAACTCGCGGCTGAACATGAAGCTGCGCGAGGAGAAGGGCTACACGTACGGGGCCAGCGCCGGGTTCGAGCTGCGGCGCGGGGCCGGCCCGTTCGCGGCCCGGGCAGGCGTGAACACCGAGGTCACGATCCCCGCGATCCTCGACATGCTCGCGGAGCTGACCCGGATGCGCGATACCGAAGTCACCGACGCCGAGCTCGCGGCGGCGCGCGACTTCCTCATCGGGGTCTTCCCGTTGCGCTTCGAGACGGCGTCCGCGGTCGTCGGGGCCCTCTCCGGCCTGGTCGTCCATGGCCTCCCGGTCGAGGAACTGGTCCGTTATCGCTCGCACATCGAGGCGGTCGATCCTGCGGCGATCGGCGCCGCGGCGCGGGCCCACCTCGATCTGGACCGCGCGGCCATCGTGCTCGTCGGGGACGTCGACGCGTTCGGGCCGGCGCTCGAGGCAGAGGGTCTCGGGCGGATCCTCATCGAGCCGGACGACGTGGCCGGGATCCCGGGGGGCGCGTACGGGACGGCCGCCGCCTTCGCCGACGACGAAGAGGAAGGACCGGTGCCGGATGCGCCGGGCCCGCTCGACGAAGGGCCGGCCGCCGGTCCGACGGCCGGTGCCGAGGAGCCGTCGCTGCCCGGTTCGGGCGACGAGCCGGTGACGGCCGACACCGGGGGCCTCGCGCCGGACTGAAACCTTCGGACCACGGGCTGTCTCAGTGGGGTGATGGCCGGTCGATCGACCGGCGACCTCCGGGGAGAGACAGACGATGCGTTTCGAAGCTCGATGGATGCGAGGCGTCGCGGTCGCGACCGTCTCCACGTTCCTGGTCGTCGGCGCGGCCTTCGCAGCCAACGGCGTCCTGCAGGCACCCGACGACAACGCCGGACCGGCGATCGCCGAGCCGACCGAGACCCCCGAACCGACCGAGACGGCCGAGCCGGTCCGGCTCGCGGCACCGGCGGCCACTGACGACGCGGACGACGAGGCCGACGCCGACGAGACGGCGGAACCGACCGAGACGCCCGAAAGCGCCGAGCCAGCCGAGCCGGCCGAAGCCCACGGCGCCAACAGCGGCCCGGGCAAGGCCACCGAGGCGGCCAGCGACGACGCCAGTGGTCACGACGATGCCGACAAGGATGACGGCGATCACGAGGACGCCGACGAGGACAACGAGGACGGCGACCACGAGGATGCCGACGAGGGCGAGAGTGACGACAGCGGCCACGACGGCGCCGACGACGGCTCCGACGACCACGGCGGCGACAGCGGCCACGACGGCGGCGGCGACGACGGTGGAGATGGCGGCGACGACGACTGACCGCACGCGGTCGACCCACCCGTCCGGGTGGACGATCGACATGCGACCCGATGGGTCGGCTCGCCCCGGAGCATCATGGGGGCGGGCCGACCCACCACGTCCGAGGACCCGGGCCCGAACGCACGGAGATCGCCGATCAGCGAGTTCGCATCCACGCTGCCCAACCATCCCGATGACCTCGCGGGTGATCGTGCGACGGTCGAGGCCGTCCTCGCCGGAGACCGTGACGCCTTCCGCCGCCTCGTCGACCGCGAGTCGGCTCCGGTGGTCCGAGCCTGTCACCGGATCCTCGGTGACCTGCCCGAGGCCGAGGACGCCGCCCAGGAGGCATTCGTGAGCGCATATCGCTCGCTGGCGAGCTGGCGTGGAGAGGGCCCGTTCGGTGCGTGGCTGACGCGCATCGCGGTCCGCATCGCGCTTCGCCAGGCCGGGCGCCGGAAGACCGTCGCCTGGCGCGACCCGTTCGGTCGTGAGCGGAGCGAGGCGCCCGACCCGATCGACGCGGCCATGGACCAGGCATCGCTCGATGCGACCAGCCTCATGGACCCGTCGTCGTTGGCCCTCCGGGCCGAGCGGGCGACGGACGTCCGGACGGCCGTCGCGACGCTCCCTGAGCCCTACCGGGAGATCGTCACGTTGCGGTTCTTCGGCGAGCTCAGCCTCGACGAGATCGCCCGCCAGACGGATCGACCCATCAACACCGTGAAGACCCACCTGTATCGCGGCCTCGTCCGCCTGCGCGCGTCCCTCGCAGAAGAGGCCGACCGATGAGTGGCCTGGGGCGTCGGTTCGATCCGTCCGAGGTCCGGCCCGACGCCGGCCCCGGACCGTTGGACGCCGAACTGGCCGAGGCCATGCTCGCCGCCCGTGAGCTCGAGACCCTGAGCGCCCGTGACGTCGCGAGCCCGACGGTCGGTTTCGAGGATCGGGTGATGGCCGCCATCGCCGCCGAACCCGCGCCTCGACTCCTGGTCCGACCCGCGGGGATGGTCCGTGGCGGGGTCGTCGGTGCGTTCCTCCTGTCCGTGCGCGACGCCTGGCGCATCGCGATGGGCGGGGGACGGCCGCCAGTGGTCCGGGCACGGGCGATGGCGTTCGTGCTGCTCGTGATCCTGGCGAGCGCGTCGCTGTCAGCGTTCGCAGCGGTCGGCGCGAGCAGCCTGCTGACGACGCGGCCGAGTCTCACACCGACGGTCCCCACGCACACACAGCTACCCGCGGTCCTGCCGACGGAACGGCTCCCCGACCTCCTGCGGCCGACCCCGACCCCCAGCCCGTCGCCCACAGACGGGGAAACGGCCGAGCCGACCGAGAGCCCGGAAGATGGCCAGACTGCCTCGCCCACCGACGAGGTCGGATCCAAAGGCGAGACCGAGCCCCCCAAGACCGCCAAGCCGGCGAGGACCCCGAGGCCCACCGAGACCGCCGAGCCGGAGGAGACCGACGAGCCCGAGGAGACCGACGAGCCCGAGGAGACCGACGACCACGGCGGTGGCGACGACGGCGCCTCGAGCGGCCACGGCGGCGACTGAGGAGCGACCCCCGCGACACGACGCGCTAGGCTGACGCCGATGATCGTCGTCGTCGGCCAGCCTGCCGCCATCGCGACCCCGGCGGGGACGGCTGCCGGCGGCCTCGCCGCGACGGTCGCCCTCTCGGCCGCATCGGCCGGTGCGAGCGTCCAGCTCGTGGCACGGGTCGTGGACGATCCCGTCGGCGACGCCATGCTCCAGCATCTCTCGGAGGGCGGAGTCGCCCACGTGGCCACGCTGCGACAGCCGGCCACGGCCGACGGCCCGCTGCTCGAGGCGGCCGACCTGGAACTCGCCCTACGATACCTGACCAGTGTCGGCGTGCTGGTCCTGGCCGAGGGCGATCCGGCATTGACCAGGGTCGCCGTGGAGGCGGCCGAGTGGAACCAGGCCTCGCTGATCGTCCTCATCGGGCCCGGGGCCCACGTGCCGGCAGAGCTCCCGGCCACGGCGACCGTCCTCTCGTGTCCGGCGGCCGATCCGGACGGGGCATTCGGATCCCTCGTCGGGACCTACGCGGCCGCCCTCGACCGCGGCGTCGACGCGGCCACCGCGTTCCGCACCACGATCGCCGAGGCGGGGGCCTGGGCGCCGATCGCGGACTGAGCCGCTACCCGACGACCGCCGGCAACGGCTCGATGAGCCCGGGTCCGTCCCGCCGGACGTCGTTCACGTCCCGGACGACCGGGTAGATCGTCAGCTCGACCTCGTCGGTCGGGAGGAGGAGTGCCAGGAGCTCGCCGGCATCCTCGGGCGTCGGCCCCAGCCAGCGGTCCCAGGCGCCCTCGGGGATCACCACCGGCATCCGATCGTGCAGGTCCCGGAGGGCGTCGTTCGGGGTGGTCGTGACGATCGTGAACGTGCGGCGGACCGTTTCGGTCGCCGGATCCCGCCAGCCCGCCCAGAGGCCGGCCAGCGCGAGCGGTCGGCCGTCGTCCCGCATCACGCGGTACGGCTGCCGGATCGTGCCCTCCCGTTTCCACTCGTAGAACGAATCTACCGGCACCAGGCACCGTCGCCGCTGGAACGCCTCGCGAAAGGCCGGGCTGCGGGTCAGGGTCTCCGCGCGCGCGTTGAACATCCGCGAGGCGACCTTCGCGTCGGTGGCCCAGTGCGGGATGAGTCCCCAGCGGTACGCCGTGACCGCCCGTCGATCCTCGCGCTGGACGACGACCATGGCCTCATCGGTCGGGGCGACGTTGTATCGCCCACCCGGATCGTCGGACAGCGGCTCGGCGCCGAAGATCTCGGCCAGCTCCGACGCCGGTCGTTCCTGGGTGAACCGCCCGCACATGGTTGCGAGTCTAAGCGCCGGACGAAGAGCGACCCCCTCGTCGGCCGGCGAGGGGGTCGTCAGAGCGGGAGGCGGGTGGGCTAGGGCAGGATCAGGTGGACGGGGTTGCCCCGGATCTGGACCTGCCAGGTGGTGATGTCGGTCGCCGTCGTTCCGCTACCAGTCATGTTGTAGCGGATCTTCCACCAGCCTGACTGTGGGGCCGTATACGTGGTCGGGATCGGGATCTGGATGGTGATCCAGCAGCCGTTGAACCGGCTGGCCCCGCTTTGATAGGTGATGACGTTCGAAACGTTCGTGCCGGCGGACGAGTTGCAGTTCGTCGCGCCACTGTTGGTGGTGCCCTTCGCGGCCGTGTAGTTGAAGTTGGTTGCGCTCCAACCACCGGACGTCGGGATCAGGATCTGGATGTTGGCGTCCTGGCCTGTGTCGCCGGGATCGAAGAGTCGGACTTCCATCGTCTTGCCGGCATGCGCGGCCTCGATCTGGGCGAGGTAGAACTCGGAGGACGAGCCACTCGGGAGTGGGGTGTACATCTCCATCGCGCCGATCCCGTAGATCTTCGGTGCCGTCCCGCTCGTGACCTTGGCGAACAGTGCCCACCCGTTCCGGGCGTTCGCGGTCAGCTGCGCCGTTGCGGAGCTCGGATCGGTCGTGCTGGTATGGAGTCGATAGGCGTGGCCAGACGCACCGCCCGCAAGCGTGGACGTACCCAGCTGGTACCAGCCCATGTGGTAGGCATCGCAGCCGCCGATGCCGGACCCGCCGGAGCCGCTGAGGGCGGGGTCCGATCCATCCTGGTTCTTGAAGGTGTTGCCGGAAGAGAACCCGGACACGAGCGTGTCGTCGGTCAGGTCGTACGGCGTGCCCATGGTGTCGTACAGGTCGTAGAACGAGCTGATCGGGACCTTGGAGCCGATCCACGTGTCCCCGAGACCGGTCTGCAGCGCACCGGCGCAGAAGCCCGGGTCGTAGATCCAGAGGCTGCCGCCGGTCGACCCGGCCGCCATCTCGACGGCGTAGTTGTAGTAGTTGGTCGAGTCGTAGTTCGGGTTGACGGTGCCACCGGCCGTGTC
This sequence comes from uncultured Chloroflexia bacterium, assembly GCA_963776545.1. Classification (GTDB taxonomy): domain Bacteria; phylum Chloroflexota; class Limnocylindria; order Limnocylindrales; family CSP1-4; genus SPCO01. The sequence goes on along the minus strand of CAVZND010000010.1, from coordinate 49,055 downwards.
GTACTTGGGCAGGTACGCGTCGCCGGAGATGGTCTCCGCGCCCTGCGTCAGCATCATGCCCCAGAAGCCCCGTGGCGTGAGGACCTGGCCCTGCGGCCCGGCGACGTTGACGGTGTCGGGCGTGAAGACCGACGGGTTCGTCGTCTGGTAGTCGTACGTGACGCGAACGCGCAGGTGGTCGATCCGGATGACCGCCGCGGCGGCGCAGGCGGCCGTCGTCGTCTTGATGGCGCGGGCGCGGACCCAGAAGTTGGTGTTGCTCAGCGTGGAGGTCGTCCAATAGCCGGCCGCCTTGTTCCACAGGTCGGTCGGGCCACCGAGGGCCGTGGACGTATCGGTCGTCGTCAGGTTCGGCGAGAGCTTCACGCCCGTGCCGGCGCCCGTGGTGTAGGTGGACCGGTTGTCCCCGGACAGCTCGTACTGGATCTGGCAGGACGCGCCAGTGCCGGTCTTGCTCATCTCGGCCATCACTTCGATGCCGCGGATCGCGGTGACCGTGCTGTTCAGGGCGATGTTGAACCCCCCGAACGTCTGGTACTGGTTCGCGGTGGTCGAGGTGGCCCACTGGTCGTTGCTCGACGTCGTGTTGGTCGGCGTCGTCCACGTGCCCGTCGGCGCACTGCTCGCGGTGAAGTAGCTGGTGGTCGTGTTCGGGTGGTCCGTGGGCGGCGGGTATACGGTCGTGCCGCCGGTCTGGTTACAGACCGTGCCGGAGACCGCCGTGGAGCAGTGCCGGACCAGGCCGTAGATGCCGTAGTAGTTCTCCGGGCTGCCCATCGGGACCGGCAGGACGTACTCCGCCTTGGAACTCCGGGACGTGTGGAACGAATTGACGCCGATGACGCGCGCGAAGAACGTGCCGATGTCGGCGGTGATGGTCACGCGCAGCCGCCGGTTGTTCGTCGGGTCCTGGACCGGGGTCACGGACACGCCGTTAACGCCGTTCTCGTAGCCGTTCTTCTTCGACTCGGCCCGGGCCAGGGTCGTGGCCCCCGCGAAGTCGGCCGGCAGCCGGATGACGCCGGCGAGGGCTGCCGCGTCGGCGGCGCGTTGCATGCGCAGGCTGTTCGCCCAGTACCAGGACACGTCGATGACGATGGCGCACAGGCCGACGAAGGCCATGACCGAGATCGCGAAGATGACGACGATCTGGCCGCGGGACCGCGGCTTGTGGCGAGTGGTAGCAGGCATGGTCAGTTCCCTGGATTGAGGGCCATGACGGTCTTGTCACTGATCGGGATCGTGGTCGGCCCGCTGCCGGGTCCGAAGAAGCCCATCACCGCGGAGAGCGGCGTGACCAGTTCGTAGCTGTAGTTGAGGCTGACGCCGATCGAGTCGGGCGCAGCCCCGTTGTCGCGCGAGCAGGCGGTCCAGCCGGTGGCGCCCTGGGCGATGAAGTCGAGGTTCTTGCCGTCCACCGAGGGCCCGGCGCCGGCGCTGTAGACCCACTTGTTTGAGAACGTGCTCGTCACGCCGCCGGTCGCATTGGCCTTGTAGATACGGATCTCGGTGATCCGGCTCTTCACGACCGCCGAACCCGGCGAGGTGATCACGCGCTGGACGGCCGCGATGATCTGCTTGTCCACGTTGGCGGCATTCGGCGACTGGCCGCTGCCGCAGCCGAGGGTGCCGCCGCCGTTCGCCAGCGCGGCGCCGACCCTGGCGCCCTCGCGCGTCGCGTATTCGAGGGTCAGGTGGTGGTCGAAGAGGAAGCCGAACTCGAGCATGCCGAGCAGCAGGAGCATGACCACCGTGATGATCATCGCGAACTCGACCAGGCTCTGGCCGCGCTTCCGCTCGCCGGTCCGCGGCGGCCGGGACCGCTCGATCGCAGCACGAAGGCCGGTCACAGGATCGGCTCCATGCGCATGACATTGGATCGGTCGAACGTGATCCCGGTGCCCGTGCCGACGAAGCTCTCCAACGGCGTCACGTACGGGTGGTCGTAGAAGATCCGCACGCCGACGTGGTCGATGGTGGTGTGGGTCCCGCCGCAACCGGCCAGGATGTTGCATCGGTTGGCTTCGGGATATCCGTTCGCGGTGCGGGTGTACGGGACGGTGATCGAGGTCGCGTCGGGGAGCGTGCACGCCGTCGAGCCGGTCCGGGTCCAGGTCGTCTTCTCGGTCGGCACGTAATCGTCGCCGTTTGACTTGGCCCGGTAGATCTCGAGCTTGACGATGTTGTTGTGCGTCGCCGGCGCAGAGACGTCCTCCTCGACGCCGCTCAGGATCACGCAGTCGCCGCCGCTCGCCGTTCCGGCCTCGGCCGCGGCCAGGGCCGCATTGCGCGAGGCGAAGTTGACGCTGAGGATCGCGTTGAACGCGAAGGCGAACTCGATGACGCCGAGGAACAGCGTGAAGAACAGCGGGAAGACGAGGGCGAACTCGACCAGCGTCTGTCCGGTCGAGCGGCCCTTGCGGCGACTGCCGCGTCGGATGACGGTCACGCTCGGTCCGCGGGCGTCGTCGCCGAGGCCAGATCGAGGGAGGTCGTCGGCGTCTCGGCCGGGGCGCCCTGGCAGGCAGCGACCGCTACGACCGCCAGGCAGGCGATCGCAACGATGCGGATCCGAGACATGCGGGTGCGGGGATTCGCCACGAATGATCCACCGGCGAGGGATGAGTTCAACGTCCCGATCGTAGATGGGCCCGCTCTTGATCCAAGAGGCCCGGTCGTTCCGGTGCTCGCCGCCGATAGTCCCAGCGGTGGGCAGACTTCCGTAAGGTTCGATGCAAGGTCGTGCACGAACCTGTCCGGCGGGCTTGCAAACGGGCGCGAGGGCGTTGCCTGCGAGCCACGGGCCGTCCTCGGGCGCGCTCATGTAGAGTCGTGGCGATGGACCAGCCCGGACCCCCGGATGCCGGCCGCGAGGTGCCCCAGGGTCGCCTGTCGCGAGTGGCCGCGCAAAGCCTGTTGGCCCGCGGCGACGAGCTGCTGGCGGCGGGCGACTTCGGCGATGCGGCCGCCCACTACCAGCGTGTCGTCGGGTTCGACGACCCGGCGGTCACCGCCGCCGCGCTCCTGGGTCTGGGCGAGGCCCGGTATCGGCTCGACGACGAGGCCGGCGCCGTCGCGACCTGGGAGGCGGTCATCCAGCTCGGTGACACCTCCTCGACCTACCCGGCCTGGCGGAACGTCGCGGCCGCCCGCGTGCGCGCGGGCGATCTGCGCGGTGCCCAGCGAGCCTACCGCGAAGCCGACCGACTCGCCCCGCCGGCCGACAGGGCCGAGATCGCGTCGCGCCTCGGTTGGCTCGCCAAGGAGAGTGGCGACTCGGGCTCGGCCCGTCGCTACTTCGCCAAGGCCCGCGGCGACGGTCCGCTGGTGCCGGTCTCGACGGTCATCCTCGCCGCCACGATCATCGTCTCGCTCGTCGTGCTGTTCACGGCGGAAGGGCCGGACCTGCTGCAGGTGCTCTGGCTGGACAAGGTGGCGGTCGCCGGCGGGGAGTACTGGCGGCTGTGGACGGTCACGCTGGTCCACGGCGACCTGCTCCACCTGTTCTTCAACATGTACGCCCTGTACCTGGCGGGGCCCATCGTCGAGCGCTGGTACGGGTCGCTCTGGTTCCTCGTGATGTACCTCGCGTGCGCCGCCGCCGGCTCGGTGGCGAGCTTCGTGTTCGGCGGCGACGTGCCGGCGGTCGGGGCGTCCGGGGCGATCTTCGGGCTCTTCGGGGTGCTGCTCGCCGCGGACCGCGTCCACCACCCGGTCGACCGGACGACGCGCGGGATCGTGAGCCAGCTCGGCATCCTCGTCGTCTTCAACCTCGTCTTCGGGTTCGCGTCGGGCGGCCAGATCGACAACGCGGCGCACCTGGGCGGCCTGTTCGCCGGACTGTGGCTGGGCGCCGCCATCCGGCCCGCCGGCGTGCCCACGATGTCCGCGATGTGGCGGCGGGGGCGTGGCGCGGCGACGGGCGCCGATCTCGGTCCGGCCGCCCTCGCCGAGGCCGCGGACACGCCCAGGTTCGTGCCGGCGGTCGCCGTCGGGGCCGTCGTCGTGGTGGTCGTGGCGGGCCTGTTCGTCGGGACCGCGGCCCGTTCCGACGAGGTCGGCGGCGGCACGCCCATGGCGATCGGCGCTGGACCGGAAACGCTCGCGACGACCATCCGGATCGACCGCGGCTAGTGTTCGCGACGCTCCTCGGAGCCTTGCCGCGGCCACCGCTCGCCGCCGACGCGACGCCGGACGCGATCCTCGACGCCGTGGTCTCCGCCCAGGTGGACGCCGGGCTGGAACCCATCACGGACGGTGGCTGGTCGCTCGTGGCCGACGACCCGGTCGCGTCGTGGCGCGCGACGGCGGCCCGGACCGAGCGCTCGGTCAAGGCCGTGCTGCCCGGCCCATACACATCGGGCGTCGCGGCCGGCGGCGCGCTCGAGTCGCTACGCGACCAGGTCCGCGGGCTGATCGACGCCGGGTGCCCGATGATCGAGATCGCCGAGCCCGCGGCCGTCACGATCGGCACGGACGAAGCCGAGCGAACGCGCTTCCGCGACCTTCACGAGCGACTGCTCGCGGGCATGGCCGACCCGGGGCAGGGCGGTCCGACCCGGTCGGCCCACCTGTCCCTCGCCATCACGGGCGGTTCGGCCGACGCGGCCGGCCCCGCCACGATCCTGGGGCCGGCGTACGACAGCCTCGCCGTCGACCTGATCGCCGGCCCGGACAACTGGCGCCTGGTCACCGCGACGCCGGGCCAGCGCGGCATCGTCTGTGGCGTGCTGTCCGCGGTCGAGGGCTCGGACGACCGTCCGGAACTGCCGCTCTGGGCGGCCGGCTATGCGGCGTCCAGCGGCGGACGCGGGCCCGCCAGGGTCGGGATCGCGACCGCATCCTCGCTGGCCGGGCTCTCCTGGGCGGTCGCGACGGCCAAGCTGGCCAGCCTCGGGGAGGTGGTCCGACTGGCGGCGCTGCCCGCCGAGGAGCGCCTCGCCGCCATCGACCCACGGGCCATCGACAGCCGGAGCGCGGCGCTCGGCCGGTACGTGCCTGCACGCGCCACACGGCCTCGGGGCCAGTCGAGCGACTGAGGCGTCCAAGGCACGGTGCCTCGACGTCGGGCACCCATCTCGCAACGGTCTTGATTCCGGCTCGCCACGGTGCCACCATCGTCGGACCTCGCCCGACTGGAAGGCGGTCGGACCGAGGCCCCGAATGCTCCAGGTGAGCGCGGCCCATCGGCGTGTTCCGCGCTCCACGTGCCGGAGGAGGTTGAGCCCGTGGGCGAACACATCCAGTTGACGGTCAACGGGACGGCTCGGGAGCTCGACGTCGAGCCGAGACGCCTCCTCGTCCAGGCGCTGCGCGAGGACCTGGACCTCACCGGGACGCACGTCGGGTGCGACACCAGCCAGTGCGGTGCCTGCACCGTCCACGTCGACGGCCACGCCGTGAAGTCCTGCACGATGCTCGCGGTCCAGGCCGATGGCGCCAGCGTGACGACCATCGAGGGTCTCGCGCCAGCCGAGGGCCTGCATCCCATGCAGACCGCGTTCTGGGAGCAGCACGGCTTGCAGTGCGGGTTCTGCACGCCGGGCATGATCATGACCGCGGTCGATCTCCTGGCCCGCATCCCCGATCCGACCGACGACGAGATCCGCCACGCGATCGAAGGCAACATCTGCCGCTGCACCGGCTACCACAACATCGTCGCGGCGATCCGGGCGGCGGCGGCCACCATGCGCGACGGGGTCCCGACCCCGGTCGGCGCGTAGCCAGGGGGAGACGACCATGACCGACGTGCTCGACGCCCCGACCACCGCCCTCGGCCAGCGGATCAAGCGGGTCGAGGACCCGCGCTTCATCACTGGTGAAGGCAACTACCTCGACGACATCAAGCTCGCATCGATGGCCCATGTCGCCATCCTGCGCAGCCCGTACGCCCACGCCAACATCCGCTCGATCGACACGTCCGGAGCCAAGACGATGCCCGGCGTGCTGGCGGTCATCGTCGGCGCGGACATCCCCTACAACCCCCTGCCGATGGCCTGGCCCGCCGGCGGCAGCGCCGGCATCCAGAACAACGTGAACATGCCGCGAGTCCTCGCGACCGACAGCGTCAAGTGGACCGGGGAGGGCGTGGCCGCGGTCGTGGCCGAGACGCCGGAGCAGGCGGTCGATGCGCTCGACGCGATCAAGGTCGACTGGGAGCCGCTGCCGACCGTGGTCGACGCGGAGAAGGCCACCCAGGCCGGCGCCCCGCAACTCCACGAGAACGCCCCGAACAACGTGGTGTTCGAATGGAACGTCGGCGACAAGGCCGGCACGGACGCGGCCATCGACGGCGCCGAGGTGGTGGTCCGGCAGCGGATCGTCAACCAGCGACTCATCCCCAACCCGATGGAGACCCGCGGCGACATCGGCTGGTACAACCCGGGCACCGACGAGTACACGGTCTGGATGTCCAGCCAGACGCCGCACATCCAGCGCCTGCTGCTGACGGCGTTCGTCACGGGGATCCCGGAGCACAAGGTCCGCTGCATCAGCCCGGACGTCGGGGGCGCCTTCGGCACGAAGATCTTCTGCTACGCCGACATGGCGCTGACGATGTTCGCCAGCAAGCTCGTCGGCGGCCGGCCGGTCAAGTGGGTCGAGGGCCGGCGAGAGAGCTACGGCAGCACCATCCACGGTCGCGACCACATCACCTATCTCGAGATCGCGGGCAAGCGGAACGGCGAAGTCACGGGCCTGCGTGTCAAGACCTTCGCGAACCTGGGTGGTCGCCTCTCGACCATCGGCCCGGGCATCCCGACGACGCTCTACGCACGGGTCCTGTCCGGCTGCTACAAGTTCCCGAACGTGTATGCGGAGGTCACGGGCGTCTACACGAACACGACGTTCGTGGACGCGTATCGCGGCGCCGGTCGCCCGGAGGCGACCTACGTCGTCGAGCGCGCCATGGACCTGTTCGCCGCCGAGATCGGGATGGACCGCGCGGAGCTCCGCCGGCGCAACTTCATCGCCCCGGACAAGTTCCCCTACGAGAACCCGTCGGGGCTGGGGACGGCGTCCGGCGGCGCCAAGATCTACATCGATTCGGGCAACTACGAGCCGGCCCTGGACAAGGGCCTTGAGATGGCCGGGTACGCGAACCTCGCTGCCGCGAAGGCCGAGGCGAAGGCCCGCGGCAAGCTCCTCGGCCTCGGCCTCTCCACCTACATCGAGGTGTGCGGCGTCGCGCCATCGAAGTGGATCGGCGCCGTCGGTGAGGGCTGGGGCGCGGCGATGTGGGAATCGTCCAACATCCGCGTCCACCTGACCGGCAAGGTCGTCGTCACGATGGGCACCTCGCCCCAGGGCCAGGGCCACGAGACGACCTATGCCCAGGTCATCAGCCACGAGCTGGGCGTCCCGATGGAGGACATCGTCGTCCAGCACTCCGACACCCAGGGCACGCCGTTCGGGTATGGCTCGTACGGCAGCCGGACCTCGTCGGTCGGGAGCACGGCCGCCATCAAGGCCGCGGCCAAGATCCGCGAGAAGGCCCGCCGTTACGCGGCCCACATGCTCGAGGCCTCGCCCGAGGATATCGAGATCGACGGCGCGAACTACCGCGTCAAGGGCAGCCCGGACAAGGTCAAGACCATCCAGGAGATCGCGTTCGCGCTCGATCTCGCGTTCGACGCCCCGGAGGGCATGGAGCCGTACCTCGACGAGACGGCCTACCACGACACCCCGAACTGCACCTGGCCGTTCGGGACCCACATCGCGATCGTCGAGATCGATGAGGAGACGGGCCATGTCGAGCTCGTCCGCTACATCGCCGTCGACGACGTCGGCAAGAAGATCAACCCGATGATCGTCGATGGACAGCTCCACGGCGGCATCGCCCAGGGCGTCGGTCAGGCCCTCTGGGAAGGCGCCATCTACAGCGACGACGGGCAGCTGCTGACCGGCTCGCTGCTCGACTACGCCATGCCGAGGGCCTCGGGCTTCCCGAACTTCGAGCTGGCCGAGACCGTCACCCCGTCGCCGGTCAACCCGATCGGCGTCAAGGGCGTCGGCGAGGCCGGCGCGATCGCCAGCACGGCGGCTGTCGCGAATGCGGTCATCGACGCACTCGGTCCGTTCGGGATCCGTCATCTCGACATGCCGTACACCGACCAGACGGTGTGGCGCGCCATCCAGTCCGCGAAGGGAGGCCAGGCATGATCCCGGCGGCGTTCTCGTACCAGCGACCGGCCACCCTCGACGACGCGCTCGCGGCGCTGGCCGCATCGAACGGATCCGCCAAGGTCCTCGCCGGCGGGATGAGCCTGCTCCCGCTGATGAAGATGCGCCTGGCGAGTGCCGACACGCTCATCGACATCGGGCGACTGCCCGAGCTGAAGGGTGCCCGGGCCACCGCCGACGGCGGCTTCGAGCTCGGGGCGCTCACGACCTACGCGGAAGTCCTCGCGGCGACCCAGCTCGACTTCGCGAGGGAGTGCATCGAAGGCATCGGCGATGTCCAGGTCCGCAACCGGGGCACCGTCGGCGGCGCCATCGCGCACGCCGACCCCGCCTCGGACCTGCCCGCCTTGGGGCTTGCGCTCGACTACGAGATCGTGCTGCGCTCGTCGCGCGGCGAGCGAGTCGTGCCGGCCGACGGCTTCTTCCAGGGGGCCTTCGCCACCGCCATCGAGGCGGACGAGATCATGGTCTCCCTGCGCCGGGGACCGCTCCCGGCCGGGGCGAGGGGCGCCTACCGGAGGATCGAGCAGCCGGCCTCCGGCTACTCGATCGTCGGCGTCTGTGCCGTGATCGCCTCGACCGGCGGGAGCATCTCGCACGCCCGGGTCGCGCTGACCGGGGTGGGCGAGGTGGCCTACCGGGCGAAGGCCGTCGAGGCGGCCCTCATGGGGTCCGATGGCTCACCGGCGTCGGTGGCCGCGGCCGCCGCGCACGCCACCGACGGCGTCACCGTCAACAGCGACATCCATGCGGACCGCGAATACCGGACGCAGATGGCTGTCGTCTATACCCGCCGCGCGATCGAGGCTGCCCTCGGCCGCTCCGCCTGACCGACTCGGCGGCGGGAGTGCGGGTCGAACGGGTCGTTCCTGGTCGGCCCGCGCCGGCGCGGCTGAAGGACGCGGTCCTGGCCCGTGACCTTGTCGTCGCGGGCCGGCGCTGGGACAAGGGTCGTCGGCTCAGTGCCGACGACCTGCTGGCGCTCGCGACGGCCGAGCCCGGTCCGCCGGTCACGGTGCTCGTCGCCGAGGCTGGCGAGCTCCACGAGGACGACGCGGCCGTCCGACTGGCCCGCGCCGTGGCCGGGTCCGGGCTGGACGTGCGCGGGCCGAACCAGAGCCGGATCGACCTGGTCGCTGCGGCGCCGGGCGTCGTGAACGTCCGCATCGCGGAGCTCGAGCGGCTGAACCGGCTCGATCCGCTGGAGGTGTTCACCGTCTTCGACGGCCAGATCGTCGAACGCGGCGACCTCGTCGCGAGCATCAAGGTCGCCCCACACGTCGTGGAAGCCGCGATCGTCGACGAGGGCGTCCGGCTGACCGACTTCGGCACGCACCCGATCGTGTGGGTCGCGCCGTTCGTCGCGTCGCGCGTCGGCGTCATCGTCAAGGAGTCGGTCCGCGCGACCGCACGCGAGCGCTTCGAGTCGAGTGTCCGGGCCAAGATCGAGGGGCTCGGCTCGACGATCGTCGCCATCGAGTACGTGGAGGACGACGCGGACGCGGTCGAGGACGCGCTGGCGCGGTTCACGAACGGTCCCGAGCCGGTCGATCTGGTCTTGACCGCCGGCGCCGCGAGCACCGACCCGCAGGACGCGGTGTTCACGGCGATCTCATCGCTCGGCGGACGCGTCGTGCGCCGCGGCGTGCCTGCCCATCCCGGGTCGATGCTGTGGCTCGCTCGCGTGGGCCAGACCGCGATCCTGGGCCTGCCGACCTGTGGGGCCTATTCGAAGGCGACCGCCGCCGACCTGTTGCTTCCCCGGCTACTCAGCGGGGAGCCGGCCTCCGAGCGGACCGTCGCGAAGCTCGGCCACGGCGGCATCCTGACCCGCAGCCAGCGCTTCCGTTTCCCGCCGTACGCCCGCGAACTCGACGCCCCGGACGGCTGACGGTCACGCCGTCCCGCCGCAGCGGGGCGGACGTGGATCGCGCTTACGGCGACGGGACCCAGCGCACGGCCGTCGTCAGGGTCGTCCGCCCGTCAGGCGACTCGACGTAACCGCCGATGCAAAGGATGGACCCATCCGAGAGGACCACGGTGGCGGCCCCTGCCCGTGGCTCGGGCATCGATGGCAGCGCTGACCAGCGGTTCGTGGTCGGGTCGTAGGCCTCAGCGGTCGCCGTGGAAGGCGCGGGGGACTCGGAGCCCTTGGGGATCGCGCCGGCACCACCGGCGACGAGGATGAGCCCGCTCGGCAATCGCGCCGCCATGGCGCCGGCGAGGCGGCGGACACCACGCGTCACCAGCGACTTGGTTGTGGGCTCGCCGATGAAGACGTAGGTCTGGCCGATCTCGCTCCAACTGAGGGTGGACGCGTCGAATCGGTACGAGCGGGTGATCTCGCCCACGTGCTTCCACCACCCGGTGCGAGCGATGAGCACCGCTCCTCCGTCGTCCAGGGCGACGAGCGTGCCACCCTCGGACGGCCATGGGTCCTCGTCGGGAACCGGGTTGGCACCCGCGGCGCCCTGTCGCTCGAGCGCCTTGCGGTCGATGTCCGGAAAGCGCCCGGCGAGGCTGAATTGGCCCGTGGCCGGGTCGTAGATCTCGGCGCTTTCGACCGCTCGACCGTCGACGGTCACGCCGCTGTCCGACCCGACGCTTCCGACGACCAGGATCCGACCATCGGCCAGGGTGACCGCCGACGCACCGGACCGTGCGTAGGTCATGGGGTCGGTCGCCGACCAGGTGCCAGAACCTGGATCGAAGAGCTCGGCCGTCGCGAGGGCCGCGCCGACGTTGGGCGGGTCGATGTCGGCGACCCTGGGCCCGGCCAGTTCGGCCCCAAGATGCGATGCAGGTCGAGAGACCGCGAGCACGGTCCCGGGATCGGTCCCCTGGCCGAACGACGGCTTGATGCGGAAGTACCCGCCGGCGACGAGCACACGACCGTCGGGCAGGACCGCTGCGGCCGGCGCGGTACGTGCCGTCCCGAGGAGACCCGCCTTCGTCCAGGTCTCGCGCCCCGGATCGTAGATGTACGTGCTCGAGTACGACTGGTTGGTCTGGTTCAGGCCACCGGTCACGAGCGCGCGGCCGTCCCGCATCGGTACGGCCGCGAAGTCGCCACGCGGCTTGTTGAGGCTTACGGTCTTGCGCCAGGCGCCGGTCGTCGGATCCCATAGTTCGGCCTTGACGCTGCTGTCGCTGGCCTGCTCGAAGTCGGACCTGCCCCCGACGACCAGCACGCGTCCGTCGCCGAGGAGGACGGCGGCCGCGCCCTCGTTGCCGACGGCCATCGTTCCCGAGGCCTCCCATCTGCCGCCCAGGGGATCAGGCGGGGCTGTCGGCTCGGCAGTCGGGCTCGTGCTCGATGCCGGCGTGGTCGACGTCGGCGTGAGCGATGGCTGCGCCGTTGCGGACGCGGCGGGGGAGCCATGGGCGCCACCGCTCGCCGACGGTGAGACGGTCACCGTGCCCTGGCATGCGGCCAGTAGGGCAAAGGAGGTCACGACCGAGGTGAGCGAACGCCATCGGTACGATCGTCCGCCGCCGGTCTGATGCGGCCTGATCATCTGCGGGCTCCTTCCCCGGGTCGCATGCTGGACCCGAAGATTCGCGATCCCTTCCCTGCGGTCGGCGCCGCTGCGGCTATTGGAACAGGTTCGACCAGATTCCACTGATAAGACGTCCGGCGAACCAGGACGTGGCGTTCGCAGCGGCCGCGACCGCGATCGCGCGTCGCGCCGTCAGACCGCGGATCGCCGCCCAGTAGAAGACGCTCTCCGCAGCGATCGCCCACGTCTCGGCGACGAGCGTGTAGGTCGGCGTCCCCACCAGGACGAGCTGGCTGATCACGTACCAGACCACGGGGTGGGAGGCGAGGTTGGCGAAGACGATCAGGACGCCGAGCCTGCGGAGGTCGGGCTCCGCTTGCCGGAGGAGGACCACCGCGATCGGCGCTTCGATCGCCAGCGTGAGGACGAAGGCCGCGAACCACCCGGACGCGGGGAAGAACATCGCGTCAGCCCTCGCCCTGGGCTTCGCGACCCGCCTGGGCGTGGATCTCCTCGTAGGCGCGGCTGACGATCTCGGCCGCCTCGATCGTCTGGCGGTCGCTCAGCGGGTTGCCCGCACGCGATCGCCAGCGCTCGATGCCGGCGACGGCGGCTTGACGGACCTCGGCCGCCGGCGCGCCGTCCGCCAAGCCGGCACGCTCTGCCGGCGAGCCCGACCCGCACAGGCGGTCGATCTCGGCCCGCTCATCGGCCGCGAGCGCGACCCGGCCCGACAGCACGAGGTGGAGGAGCCGGAGCAGGGCGAGGGCCTGCGAGGAGGCCTCGAGTCGATCGATCGCCTGGACCAGGTCTGCCGCGTCGTGGACGCCTTGTCGATCGAGCTCCAGGCCGATCGCCCGCAGCGCCGCGAGGGCGGACCGGGCCTTCAGGGCCTGGGCCCGGGCCGTGTACTGCTCGGCCAGCACCCGCTGGAGCTCGCGGATCCCCGACTGCTCCAGGAGCGCCGTTGACAGCTCGGTGGCGGTCCGCACCTCGCCACTGGCGATGAGCCGGACGGCGAGGCGCAGCCCGTACATGCCCAGGCGGCCGAGCAACTCCTCGCGGATCTCCTCGCCGAGCGGGTTCTGGTCGGGGTCGCGGAACCGGTCGACCGAGCGCAGGAGGTCCGTTCGATGTTCCTCGTCGAGCCGTGCGACCTCGCGCAGCCAGTCGAACTGTTCCTGGCGCAGCGTCGCGCCGGTCTCGGCGATGAGTCCTGCCACGGGCACCACGCCCGACGCAAGCTCGCGAACGTGCGGGTTGGCCGCGTAGCGGGCGGCGATCGCTCGTGCCGAATCCAGGGCATCGGGCCTGGCCGCGCCGATCTCGTCGGCGCGTGACAGCACCACGACCGCGTTGACCGGCGAGGCCTGGGCGATCGAGCGGTCCATGAACGCCTCGAGGAACTGCGAATCGGACCGATGCAGGTGGCGCATGAGGTAGAGGACCGCGTCCGCCTCGCCGGGACCCTCGATGCCCCGGTCGAGCAGCGCGTGGGTCGTTCGCTCGGAGGTCCGTTCGTTGGCCGAGGCGAGCCCGGGCGTGTCGATGAGCGTCAGGTCGGCAAGCTTCCGCGACGGCCATCCGACCTCGATGCGTTCGATCGACTCGATGGATCGGCCGTCGAGATCGATGTGCAGCTCGCCGTCCTCGCGCCGGAACGGCAACTCCTCCGTGCCGGACGGCCGGAGCTCTGCGGTGACGCTGTAGCCGAGCGCGTGCCGGTACCACGTCACGATCCGCGTGCACTCCCCGGCGTCGGTCGCCGCCAGGCGCTCACCGACGAGCGCGTTGAGGAGCGTGGACTTGCCGGCCTTGACCCGACCGGCGATCGCGACCCGGAGCGGTTCATCGAGGCGTTGGAGGGTCCGCTCGACGCCCGGCGCCTGGTCCGTGCCCTGGGCGATCAGACGGGCATCGTCCGCGATACGGCGGACCTCGACGGCGAGGTCGGGCGAGCCCTCGGTCATGCGTCCCGCCCCTAGTCGGGGAGCGGCCAGCAGTTGCCGGTGTCCTGGACCACGGAATGGTCGTGGTTGGCGACGAGCACGCACATCTGTGTCGCCTTCGCCGGGCGATCCGCGACCTTGTACTTCAGGAACGGCGATGAGCCGTCGTACAGGATCCAGTTCGTCGATTTGGCCGGGATGCCCGCCTGGGTGGGCGGGACGGTGTCCCAGAAGAAGTGGATGTGCCGAGCACCCGGGATGTCGGGCGTGAAGTGGAACGCCTGGAAGGCGACCGCGTACGCGTTGCCCTGGATCGTGATGCCGGTGATCCGGACCTGGCGACCCTTGGGCGTGGGGGTCGGGGTCGGCGGCGGCGTCGGGGATGGCGTCGGAGTGGGTGACGCGGTCGGCGTCGGGGATGGCGTCGGCGACGGTGAGGCGGTCGGCGCCACGCTGACCACCACCGCGACCGATGACGCCGCCGACGGCGACGGTGAGGCGGATCCTCCCCCGACGCCGCCGAGGAGTCCCGAGGCACCGACCGCGAGCACGGCGACCAGCGCGATCCCGCCGACGATCGCGGCCATCGGCACGGAGACGCGACGACCCCCGCTCGACCCGCCGCCCGTGGTGACGGGCGGATTATCCGCGGGTGGCGCGGGGGGCACCGTAACGACCTCGGTCGGCGAGGCGTCCGCATCCGGCGCCGGCCCGACGCCGGCGGCGCCTCCGGTCGTGGCGGGAGGCGGCGGACCGTCGCCGGCGGCTGCCCCCAGCGCGGCCGCACCGAGCACCGCCGCACCGAGCGCGGCTCCGCTGTCCGCCCCGGTCGCGGCTGCTCCGTCTGTGGCGACGCCTGCGGCGGCCCCGGCCGCCGCCGCTGCCGCTTCGTCCTCTCGTCCCTGGTCGGCGATGTACGCGGCCCCGAGCGCCATCGTGTGCTTCGGGTGCGCATCCACAGCGACCGGCTTGCCCGTCGCTTCGCGGACCATCTCCGCGACGAGCGGGATCCGCGAGCTGCCGCCGACCAGCAGGACGCGATCGATGCCATCGAAGCCGAGGTCGGCGCTGCGTGCCGCTCGGCCGAGCGCCTCGATCGTCTCGCGGATGCGCGGCCGGACCATCTCCTCGAACTCGGCCCGGGTCAGGCGCATCTCCTCCTGGATGCCCGGCAGGAAGATCTGGATCGTCGTGTCCGTATCCGAGGACAGCGCCTCCTTGGCCCGCCGGCACTCCTCTCGCAGGCGCGCGAGTGCCGCCATCGTGGCGGGGTCGTTGGCGTCCAGCTCGACCCCGGCCGCGCGGACCTGGGCCATGGCGCGCGTGAAGAGGGCCTCGTCGAAATCGATGCCACCGAGCCGCTCCATGCCTTCCGGGCGGCCCAGCTGCTCGAAACCGGTCTCCGTCTTGCGCAGGATGGTCGCGTCGAACGTCCCGCCACCGAAGTCGTAGATCGCGATGACCGTGCCGGCCGGCACCCGCTCCTGTCGCGCGTAGTCGACCGCGGCCGCTTCCGGCTCGGTGAGCAGAGAGACGGGGCCGATGTCAGCCTGTCGGACCGCCTGACGCAGGAGGTCGATCTTGTACTCGCCGTAGCTCGCGGGATGGCACAGGGCGATGGCCGCCGGCGGCCCGCCGAGTTGCTCGCTGATCCGCAGCACGATGCTGCGCAGCAGGTGGGCCAGTAGCGACTCGGCGCCGTATGGGGTGCCACCGAGGATGATCGGCGTCGGGTCGCCGAGGCGACGCTTGAACTCGCGGCCGGTGCGGGTGGGTTCAGCGAGCGCCCGCCGCTCCGCGGCCTCACCGGTCAGGACCTCGCCATCGGCCCGCAGCACGACGATCGAGGGGATGGTCGCGGCCCGTTCGCCGAGCTGGAAGATCTCGAGCCGTCCGTCGCGGGCCGTGGCGGCCGCCGAGTACGTCGTGCCGAGATCGATCCCGAGCGCGTACTCCATCAGCCTCTCCTCGAGCATCGGGACCGCCTGACCGCCTCCGCCATCGGGCCGACCCAAGGGTGCCGAGTCTAGCGCGCGCGACGTCGCGCGGGATCACGGACGGTACACTCCGGCACCGGAGGGAGGACCGCGCGCCAATGCCTCGAGGCGGAGTCACCGCGCCCGACACCGTCGCGCCGCCGGCCGGTCCGGCCGGGACGGATCCGGGTCCGTCACTGGACCCCGGTTCGGGGCGGGTCGCGGACCTCCTCGCCGACGTCCGGCGCTCCGCGACCGAACACGGCCGGGGCGATATCGCCGAGCGGCTCGAGTCGGTCGCGACGCGCGTCGCCCGGACCGAGACGATCGTCTGCGTGGTCGGTGAGTTCAAGAAGGGCAAGAGCGCCCTGATCAATGCGCTCCTCACGAGCCCGGTCTGCCCCGTGGACGACGACCTGGCCACGACCGCCGTCACGGTCGTCGGCTACGCCGAGCGACCGAGCGCGACGGTCCGCCGGCGCGACGACGGCAAGCTGGTCGTCGAGTCGATCCCGACCGACGATGTGCGGGCGTGGGTGCTGGAACGCGAGGACGCCGAGCGCCAGCCCGGCGTCGAGCTCGTCGAGATCGGCCTGCCGAACGCCTTCCTCGGCCGTGGCATGACGCTGGTCGACACCCCCGGCGTCGGCGGGCTGAACGCCGGTCACGCGGCCGCCACGCTGGCGTTCCTGCCGTCCGCCGACGCCCTCGTCTTCGTCACCGATGCGTCGGCCGAGCTCTCCGGCCCGGAGCTCGCCTTTTTGGCGAGTGCGAGGCAGGCCGGTCGACCCATCCTCGTGGCGGTCACGAAGGTCGACATGTACCCCGAGTGGCGGCGGATCGTCGAGATCGACGAGCGACACCTCGGCACGATGGGCCTCGCCGAGCGGCCGTTCGCCCTGAGCTCCGTCCTGCGGATGCACGGCGATGAACTCGACGACCGCACGCTCGAGCGGGACAGCGGCTTCCCAGTGTTCGGCGAGGCACTCGTCGGAGATGTCGTCGGGCGCGCGCGCACGATCTCGCGCTCGGCTGCGGTCGCCCAGATCGGCCCCGCGATCGAGCAGCTGCGCGAGCCGTTCGCCGCGGAACTCGCCGCGCTCGAACGGCCCGACGACGCCGAGCAGATGGCCGCCGACCTCGGTGGGGTCCGCGCCCGTCTGGCCGCGCTGGATGCCGCGGATGCGTCCTGGTCGGTCCGCCTGGAGGACGAGTTCGCGGCGCTCCGGACCCGGATCACCTTCGCGTTCCAGGGTCAGATGCGCCACGTCGTCCGCGAGGCGCAGGATGAGCTCGAGCGCATCGATCCCGCCGCCGACTGGCCCGGCCTGAGCGCGCGCGTCCAGGAACGGGCGGCGGCGACGGTCCGCGCTGCCTTCCTCGAGGCGACGAACGGCGCCGCCGACATCCAATCGACGATAGCGCGCCTGCTGGCGGACGAGGAGATCGGCCTGGACAGCACCGGGGTCCCGATCTCGTTCGACGTCCAGTCGATGTGGCATGGCGGGCCTGAGTTCGATGGGCGGACCAGGGCGGGGATGGCCGCGGGCTTCGGCGTCCTCACCGGCGCGCAGGTCGGGGTCGAGATGCTGGGCATGCTCGGGGCGCTGCTCGGGGCCGCGATCGTGGGTCCGGCCGTGCTGGGCGTCGCGATCGCCTTCGGCGGCAAGCAGGTGCTGAGCGAGCGGAAGCGTCAGCTCGCCGACCGGCGCCAGCAGGCGCGGACGTTCCTCGCGGAGTTCGTGGAGGAGGTCCGGTTCGAGGCGGACGGCCGCCTCTCCTCGCTGCTCGACGAGGTCCAGCGCCAGATGCGCGCCCGCTTCGCGGACCGGATCCGCGAGCTGCACCGGACGTACACGGAGAGTGCCGCCGCGCTGGAACGCGCCGCCGAGCAGGCCGGCGCGGAGCGAGCGGCCCGCCTGCCGGCCGTCCGATCGGAGCTCGAGGCGCTCGATGCGCTCGCGGCGCGTGCCGCGGACCTCGCCCGGGTCGAAACCACCTGAACCGCGCGTCGCCGCCGGGACGGTCCACGCCCGCCGGGGCGCGGGCGTGTAGATTCGCCCGATGACCGACCGCGACGACCGGCCCGCCGGCACCCGCTCCATCGAGGCCATCCAGGTCGACTTCCGCGAGCGCGACTACATCGCGGACCGCTCGCTGGCGACGGCGGTCTTCCTGGCGCTCGAACTCGGGCGGCCGCTGCTGCTCGAGGGCGAGGCCGGCGTCGGCAAGACGGAGCTCGCGAAGGTCCTCGCCGCATCGCTCGGGACGCGGCTCATCCGCCTCCAGTGCTACGAGGGCCTGGACGTCAACACGGCCGTCTACGAGTGGAACTACCCGCGCCAGATGCTCGAGATCCGGCTGCTGGAGGCGCGCGGCGAGGCCGACCACGCGACCGCGCACGACATCTTCGGGAGCGATTTCCTGATCCGCCGCCCCCTGCTCCAGGCGCTCGAATCGGATGATGGCGTCGCCCCGGTGCTCCTCATCGACGAGATCGACCGTGCCGACGAGGAGTTCGAGGCCTACCTGCTCGAGATCCTCTCGGATTTCCAGGTGACCGTGCCCGAGATCGGGACGATCACGGCGGCTCAGCCGCCGCGCGTCATCTTGACCTCGAACCGGACGCGCGAGGTCCACGACGCCCTCAAGCGGCGCTGCCTGTACCACTGGATCGACTTCCCGACCGCGCAGAAGGAGTACGAGATCGTGCTCGCGCGCGTGCCCGAGGCCCCCGAGCGCCTGGCGCGCGAGGTGGTCGGGTTCGTCCATCGCCTGCGCGAGGCCGACCTGACCAAGGTGCCGGGCATCGCCGAGACGCTCGACTGGGCGGCGGCGCTCCTGTCGCTCGGGGCCGTGGAGCTCGCGCCCGAGCTGGTCGACGAGACGCTCGGCGTGGTCCTCAAGTACGAGGAGGACATCCGCCAGGTCCGCGGCGACCAGGCCCGCCGGATGCTGACCGAGGCCGCCGCCGGCGGCTGAACGGAGCGACCCCGTGACCGACCCCTCCATCGTCCAGGCGCCCTTCGGGCCTGAGGTCGACGGGCGCCGGTTGCTCGGCGAGGCGGTCGGCTTCGGGCGAGCGCTGCGTGCGGCGCGTCTCGCCGTCGATCTCGGCGCCGCTGCGGACTTCGCGCGCGCCCTGACGCTGGTCGACATCGGCGACCGCGAGCAGGTCCGCGGGGCCGGGGCGGCGATCTTCACGCGTCGGCGCGACGACCGCGAGATCTACGACGCGGTCTTCGAGCGTTGGTGGCGACGTCGCGCCTCACGTCTGCCGGGCACGTTCGAACCGCCTTCGATGCCCGATCCCCACGCTCCGGCCGAGGCGGAGGAGGGCGGCGAGGCGCTGCCCGAAGCGGGCGAGCAGGCGATGGAGCAGCGACCCGACGAGCGCGGGATCCCGATCCCGTCGTCGGGCGATGACGAGGACGACGAGTCGCCCATCGAGGGCATCGTCGTCGCGCCCGACGCCTATAGCCAGGGCGAGGTGCTCCGACATCGCGAGTTCGACCGTATGACGCCGGCCGAGCTGCGCGAAGCCGAGCGCCTCGTGGACGCGCTCGTGCCGCACCTGGAGCGACGACGGACCCGGCGATACGAGCTCCATTCCCATGGCCGCCGCCTGGCGCCGCGAGCCATGTTCCGGCGCAACCTCGGCACGGGCGGGCAGTTCGTGGACTGGGTCTGGCGACGCCCGATCCGGGAGCCGCGGTCCCTGGTCGTGATCTGCGACATCTCCGGCTCGATGGAGCGTCACTCGCGCCTCCTGCTGCGGTTCGTGCAGGCGCTCTCGGCGGCCTCGGAGGTGCGCACCGAATCGTTCGTGTTCGGGACGCGACTGACGAGGGTCACGCGGCTCCTGCGCGACCGCGATCGCGACCGGGCGCTTGGCCGTGTGTCGGACGCGGTGAACGATTGGGCCGGGGGCACACGGATCGGGGAGTCGTTCCGGACCTTCAATCAGAAATGGGCGCGGCGCACGTTGCGGACGTCCGGCGTGGTGATCGTCGTCTCTGACGGCTGGGACCGAGGTGATCCGGCGCTCGTCGCTACCGAGACCGCCCGCCTCCGACGCAACTGCCACCGGCTCATCTGGCTCAACCCGCTGGCGGGCACACCCGGCTACCAGCCGCTCGCCGGCGGGATGCGGGCCGCCTTCCCGTACATCGACGACTTCCTCGCGGCCGGGACCGTCGCGAACCTCGAACGCCTGGGCGAGATCCTCGGGGGCGTCCGAGCGACCGACACCCGGCGGGGGAGCGAGGCGGCCGCCCATGCGGCACTCCCCGGCGTGGCGGTGCCGGACGTCCTGGCGGTGCCGGGCGTCGTGGGCGCCATGCCGACCGATCCATCCGCACCGAGGCCGATCCGATGAAAGAGTTGCTCGAAACGCTCGATACCTGGACCGGCGACGGAGTCGGGATCGGCCGCGCCGTCGTCGTGCGGACGTTCGGTTCCGCGCCGCGGCCCGAGGGCGCGGTGCTCCTGTTTGCGGCCGACGGCCGCATCGCGGGCTCGGTCAGCGGCGGTTGCGTCGAGGGCGCCGCGGCCGAGGAGATCGACAAGGCTCGGGCCAACGGCCACGCCCGGGTCATCCGCTACGGCATCAGCGACGAGCAGGCTTGGGATGTCGGGCTCGCCTGCGGCGGGACGATCGACGTGCTGGTCGAGCCCGTGGCGCCGGCCGTCGTGGTCGCCGCGGCCCGGGCGTCACTCGGCGCCGGCGGGCACGGGTCGGCCGTCGTGACGCCGCTCCCGGCCGATTCCCCGCCAGGGGTGTTCGGCCCGCACGAGCCGGGCGAGGGCGCTCCACCCGCGCCGGAGCTGATCCTCCATGACGACGGTCGCCTCGAGGGCTCGCTCGGCTCGCCGGAGCTCGACGGCCAGCTGGTCGAGGCCGCCGGGGAGGCGCTCAAGCGCGGGCTGTCGCGGACCGTCGAGCTCGGCGGCCGCTCGCTGTTCGTCGAGGTGTTCCCCGTCCGCCCGCGGCTGGTCGTCGTGGGCGCGGTCGAGGTCGCCCGATCGCTCGTGCGGCTGGCGCGCGAGCTCGGCTTCGAGACCGTCGTCATCGACGGACGTTCCTCGTTCGCGACGCCCGAGCGCTTCCCGGACGTCGACCGGCTCATCGTCGGCTGGCCGGACGAGGTCGCCGACGAGATCGGCCTCGGTCCGAACGACGCCGTCGCGGTGCTGACCCACGACGTGAAGTTCGATGAACCGGCGATCGTCGAGGCGCTCCGGCGCGGCTGTCGGTACGTCGGGGCCGTCGGCTCGAAGAAGACCCAGGGCGACCGGCGCGCGCGTCTGCTCGAGGCGGGCGTCGATGCGTCGGAACTCGCCAAGCTGCGCGGCCCGGTCGGGTTGGATCTCGGCGGCCGGGCGCCGGCCGAAACGGCGCTCGCGATCCTCGCCGAGATCGTCGCCGAACGGTATGGCGGCTCGGGCGTGCCGCTCCGCCAGCGCGCGGTGGCGTAGGCGTCGCCGTCGGCCGATCTCAGGCGGGAGGCGCTGGGGGCTCGGTCGGCGGGACGGGCGGTTCGGCGGGCGCAGCTGGCGGCTCGCCTATCGGGGCGGGCGGCGTCGTCGGTGGGACGGCGGTGACGGGAGCGGACGCCTGCATCCGTGCCTGCCACATCGGCATCCCGGCCATCACGCCCCCGACGATGATCCCGATGATCCCCAGGAAGGACAGGGCCTGCGGCAAGTAGTCGATGAGCTCGAGGTCGACACGGGAGCGGCCGATGTCCATCAGTTCGCCCCATAGGCCGATCGCGAGCAGCAGCCCGAGGACGCCGAAGCCGGCCCCGACCCAGCCCAGCGGCACCTCGTGGAGGACGGCCCGCCAGCGCGGCTGGATGACGACGAGCACGGCCCCGAACGTCAAGACCGCGACCGGCGTCGCGGCGGCGTTCATGTTCCAGAAGCCGATCGAGAGATTCAGGGCCCAGGCGATGACGACGAGCGCCAGGCCGCCGGCCGCGAGTCGCGTCCACTGGTCGCCGCCGAGCAGCGCGGTTCGAAGCGTGGGGTCGCGGCGCATCGACCCCACCAGGATCGCGCCGGCTGCCACGACCAGGCCGACCGTCAGCACCGCCCCGATGGCACCGCCGTAGTTCTCGAGATCATCGAGATCGAAGAGCATCTCGATGAGGCGGAGGATCGCCAGGATCGTCCCGACCAGACCGGCGGCGAACTCGATCGTCTCGAGCGGGATCGCGGGCTGCGCCGCGCCGGCGCTCTTGCGGGCGGTGAACCAGGCCGCCGCGCCGGCGGCGACCGCGGCGACCACGAGCACGCCGATCAGGGACCCGGAGTCCTCCCAGGCGTTGATGATCGCGCCGACAAGGGCGATGAGGATGATGGCGATCGCGCCGCCCGCGATCATCTGCCCGACCGCGCCGAGCCCCGACCAGACCGCCGTCACCTGGGCGGCGTTGACGCTCGGCAGGGCCGCCGCCGGTGCCGTGGCCGGGCCGGTCGCATCCGCCTCGGCATCCGTCGCCGGCGGGGCGTCGGCGACGCCGGGATCGGTCTCGTCGGTCATCGATCGGTCCCTCGTTGCACACACATGGCCGCTCGGACAGGGGAGCGGCGCCCGGGCGCTGGACACGGTAGCGGAGCGAACCGGGGAGGGGAAGCCTCGTGCGCGGGGCGACCGCCTGGCCTCCCCGCTTGCGCCCGATGCACGTCCCGTCGCCGCAACGCGACCGAACGCGGGATTCAGGGTCGAATCGTGTGTGCCGCGCAAGGGACTGACGTCCCCAGGCAGCCGATCGACTGATCCGTGCGCCGGATGCACGGATCGTCTGACCCACGGGATGCCCGGCGACCGGACGTGCATCCCGTGCAAGGCACGGTCGCGTTCTTGCGGTTGGCGCAAGGAATCGGTCGCATCCGGCCCATCGAGCATCGCCTAGCATGCGTCGCGTGATGAGCACCGACCAGGTCACGGCCATCGTGCTTGCCGCGGGCGCCGGTTCGCGGTTCGGTGGCGACAAGCTTCTCGCGACCCTCGAGGGCCGCCCGATCCTGCAACACGTCCTTGACCGATTGGCCGAGGCTGGCCTGGCTGAGGTGGTCGTCGTCACCGGCGACGACGCCGATCAGGTCGAGCGGGCAATCATCTGGCGCTCGGAGCGGCGCGTGCGCAACCCCGATCCCGGGCGCGGCCTGTCCAGCTCACTCCAGATCGGGATCGGGGCGCTCGGCGACGAGGTCCAGGCCGCCCTCATCGTCTTGGGCGACCAGCCGCGTCTGTCGGTCGAGACCGTGACCACCCTGCTGGCCTCGCCGCCGACGGCGGATCGACCGATCGTCGTGCCGGTCTACCCGGACGACGGCGGCCGCAACCCCATCCTGCTCGGGCGGGCGGCGTTCGACCTGGCCGCCACGGCCAGTGGCGATCGTGGTCTCGGTCCGTTGCTCGCCGCCGACCCGGGACTCGTGCGGGAGGTGTCCGTGACCGGCGACAACCCGGACGTCGACACGCGCGCGGATCTCGTCGCGATGCTGGAGACGACCTGGGCCGCGCGCGTGCGGGCCAATCGCGAGCAGGTCGACCGAGTCCGCGAGGTCCCGGATGGTGCGGACTTCTACGCCCCGGTCACGGGCCTCTTCCGGGCCGATCCTGCCCGGACCGATGAACCGGCACTCGAGTCCCTGCGAGCGTTGGTCCGGCCGGGCGAGACGTGGCTGGATATCGGGGCGGGTGCCGGCCGCTACGCGCTGCCGATCGCAGCCGCCCTGGCCGCATCCGGCGGCGAGGTCATCGCGGTCGACCCATCGAAGGGGATGCTGGATGCACTCCGCGAGCTCGCGGACGAGCACCGGATCGAGAACGTCCGCGTCGTCCAGGTGCGCTGGCCGCCGGACGACATCGAGCCGTTCCGCGCGGACGTCGCGCTGATGGCGCACGTCGGCTACGACATCGAGGCGATCGGCCCGTTCCTCGCGGCGATGGAGGCGGCCACGAGCCGGCTCTGTGTGGCGATCCTGATGGAACGCCAGCCCGCGTCGGTCGCGGACGCGTGCTGGCCGCCGGTCCACGGCGAGGCGAGGGTCGCCCTGCCGGCGCTCCCCGAGTTCGTCGAGCTGCTCCGCGCGCTCGAGCGCGACCCGCACGTCGAGCGGCTGGAGCGCGAGACACGCCGGTTCGCCCATCGCGCCGAGCTCGAGGGATTCCTCCGGCGCCAGCTGTGGATCGAGCCAGGGAGCGCGAAGGGCCAGCGCTTCCAGGCGGCCCTCGACGACCAGATCGAAGTCGATGCGCGGGGGATGGTCGGCCTGCGGGACCAACGCCCCATGCCGATCGGCGTCGTGACCTGGGCGCCCGATGTCGGGGCGAGCCGGGATCGGTGAACGTGGCCGAGGCTTGACGGTCGGCGGAGGGCGACGGAGACTCGAATCCGTTCACCGAGCGCGGCGATAGAGGGGAGGATCTCTGCCATGGGAACTCCATGGGGCCCGATCCAGGGCGAGGCGATCCGACGAGAACTGACGCCCGAGGCTGGGGCCAGCGAGCACGTCAAGGCGACAGGCGCGCAGGCCGACCTCGACACGCAGGAACTCCGTGAGATCGAGCGTACCGAGTACTACGCCGACACAGAGCCGGAGCCTCCCACGCCCGCGCCCGACGGGGTCATCGCTCGGATGAGAGGCTTCTTCGCTCGAGCGCGCTAAGCCCACCGGGAGCGCTCGCCACCGGGTCTTGACATGTGACTATCTAGTCACATAAAGTCGGGGCATGACGGATGACATGGCCCCGGTCTTCCGGGCGCTCGCCGACCCAGGTCGGCGGGTCCTGCTCGACCAGCTCTTCGAGCGCGATGGCCAGACGCTCGGTGAGCTGTGCCGGCACCTGCCCGGGATGACGCGTTTCGGGGTCATGAAGCACCTCGGGGTGCTGGAAGAAGCGGGCCTCGTGACCACGCAGCGCGTCGGCCGCGAGAAGCGCCACTTCCTCAACCCGGTGCCGATCCGCCTCGTCCATGACCGATGGACCGGCAAGTTCGCCGAGTCGATCGTCGGCTCCCTGAAGACCATCAAGGCACAGCTGGAGACACCGATGGGAACGATCAACCACGTCTACAACATCTACATCAAGGCCTCGCCCGAGCGCGTCTGGCGCGCGATCACCGACGGCGACGACACGGTCCGCTACTACTACGGGACGCGAGTCGCCTCCGATTGGACGAAGGGCTCGTCGCTCACGTACGCCTACGAGGACGGCAGCATCGCGGCCGACGGCGAGGTGCTCGACATCGACCCGGGCAAGTCTGTGACGATGAGCTTCCATCCCCGCTGGTCGCCAGAGATCGATGCGGAGGGTCCCGTTCACATGACCTGGGTCGTCGAGGCGGGGGAGGACGGCGGGTCGAAACTGACCGTCACGAGCGCGCTCGTCCCGGGCTCGAAGACCGAGGCCGAGTTCTCGGGCGGGGTCGTCTACATCGTGTCGGGGCTCAAGACGTTCCTCGAGACCGGCGCCTCGCTAGCGGTCGCCTGAGCCGTCCACCCGCTGGAGCCGGCTCGCTCGGCTGGAGTCGAGCGAGCCGCGACTTCGCGCCGTCCGCGCATCCGCGAGACCCGCCCCGACGTAGGGATGAGTGAGGCTCGAGCCACGTTCGAATCACGTTGACGTGCGAACGGACTGGCGCGATACTCAATCGCAACATCCCCGCAAGTCCGGACCGCCGGTCGAACCCCAGTCGCCACGTCCCGACCCCGGCCCGCGATCGTCGCCAGACCCCGATGCCCGTCCCACGCAGGACGGGCTGACCGTATCGCCCCCGCGCGAGCGGGGAGGAGGGTAGCAGCGCGATGATTCCAGCCCAGTTCGACTACGTCCGTCCAGCGAACCTGGACGAGGCGCTGCGGATCCTCAAGGATCGCGAGGGCGAGGCCAAGCTCCTGTCCGGCGGCTACAGCCTCCTCCCGCTCATCAAGCTCCGCCTGGCCCAGCCAGGCCTCCTGGTCGACTTGCGTGACGTGACCGGCCTCGACGCCATCATCGAGACCGACGACGATCTCCGCATCGGGGCGAAGGCGACCCACTGGCAGATCCACCAGAACGCGATCGTCCAGGACCACTACCCGCTGCTCGTGGACGTGACCGGCGGGATCGGGGACCCACAGGTCCGCAACTGGGGCACCATCGGCGGTTCGGTGGCCCATGCCGACCCGGCGTCTGACTGGCCGGCCGTGCTGCTCGCCGCGAGCGCGCGCGTCGTGTGCCGGGGCGGTTCCGGCGAGCGGGTCGTCGCGGCCCGCGACTTCTTCCTCGGCACGTTCGAGACGGCCATCGAGCCCACCGAAGTGCTGACCGAGATCCGCTTCACTCGCCGTCCGAGGCACCAGGGCGGCAGCTACCAGAAGCTCGAGCGCAAGGTCGGGGACTTCGCGACCGTGGGCGTCGCGACCGTCGTCGCACTCGGCGCTGACGGGACCATCCAGCGGGCCGGTGTCGCTGTCACCGGTGTCTCCGACACCCCGTTCGCCGCGACCGACGCCGAGGCGGCCCTCGTGGGCAACGCCCCAGCCGATGACCTCTTCCGCCGGGCGGGCACAGCCGCGGGGGCGCAGAGCCACCCGTCGGCCGACACCCGCGGGCCGGTCGACTACAAGCGCGCGATGGTCGCCGAAATGACCGTGCGGTCACTTCGACAGGCCGTCGAACGCGCCGTCGCGTACGCGTAGCAGGGGAGCCACGATGACCACCCAGCACATCACGGTCACCGTCAACGGCGAGGCCCACGAAGCCGACGTCGAGCCGCGCCTCCTGCTCGTCCACTTCCTGCGCGATACGCTCGGGCTGACGGGCACGCACGTCGGCTGCGACACCAGCAACTGTGGCGCCTGCACCGTCCATGTCGACGGCCAGAGCGCGAAGTCCTGCACGATGCTCGCGGTCCAGGCCGACGGGCGCAGCATCAAGACCATCGAGGGGATGGCGTCCGGCGCGGACCTGCATCCCCTCCAGCAGGCCTTCTGGGACCAGCATGGCCTACAGTGCGGCTTCTGTACGCCGGGCATGATCATGCAGTCCGCGTGGCTGCTGGAGCAGAACCCCGACCCCACGGAGGCGGAGATCCGCGAGGGGATCAGCGGCAACCTGTGCCGCTGTACGGGCTACGTGAACATCGTGAAATCCATCCAGCAGGCGGCGCACGAGATGAGCGCCGCTGCCGAAACCCAGACCGGCGGGACGCCGGTCGCGGCCGGTTGAGCGGGGAGTGACGAGATGACCACGGAAACCGAACCCCGCACCAGTGCCGAGATCGGGGGCATGGGCCACTCCGTCAAGCGCAAGGAAGATCCGCGGTTCATCCGCGGCAAGGGCGAGTACATCGACGACTTCAACCTGCCCGGCCAGCTGTGGCTGGACATCGTCCGGAGCCCGTACGCCCACGCGACCATCAAGGGCATCGACGCGACCGAGGCCCTCAAGATCCCGGGCGTCCTGGCGGTCATCACCGGAGCCGATCTCGAGAAGGCCGGGCTCCACTGGATGCCGACCCTGGCCGGCGACAAGCAGATGGTCCTGCCGACCACCACGGTCATGTACCAGGCCCAGGAGGTCGCCGCGGTCGTCGCGACCACGAAGTACATCGCCGCCGACGGCGTCGCCGCCGTGACGGTCGACTACGAGCCGTTGCCGGTCATCGTCGACCCGTTCAAGTCGATGGAGCCGGGCGCGTTCGTCCTCCGCCCGGACCGCGGCGAGGAGAAGGCCAACAACCACATCTGGCACTGGGAATCGGGCGATCGAGCCGGGACCGATGCCGCGATGGCGGCGTCCGAGGTCCGCGTGTCCGAGGACATCTACATCCCACGCATCCACGTCGCATCGATCGAAACGTGCGGCTGCATCGCCGACTGGGATGCCGTCCGCGGCCAGATGACCCTGCACATGACGAGCCAGGCGCCGCACGCCATACGCACGGTCCTCGCGCTCGTGAGCGGCCTGCCGGAGCAGAACATCCGGGTCAAGACCCACGACATCGGCGGCGGGTTCGGTGGCAAGGTGCCGGTCTATCCCGGCTATGTCCTCGCGGTCGTCGCCTCGCTGACCGTCGGAAAGCCGGTCAAGTGGATCGAGGATCGCTCGGAGAACCTGCAGGCCGATTCGTTCGCGCGTGACTACCACATCAACATCGAGGTCGGGTCCGACAAGGCCGGCCGGATCCAGGCGATGAAGGTCAAGACCCTCGCGGACCACGGCTACTCGGACGCGGCGGCCGATCCGTCGAAGTTCCCGGCTGGTCTGTTCAACGTCATCACCGGGAGCTATGACTTCGACAACGCGTTCGTCGAGGTCGATGGCGTCTACACGAACAAGCCGCCCGGCGGGGTGGCCTATCGGTGCTCGTTCCGTGTGACCGAGGCGGTCCACGCGGTCGAGCGCATCGTGGACATCCTTGCCCATGAGATCGGCAAGGACCCCGCCCAGCTCCGGATGGAGAACTTCATCCAGCCCGAGCAGATGCCGTACAAGACCCCGACAGGCTGGGAGTACGACTCGGGCGACTATCCCCGCGCGCTCCAGAAGGCCTTGGACATGATCGGCTACGACGACCTGCGCAAGGAGCAGGCGGAGAAGCGTGCCAAGGGCGAGTTGATGGGGATCGGCATCAGCAGCTTCACCGAGATCGTCGGCGCGGGCCCGTCCCACGACTTCGACATCCTCGGCATCAAGATGTTCGACTCGTGCGAGATCCGGGTCCATCCCACCGGGAAGGTCCTGGCCCGCATCGGCGTCCAGACCCAGGGCCAGGGGCACGAGACGACCTTCGCCCAGATCATCGCCGAGGAGCTCGGCTTCCCGGTCGCCGACATCAAGATCGAGTACGGCGACACCGACACCGCCCCGTACGGCCTCGGGACGTACGCCTCGCGCTCGACACCGGTCGCCGGCGCGGCCACGGCCGTGGCGGCCCGGAAGGTCCGCGACAAGGCCCGCAAGCTCGCGGCGCACCTGCTGGAGGCCAGCGAAGACGACCTCGAGTGGGAGCCCGGCAAGTTCAGCGTGAAGGGCTCACCGGACCGGTTCAAGACGATCCAGGAGATCGCCTTCGCGGCCTACACCAACCATCCCGCCGGGATGGAGGCCGGCCTCGAGGCCGTCGACTACTACGACCCGCCGAACCTGACGTTCCCGTTCGGCAGCTACATCGCCGTCGTCGACATCGACAAGGGGACGGGTCAGGTCCACGTCCGCCGGTTCGTGGCGGTCGACGACTGCGGCAACATCATCAACCCGATGATCGTGGACGGCCAGATCCACGGTGGCCTCACGATGGGCCTCGCGCCGTCGTTGTACGAGGAGATCGTCTACGACGAGCAGGGCAACAACCTGTCCGGCACGCTCATGGACTACCTGGTGCCGACGGCCGTAGAGACGCCCGCCTGGGAGCTCGACAAGACCGTCACGCCCTCCCCGCATCATCCGATCGGCGCAAAGGGGGTGGGGGAGTCGGCCACCGTCGGTGCCCCGCCGGCCATCGCCAACGCCGTCGTCGACGCCCTATGGCACCTCGGCGTCCGCAACATCGACATCCCGATCACGCCCCAGAAGGTCTGGGCGATCCTGCACGAGAAGGGCCTGGCCTAGCCCGCCATGACCCCGCGGTCGACCTTCGCGCGGGCCGCCGAGCTCGAGGCGGCCGGCCGGCCGTTCGCGGTCGCCACGGTCGTGGCGGTCCGGCGGCCGACGTCGGCTCGCCCGGGGGCGTCGGGCATCGTCCACCCGGACGGTTCGATCGAAGGCTGGGTCGGCGGCAGCTGTGCCCAGCCGGTCGTCGTGCGCGAGGCGCTACGCGCGCTCGCGGACGGCCAGCCGCGCCTGCTCAGGCTTTCGAAGGACGGCCCCGCCGAAGGTCGTCGGGCGGATGGCGTCATCGAACTCGTCATGACCTGCCACTCCGGTGGCACGCTGGAGATCTACGTGGAACCGCATATCGCCGCAGCTCAGCTCTGGGTCGTCGGGACGACGCCGATCGCGGGGGCCCTCGCGCGTCTCGGCTCGGCCGCCGGCTGGAAGGTGACCGTCATCGACCCGATCGCCGAGGCCGACGCCTTCCCGGGCATCGACCGGGTCCACGCGTCCGCGGACATCCGCGGCCTTGAGCCCGAGGCGTCTCCGTACGTCGTCGTCGCCACCCAGGGCATCTGGGACGAGGAGGCCGTCGGTCTGTCGCTGACCCGCGATGCCGCGTACGTGGGCCTGGTGGCGTCACCGACGCGAGCCGGCGTCGTCCGGGAGTGGCTCCGCGAGGAGACGACCGTCGGCGACGAGCGGATCGCCGCCCTTCGCGCTCCCGCCGGCCTGGATATCGGGGCGGAGACGGCGGACGAGGTGGCGCTGTCCATCCTGGCGGAGCTCGTCCAGGTACGGCGGGGTCGCGCCGATTTCGTGGCTTCGCCCGGCCCGGCCACGGTCGCCGCCGGACTCCCCGACACCATCACCCTCGAACCGGTCGTGGACGACATCGTC
Organism: uncultured Chloroflexia bacterium; assembly: GCA_963776545.1. GTDB lineage: Bacteria > Chloroflexota > Limnocylindria > Limnocylindrales > CSP1-4 > SPCO01. The sequence goes on along the minus strand of CAVZND010000010.1, from coordinate 18,955 downwards.
CTGGTCGACCCGGTCTGCGGCATGACCGTCGAACGCGCACACGCCCGCCACCTCGCCGAGCACGACGGCGTGATCTACGCGTTCTGCTCGATCGGCTGCCGGACCCGGTTCATCAAGGAGCCGGCGTCGTATCTTGAGGCGAGCTCCTATTCGCCGATGCACGACTGACGAGGATCACATGCACTTCGAAGGCTCCGTTCCGATCCGTGCCAGCCGCGAAAAGGTCTGGGCGTTCGTCATCGATCCCGAGCAGGTCGGCCAGTGCGGTCCCGGCGTCGAGAAGATCGAGCTCGTCGACGCCACCCATTTCAAGGCCACGGCCAAGGTCGGGATCGGGTTCATCAGCGCCCGGTTCAACGTCGACATGACGTTCGCCGAGCTCGTCGCCCCCGACAAGGCGGTCATCAAGGCCCATGGGCAGGCGCCGGGCAGTGCCGTCGACGCCGACGCGCTGATGCAGCTCTCGGACGGCCCGGACGGGACCACGGTCATGGACTGGAGCGCCGAGGTGAACATCGCCGGCACGCTGGCCGGGGTCGGCGCGCGACTGATCGAGGGGACCGCCAACAAGATGATCGGCCAGACCTTCGATTGCATGCGCTCCAAGCTCGAGGAGCCCGCCTGACCATCCTCGGCGACCGACCGTCATGACCGAGCGGCTGAGCCGGGTCGTCGGCCCGATCGCCACCAACGTCCATGTGCTGGCCGACCCGCGCTCCCGTGAGGCGATCGCGATCGACACGGCGACGCCGTCGCTCCACTGGATCGCCGACGAGTTGGCCGCCCGCGGTTGGACGCTCAAGCTCATCGTGTCGACCCACGGCCACTGGGACCACATCGGCGATAACGCCGCCCTCGCCGCCCACACCGGCGCCGACATCGCCGTCCACCCCGCTGACCGCGATCGACTGGAGCGTCCGGAGCCGATCTGGGCGCCGTTCGAGATCGTGCCGTCCGTGCCGGCCGTGGAGCTGGCGGAGGGCGGCCTGGTCCGGTTCGGCGAGGTCCGCCTGCGCGTCCTGCACACGCCCGGCCACACGGCCGGCTCGGTGTGCCTGCTCGACGAGGACGACGGCGTGCTCTACAGCGGCGACACGCTCTTCGCGAGCGGTTGGGGACGCGTGGACCTGCCCGGCGGCGACGCGGAGGCGATGGCGACCTCGCTCGCCCGGCTCACCGAGCTGCCGGATCCGACGGGCGTCTTCCCGGGCCATGGCGCCACGACGACCATCGGCCGCGAACGAGCGTGGCTGGAGCTGGTCCGGGACGGCGGCAGACTCTTCGCCTGAGCGGGCTCAGCGCTCCAGCGGACGCCGGTGGGCGGCCGCGCGCGAGCGGACCGCGAAGCCGAGGCCCTCGTACAGGCCGAGCGCCCCGGTCGGGTTCTCGGAGTCGACGCCGAGCATGGCGTCCTCCATGCCCGCATCGTGCAGCTTGCGCAACGCGACCGCCGTGAGCGCCCGGGCGAGGCCTCGGCGACGCCACGCGCGGCGAACGCTGATCCGCTCGAGCCAGCCGCGCTGGACGCCGAGCTTCTCGTTCTCCTTGGGCCAGATCCAGGCCTGGACCACGCCCGCGATCTCGTCGCCGTCCCAGGCCACGGCCCAGAGGTCGGTATCGAGCTCGGCCGGGGCGAACATCGTGCGGAACAGGTCATCGGTCTGTTCCCGATGACCCCAGTGGTCCTTGAAGGCCTCGGCCTCGGCGTCGAAGATGGCCCGGTGGTGGTCCGGCGTCACGGCCCGGATCTCGAGGCCGTCGGGCAGCGGCGCGTCCGGGACGTCGTCGAGGTCCGCGACGCGCATCAGGAAGAAGTGGCGGACGGCCTCGAAGCCGGCCTCCGCGAGGATCGCCTTGTGGCCGACCTCGGTGTCCTCGACGAAGCTCTCGAGGACCGCGGCTGTCCCGTCGGACTCGAGGGCCGCGCGTTCCGCCGATCGCCGCACGTTCTCCTGGTGCAGCGCTCGGCCGATCCCGCGCCGACGGAACGCCGGCAGCACGTGACCACCGATCTCGAACATGACGGTCCCGTCCCGGACGACCCGCCAGACCTGGGCTTCTGCGACGAGCTGGCCATCGACCTCGACGAGCGTGATGTCACTCGCCGCGTCGATCCCGTCCTCGCCCTCGATCTCGATGCGGAGGTTCTCCGCGGTCGGCGCCCACGGGACCCCGTCCTGCTCGCTCGACGCCGCGATGACGGCGGCCATGGAGTCATAGTCCGCCGCATCCCGCCATCGGCGGGCACGCAGGCCCGGGACGGCCGGCGCGCCCTCGAGTTCGATCCAGGTCGTCTCGGTCATGGTCGTCATCGCGGCTCCTCCGTCGTCGGCACCTGCGGCGGTAGCGGCTTGGTCCAGTCGGTCTCGGACGTGCCGATCACGAACCCGAGCGACTCGTAGAGATCCATCGCTTGGTTGGGGTTGAGCCCGTCGACCCCGAGGAAGGCGCTCGTCATGCCTCGGTCGCGGAGCAGCACCAGGACCCGCGCGAGGAGCGCCCGCGCGAGTCCGCGCCGCCGGTAGGGAGCCCGAGTCCAGACGCCGTCGATGTAGCCCTGCAACGTGCCGTGGTGCGCATTCTCCTCCGGATCGATGCGGCCCTGGACGCCGCCCGCGACCTCGTCCCCCTCGAACGCGATCGCCCAGAGGCTGGGGTCCCGATTCGGGTCGGCGCGGACGTTCCGCCAGTCCGCCTCGGTCCATTCCCCCTCGTCGCGCTCGTCGCGAAACGCCTCTGCGGCGGCCTCCCAGACGCGGCGTTCGGCCGGCTCGCCGACGATGTCGCGGATCGCGAACCCCGCGGGCAGCGGGACGGCCGGGATGTCATGGAGCGTCCGGCGGATCATCTCGTAGCCGCGGCCGACCTTCGTCCAGCCGCGTTCAGCCAGGAGGGCCGCGGCTCCTTCGTCTGCATCCCAGGTCCAGGTCCGCATCTTCGACGGACGGTCGGCCGGCAGCCCGGCCGCGACGGCGGCCATTCGCGCCTCGGCCCAGCCGAGCATCGCGCCCCCGATCCCGATCCGGCGGTCCTCGGGTCGGAGCATGCAGACCGAGGTGAAGCCGCGGGTGCCGTCGACCTGGTCGCGCCATTCGACGCGCGCATACCCGATGATCGCCCCGTCGCGCTCGACGACGAGGATGTCGTTCGCGGGGTCGCTGTTGACGAGGTGCTCGTACGTGCGGGCCATGCTCTCGGTCGAGATGAGCTCGAGGATGCCGGCGTGATCGCGGCCGGCCTGGTTGGCCGCGGCCATGCCCTCGTAGTCGGTCGGGCCACGGAAGTGGCGAAAGTGCAGACCCGGTACCTCCGGGCGATCGGGCACGGCGATCTCGTCCATCGCGGGCGTCGTCATCGGTCGTCTCCGTACTTGCGCGACATGTGCTGGTTCACGGACTTCGAGATCAGCCGCCACTCGCGCTTGTGCGCGGCGCGGGCGCGCGGGTCCTCCTTGCGCTCGGCGTGGGCCAGTTCCCGCTCGAGCTTGCGGTGGCTGGCGAGCCGGTCGTGGCTGAGGCTACCGTCGTCGAGGGCGATCCGGACGGCACACCCAGGCTCGCTGCCGTGGTGGCAGTCGTTGAAGCGGCATCGCGCGGCCAGCTCGACGATGTCGTCGAACGCGGTCTCGACGCCTTCGTCCGCACCCGCCACCTCGAGCGAGCGGATGCCCGGGGTGTCGATGAGGAGCGCACCGCCCGGCAGCGCGAAGAGCTCGCGATGCGTCGTCGTGTGCCGGCCGCGGGAGTCGTCCTCGCGGACGGTCGCGGTCGCTTGGCGCTCCTCCCCGAGCAGCGCGTTCACGAGCGTGGACTTCCCCACGCCCGACGAGCCCAGCACGACCGCCGTCGTGCCCGGGCGGAGATACGGCGCGAGGTCGGCGAGGTGGTCGCCGGTCAGCGCGGACAGCGTGACGATGGGGACGCCGGGGGCGATCGCCTCGATGGCGACATGCCGACCCTCGATGTCGAGCCCGATGTCGGCCTTGTTGAGCACCACGACCGGCGTGACGCCGCTGGCCCAGGCGACCGCGAGGTACCGCTCCAGCCGGCGCAGGTTGAAGTCGCCATCGAGACCGGCGACCAGGAAGGCGATGTCGACGTTGGCCGCGATGACCTGCTCGTCGACGAGCAGGCCCGCCGTCCGGCGGTTCGAGTCGGCCGCGCTCCGGATGAACGCCGACCGACGCGGCACGACGGCCGAGATCACGGCCGGATCGTCCGGCGAGGCGGCCGCCGCCGGGACCTGCACAGCCACCCAGTCGCCGACCGCCGGGTAGTCGCTCGGACCGAGAGCCTCGAACCGGAAGCGCCCGGTCACGATGGCCGGCCGGTCGCGTCCGGTCTCGTCGCGCACGATCGCGGTCTCCTTGTGGACGGCGAGGACCCGGGCTGGGCGGCGTCCGCCGCCCCCAAGCGGCACGAATGCCATCTCCCAGCCCGAGTCCCAGCCGAGGGCAAGGTGCTGTGGTCCGCGATCGCCGGCCGACATCGACATCGTCAGCCGACCCGCTTCAACTTGCCGGTGCGCTTCGCATAGCGTTCGGCCCGCCCGAACGACCACAGGCCGAACGGGATGAGCACGATCCCCATGACGATGAGCGGCCATACGTCGTGGAGCAGCGCCGACACGGGAGTCCCGTAGATGAGGCCGGCCCGCACGCCGTCGAGGACGTACGTCGCCGGTGACAGGCGCGAGAGCGCCTGCATCCAGGGCGGCAGCACGTCGATCGAGTAGTACACGCCGCTGACCAGCAGCAGGCAGGACTGCAGGACGAACGTCATCTGCGCGCCGCGCTCGATGTACAGCAGCGGCAGGATCGCGGCAAGCATGCCGATCCCGACGAAGCTGAACGAGCCGAGCAGCATGAACGTCACCGCCGTCGTCGAGTTCGCCTGGCTCAGGTCGATCTGCGGGAAGAACAGGACGAGCACGACGAAGATGACGGTGGTGTGGAGCAGGCCGTACACCATCGCGTAGGCGACCTGCCCGAGGAGCTGCGACCAGCGACGGACCGGGGCCATGAAGGTGTACTCGAGCGTTCCCTCCCAGCGCTCGATGGCGATCGTCTCGGCGATCCAGCTGAACACCACCGAGAGGTAGTTCCACATGATCGCCCCGACCATCAGTGTCAGGACCAGCGTGGCGCTGCCCTGGTCGGCACCGATGAGCGAGATCGAGAGCGCGCCCGCGACCGAGTAGACCAGGAACGCGAGTTCCCAGCCCCAGTAGCGGCGAGTGAGGTTGAAGTTGCGCTCGACGAAGGCATACGAGGCCTTCAGCTCATGGGCGACGATGGTCATCGGACGGATCTCCTGGCGGGAGAGCCGGCTCGGCCCTTACCGAGACCGAGCCAGCTCAGGTACTGGGTCCGCCGCGACCCGGGCGCCGATCTCGATGATCCGGCGACCCAGTGCGCGACGAACGGACGAGGACGATCGACCGATGCGCCGTTCGCGCGCGATCCGCTCGACCTCTCGTTGTCGCTGTTCCTGCGCAAGCGCGAGGGCCAGCGAGGGCAGTTGCTGCATGTCATTCACCTCCTTTCTCGTCAGTCTTCGGATTCGTCGTCGTCGTCCTCGACGTCCTCGTCGATGGAACGACCGGTGTAGGTCATGAACACGTCCTCGAGGGTCGCGGGCTGGCCGCGCTGTGCCGAGACCATGGCCTTGAGGCCGTCCGGCGTGTCCTCGGCGACGACGCGGCCGCCGTCGAGGATCGTGATGTGCCGGCAGAGGCGCTCCGCCTCGGCCAGGTCGTGGGTCGTCAGGACGATCGTGGCGTCGTGGGTCGCCCGGAGCTCCTCGATGAACGTCTGCACGTCCAACTTGGAGCGTGGGTCGAGACCGGTCGTCGGCTCGTCGAGCAGCAGGAGCGTCGGGCTCGTCAACAGGGCTCGCGCGATGGCGACCTTCTGCTGCATGCCTCGGCTCATCTGCTCGATCGGGCGGCCGACCCGCTTGCTGCCGATGCCCAACCGCTCGAGGATCGCGAGGGCCTCGCGCTTGGCTACGGCGCCATCGACCCCGTAGAGCCGGGCGGCGAAGACCAGGTTCTCCATCGGGCTGAGCTTCTTGAAGAAGGCGGCGTCGACGCTGACCCGATTGATCAGCCGCTTGACCGCCATCTCCTCACGCTCGATGTCGTGGCCGAAGACCTCCACCCGGCCCTCGTCCAGGGTCAGCAGACCCGAGATGAGGCGGATGAGCGTCGACTTGCCCGACCCGTTGGCCCCGAGGACTCCGTGGATGTCGCCGCGCTCGAGGCGCATGGACACGTCGGTGATCGCCGCGACCGGCTTCCTGGCACGGCCCACGACGAAGCGCTTGCTGACGCCTCGATGAGCAGGGCCGGGACCCCGGACGCGACCGGCCAGGCCATGGGCTCGACCGTCGGCCTGTCGCTCTTCAGTTGGTCGATGGTGGTGGTGGCGGTCACGGTGGACTCCAGGTGGGAGGGGGTGGACACAGAACGAGCCGCGGGCCTCGTTCCGACGATTCGTCGGGTGGGCCACGCGGCTCTGGTGTCTTCCACGGTCCGCCTGGAGGGCGGGGAAGGGCATCAAAAAAGCCGGGGGCCCGATCTGGCCCACGGCTCGGGTTCTGTCCGGAAGGCGGTCCTGCCGCCTGCGGCTAGCTCGAGATGGGCGCAGATCTCCCGCTGTCGCCAACGCCGATGGGCGCCGACGGGTGTCGGAAGAGGTGTCGCATCTTCATTCGGAGACCGGCCTCCAACTGAGCTAGGCGAGGGCGGGCGACATGCACGCCGGGCGGCAGTCTAGGCGCCTCGGTGGACCGATGTCAACCGGGACGGACGACGGTGGATCGACTGCGTCAGATGACGTAGAAGCGGGCACGTCCTCGTGCTCAGAGCGCCCGGCGGACGATCGGACGGGGTGGCGAATCCGCGGTCGCCTGGCGACGCGCTACTACCTCGAATCCGGCCCGCTCGTACATCGACAGGGTGCCTTTGAAGGCATTCGCCGACGCGATCCGCTCGCCGCCGGTATCGACCGGGTAGGCCTCCAGCATCGTCGCCCCGTGACTGCGGGCATGCTCGACGGCGGCGGCCAGCAACGCCTCGGCGATGCCTCGTCCGCGCTGCTGGCGAGCGACCACGAAGCAGACGATCGACCACACCGGCCGATCGTCGACCGGCGCGGCTGTCTTCGAGTAAGCGAGTCGCTCGTAGGTCTCGCGAGGTCCCAGACTCACCCAGCCGACGACCGCGTCGCCTTCGTACGCGACCAGGCCGGGGGCCGGGGTGTCCGCTGACAGGCCCTCGAGATGCGCGCGGTTGGCGGCCGCCGACGAGTTGGTCCAGTCGCGTCCGCGAACGCGGTAGTACGTGCACCAGCACCACTTCGGGTCGCCGCCGGCATCGAACAGGGTCGCGAGGTCTGCAACGCGATCGGGGGTGAGGGGCAGGATCCGAAGGTCGGTGGCCGGCGCAGCAGGCATCCCGCCCAGCGTACCGGGCAGACCGTCGGAACGTGACAGGTTTCAGGCGGTGGGCTCGGGCGTCGGATCGGGGGTCGGATCCGGCGTGGGGTCCGGTGTCGGATCGGGCGTCGAGTCCGGCGTGGGGTCCGGTGTCGGATCGGGCGTCGGGTCCGGCGTGGGCGTGGGCGTCGGTGCAGCGGTCGGAGTCGCCGTGGGTCCCGTCGTCGGCGTCGCGGTGGGTCCGGCGGTCGGCGTCGCGGTCGGTCCGGCGGTCGGTCCCGGCGACGCGGTGGCGCTCGGGCTCGCGCTGGCGTCGGACGTCGGGGATGCCTCGTCGGTCGCCCCAGGCGTGGCGTCCGGGTCGGCGGGGGTCGTGGTGCCCGCCCGGTCGTCCGGATCCGAGCCGGGCGCGATCGAGCTGTCGGGCAGGGCCGCCGGGTCCTCGTTGCCGAAGCCGCCGAACGGCGTCGACGCGCCGCCGGTCGTCGCGGGCTGGGTGGAGCCCGTGGGTGCGGCCGGGCGACCGCCGGCATGCCCCGAGCCCGGCAGGCGTCCGAGCGCCGCGAGACTCAGGCCGGCGACACCGAACAGCGCGACGAGCACGACCGCGAGCCCGGCCATGCTCGCCGATCGACTGCGGCCCACGTGTCGACGGACGACCGGCCTGGCCGACGCCTCCACACGGGCGACCGGGACCGGTGGCGCGACGGGCTCGTCGGGCGCCGGCCAGGCACTGTCGATGGCAGTCCGGTTCGGCCGGACCTGCCACTCGACCGTGCGATCCGGCCACTCGACGGGGCGTTCCGGCGGTGCGATGACGGTCGCCGCAGCGACGGCCCGAGCCCGCCGATCCCGACTCGGTGGTGCGGAGTGATCGTTGGCGGCGGCCGGAGGCGCCACGGGCGGCGGGAGTGGTGCCGGCTCCGCGCGGACCATGGGTGACACCGGGATGTCGCCGGTCGGGCCTTGGCTCGCCGCCGTGCCGAGGCGTCGTCGGAGGCGACCGATGCCCTTGGGCGGTGTCTCGGCCGCTGCGATCGCCGGCGACGGAGCGTCGGCCACGGGGGGCGGCACCGGATCGGCGCTGAGCGGCAGGCTGAAGGGCACGCAGCGAAGGCATGCCGCGCCGACGATGTTCCAGCAGTTCGGACAGGCCGCCTGATGGCAGCTCGGGCACTCGCGGATCGGCGCGGCATCCTCGTCGCCCAGCTGCTCCCGGTTCGTGCCGCACTGCTCGCAGAACCAGGCCGCGCGCAGGCCGAGCTGACCAAGCGGATCTGGGCGTCCGTCGAGGGGCGGCATCGTCGAGGCCAGCGTAGGGGGCGGTCCGGCTCCGACGGCCCGGGAAAGTCGTCCCGTCCGGACTACCCCGGAGGTCCGGGGTCCGGACGTTTGACGCGTCCGGGACCCCGCCGTACGCTGGCCGCCCCGAGCCGGCATCCCACCCTTCGTTCGGAGTCTCTCGTGGCCGACACCTCCCCGCCGCGGGGCCGGTGGGCGTTCCGCCCGGTCCCGCCAGAACCTCGATCCATCGTCGAGCTGGTCCGTGCCGGGACGCTGGACGCGGAGCTCGCCGCGACGCTGTGGCTGATGGTCGAGGCGCGCGTGCCGCTGGTGGTCGCCGCCGAGGCGCAAGGCGCGGGCAAGACCACTCTGCTGAACGCGCTGCTCGACTTCCTCGCGCCCGGGGTGCACGCCGTCGAGCTGGCCGGCGCCGAGGAGACGTTCGACTGGTTGCCGCAGGCGCCGGAGCTCGGGTGGCGGCGCGTGCGGCCGTCCGCGGACGACGTGGTCCAAGGCCCGAACCGGGTGCCGCTCACGGCGGCGGTCGAACCCGGCGGCCATTCGGTCGGCCCGCCCGTCCGGCCGGACACGACCGTCCTGCTCGTCCCGGAGCTGTCCGACCATCTGCCGACGTACACCTGGGGCGCGGAGGCGCGGATCGCCATCCGAGCGGCGACGATCGGGTACGGACTGGCCGCGACCATCCATGCCGACTCGCTCGACGAGGTCTTCGAGGCGCTCCGGCGGCCGCCGGTCCTGCTCGCCGACGACGAGCTGTCGCGCCTCGGTGTCGTCCTGGTCCTGCGGGCCGTCGCCGGCGGCCGGCGACGGGTCGTGGCCGCCCACTACATCCGGCCGGTGGTCCGCGACGTCCACGGGCACGTCCAGCACCTCGGGCCGGCGGTGCTTGCCACCTGGGACCCGGGCCACGATCGGTTCGAGCACTTCGCCTGGGGGATCACCCCTGAGCTCGCCGGTCGGATCGGCCGGCGCGCCGGCGATTTCGAGCTCGAGGTCGAGCGACGACGCGACTATCTCGGCGGCCTGGCCACGGCCGGTGTCACGGAGGTCGAGGACGTCCGCCGCGCCATCGACGGTTACCGACACGCCGCCGCGAACGGCCCCTCCGCCGTGGCGACCGCGCCGAACTAGAGGTCAGACATGCCGACTACCCAGCGCCCGACCACGATCGCCGAGCTCCACGCATCCGGCTGGCGCGCTCGGACGGTCAAGGAGGAGCTTCGGACCAACCTGCTGGCGCGCCTCGCCGCCGGTGGCGACGTCCTGCCCGGGATCGTCGGTTACGAGGACTCGGTGGTGCCCGCGATCGAGAATGCGATCCTCGCGGGCCAGGACCTGGTCTTCCTGGGCGAGCGCGGCCAGGCGAAGACCCGCATGGCCCGGGCCCTGGTGGGCCTGCTCGACGAGTCGATCCCGATCGTCCGGGGCGGTGAGCTCAACGACGACCCGACCGCGCCCGTCAGCCCCGCGGCCCGCGCGATCGTCGAGCGCGACGGCGATGCGACGGCCATCGACTGGTTGCCGCGCGATCGCCGCTACGCCGAGAAGCTCGCGACACCCGACATCACGATCGCCGACCTCATCGGGGAAGTGGACCCGATCAAGGTCGCCGAAGGGCGGTACCTCTCGGATGAGCTGACCCTGCACTACGGGCTCATCCCGCGCGCCAACCGCGGCATCGTGGCGATCAACGAGCTGCCCGATCTCGCCGAACGGATCCAGGTCGGCCTGCTCAACATCCTCGAGGAGCGCGACGTCCAGATCCGCGGCTTCGTCGTCCGGCTGCCACTCGACCTGTTCGTCGTCGCGTCGGCCAACCCGGAAGACTACACGTCGCGCGGGCGGATCATCACGCCCCTCAAGGACCGGCTCGGGTCGCAGATCCGCACGCACTACCCACGGACGCTCGAGCAGGAGATGGCCATCGTCCGCCAGGAGAAGCGGCGGTTCACCCCGGACGACGGCGTCCCGACGGTCGTCGTGCCGCCGTTCATGGAGGAGCTCATCGCCGAGCTCACGCACCTGGCCCGCCGCTCCCCGGAGATCAGCCAGCGGTCGGGGGTGAGCGTGCGCGTGTCGGTGGCCAACACGGAGGTCCTGGAAGCCGCCGCGCTCAAGCGCGCCGTGCGCCTCGGCGAGAAGCTCGCGGCCCCACGTGTCTCGGACCTCGGCGCGGTCATCGCCTCGACCGCCGGCAAGGTGGAGATGGAATCGGTCGGCGACGACGCGCCGGAAGATCGGATCGTCGAGCGGCTCATCACGAAGGCGCTCTACGCCACGTTCGCCCGGCGCGTGAGCCTCGACGATCTCGACCCGGTCGTGGACGCGTTCGAGGAAGGGTTCACGGTCGAGACGGGCGAGCGCACGCCGTCGCGCGAATACGTCGCGTGGATGCGCGAGGTCCCGGGGCTGAGCACGGCCGTGGATCGGCTGGGCGCGTACGACGTGACGGACGGCGCCGAGGAGCCGGCGGTCATCGCGTCGGCCGTCGAGTTCCTGCTCGAGGGTCTCCACCTCGCCCGGCGCCTCAACAAGGAGCGCATCGCCGGCGGCACGATCTACCACCGGTGAGGGCGCCGGCATGACCGCCTACTCGCCCGATCCACGCGACCTCTCGGCGGTCGATCGGGCGCGTTCCGGCCACGACGCATCGGGGCCGGGGGCGCTCGCGCGGCGCGCCCGGTATTCGCGCTGGGACGGCAGCCAGCACCTCGCCGACCTCGATGCCGACGAGATCATGGACGTCCTGTCCGAGGACGTCATGGCCGAGGGCGACCTGGCGGAGGCCCTGCGTCGCCTGATGGACCGTGGCTGGCGAACGGGTGACCCGACGCGCTCGGATCTCGCCGGCCTGCGCGACCTGATGGATCGGCTCGAGCGGCGGCGCGAGGAAGCCCTCGAGCGCTACGGGCTGGGCGATGTCCTCGGCGATATCCGTCGGGAGCTCGACGAGATCGTCGCCCAGGAGCGCTCGGGCGTGGAGCGACGGCTGGCCGAGGCGTCCGCCGACGGCGGCTCGGACGCGGACCTGCGCGAGATGCTGCGAGACGTGGCTGCCCGTCGGCTGGACCAGCTCGACGGCCTGCCCGCCGACATCGGCGAGCGGCTGCGCGGCCTGGGCGACTACGACTTCCTCGAGCCCGAGGCGCGGCAGCGTTATGACGACCTCGTCGGCCGCCTCCGGAGCCAGATGCTCGACCAGTACGTGGCCGGCATGTCGGACGCCATCCGGTCGATGCGCCCCGAGGACCTCGTCGCGAATCGGGAGATGGTGCGCGACCTCAACGAGCTCATCCGGGAGCGCATCGGGGGCGGCGACCCCGATGTTCGCGAGTTCCTGGCCAAGCACGGGCAGTTCTTCCCCGGCGCCCAGAGCTTCGACGACATCATCGATCAGCTGGCGGCGCGGATGGCCGCGATGCAGTCGCTCCTGCGCTCGATGACGCCCGAGCAGCGGGCCGAACTCGAATCGATGATGGACGCGCTCCTGCGCGACGACCGCCTCCTCGTCGACCTCGCCCAGCTGGCGTCGAACCTCGACCTCCTGTTGCCCGGCGGACTGGGCGAACGGGTCCTGTTCGGTGGCGACGAGCCGCTCGGCCTCGAGGGCGCCCTCGCCCAGATCGAGCGGCTCGCGGCCATGGACCGGCTGGAGGATGCGCTCTCCGACGTCGAGGGTCCCGGCGATCTCGCCTCGCTCGATCGGGACGAGGTCCGCGACCTGCTCGGCGACGAGGCGGTCCGTGACCTCGACACGCTCGACGACTTGGCCCGTCGCCTGGAGCAGGCCGGCTACCTGACGCGCGACGGGGAACGGCTCGAGCTGACGCCGCGCGGCAGTCGCCGGATCGGGCAGAAAGTCCTCGACGACCTGTTCGCCCGCCTCCAGCGCGACGCGTTCGGTGGCCACCGGATGGATCGACCGGGCGGGGGAGGGGAACGCGAGGAGACGACGAAGCCGTACGAGTTCGGCGACCCGTTCCATCTTGACCTGCGCTCGACGCTGACCAACGCGCTCGCCCGGGAGGAGAACGCACCGGCCGCCCGGCGGGCCCGCGACGAGCGGGCCATCCACCTGCGCGCCGACGACTTCGAGGTGTTCCGGACCGAGCAGCTGACGCGCACCTCGACCGTGCTCCTGGTCGACATGAGCCGGTCGATGCTCCTGCGCGGCTGCTTCCTCGCCGCGAAGAAGGTCGCGGTCGCGCTCGACACGCTCATCCGCACCCAGTATCCGCACGATCACCTGACCGTCATCGGCTTCGCGTACTACGCGCGGGAGATCCGTCCGGGCGCCCTGGCGGAGCTCACCTGGCACGGCTACGAGTACGGCACCAACCTCCAGCACGGCCTGCTGCTCGCGCGGCGGATCCTGGAGCGCCACCCGGCGGCCAACAAGGAGATCGTGGTCATCACCGACGGCGAACCGACCGCCCACTTCGAGGGCGACCAGGTCGAGTTCAGCTACCCGCCGACGCGGCGGACGATCAGCGAGACCCTCAAGGAAGTGCAGCGCTGCACGAAGGAGGGCATCACGATCAACACGTTCATGCTGGAGCGCTCGCGGGCGCTGGCCGAGTTCGTCGCGCACATGACTCGGCTCAACCGCGGCCGCGCCTTCTACGCCACCCCCGAGCGACTGGGCGAGTACGTCCTCGTCGATTTCGTCGGTCGTCGCACCAAGCGGGTTTCCTGAGGCCGCGTACGGTCAGCGTGCCGGAAGGTTCCCTCACCCCGGACCGAAGGTCGAGAGGAACCATTCGCGCTCGTCGCTTTGGAGACGGTCCAGCCGATCGGACCGCACCCACTCGATCGTCCGATCAGCGATCGGATCGGCCTCCCGCCAACGCCCCAGGAAGTCCAGCGCGTACATGACCTCGCTCCAACCTAGGATCGCCGTCTTCCGTTCTCGACTCAGGGCCTTGCGCAGCCGTTCGGCCACCGGGCGGATGGCCCGCGCATCGCCCTTCCGGTGGATCGCCGCCATCGCGTACCACTTCGCGGTCCACGAACGGTCGGACAGCGCGTCCAGATAGACCGGAGTGAGCGAATGGTCGCCAAGGACGGTGAGCGTGTTGATGGCCGAGCCCTTCACATCGTCGACCGGGTGGTGGATGAGTCGGGTCAAGGCGGGGATGGAGGCTTCCGACCCGACTCGACTCAGCGCGGCGTTTGCACTGGAGAGGTCGAAGTCGTCCGAGCTCGTCGCGAGGACCTGCAGGAGATACCGCTCGGCGGCCGGAGAATCGCTCTTGCCCAAACCCTGGATCGCCGCGATCCGGACCTGCCAGGCTCGATGGCCGATGTACGTCCCGAGGACCTCGGGATCACGTTCCTCCTGAAGTCTCTCCACCAGCTTCGCCCGAGAGAGCCCGTGCTCGATGCCCATCGGGACATCCTAGCTCGGTCTGCCGGACAGCCCAACCGACGTGCCAACGGGGGATCTGATCACCAGCGGCCGGCTCGCGCGGGCTATCCTGCGCGACCAGAGGGGTCGTCAGACTCGTGGAGGGCGTCGATGGATTGGACCGCACTGTTTCCCTGGCTGCTGTTCCTGCATGTCCTGGCCGCGGTCGTCGCCTTCGGGCCGACGTTCGCATTCGCGACGATCGGCGGGCTCGGCGGCAAGGAACCGCAGCACGCGAACTTCGCGACCCGGGTCTCGCAGACGATCGCGTCGCGGCTGGTCTATCCGATCGGCATCACGTTGCCGATCACGGGCGCGGCGATGATCCTCGTGCTCGGGATCGACCTGTCGAACCGGGCGTACCTGTGGCTCGACATCGCGATCATCCTCTACGTGATCGCGTACGGGTACTCGTTCTTCATCCAGCGCCCGATCGTCGAGAGGATCGTCGCGATGACCTCGGCGCCGCCCCCACCGGGAGCGACCGGACCGCCGCCCGAGTTGATGCCCCTTGTGAAGCAGGTCCAGCGCGGCGGGATGGCGCTGGGGATCCTGCTCGTCGTGATCGTGTTCCTCATGGTGGTCAAGCCACAGTTCTGAGGCCCGTGCCTCGCACGATCGGAGTGGACGCGCGACATCGTCATCCGTCGGGTCGACTTGACCACGGGCGGCGGTGTCGGCGCGGGGCCAGGACGGCGAGAGTGGACGAGTCAACCCCGACATCGCGTTCCACAGGGAGACTCCGATGTTCGCCGTCATGCCGATCTCCAGCCCGCAGCACGTCAAGGCTCTGCGGCCGGATCCCGCCGGCTCGCATGGCGTCTCGGTCGTCGACGTCGCGCTGATCGCGATCGTCGCCGCGTTCATCCTCGTGACGATGGCCCCGTCGATCGCCCTCGCGATCGCGGTGGTCGCCAGCATCGCCGGTGTCGCCTGGATCGGCCTTCGGGTCGCCGCCAGCGCGCCGCAGATGCTCATCGAGGCCCATCGGGACGCCGTCACCCGGGCTGCCCACACGCAGATCAGCTTCGCCCGCTGACCCGCCACCATCGACCGCCGACCAACCCCCCGGGTCGGCGGTCGTCCCATGCCTGTCGGTCGTTCGGGCCGCGGTCCGGGCTCCGGATCTCGGCGGTCGACTGAGCGCACCCGGACCCGCCGGGCCGTACCATGGTCGGTGAACCCTGAGCCGAGGAGGCCATCGACCGATGCCCCACGTCGCGACCTCGCCCGCCGACCTGCTGAGCGTCATCCGCGACGCCGCCCATCTCGACGGTGACCTGTTCCTCATCGACGACGAGGCGGTCTTCCGCGAGACCGCCATCCGCGACCTCGCGTGGACCGCCGCGTTCAGCACCGACGAGCCGACGATCGCTACGTCCCAATGGCTGATCTGGGAGGCGAGCCAGGCCTTGGGTGCCCATTCCGCGAGCATCCAGGAGCTGTATGCCGCCCGGGGCCGAGGCGAGGTGTCGGGCTTCACGGTGCCGGCCATCAACCTCCGCGCCCAGACCTTCGACATGGCCCGCACGATCTACGAGACGGCCAAGGCCGCCGACGTGTGGGCGGTCATCCTCGAACTCGCCCGCAGCGAGCAGACGTACACGTTCCAGCGCCCCATCGATTACGCGACCGCCGTTCTGGCGGGAGCGATCGCGGCGGGCTGGCGGGGCCCGGTCTTCATCCAGGGCGACCACTACCAGTTCAACGCGAAGAAGTACGCTGCGGACGCGGAGTCGATGACCGAGGAGATCCGCCGGGCCTGCCGCCTGGCCGTCGAGGCCGGCTATCGCAACATCGACATCGATTCGTCGACGCTGGTCGACCTGTCGCAGCCGAACGCCGACGCGGAGCAGCGCGAGAACTACGTCCGCGCGGCCGAGTTGACCGCCCTCATCCGGACGCTCGAAGCGGACGGGGTGACGATCAGCGTCGGCGGCGAGATCGGCGAGGTCGGCACGCAGAACTCCACGGTCGCGGAGCTGCGCGCATACCTGGACGGCTACCGTCGCGAACTTGACGCCCGGATGCCCGGCGCCCAGGGCATCAGCAAGGTCAGCGTCCAGACCGGCACGAGCCATGGCGGCGTCCCGCTGCCGGACGGTGGGGTCGCGGAGGTCAAGCTGGACTTCGACGTGCTGCGCGAGCTCGGCGAGGTCGCCCGACGCGAGTACGGGCTGGCCGGGGCCGTGCAGCACGGCGCGTCCACGTTGCCCGACGAGCTGTTCCATCGATTCCCGGCGGTCGAAACCGCCGAGATCCACCTCGCGACGGGCTTCCAGAACGCCCTGTACGAACACCCGGCCTTCCCAGAGGCGCTGCATCGCGAGATCGAGGGCTGGTGCTACTCGAACGCGGCCGATGAACGCAAGGGCGGCCAGACCGACCAGCAGTTCGTGTACACGACGCGCAAGAAGGCCATCGGCCCGTTCAAGCGCCAGCTGTGGGACCTGGACACTCGCGATGAGATCCTCGCCGCGCAGCGTCGCAAGATCGCGTTCCTGTTCACCGAGCTCGGCGTGAACGGCTCGCGCGAGATGGTCGGCGCGTACATCCGGCCGGTCGAGGTCCATCGGCCGATGCCCGACGCCCTGCGCGAGGCCGTCGGCGCAGGCTGACCGATGGCGGCCGCCGCCATCCGGCCGGAGCGGCCGGGCGATGCCGCTGCCATCCGGGCGCTCGTCGATGCCGCGTTCGCGCCCTCGACCGACGAGGGGCGGATCGTCGATGAGCTTCGCGGCGATGCCGGCTGGGTCCCGGAGCTCGCGCTCGTGGCCGTTGACGAGGACAGACGGATCGTCGGTCAGTGCGTGACGAGCGTCGGCCGACTGGTCGCCGATGACCGCACGTCCCGCCCGATCCTGGCCCTCGGGCCGATCGCGGTGGCGCCGGACCGCCAGCGGCAGGGCATCGGTGGCGAGCTCATGCGGGCCTCGATCGCGACGGCCACGGCTTTGGGCTGGCCGGTGATCGTCCTGCTCGGCCACCCGACGTACTACCCGCGGTTCGGGTTCGAGTCGGCTCGCGGGATCGGGATCGAACCACCCGTCGCATGGTCGGATGCGGCCTGGATGGCGCTGCGCCTGCCCGGCTGGACGCCGGACCTGCGTGGCACGCTGAGGTACCCACCGGCGTTCGGCATCGACTGATGTCCATTCCGGCCGGCCGCGCCGTGCGCAATCATCGAGGCTTGCCCGAGACCGTTGGAGGCACCATGACGACCCCGATGCCCACGACGACCGACCACGACGAGCGCCGCGACGCGGTGGCGGGCCGGATCGGCGCAGCCATCCTTGGCGCGCTCGATGCCCAGGCCATCTACCTCGGTGACCGGCTCGGCCTGTATCGAGCGCTGGCCGATGGCGGCCCCGCGACGGCGCCGGAACTCGCCGAGCGGGCCGGCATCCATCGTCGCTACGCCCGGGAGTGGCTCGAGCACCAGGCCGTCGGGGCGATCCTCGACGTCGACGACGTCGCGGCGGCGCCGGATGCGCGTCGCTACGCACTCCCGCCGGCCCACGCGGACGTCCTCGTCGACGCCGACAACCTGGCCTACCTGGCGCCACTCGCGCGGATGGTCGTCGGCACGGCCCAGCGCCTGCCCGACGTGCTCGCCGCGTACCGCACCGGCGGCGGCGTCGACTGGGCCGACTACGGGCCCGATGTCGTGGAGGCCCAGGAAGGCGTCAACCGGCCCCAGTTCGCCCATCTCGTCGGCGACTGGATCGATGCGCTGCCCGACATCGCTGCCCGCCTGCGCGAGGGCCGGGGCCGGGTCGCCGACGTGGCCTGCGGGACCGGCTGGTCGTCGATCTCGATCGCCCGCCACTTCCCGAAGGTCGCGGTCGACGGGATCGACATCGACCCGGGCTCCATCGAGCGCGCCAAGCGGCACGCGGCGGCGATGGGGCTGACCGACCGCGTCTCGTTCCTGTTCGCCGACGCGGCGGCGGCCGACGGGGTTGGACGCTACGACCTCGTCACCATCTTCGAGGCGGTCCACGACATGGCCCGCCCCGTCGAGGTGCTGGCGGCCGCGCGGCGGCTCCTGGCGCCGGGCGGCTCCGTCCTGATCGGCGACGAGCGCGTGGCCGAGCAGTTCACGGCGCCCGGCGACGAGGCGGAGCGGCTCTTCTACGGCTACAGCGTGGTCGCCTGCCTCGCCAACGGCCTGGTCGACCCGCCGTCGGTCGGGACCGGGACCGTCATGCGGCCTGCCGTGCTCGAGGCGATCGCCCGCGAGGCCGGATTCTCGCGCTTTTCCATCCTGGCCATCGAGCACGACTCGTTCCGCTTCTACCGCCTCGACCCGTGACTGACGGACTGTCCCCAGACCAAGAGCTGCGCGGGCAACTGCGCGACGAACTGATCCGGGCGATGGACCGCGTGCCGGAGCTGGCCGACCGCGACCTGACGCTGACGACGCTGTCCGGCGGCATCACGAATCGCAACTTCCTGGTCACGGCGGCCGGGACGGACGAGCGCTGGGTCATCCGCCTGGCCGGCAATGACACGCACCTGCTCGGCATCAGCCGCGAGGTCGAGCACGCTGCGACGGTGGCGGCCGCCGGGGTCGGGGTCGGACCCGAGGTCACCGCGTTCATCCGGCCCGAGGGCTACCTCGTCACGCGGTTCATCGTCGGCTCGCCGGTCAGCGACGAGGCTGTCCGGCAACCGGCGACGCTCCGGCGCGTCGCCGATTCACTCCGACGTGTTCACGATGGCCCGGCCATCCCCGGGCTCTTCGTCCCGCTGCGGATCGCCGAGGCCTACCGCGCCCTGGCCGTCGCCCGCGGCGTCCCCA
>CAVZND010000009.1:0-171020 GCA_963776545.1 uncultured Chloroflexia bacterium | reverse complement strand
CTCGATGTACGAGCAGTTCAAGGAGCTCGCCGACGTCGACATCACGGCCGGGCCGATGGAGGTCGGGCCGACGACGCACTACGTGATGGGGGGCATCCGGGTCGAGCCGGACACGGGCGCGACGACCGTGCCGGGCCTGTTCGCCGCGGGCGAGGTCGCCGGCGGCATGCACGGGGCCAACCGGCTGGGTGGCAATTCGCTCTCGGACCTGCTCGTGTTCGGGGCGCGGACCGGGACGGCCGCGGCTGCCCACGCCGCCGAGCAGGCGGCCGTGCCATACCTCGACCCGACCCAGATCGGGGCGGCCGAGCGCGACCTGGAGGCGCCGCTCGAGCGGACCGAGGGCGAGGACCCGTACGCGATCCAGCGCGACCTGCAGGAGATGATGCAGCGGCTGGTCGGGATCTTCCGCGTCGAAGCCGACCTCGTGGAGGCGCTGGATCGACTGGCCGAGCTGCGCGTCCGCGCGGCGAACATCAAGGTCACGGGCGGTCGCGCGTACAACCCGGGGTGGAACCTCGTGTTCGAGCTGCGCGCCCTGCTGATCGTCTCCGAGGCGATCACCCGCAGCGCCCAGCAGCGAGCCGAGAGCCGGGGCGCACACAGCCGACTGGACCATCCGAAACCCGACGACGAGCACTGGGGCACGCGCAACAGCATCGTGTCGATCGCCCGCGACGGCGGCATGGCGGTCAAGACCGCCAAGCTTCCGAAGATGTCCCGCGAGCTCGCCGGCCTCCTCGACGGCGCACACTGACGACGGAGGGATCGATGGCCCAGGCGCACTTCAAGGTCTTCCGCGGCACCCCGGGTACCCCCGGCCACTTCGACGAGTTCGACGTGCCGGCCGAGGAGGGGATGGTCGTGCTCGACGGCCTGCACTGGATCCAGGGCCACGAGGCGCCGGATCTCGCCGTCCGCTGGAACTGCAAGGCCGCAAAGTGCGGTTCGTGCAGCGCCGAGGTAAACGGCAAGCCGAGTCTGACATGCAAGACGCGCCTGTCCGATCTCGATCTCGACGAAACGATCACCGTCGAACCGATGCGGGCCTTCCCGCTGATCCGCGACCTCGTCACCGACGTGTCCTGGAACTACAAGGTCAACGAGACGATCGAGCCGTTCACGCCGCCGGAGGACGTGCCCCAGGAGTCGTGGCGCTGGCAGCAGGAGGACATCGAGCGGGTCCAGGAATACCGCAAGTGCATCGAGTGCTTCCTGTGCCAGGACGTCTGCCACGTCCTGCGCAACCACGAGACCGAGCGGCCGTTCATGGGTCCGCGCTACCTCGTGCGAGCGGCGGGGCTCGAGATGCACCCCATCGACCAGGCGGACCGGACCGAGTACCTCAAGGACTCGGGCAATATCGGGTACTGCAACATCACCAAGTGCTGCACCGAGGTCTGCCCGGAGCACATCAAGATCACCGACAACGCCATCATCCCGCTCAAGGAGCGGGTCGCCGACAAGTACTACGACCCGCTCCAGATGGCCTGGCGGTTCCTGCGCGGTGGCAGTGGTGGTTCGTCGACGGGGCGAGTCGAGCTGCCCGTCCTGCAGGGTCACGACGCCCCCACGGACGAGACCAAGGGTTGAACGAAACGCTCTTCCCCGACCTGGCGGCCGAGACGACGGACGCCTCGGACGGGCGGGCGGCGCGTGGCTTCGTCATCCGCACCGACGGGGCGGCCCGCGGGAACCCCGGCCCGGCGTCACTGGGCGCCGCGCTCTTCGACCTGCGCCGCGACGACGCCCGCGATGACAAGGCCGACCCGGACGCGTCGATCTCCGACTACCTCGGGGTGCAGACCAACAACGTCGCCGAGTACACGGGCGTCGTCCGCGCGCTCGACCTGGCTCGCGAGCTTGGCGCTCGCGAGGTCCACCTGTTGCTCGACTCGAAGCTCATCGTCGAGCAGCTCACAGGCCGGTGGCGGGTCAAGGACGCCAAGCTCATCCCGCTCTGGTCGTCCGCCCGGCGGACCCTGGCGGGCTTCGACCGCTGGACCGCCGGACACGTGCCGCGGGCGCAGAACTCGGTCGCGGACCGGCTGGCCAACGAGGCCATCGACCGGGCCCAGGCTGGCGGGCCGGCCTCGGTGGTGCGCCGGCCCGGGGGCTGAGCGCCCGTGACCGACCCGAACCGGCGTGAGTCGCCGGGCAGCTGGCCTCGGGATCGGCCCATCCGCTGGGGCGCCGTCGGGCGCAACCTTTCCACGTTCGTGCTGACGAGCGTGGCGTTCGTCGTGCAGTTCGCGCTCGTCATCCCACTCGTGGCCGCGCCGTCGGACGCGGCCAGCGGCTGGCTCCAATTCGGCGTGGCGATCGTCTGGGGTCTCGGCACGCTCTGGGCCGGATGGTGCTGGCTCACGAGCCAGGCCCGATCGGTCCTCGCGCCGATCGTGACCGGGGCGCTGATCTGGCTCGTCTGGTCCGCGGGGTAGGATGGAGCGGTCAGCGAGGCGGTCGGATGGTCGCGCGCCGCGCGGGGTGACCCGTGAGCGACGTGAGGAAAGTCCGAGCTCCGCAGCGCAGGGTGGCGGGTAACGCCCGTCCGCCGTGAGGCGAGGACCAGTGCCACAGTGACGATGCCGGCCGCCGGCCTTCGGGTCGGCGATCGGAGTGAAACGCGGCAAACTCCACCCGGAGCAAGGCCAAATAGGAGGGCGCAACCCGACGGCGGGCGACCGTCGCCGGGGGAGAGGTGCGCTGCCCAGCCCTCGGGTCGGCCGCATGAGCCGTCGGGTGACCGACGGCCTCAGATGGATGGCCATCCCCGTCGCGCCGTCAGGCGTGGCGGGACAGAACTCGGCTTACAGACCGCCTCGCTGACTGACGATCGCTCGCCTGACGGGCCATTCCGGCGTTGTCGTCTGCGCGCGCTCGCTCACGCACCTCCAGGTGCGCTCGTTCGCGTGCTCGACTCCGCCTTGGACTGACCTCGTCAGCCGAGCGATCGAGTGCTGCCGTTACCGTCGCCGCGTCGGGCGATCAGTCTTCGTCGGGGCGGAAGATGTGGGGGGCGATGCAGGCGTTGCAGACGGGCGTCGCTGCCTCGAGGTCGCCCAGGGGGATCGGCACCTTGCGATCGGGGAACAGGCACTCCACGTCGTAGACCCGCTCACCGCCCGCCTCGACCTGGATCAGGCGCCGGAACGTGCAGCGCTTGATGCGATGCGGCGCGAGGTGAAAGGCGTCCGGCTGCGGCGGGATGACGGGGAGAGGAAGGGCCATGGACTGGGCGGCGCCTCATTCCGTGCGGCCGGATGGCGTCCCGGTCGACTATGGCGGCGGAGCCTAGCACCATGTCACGCGCCGGGGCAAGGCGCGAAAGGTACTAGCGCACGCTCAGCATCACGCTTGACAGGCGGTCCGGATCGCGGCCGCTCAGGGCGCTCGATCCGGACGATGCTAGCCTTGCGACGCGCCGCGGACGGTCGACTGGATCGCCGAAGCCGGTAGACTCCGCGCCGATCGACGCGTTGAGGGACGGAGGGCGAGTGGCAGACGACCCGAACGCCGCTTCACGGCCGCCGGCCGAGCCCACGCCGTCCGAGGCGGCCGAGGCGGCCGACGACTGGACCGCTGAGGAGGTCATTGCTGCTGACGGCGCGGGTACTGTGCGATCGTCCGACGGTAAGGCCGGCACGGTCATCCCGGACCCATCGAGCTGGCTGCCCGGGCTGGAGGGTCGATCCACGACGCCAGGGGTCTGTCCGTTCCTTCGCGCCGCGGGTCCCGACGACGCCATCGGGTTTCCCATCGAATTGCCGGACGTCACGAACCGCTGCGCCGCCCTGCGGGAACCGGTCCCGCAGTCGCTGCGACAGCAGGAACTGGTCTGCCTGACCTCGGGCCACATCAACTGCCCACGCTACCTGCGCGGGGCCCTCGTCGCGAGCGAGCGACCGGCGGTTCGTCGGCGGCTCGGCATGGGCCTGACGCCCGCCATCGCCGCGGCGCTGGCCGTGCTCGTCCTGTCATTCGGCGTGTCGGTCGCGTTCGTCGTCGCCAACGGCGGTCTGACCTTGCCCGTTGCGGCCGTCGGGGCGACCGCATCGCCGTCGGGGAGCACGGCCGCGGTCGTGCCGTCGGCGACGCCTGCCGTGCAGCCCACGCCGCGGGCGACCGTCACTGCGGCGGGGACGCCGGTCCCGTCGGCGAAGCCGTCGGCCGTGCCGTCAGCGTCGCCGAGCGTGACGCCCGAACCGACCCCAGCGGCGACGCCCAAGCCGAAGCCGACCTCGAACCGATACGCCCTGCTCAAGCCGTGTCCCGACGAGCCCAAGTGCTGGATCTACGTCATCCGGTCGGGGGACAACCTGGTCAGCATCGCGCACTACTTCGGCGTGTCGGTGGACCGGGTGAGGGCGCTGAACCCCTGGACGCGGACCCAGGGCCTGCGGGCCGGCCGCGAACTGATCCTGCCGCCACCCACCCGCTGACCGGGTCGGCGGCGGCCGCACCGGGAGCCTCGCGCCATTCCGACCCGGCTTGCATCAGATGCAACCAACGTCGCCGGACCGAGGAGTCAGCCGCCAGATCGGTCGCAACCTTGCGTGGGATGGCGATTCCCTGACCGAGATCGGCGGGAGGCGTCGGAATCGTGCGCCTGGTGCCAAGGAAGGACGTCGGACGCTGGCCGCGGCGACGGGACGTGCATCTGATGCAAGGCCATGTCGCGACCTTGCACCTCGTGCAAGTCCGAGCTTGCCGCTGGCGCAAGTACTGATCGCACGCCGACCTTCTGATGCCAGGCCCTGTCGCTGGGCGCAAGGAGTGACTCCGAAGGCGGTCCCAGGCAAGACCTAGCCCGGCGCGCGACTGCCGGGCCGTGCGGGAGATCAGGCGTCCGACGCGTGACCGGTCGCTCTGACGACCAGTACTTGCGTGGGCCGCAAGGTCCGCGGCTCCGTTCCCGAGTGTGCGAAATCGCCCATTGACGGGGCCGTTCTGCGCGCTAGAATGCATCGAAGTGGCGCAAAGTGGTGAGAAGTGGGGAGTCCCAGAACGCGAACCCGCCGCCGCAGCCACAGGCCCGACCAGCGACAGGGGATGCCCGACAGGTGTTCACCGGCGAGTACCGACACACGGTGGACGAGAAGGGACGGATCGCCGTCCCCGCGAAGTTCCGCGCCCAGCTCGATACGGGTGCGGTCATCTCGCGCTGGCTCGATCCGTGTCTCGCGATCCACACGCAGGCCGGCTGGGAGGACCTCTCGGCCAAGGTCGCGGCCTTGCCGTTGACGGACCAGACGGCCCGGCGCTTCTCGCGCTTCGTCTTCGCGGGCGCGGTCCCCGCCGAACTCGACCGCCAGGGACGCGTGCTCGTCCCGTCCTACCTGCGCGAATCGATCGGCCTGGCCAACGAGGCCGTGGTCGTCGGGACGCGCGATCACGCGGAGATCTGGGCGCCCGGCAGTTGGGACGACTACCGGCGTGCGCTCGATGACCCGCAAGCGCTGGCTGACGCCTTCGAGGGCCTCGGCATCTAGCGCCACCACATGCGCTTCCAGGGTCCGCTCGGGATCCGAACGTTCCGGATGGAGGAGAGATGAAGGCA
Organism: uncultured Chloroflexia bacterium; assembly: GCA_963776545.1. Classification (GTDB taxonomy): domain Bacteria; phylum Chloroflexota; class Limnocylindria; order Limnocylindrales; family CSP1-4; genus SPCO01. The sequence continues at coordinate 165,460 of CAVZND010000009.1, read as the reverse complement.
GGGCACACACCGGTACTGGCGGAGGAGGTCATCGAGATGCTCCAGCCAGCACCCGGCAGCCTTCAGATCGACGCCACCCTGGGCGGCGGTGGGCACACCGAGCGGATCCTGGAGGCGTCCGACCCTGATGGCCGCCTCCTCGGACTCGATGCCGATGGGGCGGCCGTCGCCAGAGTGGCGGACCGTCTCGGGCCGCGCTTCGGCGAGCGCCTCGTGCTCCGCCAGGCCAACTTCCGCGAGCTGGCGACCGTGGCCCCGCAGGCCGGCTTCGGCGCCGTCGACGGCGCCCTCTTCGATCTTGGGCTCTCGAGCTTCCAGCTCGCCGACGGGGAACGCGGGTTCGGCTTCCGGGCGGGCGGCCCGCTCGACATGCGCTTCGACACGAGCCGGGGGGTTCCCGCGGCCGAGCTCCTCGCGACGCTCGACGCCGCGGAGCTGACGGCCCTGTTCCGGCGCTATGGCGAGGAGCCACGGGCGGGTCGGATCGCCCGGGTCATCGTCGATGCCCGAAAGACCGCACCGATCCGGACCGCGGAGGAGCTGGCCGCACTGATCGAGCACGTGGCGCCGCCCAACCCGCGCCAGCCGCGGCGGACCCACCCGGCCACGCGCGTCTTCCAGGCGCTGCGGATCGCGGTCAACGAGGAGCTCGAGGCGCTCGAGGCGGGCCTCGCCGCGGCCGTGGACCTCCTGCGCCCCGGCGGCCGACTCGTCGTCCTCAGCTACCACTCGCTCGAGGACCGCATCGTCAAGCGGTTCTTCGCCGCCGAACGACGAGGGTGCATCTGCCCGCCGCACGTGCCGGTCTGCGTGTGCGGCCACGAACCCCGCCTCCGCCTGGTGACCCGGCCTTCGCTGACGCCGTCGGCCGCGGAGGTCGCCGCCAACCCACGAGCCCGCAGCGCCCGCCTGCGGGCAGCCGAACGCCTCGCCGCCTAGGAGTCGACATCGGATCGAGGGTGAGCCGGTCGGATGGGCCGCGCCGCCGCCAGTCAGGGAAGGAGGGAGTCCAGATGAGCAAGCGCCACCAGTCCAGTCGCCGCAAGGTGTATGGCCGCCGTCAGCACGAAGTCCGGGAACGGCACGACCGCCATCACCATCACGAGGGCTTCGAGCTCGAGCTCGATGACTGGGGCCCGAGCGCTCCGTCCGACCCGCTCGCCTTCCTCGACCCGCGCAGTCCACGCCTTCGCTTCTCGCGGGCCGATTGACGATGGCCGTCTACGAGGGCGCCCGCCCACGCACCATCGCCCTCCCGCGCGGCCCCCGGCTCGCGGAGGGTCCCACGCTCGGGCGTCGCCGGATGCGCACGGCGGTCCGGGCGGGCCGGCGCTCCGATCACCTCGGGCTCGTCCTGGGCGTGATCCTGGTCACCTTCCTGCTGGCGTTCTTCTGGCTCGCCCAGGTCGTCCGTGAATCGGCGACCGGCTATGACATCGGTCGGCTGGAGGTCGTCCGCGGGCGACTGGAATCGCGCGAGCAGGACCTGCGCTCGGATCTGAGCCGACTCGGTCATGAGCCCGCGATCCGCAAGCTGGCCCTCGATGGCGGCCTGAACCAGCTGGGCGATCCCCTCGTCCTCCCGGCGCGCTGATCCATCGACCGACGATGCTTGGCCGAACGGATTCCCGGACGCGCCTCCTATTCCTGCTGGTCGTCTTCATCGTGGCCTCGGTCGCGCTCATGGGACGCCTGGCGTACTGGCAGGTCGTCCAGCACGACGTCCTCGCCACGAAGGCGATCGCCCAGACGACGGTCCAGCTCGAGGAGCCATCGCGCCGAGGCGAGATCTACGACCGGAGCGGCACCGTCGTCCTGGCGACGACGGTCGGTCGCGACCGGCTCGTCGCCGCCACCGACAAACTGACGACGCAGCAGCGACGTGACACGGGCGACGCGCTGACGCGGATCCTGGCCCTGGACCCTGAGGCGGCCGCGGCGCTGCGCGATAAGCTCGCCAGCGGCAAGGCGTACATCATCCTCGCGCGCGAGATCGAGCCGACGGCCGCCGACCAGATCCGGGCCGCCAGCGCGGCGCGCCAGGTCACGGGCATCACGCTGGAGCCCGAGCCGCTCCGGGTCTATCCGCAGGAAGGCGGCAGCCCGGACTCGTCATTGGCGGCCCACCTGATGGGCTTCGTCAATCGGGAGGGAACGGGCCAGTACGGCATCGAGCAGGCCTACCAGGGCGCCCTCGCCGGGACGCCGCGCGTCGTCGTCGCCGAGCGCGACGTGAACGGCCAGACGCTGCTCGACCAGGCGACCGTCGAGGACCCCGGCGTGCCCGGCCAGGACCTCCGCCTGACCATCGACGCGGGCCTGCAGCTGGCCGTCGAACAGGAGCTGCTCGCCGCCTGGGTCGCCGACAAGGCGAAGAGCGTCTCGGCCGTCGTGATGGACCCGTACACCGGTGAGATCTACGCCGAGGCGACCGTACCCTCGTACGACGCGAACACCTATCGCCAGGTCGCCAGCACGGCGCCGCAGCGGTTCATCGACCCGGTGGTCTCGAACGTCTACGAGCCGGGGTCGGTGTTCAAGATGATGACCGCGACGGCCGCGCTCGAGACCGGGACGATCAAGCTCGGCACCCAGATCAAGGACGTCGGCACGCTGCGCGTGGACCGCGGCCGGGCGAAGGTCGACGACGCCGACCGCAAGGGCATGGGCTGGATGACGTTCCAGGATGCGGTCGCCTTCTCGCGCAACGTCGTGGCCGCGAAGGTGGCGCTCGGGCTCGGGAAGAACACCCGGGCGTCGTCGGCGATCCTCTACGACTGGTGGCTCAAGCTCGGCTTCGGCGGGCCGACCGGCATCGACGTCGCCGGCGAGGTGCCCGGCATCGTGCGCGATCCCGGCCTGCGGCCGTGGGCCGAGATCGACCTCGCCAACGGCGCGTTCGGCCAGGGCGTCGCGGTCACACCGATCCAGCTGGCGACGGCCTACGCGGCGCTCATGAACGGCGGGACGACGATCCACCCCCATGTCGTCAAGGCGATCGGCCCGAACGAGGTGGAGCCCGAGCCCGGGACGCGCGTCATCGACATGGCCCGCTCGAGGCAACTCATCGGGCTCATGAACCACGTGGTGACGACCGTCCCGTTCTACAAGAACCGGACGCTGGTCCCCGGGTATGAAGTGGGCGGCAAGACCGGGACCGCCCAGATCTGGGACTCCGAGGCGCGCGGCGGCCGTGGCGGCTGGAAGGTCAACCTCTTCAACTACTCGTTCATCGGCTACATCGCGCGCGAGCCGGGCGTCCCAGATCTCGTGGTGGCCATCCGCATCGAAGAGGGCAAGCCGACCGTCGTGCGCGTCGGACAGCTGGAGATGCCGGTCATGTCGTTCGAGCTCTTCCGACGGATCGCCACTGACGCGATCACCACACCGGACCTGCTGACCAAACGTCCGCCGTCGCCACTCATCACCCCGGACCGGTGACGGTGGCCTATGGGAGACTGGACGCCGTGACCGACGTCGAACCGTCGCACCCGTCACCCGGGACGCCTGGCGGGCGGTCCGCCCCTGCGCTCGACGCCGATGAACTGGTCCGCCTGACCGGCGGCCGGCTGCTCGCCCGCTCCGATCGCCCGGTCCGTGGCGGCGCGGTCGATTCGCGCGAGGTCCGGCCGGGCGCCCTGTTCGTGGCGCTCCCGGGCGAACGCACCGATGGCCACGCCTACCTGGCCGACGCCGTGCGAGCCGGGGCGGCCGCGCTGCTCGTGACCCGGCCGCCCGCGGATCCGGCGGCGCTCGGCGACGTCACGATCGTCCGCGTGGCCGATGGGCTCGCCGCGCTCGGTGCGGTCGCCGCGGGCTGGCGGCGACGGTTCGATCCGCTCGTCGTCGGCGTGACCGGGAGCATCGCGAAGACCTCCACCAAGGAGGCGGTCGCGGCCGTCCTGGGCCAGCGCCTCGTGACGCTCAAGAGCGAGGGCAACCAGAACAACGAAGTCGGCCTGCCGTTGACGGTCCTCGCGATGGGCCCGGAGCACCAGGCCGCCGTCCTCGAGATGGGGATGTACGTCGGCGGCGAGATCGCCGACCTGGCCCGCATCGCGCGGCCGGCGATCGGGATCGTGACCGCCGTCCAGGCCGTCCACCTCTCGCGGATCGGGTCCCTCGACGCCATCGAGGCCGCCAAGGGGGAGCTCCTCGAGGCGCTCCCGCCCGGCGGGACGGCCGTCCTCAACGCCGACGACGCCATCGTCCGGGAGATGGGCACGCGCACGGTCGCCCGGGTCGTCACCTACGGGTTCGCGGAGGACGCGGATGTTGCGGCGGAAGACGTCAAGGCGCACGGCCTCGAGGGGATGCGGTTCGTCCTGCGAACCTTCGGCGACCGGCGGGCGGTGGCCATCCCGGGACTCGGTCGCCTGTCCGTCCACAACGCGCTCGCGGCCGCCGCGACAGGCCACGCCGCCGGGATGCCGCCCGAGACGATCGTCGCCGGGCTCGCCGAAGGGTGGTCGGCGCCGCACCGGGTCGCGCTGGTCCGTCTCGGCTCCGTGACGGTCATCGACGACAGCTACAACGCCTCACCAGGCTCGATGTTCGCCGCGCTCGAGCTGCTGGGCGACCTGCCCGGGCGACGGGTGGCGGTCCTCGGCGAGATGCTCGAGCTCGGCGACGAGCACGACCACGGTCATCACGCGGTGGGCGAGCAGGCGGGCCGTGTCGCCGACCTGGTCATCGTCGTCGGGCCCGGGGCGGCCGGTCTCGCACAGGGCGCCCGCGACGCCGGCCTCGAGCCCGGTCGTGTCCTCCCGGTCGCCGACGCGGCCGCGGCGCTCGAGGCGCTGCGTCCCCGGCTTCGCGACGGCGACACGGTCCTCGTCAAGGCCTCGCGGGGCATCGGTCTCGACGCGCTCGTCGATGCGCTGAAGGCCGAACGCGAGGCGCCGGCCCGATGACGGTCGGACTCATCCAGGGCCTGCTGCTCGCGTTCGCGCTCGTCGTCATCCTCATGCCGCCGTACATCCGGCTGCTCCACGCCGTGGGTTTCGGCAAGCGAATCCGCATCGAGGGTCCCGAAAGCCACTACCTCAAGGAGGGGACGCCCACGATGGGCGGCCTCCTGATCGTCCTCGTGGTCCTCGCCATCTACTTCATCCTGCAGCGCGAGCCAGATGCCTCGACCTTCGCCCCGATCGCGGCGCTCGCCGGCGTCGGGCTGCTGGGCGCGTTCGACGACTACCTCAATGCCCGGACCGGAGAGGGCATCCGGGTCCGCCAGAAGCTCATCTGGCTGACGGTCGTCGCCTTCGTCGCCGCGTACCAGATCCAGCAGACGTACGACATCACGGCCATCGCCGTGCCGTTCATCGGCAAGGTCCCCATCGACCCGTGGGTCTACGTGCTGTTCGCCGCCTTCGCCATCGTGGCGACCGCGAACGGCGTCAACATCACCGACGGGCTCGACGGGCTGTCCGGCGGCACGGTCGCGATCGCCTTCGTCGCGTACATGCTCATCGCGCTCCTGAACACGCCCAACCAGGCGAATCTCGCGCTGCTGTGCGCGCTGATCATCGGCGCGCTGCTCGGCTTCCTCTGGTTCAACGTCCACCCGGCCCAGATCTTCATCGGCGACTCGGGGGCGCTCTCGCTGGGGGCGACACTGGCCGTCACGGCGCTCATCACCGGGCAGATCCTGGTCCTGCCCCTCATCGGCATCATCTTCGTGGTCGAGACGCTCTCGGTCATCATCCAGGTCGGCTACTTCCGGTTGAGCGGCGGGCGGCGCCTGCTCCGGATGAGCCCGATCCACCACCACTTCGAACTCGGTGGCTGGGACGAGGAGAAGATCACGATCCGGTTCTGGATCGTGGGGATCCTGGCGTCGCTCCTTGGCGTGACGCTGTTCCTCGCCTCGTTGAGCCGACTCTGAGCGATGACGATGACGATCGCCCGACCCATCGATCCCGACGCGCTGACGATGTCAGCCGTGCGTGCCGGCGCGCTGCACGATCGACCGGTGACCGTGCTCGGGCTCGCCCGGAGCGGGATCTCGCTGGCGCGCTTCCTGGCGGACGCCGGCGCCCGGGTCACGATCTACGACGTTCGGACGCCGGAGGAGTTGAGTGCCGCGGTGGCGGCGCTCGAAGGTCGGGACCTCCGACTCCTGCTGGGTCCGGACGTGGACCCGGCCCGGGCGTGGGCCGACGCCGAGCTCGTGACGACCTCGCCGTCGATCAATCCCGACTATCCGACCACCGAGCCGCGCCTGCGCAAGGCGCTGCAGCACCTGGTGGCGGCGCGCACGGCCGGGGAGAGCGTCCCGGCGGTCGTCTCCGAGCCGGACCTGTTCCTGCGCCTCTGCCCGGCGCCGACGATCGGGGTGACCGGCACGAAGGGCAAGACGACGACATCGTCGCTGGCGGCCGCGATCCTGGCGGCCGACCCAGCGCATCCCGTCGTCCTGGGCGGCAACATCGGCGTCCCGATCGTCGAGCGGCTGCCGGAGCTGACTGATGAGCATCGGGTGGTCTACGAGCTGTCGGAGCTCCAACTCCCGACCCTGTCGCGCGGCACGACGGTCGCCGTCTACACGAACGTGACCTCCGACCACCTCGATCGCCACGGCACGCTCGAGCGCTACCGGGCTGCCAAGCGACGGCTGGCCGAGCTGGTCGACGCGACCGGGGCCCTGGTCCTGAACGCCGAGGATCCGGTCGTGGCCGCATACGCAGACCTCGGGCACGCGCGCGTCGTGTCGTACCGTCGCGGGGCGCCGCCGGCCGGCGGGCTCGGGGTCGTCGACGGGTGGATCGTCGCGGACGGCGTGGAACGGCTGGCGCTGGTCGGCGGGGGGCCGGCCGCGACCGGACCCGATCGCCGGATCATGCCGGTCGACGAGCTCGCGATCCCGGGCGCCCACAACGTCTCGAACGCCCTGGCCGCCGTCGCCGTCGGGCTGCTGTTCGACGTGCCACCCGAGGCCATCCGCCGGGCCGCGACCGCATTCGGCGGCGTCGAGCACCGGCTCGAACTGGTCGCGGAGATCGACGGCGTGCGGTTCGTGAACGACTCGCAGGGGACCCAGCCGGATGCGGTCATCGCCGCGCTCCATGCGTTCCCGGCCCCGATCGTCCTGATCGCGGGTGGACGCGACAAGGACGTCGACCTGTCCGGCCTCGGTCCCGTCGTCGCGGACCGGGCGGTCGCCGCGGTGCTCATCGGCGAGAGCGGACCGGATCTCGAGCGCCGGTTCCGCGCCGCGGGCCTGGCCCGGACGGAGCGGGCCGACTCCCTGGAGGTCGCCGTCCGGTCGGCCGACGCCCTGGCCCGCGAGGCGCTTGCCCAAGCTCCGGCCGACCGAGCGGGCTCGTCCGAGCCGGCCACCGTCCTCCTCAGCCCGGCCGCGGCCAGCTTCGACATGTTCACCGACTACGCCGCCCGTGGCGCGGCCTTCAAGGCGGCCGTCGCCCGGCTCGCCGCCGAGCACGAGCCAGGGAGGGAACGATGAACCTCGCGCCGCCCATCCCGCGGTTCGGACGGCCCTCGTCGGACCCCGCCGTGCTCGAGGACGAGGCCCGTCGGACGGCCAATCGGACCCCGGTCAAGGCCAAGGCCGCGCAGGTCCTGCAGCGGGAGCGTCACCAGGCCGACTACGTGATCCTCGTCGTCGTCGTCGCGCTCACCGCGATCGGCATCCTGATGGTCTACTCGTCGTCGGCGATCCGGGGCTATCTCTCGGCGGGCGACCCGTTCGTCACCGTCGGCCCGCAGATCCAGTGGGCGGTCCTCGGGATCGGGGCGATGGCGGCGATGATGCGCGTGGACTATCGCTACCTGCGCCTGGTGTCGGTGCCGTTCTATGCGTTCGCGATCGTCCTGCTCGTGCTCGTGTTCGTGCCGGAGTTCAACATCGTCGTCGGCGGGTCGGCACGCTGGCTGCGGCTGGGGCCGCTGCCCGCCATCCATCCCGCCGAGATCGCGAAGCTGGCCCTGGTCATCTATCTCGCCCACTGGTTCGCGAAGCGCGGCACGAAGATCCACGGGTTCTGGGGCGGCACGCTCGTGTTCCTGATCATCACCGTGCCGATCGTGGCGCTGGTCTTCAAGGAGCCGGACCTCGGCACCACGATGGTCATCACGGTCACCGCGTTCACGATGTTCTTCGTCGCCGGTGCGAACACGTTCCATCTCGCGGCGATGGGTGCCAGCGCCCTCGTCGCGATGATCTACGTCGGCCTGCGCCCGTACCAGATGGACCGGATACGGGCCTGGCTCGACCCCTGGTCCGATCCGCTGCGGGACGGGTTCCACACCATCCAGGGCCTGCTGGCGCTGGGGGTGGGCGGGCTCGTCGGGAGCGGGCTCGGCCAGAGCCAGGTCGCGGTCCCGAATGCCTTCAACGACTTCGTGTTCGCAGAGATCGGCCAGGAGTTCGGGCTGCTGGGCGGTGGCGTGGTCATCCTGCTCTTCCTGACGCTGGCCTACTCCGGGATGCGCGTGTCCCTGCGCGCACCCGATACGTTCGGCGCCCTGCTGGCCGCCGGCATCACCGGCTGGCTCTGCCTCCAGGCGTTCATCAACATCGGGGTCGTGGTCGCCCTCTTCCCGGTCACGGGCATCACGCTGCCGTTCATCAGCGCCGGCGGCTCGTCGCTCATCATCAGCTTCGCCGCGATCGGGATCCTGCTGTCGATCTCGCGCGAGACCATCGAGAAGGGGACATGGAACGACGATGCGATTGCTGATCGTCGGCGGGGGGACGGGCGGGCACATCTACCCGGCGCTCGCCGTCGCCCGGTCGCTCCGCGCGCGTCCGGACGCGCCTGAGCTCCGCTGGCTCGGCGGCCACCGCGGGCTCGAGGCCTCGATCGTCCCGACCGCCGGTATCCCCCTGCGCCGGCTCGCCGTGCGCTCGCTGCGGACCGCGTCACTCGACGCCCACGTCGTCCTCGACCCCATCCGCCTGGGGATGTCGGTCCCGCAGGCCGGGGCGATCCTCGCGTCCGAGCGACCCGCGGCCATCTTCACGACCGGGGGCTACGTGGCCATCCCGGTCCTGCTGGCGGCCGCCCTGCTCGGGATCCCGGTCGTGCTCTGGGATGGCAACGTGATCCCCGGCCGCGCGGTCCGCGCGACGGCTCGACTGGCCGATGTCATCGCCGTGTCGTTCCCCGCCACGTGTGCGGCGCTGTCCGGTGCGGCGCACGGCGTGCCCTGCTACGTCACCGGGACCCCGATCCGCGACACCGGCGAGATCGACCGTGACGCCGCCCGCGAACGCCTGTCGATCGCGGCGGGCGAGCGCGTGGTCCTCATCTTCGGCGGCTCCCAGGCGGTCCGCCGGTTCAACACCGCGGTGTCCGAGGCGATCGGCCGGCTCGTCGAACGCGTGACGGTGATCCACGTGTCGGGGGAGGACGGGTACGCGGCGGCGTTGGCCGATCGCGAGGCGCTGCCGACGGACCTGCGAGCGCGCTATCGCCCGTACCCGTTCCTGCGCGACGAGATGCTGCCCGCCCTGGCCGCCGCGGACCTCGTCGTCGGCCGGGCGGGCTCCTCCACGCTCGCCGAGGTGAGCGCGCTCGGCGTGCCCATCGTCGTGGTGCCGTATCCACACGCCGCCGGCCACCAGCGGGCCAACGCGCGAGCCCTCGTCGAGGCCGGTGGGGCGCGACTGGTGGACGACGAGGCGTTCGATGCGGCGGCCCTGCTCGCGGCGGCGGCGCTGCTCGACGATCCGGCCAGCCACGGGGCGATGTCCGCCGCGGCCCGGTCGTTCGGTCGGCCCGGGGCCGCGGACGCCGTCGCCGATCTCGTGCTCGCCGCGGCCGAACGCGGGCCCCTGCCCGACCCCGCCGTCATCGACCGCCGGTCGCGGGGGCTGTCCGCGTGACCGCCGCGTTCGACGCCATCGCGACCGGCACCGAGATCCAGCGCCGGATCGGGGTCAAGACCTCGCGCGACGAACCGCTCGCCAGGTTCACGACGATGCGGGTCGGCGGTCCGGCCGACCTGTTCGCCGCGGTGCACAATGCCTTCGAGTTGCGCGCCCTGGTCCGGTTCGCCCGGTCGCGCGGGATCCCGCACATCGTGCTGGGGCGGGGGAGCGACGTGGTCATCAGCGACGCGGGCGTGCGGGGCCTCGTGATCCAGGATCGGGCCGAGGGATCCCGGGTCGAGGGCGAGCGCTACACGGCGGACGCAGGAGTGCCGATGGCCCGCGCGGCGACCGAGACGCAACGGGCCGGCCTGACCGGCCTCGAGTTCGGCCTCGCGATCCCCGGGTCGGTCGGCGGTGCCGTCTGGGCCAATGCCGGTGCCCACGAGGCGGACATCGCGGCGGTCATCGAGTCGGTCCGCGTCCTGGGTGCATCGGGCGACGAGTCGATCCTGTCGCGTGAGGAGCTGGCGCTCTCGTATCGCGACAGCCGGTTCAAGCACCACGAACCGGGCCAGCCTCGCGAACTCATCGTCGAGGCGACCTTCCGGCTCGAGCCCGCGGACCCGGACACCATCAAGGGTCGGCTCGACGAGATCCGTCGCTGGCGGCAGGCCCATCAGCCGCTCGGATTGCCGTCGGCGGGAAGCGTGTTTCGCAACCCGCCAGGGGATTCGGCCGGACGCCTGATCGACGCCGCGGGCCTCAAAGGCCGGCGCATCGGCGGCGCCGTCGTCTCGGAGAAGCACGCCAACTTCGTCGTCAACGACCAGAAGGGCACGGCCGCGGACGTCCGCGCGTTGATGGACCTGGTCCGCGCCGAGGTCGCGGAGCGGCACGGCATCCTGCTCGAGTTCGAGGTGGAGTTCCTCGGCGACTGGGCGGGCTGGGGGACGGCCGCGTGAACGCCGATCGAGTCCCGGTCGTCGTCCTGCTCGGGGGCCCGTCGGCCGAACACGACGTCTCGATCGTGTCGGGGACGGCGATCGCGGAGGCGCTGCGTTCGCTCGGCCACCCCGTCCGCCAGGTCCTGATCGACCTCAGCGGCCGCTGGTGGTGGCTCCCGATCGACCACGAGCGCGCCGGCCGTCCGCAGGCGGCCTACGACGATCCGACCGGGCTCGACGCCGACGGACCGTTCGAGACCGGGGCGGCGCTGGACCGTCTGGCCGCGACCCGGCCGGCGCCCGTCGTCGCGATCGCGTTGCACGGGCCGTTCGGGGAGGACGGGACCGTCCAGGCCCTCCTCGAGGCCGCCGGGCTGGCCTACACGGGGTCCGGGGTCGCGGCGTCGGCGATCGGCATGGACAAGGCGATCTTCAAGCGCCTCTGTCGGGGGATCGGCCTGCCGGTCGTCGACTGGCGCGAGGTCCGGGCCTCGCGCTGGGCCGCGGATCGCGCCGCGGTGCGCGGGGAGTTGGAGGCCTTCGCGGCCGGCGCGGCCGACCCACGGCTCATGGTCAAACCCGCCCGCCTCGGCAGCTCGGTCGGGATGACCCTGGTCCATCGACCCGACGAGATCGAACCGGCCCTCGACGTCGCCTTCCGGTACGACTCGCTCGCCCTGGTCGAGACCTACGTCGCCGGTGCGCGCGACCTCGAGGTGTCGGTCATCGGCAACGATCCGGCCGCAATCGAGCTGTACGGCCCGGGCGAGATCGTGTCCGGCCACGAGTTCTACGACTACGAGGCCAAGTACACGGCGGGCCTGTCGGAGACGTCGCTGAACGCCGAGGTGAGCCCGGCCCAGCGCGCCATCCTGCTCAAGATCGCCCGCGATGCCTATCGCGCGATCGGGGCCGAGGGCTTCGCGCGCGTCGACTTCCTGCTCGCCGGCGAGACGATCTACCTCTCGGAGATCAACACGATCCCGGGTTTCACCCCGATCAGCCTGTTCCCGACATTGCCGGCCGCCGCCGGGTACTCGTTCGCCGACGTCTGCGCCCGGGTGATCGACCTCGCGCGCGAGCGGCACGAGTCGCGGATCGCCCACCGGCTCGGGCCGGACGACCTGCCCCGGTGAGCAGCCGGCCGGCCGCTCGTCGATCGGTGCCGACCGGCCGGCAGGGACGTCGGATCCGCCCCGTCCGGCGGGCGTCGGCCGGGCTGTCGCGTGTCCGCGCGGGCGCGGCCCTCGTCGCGCTCGCCGCCGCGGCCGCCGTCTACGGGGTCGCCTCGTCGTCGGCGTTCCAGTACGCGACGCTCCGGGTGCTCGGGGCCCACTACACCGACGTGTCCGCGGTGGAGGCGTCGCTGGCCGAGATCCGCGGCGAGAACCTGTTCCGCATCGAGACCTCGCCGCTCGAGGCCAAGCTTGGTGAGCTGTCCACGATCGATCGGGCCCGCGTGCAGGTCGAGCTGCCGGACACGCTCGCGGTCACGCTCGAGGAGCGCACGCCGATCCTGGTCTGGAAGGTGGGCGATCGGCGCTACCTCGTCGATCGCGACGGGGCGTTGTTCGCGCAGCTCGGCGAGAAGGCGCCGCCGGAGGCCGCCGCACTGCCGGTCGTGGATGACCAGCGGTCGGCGTCGGTCGGCCTGCTGGTCGGCCAGTCACTCGACCCGGTCGATCTCGACGCCGCCACCCGGCTGGCGTCGTTGCGCCCGGCCGACGTCGGCAGTTCGGCCCAGGGACTCGCCCTCAGCCTGACCGACGAGAACGGGTTCCTGGTCAATGCGCGACCGGCCGGCTGGACGGCCGTGTTCGGCTTCTACACGCCGAGCCTGCGGACGCCGGCGCTCATCCCTGGGCAGGTCCGGCTCCTGCGCAGCCTGCTGTTCGGGCGGGAGTCGGAGGTCGCGCGGGTCATCCTCGCGTCGGAGACCAACGGCACGTACATCCCGCGGCCGACGCCGAGCCCGAAGGCCTCCGCCAAGCCGAGCCCGGCGCCGTGAGCGCGATCGACGCCTCCGCGCCGGTCCGTCAGGTTGCCGCGCCCGCTGGCGGTCGGGTAGCCTTGCCGAAACCCGAAGGAACGAGGACGACATCGGCGTGCTGCTCCCCCTGCTCGGGCTCCTGGTGGGCGTCCTGGCGGGTCTCGTCCTCAACGTCAACGTCAGCTTCGAGCTCAGCCGGTATTCGGCGGTGGCCATCCTCGCGGCGCTGGACTCCGTGCTCGGAGCCGTTCGTGCAGAGCTCGACGGGGTCTACGACAATCGCATCTTCATCAGCGGGTTCCTGGTCAACGCGATCATCGCCGTGGCCCTGACGTTCATCGGCGACCGGCTGGGCCTGGACCTCTACCTCGTGGCGCTCATCACATTCGGTCTGCGGATCTTCAACAACGTGGCCCTCATCCGCCGGCACTTCCTCTAGATCGACCAGGCGAAACACGGGACGGGAGACAGGAACGACCATGGTGGAACGCGAAGCGGTCCTCGTCGGCATCGACGTCGGCACGAGCAAGGTCTGCGCGCTCATCGGCGAGGTGAGCCGCGACGGCCGGCTGACGATCATGGGCCACGGGACCGTCCCCGCGTCCGGCCTCAAGAAGGGCGTCGTCATCAACATCGACCAGACCGTGCGCTCGATCGCGGATGCCGTCGAGCGGGCCGAGCGGCTGTCGGGCTGGAAGATCGATCGGGCGTTCGTCGGCGTCGGCGGCCAGCACGTCGAGAGCCTCAATTCGCCCGGGCAGGTCGCGGTCACCGCGCATCACCGCGAGGTCACGCGCGAGGACGTGAACCGGGCCATCGAGGTCGCCCGGGCGGTCTCGATCCCGTCGAATCGCGAGGTCCTGCACGTCGAGCGACGCGGCTTCACGGTCGACGGCCAGGAGGGGGTCAAGGACCCGCTCGGGATGAGCGCCCTGCGCCTCGAGGTCGAGACGCACATCGTCACCGCGTCTGCGACGGCGGTCCAGAACCTGTCCAAGTGCGTCGCCGCGGCCGGCGTGAAGATCGACGAGCTGGTGGCCGATTCGCTGGCCTCCGCCGAGGCGGTCCTGTCCGAGACCGAGAAGGAGCTCGGCGTGGCCGTGGCGGACGTCGGCGCCGGCACGATCGATCTCGCCTTGTTCCAGGACGGCTCGCCGTTCCACACGCGGGTCCTCCCGGTCGGCGGCAACAACGTCACCAACGATGTGGCCATCGGCCTCAAGACCAGCCTGCAGGTGGCCGAGGAGCTCAAGATCCAGCACGGGACGGCCGACCTCCGGTCGCTCGAGGACGACGATGACGAGGCGATCAGTGTCTCGGTCCTCGGCGAGGACGCCGGGCGGACCGTCAGTCGGCTCGAGGTGTGCCAGATCATCGAGGCGCGGATGCGCGAGACCTTCGAGCTGCTCGGCAACGAGATCCGGGCGGCCGGCGTCGGCATGCTGCCGGCCGGCATCATCCTGACCGGTGGTGCGGCACAGCTCGCCGGGGCGGCTGAGCTTGGACGAAGCGTCCTCCAGATGCCGGTCCGCGTCGCGGCGCCCTCGGGCATCGGCGGCCTGGTGGACACGCTCCTGAACCCGTCCTACAGCACGGCGGTCGGCCTGCTCCAGTGGGGTGCGGTCAGCCTCGCCGCCGGCGAACCGATGCGCTACGAGTCGGCGCCGGCCGGCGGCGGGATCGGCCGCATCCGCGACGCGCTGCGGAGCATCTTCCCGTAAGGACGACCGAGATCACCGTCCGGACCGGGTCCGAGCCCAGCCTCGCGGACCTGACCGGGGCGTGTGCCGCGTTCGTGGCCGATGAAACGGATGGGCTGCTGTCGATCTTCGTGCCGCATGCGACCGCGGGGCTCGTGATCGTCGAGATCGGCGCCGGCTCGGACGACGACCTCCTGGCCGCCCTCGAGCGGCTCCTGCCGCGGGACGAGGGCCGCTACCGGCACCGGCACGGCTCGGCCGGGCACGGCGCCGACCACGTCCTGCCGCTCCTTGCCTCGCCCTCGCTGACCGTGCCCGTGATCGGCGGCCGGCTCGCCCTCGGGACGTGGCAGTCGATCTGCCTCCTCGATCCCAACCCCGACAACCCGACCCGCCAGGTCCGCCTGTCCTTCATCCCCGCTGACCCTGCCTGAGGGGTCGCACGCGCCGTTGCGACCGGGCAACGGAGCCTGTCGGGCGCCGCACGTCGGGCGCATCTGGGGGCTTGTGGGGTTCGGCCGGTCGGGCGCTATACTCCGTGCCTGTTCGCGGGCCCGCTCGCCCCAGAGCCCCGCGATCGATCGACGCCCCGCGCCAGATAATCGAGTTCCCCGACACCGCGCCCCGACCGCCAAGGGTCACCTGGAGGACAACCGATGACGTTGCGTTCCGACTCCGAGAACTTCGCGCTGATCCGCGTCATCGGGGTCGGTGGTGGCGGCAGCAACGCGGTCAACCGGATGATCCGGGCCGAGATGATGGGCGTCGAGTTCATCGCCTGCAACACGGACTCCCAGGCGCTGCTCCAGTCCGACGCCCCCCACAAGATCCGCATCGGTGACAAGGTCACCCGCGGCCTCGGCGCCGGTGGCGATTCGTCGATCGGCCAGCGGTCGGCCGAGGAGGACTCGGAGAAGATCGCCGAGGCGCTCGTGGACTCCGACATGGTCTTCATCACTGCCGGCCTCGGCGGGGGCACCGGCTCGGGCGCGGCCCCGGTCGTCGCGCAGATCGCCAAGGAAGGCGGGGCGCTCACGATCGGCGTCGTAACCAAGCCGTTCGCGTTCGAGGGCAACAAGCGCAAGCTCGTCGCGGAAAAGGCGGCCGAGGAGCTCAAGGCCCAGGTCGACGCGCTCATCACGATCCCCAACGACCGGCTGCGGGATGTCGTCCAGAAGAACACGAGCATCCTCGACGCGTTCCGCGTCGTCGACGACGTCCTGCGCCAGGGTGTCCAGGGCATCAGCGACATCATCACGGTGCCCGGCCTCATCAACCAGGACTTCGCGGATGTCCGCGCGATCATGAAGGACGCCGGTTCGGCCCTCATGGGCATCGGCCGGGCGACCGGCGAGAACCGCGCCGTCGAGGCCGCCCGCATGGCCATCGCCAGTCCACTCCTCGAAGTCGACATCAACGGCGCACAGGGGATCCTCTGGAACATCACCGGATCGTCCAGCCTGTCGCTCTACGAGGTCCAGGAGGCGGCCGAGGCGATCAAGGAAGCCGCCGATCCGGAGGCCAACATCATCTTCGGCACGAGCTTCAACGAGCGGCTCGGCGACGAGGTCATGGTCACGGTCATCGCGACCGGCTTCGACGGCGGCCGCAAGCGCCACACGAGCGCCCGCGAGGCGACCGGCGTCATGGACACGTCGGTCTCCGGGCGGGCCCCGCGCGAGCGCGACTTCCTCGAGGAGCTGCAGCGGCAGCGCGACGAGGTGAGCCCCTCGGTCGAGCGCAGCGACGACGTCGCCGCCCTGGTCGGCAGTGCCCCACGCGCCGAGCGCTCGGTCGGCGAGCCGGCCCCGGCCAAGCGGGCCACGACCTACGACGCGGACGACCTGGAGATCCCCAGCTTCCTCCGTCGGAAGTGACCCGCCGGTGGTGACGCCACCGGACCCGACCCAGGTCGAGG
This sequence comes from uncultured Chloroflexia bacterium, assembly GCA_963776545.1. Taxonomy (GTDB): domain Bacteria; phylum Chloroflexota; class Limnocylindria; order Limnocylindrales; family CSP1-4; genus SPCO01. The sequence continues at coordinate 149,070 of CAVZND010000009.1, read as the reverse complement.
CATTCGGCCAGGCACGAGACCGCGTCCTGGCGCGGGTCGCCGCCGCGTGCCGGCGCTCGGGACGCGATCCCGACACGGTCGAGCTCGTCGCCGTCTCCAAGACCGTCGCGCCCGACCGGCTGCGCGCCGCGGTGGCCGCCGGCCTGACGGTGCTCGGGGAGAACCGGGTCCAGGAGGCGGTCGCGAAGGCGCCCGAGGTGCCCGGGGCGCGCTGGCAGCTCGTCGGCCCGCTCCAGTCGAACAAGGCACGTCGCGCGCTCGAGACGTTCGAGGCGATCCAGTCGGTCGACTCGGTCGAGCTGGCGCAGCGACTCGACCGGCTCGTGCCGGAGGTTCGGCCGGGCGCCCGCTACCCGGTCCTCGTGCAGGTCAACGTCGATCTCGACCCGGCGAAGCACGGCTTCCAGCCGGCCGACGTCGAGGACGCCGTCCCGGCCTTGCTCGCGCTCCCGAACCTCGAGGTCAAGGGCTTGATGACCGTGGGCCGGCTGGCGACGAACGAAGCGGGCGCGCGAGGGACCTTCCGCGAGCTGCGCGAGTTGTCGGCACGGCTGCGCGAGCTGTGGCCCGCTCTGGGTGCCGACCTGTCGATGGGCATGACCGACGACTTCGAGCTGGCGATCGAGGAAGGGGCCACGATCGTCCGGGTCGGACGCGCCCTGTTCGGCGAGCGACCCCATGAACATGGGCCCGGCGACCACGACCACGCGCACTGACGGTAGACTGGGTCGGCCCCCAGGCACGGCCCAGGCCCATCAACGTGGGCGCCAGCACCATCTGAGGTCTTGAGTCAGCCCGACGTCCGTTTCGCCGTCCGCCTCACCCCGCGCGCCGCGCTCGACCGCGTTGATGGTGTGCTGGATGGTGTACTCAAGGCGCGCGTGACGGCTCCAGCCGTGGAAGGCGCCGCGAACAATGCCCTCGTGCGCCTGCTGTCGGAGGAGCTCGGCGTCGCCCGGCGGGACGTGCGGATCGTCGCCGGGGCGGGCAGCCGCGAGAAGCTGGTCGTGGTCGAGGGCATCAACGCCGAGGCGATCGTTGCCCGCTGGCCGGGCCTGCGGGTATGATCGGCCGGTCCCGACCGGCGCCCCGTGCGGCGCCGCGGACCTCTCGGGCGATTGGCTCAGTCGGTTAGAGCGCGCGGTTCACATCCGCGAGGTCACTGGTTCGAATCCAGTATCGCCCACCATCGCGAGCCCAACGAAGACAGGGCCTTCGGGCCCTGTCTTCGTGTCGTGGATGTAACGCGCCCGGTCCGGCCGGCATCTTTGGAGCATGATCGATGGCGTGATCGACAGCGGGATCGCGGGGACGGAGACACCGGCGTCGATCCTGGAGCGCGCCGTCGCCGGCGACGAGGTCGCGTTCGCCCGGATCGTCGCTACGCACCACAACGACCTGGCCCGCATCGCCTTCTTCGTCTGCGGCGACCTCGACATCGCCGAGGAGGCGGAGCAGTCGGCGTGGGCCGTCGCCTACCGTCGCCTGAAGGATCTGCGGGACCCCGACCGCCTGCGCCCCTGGCTCATGGCGATCGCCGCCAACGAGGCACGCCAGATCTCCCGGAGCCGGCGCCGACGCACGGTTCGAGAGCTCGCCGTCACGGACCCCGGACGGCCACGCGACATCGACGCCGCCGCCCTGATCGACCTCGCCGACGCCCTGGCCAGGCTCGACCCGAAGGATCGGGCGATCGTCGGCCTGCGGTTCGTGGGCGGCTTCGAATCCGCCGAGATCGCTCGGGCGATGGGAATGACCGCGTCGGGTGTACGCGTGCGCCTCCATCGCCTCCTCGGGCGGCTGCGAAAGGACCTTGGCGATGACTGAACACCAGGCCACGGAGCCGTTCGAGACCCGGTTCACGGATCGCGTCCAGGCCTACACCGATGCGGTGACCGTGCGACGGATCGACGCGCTCGCCATCTCGCGGGCCGCGATGTCGTCGTCCCGGCGCGCCAGGGGCTGGTCGGTGGGCCGCGTCGTCTTCGGCCAGCGCAGCGTCGGCGTTCGCTGGGCGGTGGCCGGCCTGGCCGTCGTCCTCGTCGGCGTGGTGGGTGTCGGCGTCGTCGGGCGAGCGTCGGTCTCGTCGTCGCCCAGCCCCTCGGCACCTGCCGGCGGGCCGGTCCCCGAGGTCCTTCGTCATGCGTGGCAGCGGCCGTATGCCGTGGCGCCGGGTCCGGACCTGTGGGGATCCGCGTTCCTCAGCCTGGCGAGCGGACAGGTGGAGTACGGGTCCGATCCGGACGTCGCGGCATCGACGTCCGCGGTCGTGGCCACGGCCCTCGATACCCTCGCCGTGACGGCGACCGGCGAGACCGTCGGATGCGCGGTCGGAGACGTCGGGGCCTACCGCTGGCTGGTGGAGGGAAAGGGCACGGTACTCACCCTGACGGCGATCAGCACAGACGCCTGCGCGACCCGGGAAAAGGCCTTGACCGGCCCGTGGGTGCGATCCGACCTTCCCCAACCCGTGGATCCCGGGGCCCCGTGGCCGCCAGGGACCTACCAGACGTCGAGCTTCGATCCGTTCGGCGATCCGGCGGCGCCCATCCGACTGAGCTACACGATCCCGGCCGGGTGGAAGGTCAAGGAGGACGAGCCTGCCTCGTTCCTGCTCCATCTCCTCCGAGACGCCCCCCAGGGCCAGCCGGCAACCGACTCGTTCCTGAGTGTCCTGGCCCAGCCCCGGCTGGCTTCGGACTTCGCCGAAGGAGTCGCGTGCGGCCCGGTCGAGGACGCGCCCGGTGTCGGAGGCGGCGTCGATGACCTGGTGGCCGCGATCCGGGCTCGTCCAGGCGTGGTATCGACCCCGCCAGCCGCCGTGAAGGTCGCCGGCTACGAGGGCCAGATGATGGATCTCCGCATCGCGCCTGACTGGACCGGAGGGTGTCTTGCGCCGGAAGGCCCGATCGTCGCGATCCCGATCCTTCAGGGGGCCGAACCCGGAGTGTTCGGAGTCGAGCCCGATCATCCGATACGACTCATCCTGCTGGACCTCGGAGACGGGCGAACGATGGCGATCGGCATCAGTGACATCGGACCGGCCCAGCCCGCCCTGTTCGACGCGCACATGGCCGAGGTGATGCCGGTCGTCGAGAGCTTCGAGTTCCGCCCTCCAACGCCGTAGGATGCACTGACCGTCCGCCTGCGCGACCTGGTCCGGACGTCCCGAAGGCAGGAGCGTGCATGCGGAAGCACCCGGTTGCGATCGCCTTGGCAGTCGGTGGCGTCGTCATCGCGGCGGCCGTCGCGCTGGTCCTGCTCGATGTCGTCGCCCTCCCTGGGCCGCAGCCTTCGGCACCGAGTTCGAGTGACCCTTCGGAGGCCCGCCTCCGGGTCGAATACCAGGTGCTGCCCGTCGATGGGGTCGCGCCAGGCGTCGAAGGCATCGCTGTCGTGACTGACATCGTCCAGCGTCGCCTGGAGGCGGTCGGCATCACCGATGTCTCGGTCGAGGTCGTGGGCCCGGACCGGATCGCCGTCGTCGTCCCCTCTGTCGCCGATGGTGTCGCCCTGCGACGGGTCGTGGCTCCCACCGGCCGGCTCGACTTCGTCCCGCTCGGGACGGAGTCGGCGGAGGCGGGTCGGGTCCTCGACCTCCGGACTGATCCGCCGTTGTTCAGCGGCGATCAGGTCGCGTCGGCCTCGGTCGGCGTCGACGGGTCCGGGAACGCGACCGTCGACTTCACGTTGCGGCCCGAGGCGGCCACCTTGTTCGCCGACTACACGGCTAACCATGTCGGCGAGTTCTTCGCGATCACGCTCGACGGCCGCGTGCTGACGGCGCCAGCGATCATGTCGGCCATCGACGGCGGTGAGGTCCAGGTCGGGTTGGCCGGGCCGGATGACGGCCCCGAAACGGTCAAGGAGCTCGTCGCCATCCTCCAGTTCGGATCGTTCCCGTGGCCGCTCCGCGAGATCGGCACCGAGCCCGTCCCGACCGCTCCAGGCGGCTGATCTTGCGATATTCGTCCCAGACGGCCGTCACGCGGCGCGATGCCGCGTCGTCAGAACGACCGAACGCGGTACTCCTCCCCGCGTACCGAAGCCCCCGGTCCTCCCCCGGGGGCTTCGCCTTGTCAGGCGGGCTCGGCGGCCAGGCGCCGCAGCACGGCCGGCAGGATGCCGCCGCCGGCGTAGTAGTCGACGTCGATCGGCCCATCCAGGCGGGCGATCGCCTCGAACCGACGCTCTCGCCCGGCGCCGCCCGCCCCCGCGTCCTCCGTGGCCACGACGGTGACTCGTTGGCGCGGCGACGCGCCACCCTCGAGCCCCAGGATCGAGAACGTCTCCCGTCCGGACAGGCCGAGCGAGACCAGGCTGTCACCGGGTCCGAACTGGAGCGGCAGGATGCCCATCCCGACGAGGTTGGAGCGGTGGATCCGCTCGAAGCTCTCGGCCAGCACGGCCTTGACGCCCAGGAGCGAGGGACCCTTGGCAGCCCAATCGCGCGACGAGCCAGACCCGTACTCGCGCCCGGCGATCACGATTAGCGGCACGCCCTCCTCGATGTAGCGCATCGCCGCGTCGTAGATGAACATCTCGTCGCCCGACGGCAGGTGGACCGTGTACGGGCCTTCCTTCGGCTCGGCCAGCCGGTTGTGGAGGCGGATGTTGCCGAACGTGCCGCGCACGAGGACATCGTGATGGCCGCGCCGGGCCCCGTACGAGTTGAACTCGAGCGGCCCGACGCCACGGTCCTGGAGCCACTGGCCGGCGGGCGACCACGGGGCGATCGAGCCGGCCGGGGAGATGTGGTCGGTCGTGACCGAGTCGCCCAGGACGGCCAGCACGCGGGCCCCGACGATGTCGCCGGGGGGCCGGTGGCCGGCCGACAGCCCATCGAGGAACGGCGGCCTCGCGATGTACGTGGACGCCGGATCCCACGCGTAGCGGTCGCCCGCCGGGATCGACAGGGCCCGCCACCGGTCGTCGCCCTCGAACACGACCTCGTAGGTACGCCGGAACAGCTCCGCGTCGACCGACGACGCGATGACCGAGCGGATCTCCTCGGCTGACGGCCAGATGTCGGCCAGGAACACCGGGACGCCGTCGCGGCCCGTGCCGAGGGGCTCCCGCGTCAGGTCGATATCGACCCGGCCGGCGAGGGCGAACGCCACCACCAGCGGCGGGGAGGCGAGGTAGCTGGCGCGGGCGAGCGGGTGGATCCGGCCTTCGAAGTTGCGGTTGCCAGAAAGGACCGCCGCCACGACGAGGTCGTTCGCCTCGATGGCGCCGGCGACCGCCTCATCGAGCGGGCCGGAGTTGCCGATGCAGGTCGTGCAGCCGTAGCCGGCCAGCGCGAACCCGAGCGCCTCGAGCGGCGCCATCAACCCGGCCGACGTCAGGTAGCCGGTCACGGCCTTCGAGCCAGGGGCGAGCGAGGTCTTGACCGTCGGATTGACGCGCAGGCCGCGGGCCACGGCGTTCCGGGCCAGCAGGCCGGCCCCGACCATGACCGTCGGGTTGGACGTGTTCGTGCAGGAGGTGATCGCCGCGATCGCCACGGACCCCGTCCGGACCACGACCCGCTCGCCGCCGACGTCGACCGGCACGCCCCGGTACGAGCGACGGTCGACCGGCGGCGCATCGGCCAGGACCGGCTCGGCGGGCGGTGCCGGCCGCGGCCGATCCGGATCGGCCGAGGCGAACGCGGGCGCATCCGAGGCCGGGAAGGACTCGGCCGACGCCTCGTCGACGGCCGAGCGCACCCGGCACCGCCGCCTCCGCGTCGGCGGCGTCGCCTGCCTCCAGGCCGTCGGGGAAGTTCGTGCGGAAGTTCTCGCGAAGCAGGTCGAGCGGCACGCGGTCCTGCGGTCGGCGCGGCCCGGCCACCGACGGCACGACCGTGGCCAGGTCGAGGGTCAGCAGCTCGTCGAACGTCGGGCCATCCCCCGGCTCGCGCCAGAGGCCCTGCGCCTTCGCGTAGCGTTCGACGAGGGCCACGCGCTCGGCCGAGCGGCCGGTCAGGCGCAGGTAGGCGAGCGTCTCGTCGTCGATCGGGAAGAGCGTCGCGGTCGCCCCGAACTCAGGGCTCATGTTGCTGATCGTCGCCCGGTCGGCGAGGGACAGGCCGGCGAGGCCGTCGCCGGCGAACTCGACGAAGGCCCCGACCACGCCGTGGCCGCGCAGGAGCTCGGTCACGACCAGGACGAGATCCGTGGCCGTCGAACCCTTCGGCAGCTCCCCGGTCAGCCGGACGCCGACGACCTTGGGCATCGGCTGGTACAGCGGCTGGCCAAGGAGCACCGCCTCGGCCTCGATGCCACCGACGCCATAGCCCAGCACGCCGAGCGCGTTGATCATCGTCGTGTGCGAATCGGTGCCGACGAGGGTGTCGGGGAAGGCGACCCCGTCGCGCTCGTCGACGACCGGGGCCAGGAACTCCAGGTTGACCTGGTGGACGATGCCCGTCCCGGGCGGCACGATGCGCAGGTTCCGGAAGGCCGTCTGCGCCCAGCGCAGCAGCTGGTAGCGCTCGACGTTGCGCTCGTACTCGCGCCCGACGTTGAAGGCGAACGCCCCCGGCGTCCCGAACTGGTCGACCTGCACCGAGTGGTCGATGACCAGGTCCGCGGGCACGAGTGGGTTGACCCGGGCCGGGTCGCCGCCCAGGTCGGCCATCGCATCGCGCATGACGGCGAGATCGACGACGGCCGGGACGCCAGTCAGGTCCTGGAGCACGACCCGCGACGGCATGAACGGGATCTCGGCCTCCGCCGGCGTGCCCGGCCGCCAGGCGGCCAGGGTCTCGACGTCCTCGGCCCGGACGACGCCGCCGCCGGCGTGGCGCAGCAGGTTCTCGAGCAGGATCCGGATGGTGACGGGGGCCGAGTCGAGGTCGATCCGGTCGCCCAGGACGGCCAACCGGTAGTGATCGGGGAGGCCCGCGCCGAGCGAAGCCCGGGCGCCGAAGAGGTCATTCGCCGACAACGTGTCCATCCTCGCTGGCTCGCTACACTCGACGCGTGCAAGCGTACCGCGACCGTTCCCGATCCGCGGGCGCCCGCGGATGAGAGCCTGGGGCGACCTGCCCGGCGACGACCCGAAGCGGGACCGCGACGACACGGAAGCCGCGATCGAGGCGGCGGGCATCGACCTCGATCCGGTCCCGCCCGGCTTCCACCGGCACGGCGACGGGGTCCACGCGAGCGACCACGAGCACCCGCATCACCACTCGGAGCCCGGGCAGCCGCCGGTCATCGGCATCGTCGGAGCCGGGGCGGTGGGGACGGCGCTCGGCGTCGCCCTGACCCGCGCCGGTTGGCCGGTCCACGCGGTCGCGAGCCGCGACCCGGCCCGTCGCGAGCGGTTCCGCTCGCTCGTGGACGGATCACGCGCCTACGCCGAGGCCCAGGCCCTCGTCGAGGAGGTCGAGCTCATCATCGTGGCCGTCCCCGACGACGCGATCGCGACGCTCGCCGCCGGCGTGCGAATGTACGGCGGCCAGGCCATGGTCCACACGAGCGGCGCCCTCGACGCCGACGTGCTGGCCCCGGCGATGGCGGCCGGCACCCAGATCGGCACGTTCCATCCGCTGGTCGCGTTCGCGGACACGGAACGGGCGGTCGCGGCCCTCCACGGCGCGACGATCGCGATCGAGGGCGACGACCAGCTGGCCGCACTCCTCGCAGACATGGCCGAGGCCATCGGGGCCCGGCCCGTCCGGCTGGCGCCCGGCTCGAAGGCGGCCTACCACGCGGCGGCCGTCCTGGCGGCCGGCGGCTTCGTGGCCCTGCTCGACGCGATCGTCGAGCTGGGGCGGGTCGCCGGCCTGGACGAGGCGGGCTCTCTCTCCATCTACGGCCCGCTCATCGAGGGCACGCTGGGCAATGCCCGGGCCCTCGGGGTCCGCGACGCGCTGACCGGGCCCATCGCCCGTGGTGACGTCGGGACCCTCGACGCGCACCTCGCCGCGCTCGAGGCCCACGCACCCGATGTCCTGCCCCTGTACCTCGCGGTCGCCGAGCGTGAGGTGGACCTCGCCGTCGCCCGTGGCTCGCTGGCACCGGAGCGCGAGCACGACGTGCGCCGCGCCCTTGCAAGGGCGGTTCGAACCGGTACCATAACGACCTGATGATTCGCAGTATCGCCGCGAAGTACGCGGCTCGGCCGGCGGCCCATTTCGTGCGCCCCTCGGTTCGGACGAAGGAGCGGCGTCTCGGTCTGCACGCGGGCGACGTCTTCCGATCGACCGCCGAGCGCGCGACGGTGCTGCGCCGGCCCGACGTCGCGCCGCTCGTGAGCCTGCGCGGTCGCTGGCGCTCGATCCAGCCCGCGACCGGCGCTCGCCCGCTCGACGGACGCCCGCATCCGCGCGTCGTCATGCACTGGGCCCGATCCGGGCATGGCGGGGCGATGCGTCGTCCCAGCGCCGCCTCGGCGCCGTGGCGCGCCTGAGGACCGCGACCGCCACGTCAGCCGGCGGGATCGTCGTCCGCCACGAAGACGGTCAACCGTGGCTCGTCGTCGGCAGTCGCCGACGTGAGCGCGACGGGCGGACCTGGACCCTCCCCAAGGGCACGCCCAAGAGCGGCGAGACGACCGAGGAGACGGCCCTGCGCGAAGTGGCGGAGGAGACCGGGCTCAAGGTCCGGATCACGGGCCCGCTCGATTCGATCGAGTACTACTTCGTCCAGTCCGGGACCCGCATCCACAAGACCGTCCACTATTTCATGATGGAGCCCACCGGCGGCGACCTCGCCCGACATGACCACGAGTTCGAGGAAGTCCGCTGGATCCCGTTCGCCGATGCCGCGGTCACCCTGACCTTCGAGACGGAGCGAGCCCTCGTCGCCCGCGCCGCGGAACTCGTCGACCCTGGCTCGGTCCCGGCCGGGTCGTGACCGAACGCGAGCCGCCCGAGCCGCCGACCGACGAGCCGCATCGCACACCCCTCGCGGAGCGCCACGCCGCCCTGGGCGCCCGGCTGATCGAGTTCGGCGGCTGGCTGATGCCGGTCCAGTACGGTTCGATCCTCGACGAGCATCGCGCCGTCCGGGAGCGCGTCGGGCTGTTCGACCTGTCGCACATGGGCGAGCTGTTCGTGGAGGGCCCGGACGCCGGGCCGGCCCTGGCGGCGGCGCTCGTGTCGAACCCACCGGCGCTCGCGATCGGCCGGGCCCACTACTCGATGATCGTCGCGCCGGACGGCGGCGTCATCGACGACCTCATCGTCTATCGCCTCGCCGAGGAACGGTTCCTGGTCGTCGCCAACGCGAGCAACGCGGCCGTCGTCTCGGATGCCCTCGCCGAGCGGCTGGCGGGTTTCCGGGCGATCCTCGACGACCGGTCGCTGGCCACCGGCCTACTGGCCGTCCAGGGTCCGCAAGCCATCGCGGTGCTCGCCCCGCTGACCGGGATCGACCTGGCCGCCCTGCGCTACTACGCCATCGCCGAGGGCGAGGTCGCCGGCATCCCGGCGCTGGTCGCGCGGACCGGCTACACGGGCGAGGACGGTTTCGAGGTCTTCGTCGAGACGGGCCGGACCGTCGAGCTCTGGGACGCGTTGCTGGCCGCCGTCCAGTCGGTCGGGGGCGTACCCGTGGGCCTGGGTGCCAGGGACACGCTGCGACTCGAGGCCGGGATGCCGCTGTACGGGAACGAGCTCGATCGCGAGACGACCCCATACGACGCGGGGCTCGGCCGGGTGGTGAAGCTCGACAAGCCGGACGACTTCGTCGGGCGAGCCGCTCTCGAGCGGATCGCGGCGGCGGGACCGCCCAAGCGCCTCGTCGGTCTCATCGTGGAGGGCCGCGGGATCGCCCGGCACGGGTACCCGGTCCTCGCCGGCGAGCGGCGGACGGGCATCGTCACGAGCGGGACGCAGTCGCCGACGCTCGGCCTGCCGATCGCGATGGCATACGTCGCGCCGGGCGATGCGGAGCCGGGTACGATACTGGCCGTGGAGATCCGAAACGCGCCGGTCCCCACGAAGGTCGTCGACCTGCCGTTCTACCGCCGCTCGACCTGATCGGACCGGGAGCCGAAGCCTTCCGGCCTGCCCGACGCGCCCGCCGCCCGCGGCGTCCTGCCGCGCCAGGAGGAGGTACGGCCAGCGATGGTCCCCAGCGACCTGCGCTACACCAAGGATCACGAGTGGGTCCGCATCGACGGCGACGACGCGGTCATCGGCATCACGGCGTACGCAGCCGAGCAACTCGGCGACATCGTCTTCGTCGAGCTCCCGGATGTCGGCAAGGCGCTCAGCCAATCGGCTGCCTTCGGCGTCGTGGAATCGGTCAAGGCCGTGAGCGACCTGTACGCCCCGGTCGGCGGCGAGGTCGTCGGCATCAACGACGCACTGGCCGGTACGCCCGAGGCGGTCAATCGGGACCCGTACGGCGAGGGCTGGATGGTCCGGGTCCGCTTGGCCGATGCGGGCGAGCTCGACGAGCTGCTCGACGCGCCCGAGTACGACGCGCTCATCGCGGCCGGCTGATCGCCCGAGATGCCCTACGGCCCGCATACCTCCGATGACCGCCAGCGGATGCTGGCGGCCCTCGGCCTGACCTCGGTCGACGAGCTCTTCGACGACATCCCCCAGGCCCTCCGGGCCTCCGTTCTGGATCTCCCGCCGCCCGAACCGGAGCTGGAGCTGGCCGCCCGACTCCAGTGGCTGGCCGGGCGGAACCGGACCGACCTGGCCTCATTCCTCGGCGCCGGCGTCTACCGTCACTGGAGCCCGCCGGCGGTCGACCAGATCCTGCTCCGCGGTGAGTGGTACACCGCCTACACCCCGTACCAGCCCGAGGTCAGCCAGGGCACGCTCCAGAGCATCTACGAGTACGAGTCGCTGATCGCCGAACTGGTCGACCTCGATGTCGTGTCGGCCTCGCACTACGACGGTGCCGCCGCGACCGCCGAGGCGGCCCTCATGACGTGCCGCGCGACGCGACGCGACAGGGTCCTGGTCAGCCGCGGTGTCCATCCGCACTACCGCCAGACCCTGCAGACGTACTTCGGGGGCGGGCTCGAACTCGACGAGATCCCGCTCGAGACCGAGGGTCCGGCGGCGGGCACGACCGACATGGCCGCCCTGGAGCGGATGCTGGCCGAGCCGGATCGACCGGTCGCGGGCGTGGTCGCCGCCCAGCCCGACTTCCTCGGGCTGCTCGAGCCGATGCCGGCCATCGGGACCCTTGCGCACGCGGCCGGCGCCCTGTTCGTGGCGGTCGTCGAGCCCGTCTCGCTGGCCGTCCTGGCGCCACCTGGGGCGTACGGCGCGGACATCGCCGCGGGCGAGGGCCAGCCGCTCGGGATCGCGCCCCAGTACGGTGGCCCCTATCTCGGGATCCTCGCCTCGACCGATGCCCTCGTCCGCCAGATCCCCGGTCGCCTGGTCGGCATGACGACCGACCTCGACGGGCAGCGGGCCTTCGTCATGACGATGCGCGCGCGCGAGCAGGACATCCGTCGGGACAAGGCGGCCAGCAACATCTGCACGAACCAGGCCCTGCTCGCGCTGGCCGCCTCGGTCTACCTCGCGACGGTCGGGCCGCACGGGCTGCGCGACGTCGCGACGCTCGGCGCCGCCCGCGCCGCCGAGCTCGAGCATGCGCTTGCCGCGGTCGGGGCCCGGCGGCTGCACCCGGGCCCGTACCTCAACGAGTTCGCGATCCGCGTTCCCGATGCCCCGACGGTCCATCGTAGGCTGCTCGAGTACGGCATCCTGGCCGGCCTGGTGCTGGCGGACGCGGTCCCCGACGACCCGTCGCTCGCCGACGGCCTGCTCGTGTGCGCCACCGAGGTCACGACCCCGGCCGAGATCGCCCGGTTCGCGACCGCCCTGGGCGACGCGATGCGGGGCCGGCCGGCGGTCGGCGTGGAGGCGGGAGCGGGCGAGGGGTACCTCGATGCCGCGACCGCGGGTGGCCGGCGATGAGCGTCACCGGGCCGAAGCTGCAGCCCACGCTGTTCGAGCGCGGCCGCGCTGGACGCGGCGGCGGCAAGATCCCGCACCCCCCCAAGGACGCGCTCGCCCGGATCCCGGCCGACGCCCGTCGGGTGGACGCCCCGGGGTTGCCCGAGCTCAACGAGCCCGAGGTCGTGCGTCACTACGTCAACCTTTCGCAGTTGAACTTCGCGGTCGACACCGGCTTCTATCCGCTCGGCTCATGCACGATGAAGTTCAATCCCAAGCTCAACGAGTGGGCCGCCCGACTGCCCGGCTTCGCGTCGCTCCATCCGCTGGCCCCTGACGAGGTGGCGCAAGGCACGCTCCAGCTGCTCTGGGAGCTCGAGGCGGCCCTGGCGGAGATCTCCGGCATGCGCGCCGTCACCCTGCAGCCGGCCGCGGGCGCCCAGGGGGAGCTGACCGGCATCCTGATGATCCGCGCCTACCATCGCGAGCGAGGCGACACGGACCGCGATGAGGTCCTGGTGCCGGACAGCAGCCACGGCACGAACCCTGCGACCGCGTCGATGGCCGGCTTCCGGACCATCACGATCCCGTCAGCCCACGACGGCGGTGTCGACGTCGAGGCGTTCCGGGCCGCGCTCGGACCCCGGACGGCCGCGGTCATGATCACGAACCCCTCGACCCTCGGCCTGTTCGAGAGCCGGATCGGCGAGCTGCTCGACGCCGTCCACGAGGCTGGCGCGCTCGCCTACATGGACGGCGCCAACCTGAATGCCATCCTGGGGCGGTTCAAGCCGGGTGAGGCTGGCTTCGACGTCATGCACTTCAACGTGCACAAGACCTTCTCCACGCCGCATGGCGGCGGTGGCCCTGGGGCCGGCCCGGTCGGGGTGGGGGAGGCGCTGCTGCCGTACCTGCCCACGCCACGGGTGCTGCGGGAGGCCGATGGGACGTTCCGTCTCGAGCGAGCCGACGAGCGACCGAGCTCCATCGGGCGCCTGCGCAGTTTCGTCGGGAACACGGGCGTCCTCGTTCGCGCGTATGCGTACATCCGGGCCCATGGCGCCGCTGGCCTGCGCGAGGTCAGCGACGACGCCGTCCTCGCCGCCAATTACCTGAAGCATCGACTGGCAGACACGTACGACCTGCCATACGACCGGCCGTGCAAGCACGAGTTCGTCGCCTCGGCCGCGACGATCAAGCGACGCACCGGCGTTCGCACGCTCGACATCGCCAAGCGCTTGATCGACCACGGCTACCATCCACCGACCATCTACTTCCCGCTGATCGTCGAGGAAGGGATGCTCATCGAGCCGACCGAGACCGAGTCCGTCGAGACGCTCGACGCCTTCGCCGACGCCCTCATCGAGATCGCCGCCGAGGCAGAGACCGATCCCGAGCGGGTGACCGGGGCGCCCCACACGGCGCCGGTGCGACGGCTCGACGAGGCGACGGCGGCGCGGCAGCCGAACCTGCGCTGGCGGCCGATGACCGGTGCCCAGACCCCCTGCCCGGACTGAGGGACCGCACCTCGCGTTAAGGAATCGAACCGTCAAGGAAATGAACCTTTTCGGACGACCGGCGGTATTGTGTAGGTACTAGTGCCGCCGCGGCGGAGTTATCACCGCGTGCTCGGAGAACGACAACGAAGTACGACGCGGCCGTCCCGGCCACTGTCGCCCCACATATCGCCGACGCCGACCTGATCCGCGGGATGCAAGCGGACGACCTCGACATGTTCGAGGCGTTCTACGAGCGGTATCGGGCCTACGTGTTCCGGACGGCCTTCGGCCTGACCGGCGACCGCGAGTTCGCCGAGGAAGTCCTCCAGGACACCTTCGTCCGCGCCTACAAGCACCGGGCGAACCTGCTCGGCGATCGCTCGCCGCTGCCATGGCTCAACCGGGTCGCGCTCAACCTGTGCTACTCGGCGCACGGTCGTCGGCGCCTGCCGGCGAGCTCGATGGACGACGCCACCAGCCAGCGCCTGCGCGACCACGGGATCGAGCCGGCCGAGTACGCCGAACGCCAGGAACTCTGCCGCTGGGTCCGCGATGGCCTGGCGACGCTGGCGCCGAAGCACCGCAGCGTGATCGTCCTCTACTACCTCGACGGCCTATCCCTGCAGGAGACCTCGACGGCCCTTGGGATCCGGCTCGGGACCGTCAAGTCGCGCCTCCACTACGCGCTGCGGGCCCTCCGGGAACATCTCGCGCCCGAGACCCAGCTCCCGACCGAGGCGCCGGTCCCGGTCCCGGTCGAGCGTCCCGCGCGGCCGCGGCGATCGTGACGATCTTTGGCCGGAAGGACAGCTGCGCCCGGTATCGGCCGGCCCTGACCGACTGGGTCGAGCATCGCGTCCGGAGCCCGCTGACGCCGTCGGCCTTCGATCACCTCGCCCGCTGCCGGCGATGCGAGCGGGAGCTCACCGACATCGCCCAGACCGTCATCGCGCTCCGCCGCCTGGCCGAGCTGACGGCCGCGGTCGAACCGCCGACCGACGGCTGGCCGGACCTGCGAACTCGCCTCGAAGCGTCGCAGCGACGCGCGCGTCCCTCGTTCCGCTCGCGCTGGGCACTGCTCGGCTCGATGGTCGGGCCGGCCGTGGTGGCCGTCCTGGCCATGCGCATCGCCGTCTCGGCGCCGCTCGGGACGGTCTGGACCGACGATGGGACGGCTGATCGGTCGACGCCGACCCGCGTGGTCCGCCCGATGTACGACTCCGGCCTGCGGCCGCTGACCAAGGACATCGTGACGATCCTGGCCAGTCGCGCTCCGGCCGCCAATGGCGGCACGATGTGGCTCGCCACCGTCCCCTCGTCGACCGACCGCCGCGACACCCCGCCGGCGGCGCGTCGCGCGGCGCCTCGTTCCGAATCCGCCATCCCTCGCTCGGCCACGCGGTCGTAGACGCGAGCCACCCACCGCGTCGTCGACAGCGACGCGCCAGAAAGGAGCATCGACCACGATCGAAGACAAACGGGACTTGACGCGATGGGGCCGATACCCGCATATACTGCACCGACTTCCGCGCCCGACGGAGGTGGATCGGTGTGCCGGTCCGCAGACCGGCGCGACCAACACCCAGTCCGACACCGAGTGGCGTCTTCGACTGGGCACAGAGGAGGAGATCAACGGATGACATCCAAGAGGTATCGCGGACTCGCGATGCTCGGCGTCCTCGCCATCGCGGCGACGGCGTGCGGCGGCTCGACGGCGAGTGGTACGCCGGCAGCGAGCGCACCGGCCTCGGCCGGCACGAGTGCAGCACCCGCCAGCCAGGCACCGACCGCCGGCGGTGACTTCACGTTCGTCGTCGACAGCGAGCCGACCACCCTGGCCGGTTATCCCGACGACCTGCCGACGTCGTGGATCACAGGGTTCATCTATACGACCCTGTACCAGCCGAACTACAAGGTCGAGTACGTCCCGCTGGCCGCCGACGGCCCGCCCGTCACCTCGGCCGACGGCCTGACCTGGACCGTCAAGATCAAGCCGGACATCAAGTTCCACGATGGCAGCCCCTTGACCGCCGACGACGTCAAGTTCACGTTCGACCTCGCGGCGTCCAAGAACTGCCGGATGAACCCCGACGGCTGCTCGGCGATCGCGGACAACGTCGCTTCGACGACCGTCAAGGATCCGCTGACCGTCGAATTCGTCCTCAAGCAGAAGTACGCGCCGTTCATCTCGGCCGGCTTGGGCAGCACCCTGATCCTGCCGAAGAAGGCGATCGAGGAATTGTTCGCACGCTTCCAGGCCGCCGCGGGTGCCGTCACCCAGGCCGAGGTCAAGGCGTTGTCCGACAAGGTCGCCGCCGAGACCGCCGCCACCAATCCCAACTGCATCGCCCCCGCGGACGCCTCGCCGGCGCCGCCGAAGCCCGCGAGCTGCCTCTTCGCGACGTACACCGCCGAGCTCGAGGCGATGCTGGCCAAGGCCAAGATCGAACCCGTCAACAAGGCCGGCTACAACACGGGCGGCGAGAATGGCGACCAGTTCGATCCGGAGGCGTACGCGCAGGGCCTGCTGCGTCAGGTCGACGACCTCCTTCTGACCCTCGGCGCCACCGCGATCGACCAGATCGCCGCCGCGCAGAAGATCATCGACTTCGGCAAGAACCCGATCGGGGCCGGCCCGTTCAAGTTCGTCAAGTACAACGCCGGCCAGAACGTCGAGCTCGCGCGCTTCGACGACTACTACGGTGGCGGGACGAAGGTCGACCCGTCCAAGATCCCGGCGAAGGCCTTCGCGGTCGTCATCCGCAGCTCCGCCGCGGCGACGGCTGCCCTGGGCAACGATGAGATCCAGTGGCAGCAGAAGATCGAGTCCGACGCCTACACGACCGTCAAGGGCAACCCCGGCGTCCAGATCGCCGAGTATCCGGACAACGGCTACTTCTACATCGCGTTCAACCTGCGCGAAGGGCACCTGTACGCCGACAAGGCCCTTCGAGAGGCCTTCTCGATGTGCATCAACCAGGACGAGACCGTCAAGGTCGCCACGGGCGGCAATGGCGTCCCGGTCCGGGCCAACGTCCCGCCGTTCTCGTGGGCCTTCAACCCGAACGTCAAGCCGTATGTGCTCGACGTCGCCGGCGCCAAGGCGAAGATCGAGGGCGCGGGCTTCGCGCTCGGTTCCGATGGCGTCTACGCCAAGGGCAAGACCCGCCTGTCCTCGACCCTGTATGTCCGCGTCGGCCGGCCGCAGCGCCTCGCGTTCGCGGAGCTCGCTCGCGACCAGCTGAAGGAGTGCGGCATCGAGGTCGTCGTGCAGGAAGGTGACCTGAACACCGTCCTGATCCCGAAGGTCCTCGACTACCCGAACGACTTCGACACCTATCTCGGTGGCTGGTCGACGGCCCTCGATCCGGACGACTACTCGATCTTCCACAGCTCGGAGATCCCGACGAAGGAGACCCCTTCGGCGAACAACTTCCCGGGCTGGAAGAACGCCACCGCTGACAAGCTCCTCGAGGACGGGCGAACCACGCTCGACCAGGAAGGGCGCAAGGCGATCTACGCGCAGTTCCAGGACCTCATCCACGATGAGCTCCCGTACTACTTCACGTGGGCGGACCTCGCCCACACCGGCCTGTCCAAGCGAGTGGCGACGCAGAACGACGCCCTCGACCTGACCAGCGTCGGCATCAACTACTACAACACGGACGCCTGGACCGTCGCTGCCAAGTAGCAGCACGGACCTCGCGGTCCCAACGTAGCGATCAGACACGGGCGGTGGCTTCGCCACCGCCCGTGTGTCGTACCATCCTCGGAACGCCGGCCGACGGGCCCAGGGGCTGACGCCTAGACGAACGGAGCATCGATGGCTACGTACGTTCTTCGCCGCCTGATCCAGGCGATCCCGATCCTGATCGGGATCAGCATCATCTCGTTCCTGATCATCAACCTCGCCCCTGGCGATCCCACGGACCGATTCCGCTCGGGCCGCGTCTCGCAGGAGACGATCCAGAATCTCATCCGGCTGTACGGCCTCGACAAGCCGCTGCTGGAGCAGTTCGTCAGCTGGTTCACGGCCTTCTGGTCGTTCCCGTGGAACGTCGCTGCGTGGGGCTACTCCTTCGTCGACGGGCGTCCGGTGACCGAGAAGGTCTTCGAGAAGATCCCGCCGACCCTCGAGCTGATGGGCACGGCGCTCATCGTCACGATGATCGTGTCGATCCCGCTCGGCGTCCTGGCCGCGGTGAAGCAGTACAGCTGGGCGGACAAGATCATCACCACGCTCGCGACGATCGGCTACGCCCTGCCGTCATTCGTGCTCGGCGTCCTGCTGCTGTACATCTTCTCGATCAAGCTCAACCTCTTCCCGTCGTTCGGGCGCCAGAGCCTCGGCAAGGAAGGCGACTTCGGCGACTTCTTGTGGCACCTGTTCCTACCCGTGATGAGCCTGGCGATCCAGCAGATCGCGGGTTGGAGCCGCTACATGCGCTCCTCGATGCTCGAGGTCCTCCAGCAGGACTACGTGCGGACGGCGAGGGCGAAGGGCCTGCACGGCTCCAGGGTCATCTTCAAACACGCCCTCAAGAACGCCCTGCTGCCGATCATCACCCTGCTCGGGCTGACGCTGCCGAGCCTGCTCGCCGGCGCGGCGATCACCGAGACGATCTTCTCGTGGCCGGGCCTCGGGTACATGGCCGTCCAGAGCGTGACCGCCAACGATTTCCCGGTCATCCTCGCCATCGTCATGATGGGCGGGATGATGGTGATCCTGGGGAACCTCCTGGCCGACGTCCTGTACGGGTTCGTCGATCCGCGGATCAAGTACTGAGGCAGGTGATGGAGCGAGTCGACAACGCGGTCGCGGTCGGCGCGACCACCCGGCCCCCCGAGGTCGTCGACGAGATCGACCTCATCCCGGTCCGCACCTACTGGCAACTCGTCCGCCAGCGGTTCCTCCAGCACCGGCTGGCGGTCATCGCCCTGTTCGCCATGGCGATCATGATCGCGATGGCGATCATCGTGCCGACCCTGACCGGCGACGAATACGCCAAGACGAGCCTGTCGGAGTCCCTGCTGCCGCCGTCGCTCGAGCACCCGCTCGGGACGAACCAGATCGGACAGGACCTCTTCCTACGCCTGATGAAGGGCCTCCAGACCTCGCTCTTCATCGGCTTCATGTCGGTCGCCATCATCGGCCTGATCGGCGTGACGCTCGGCTCCATCTCCGGCTTCTACGGCGGCAAGATCGACAACGCGATCATGCGGTTCGTCGACATCGTCCTGTCGCTGCCCGTCTTCTTCATGATCCTCATCATCGTCGCGGTGCTGGGCAAGGGATCAGCCACCGTCGTCGTGATCGCCATCGGGTTGACGGGCTGGACGCTCGCCTGCCGGCTGGTCCGGGCGGAGTTCCTCAAGCTGCGCGAGGCGGACTTCGTCCAGGCAGGCCGAGCGCTCGGCGCGTCGAGCCGGCGGATCATCTCGCGCCACATCCTGCCCGCGTCCCTGGCGCCGGTCGTCGTGGCGGCGACGCTCGGCATCGCCGACTCGGTCGTCGCCGAGGCGTCCCTCTCGTTCCTGGGTTTCGGCATCAGCCCGCCCGATGCGAGCCTCGGCAACCTGCTCAAGAACTTCGAGGAGGACCTCCTGGTCCGTCCCTGGATCCTGGTTCCGCCGGCCGTGACGATCGTGCTCGTCGTCCTCGCCGCGAGCTTCCTCGGCGACGGCCTGCGCGACGCGCTGGACCCGCGTCAGCGGATCGAAACCAAGTGACCTCGACGCTGCAGGGCGGCCGTCGGACCAAGCGGGCCGACGCGTCCGGGCCGCTGCTCGAGGTGCGAAACCTCAAGACGCATTTCTTCACCCAGGACGGCACCGTCAAGGCGGTCGACGGCGTCAGCTTCACGATCGGGGACGGCAAGACCCTGGGCGTGGTCGGCGAGTCCGGCTGTGGCAAGAGCATCACCGCCATGTCGATCCTCGGGCTCATCAGCCGCCCGGGCAGGATCGTCGCCGGCCAGATCCTGTTGGACGGGCGGGACCTGGCGAAGCTGTCGTCAGGCGACCTGCGCGAGGTCCGCGGCAACGACATCGCGATCATCTTCCAGGAGCCGATGACGTCGCTCAACCCGGTGTTCACGATCGGCGACCAGATCGCCGAGGTCGTGTCACTGCATCTCCACGTCGATCACAAGACGGCGATGGCCAGGGCCGTCGAGATGCTCTCATTCGTCGGCATCTCCGATGCGCGGCGACGGGCGAAGGAGTATCCCCACCAGCTCTCGGGCGGTATGCGCCAGCGGGTCATGATCGCGATGGCGCTCTCGACCAATCCGGCCCTGCTGATCGCCGACGAGCCCACCACCGCGCTCGACGTCACGATCCAGGCGCAGATCCTCGAACTCATGAAGGAGATGCGGACGCGCAACGGGATGTCGATCATGCTCATCACCCACGACCTCGGCGTCGTGGCCGAGATGGCCGACGACGTGGTCGTCATGTACGCGGGCAAGATCGTCGAGCAGTCGACGGCGGAGACCGTGTTCGAGCGGCCCCATCATCCGTACACGCGCGGCCTGCTCGCTTCGATCCCGAAGCTCGGCGAGCGGCGCAACCGGCTCGAGGTCATCAAGGGCACGGTGCCGAACCCCCTGAATCTGCCGACGGGCTGCCTGTTCCTGCGGCGCTGCCCGTACGCGATGCCGATCTGCGACACGCCGCCGCCCCTCCAGCAAGTGGAGCCCGGGCACCTGTCCCGGTGCTGGCTGACGCCGGACTTCCAGCCGCCGGCCGTCGGGGCGGCGGCGACACCCGAGGCCGCCGAGGCCGAGGCCCGGCGCCTGTCGGTCGAGGATCGGTCCGACCTGACCGTGAGCCCGGCATGAGCGAGCCGTTCGCCGTGTCCGGCATCCCCGAGAGCGCCCCGCCGCCGGTCGGGGCGGTGCCGCCGCCGCCCGTCGGTGTCCTGACCGATCACCGCGTGGCCGCCACGCCAGACGAGACTGCCACGCTCGTGTCGGTCCGGGATCTCGTGAAGCACTTCGAGATCCGAGGCGGCCTGCTCGGCATCCGGAAGATCGGGGCGGTCCGAGCCGTCGACGGGGTCTCGTTCGACGTGCGTCGCGGCGAGACCCTCGGGCTCGTCGGCGAGTCGGGCTGCGGCAAGACGACGCTCGGCAAGGTCATCCTCCGGCTCATCCCGCCGACATCCGGTTCGGTCGAGGTCAATGGCCGGTCGATCTTCGAGCTCAGCGAGAAGGAGATGGTCTCGGTCCGGCGCGACATGCAGATCGTGTTCCAGGACCCGTACGCCAGCCTCAATCCGCGGATGACGGTCGGCGAGATCATCGGGGAAGGGCCCTACGTCCACGGGCTCACGAACAAGCAGGAACGCGAAGACGTCGTTCGCGAGCTCCTGGCGCGGGTCGGTCTCAACCAGAGTCACATCCACCGCTACCCGCACGAGTTCTCGGGAGGCCAGCGGCAACGCATCGGGATCGCCCGGGCGCTGGCCCTGAACCCGGAGTTCATCGTCTGCGACGAGCCGGTCTCCGCGCTCGACGTGTCGATCCAGAGCCAGGTGCTGAACCTGCTCGACGACCTCCAGCAGGAACTCGGCCTGACATACCTCTTCATCGCCCACAACCTCGCCGTGGTCGAGCACATCAGCGACCGGGTCGGGGTGATGTACCTGGGCAAGCTCGTCGAGCTCGCCAGGGTCGACGAGCTGTACGGGTCCCCCTCGCATCCGTACACGGTCGCGCTGCTGTCCGCGGTGCCCGAGACGGACCCGCGCAAGCGCAAGAAGCGCATCGTCCTCAAGGGCGATGTACCCTCGCCCGCGGCGCCGCCGTCCGGCTGTCGATTCCACACCCGGTGCTGGCTGCGCACCCGGCTCGGCAACCCGGAACGCTGCGTGACCGAGGAACCGGTGCTTCGCGAGATCCGACCGAACCAGGAGGTCGCGTGTCATTTCGCGGAGGAGATCACCCCCGAGACGATCGAGGCCGAGGGGCGCACCGCGAATCCCGTCGCGACGGCGGAGCCGGCGGCGGGCTGATGCTCGACGCGCCGGAAGGCGATTCGCTCCCCACGAGGCGCTCGGTCAGCGAGCGGGCCGAGCAGCGGGAGCGGATGCGGCGCATCGGTCGGGATCGATACTCGAGCCTCCTGCACACGCTGCATGCCGGGCAGGAGCTCCCCTGGCAGCCCCGGCCTGAGGTCTCCCGCCTCGTCTGGCATCCGATCGCCTGGAAACTGCTCCGGGCCGCCATCATCGCCGTCCTGCTGTGGATCGGTGTCACGACGGGGCTGGGCCTCTGGCGCGACATCCGTGTCGACGTCTGGGCCGGACCCGACACGTCCGTCACCTCCGGCCAGCGGCTGGACGACTGCCCGCTCGTGGGTCATTTGCAGGAAGACGGGATCTTCCCGAACTGGATCCGATATGACGGCAAGGTCTACCTGCTGACAGACCTGATCCGACCCATGGGCTTCGAGCCGGATGCCGACTTCCCGCCGACCGGCTACTCGAATGGGGCGATGACCTTGTTCCGGATCGACAACACGCCCGACGGTCGGGACGGGCGGATCGTCGTCGTCAAGCTCGACACCTCGGCCGTCGGCCGCGTCTTCCGGCTGGCGCCCGACTGCACCTGAGTCGCGACGGGCGTCAGGCCCGGGCGTCCGCCGCGGTGTCGGCGCCGGGTGCCGAGTCCGCTGGAGCATCCGGTCCCCGGAAATGGCAGGCGCACAGGTGCCCCGCTCCGAGGTCGACGAGCGGCGGGACGCGATCGGCACAGATGGCCGGGCCGCCGAGCTCCTGGCGGAGCTGACATCTCGGGTGGAAGCGGCACCCGGACGGCGGGTTCACGGGACTCGGCACGTCGCCCTTGAGGATGACCCGCTGGCGCCGGAGTTCCGGATCGGGGACCGGGATCGCCGACATGAGTGCCGCCGTGTAGGGGTGCTCCTGGTGGCGGAACAGGTCGCCGCGGTCGGCCAGCTCGGCGATCCGTCCGAGGTACATGACGGCGACGCGGTCGCTGATGTGCTCGACGACGCCCATGTTGTGGGCCACGAAGACGTACGTCAGCCCGAGTTCGCGCTGGAGGTTCTTGAGCAGGTTCAGGACCTGGGCCTGGATGGAGACGTCGAGCGCGGAGACCGGCTCGTCGCAGACGACGAGGTCCGGCTCGAGGACCAGCGCGCGCGCGATCCCGATCCGCTGGCGCTGGCCGCCCGAGAACTCGTGCGGATAGCGCCGAGCGTGGTACGGCTGGAGGCCGACCATGTCCATGATCCGCGTGACCTTCGCCCGCCGCTCGGCCGGCGTCCCGACCTCGTGGATCCGCAGGCCCTCGCCGATGCTGTCGGCGATCGGCGCCCGGGGATCCAGGCTCGCGAACGGGTCCTGGAAGATGATCTGCATCCGGCGCCGGTACGGCTTGAGGTCGCTGCCCTTCAGGGCCGTCAAGTCGACCCCGTCGAACGTGATGGTGCCGGCGGTCGGTTCGATGAGCCGAAGCAGGAGCCGGCCGACCGTCGTCTTGCCGCAGCCCGACTCCCCGACGAGGCCGAGCGTCTCGCCGCGCCGGATCTCGAAGCTGACCCCGTCGACCGCCTGGACCCACCCGATCGTGCGTTGCAGGATGCCGCCCCGGACGGGGAAGTGCTTGACGAGGCCGTTCACCTCGACGAGGGGCGTACCGGTGGCCGCCCTGGCCGCGGGGGTGGACGGGTACAGGACGCCCGGCCCGGCGCCGGGGGCTGTCGAGTCGATCATCGCGGGACTGCCTGGTCGGCCGACGGGCGATCCAGGAGGTGCCCGGCCGCATCGTGATAGAGCCAGCAGCGGACGTCGTGGCCGGGGCTGACCGGCCGCAGTTCCGGGTGGACGTCGAGGGCGAGGTCGACGTCCTCTTCGATCCGGACGAGGCAGCGAGGGGCGAATCGGCAGCCCTTGGGCAGGTCGATCAGGTTGGGGACGTTGCCCGGGATGACCGCCAGTTCCTCCGTGACCGTACCGACGACCGGGATGGACCCGATGAGGCCCTTCGTGTAGGGATGCAGCGGCTCGCGGAAGAGCGGGACGACGTCGGTCTCCTCGACGATCTCGCCCGCGTACATCACCGCGACGCGGTCGCACATTTCGGCGACGACCCCGAGGTCGTGGGTGATGAGGATGATCGCCGTGCCCGTCTCGTCACGGAGGTTGCGCATGAGGTCGAGGATCTGGGCCTGGATCGTGACGTCCAGCGCGGTCGTGGGTTCGTCCGCGATGAGCAGCTCCGGCTCGCAGGCGAGGGCCATCGCGATCATGACGCGTTGGGCCATGCCGCCTGACATCTCGTGCGGGAAGGCCTTCAGGCGCCGCTCCGGATCGGGGATGCCGACCATCCTGAGGAGCTCCAGGGACCGCCCCCAAGCGGCCTTGCCCTTCATCCCGCGATGGATCTGCAGGACCTCCTCGATCTGGCGGCCGACGGTCCAGACCGGATTGAGCGAGGACGTCGGTTGCTGGAAGACCATGCTGATCCGGTCGCCGCGGATCTTGCGCATGTCCTCGGCCGGCAGCTTCAGGAGATCCTGGCCGTCGAAGATGATCTCCCCGGCATCGACGTTGCCGGGGCTGGCGATCAGCCGCATGATCGAGAGGCTCGTGACGCTCTTGCCACAGCCGGACTCGCCGACGAGGCCCATGATCTCGCCGCGGTCGACGTGGAAGTCGATGCCGTCCACCGCGCGAACCAGTCCGTGACGGGTCTTGAACGACGTGTAGAGGCCCTTGACCTCGAGCAGCGGGCGGTCGCCCCGCGGCTTCTTCTGCCGGCGAGCGCCGGGCGGGACGAGTTCCTCGACGACGGTCTCGTCGAGGCTAACGCCGAGGGCCTCGCCCGGCACGATGGGCGTCGTCATCGGTTCAGTCGCGGATCGAGCGCGTCACGCAGTCCGTCGCCCAGGAGGTTGAACCCGAGGACGGTCAGGGTGATGGCCACGCCGGGGAAGAAGATCAGGTGCGGGGCCGAGAAGAACAGGTTGCGATCGAAGCCGATCATCGAGCCCCACTCGGCCTGCGGCTGCTGCGCACCGAGGCCGAGGAACGAGAGGGCGGCGACCTCCAGGATGGCACCACCGATCCCGAGCGTCCCCGCCACGATGAGCGGCGTCATGGAGTTCGGCAAGATCCGCCGCGACAGGATGCCGCGCGAGGATTCGCCGAGGGCTCGGGAGGCGGTGACGAACTCCTGCTCGCGGGTGGCGAGCACGGAGCCGCGCATGACGCGGGCATAGATCGGTATCGACACGATGGCGATGGCGATCTGGGCCTGGAACAGCCCGGACCCGAGCACCGTGACGATCGCGATCGCCAGGATCAGGCTGGGAAAGGCCAGGACGATGTCCAGCGACCGCATCGTGACGTTGTCCGCCCGGCCACCGGCGAATCCCGCGATCGCGCCCAGCGTCGTTCCGACGAGGATCGCGAAGCCGACGGTGATGATCCCGACCTGCAGCGAGACTCGCGCGCCGTAGACGACCCGGCTGAACTCGTCGCGCAGGTTCGAGTCGAGCCCCATGATGTGCTGCGGCTGGTCGGCCGGACAGCCCAGCAGGTGGATGCACGGCGGCTGCCCTCGCTTGATGCCGGTCTCGCCCTCGTCGAGCATCGATACCAGCGGGTCGTGCGGGGCGATGAACGGCGCGAAGATCGCCACGAGCACGAGGATCCCGAGGATGACCAGGCCGGCCACGGCCGACCGCTGGCGCAGGATGTTGCGGAGGGTGTCCCGGCGCAGGCTCGAGACCCGTTCCTTCGTCGGGCCGACCGCGGCATCGACCGGCTGATCCACCGTCGCCATCAGTCGAGCCGGATCCGCGGGTCGAGGAACGCGTAGGACACGTCGACGACCAGGTTCACGATGACGTAGATCGTGGCCACGACGATGGTCGCGCCCTGGATGACGCTGTAGTCGCGGCCGTTGATCGCCTCGAAGAGCGTCTGGCCCATCCCGGTGAGGCTGAAGATCGTTTCGGTCAGCACCGCGCCCGACAGCAGGGCCCCGAGCGACAGGCCGATGACCGTCACGACCGGGAGCATGGCATTGCGCAGGCCGTGACGAAGGACGACGGAGCGCTCCTTGACGCCCTTGGCCCGAGCGGTCCGCACGAAATCAAGGCCGAGCACCTCGAGGAGGCTCGAGCGCGTCATGCGAGCGATGATGGCGAGCGGGATCGTGCCGACCGCGATGGCGGGCAGGATGAGGTGTCGGAACGCATCGGTGAACAAGGCCCAGTCCGCGGTCACGATCCCATGGAAGACGTACATCCGCGAGAGGAAGTCCAGGATCGTCCGCGGTATGCCCGTCCAGTCCTCGAGACCCCACGCGACCGCCAGGGGGACCACGGACACGCCCGGCGAGAGGCGCCCCGACGGCGGCAGCACGAATGGCGTGTCCTTGAGCAGGACCGAGAACGTGAACGCGAGCAGCAGCCCCAGCACGAAGACGGGGATCGAGACGCCGAGGTTGGCGATGACCATCGTCCCGACGTCCGCGAACGAGTTGCGACGCATCGCGGAGGCGAGACCGAGGATGAGTCCGAGGACCGAGGCGAAGATCAGCGCCATGACCGTCAGTTCGACGGTGACCGGCAGCCGTTCCAGCAGCACGTCGGCGACGGGCCGGCCGAACTTGACCGAGAACCCGAGGTCCCCGGTGAGGAGCGCCCCGACGTACGTGACGAATTGTTCGATGATCGGCTTGTCCAGCCCGTAGCGGGCGTTGAACGCCGAACAGACGGCCTCCGTCGCCTTCTCTCCGTACGTGGCGACGCAGGGATCGCCCGGGATGACTCGTGCCAGCACGAAGACCAGCAGCACCACCCCGAACAGGACGGGGATGCTGAGTAGCAGCCGACGGACGACGAACCGGATCATCCCGTCAAGACACCCCTTGGCCCGCCCCTGACGGGCCCTCGACTATGAAGAGACCGCCCGCGGCGTGGCCGCGGGCGGTCTCGAACCGTTGCCCGATTACGAAGCCGGCTTCGGGACCGGCGGATTCAGGAACCCGAACAGGCTCGACATGTAGGTGAAGTCACCGGTCCGGCCCTTGTGGAGCGGATGGTCCGCGTCCCACTGGACGGCGTACGAGGTGACGACATCGTCCGCGTCGAATGACGACCCGTCGTGGAACGTCACGCCGGACTTCAGCGTGCAGGTCCAGGTCGTGAGTTCGGCGTTCGGCTCGCACTTCTCGGCGAGCACCGGGATCGCGGCGGTCCCGGCGATCTCGTACCCGTAGAGGCCTTCCATCGTCTGGTCGCAGGCCCGCAGGGCCTCGCCGTCGGTCTCGTCGGCGCAGTACAGGCCGCCCGGTTCGCCGTTCTGGCTGAACACGAGCTGCGGCCGGTCGCCGGCCTTCATGACCGAGAACTGCTCGTTCGTCAGCGGCGACGAGTGGCCCCCGGTCACGTCGGCCCGGAACGCCACCGCCGACCCGCCGTGCGCGATCGGGATCATCGGGACGTGCTGCTTGATGAGCTCGTTCGCCTTGGTGTAGGCGGGCTCACGAGCCGCATCGCTGGTGCCCCTCGCGCCTTCGTCGAGCGCGGCCACGAGGTCCGGGTACTTGTCGCCGAACTGCTTCGAGGCGCCGGCCCCGAAGTGATAGCCGACGAAGTTGGTCTGGTCGGGATAGTCGGCGCCCCAGCCGAGCATCTGGATGCCGTCGAGCTTGCCGGCGGCCGCTTCGTCGAGATAGGTCGTGTCGTCACGCTGGTCGAGCTGGACGTTGATGCCCAGGTTGTTCTTCAGCTGCGCCTGGATCTCGGTCGCGATGACCGGCGGATCCGGCAGGTAGCCGCGGACGGCCGGCCGGAAATGGAGCTTGTAGGTCTTGCTGAAGTCGAAGCCGGCGGCGGTGAGTTCCTGCTTGGCCGCCGCGGCGTCGAAGTCGTACCACTTGGGTCCGACGCAGCCGTTGGAGATGTCGCACGGCGTGAAGTAGTCGGCGACCGTCGAGCCGCCCGGGTAGAAGGTATCGACGATCCGCTTGCGGTCGATGCCCTTGGCGATCGCCTGGCGGACCGCTTCGCTCTTCCATGGCTCGAACGTGTTGTTGAAGCCGAGGTAGAAGACGTTCAGCCCGGTCCGGGGCTTGAGCTGCAGGTTCGCGTCGCCCTCGACGGTCGCGAAGTCGGTCGGGCCGACGTTGTCGATGCCGTCGACGGTGCCGGCCTGCAGCTCGACGAGCCGCTGGGCGGCCTCCTTGTTCCAGCGGAGGATGGCCTTCGGGGTCAGGGCCTTGGTGCCCCAGTAGCCGTCGTAGGCGTCATAGGTCACGTCCTGGCCGCGGTTCCACGCGTTCAGCTTGTACGGACCGGTGCCGTTCACGGTCGTGACGATCTTCTGGGTCGTCGCGGCGGGGTCGATGTTCGCCTTGAGCCAACCCGCGTCGTTGATCGCGAACGAGCTGAACGCGATCTTGGACAGGAACGCGACGTCCGAGTTGCACAGGTCGAAGACCACGGTCCGGGCGTCCGGGGCGCTGATCTTCTTGAACTCCCCGACGTACGGGTTGTGCTTGGCGTCCGGTGCCGCCGCCTGGGCGCATGGCGCCTCGCCGGTCTCCGGGTACTGGCCATCGGCGTGAATGCCGCCGCGCTCGCGCTGGCGGCGGCCGTCGGGGCCGTGCTGGCCGGCGCGCTGGCCGCCGTGCTCGGTGCAGTGGAGGCGGTCGTTCCGGCACACGCTGCAAAGACGATCGCCGCGGTCGCGAGCAACGTCGCGAGCGGCGACCACCTGGGTGATCGGATCATCCTTGGGACTCCTCCTCTGTGCCCCTTCGCCCGGACCATCGGTGCCTCCCTGTCCGGCGCTGGCTGGGGCATAGCGCACGCGCGAGCCCAGTCAGGGCCCGCGAGTGCCGGGAGCGTAGCACCGAGCGGGTGTCCCGTCACGCCCTGTCGGATGACCTGTCGCGTATGCTCCGAGCGTGAGATCGATCCGGATCGCCATCGCGCAGATCGCCCCCCAGCTCGGCCAGCTGGACGCGAACCTCGCGCGGCATCACGGATTGCTCGGCGAGGCGCGGGCGGCCGGTGCCCAGCTGGTCGTCTTCCCGGAGCTCGGACTCACCGGCTACCAGCTGCAGGACCTCGCCTCGGAGGTCTCGATGCGCCTCGACGACCCGCGGCTGGCCGAGCTCGCCCACGCCACCGAGGGCCTGTCGGCCATCGTGTCGTTCGTGGAGGAATCGGCCGATCACCGGCTGTTCATCGCGGCCGCCCTCATCGAGGACGGCGAGATCCGGCACGTCCATCGCAAGTTGTTCCTGCCGACCTACGGCCTGTTCGACGAGCGTCGGTTCTTCGCGGCCGGCGACGTCCTGCGCGCCGTGCCGTCCGGCCTGGGCGTCGGGGTCGGGATCGCCATCTGCGAGGACTTCTGGCATCTCGCCGTGCCGCAGCTGCTGGCGCTCGATGGCGCCCAGATCCTCGTCAACGTCTCCTCGTCGCCGGGACGCGATCTCGCCGCCACCAACGAGGTCGGCCTGGGGACCGCCACGTCGTGGCGCACGCTCATGCGCACCTACGCCCAGCTCACCACCACGTTCGTCGTCTTCTGCAACCGGGTCGGGGTCGACGAATCCATCTCGTTCTGGGGCGGCTCCGAGGTGATCGGGCCCAACGGCGCCGCGGTCTTCAGCGCCCCGCTGTACGACGAGGGCCTGTTCACCGTGGACATCGAGGCAGGCGACATCCGGCGTGAGCGGATCGCGCTCCCGCTGCTCCGCGACGAACGCCCCGAGCTCCAGGTCCGCGAGCTGGCCCGGATCGTCGCCGAACGGGCCGGGTTCACGCCCGACACGACCGCCGAGCCTGGCGCCGAGCCCGGCCTCGATGTCGTTCCGGCGGAGCGTCAGCCGCGCCCGATCGGGTTCGCCACCGATGCGGAACGGACCGCCGCCCGGGGTCCGCGCAAGGCGGCAGAGCGGTGAGCGCGAGCGACCTGGCCGACGAGTCGGCGCCGCCGTTCGATTTGCCGCCCGAACTGTCGATCGACACGGACGTCGCCCGTCGGGTCATCGCCGAGTTCATCCGCGGGCAGCTCCGCCAGGCGGGCTTCGAGCGGCTCGTCCTGGGGCTCTCGGGCGGCATCGACTCGGCGCTCGTCGCCTACCTCGTGGTCGAGGCTATCGGGGCCGATAGGCTGATGTGCGTGCTCATGCCGTACCGGACGTCGTCGCCGGCGTCCCAGGCCGACGCCGAGGCGGTGGTCAAGGCCCTCGGTGCGTCATCGACGCTGGTCGACATCAGCCCGATGGTCGACGGGTACTTCGCCGACCGGCCCGACGCCAGCCCGCTCCGACGCGGCAACTTCATGGCGCGTCAGCGCATGGCCGTGCTGTACGACGAGTCCGTGACCTTCGGCGGGCTGGTCGTCGGGACCGGCAACAAGACCGAGTCGCTCATCGGGTACACGACGTTGTTCGGTGACTCGGCCTGTGCGTTCAACCCGATCGGCGACCTGTACAAGAGCCAGGTCCGGCAGCTGGCGATCGCGATGGCCGTGCCGGACTCGATCGTGCGCAAGGCGCCCTCGGCCGACCTGTGGCCGGGCCAGACCGACGAGACCGAGGGTGGCTTCGACTATCCCGCCCTCGATCGGCTGCTGTTCTGGCGGGTCGACAAGCGTCGCTCGACCGAGGAGCTCGTGGCGCTCGGCTTCGAGCCGGATACGATCGAGCGAGTCGACCGGATGATCGCCGGGTCGGAATTCAAGCGCCAGGTGCCGCCGATCGCCAAGCTCGGCCCGCGAACGGCCGGCGTTGACTACCTGTACCCGCGCCGCCGACCGGGTTCGGCCCGGGATTGAGCGGTCCGGCCGGAGCGGGAGAGGGCGCCGCAGGCGACACCGCGGGCGGCACGCTGTACGTGGTGGCGACGCCGATCGGGAACCTCGGCGATGTCACGTTGCGGGCGATCGAGACGTTGCGGGGAGTGCCGCTGATCGCGGCCGAGGACACCCGGCTGACCCACCGCCTCCTCGAACGGAACGGCATCGCGACCCGGATGACGAGCTATCACGCTCGGAGTGCGCCGGGTCGCGGCGAGGCGCTGCTGGCTCACCTGCGGGGTGGGGCGGACCTCGCGCTCGTCACCGATGCCGGGACGCCGGCCGTCAGCGACCCCGGCGCCGACCTCGTTGCGGCATGGGCCGCGGAGGGCGGACGGGTGGTGCCGCTGCCGGGCGCATCGGCGGTCCTCGCCGCCGTGGCCGGCTCGGGCGTGGCCGGCCCGCGCTGGGCCTTCGAGGGCTTCCTGCCGCGGTCGGGGCGAGAGCGTCGTGAGCGCCTGGCCCGGATCGCCGCCGACGAGCGCGGCACGGTGGTGTTCGAGGCCCCGACCCGGGTGACCGCCACGCTGCGCGACCTGGCGGCTGCCTGCGGTCTGGAGCGGCGCGGGGCGGTGTGCCGGGAGCTGACCAAGGTCCACGAGTCATTCGTTCGGGGCACGCTCGGCGAGCTGGCCGAGGCTGCGGCGTCCGGGCGGATCCCCATGCGCGGCGAGTTCGTGCTGGTCGTCGGACCCGACGATGGCCGCCCCGACTCGGCGGGGGACGATGCGACCCTCGAGGCGGCAATGGCGGAGGTCGAACGACTGGTGGCCGCGGGGACGGCCCGAGGCGAGGCCGCCCGGAGGGTGGCCGCGGACACCGGCATCGCGCGGCGTCGGCTGTACGGCGCGGCGCCCGGCCGCTGAACGCCAGAAGGCCGAGGCGGATCGCAGCTGTCAGGTGCGCAACGCCAATGAACGAGCGTGCCGGCTGATCGGATCCTGCGGATCGAGCGATCTGAGCGTCCGGTGACGAGGGATTCGCGGCGAATGTGCATCGGGGAGGTGCGCGGATCACCGCGCCCGGGATGCCTCGACCCCGCTAGGATTCGACGGTGACCGCCGCCCCGACGCCACGCCCTGCGGCCGGCTCCGGCCTTCCCATCCTCGGCCAGCTCTCGCCCGTCGGGCGAGCGTTCCTGATCGGCACGGTCGCCGTCAGCCTCCTCGCCATCGTCCTCGATTTCGGCCTGCACGTCGACGAGACGGTGCTCTTCCTCGTGTCGGCCGCCGGGATCCTTGGGCTCGCCTGGGTCGTCGGCCTCTCGACCGAGCGGCTCGGGTCGCTCACCGGGCCGCAGGTCGGTGGCATCCTCAACGCGACCTTCGGCAACATCGCCGAGCTGATCATCGCCTTCTTCGCCCTGCAGGCCGGGCTCATCGACGTCGTCAAGGCGTCGATCACGGGCTCGATCATCGGCAACCTGTTGCTGGTCCTCGGGGCGAGTGTCCTCGTCGGCGGCCTCCGCCACGGCACCCAGACCTTCAGCCAGCGGATCGCGGGATCGAACGCGGCCCTGTTGGTGGTCGCGGCGATCGGGCTGTTCGTGCCGGCCGTGTTCGCGTTCTCCAGCGATCCCGGCCAGGGAACGCGTACAGAGGAGTCGGTCCTCGTGTCCGTGGCGCTGATCGCCGGGTACGCGCTGTCGCTCATCTACCAGTTCACGAACCCGGCTCAGACCCTCGGCGGCCACGGAGAGCCTGCCGGGCACGCGGGCCCGGCCTGGAGTCGTGGCACGGCCATCCTGGTCCTGCTCTTCGCGGCGGTGCTCCTCGCGGTGCTGTCCGAGATCCTCGTGAGCTCGATCGACTCCTTCATCGAGGCGTTCGGGCTGACGCCGTTCTTCGTGGGCGTCGTGCTCATCCCGACCATCGGCAACCTCGCGGAGCACCTGGTCGCGGTCCAGCTCGCGTACAAGGACAAGATGGAGTTCGCGATGGCGGTCTCCTACGGATCGAGCCTGCAGGTCGCGCTGTTCGTGGCGCCGGTGCTCGTCCTGCTCGGCGTCGTCATGGGGCAGCCGATGGACCTCGTCTTCCAGCCGCTCGAGGTAGCCGCCGTCGCCGCGGCCGTCGGCATCAGCGCGCTGATCGCCCTCGATGGCGAGTCGAACTGGCTCGAGGGCGCGCTGCTGATGATCGTCTACGCGATCCTGGCCTTCTCCTTCTACGAGTTCGTGGCGCCGCTCTGAGCCCGACGCGGGATGAGCTTGCGTGACGCGCACCTAGACTGCGCTCGTGTCCGCACTCGATGACGCGCCGCTCGTCCACGCCGACGATCGCGCCACGTGGCGCGCCTGGCTTGAGGCGAACCACGCGACGACTCGCGGCGCCTGGCTGGTGACCTGGCGGCCACGGTCCGGCCGGGTCGGTCTCGACTACGAGGCGGCGGTGGAGGAAGCGCTGTGCTTCGGCTGGGTCGATAGCACGGGCCGCCCCATTGACGACGAGCGGAGCAAGCTCTACTTCGCGCGGCGCAAGCCACGCAGCGTCTGGGCCGCCTCCAACAAGGCACGCGTCGAGCGGTTGATCGATGAGGGGCGGATGGCGCCGGCCGGCCTCGCCGCCATCGAGCGGGCGAAGGCGAATGGATGGTGGGAGATCCTCAATTCCGCCGAGCGCCTGGAGGTCCCGCAGGATCTCTCCGCGGCGCTCGAGGCTCGCCCGCCGGCGCCGGTCAACTTCGCCGCGTTCCCGCCATCGGCTCGCAGGATGATGCTCGGCTGGGTCGCGCTCGCGCGGCGGCCGGAGACTCGTGCGGCGCGGATCACGCAGGTGGCGGAGGCGGCCGCCCGCAACGAGCGGGCTCGCGGATGAGCTCCCACTTGCTCCGTCGCGCCGATCGGGGCCTGACGGGCGCGCGGCCACGGCGGCGCGGGAGGGGTACGCGCACCGCCGTGGCCGGATGGGGACGGGCGAACGATCAGGCGGCGGCCTCCTCGGTCGCAGCGTCATCGTCATCGTCGTCCCCGGGCTCCCCGAGCGTCTCGGCCCCTTCGGGGATGGGATCGGACGCCGGCGCCTCGCCGATCGATACCGCCTGGGCAGTCAGGGACTCCGCGGCGTGCTCGGCCTCGTAGTCCTTCTTGCGCCGGCCCGAGAGCATCTCGACGTGCGAGGCGACGATCTCGGTCTTCCAATGTCGCGCGCCGCGGTCGTCGTCCCAGGAGCGGGTCTGGAGCCGGCCCTCGATGGCCACCTGCTGGCCCTTGCCGAGGTACCGGCCGGCGATCTCCGCCAAGCGGTCCCACGTGACGACCGGGCTGTATTCGGCCTTCTCCTTGCCACCCCCAAGGAACTCGTTGCTGGCCACGGTGAACGTCGTGACGTTCTTCCCGCTGGCCAGGCTGCGCATCTCCGGGTCGCGCGTGAGGCGCCCGGTGAGCAGGACCTTGTTCACGGTCCGATCTCCTTCCCGGTCGGCCGGCTGGGCCGGTCCGACCCTGCGTTGGTCGGCGGGTCGATCCCCGACGGGCGACGGGTACCGACGGGTGCGACGGACCGTAGCGGGTGGCACTTACCTGGGGCTTCGCCGCGCCTTATCCAGCGACTGCCGCCCGACCGAACCTCCCCGCGACGCCACGCCGTCAACACAGGGACGCGCTTCCGGAGTAGGGCAGCCATTACCCGGGATTCGAACGGGCCCGAAAGGTCGTTGGGTTCGCGCCGACAGGCTCGGTCGCCACGATAATGGCGCGATGCGACCGATTCTGATCTTTATCTCGATCACGTTCGGCCTCGCCTGGAGTATCTGGGCCGTCGCTTGGGCGCTTGGCGCGTTCACGTCGGGTGTGAGCTCCGTGCCCGCTCAGGCGGCGGTGGTGCTGGGAGCCTTCTCGCCGGCGATCGCTGCGATCCTCGTCCGGGGCAGGATCACTCGGGAAGGGTTCGCCGATACGCGCATCAGGCCCCTTTTCCGGCACGCGCTGCCCGAGTACCTCTTCGGACTGGTCCTTCCGCTGCCGGTCGCCATCGTGGTTATCGCACTTGCCGCCGTGCTGGGCCTCTCGACGGTCCACACCGAGCTGGATCCAATGATCCTGATCGGAGGCCTGATCGGCGCGCTGCTTCTCGGGGTCCTTTCGATCGGCGAAGAGTTCGGTTGGCGCGGGTACCTGCAGATCCGGTGGTTCGCCGAGCAACCGGCTCGGGCCGCCGTCGCAACGGGCATCGTCTGGGGCATCTTCCACTACCCGGTCATCCTGATCGGCCTCGAGGGCTACGAGAATGTTGCGATCGGACTCGTCGTCTTCACGGCGTTCACCATCGCCCAATCGATCATCCAGGGCTGGCTCATGCTGCGCAGCGGGAGCATCTGGACGAGCTGCCTTGCTCATGGAGCGGCAAATGCACTCGGCGGATCGATGCTGGCCTACTACTTCTACGGCAGCGGTCATTGGCTGCTTACGAGCTACGCCGGGATCCTGGCCCTCCTGCCACTCGGCGCTGTCTGTGTCTGGATCGTCAGAACCCAGGGCTTTCGCGCCCGGTGAGGTCCTCCGTCAGTCGGGTGGATGCGCTGTGGGGATTCCTCGACGTTTTCGTGACCAACGCCTCTTGGCGCAGGCGCCCGGTCGGTGGACGCTCCTCGGGAACGGGAGAGGAGCGATGTCATGAAGATGCTGATCGCCGTGTCGTCGAAGCACGGCAGCACCCGGGAGATCGCCGAGTCGATCGCCGAGACCATCCGTGAGTCGGGCATCGAGGTCGAGGTCGCCGACGCCCAGGATGTCGAGTCCGTCGCCCCGTACGACGCGGTCGTCGTCGGCAGTGCGATCTTCATGGGTCGCTGGATGGGGCCCGCCCGCGAGCTCGTGAACCGATCCGTGGACCTGCTTCGGACGCGACCGGTGTGGTTGTTCTCGAGCGGGCCGATGGGACGGGATATCGTCGAGCCAGCCGACGCCGCGGAGGGCATGAAGCTCCTCGAGCTCGTCGGAGGCCGCGATCATCGGGTCTTCCCGGGCAAGGCGGACAAGGACGCGCTCGGGTTCACCGAGCGGACGATCCTTCGGATGGTCAAGAACCCGTACGGCGACCACCGTGACTGGCCGGCGATCCGGGAGTGGGCGGTGTCGGTCGCGGGGGAACTCACCGCCGTACCGGCCGGGGCAAGCTGACACCGCCGAACGGCTCCGCTTTCGCGGAGCTGGCGATGAGCTCGCCGGCCCCGGCGGGCCTGGCCTCCGGCGGATCGGCGGTTCGGCGTTCGGCGGGGCCGGCTGAGGGCCCTGACGGGCGAGTCGGACCCTAGCAGCGCGGGCTTATCCGGCCGCTATCGGGGGCTTCACGACGGCTGCACGGCCGTCGCTGCCGCACATCCTCGGCGCGGCAGGATCGTCCGTTTGACGCCCCGCTGATCGATCAGGACGACCTAGGCCCATGCGATGCACGTGGTCCGGCCATCAGGAGCGTGACGACGACCGCGGAAAGCCCAACGATGAGGCCACCCAGGAGCGCCTCGTCGAAGGCCAGGCCATCGATGATCGGCTGGAGCTCCGCGACGGTCGCGCTGCCCCAGACGAATTCGCTGGCGACCAGCCCACCGATCAGCCAGCCGGTCGCCGCGATCAACCACAGCCACCTCGTGCCGGCCCTTCGGCCAGCCACGAGCTGCGCGCCGACGCCGAACGCCAGGGCGATCACGACCAATAGGCCCAAACCGCTCAACCCAAGATCGAATCGCATCGTGCCCACCTCCTGCTCCACGTCGCGGGCGAGCGTCCGCTCGGCATGATCGTCGGACATGCGAAGCACGGACCGCCAGAGCCGCACGGCCCGAAGTGAGGGCCGCGGATTCGGGCTGATGAAGCGGGTGAGCGGTCGCTAGACTCCGGGCAGGGATCGATCGTCGGTCTATCCGGATGGTCTGAGGAGGGTTCCCATGCGACGCAGGAGCACTGTGGTCGTCGCGCTCCTATGCGCGGCACTGCTCCCAGGAGCCGTTACGGCGGCCGGACCGTCGTTCACTCCAGGTTCGTCCGGCGCGGGCGATCCCTACTACCCGCTCGACGGGAACGGCGGGTATGACGTCAAGCATTACGACCTCGACCTGAAATACACGCCTGACACGGATGTCCTGCGGGGGGTCGAGACGATCTCGGCCCGGGCCACCCAGAACCTGTCGAGCTTCAACCTGGATCTCGTCGGGATGAACGTCCGCTCGATCAAGGTCGACGGCCGACGGGCGAACTGGACCCGGGACGGCCAGGAGCTCGTCATCACGCCTCGCCACGGGTTGCGCAAGCACGCAAAGTTCACCGTCGTCATCAAGTACGACGGCGTACCGGAGCCAACGCTCGAATTCGGTCAGTCCGGGTTCATCGCGACCGACGACGGAGCGATCATCGCCGGTGAACCGCACGGCGCGGCCACCTGGTTCGCCGCCAACGACCATCCCAGCGACAAGGCGTCCATTTCATACCAGGTCACCGTGCCCAAGGGCCTCCAGGTCGTCGCGAACGGGAAGCTGACCGGTCGGCGGACGCATCACGGTTGGACGACCTGGTCGTGGGACGCCAAGGAGCCGATGGCGACCTACCTCGCGACGGTGAACATCGGCGAATTCGACATCCACGCCTATCGCAAGCGTGGCATCAGCTACTGGGACGCGATCGACCCAGACCTGCTCGCACCGGTCGCGTCTGCGACGACCGGCACGCAGTTCGCCCTCTCAGGCCAGGCGGACAACTCGTACAAGCGACTCATGCACACGATCCACGTCCCGGCCGGCGGGGCGACGGTCGGGTTCTCGATCACTCGAGCGACGGAAACCAACTGGGACTTCGCCTTCGTCGAGGTCCACACGGTCGGCACGGATGCCGACTGGACGACACTCGAGGACGCCAACGGCCACACGTCCCAGGACACCGGGTTCTCGTGCCCATTCGGGGGCTGGCAGGGGATCCACCCGTTCCTGGCGCATTACCAGAAGGACAACGGCGACGGGACATGTGACCCGACCGGATCGACCGGCGCCTGGTGGGCTGCGACCGGCCGTTCGGACGGACCCGAATCATGGCTCGTGACCATCCCTGGTCCGGCCCGCGATGTCGAGCTGGCCATCTCCTACGCGAGCGACGAGGTCGTCCAGAGCTACGGCGCCTTCGTCGACGACATCGTCGTCTCGACCGGCGACGGCAACACGTCATTCGAGGCCGACGGGAACGTGCTCGATGGCTGGACCGTTCCAGGTGCGCCGGTCGGCAGTCCCGGCAACGCCAACGACTGGTTCGTCGGCACCGTCGCAGACACGCCCGACTCGGAGGGCGTGGTCGCGCAAGGGTCGTTCGCGCGGCAGCCGGAGATCCTCAAGTTCCTCGGCCAGAACTTCAGCGCGTATCCGTTCTCGGCGTCGGGCGGCATCGTCGACGACGTGCAGGGGCTCGGCTTCGCGCTCGAGACCCAGACTCGGCCGATCTACTCGAGGGACTTCTTCTCCGATCCCATCGGCAGCGACAACGTCGTGGTCCACGAGCTGGCGCACCAGTGGTATGGCGACAGCCTCGCGGTCTCGCGATGGCAGCACATCTGGCTCAACGAGGGCTTCGCGACCTATGCCGAGTGGCTATGGAGCGAGCGCGAGGGCCTGGGCACCGCCCAGGAGAACTTCGACTTCCTCTACAACGTGATCCCCGACGACGACCCGTTCTGGGCCGTGACGGTCGGTGATCCGGGCGCCGGGTTCGAGTTCGATTTCGCCATCTACGCACGAGGCGCCATGACGCTGCAGCAACTGCGCCTGGCCGTCGGCGACCACGACTTCTTCAAGATCCTCAAGCGCTGGGCCCGCAACAACGCCGGTGGCAACGTCTCGACGGACCAGTTCATCCGTCTGGCCGAGAAGGTCTCCGGTCAGGACCTGGACGCCCTGTTCCAGACGTGGCTCTTCACCCCGACGAAGCCCGTGCTGCCGGTCGCGGCCCTTCGCACGATGGGCGTGTCCCGCCTCCGCGCGACGGCCGATGCTCGGAGCCTGCTGCAGCGGTACGGCGGTGACCTGGCGAAGCGGCTGACCGACTGAGACGCAACGTCGCCGCCGGCGGACCGGAGACGGTCAGCCGGCGGTCGCACCTCGAGAACGCGGACCGGGCGTTCCAGGGGTGCGACTCGGCGGGTCAGGCACGGGCCTGAGCTCGACCGAGGCCGCCCCCTCGCCGGCCATCGCCGTCGAGGTGCCGTCCGAGGTGGTCGCCGTCATCTGCGCCACGGTCTTGGGTCGCGGGGTGCGCCGGGTGTGACCGACCCGCCCAGCCACGTCGGGCAGGACCAGGCCGTCCGCATGGGTCTCGGCCTCGCGACGCATCATCGCGAGCACCGTCGGATCGGGCTCCGGAGCGTGGGCCGCGTACAGGTCGCAGAAGAGGTTCACGAGGTCCGGATCGAATTGCGTGCCTGAGTGGCGGCGCAATTCCGCGATCGCCTGATCGTGGGTCATCGCGCGCTTGTACGGCCGGTCGTGGATCATCGCGTCGTAGGCGTCCGCGATCGCGACGATCCGCGCACCGAGCGGGATCTCGTTGCCGCGCAACCCATACGGGTAGCCGTGGCCGGCGAAGCGCTCGTGATGGTGGAGGATGATCGGGACGGAGTCCTTGAGCGCTGCCGCCTGCTCGAGGATG
This sequence comes from uncultured Chloroflexia bacterium, assembly GCA_963776545.1. Classification (GTDB taxonomy): domain Bacteria; phylum Chloroflexota; class Limnocylindria; order Limnocylindrales; family CSP1-4; genus SPCO01. The sequence continues at coordinate 110,233 of CAVZND010000009.1, read as the reverse complement.
ACCTGGCCGATCCTCGGGTGCTGGACGACCGAGCGCCACTCACCGGTCGAGAGCGCCGATGGCTTCTCGAGGATCTCCTCGGGGATGGCGACCTTGCCGACGTCGTGCAGGAGTGCGGCGACCTGGATCCGGTCGAGTTCGGCGTCCGGGAGCTGCAGCTGGCGGCCGATCTCGACCACGATCGAGGCGATGAGTGGCGACGGCTGCCCGCGATAGTGCGGGAGCGGCAGTATGTAGGCGGCGAGCGCGGCGGTCGCGGCATTGCGAGCCTGCCGGCCGATCTCGACGGCCCGCGCCCGACCGGCGCTGGAGATCGGGGCGCGTGGCACCCGGGCGTCATCGTCTGGCTCGGCGAAGATGTACGTCTGGTTCCGCCCGAGCGACTTCGCGGAGTACATCGCGGCGTCGGCGTCGCGCACGAGCGATTCCGCCCGCAACAGCGTCCCGGACCCGCCGGCGATCCCGATGGAGATCGTGACCGAGAGATCGAGGTTGCCCTCGACTGCGAAGTGCTCCCGCTGGACGAGCGTGCGCAGCTTCTCCATGAGGACGGCACCCTCGTCGACGCCGGTCTCGGTCAGGATCAGCATGAACTCCTCGCCGCCGTACCGACCGATCATGTCGCTGGCGCGAAGGTTGGCCCCGAGAGCCTGGGCGACGCCGCGCAGGACCAGGTCGCCGGCCGCGTGGCCATATGAGTCGTTTACCGCCTTGAAATGGTCGATGTCGACGAACGCGACCGAGAGCGGTCGGTCGTACCGTCCGGCGCGCTCGACCTCAGCGAAGAGGGCAGCCAGCAGGGCGCTCCGGTTGGCCACCCCGGTCAGCCGGTCGAACGTGGCCAGGTTCGTGGATTCGGTCATGGCGACCGAGATCCCGTTGATGGCGCGCGCGAGCCGTCCCTCCAGGCCGGTGCCCCTGGCCTTGACCGAGGTCGTGTAGTCGCCGGCCGCGATCCGTTCCGCGGCCTTCACAAGTCGGCCGAACCGGATCCGCAGGAGGAGATAGGTGACGCCCGCCGTCAGCGAAACGGCGATCGTGGCAGCCGAAACGGCCGCGATCACCGAACGTCCGACTTCATTCATCCACTCGGTCGCCACGCCCGGCACCGAGATGAGGAGGATCCCGAGTGCGACCGCGGCCGCAAGCGCCAGGACCCCGAACAGGCGCATCACCGGACAAGGCTACCGGCGGGCATCCGCCGCACGGGTCCGTAGGAGGTACCGGTGCGCGATACCCGGAGGTACGGTCGGCGACGCGGGCCGTCCTCGGCCGTGGTCGACTGCTATACTCCGCCCGTCCTCGTCCACACAGGGTTCGACCCCCACGGCGACCCGTGAACCAGGGAGGTCAGCGATCGCGCTAGGAGGGCGCATCGGCCGCCCCGTGAGGCGACCGAGCGACCGGTCGACGGCGATCCGCCGAGAAGTCGGCGGCGCGACGCGGGAGACGTCTATCCAAGTCCCAGGCCTCCGGCCCGGGGCTTTTTTGTTGGCGGCCGTCTGATGCCGGCGACCGTGATCGTCGGGTTGCAGTGGGGCGACGAGGGGAAGGGCAAGACGACCGACTTCCTCGCGGAGCAGGTCGCCATGGTCGTGCGCTACCAGGGCGGCGACAACGCCGGGCACACGGTGGTCAGCGGCGACGAGGTCCTGAAGCTCCGCCTCGTCCCGTCGGGCGTCCTCTATCCGCACATCACGTCGGTCATCGGCAATGGCGTGGTCGTCAACCCGGTCACGCTCATCGGCGAGCTCGACATGCTCATGTCGCGCGGGATCGACGTCAGTCGCGTCCGGGTCAGCCGCAGCGCGCACGTGATCATGCCCTACCACGTGGCCCTCGACGTCGCCAACGAGGCGCGCCTCGACGGCGCGAAGGTCGGCACGACCGGGCGCGGGATCGGGCCGACGTACGCCGACCGCGCCTGGCGCCTCGGCCTGCGCATGGAGGACCTGCTCGATCGGGCGGTCCTGCGCGAACGGATCGAGCGGTTGCTGCCGGACAAGAACGTCCTGCTGACGTCGATGGGCGCTCAGCCGTTCGAGGCCGACGCGCTGGTCGACGACGCCCTGGGCTGGGGGGAGCGGCTGCGCGACCACCTCGACGACACGACGTGGCTCGTCCAGGCCGCGCTGGCGCGCGGCGAGCACGTGCTGCTCGAAGGCGCGCAGGGCACGCTGCTCGACCTCGACCACGGCAGCTATCCGTTCGTGACCTCGTCGAATCCGGTCGCCGGCGGCGCGTGCACGGGTGGCGGGATCGGGCCCCTCCAGGTCGACGAGGTCATCGGCGTCATGAAGGCCTACTCGACACGGGTCGGGTCCGGGCCGTACCCGACCGAGCTGCATGACGAGATCGGCAAGGGCATCGCCGCGCGCGGCCACGAATTCGGGACGGTGACCGGGCGGCCCCGTCGGGTGGGCTGGTTCGACGCCGTACCGCTGCGCTACGCGGTCGCGGTCAACAGCGTCAGCTCGATCATGCTCAACAAGCTCGACATCCTCTCCGGCATCGAGACGCTTCGGGTCTGCGTCGCGTACGAGATCGATGGGCGGCGCGTCGAGACGTGGCCGTCGAGCGGTGCCGCGCTCGCGCGCGCGACGCCGATCTACGACGAGTACCCGGGCTGGCCCGAACTGATCAACGACGTCCGGTCGCTCGCGGACCTGCCCGAGAACGCGCGGCGCTACCTGAGCGCCATCGAGGGCCACGCGGGCGTACCCATCGTCCTCGTATCGGTGGGGCCGGAGCGGACCCAGACGATCGAGCGAGCCTGGCGCCCGATGCGGAACCGGGCCGGGATCCCGGCATGAGCACGGCCAGCCTCCTGATGCCGACCCGCATCCTCGTCATCGGCGGCGGCGGCCGGGAGCACGCGCTGGCCTGGAAGCTCGGGGCGGAGCCTGGCGTCAACGAGGTGATCGTGGCGCCCGGGAGCGATGCGATCGCCCGCGAACCACGGGTGCGGAGCGTGGCCGTCGATCCGTTCGATCCCGCGGCGGTCGTCGCCCTCGCCCGCCAGGTCTCGGCGGAACTCGTCGTCGTCGGACCCGAGGCGCCCTTGGCGGCCGGCGTGGCCGATGCGCTGGAGGCGGCCGGGATCGCGGTCTTCGGCCCGACCCGGGCGGCGGCTCGGATCGAGAGCAGCAAGGCGTTCTGCCATGAGATCGCCGCGGCCGCGGGCGTCCGGATGGCGCGCGCGGGGACCTTCACGTCCGTCCGACCCGCGCTCGCGTTCGCGCGCGAGCTCGTATCGGCTGGCGGGGGCGCCGTCGTCAAGGCCGACGGCCTGGCCGCCGGCAAGGGCGTGACGGTCTGCGACGACATCGCGGAGGCGACGCACGCGCTCGAGGCCGCCCTGGCCAGGCGCGGCGCCCGGGTCGTCGTGGAGGAGCGACTCGTCGGCCGTGAGGCGAGCCTCATCGCCCTGGCGGACGGCCGTGACGTCCTGGCGCTGCCGCTGGCCCGCGACCACAAGCGCCTGCTCGACGGCGACGCGGGTCCGAACACCGGCGGCATGGGCGCCTACAGCCCGCTCGAGGACCTGGCCGACGACGAGGTCCCGGCGCTCCTCGAGGCATTCCACCGGCCGATCCTTGCCGAGCTGGCCCGTCGCGGGACGCCCTTCCGAGGCGCCCTGTACGCCGGGCTGATGCTGACCGAGGACGGGCCTGTCCTCCTCGAGTGCAACGCCCGCTTCGGCGACCCGGAGACGCAGGTGCTCCTCCCGCGCCTGGCGATCGCGCTCGGACCGCTGCTACTGGCGGCCTCGCGGGGCGAGTTGGCCGCGGCTGCCCGGGCCCTTGGGCTCGCCGACGGCCGCCTGCCGGCCTTCCCGGGTGCGACGGTCGGGATCGTGCTGGCGAGTGCCGGCTATCCGGACGCCCCCCGTGCCGGCGGCGTGGTCTCCGGCCTGGACGTGGCCGTGGACGGCGGCGCGATCGTCCTGCACGCGGGCACCGCCGTCGGCCCGGACGGCGACGTCATCGCGTCCGGTGGGCGGGTCCTGACGGTCGTCGGACGCGGTCCGGACCTCGAGTCGGCCCGGGTTCGGGCCGAGCGTGCGGCTGACTCCATCGCCTTCGACGGCGTCCAGCGACGCCATGACATCGGCCGTGCGCCGGCCCTGGCCGCTGCCGCATCGGGGGCCGCGCGGTGATCCGCCGCTACACCCTGGCCGAGATGGGGGCGATCTGGACCGAGGCGGCCAGGTTCGAGGCCATGCTGCGTGTCGAGCTGGCGGTGGCTCGAGCCCAGGCGGCCAGGGGCCAGATCCCCGCGGACGCACTCGAAGCGATGGAGTCGCGCTCGACCGTCGACGTCGAGCGGATCGCGGAGATCGAGAAGACCACCGATCACGACGTCATCGCCTTCGTCAGCCAGGTCGCCGAATCGATCGGCCCCGAGGGTCGCTACCTGCACCTCGGGCTGACGAGCAGCGACGTTGTCGACACCGGGCTGGCACTCCAGCTCCGCGCTGCCGGGGAGAGGCTTCTGGCCGATTGCGATCGGCTGACCCTCGCGATCATCGGCCGCGCCCGGGCGGAGGCGGAGACCGTGATGATGGGTCGCACGCACTCGGTCCACGCCGAACCGACGACCCTCGGGCTGAAGTTCACGGGCTGGGCCTTCGAGGTCGAGCGCGGACGAACGCGGTTGGCCGCCGCCGTCGACGAGATCGGGACCGGCAAGATCTCCGGGCCGGTGGGCACCTACAGCCACCTTGGCCCCGACATCGAGGCCGAGGTGCTCGCCGCGCTCGGGCTCCATGCCGATCCGTCGAGCTCGCAGATCGTCCAGCGCGACCGCCATGCCGCGCTGCTGGGCGCGATCGCTGTCGTCGGCGGCTCGCTCGAGCGGTTCGCGACCGAGGTGCGCAACCTCCAGCACACCGAGATCGGGGAACTCCAGGAGCCGTTCACGGCCGGCCAGAAGGGCTCGTCGGCGATGCCCCACAAGCGCAATCCGATCCTGTCTGAACGGATCGCCGGGCTCGCCCGACTGCTCCGTGGCTACGCGGGCACCGCGCTCGAGGACCAGCCGCTCTGGCACGAGCGCGACATCAGCCATTCGAGCGCCGAGCGGGTCATCCTGCCTGACGCGACGATCATCCTCGACTACATGCTCGTGCGGATGAACGGTCTGGTCGAAGGGCTCGTGGTCCGGTCCGAGCGGATGCGCGAGAACATCGCCCGCGGCCTGGGGCTGCATGCGTCGTCGCGCGTGCTGGTCGCCCTGGTCGAGACGGGCGGCCTGCCGCGCGAAGAGGCCTACGCGATCGTGCAGCGGGCGTCGCTGCGGGCCGCCGACGAGCGAGCGCCGCTGCGCGACCTGCTGGCCGTGGACCCCGCGGTCGCCGCGAAGCTGTCGCTCAGTCAGCTCGACGCCTGCTTCGATGAAGCGGCCTTCCTGCAGCATGTCCCGACGGTCATCAAGCGGCTCGATGGCCTGAATGACGCGGTGGCCGCCCGACTCCTTGTGCCCAACCCGACGGTGCCCGATGCTGCTGGCTGACCACTTCGTTCGATCCGGCAAGGTCCGCGACCTCTACGATCTGCCCGATGGACGGATGCTGCTGGTCGCATCGGACCGAATCTCGGCGTTCGACGTGGTCCTCCCGACCGAGATCCCGGACAAGGGTCGGGTCCTGACCGGTCTCTCACGGTTCTGGTTCGCGGAGACGGCCGGCATCGTGCCGAACCACCTCCTGTCGACGGACGTGGCCTCATTGCCGGCAGCGTTCGCCGAGCATGCGACCGAGCTCCGGGGGCGGACGATGATCGGACGGACAGCGAACGTGCTGCCGATCGAGGTCATCGTCCGCGGGTACCTGGCGGGGAGCGGCTGGAAGGAATACCGGGAGACCGGCGCCGTGTGTGGGATCCCGCTGCCCGACGGCCTGCGAGAAGGCGACCGGCTCCCCGAGCCGATCTTCACGCCGTCGACGAAGGCACCGCTCGGCGAGCACGATCAGAACGTCCCGTTCTCCGCGCTCGTCGTGGTCGCGGGCGAAGCGACAGCCGAGGCGGTCCGGGCCGCGGCCCTTGCCCTGTATGCGTATGCCGCGGCGATCACCGAGCGGGCCGGGATCCTGCTAGCGGACACGAAGTTCGAATTCGGGCTCGCCGAAGTCGAGGGCGAGACACGCCTGTTGCTGGTCGACGAGGCCTTGACACCCGACTCGTCGCGGTTCTGGGATGCCGCCGCCTACCGGCCGGGTGGTCCCCAGCCGAGCTTCGACAAGCAGTACGTACGCGACTGGCTCGAGGCCCAGCCGTGGGACAAGACCGCGCCAGGCCCGGCCCTTTCCGACGACGTCGTGGAGGGGACGCGAGCCCGCTACGTCGAGGCCTACGAGCGGATCACCGGCGCCAGCTTCGAGCGTTACCTCCAGGAGGATGTCATCGCCCCATGACCAGCTACCGGTTCGCCGTGAACGTCACCCCGAAGCCCGGCATCCTCGATCCGCAGGGGCGAGCCGTCGAGGGCAGCCTCGGCCACCTCGGGATCGAGGGCGTGAGCGCCGTGCGCGTCGGACGCCGCGTCGAGCTGACGGTCGACTCGGACGACGAGGGCACGGCACGCGCGATCGTCGAGCGGCTGGCGTCGGAGCTGCTCTCGAACCCGCTCATCGAGGCGTACGCGATCGAGTCGATCGGCGCGACCTCGTCGCTCGTCGGCGCCGCCAGGGACGCCGGCTGATGGCCGTCCGCGTCGGGGTCGTCGTCTTCCCGGGGAGCAACTGCGACCGCGACACCGTCGCCGCGCTCGACCTGGTCGGGGCCGAGCCCGTGGTGCTCTGGCACGAGCAGGCGTCGCTCGAGGGCGTGGCGGCGGTCGTCCTGCCCGGCGGCTTCGCGTACGGCGACTACCTCCGCGCGGGCGTCATCGCACGGTTCAGCCCGGTCATGCGGTCCGTCGCCGCCTTCGCGGCCGAGGGCGGCCTCGTCCTCGGCATCTGCAACGGCTTCCAGGTCCTCGCCGAGGCCGGGCTGGTGCCGGGCGCCCTGCTGCGCAACCAGTCGTTGCGGTTCGCCGGCCAGGAGGTGCGCATCGCCGCGCAACGGTCCGATACCCGGTTCACGAGCGGGCTCGAGGTCGGGCGGCCGCTGCGCATGCCGGTCGCCCACGGAGAGGGCTGCTATTACGCCGACGAGGCGACGCTCGACGCGCTCGAGCGCGACGGCCAGATCCTGTTCCGGTACGTGGACGCGGGAGGCGCGGTGGCAGGACCGGAGCACGCCGCGAACCCGAATGGCTCGCTCCGCGCCATCGCGGGCGTCCTCAACACAGCCGGCAACGTGGCCGGCCTGATGCCCCACCCGGAACGAGCCAGCGAAGCGATCCTCGGGTCGGACGACGGGATCGGGATCATCCGCTCGCTGGTGGATAGCGCGGCCCGCGCTTCGTCCTCGGGTGCGCCCGTCGGTGCCGGCAGCCGATGACACTCGCGGAGCCGCCCGTGGAGCCGTTGCACCGCCGTCTCGGTGTCACCGACGAGGAGCTGGGCGCGATCCGCGACCGCCTCGATGGCAGGGAGCCCAACGACCTCGAGCTCGCGATGTTCAGCGTCATGTGGAGCGAGCACTGCTCGTACAAGAGCTCGAAGCCGCTGCTGCGGACCCTGCCGACCGCCGGTGAGGGCGTGGTCGCCGGCCCGGGCGAGAACGCGGGCGTCATCTCGATCGGTGACGGGCTCGCGGTCGCGTTCAAGATCGAGTCGCACAACCACCCGTCCGCGGTCGAGCCGTACCAGGGCGCCGCGACCGGGGTCGGCGGCATCCTGCGCGACATCTTCACGATGGGCGCCCGCCCGATCGCGGTCCTCGACGCGCTCCGCTTCGGCGACCCAGCGGAGGCGCGGACGCGCCATCTCGTCGACGGGGTCGTGCGCGGTGTGGGCGGCTACGGCAACTGCGTCGGGGTCCCGACGGTCGGTGGCGAGCTCGTCTTCGACCCGACGTACGAGGGCAATCCGCTCGTCAACGTCATGGCGATCGGGCTGCTCGAGGAACGGCGCCTGACGCTGGCAACGGCGGGGCGACCTGGCGACCTGGTGGTGCTGTACGGCTCGACGACCGGGCGCGACGGCATCGGCGGGGCCTCGGTCCTCGCCTCGGCCACGTTCACCGACGACGATCCGTCCAAGCGGCCGTCGGTGCAGGTCGGCGACCCGTTCGCCGAGAAGCTGCTCATCGAGGCGAGCCTCGAGCTCATCGAGCGCGGCCTCGTCGAGGGCCTCCAGGACCTCGGGGCGGGCGGCATCACGTGCGCCACCTCGGAGACCGCGGATCGGGCAGGGGCGGGGATCCTGGTCGATCTCGACGCGATCCCGCGACGCGAGCCCGGCCTCGAGCCGTTCGAGGTGATGATCAGCGAGTCCCAGGAACGGATGTGCGCCGCCGTCAGCCCGTCCCGCTGGCCGGACGTGCTCGAGGTCTGCACCCGCTGGGGGATCCCCGCCTCGATCATCGGGCGGGTGACCGGCGATGGCGACATCGTCGTGGTCGAGGGCGGACTGGCCGTCGACGGGACGCCGAACCCCGATTCACGCGTGCTCGCCCGGATCCCCGCTCGCGCGCTCACGAGCGACGCGATCGTCCACGAGCGCCTGGCGTCGCCGCCGACGCACCATCGGGCCGCGCCCGCCCCCGGTGCCCCGCTGGAGCCTGTCGATCGGCTCCCGGAGCGGGGAATGGACCCGGGCGCCGTCCTGCTGGCCCTGCTCGGCTCGCCGAACCTCTCGTCGCGACACCCGGTCTTCCACCAGTACGACTCCACGGTCGGCGCCGACACCGTGGCGGGACCCGGCCGAGGCGCCGCGGTCCTGCGGGTCAAGGGCACGACCAAGGCGCTGGTCGCGACGACCGACGGCAACCAGGGCGTTGGCGTCGCGGACCCGTGGCTGGGCGCCGCCCTGTCCGTCGCCGAGGCGACTCGCAACGTCTCGATCACCGGCGCCCGGCCGCTCGGCGTCACGAACTGCCTCAACTATGGCGATCCGACCCGGCCCGCGCGTTCTGGCAGTTGAGCGAGGGCGTGCGCGGCCTGGGCGACGCGTGCCGGGCGTTGGGGCTCCCGGTGACCGGCGGGAACGTGTCGCTCTACAACGAATCGCCGACCGGCGCGATCGCCCCGACCCCCGAGATCGGCGTCGTCGGCCTGCTCGACGACATCGCGACCCTCGTCGGGCCGGCGTTCCAGGTGGCGCTCGATGCGGTCCTCGTGGTCGGCGAGCCGACGCCGGGGCTCGCCGGCTCGGCGTATGCGTCGCTCGCGGGTGCGGCGGCCGAGGACGGGCCCCCGGGCCTGGACCTCGCGCGCGAGGCGGCACTGCAGACCTTCATCCGCGAGGCCATCGCCAGGGGTCTGGTCGCGTCGGCACAGGACGTCTCGGGTGGCGGACTGGCGGTGGCCCTGGCCGAGTGCGCGATGTGGGGCGGTCTCGGTGCCAGTGTCCGGATCGCGGTCGCGAACTCGCCGGCGGTGGACCTGTTCGGCGAGGGCCCATCGCGCCTCGTGGTCAGCTGCCGCCCCCGTTTCGCCGCGGCGCTCGAGCTGCTCGCGCGCCAGCACGGCCTCCCAGTCGAGGCGATCGGCACGGTCGGTGGCGACCGGCTGGTGGTCGAACTGGCGGGTTCCGGCGCGACGGGTGCCGCCGAGGAGCGCGGCAGCCGTGTCGCGGACGCCCTCGAGGTGCCGCTGACCGACCTGCGACACGCGTGGGAACACGGGCTCTCGCGGGCCCTCGGCTGGGAGGGCTGAGCGATGTGCGGCGTGTTCGGCGCGGTGCTGGCCGACGATGAGGGCATGGACGCGGCCTCGATCGCGACGATGGGGCTGTTCGCCCTCCAGCATCGGGGCCAGGAATTGGCCGGCCTGGCGGTCAGCGACGGGGATCAGCTGATGCTCTACAAGGACCTGGGCATGATCAGCACGGTCCTCGACGAACGGCGACTGCCGAGCTTGCGAGGCGGCCTGGCGATCGCGCACTGCCGGTATTCGACGACGGGCTCCACCATCTGGGAGAACGCCCAGCCGACGTACCGCCGCGGGCCGCGTCGGGCCATCGCCATCGGGCACAACGGCAACCTCGTGAACACGCGCGACCTGCTGACCCAGCTCGAGGGCGGCCGCGCGCGCCTGCCGGCATCGACGGACACCGAGCTCCTCACAGCCCTCCTCGCCGACGAGCCGGCGGCCGACACGGTCCAGGCGCTCGTCCAGGTCCTGCCACGCGTCAAGGGCGCCTACAGCCTGGTCATCCTCGACGAGCGACGCGTCATCGGCGTGCGTGACCCGCACGGGTTCCGGCCGCTGGTCCTGGGTCGACTCCCGCGCACGGCGCCGGTCGGTGGCCCCACGGACGGCCTGTGGGACGGCGATGAGGCGTCGGCCGGCTGGTGCCTCTCGTCCGAGACGGCCGGACTGGACATCGTCGGCGCGGAGTACGTCCGCGACGTGGAGCCGGGTGAGATCGTGATCCTCGAACGCGGCCATGCGCCACGCTCCGTCCGGTACGCCCCGGCGACTCCGGCCCTGTGCGTGTTCGAGCTCATCTACTTCGCCCGACCCGATTCGTACATGGAAGGCCGCAACCTGTACGAGGCGCGCCGGCAGATGGGGATGCAGCTGGCGCTCGAGCACCCCGTCGAGGCGGACCTGGTCATGCCCGTGCCCGACACAGGCGCACCCGCCGCTGCGGGCTTCGCCGAAGCGTCGGGCGTGCCGTACCGCGAGGGGATGTATCGCAACCGCTACGCGGGCCGGACGTTCATCCAGCCCTCGCAGGGCCTGCGCCACCGCGGCGTGACGATCAAGCTCAACCCGCTGCGCGAGGTCGTGAACGGCAAGCGGCTCATCGTCGTCGACGACTCGATCGTGCGCGGCACGACGACCAAGCGGATCGTCGACCTGCTCCGCAAGGCTGGCGCGACCGAAGTCCACGTGCGGATCAGCGCGCCGCCCATCTACCACCCGTGCTTCTACGGCATCGATACCTCCATCGAGACCGAGCTGATCGCGTCGACCCACACCGAAGCCGAGATCCGCGACTTCATCGGCGCCGACTCGCTCGGCTACCTGTCGATCCGCGGCGTCCTCGCGGCGCTCGACCTGCCATACGACCAGTTCTGTTTCGCGTGCTTCGACGGCAACTACCCGGAACCCGTGCCCTACGACGCGTCGAGTCGGAAGTTCATGCTCGAGGAACCGGTCACTGTGGGCGCCGATCGCCATGGGTGAAACGCGCTCCGCGTATCGCGCGGCGGGTGTCGACGTGGCCGCCGGCGAGCGGGCGGTCGACCTCATGCGAGCCTCCGTCGAGTCGACGCGGCGCCCGGAGGTCATCGGCGGCCTCGGTGGGTTCGCCGGCGCCGTCGGCATCCCGGCCGGCTACCGCGAGCCGGTGCTGATCGCCTCGACCGACGGCGTCGGCACGAAGACCGCGATCGCCGCCGCGATCGATCGATTCGACACGATCGGCATCGATCTCGTCGCGATGTGCGTCGATGACGTCGTCTGCACTGGGGCCGAGCCGCTCGCATTCCTCGACTACGTCGCGGTCGGCCACCTGGACCCGGTCGAGGTCGCCGAACTCGTCGGTGGCGTCGCCGCCGGCTGTCGCGAAGCCGGCTGCGCCCTGATCGGCGGGGAGACCGCCGAGCACCCCGGGCTCATGGAGGCCGACGCCTTCGACATCGCCGGGACGGCGATCGGCGTGGTCGAGCGCTCGCGGATCCTGGACGGCTCGGGAGCGCGGGCGGGGGACGCGATCGTGGGCCTCGATGCGTCGGGGTTCCATTCCAACGGGTTCTCGCTCGTGCGTGCGTTGGTCGCCCAGTGGGACCTCGACCCCGCCGAGCCCTATCAGGTGCGGTTGCGCCGGACGCTCGGCGACGCGGCGGCGGATGCCGTCCTTCGTGATGCCCCGCAAGAGGCGATGGCGACGCTCGGCGAGATCCTCCTGACGCCGACCCGGATCTACGCGCGCGCGGTCCTCGCCGCCCGCGAGGCGCTCGTGGCGGCCGGTACCGACCTGCACGGGCTCGCCCACATCACCGGTGGCGGCCTGTCCGGGAACGCGCCCCGGGCCCTGCCGGACGACCTGGCCGCGCGCCTCGACCCGACACGCTGGCGCATGCCCTCGGTGATGCAGCTGTTCGGCGCCCTCGGCGGCATGGACGATCCGGAGCTGCGCGCGACGTTCAACGGCGGCATCGGCATGATCGCGGTCGTCGCGCCGGAGGCGGTATCGGTCGCCATCGAGGCGCTGGCGGCCCACGGCGTGCCGGCCGGACTCGTCGGCGAGGTCGTCTCCGTCGAGCAGGCCGGCAGTGGTCGGTACGTGGAAGGACCGCTTGAGGTCGTGGCTTGAGCGGACGGATCGCGGTCGGCGTGTCCGGCGCGGGTTCGAACCTGCGCGCGCTCCACGCATCGGCGGCCCGTGGCGAGCTCGACGGGGCGGTGGTCCTGGTCTTCGCCGATCGTGCCTGCCCGGCTCTCGAGTGGGCCGCGGAGCAGGGCATCGACACCGCCCTGGTCCCGGACGGCGACGACGGCACGCTGGCGGAGGCGCTCGCCGGCGCCGGCGCGGACCTTGTCGTGCTGGCCGGCTACATGCGGGTCGTCGGTCCCACGGTGCTGGCGGCGTTCCCGAACAGGATCCTCAACACGCATCCGTCGCTCCTGCCGTCGTTCGCGGGTGCGCACGCAGTCGCCGATGCGCTCGCGCACGGCGCGGCCGTGACCGGCTGCACGGTCCACCTCGTGGACGAGACCATCGATGGCGGGCCGATCGTCGCCCAGGAGGCGGTCCCCATCCTGCCCGGCGACGACGTTGCGACCTTGCACGCTCGCATCCAGGCCGTCGAGCATCGCCTGCTGCCCCGGTCCGCCGGGCTGCTCATCGCAGGGGCGCTGTCGCTCGCCGATGACGGCCGCCGCGTGACGATCGATCTCGATCGGGCCGATGCCGCGGTCCCGCGGCCTCGCCGGGCCCTTCTGTCAGTGTCGGACAAGTCCGGTCTCGTCGAGCTCGGGCGCGGCCTGGTCGCGCGCGGTTTCGAGCTCGTCTCGACCGGCGGCACGGCACGGGCGCTGCGCGACGCCGACCTGCCCGTCACCGACGTGGCCGCGGTGACCGGTTTCCCGGAGATGCTCGACGGGCGCGTGAAGACCCTGCATCCGCGGGTCCACGGCGGCGTCCTTGCCGATCGCCGCCTCCCGGACCATCGCCGTCAGCTCATCGCTGCCGCGATCGCGCCGTTCGAGCTCGTCGTCGTCAACCTCTACCCGTTCGCGGCCGCCCTTGAGCGGCCAGGAATCACGGTCGACGAGCTCATCGAGGAGATCGACATCGGCGGACCGTCCATGGTCCGCGCGGCTGCCAAGAACCACGCGAACGTGGCGGTCGTGGTGACGCCCGGCCGCTACGAGGCCATCCTTGCGGGCCTGGACGCACCCGACGGCCTGTCCGATCCGCTGCGACGGGCCCTCGCGCTCGAGGCGTTCGCGCACACCGCCGCGTACGACGCGCGGATCGCCGCCGAGTTGCCCGGGCGATTCGCGGCGGCCGGACTCGAGCTCCCGCCCGAACCAGGCATGCCCGGCGCCGAGGACCCGTATCCGCCGACGCTGACCGTGGCGCTCGAGAAGGTCGAGACCCTGCGCTACGGCGAGAACCCGCACCAGCCCGCGGCGCGCTACCGGCGGCCGGGGACGAGCCTCTCGGACGGCCTGTTCGGCGTGGACCGGACGCCGCTCCAGGGCAAGACCCTGTCGTACAACAACGTGCTCGATGCGGCCGCGGCGGCCGCGCTCGGACGCGCGCTCCGTGGGCACGGCGTCGTGATCGTCAAGCACACCAATCCGTGCGGCGCCGCCGAACGGTCCTCGCTCGCCGAGGCGTGGACGGCGTCGCTCGAAGCGGACCCGATCAGCGCCTTCGGTGGCGTCGTGGCCCTGACCCGGCCCGTGACGGCCGCGGTCGCCGAGCAGCTGGTGTCGATCTTCCTCGAGATCGTCGTCGCGCCGGCGTTCGAACCGGACGCCCTGGAGGTGCTGGCCCGGAAGCCGAACCTGCGGGTGCTGGTCGACGAGGCCCTCGCCGCCGACGCGCCGTTCGAGACCGTCGATCCCACCGGGTCGATCCGGACCGCCGGCGGGGCGTACCTGGTCGGCGCGCCCGACACCGCGAGCGACGATCCGACGACGTGGAAGGCGGTCACGCGTCGCGCCCCGACCGACGACGAGCTGCTCGATCTGGACCTGGCCTGGCGCCTGGTCCGCGGCGTGACCTCGAACGCGATCGTGCTCGTCAGGGATCGCCGGCTCGTCGGCATGGGCAGCGGCCAGACGTCCCGCGTCGACGCGGCGCGTCAGGCGGTCGCAAAGGCCCACGCGATGCTCGGCCCGTCCGCCACGCAGGGCGCCTCGTGCGCCTCGGATGCCTTCTTCCCGTTCCCCGACGCGGTCGAGGTCTGCCTCGCAGCCGGCGTCACGGCGATTCGCCCAACCCGGGGGCTCGCTGCGCGACGCGGACGCGGTGGCCGTGGTCGACGCGGCGGGCGCCTCGATGCTGATGACCGGTGTCCGACACTTCCGCCACTGAGCGAGTGTCGGGGCTTCCCGCGACCGATGCCATGACCGATACTCCGGAACGGTCGTCGGCCCAGAGGAGCGGTCATGCCGGATAAAGCCACCAACGAGGAGATCGTCCAGCGGTACGCGGCCGCGTCGGTGGCGAACGACGAGGCGGCGATGGCCGCCCTCCGCCACGCCGACTGGCAGGTGCTCTGGCCGCAGTCGGGCGAACGAGTCGTCGGCCACCGGAACTTCGCCGAGGTCGCCAGCCACTACCCGGGCGGCATGCCGACGAGCCGCCTCGAGCGCCTGGTCGGCGCCGAGGACCGATGGGTCGTCACGCCGAGCAACACCGTCGCCCGGGTCGTCGGCAGCGGTGACTTCTGGTGGGGCGAGTGGCGCATGACCTACCCGGACGGCAAGGTCTACCTCTGCATCACGCTCCTCGAGCTGCGCGACGGCCGGATCTGGCGGGAGATCGCCTACTGGGCCGAGCCGTTCGAGGCGCCGGACTGGCGCCGCCCGTTCGTCGAGGACGCCGGGTCGGTCTGAACGACCGCGTCAGTCCGGGTCGCCGGGCCTCACGAGGCCCGATTCGTACGCCAGGACCACCGCCTGCACCCGGTCGCGCAGGTCGAGCTTGTCGAGGATGTGGGCTACGTGCGTCTTCGCCGTGTGCTCGGTGACCACCAGGGCCTCGGCGATCTCGCCATTCGACAGGCCGCGCGCGATGAGCCGCAGCACCTCGGTCTCGCGTGGCGTCAGGTTGCCGAGACCGTCCGACGCCACCGACGGCCTCGTCGCGGACGCGAACCGTTCGATGAGCCGGCGGGTGACCGACGGGGCGAACAGCGACCCGCCGTCCGCCGCGACGCGGATCGCGGCGATCAGCCGCTCCTCCGGCGCGTCCTTGAGCAGGAATCCGCTCGCACCGGCCCGGAGTGCCTCGTAGACGTACTCATCGAGATCGAACGTGGTCAGGACGATCACGCGGGGCGGGTCGCGCGGGCCGGCGAGGATGCGCCGGGTGGCTTCCAGGCCGTCGACGTTCGGCATCCGGATGTCCATCAGCACGACATCGGTCGGATGCTGGCGTACGGCCTGGACCGCCTCCCGGCCGTCACCGGCCTCGGCCACGATCGTGATGTCCGGTTCGGCCCCGAGGATCATCCGGAAGCCGGCGCGCACGAGTCGCTCGTCGTCGGCGAGGACGACCCGGATGGTCATGACGAGGACGTCAGGGGCAACCGGGCGCGGATGACGAACCCGCCGCCGGGTCGGACGTCGGTCTCGAGGCGGCCGTCGTAGAGCGACACCCGTTCGCGCATCCCGATCAGGCCGTGCCCCGACGGATCGGGCTGGCGTGCGCCGACGCCGGTATCCGCGATCTCGAGCGCCAGCTGGTCCTCGTCGTAGCGGACGCGCACGCTGGCCGTGGCCGGGCCGGCATGCGCGAGTGCGTTCGTCAGCGCCTCCTGGACGATCCGGTACGCCGACAGGTCGATGCCCGGCGCCAGCTCGATGGGCGTCCCCTCGATGGTCAGTTCGACGGGCAGGCCGGCGGCACGGACGCGGTCCACCAGTGCGTCCAGGTGCCGCAGGCTCGGCGGCGGCGACAGGTCCATGCCGTCGTCCGCCTGGCGCAGCACGCCGACCAGGCGTCGCATCTCGGCCAGGGCCTGGGTCCCGGTCGCCTCGATCGCGTCGAGGGCCTCGAGCGCCGCCCCGGGATCCGTCTGCATCGTCTTGCGGGCACCGCGCGCCTGCAGGACCACGACGCCGATGGAGTGCGCGACCGCGTCGTGGAGCTCGCGCGCGATCCTGGCTCGCTCATCGGCCACCGCGGCGTCCGCCTCCTCGATCCGGGCGACTTCCAGCGCGGCTTCCCGCTCCCGCCGCGAGCGGATCGCGAGTCCCGCCAGCCACGGCCCGCCGAGCAGCAGGAACGGCAGCGCGACATCGCCGAGCTCGATGTCAGGGTGGACCTCTCGGACGACATTGGCAGCGAGGAGGATCCCGACACCCACAGCACCGGCGATGGCCACCCGTCCACGCGTGTGCGCGCCGACCGAGTACGTCGCCACCATCATCGCGATGACCACCGTGACCGGACCGTCGATCGGCTCGACCAGCGCGACGACCGAGGTGACGATGGCAAGGCCAAGGGCGAGGAGCGGCGCCTGCTGCCGCCAGGCCAATGAGGCCGCCAGGAGGATCGCCGCCAGCAGGGCGACCGCTTCGCCGGCCGGCGTCGTCACGATCGGCTCGTCGTCGCGGCTGATGCCGACCTGCGTGGTCTCCAGCCAGACCGCGACGACCAGCGCGATCGCCAGGAGGCGATCCCCGTGCCGTCGCAGGAGCGCGATGGCGTCCACGCGCGAAGGCTAGCGCGCGGCGTGAGCGTCCGCCTCACCCGGGAGAGTGATGTCGTCGTGGGCGATCCACTCCTGCGGGCGACGCGGGTTCCGCAGCCCGACGGACGACATCGCGCCCCGACGTGCCTACGGTCGAACCCATCCACACCCACGACTGGAGGCACGACCGATGGACCACGCGAGTGACGCACGACCGGCCCGGATCGGATTGCGGGGCGCGACCGTCGGCCTCACCGCCGTCGCGCTGACCTTCGCGGCGTGCGCGGCCACGACCCCGAGCCCGCCGGCCTCGGCGGTGCCCGCATCGGCTTCGGCCACGGCCGCGGCGATCGTCCCGACCTCTGCCCCGACCCCGACGAGCCCGCCGGCGACCGCGGCGGTGACGTCGACACCCATCCCCAGGAACCCGGCACCGGTCGACGAGGCGGCCCCGTACCTCCCGGTCATCGACCCGGCCGACTTCAGCACGACCATCGACAACCCGTTCCTGCCGTGGGTGCCGGGCACCACGTTCGTCTACGAGGGCGGCGGCGAGCACATCGAGGTGACCGTGACCGCCGACACCCGGACCGTCATGGGCGTGGACACCGTCGTGGTCCGCGACACCGTGACCGTGAAGGGCAAGGTCACCGAGGACACGTTCGACTGGTACGCCCAGGATCGGGCGGGCAACGTCTGGTACTTCGGCGAGGCCACGATCTCCTTCGAGGACGATCCCGCGGGCGACCCCGCCGGATCGTGGGAGGCCGGCGTCGACGGCGCCCAACCGGGCATCGTGATGCTGGCCGACCCGCGCGGCGGCGACGTCTATCGCCAGGAGTTCCTCAAGGGTCAGGCCGAGGACCTCGCGCTCGTCCGGCGTCTCGACGGCGCCATCAAGGTCCGCGCGGGCTCCTACGACGGACTCCTCGTGACCGAGGAGTGGACGCCGCTCGAGCCGAACACGGTCGAGTACAAGTACTACGCCCGTGGTGTCGGCGACGTGGCCGAACGTGTGGTCGTCGGCGGCAAGGACCTGGTCGAGCTGATCGAGGTCCGCAAGACAGGCAGTTGACGATGGCGGCGGCCGCGCGACGGCCGCTGCTACCATCGCGCTCCCATGTCGGATCGATCCCGCTACTACCTGACCACGGCCATCGCGTACGCGAACAGCCAGCCGGGCGTCCACACGCTGTACGAGGTGATCGGCGCCGATGTCATCGCGCGCTGGTATCGGATGCTCGGCGTCGACACGCGCTTCCTGACCGGGACCGACGAGCATTCGATCAACATCGCCCAGACCGCGATCGACGAAGGCCGGTCGCCGCGGGACTTCGTGGACGAGAAGGTCGCGCTGTTCAAGGCGGCCGAGGATGCGCTCGCGATCAGCCCGGACCGGTTCATCCGCACGACCGATCCCGACCACATCCTGGCGGCCCAGGAGCTCGTCCGGCGGGCGCACGCCAACGGCGACATCTACCTCGGTACGTACGAGGGTTGGTATTGCCCGAACGAGGGGTTCCGCAACGCCACCGACGTCCAGGAGACCGCCCGCGGGACGATCTGCCCGAACCACCCCGAGGTCCCGTTGCAGTGGCTGACCGAGCGGAACTGGTTCTTCCGGCTGTCGGCCTACCAGGACCGCCTGGAGCGTCACTACGCCGACCACCCCGACTTCGTCCAGCCGGACTTCCGACGCAACGAGATGCTCGGCTTCATCCGCAGCGGTCTGGAGGATTTCTCGATCTCGCGCGAGCGGACACCCGGCGACTGGGGCATCCCGTTCCCCATCGCAGAGAACGGCGAGAGCGCCCAGCGCGAGGACGGCTCCTGGGATCCGGAAGCCGGCAAGATCTACGTCTGGTACGACGCGCTCATCAACTACGTGACCGGGGCCGGATTCCCGGCCGACATGGCGGCCTTCGGCCACTGGTGGCCGGCCGACCTGCACGTGATCGGCAAGGACATCGCCCGTTTCCACACCATCTTCTGGCCCGCGATGCTGTGGAGTGCCGGGTTGGAGGCGCCGCGCCATGTCTGGGTCCACGGCTGGCTCCTCGCCGCCGGCGGCGAGCGCATGAGCAAGAGCCGCGGCAACTTCCTCGATCCGAACGACTTCGTGGCGGCTTTCGGCGCGGACGGCGCCCGGTACGTGGTTCTGCGGGAGGTGCCCTTCGGTCGCGACGCCGAGGTGAGCTGGGACTCGTTCGTCCGCCGCTACAACGCAGACCTCGCCAACGACTTCGGCAACCTCGTCAACCGCACCATCTCGATGACGAACCGCTACCTCGAGGGCGAACGCCCGGCCGCCTCGCCGGAACCGGCGGAAGGCACGGATATCCTGCCCATCTCCGACCTCGCACTGCGCTGGCGCCAGACGATCTCGCGGTACCAGGAGCGGCTCGAGGCCTGCGAACTGCACGACGCCCTCGCCGAGCTGTGGGAATTCGTCGGCGGTGCCAACAAGCTGGTCGACGCGGCGAAGCCGTGGGAACTGGCGAAGGCCTGGAAGGCGGGCGACGCGGCGGCCGGCGAGCGTCTCCGCGGCGTACTCGGCGATCTCGTCGAGGCGTGCCGACTCGTCGGGTTGGCGGTCGCGCCCTACATGCCGGGCACGGCCCCGCGCGTCCTGGCCCAGCTGGGCCACGCCTACCCGTACGGCGCCGACGGCAACGGCGGCCCGTCCATCCTCGACGAACTGGCCTGGGGCGCCCATCGCGCCGAGGGCCGCGTCTCCGCCGCGGAGCCGCTCTTCCCGCGGCTCGACGCCGAGACGCCGGCCGACTGAGCGTGCGCCTGGTCGACAGCCACTGCCACCTCAACGCCGATCGCTTCGAAGGCGATGTCGACCTGGTCATCGGCGGCGCCCGCTTGGCCGGCGTCGAGCGGATCCTGGTGCCGGGCTGGAACGCCGCATCGTCGGATCGGGCCCTCGCCCTCGTGGACCGGTTCCCGTGGCTTGACGCCGCCGTGGGCGTGCACCCGCATGACGCGGCCAAGGTCGATGACGACGCGTGGCGAGCGATCGCCGCCCACGGGAGCGACGACCGGGTCGTGGCCATCGGCGAGACCGGCCTCGACTACGACCGCGTCTTCAGCCCGATCCCGGATCAGCTCGCGAACCTTCGTCGCAACCTCACCCTCGCGCTCGAGACCGGCAAGCCCGCGATCCTCCATTGCCGCTCGGCCGACGGGCGACGCGACGCGCAGGACGCGCTCCTCGACGAGCTCCGAACGGCCGGGGTGGGGGACGGTCGCTGGGTCGCGGCGTTCGGCGATCGCCCGCCCGCGATCATCCACTCGTACTCTGGACCCGTGGACTACGGGCGGGCGGTGATCGACCTCGGGCTGGCGATCTCCTTCTCCGGCCTCGTCTTCCGCCGCGGCGAGGAAGCCTCGGGCGAGGTCGCCGCCCTGGTGGCGGACGAACGTCTGCTCGTGGAGACCGACTCGCCGTTCCTCGGGCCGCCGGGTGCGCCGCGCTCGCGCAACGAACCCGAGTGGGTCCGCGTCACAGCGACATGGGTCGCGGAACGCCGTGGCGTCTCGCTCGACGACCTCGGCCCCGCCCTCGTCGCCGCCTTCGACCGCACCTTGCCGACTCCTCGGAGGATCGCTTGAACCGCCAGCCGCGCCGCTTCGTCTTCGCCACCGCCTTGCTCGTCATGTGCCTGGGCGCCGTCGCCGCCTGCACGCGGGCCACCGTGTCGCCGAGTCCGATCCCGAGCCCGACCTCGGTCCCGACGGCCGCCGGATCACCCTCCAGCGCGCCCGCCTCGACGCCGAGCGCGACCCCGACCGCGGCACCCACCCCGAGTCCGACCGCGAGCCCAAGCCCGAGCCCCAGTCCCGTGGCCGACTGCAAGTTCAAGCCCCAGGCGGGTCCGCTGTCGTCGGACCGGATGACCGACGTCGTCATCTCGTCCACGGACGAGGCCGATCTCATGACCTTCGTGTTCGGGAACGCGTCGCTGCCTGGGCCGGCCGGCCAGCCACGCGGCGACCTGACCATCGCCGATCCGCCCTACACCCAGTCGGGCAGCGGGCAGGAGATCAGGATGCGTGGCGAGCACGTCCTCCAGCTCCGGTTCATCCACATGTCCCTCGCTGCCGACACCGGCGAACCGACCTACGACGGTCCCGATGAGTTCAAGCCGAACCTGCCGGTCCTGCGCCACGCCGTGCAGTTCGACGCGTTCGAAGGCCAGATCGGCTGGTACATCGGCTACGACGGGCCCGGCTGCGTGACGCTCGGTCGCGACGGCAACAACGTGACGATCGCGTTCGCCAGGCCATGATCCCGGTCCCGCTCGCCCGACGGCGCGACGCGGGTTGACAGGCTCCGCGGCTGTTCGCTAGTCTGCCACTTGGCACTCTCGGCCTGAGAGTGCTAACATGCGACGAGGCCCGCGACGGCGCGAACGACCCGCAGGCCCGCCCGACAGGGATCGGCGGGAGCTTGGGGGAAGCGCCCGGCGCGATGCCCGAATCACGTTCCTGGGACGTGGATCCACCGGCGACTGGTCGGTGGGCGTCCCAGAGTTCACGCCCGACGGCCCGAGCGGCCGCCACAGGAGGAACGCACGTTGGCCAAAGCCACTGCCAGCGCGACCAAGCTTCGCCCATTGGGTGACCGCGTGGTCGTCAAGCCGAGCGCCCGTGAGGAGATGACCAAGAGCGGCATCGTCCTGCCGGACACCGCCAAGGAGAAGCCCCAGGAAGGCACCATCATCGCCGCCGGCCCCGGCCGGATCCTCGACGATGGGTCTCGCGAGGCGATGGACGTCAAGAGCGGCGACAAGGTCCTCTACGCGAAGTACGCCGGGACCGAATTCAAGATCGACGGCGACGAGCTCCTCATCGTCAGCCAGAAGGACATCCTGGCGATCGTCGCCGGCTGACGGCTCCCGCCGCCAGCCAGCGCCAGCGCCCCAAGGTTCCTGGAGGGACACACGAATTGGCTAAGCAGATCATCTTTGACGAGACCGCTCGTCGCTCGCTGAAGCGCGGCATCGATCGCCTCGCCGACGCGGTCAGGGTGACGATCGGTCCGAAGGGCCGCAACGTCGTCCTCGACAAGAAGTTCGGCTCCCCGACGATCACGAATGACGGCGTCACGATCGCTCGCGACATCGAGCTCGACGATCCGTTCGAGAACATGGGCGCCCAGCTCCTCAAGGAAGTCGCGACCAAGACCGACGACGTCGCCGGCGACGGCACCACGACCGCCGTCGTGCTCGGCCAGGCGATGGTGAGCGAGGGCCTGCGGGTCGTCAGCTCCGGCGCCAACCCGATGGTCGTCAAGCGCGGCATCGAAAAGGCCGTCGACGCCATCGTCGCCGAGATCAAGAAGCAGTCTCGCCCCGTGGACAACCGCGAGCAGATCGCGGCCGTGGCCGCCATCAGCGCCGCGGACCCCGAGGTCGGCGAGATCATCGCCGAGGTGATGGACAAGGTCGGCAAGGACGGCGTCATCACCGTCGAGGAGGGGCAGTCGCTCGGCCTCGAGAAGGAATACACCGAGGGGATGCAGTTCGACCGCGGCTACCTGTCCGCGTACTTCGTGACCAACCCCGACCGGATGGAAGCGGTCCTCGACAGCCCGCTCATCCTCATCACCGACAAGAAGATCTCCAGCGTCCAGGACATGCTCCCCGCGCTCGAGAAGGCCGTCCAGCAAGGCAAGCCGACCGTCATCATCGCCGAGGACATCGACGGTGAGGCGCTCGCTACGCTGGTCGTCAACAAGCTCCGTGGGACCGTCTCAGTCCTGGCCGTCAAGGCGCCGGGCTTCGGCGACCGACGCAAGGAGATGCTCCGTGACATCGCCGTCCTGACCGGCGGCACCGTCATCAGCGAGGAGATCGGACGCAAGCTCGACTCGGTCACGATCGAGGACTTCGGCTCGGCTCGCCGCGTCGTGGCCACGAAGGACGACACGACGATCATCGATGGCGACGGCAAGTCCGACCAGATCAAGGCGCGCATGAGCCAGATCAAGGCGCAGATCGAGGACACCACCTCCGACTACGACAAGGAGAAGCTCCAGGAGCGCCTTGCCAAGTTGTCCGGTGGCGTCGCGGTGATCAAGGTCGGCGCAGCCACCGAGGTCGAGCTCAAGGAGAAGAAGCACCGCATCGAGGATGCCCTCTCGACGACCCGTGCGGCCGTCGAGGAAGGCCTCGTCGCCGGCGGTGGGACCACGCTCCTGCAAGCCATCCCCGCGCTTGACAAGATCAAGCTCGAGGGTGACGAGCAGGTCGGCGTCGAGATCGTCCGCAAGGCGCTCGAGGCCCCCGCTCGCCAGATCGCCGACAACGCCGGCCAGTCCGGCGAAGTCATCGTCGCGCACGTCAAGGGCCTCAAGCATGGCTTCGGCTACGACGCGCTCAAGGGCGAGTACGGCGACCTCTTCAAGGCCGGGATCGTCGACGCCGCCAAGGTGACGCGCTCGGCGCTCCAGAACGCCGCATCGATCGCGGCCATGGTCCTCACGACGGAGACCCTCATCTCGGACATGCCCGAGAAGGAGAAGGCCGGCGCCGGGGCGGGCCACGACCACGGCGGCGGAGGGATGGACTTCTAGGGTCCGTCAAACCCCGAACACGCTCGAAGGCCCCGGCGGCGACGCCGGGGCCATTCGATTCCGGGACGGCGCGCACCCACCATGTGCACTCCTGGCACAGCCGAGCGTGGTCGCCATCGGAAACCTGCGGGATCTGCCGTCTGGTCGACGATCCACGAGGGGCCTGTCCCGAATGTGCACCTGTGAGCGACACGATCTTTGCCGGGCAACGGGCGCGGGGAGACGACCGTTTGACAGGTCGACGCCCGTCACGGTGACCCTGTGTCCGGGCGTCCTCGGGTCGCCTGACGTACCCAAGGAGTCCCATGACGCGCCGAATCTCGACCGCAACCACGTTCCTTGTCGCCGCCATCGCGGTCGTCGCGTGCGGGCCATCGGCGCCGGCGCTGACCGACCCGACGGCGATCGTCACCGCGGCGCTCACCTCGACCGAGGCCGCCAAGAGCGTCCACCTCGAGGCCACCATCGACGGCTCGATGACCGTCGCCATGCCCGGTGCCGGCGGCGCGGCCGCCCCGTTCAAGCTCGACGGCACGACCGCCGCCGCGGACATCGATATCGCGGGCAAAGCGGCCAAGCTGACCTTCAACGCCCCGGCCCTGTTCAACCTTGCGGGTGAACTGATCGTCGTGGACGGCAAGGCCTATCTCAAGACCACGCTCCAGGGCGACAAGTACAACGTGATCGACCTCGGCTCGGACCTGCCGGTCGATCCCGCAAACCCGGGCAGCATCGTCGACAACCTCGGTGACTTCCTGCTCAAGCCCGGCGTGGACCCCGTCAAGGGCGACGATGTCGCGTGCGGCTCGAAGCAGTGCTACACCGTGAAGGCCGACCTCACGGCGGACGAACTCGCGGCGCTCGGCGTCGGCGCGGCGGCCGGCCTGCCCGTCGATCTCGCAGGCGCCAGCCTGGCCGTGACCGTCAGGGTGGAGAAGGACCTGCCGAACCACCTGGCCGGGCTCACATTCGTGGTCACGACCGGCGATGGCAACGCGCTCACGCTCGACGCCATCCTGTCGCGGTGGGACGAACCCGTGACGATCACGGCGCCGCCGGCCGACCAGATCAACGCCGCCTAGCCCGCCGCCAACGGCGGGTGGGTGAGGCGCCCGACCTACAATGGGGCGGTGAGCCCCACCCGTCGTCGCCGGACCGGCGACCCAACGCTCGACGATGCCGCGGCCACGGCGCCGGACGTCGTAGGCACGGCCTTCGCGGACCTGGACGAGGCTCCGGCCACGCTCGAGGAACCCGCCTGGTTGCGCGACGCCCCGGGCCAGGGCGAGGACCCCGCGGTCCCGGTGGCGGCGGCCGATCCGGCGGTCGTCGCGGCCCGCCGCAAGGAACGGGCGGCACAGATCGTCAAGGCGCTGAACCCCGAGCAGGCTCGGGCCGTCACGACCACCGAGGGTCCGCTCCTCATCCTCGCCGGGGCCGGTTCTGGCAAGACCCGGGTGCTCGCCCACCGGATCGCCTACCTCGTCGGGGTGCACGGGGTCGCCCCGTGGCGGATCCTCGCCGTCACCTTCACCAACCGCGCCGCGGCCGAGCTGCGCGAGCGGATCATCTCGCTCGTCGGCGAGGCCGGGCGGGACGTCCAGGCCGGCACCTTCCACTCGCTGAACGCGCGGGTCCTGCGCCAGGAGGGTGAGGCCATCGGGATCGGTCGCCGATTCGTGATCTACGACACCGACGACCAGCAGGCGCTGATGAAGCAGATCCTCAAGGAGGAGGACCTGCCGCTCACCGGCGAGTTCCGCCCGAGCGCGGTCCTGGGGGCCATCAGCCGGGCGAAGAACGAAATGCTCGACCCGACCTTCCTCGTCGAGCAGGCCTCGAACCACCGCGAGCGGATGATCGCCCGACTCGCGACGCGCTACCAGGAGCGCCTGCGCAAGGCCAACGCGCTCGACTTCGACGATCTCCTGCTCGAGGGTGTCCGGCTGTTCGAGGAGGCGCCGGACGTCCTCGCCAAGTACCAGGACAAGTGGCGCTACCTGCACGTCGACGAATACCAGGACACGAACCGCGCGCAGTACCTGTGGGTTCGCGCGCTGGCCGCGAAACACGGCAACCTGGCGGTCGTCGGCGACGACGACCAGTCGATCTACTCGTGGCGCGGCGCGGACCTGCGCAACATCCTCGATTTCGAGCGCGACTGGCCCAAGGCGACGGTCGTCAAGCTCGAACAGAACTACCGCTCGACGCAGCTGATCCTCGATGCCGCCCACGCCGTCGTCTCGCGCAACAGCGCTCGCAAGGACAAGAAGCTGTGGACGCAGAACGCGGGCGGCCTGAAGATCCAGCGCTTCGAGGCCTACAACGAGGAAGAGGAGGCCGAGTGGATCGCCCGCCAGGTCGAGAGCCTGGTCGGTGGCCGCGGCAGTGCGCTCACCCGACGAGCGGACGACGACGACGCGGATTCCCGCTTCCGGGCGCGGGATATCGCGGTCATGTACCGGATGAACGCCCAGTCCCGGGCGATCGAGGAATCGTTCCTCCGCTATGGCATCCGCTACCAGCTCGTCGGCGGGACCCGGTTCTACGCCCGCCGGGAAGTCAAGGACGCCCTGGCCTACCTGCGCATCCTGCGGTCCGACACCGACAGCGTCAGCTTCGAGCGCGTCATCAACGTCCCGCCGCGCGGCATCGGCGACAAGACGATCGAGGTGCTCCGGGCCGCCGCGGCCCGGGCGGACGGCTCGTTCTGGGGGGCGGTCGAGGCGGCTGCCGCGGGCGACCTCGAGGGCCTGGCGTCGCGGTCGCGAAGCGCCCTGGCCGAATTCGCGGTCCTGGTCCGGCGGCTGCGAACGCGGGTCGGCATGCTGGCCCTCCCCGAGCTCCTCGACGAGACCCTGGAGGCGTCCGGGTACCGCGCGATGCTGGCCGACGGCTCGGAGGATGGCGAGGAGCGCTGGGCCAACCTGCTGGAACTGCGCTCGGTCACGACCCGCTACGACGACCTGACCCCGGAGGACGCCCTCGACCGGCTGCTCGAGGAGACCGCGCTCGTCGCGGACCAGGATTCCTACGAGGGCGATGCCGACGCGGTGACGCTGATCACCCTCCACGCAGCGAAGGGCCTGGAGTTCCCGGCGGTGTTCATCGCCGGGCTCGAGGAGGGACTGTTCCCGCACAGCCGCGCCCTGGACGACGAGAAGGAACTCGAGGAGGAGCGGCGCCTGGCGTATGTCGGCATCACGCGCGCCAAGCGACGGCTCTACCTGTCACACGCCTGGCGGCGGGCGACCTGGGGGATGGGCCAGGCGTCGGTGCCGTCGCGCTTCCTGCTGGAGATCCCGGGCGAGCTGATGGTCGGCCCCCAGTTGGGCGCTACGGACGAGCGCGACCTCGACCTGGACCTCGTGTTCGGAGCGCGACGCACGAGCCGATTCGGGACGCCGGTCCGCGGCGGGACCGGGGGTGCCGCGTTCCGGCAGGGAAGTGGACGACCGGGCGCACCCGCTCCGGGCGAGCCATTCCGGCCGTCGCGCGATCTCGCCGCCAAGCGGGAGGCGTTCGCCTCGGGCGCCCCGTCGGGCAGCCTCGCGCGCCCGGTCCGGGCCTGGGACGACGACCTGCCGGCGGACGGCGCCGCCGCCCCATCCGCCACGACGACGCGCGCCGCGCGCCCGGTCATCCCGGGCGAGCGCCAGTTCCGCGACGGCGACCGCGTTCGGCACGGTCGCTGGGGCGACGGCATCGTGGTCACCTCCAAGCTCACGCGCAGCGACGAGGAGGTGACGGTGGCCTTCAAGGACCCCGCGGTCGGGCGGAAGCAGATGCTGGCCAGCCTCGCGAACCTCGAGATCGTCGGGTGACCCTCGACGCCGCCGGACTCGAGCGGATCATCACGATCGAGGACTTCGAGCCGCTCGCCCGCGCGGCGATGGACCCGGCGGCGTTCGACTACGTGGCCGGCGGGGCGTGGGACGAGACGACGCTGGCCGAGAACGTGGCGGCATGGCGCCGGCGTCGCTTCCGACCCCGCGTCCTGGTCGACGTCTCGCGGGTCGACGCTTCAACGACCATGCTGGGGACCCCGACGGCACTCCCCGTCGCGGTCGCGCCGATGGCCGTCCACGTCCTCGCGCACCCCGACGGCGAAGTGGCCACCTCCTGCGGCGCCGAGGCGGCCGGTGTCCCGTTCATCCTCTCGACGACCTCCTCGCGTTCGATCGAGGAGGTGGCCGCCGCCGCTCCGGGCGCGACGCGCTGGTTCCAGCTGTACGTCCAGGCGGACATGGGCATCACCCGGTCGCTCGTCGAGCGTGCGGCAGCCGCTGGCTATCGCGCGATCGTCCTCACGGTCGACCTCCCGGTCCTTGGGTACCGCGACCGAGACCGACGATCGAGGTTCGAACTCCCGCCGCTCGGCAACTTCCGTGAAGCCGCGGCGACCCATGGCAACCACGGATCGGATCGGATCGCTGGCTCGGAGGCGATCATCGGCCCCGAAGGATTCGCCAGCGTGACGGACCGACTCGACACCGGCTTGACCTGGGACGATCTCGCGACGATCCGCGGGTGGACCGATCTGCCACTCGTGCTCAAGGGGATCGTGACCGCGGAGGATGCGCGGCTCGCGGTCGACCACGCCGTCGACGGCGTCGTGGTCAGCAACCATGGGGCTCGCCAGCTCGATCGGGTCCGGGCCACGGCCGACGCCCTGGGCGAAGTCGTCGCGGCGGTCGACGGTCGGACCGAGGTCTGGGTCGATGGCGGCATCCGTCGAGGCCTCGATGTCGCCGTCGCCCTGGCCATGGGCGCCCGTGGCGTCCTCGTCGGTCGGCCCATCTACTGGGCGCTCGCCGCCGGCGGAGCCCCGGCCGTCACCCGGGCGCTCGCGGTGCTTTGCGAGGAGTTCGAGATCGCGCTGGCTCTCCTCGGGGCGCGGACGCCGGCCGACCTCCGGCCCGACCACCTCGTCGACGCGAGGCCGACGACCGCCTGAGCGGACCCGATCCGCGACTCCGATGGCCCTGGCCCGCTATCGCGCGCTCGGCCGGATCCGTGGCAGGGTGGACCGTGGGCGATCCGGTCACGGGGTCACACGAGTCGCTCCTCCCCCTTGTCAGACCTCTGAGGTTCTCCATGTACGACCATGTCCGCGCGCTCGAGATCATCGAGCGTGCCATCGACGACGATCCGTTCTGCCCCTTCTGCGGGGCGCCGACCGACGTCCGCGAGGAGCGGAGCGGGCGACTCTGGCTCGTCTGTTCCGCCGACCGATCCGGCGACGGGCTGTGGGCACGCTTCCGGTCGGCCGTCGAGCCGCACGTCCACCGACCCGTCCTCGACCTCGCGGATCTCGCCGCCTAGCCTCGCTGCGCGGGGGCTGCCTGTTCGGTACCCTCGCATCGATGGCCATCGCGCTGCCCCCGGTCGATCCCGCCCTCGTCGCCGAGGCGGCCGCCCTCGACGTCGAGACGGCGGCGGCCCGGCACGCATCGCTGGCCGCTCAGATCGACCGGGCGAACGAGCTATACCACGGCCAGGACGCCCCCGAGATCAGCGATGCCGAGTACGACCAGCTCTTTCGCCAGCTCGTCGCGCTCGAGACGGCCCATCCGGAGCTGACCACGCCCGACTCGCCGACGCAGCGCGTCGGTGGCGCCCCGACGGGCACGTTCGACGAGGTCCGCCATGCCCGCCCGATGCTGTCGCTCGCCAACGCGTTCAGCCACGACGAGCTGCGCGCGTTCGACGCGCGGGTGCGAAAGGGCCTCGGACTCCCGCCCGCGCCCGAGCCGGCAACCGACCTGCGATACGTGGCGGAGCTCAAGATCGACGGCCTGGCGATCAGCCTGCACTACGACCGCGGCCGGTTCGCCCAGGGCGCGACGCGCGGCGACGGCACCACCGGCGAGGACGTCACGGCCAACCTGCGCACGATCTCGGTCGTGCCGGCCTGGCTGACGGAGCCCGGCACGCTCGACGCCCGCGGCGAGGTCTTCATGCCCAAGGCCGAGTTCGCCCGGATCAACGCCGAGCGCGAGGAGGCCGGGCTGCCGCTCTATGCGAACCCGCGCAACAGCGGGGCGGGCTCGCTCCGCCAGATCGATCCGGCGGTCACGGCCGGCCGCAAGCTGTCGGCCTGGTTCTACCAGCTGGTCGAGGACGTGGCCTCCGTGGGCACGCAGTCGGCGGCCCTCGAGCGACTCGCGGCGCTGGGGTTTCCGGTCAACCCCGAACACGACGCGGGGCTCGACATCGATGGGGTCGTCGCTTTCACGGAGCGTTGGCGCGAGGCCCGCCACGCCCTCCCGTACGAGACCGATGGGGTGGTCGTCAAGGTCGACCGGTACGACCAGCAGGCGCGCCTCGGGATGGTCAGCCGCGCGCCACGCTGGGCCATCGCGTTCAAGTTCCCGCCAGAGCAGGTCGAATTGTTCGTCGAGGACATCGTCCCCTACGTCGGACGGACCGGGACGCTCACGCCGGTCGCCCACCTCACGCCGACCAAGGTGGCGGGCTCGACGGTCGCCCGGGCGACCCTCCACAACCTCGATGAGATCCGCCGGAAGGACATCCGGATCGGCGACCGGGTCGTGCTCCAGAAGGCGGGTGACGTCATCCCCGAGGTCGTCCGGCCACTGGTCGAACGACGCACGGGCGCCGAGCGCGAGTTCCGGATGCCGGAGCGCTGTCCCGTCTGCGACACGCCCGTCGTCCAGGACGAGGGCGCGGTCCGGGTCTACTGCCCGAATCTCGACTGCCCTGCCCGTGTCGCGCAGGAGTTCGGCCACTTCGTGGGACGCGGCGGGATGGACATCGAGGGCGCCGGCTGGAAGGCTCTCGAGCAGCTCCTCCAGACGGGCCTCGTCAAGCGACGCGGCGACTTCTACCGGCTGGAGGTCGGCGACCTCGAGACCCTGGAGCGGTTCGGGCGCAAGAGCGCCGAGAACCTGTACGAGGCCATCCGTCGGTCCCGACGCCGGCCGCTCGCGCGAGTCCTGAACGGACTCGGGATCCCGCAGGTCGGGGAGCAGACGGCGATCGACCTGTCCCAGTGGCTCGTCGAACGCGTGCCCAAGGGCCCCGAGCCGTGGCTCGTGCGGGCGGCGGCGACGCTCCGAGCGAGCACCCGCGAGGACTTCGAGCAGGTGTATGGGGTCGGGCCGACCGTGGCCACGAGCCTCGAGGGCTACTTCGGGCCGGACGGGCACGGCTACGGGATCTTGCTCGACCTGGCCGACGCCGACATCGAGCCGGAGCTGCCGGCGCCGCGTGCACCGGATGCCTCGGCCGGTCCGCTCGAGGGCAAGAGCGTCGTGGTGACCGGCACGCTCGAGGGGTTCAGCCGCCAGGAGGCCGAGGCCGCGATCCGCGACGCCGGCGGAAAGGCGACAGGTTCTGTCTCAGCGAAGACCGACTATGTCGTCGCCGGCGAGAACGCCGGCTCGAAGCTGGCGAAGGCGCAGGAGGCGGGGGTCCGGGTCCTCGACGAGGAAGGGTTCCGGCGACTGCTTGCGGGCGAGGAGGTCCCATGACGAGTCCCGATCCGGTCCGCGAGGCCGCGGCCTACCAGGCATTGCTGCTGGCCGCCCTCGGCCACGACGACCCGGCGGTGGTCCAGGCGTCGACGCCTGCCGCTGTGCGGGCGCTCCTCGCCGACGCCGGCGCGGACTTGCGGACACCGCCGAAGCCCGGCGAGTGGTCGGTCCTCGAGTGCGTCGCGCACATGGTCGACGGCGAGGTCGTCATGTCGGGTCGTTATCGCTGGGTCGTCGCCGAGGACGAGCCGCAGATCGTCGGCTACGACCAGGCCCGCTGGGTGGACCGGCTCCACCACCGGATGGAGGATCCGGCCGACCTCATCCCGCTGTTCGAGGCGCTCCGGCACGCGAACCTCGCGCTCTGGGGCCGCACCACGCCGACGGAGCGTGCGCGCATCGGACACCACAACGAACGAGGGCCTGAGAGCCTCGACCTCTCGTTTCGGATGCTCGCCGGCCACGACCGGATCCACCTCGCCCAGGCGCGAGCCGCCCTCGACGCCGTCCGCGCGGCGCGCGTCTAGCGGCGACCGATCGAGTAGCGCTCCAGGAGCTCGCTGACTGCGGTTCGCGCGGCGGCCCATTCGGGCTGGTCGCCCAGGATGTGGGCATCGGCACCGAACCGGCGAAGCTGGGTCATCGCGGTGACGATGGCGTCGTGGGCGAGCTGGCGCTGGCGACCGGCTTCGACCTGCCCGGTCACGAGATAGCGCCGGACGACGTCGAACGGGGCCGACCAGCGCCCGACCCGCACATGATCGCCTTCGCGCAGCGTCTCAAGGAACTCGTCGTCGCCGACCGGGTGTCGATCGTGCTCAGCCTGGTGCCGGACGAGATCGACTCGCAGGCCCGGATGGTCGAGGCTCGGCAGCCGCCCGTCGTCGTCGACCGTCCGGTAGCAGACAGGACAATCCGGCAGCTCGACGTAGGCCGGTGGCGGGGCCCCATACGGCAGCCCGCATCGACGGCAGAAGGTCGCCTCGGCGCGCACGGCCGGCGTCCCACAGGACAGGCAGGCGAGGGTCAGCGTCTCGGTGGGACCAGGCACGCACGAATCATGGTGGAACGGCCCGGGTCGAGGCCATCACACCTTTGGCCAACCGGACCCTTCCATCAGTCATGGTGGATGACGGGTCACCGCTCGCGTCGGCCGCTGTCCAAGGCCGGCCGACGCCGGCGTCTCGGCTATCATCGGCCCATGGCCACCCTGTCCCGATCCGACGTCGAGCACGTCGCCCACCTCGCTCGCCTCGGGCTCACCGACGACGAACTGACTCGCCTGGAAGGCCAGCTGAATCACATCCTCGACCAGTACGCCATCCTCGCGACGGTCCCGACCGACCACATCGCGCCCACCGCCCAGACCATCGAGCTCGAGAACATCCTGCGCGACGACGTGGTCATCCAGTCGTTGCCGGTCGAGGCCGTGCTCTCGAACGCGCCGGCCCGCGACGGTGACTTCCTGGTCGTCCCGGCCATCCTCGGCGGCGACTGACGGGTCGGGGTCCATGTCCACCGAGCTGACACGCCTTCACGCCCATCACATGACCGCTCGGCTCCGGCTCGGCGAGCTGTCGTCGCGCGAGCTGACCGCGGCCCACCTCGACATCGCGGAGCGGCAGAACCCGGGTCTGCATGCCTGGCTGACCATCGACCGTGACCGCGCGCTGGCCGACGCCGACCGGGCAGACGCGCGGTTCGCGGAAGCGAGGACGCACGGGCCGACCGCGGTCGATGCGCTGCCCCCGCTACTCGGCATCCCGATCGCGCTCAAGGACCTCGTCTCGGTCAAGGGTGGCCAGTGCACGTCGGGGTCGCGGATCCTCGAGGGCTACATCGCGCCGTATGACGCGCACATCACCGAGCGCCTCCAGGAAGCGGGCGCGGTCATCCTCGGCAAGACGAACATGGACGAGTTCGCGATGGGCTCGTCGACCGAGCACTCCGCATACGGCCCGACGGCCAACCCATGGGCTCTCGACCGGGTGCCGGGCGGCAGCAGCGGCGGCAGCGCGGCCGCGGTCGCGGCGTTCCACGCGCCGCTCGGGATCGGGACCGACACCGGCGGCTCGATCCGCCAGCCCGCCGCCCTGTGCGGGATCGTGGGCCTGAAGCCGACGTACGGACGGGTCAGCCGGTACGGCATCGTGGCGTTCGCGAGCTCGCTCGATCAGATCGGGCCGTTCGCCCGGGATGTCCGCGACGCCGCGATCCTGCTCCACGCCGTCGCGGGTCGCGATCCGCGCGACTCCACATCGTCGCCCGAACCGGTCTCCGACGCCCTGCTGTCGCTCGCCCACAGCGACGACGAAGCCGCCGGCTCGTTGCGCGGAAAGCGCCTGGGCCTGCCGAAGGAGTACTTCGTGGCCGGCATGGAGCCCGGGGTCGAGACTCGCGTGCGGGAGGCGGTCGCGACGCTCGAGGCGGCGGGCGCCGTCGTCGAGGAGGTCAGCCTGCCGCACACGGAACATGGCCTCGCGACCTATTACATCGTCGCCCCGGCCGAGGCGTCGGCGAACCTCGCCCGGTATGACGGGATCCGCTACGGGCCGCGCCGCGGCGAGGACGGCGACGTGCTGGGCATCTACCTCGCGACCCGTGGCCAGGGCTTCGGGGCCGAGGTCAAGCGCCGGATCATGCTCGGCACGTACGCCCTGTCGGCCGGCTACTACGACGCCTACTACCTGAAGGCCCAGAAGGTTCGGACGCTCATCAAGGGCGACTTCGACGCGCTGTGGGCGCAGGGCTTCGATGCGCTCGTCGCACCGACGTCACCCACCGTCGCGTTCCCGATGGGCGCGCGTCTCGCCGATCCGGTCTCGATGTACCTCTCGGACGCCTGCACGCTGCCGGCCAACATGGCCGGGTTGCCCGGGCTCAGCATCCCGTGCGGCCTCTCGGACGGACTGCCCGTCGGCCTGCAGCTCATCGGGGCGCCGTGGACCGAGGCGTCGCTGTTCGGACTGGCCCGCGGCTACGAGGCCATCACCGTCTCGGCCGATTGGCGCGGCCTCGAACCGACCGATCTGGCCGCGCTCGATGACCCGTCGACGCCGACGCCCGCGGCACGGGCGGCGGCGCTCGCCAGGGCTTGACCTCCGGAGGTCGAACGGCACGAGACATCAAGCCACGCGGCCCTGTCGGCGGCCACCCGCGCCCGGCACCATCAGCGTGGAGGTGACGTATGCGCATGCGTTTCGTACTGGCCGGCGTGGTCGCCGGCACGTCGGCGGGGATCGCCGTGACCAAGCTGCAGAGCTGGCGCCGGACCTGGGGGATCGACCCGGACGAGGGTAGTCGGGCCCTGCCAGGGGACCAGGTGGTCCCGGATCCGATGGCGATCGAGACTCGCGGGATCACGATCGATGCCCCGCCCGATCGAGTGTGGCCGTGGCTGATGCAGATGGGCTTCGGGAAGGCCGGGTGGTACAGCTACGACCGCCTGGACCAGCGTGGCTCCAGCGCGGACGGCATCGTCGACGCGTGGCAGACCCTCGCGGTCGGGGATATCGTGCCGACCCATCCGGGCGGCGGCTTCCTCGTCGACGAGATCGACCCGGGGCACGCGATCGTCCTCCGGTCGGACACCGACCTGGTCACCTCACAGGCCGAGGCCTGGTCGAAGCGAGCGGCGGCGGCACGTCCAGCCGCCGAGGCGACGACGGAGGGGGCGCCGGCCGGCCTCGCAGCCTCCAGTGCCATCCTCGGGGCGACCCCGCAACAGTTCGCCGCCAGCTGGTCGTTCGTGATCGAACCGCTCAGCGGCGGGCGGTCCCGCCTCGTCGAGCGATTCCGCGTGTGGTTCGGTGCGTCGAGCCGGGCGTCCCGGTTCGCGACTCAGGTCGTCGGATTCGGTGTCTTCGTGATGCTCCAGAAGCAGATGGTCGGCATCAAGACGCGCGCCGAGCTTCTCGCGCGCGAAGGATCGACGTCGATGCCGCTGCCACAGAAGGCCGCGCCACCGACCGTCGAGCCGGCGCCGGCCGCGACGAACGGGCATCACGAGCCGCCCGAGGCGGCCGAGCTCGCGACGACGGCCATCGGCTGACCACACGCCGATCGCGAGGGGCACGCACTGCGTCGACCCAGCCGGAGTGACGCGGTAGGCTAGTCGGGTGACCGACACCATGAAAGTGCCCCTCGCCGACCGCGCGCTCGCGCAGCGCGTCCTCGGCGTGCCGCCGTCGGGGATCCGTCGTTTCTTCGACATCGCGGCGACGATGGACGACGTCATCAGCCTCGGGGTGGGGGAGCCGGACTTCGACACGCCCCGGGCGATCGTCGAGGCCGGCGTGGAATCGCTCCGCGAGGGGCGCACGCACTACACCTCGAACTACGGGATCCTCGAGTTGCGGCGCGCGCTCGCCGATCACCTCGAGCGGCGCTACGGCGTCCGGTACGACCCCGGGACCGAGCTGCTCATCACGGTCGGTGCGTCGGAGGCGGTGGACCTCGCCCTGCGCGCCACCTGCGATCCGGGCGACGAGGTCATCCTCCACGAGCCGTCGTACGTCGCGTACGTACCGGCGATCGTCTTCGCCGGCGGGACGGTCCGCCACGTGGCGACTCGTTTCGAGGACGACTTCGCACTCGATCCGGCGGACGTCGAGGCGGCGATCACCCCTCGGACCAAGGCGCTCTTCCTCGGCTACCCGTGCAACCCGACCGGGGCGGTCCTGCCGCCTGCGATCCAGGACGAACTGGCGGCCATCGCCGTCCGCCACGACCTGCTCGTCTACAGCGACGAGATCTACGACCGCCTCGCCTACGGCGACTACGCCCACCGGATGATGAGCGCGCTGCCCGGGATGCGCGAGCGGACGATCCTGATGGGCGGGTTCTCCAAGGCGTACGCGATGACCGGCTGGCGGGTCGGCTACCTGGCCGCCCCGGCCGCGATGCTCGAGGGCATCGTCAAGATCCACCAGTACGGGATCATGTCGGCCTCGACGATCGCCCAGGACGCGGCGCTGGTCGCCCTGGTCGAGGGCGAGCCCGAGGTCGAGCGCATGCGCGCGGAATACGACCGCCGACGCCGGCTCATCGTCGACGGGCTCAATGCACTCGGTCTCGAGACGTTCGAGCCGCTCGGGGCGTTCTACGCGTTCCCGCGGATCACCTCGACCGGCCTGAGCGACGAGGCGTTCGCCCAGGGCCTGCTCACCGAGGAGCACGTGGCGGTCGTCCCGGGGAGCGCCTTCGGGCCGTCCGGCGCCGGCCACGTCCGGATGTGCTACGCGACGTCGTACGAACGGCTCGAGGAGGCCCTGCGCCGCATCGGCCGCTACGTGGAGGCCGTTCGCCCGAGCTGAGGCGACGCCGCCGTTCCGCTGGCGCGGCGGCGTGTCGCAGACCTATGCGACACTCTGGGCATGGTCGAGACCGCGCCCCCACGATCCGGCGCCCTCGAGCGATACGAGGCGGTCATCGGCATCGAGGTGCACTGCCAGCTGCGGACCGCCTCGAAGATGTTCTGTGGCTGCTCGACGGCGTATGACGGGGCAACCCCGAACAGCCACGTGTGCCCGGTCTGTCTCGGCCTGCCCGGGGCGCTGCCCGTCATCAACCGTCGGGCCGTGGAGCACGTCCTGGCCACGGGCCTGGCGATCGAGGCGACCGTCCCGGCCGCCACGCGCTGGGATCGCAAGAACTACTTCTACCCGGACCTGCCGAAGGGCTACCAGATCAGCCAGTACGACCTGCCGCTGGCTTCGCTCGGCCGACTGACCTTCGCGACCTCCGACGGACCGTTCACGGTCACGATCACCCGGGCGCACCTCGAGGAGGACACGGCGAAGCTCGTCCACCCCGACCGTGGTCAGGGCGGCAGCCGCAGCCTGGTCGACTTCAACCGCTCCGGGACGCCCCTGATGGAGATCGTCACCGAGCCCGAGATCCGGACGGCCGAACAGGCTCGTCGCTACGCCGAGGAGCTGCAGCTGCTGCTCCGGGCGATCGGCGCGTCGGACGCCGACATGGAGCGCGGCCAGATGCGGGTCGAGGCGAACGTCTCGCTCCGCCGACGCGGCACGGAGCCGTTCGGGACCCGGATCGAGGTCAAGAACATGAACTCGTTCCGCTCGGTCGAGCGGGCGATCGCCTTCGAGATCGAGCGCCAGGCGATGGCCCTCGATGCCGGCGAGCCGCTCCTCCAGGAGACCCGCGGCTGGTCCGAGGAACGCGGCGAGACCTACCGGATGCGGCTCAAGGAGACCTCCGACGACTACCGCTACTTCCCGGAACCCGACCTCCCGCCGTTGCATCTCGAAGAAACGTGGCTGGCCGAGGTCCGGGCGGCGCTGCCCGAACTGCCCGGCGCGCGGCGCGCCCGCTACATCGACGACCTCGGGCTCTCGCCGTACGACGCCGCGGTCCTGGTGGCCGATCCGGACGCGACGGCCCTCTTCGAGGCGACCGCCGCCGCGGACCCGAAGCTGACGGCCAAGTCAGTCGCCAACTGGGTGAGCGGCGAGTACCTGCGACTGCGGAACGCGGCCTCGGAGCGGATCGCCGTGGACCCGGCCCAGCTCGCGGCGGTCATCGCAGCGGTCGGCGACGGCTCGATCTCCCGCGCAAACGGCCGGGAGGCCTTCGAGGCCCACGTCCGGACCGGGGGGTCGATCGCGTCGATCATCGAGGCTCACGGCCTCGGCCAGATCTCCGATGCCGACGCCCTGGGCACCGTCGTGGACGAGGTCCTCGCGGCCAACCCAGGCGCCGTCGCCGACTACCGGGCCGGCAAGGTCCAGGCCGTCGGCTTCCTCGTCGGCCAGGTCATGAAAGCGACGCGGGGACAGGCCAACGCGGCGATGGCCGGTGAGGCCGTCCGGGCGCGACTCGGCGCCTCGGCGGGCCCGGACGAAGCGAGCTGAGCGCGATGGGCCCGATCAATCTCGTGCTCTGGGTGGCCGGCGTGGCCTTGATGGCGATCGGCTATCGACGCGCCAAGGGTCCGTGGTCGCGCTACCAGAGCCTCAAGGAGCAGGATGCCAACGTGGCCCGATACGAGGCCTGGCGAGGCGGCGTCCGGGACGATGGCAAGACCGGCGCGTCGGTGGCCATGGACGTCCTCCGACGGCAGGCCCAGGTGGCGGCGGCCATCGGCGTCGTCGGCTTCGTGCTCGTCTTCCTGGGGTTCCTGATCCGCTAGTCGCCGCGGCCCGGGACGACGCGGGCCCGCGCTCGATAGAATCCGCCGCACCATCCCATCCCGCCTCGCGCCTCGGAGGGCCGTTTGAGCACCGTCGACAAGGGCAGCATCGGTCGCGACGGCCGCCAGTTCCACATCGGTGTCGCGCCCGGCGAGGTCAGCACGATCGCGCTGATGCCGGGCGACCCATTCCGCGTCCCGCTCGTCGCCGAGTACCTCGACGACCCCCGCGAGATCGCCCACAAGCGCGAGCACCGCACGATGGTCGGCACGTATCGCGGTCATCCGATCACGGTGACCTCGACCGGGATGGGCTGTCCCTCGACCGCGATCGCCGTCGAGGAGCTGGCACGGGTCGGGGTCACGTCCTTCATCCGGGTCGGTAGCACGGCGGCCCTCCAGCCGGGCATCGAGCCCGGCGACCTCATCGTCAGCCAGGGCTCGTTCCGCAACGACGGGACGACCGACATGTACGCCCCGAAGGGCTACCCGGCCGTCCCGGATCTCGAGATCGCGCTCGGCCTCGAGCGAGCCGCCCGCGTTCGGGCGCCCGCCCACGACCTCGGCGTCCACGCCGGCCTCAACGTCACCGACGACGCCTTCTATGCCGAGTCGCCGGCCTGGACCGAGCAGATGTCCGCGCTCGGCCTGCTCAACGTCGAGATGGAGTCCTCCGCCATGTTCGTCGTCGCGCGCCAGCGCGGCCTGCGTGCGGGCATGATCTGCGCGGTCTCGAGCAACCTGGTGGCCGGAACGAGCGTGTACGACGACCGGGCCCATGAGCGCCTCGCGATCGGTTGGGGCGCCAGCATCGAGGCCGCACTGGACACCGCCCTCGAACTCGCCCTGTGAGCCGGCCGTGGGCCTGAACCTGCACACCCACCTCGAGGGCTGGGTCCGACCCGAGACCGCCGCCGAACTCGCCCGATCGCTGGGCGTACCCGAGCCTGCTGGTGGCTGGGATGACGCCCTGCGGATGCGAGCGCCCGCGGATCTCACGGTCTTCCTCGCGCACGTGGCCGCGGCGTATCCCGTGCTGGGGTCGGCCGCGTCCCTCCGTCGAGTCGCCCGCGAAGCGGTCGAGGATGCGGCGGCGGACGGCTGCGACTATCTCGAGATCCGGTTCGGGCCGGCGACCCACGTACGGCCCGGGTTCGGCCTCGACGCCGTGATCGCCGCGACGATCGAGGGACTCGATGACGGCCGCCAGTCGACCGGCATGCCTTCCGGGCTGGTCGTGTGCCTGCTCCGCCACGACGACCCGGAGACGAACCTCGCCGTCGCGCGGGCCGCCGCGGCGGCGGCCGGCAAGGGCGTCGTCGGGCTCGATGTCGCCGGGGACGAGCTCATCCATCGCTCCCTCGCCCCGTATCGCGAGCCGTTCGGGATCGCGGGTGCCGCCGGGCTGGGTCTCACCGCGCACGCCGCCGAGGCCGGGCCCGCGACGTCGGTCGTGGAGGCGGCGACCATGCTGGGCGTCCGCCGGATCGGGCATGGGTCGCGGGCCGGTGAAGACGCGGTCGTGCTGGCCTGGGCCGCGGACCATGGGATCACCTTCGAGGTCTGTCCAACCTCCAACGTCCTGACCGGCGCGGCGCATTCCCTGGCAGAGCACCCGCTCCACGCGTTCCTGGCCGCCGGTTGCGGGGTCGTCCTCGGCGACGACGATCCGATCACCATCGGGTGCCGGCTCGCCGACGAGGAACGACGACTGGTCGCCGAGGGCGGGCTCAGTGCCGCGGCCCTCGACCGGATCCACACGACGAGCGTCGAGGTGGCCTTCGTCGACGAAGCCGTCCGGGGGACGCTGCGCGAGCAGTTCGCCTCGACCTAGGACCGGGCCACGATCCGGCGCCACTCGATCGCCGTGCACCGGTCCATCACGACGGTCAGGCCCGCGTCGGCCGCGATCCGCGCCGCGTCCCAGTTGACGACCCCGAGCTGCAGCCAGAGGCAGCGGGTGTGGTTCGCCACGGCCTCGACGGCGTGGGGCACGCACAGCTCGGAGCGACGGAAGACGTCGACGATGTCGAAGGGTCCGGTCGCGTCGGTGGCCTCGGCCAGCGTGCGGAACGCTGGGATGCCCAGGATGTCTCGCTCGTTCGGGTTGACCGGCACGCAGTCGAAGCCCTGGTGGACGAGGTAGCGGAACACCCCGAACGACGGGCGTCCCTCGTTCGAGGATGCGCCGACCACCGCGATCCGGCGGGCGGACCGCAGTTCGCGTTCGATCCCGGCATCGTCGAGCACGACGACAGGCCCGCGGCCCTCCTGCAGATCGAGGATGTCGCGCGTCCGGTCGACCGGCCCGTCCGGCGTCAGGTCGCCCCTTCCTTGACGTACGGCTTGCCGACCGCGGCGGGCGGGATGCTGCGGCCGACGACGCCGGCCAGCACGATCAGGGTCAGCAGGTACGGCAGGGACCCGAAGAAGTTGTTGTAGATGCTCGGGTAGCTCGCCTGGAGGCCGGACAGGAAGACGCCGAGGTCGCCCGGCGGCGGGTTCGACCGGATCGCGATGCCGAGCCCCTCCCAGACCATGAACAGGAGCGCGCCACCGAATGCACCGATCGGTGTCCAGCGGCCGAAGATGACCGCGGCCAGCGCGATGAACCCCCGGTTGGCCGTCATCCCGTTCTGGAAGGAGGCATTGAACTCGAGGGTCAGCCAGGCGCCGGCCAGGCCGGCGAAGACACCGCCGAGGATGACGTTCCGATAGCGGACCCGGATCACGTCCACGCCGACGGTGTCCGCGGCGCGGGGATGCTCGCCGACGGCCCGCGTCCGAAGGCCCCATCTCGATCGGAACAGCATGATCTGGAGGAAGATCACCAGGAAGATGACCGACGTCGTGATCGGTCCGGATGTGAAGAACATCTTGATGATCCAGCCGATGAGCGGGAGGTCGAGGAGCTCCTGCGGCGGGTGGAGTGGCTGGAGTGTCCCGGCGCTGCCGCTGGGCTTGATAAGGCGATTGAGGTAGCCCGTCAGGCCGAGGGCGATGATGTTGATCACCGTGCCGCTGATGATCTGGTCCGCCCGGACGCTGATCGACAGCCACGCGTGCAGGAGCGACACGAGCATCCCGGCGACGATCGCGGCGACGAGGCCGATGAAGAGGGCCGGGGTGAACCCGAAGATCGGGCCGCCCTCGACGCCGGGCATCGCATCGCTGACGATCACGCCGGCCATGAAGCCCACGAAGGCGCACGTCAGCATCATCCCCTCGATCCCGATGTTGACGATGCCGCTGCGTTCGTTCATCACGCCGCACAACGCACCGAGGGCGATCGGCGTCGCGAGCTGGAGCGTCTGCGCGGGCAGGTTGGTCGTGAAGACGGCGTCAACGAGGTACGCGAGGAACTGGAGGACGAAGCCCAGGATCGGGACGTCGAAGAGGAAGTCCATCAGATCGCCGTCCTCCCTCCGTAGGAGCCGGAAACCGTGCCGAGTTCACTCGGCGTGACCCGCTCGGTCCGGCTGCGCAGGAGGTGGCGGATCACCGGCTCCGCGGCGAGGAACAGCAGGATCAGGCCCTGGATGACGTCGATGATCTCGATCGGGATCTTGGCCGTGATCTGCATCGCCGGCGCACCGGCCCGCATCCCGCCGAGCAGGATGGCGGCCAAGAGGATGCCGACCGGGTGCGCCCGTCCGAGCAGGGCGACCGTGATCCCGCCGAAGCCGATCGTCGTCCCGAAGACCGCCGGGTAGTAACCGAGGCTCAGGATCTCGAAGGCGCCGGCCAATCCGGCGAACATCCCGCATAGGCTCATCGTCAGCACGATCAGGCGGCGCGGACTCATCCCGGCGTAGCGGGCGGCGTTCGGGTTCGCCCCGACGGTCCGGATCTCGAAGCCGAGCGGCGTTCGGTAGATCAGGACCCAGGTCAGCGCGACGAGCGCGAGCGTGATGAAGATCCCGAGATTGCCATTGCGTCCGAACAGGATCGGCATGGCGGCGTTGCCGACGTCGGCCGTTCGGGCGAAGCTCGGGCCGGTGATCTTGAAGATGTCGTTGACGAGCCCGACGATGACGAACGCCGCCAGGGAGTTGAGCATGATGGTCGAGACGACTTCGTGTGCTCCGGTGAAGGCCTTGAGAGCGCCCGGGATGAAGCCGTATAACGCCCCGCCGAACGCGCCGGCGAGGACGGCCACCGTGAACGCGATCGGGACCGGCTGCTGGGCGACGGCCGCGCCGACGAGCCCTGCGAAGAACCCGCCGACGAGGACCTGGCCCGTGCCGCCGATGTTGAACAGGCCGGCCTTGAACCCGACGCCCACCGCGAGCCCGGTCAGGGCGAGCGGACTGGCCGCCGCCATGGTGTTGGTCAGGGCGCGCTGTGCCTGCTCCGGGTCGATCGAGAAGTTGACCGTGATCGCTCCGTTCGTCACGTCGATGAACGAGAGGCCGGTCGCCCCCTGGAGCAAGGCTTCATAGGCCACGAGCGGCAACAGGAGGTTGATCGATCCCTCGGTCACGATGCTCGACGCGATGATCAGCAGCGAACCGAGCAGCAGGGCGAGGAGGATCGCGAGCAGCGGGATGGCTGCCACGTACCAGATCCGGCGGAGCGTGGCCATCAGTCGGTTGCCCCCGGGCCGGCGCCCGGGTCCTCCGTCCCCGCGACCGGCGGGATGCTCCGACGCCCGGCTGCCATGAGCAGCCCGATCTCCTCCCGCTCGGCGCTCGGCCCGTCGACGAGCGCCACGATCTCGCCGCGGTACATCACGGCCACGCGATCGGACAGCTCGAGGATCTCGTCGAGTTCCGCCGAGACGAGGAGGATCGCCGCTCCCTCATCGCGTTTGGCGATGACCTGCTTGTGGATGAACTCGATGCTGCCGACATCCAGGCCGCGCGTCGGCTGGTCGAGCACGAGGGCGGACAGCTTGCGGCTGAACTCCCGGGCGACGATGGCCTTCTGCTGGTTGCCCCCGGAGAGGGTCGACGCGGGGACGGTGGCCCCCGGCGTCCGGATGTCGTACTCGGCGATCGCCCGCTTCGACCAATCGGCGATCGCCTGATCGTTGCGGAACCAGCCTCGAGCGTATGGGGCCTCGTCGTACTGGGTCAGCACGAGGTTGTCGGCGAGCGAGAAGCTCAGGACGAGCCCGAACCGATGGCGGTCACCGGGGACGAACGACATCCCGCGCTGTTGCAGGCCCCGGGGTCCGAGCCCTGTCACCACCTGCCCGGCGAGGGTGACCGACCCGCTGGCCGGCTGTCGCAGGCCGGTAAGGGCTTCGACGAGCTCCTCCTGCCCGTTGCCGGCGACACCGGCGATGCCGAGGATCTCGCCGGCCCGGACGTCGAAGCTGACGCCGTTGACGGACTGCTGACCACGGTCGTCGACGACCTTGAGATCCGATACCACGAGGGTCGGTTCGCCCGGATGCGACACGCCGCGGTCGACGACGAGCTGGACGTTGCGGCCGACCATCAGCGCCGCGAGATCGTCTTCGTCGGTCTCGGCAGGGATCCGCTGTCCGACGACCTTGCCGCGTCGGATGACGGTGATCCGGTCGGCGATCTCGAGGACCTCGTACAGCTTGTGGCTGATGAAGATGATCGAGTGCCCCTCGCTCGCCAACCGGCGGAGCACCTCGAAGATCTCCGTTGTCTCCTGGGGCGTGAGGACGGCCGTGGGCTCGTCGAGGACGAGGATCCGGGCCTCGCGGTACAGGGCCTTGAGGATCTCGACCCGTTGCTGCCAGCCGACCGAGAGCGCCTCGACCTTGGTCTCGGGATCGATGTCGAACCCGAACCGCTGGCCGAGCTCGACGATCCGGCGATGCGCCTCCTTCCGATCGAGGAAGACCGGGTTGGCCATCGTCTCCTCGCCGAGGAGGATGTTGTCCGCCACCGACAGCACCGGGACGAGCATGAAGTGCTGGTGGACCATGCTGATGCCACGGGCGATGGCGTCCGAGGGTCCGGCGATCTTGACCGGCTCGCCGTCGAGGCGGATCTCACCCTCGTCGGGCGTCGCGAGGCCATAGAGGATGTTCATCAGCGTCGACTTGCCGGCGCCGTTCTCCCCGAGCAACGCGTGGATCTCGCCGGGGCGGATGTCGAGGTCGATGCCGTCGTTCGCGACCACGCCCGGATAGCGCTTGGTGATCCCGCGCATCTCCAGGGCTGGGGCGGTCAGCGTCTCGGTCACTGGGGGCCCTCGAGTGGTTCGCCGATCGATCGACGGGCGAGGGGTCGATCAGCGTCCCCGCATGATAGTTGGCCGCCAAAACCCCGGAGAGGCGGTCTTGCGACCGCCTCTCCGGGATCCTCGATGGGGTGTCGAGGGAGCTAGGTGCCCTTCACCGTGCACTTGATCGGCGAGCACGGATCGATGGATCCGTCCTTGAGGCCCGCGAGGGCGGCGTCGATCTTGGCCTGGATGTCGGGGGTGATCAGCGAAGCGTTGTCATGGAACGGCGACAGGCCGATGGCCTGTGGCGTGGACGCCGCGTTGTAGGCGACCGTGCCGGGCTTGAACGTGTCCGAGGCCACGCTCAGGACCACGGCCGTGACGGTGTCGACGAGCTTCTTCTCGGCGCTCGTGACGATGCACTTCGCGAGGTTCGGAAGGCTGAGAGCCTGGTCGACGTCGACGCCGATGCCCCAGACGGCCCCGTTCTTGGCGCAGACCGCCTCGAGGGCGCCCTGGCCCGTCAGGCCGGCGATCTGGAAGATGACGTCAGCGCCCTGGTCCATGAACTGGTTCGCGATCGTCTTGCCCTTGCTCTGGTCGTTGAAGCCCTTCGACGGATCCG
The DNA here is from genome assembly GCA_963776545.1 of uncultured Chloroflexia bacterium. Lineage (GTDB taxonomy): Bacteria > Chloroflexota > Limnocylindria > Limnocylindrales > CSP1-4 > SPCO01. The sequence goes on along the minus strand of CAVZND010000009.1, from coordinate 65,283 downwards.
GGTCGGTTTCCTGGTAGAGGACCTTCATGTCCGGCTTGACCGACTTCGCGCCGTTCTCATAGCCACGCCAGTAGTTGACGACCGCCGGGACGTTCGTCCCGCCGACGGCACCGATCGTGCCCGACTTGTTGAGGCTGGCGGCGACGATGCCGGCGAGGTAACCCGGCTGCGCCTCGGCGAACACGATGCCCTGGTAGTTGGGCAGCAACGTCGCCGCATCGCCCTTGCAAGCGAACGTCGCGTCGGGGGCGCCGGTCTCGTCGACGCAGACGCCTTGGTCGACGCCAACGAAGTGGATCGACGGGTTGGCCTTCGCGGCCTTCGTGGTATCGGTCCCGATCAGGAAGCCGACCGTCACGATGACGTCGAACTTCTGGTCGACGAACGTCTGGATGTTCGCGGCATAGTCCGAGATCGCCTGGGTGACGATCACGTCATGCGAGCCGCCGGACTGCGTGGCGGCGGCCTTCGCGCCCTCGTTGGACGACTGGTTGAACGACTTGTCCTCGAGCTGTCCGACGTCGGTCACGACGCCGACCTTGATCGGCTTGAGAGCCGCCGATGGCGCGGCGGACGCAGCCGCCGACGCGGGCGCCGACGGCGCGGCAGATGCAGCCGCGGACGCAGCCGCGGACGCTGCCGCCGATGGCGCGCTACTCGCTGTTCCGCTACTACACGCGGCCACGATGATGGCCAGACCCGCGAACAGGGCCAAGCCGTGACGCTTCTGCATGAGTCCTCCTCCAAACGGTCGCCTGTCCCTTCGGGACCTCGCGCGACCCGGGCACGTGGCCGACCAAATCCCCGGTCGGTGCCGATGGCGCATCGTACAGCATGGCCAAGAACAGCGGCATACTCGTTCGATGGCAGATGACGGGGGAACCGGCGCGGGCGTTCGGTACGTGGCCCTCGGCGACTCCTACACGATCGGGACGTCCGTCACCGTCGCCGAGCGCTTTCCGGACCAGCTCGTGGCGTCGATCGGCCCGCGCGTCCAGCTGGTGGCCAACCTCGGCGTGAACGGGTACACGACGGCCGACCTGATCCGGGACGAGTTGCCCGCCCTGGTCGACCTCGAGCCGGGATTCCTGACGCTGCTCATCGGCGCCAACGATGTCGTGCAAGGGGTCTCCGCGGCGACCTACGAGCGGAACGTCGAGAGGATCCTCGACGAGCTCCAGGTTCGGGTGCCCGCCGACCGGATCGTGACCATCGCGATCCCGGACTACACGGTCACGCCGGCCGGGGCCGACTTTGGCGACCCGGTCGCGAAGCGTGGCGGGATCGTGGCGAACAACGCGACGATGGCGCGGCTCGCCGCGGCCCGTGGCGTCGCGTACGTCGACACCATTGACGTTTCAGTCCGTGCGCGGGTCGACAGGTCGCTGGTCGCCGGGGATGGGCTCCATCCGTCCGGTGCGCAGTACGCCCTCTGGGTCGAACGCATCAGGCCGGTGGTCGAGCACTTGCTCGAACGCTGAGACACCCAGACTCGGCTCGCCGCGCCGCGCAAACAAGTGGTGCGTGCACGCCGCCAGATACCGCCAAAAGTCCTAGGCTGACGGACCCGCCAGTACTACGTTGACTCGGCTCCACGGCGCTGTGCCCGCGCCGGGTGATCTGGGGGGCGTTGATCGGTGGTGGGGAAGGCCTCGAAGGTCCGCGCCTGGAGCGCGGGACTGGCGAGCCTGTTGCTGGCCGGCGCGGTGTGGGCCCCTTCGGTCCACGCGTTGCCCGCGGCCGCGTCGCCGGTCTCGGAAGGATCGACGGGAGCCGCGGCGTTGCCGCCGCCGATCGAGCCGCCGCTCGGGATCCTGGCCGCGCCGGCCGACACCGGAACGTGGGGCCCGGTGCTCGACTGGGGCCAGCAGGCCAAGCACATGGCGATGCTCTCGACCGGCAAGGTCCTCGTCTGGTCGACCGGCGATAACGCGCGCGTTTGGAACCCGTCGACCGGCACCTTCACGCTGACCCCGTTCACCTTCGGCGATCTCCATTGCGCCGGCCAGTCGGCCCTCGCGGACGGCCGCATCGTCGTCGTCGGTGGCCAGGGCGCAAGCACTCATGACGGCACGAATGTCACGGCCCTGTTCGACCCGGCCACCGAGACCTGGACCAACGGCCAGACCATGACCGACCTGCGCTGGTACGCGACGAGCACGACGCTCGCGGACGGCAAGGTACTGGCGACCTCGGGCGACGCGCCCGACGGGACGCGGTCGCAGATCCCGGAGCTGTACGACCCGGCCACGAACGCGTGGGTGCGGTTGACCGGCGCCCAGCGCGACCAGGGCCTCTATCCGTTCATGTTCGTCCTGCCCAACGGCCTCGTGTACGACGCCGGGTCGAAGACCTCCACCGCGCTGCTGGATCCGGCCGGCAGCGGATCGTGGACGGCCGGGCCATCCGCCCTGTATTCGACGAGCGGCTACTCGGAATCGGCCGTCCAGTACCGGCCGGGCAAGATCCTCCGGGCCGGTGGCGGCGATCCGTCGATCAAGCGCGCGATGGTCGTCGACATGAACGTCGCGAACGCGGCCTGGCGCGAGATCGATTCGATGGCCTTCGCCCGGCGCCGGATGAACCTGACGATCCTGGCCGACGGCACGGTCATGGCGATCGGCGGCACCGGCTCCGGCGACAGCGAAGCGGCGGCGGTCCTCGAGGGCGAGATCTGGGACCCGGCGACCGAGCACTGGACGACGGTCGAGCCGATGACAGAGGCCCGGATGTACCACTCGTCCGCGATCATGCTGGGGGACGGCCGCGTCGTCGTGGGCGGCGGCGAGGCCGGCGGGCGCCTGCGGGCGCAGATCTACTCCCCGCCGTACCTCTTCAAGGGCTCGCGCCCGACGATCAGTGGGTCGCCCGCCTCGGCGGCCTACGGGACGACGCTGGCGATCACGAGCCCCGATGCCGCGACGATCACCTCGGTCGCCCTGCTGCGGCCCTCGGCGGCGACCCACGCCCTCGACATGAACCAGCGCTACGTCCCGCTCAGCTTCAGCCGATCGGGCAACACGCTCAACGCGATCGGACCGGCGTCCGGCGGGATCGCTCCACCCGGCGACTACATGCTCATCGTCAAGAACGCCACGGGCGTGCCATCGGTCGCGAGCTGGGTGCGGATCGGCACGAGCGGCGGTCTCCAGCCCGGGACGGTCGCCGGCCGCGTGACCGATTCGGTCTCGGAGGTCCCGCTCCAGGGCGTGACGGTCGCGTCGTCAGCCGGGACCGATACGACTGACAGCCAGGGCCGCTATTCGATCGGCGGCGTTCCGGCCGGCGAACTGCAGCTGACCTTCAGTTTCGGTGGCTACGCCACGGAAACGCGCAGTGCGCCGATCTCCGGGGGTCAGACGACGACACTCAACGTCGAACTCGCGCCACCGGGCGGGATCGCGGGCCGCGTGACGGACGCCTCGAACGGCGACCCGATCATCGGCGCGACCATCACGTATCCGGGCGGGGTGACGATCACGAATGGTGCCGGGGACTACCAGGTCAACGGCGTCCCGGCGGGGACCCTGGATCTCTCGTTCGGCGCGCTCGGCTTCGTCGGCGCGACCCGCACCGTCGCGGTCCCGGCGGGCGGCGTCGCGACGCAGAACGTCGCCCTGACGCCATCAGCCACGTACGTGGCCGGCGAGGTCCGGGACGCGACGACCGACGCCCTGCTGGTCGGCGCCTCGATCTCGATCTCGACCGGGCAGACCACGACGACCGACGCGCTCGGCCGGTACCACGTCGATCTCGCGCCGGGCAGCTACACGGTGACCGCCAGCGCCGTCGGACACGATCCTTCGAGCGGTCCCATCGTCATCAACGGCGGGAGCTACGCAACGCTCGACTTCGCCCTCGTCCCGACCGCGGCCGCGCCACCGCCGCCCCCACCGCCGAGCACGCTCTCGTTCGCACCCGTCGCCGACGCGCACGGCAAGTCGACGAGTCCCACCAAAAACTACGGCAAGGAGACGTCGCTTCGGATCCGACAGGGATCGTCGGCGACCGACACGTTCTACACCGCCTACTTGCGGTTCGACGTCAGCGGCCTCGCCGGGCGCACGGTCACCAGCGCGAAGCTGCGCGTGTTCTCGACCGATGGCGGGCCGAACGGTGGCTCGCTGTTCAAGATGCCGACGAGCTGGACCGAGACCGGCATCACCTACGGCAATGCGCCGGCGCGGATCCAGCCGGCTCTCGCGTCCAGGGGGACGGTCGGGAACGACGTGTGGGTCGAGTTCGCGCTGCCGGCGGGCACGATCAGCGCGGACGGGTCGATCGCGTTCGCCATCGTCGGCGGGAACGGGAACAGCGTCTTCTACACGAGCCGTGAAGGCGCCAACAAACCGGAGCTACGCATCGAGGTCGGCGGGACGCCGGTGGATCCGCCGCCCCCGCCACCGCCGCCCCCGCCGCCCCCGCCACCGCCGCCCCCGCCACCGCCCCCGCCGACCGGCGGCAACCGGATCAAGGACATTACCTTCGAGGCCGGACTGTTGAACCCGACGACGGGGGTCGACCTCATCTCGGGCACGGTGACGCTCGAGACCGCCTTGCCGATCGGTGGGACCTCCTCGGCGCGCCTGGCGAACAGCACGGGCTACATGCAGGAAGGCTTCACGGCGACGGATGACCTGTTCGTGTCGTTCCGCATCCGGCTGACGAGTTACCCGTCGGGCTCACCGCGGATGGCGATGCTGTCCAGTGCCGGGACGACGAGCGGCGAGCTCCTGCTGACCTCGACGGGCCGAATCCGCCTTCGGCTGGCCGGGACCGTGATCGGGGCCGACTCCGCGGTCCTGGCGCTCGGTACGACCTACGTCGTCGGGTTGCACCAGAAGCGCGGCACGGGCAGCAACGCCGTGCTCGAGGCGTTCCTCGCGCCGGACGGTTCGGCCTTCGGCGCTCCGTTCGCGAGCCGGACGAACGGCACGTGGACGACCGCGATGGATCGGCTGCGGATCGGCGCCACCAACGGGACGGCGGTCAACCTCGTCCTCGACGACATCCTCCTGGCCAAGGACGCGATGCCCGCCGGCCCGCTGGCGGCGTCGTCGACCGGCATCATCGCGGCCTCGGCGCCGGGCGTGGCCCAGCCGGGCGCGCTCCTCGCCTCGGCGACGGTGGTCACGCGCCCGGCCGCGAGCCTCGTCTTCGTCTGCCCGATCTGATCAGGGTCGGCCGCGCCGCAACTCGTCGAGACGCGCGTCGCTGATCCCGAAGTGGTGGGCGATCTCGTGGTGGACCGTATCGATGACGGCGGCGGTCAGGGCCTCCGAGGTCGGGTTCGCACGGGTGAGTGGCCCGCGGAAGATCGTGATCTTGTTGGGGACCACGGCGGCGTCGGCGCCGTAGACGGTCCGGGGCACGCCCTGGTACAGGCCGTACAAACCGCGCGCACCGACCGAGGCGAGCTGCTCCGGGGTCGCTTCCTCCTCGATGACGATGGCGACGTTCCCGAGGCGCTCGCGGAACGCGGCCGGAAGCCGCTCGAGGGCGTCGATGACCACGGCCTCGAGGTCGATGTCGTCCGGTGCGGGACGTTCCGTCACAGCTGGAGCAGGATCCGTGCGATCGTGAAGTAGATGACCAGGCCGGTCCCGTCGACGAGTGTCGTGATGAGCGGTGCCGAAACGACGGCCGGGTCGATCTTCAGGGTACGCAGGAGTAGGGGGAGGGCGGCCGCCACCGTCGCGGACCAGACGCAGATGGCCAGGATCGTCAATGCGACGACGCCGCCGATGTCCGGCCCGACCCCGAGCAGCCACGCCCGTCCGAAGGCGACGACCGCCATCACGCCGCCGAGGATCAGGCCGACCCGCATCTCCTTGAACACGATCCAGGCGATGTCCCGGATCGAGACCTCGCCAAGCGCCATCGCTCGCACGATCAAGGTCACGGTCTGGCTGCCCATGTTCCCGCCCGTGCCGATCAGCAGGGGGATGAAGAAGCTCAGCGCCACCACCTGGGTCAGCTCATCCTCGAAATCCCGGAGGACGGTGCCCGTGTAAGCCTCCGCGACGAACAGGAGCAGCAGCCACAGGACCCGCTTGCGGACGAGCACCAGCACTCCGGAACTGCGGTAGGGCGCATTCAACGGCTCGGAGCCGCCCAGGCGTTCGATGTCCTCGGTCGCCTCGGCCTCGAGGACGTCGGCGACGTCGTCCTCCGTGATGATGCCCAGGAGATGGTCCGCCTCGTCCACGACCGGGAGGGCCAGCAGGTTCCGGTCGGTGAGCAGCCGGGCCGCGACCTCGCGGTCGGCATCGGCCTGGACTCGGACCGTCGACGGCGCCATCAGCTCCCGCACCGGCGTCTCGCCGGGACTCAGCAGCAGGCGGTAGAGGGACAGGACACCGAGGAGCGTGCGATCCGGGCCGATGACGTAGATGTAGTTCACCGTCTCCGCGTCGTCGACGAGCTGCCGGATGGCCGTGATGGCGGCCTGCGCCGTCGCGTCCTCGGTCACCGCGACGAACGCCGGCGTCATGATCCCGCCGGCCGTCTCGGGGGAGTAGCGCGACAGGTCGCGGAGCTCGGACGCCTCCTCCGGCCGCATCCGGACCAGGATCTCGCGAGCCTCGTCCTCGGGCAGGCGCTCGACGACATCGGCGGCGTCGTCCGGGTCCATCTCCTCGAGCAGCTCGGCGGCCTCTGTCCGGCTGAACGTCCGCAGGATCCGGGCGGCGTCAGCTGGGGAGAGCTCCTCGAAGAGCTCGGGCAGGTCCTCGTCGGGCAACCATTCGAGCAGGAGCGCGACCTCGCTCGGCTCCAGCATGGGGATGAGGTCAGCCCATTCGGCCGGCCCGATGCGGTCGGCGAGCCCTCGAACGCCGTCGCGCTCGCGCTCGCGGATGAGGTCCTGGACCTCGGTCAGGAGGTCGGCGGTCTGCTCGCTGGTCATGATTCGGCTCCTCGAGGTCGCGCGGGACGGCGGCGCACCACGGGCGGATGACGGTCGGAAGTGACGGCCGAGTATCGCACTGCCGGCGCCGAACGGTCCCGACCGAGTGAGGTGTCATCCGACCTTGGGGCCGGCCCACACAGCAGCCCGGTCGGAACGGCGACTCCCTACGCGTCCGATCTCGCGGTCGCCGGAGGCTGCACGGACTGGATGTCGCCGAAGGCCCGGTAGACGACGACCGCGACCAGGACGATCGCGCCCCATGAGATCGTCGCCGCCGTCGGTCCGAGGAGCAGGGCGATGGGGATCGACAACCCGAACGCCAGGGGCGCTCGCGTGAGTTGGATCGTCACGTAGCGGATCCGGCGCGGGGTCGCGGCTGGCGTGAGCAGGTCCCGATCCCGGAGTGCCACCGCCCACAGCCCGAGTTGCGCGAGCCCGGCGACCACCTGGCAACCGGCGTAGGCGATCACCGACGTGACGGTCGGTTCGTGCTCGGCAAGCGCCGCCGTGAAGAAGGGCTGGATCGCGATCCAGAACAGGAAGAACAGGTTCGCCCAGACCACCGCGGCATCCGCCGTTCGCAGGAGCGAGAAGATCCCCCGGTGGCTCACCCAATACGAGCCGACGACGAAGAACCCGATCGCGATCGCGATAAAGGGCCCCGGATGGCCGAGGAATGCGACGAGGTCGGCCTCGTACCCGGCCGCCGTCTCGACCGGTGGCCTGAGGTCGATGACGAGGAGGGTCGCGGCGATCGCGAACACCGCATCCGAGAAGAAGATGAGCCGCTCGAAGCGCATCGCGCTACCGAGCTGTGTCGACGCCTCCGGATCGGCCGCCGCTTCACCCATGTCCGGAGCGTCGCCTTGTCGCCATCGCCGGGCCAGTGCCGATGGTCAGGTCCGGTCAGGCCATGAGAACCCCGGTTCGCGACCGATGACCTCGACGGGGGCCATGTCGGACAGATGGCCTGCCTGCGCGGGTACCGCGAGGCGACTGTGACTGAGCCCGAGGGCATGGTCTAGCTTGGAGGGAGGGATGCCTCGACCTTGCGCGCCGCGCCCGCCGCGTCGAGAACGATCGGGCGAGCCATCGGCTGGTCTAGCCTTGCGCCATGAGCGATCGAGCCATCGCGACCGAGGCTCTGTCTAAGCGCTACCGAGGCGACGTGCTCGCGGTCGACGAGGTCAACCTGCGGGTCGCTCGGGGCGAGATCTACGCGTTCCTTGGCCTCAACGGCGCCGGGAAGTCCACGACGATCCGGATGCTGCTGGGGATGATCAAGCCGACCGCTGGGCACGCCGAACTGTTCGGGGTTCGGGTTGCGCCGGATGCGAACGACCTCTGGCGTCGCATCGGTCACCTGGTTGAAACTGCGACGGCCTATCCCGAGCTGACGGTCGTGGAGAACCTCGAGGTTGCCCGGCGACTGGCCGGCATCGAGGACCGCCGGCGCGTGGACCTGATGATCGACCGGCTCGCGCTCGCCCCCTACGCAGGCCGGCGAGCGGGGACCCTGTCGCTCGGGAACCTCCAGCGGCTAGCCCTCGCTCGCGCCCTGCTGCACGGCCCCGAACTCCTGATCCTCGATGAGCCGGCCAACGGTCTTGATCCAGCCGGGGTCATCGAGATTCGCGATCTGCTCCGGGACCTCGCACAGCACGAGGGCGTGACGGTCTTCATGTCCAGCCACATCCTAGGCGAGGTCGATCTGCTGGCGAGCCGGATCGGCATCGTGCATCGGGGCCGGCTGGTCGAGGAACTCGACAGCGCCGCCCTGGAGCAGCGGCGCGACCGGCGCCTCGAAGTCGCGACTCGCGATCTTGGGGCGGCCGAGACGGCACTGCTGGCGGCCGGCCTGACGCCGCACAGGCAAAGCGGCGGGCGGCTTGACCTCCGCGACCCGTTGGCCCTTGAGGCGCCCGAGAGGGTGGCCGAGATCCTCGTGTCGGCGGGGGTGCCACCGACGCACCTCGCGATCGCCCGGGAATCGCTCGAGGAGCACTTCATGCGCCTCACCAGGGACGAAGCCGGTGCCGCGTGACGGGCCTCGGCGGGGCAGTGGCGACCGAGTTCCTGAAGAGCCGCCGCTCCCGCGTTCCCTGGGGCGTCGCCGCCGGGTTCTCGATCGCACCCCTGGTCATGGGCCTGTTCATGGTGATCCTCAAGGACCCGCAAGCGGCTCGGACCCTGGGGCTGCTCGGGGCCAAGGCACAACTCACGGCCGGGACCGCTGACTGGCCGACCTACTGGTCGCTCCTCGGGCAGGCGGTGACCATCGGCGGCTCGATCCTGTTCGCGTTCCTGACCGCGTGGGTATTTGGTCGCGAGTTCGCCGACCGGACCGTCCGCGGGCTGCTCGCGTCCGCCACGCCGCGCCGCACGATCGTCATCGCCAAGGCGCTGGTCATCGCCGCCTGGGGCGCGGCGATCACCGCATGGATCCTGCTCCTCAGCCTCGCGATCGGAGGACTGATCGGCCTCCCGGGCTGGTCGAGTTCGGTGGCAACCCAGGCACTCGCCACAATCGCGTTCGCCGCGCTTCTGACGATCGCTCTCCAGGGTATGACCGCGTTCTTTGCCGGGGTCGGTCACGGCTACATCGCGCCCCTGGCCTGGGCCGTTTCCACCGTGGCCGCCTCGCAGGTCCTCGCCGTCCTGGGTTGGGGAGCGTGGTTTCCGTGGGCGGTGCCGGCCATCCTCGCAGGGGCAGGAGGCGCAGCGGTCGAGCCCGTCGGTCCGGGCGGCATCGCTATGGTCTTTCTTGCTTCCACGCTTGGCCTCATCGCCACCGTCACCTGGTGGGAGCGCGCCGACCAAACCGGTTGAACCGGCCCAGTACCCTCCGCGGCCGTGCGACTACCATTGACCTCCCGTGACGACCCTCGCCCCGAACGACTTCACGCACCTCCACGTCCACTCCGAGTTCAGTCTTCTCGACGGCCTCGGCCGGATCACGGAGCTGGTCGACGCAGCGGCCCAGCACGGCATGGATTCGCTCGCGATCACCGATCACGGCGCCCTCTACGGTGCGGTCGCGTTCTACCAGGCGGCGAAGAACAAGGGCATCAAGCCCATCCTCGGTATCGAGACTTACGTCGCCCGCCGGTCGATGACCGACAAGGAGGGCAAGGCCGACAGCCAGCCCTTCCACCTGATCCTGCTCGCCCAGGACTGGACCGGCTACCAGAACCTGTGCCGGCTCGCGACGGACGCCCACCTCGACGGCTACTACTACAAGCCGCGGATCGATCGGGAGTACCTCGCCCGGCATAGCTCGGGGCTCATCGGCCTCTCGGCGTGCCTGAGCGGCGAGGTCGCGAAGGCGCTCGAGGTCGACGACTGGGAGCTCGCCCGAAAGGTGGCCGGGGAGTACGGCGACATCCTCGGCAAGGACCGCTTCTTCCTCGAGCTCCAGGACCACGGCATGCCCGAACAGCAGCGGCTCAACGAGCAGCTGATCCGGCTGGCGCCCGAGGTCGGCCTGCCGCTCGTCGTCACCAACGACCTGCACTACGTGCGCCAGGACCAGTCCGAGGCCCATGACGTGCTGCTCTGCGTCGGGACCGGCAACAACCTGGACACGCCCAACCGGATGAAGTTCGACACGCCCGAGTTCTACGTGAAGTCGGCGGCCCAGATGGCCGCGTTGTTCCCGGACCAGCTCGACGCGATCCGCAACACCCGCCGGATCGCCGAGATGACCGACATCACGCTGCCGCTCGGCCAGCTGCGGATCCCGCACTTCCCGGTCCCCGATGGTCACACCGTCGAATCGTGGCTGCGGGAGGAGTGCCAGCGCGGCCTCGAACGCCGCTACGGGACCGTCACCCCGGACCTTCAGCAGCGCCTCGACTACGAGCTCGGGGTCATCATCGCGATGGGCTACGCGGCCTACTTCCTCATCGTCGCGGACTTCATCGACTTCGCCCGGCGAGAGGGCATCCAGACGACGTGCCGGGGCAGCGCGCCGGGCTCGATCGTGACGTACACCCTCGGCATCACGCCCGTCGATCCGATCCTGTATCAGCTCCCGTTCGAGCGGTTCCTGAACCCGGACCGCGTGACGATGCCCGACATCGACGTCGACTTCGAGGACGGCCGCCGCGACGAGGTGATCGCCTATGTCGGACGCAAGTACGGCCAGGACCACGTCGCCCAGATCATCACGTTCGGCACGATGCTGGCCCGCGCGGCGATCCGAGACGTCGGACGGGTCCTCGGTCACTCGTATGGGGAGGTGGACCGGGTCGCGAAGGCGATCCCGAACCAGCTCGGGATCAAGCTCGACGAGGCCCTGACGATCTCGCCGGCGCTGCGCGAGCAGGTCGATGCCGACCCGGGCGTCGCGCGGATCATCGACTTCGCCCGGCACCTCGAGGGCGTGGCCCGCAACGCCTCGACCCACGCCGCCGGCGTCGTCATCAGCCGCGAGCCGCTCACCGAGCTCATGCCGCTCCAGAAGGCGACGAACTCGGACGGGCTCATGACCCAGTACGAGATGCACGCCATCGAGGCGCTCGGGCTGCTGAAGTTCGACTTCCTCGGGCTCTCGAACCTGACCATCCTGCGCCAGGCCGTCGACATGGTGCAGGCGAACCGCGGGATCGCCATCGACCTCGACGCGATCCCGCTCGACGACGCGAAGACGTTCGAGCTCCTCGCCTCGGGCGAGACCACCGGCATCTTCCAGCTGGAGTCCGCGGGGATGCGCCGCTACATCCGCGACCTCCGGCCGACCTCGGTCTACGACCTAGCCGCCATGGTGGCGCTCTATCGGCCCGGCCCGATGGACAACATCCCGTCCTACATCCGGCGCAAGCACGGCCAGGAACCGGTCACGTACCTGCACCCGCTGCTCGAGCCGTACCTGGAGAAGACCTACGGGATCTTCGTGTACCAGGAGGACATCATGTCCGCGGCCATCGCCCTGGGCGGGTTCACCGGTCCCGAGGCCGACACGCTGGGCTACGCCATCCGCAAGAAGAAGTCCGCGGTGCTGCGCGCGCAGAAGGAACGCTTCGTCACCCAGGCCGCGGAGCGGGGCGTGCCGGCGAGGACGATCGACGCGGTCTTCACCGCCTTCGAGCCGTTCGAGCGCTACGGGTTCAACAAGGCCCACGCGACCTGCTATGGCCTGATCGCCTACCAGACGGCCTACCTGAAGGCGAACTACACCGTCGAGTACATGACGAGCGTGCTGACGGCCTTCCGGTCGAACGAGGAGAAGGTCGCGGCGGCCATCGCCGAATGCCGCCGGCTCGGGATCGCCGTCCTGCCGCCGGACGTCCATGCGAGCCACCTGGAATTCACCGTCGAGGGCGACGCCATCCGCTTCGGCCTGCTGGCCGTCAAGAACGTGGGGCAGGGGGCGATCGAGTCGATCATCGCGGCTCGCGACGAGGGCGGCGACTTCCGGTCGCTGACCGACTTCTGCACCCGGATCGACCTGCGCCTGTGCAACCGAAAGGTGCTCGAAGCGCTGATCAAGGTCGGGGCCCTTGGCTCGATGGGCCATCCCGCGCAGCTACTCCTCGGACTCGACGATGCCATCGGCTCCGCCCAGGCGACCCAGCGCGACCGGGTCACCGGCCAGACCTCGCTGTTCGACCTGGGGGCCGCGGACGCCGACGTCTTCGAGCGGCCGCTCCCGGCGGCGACCGAGGTGCCGATGCGCGAACGCCTTCGCTGGGAGAAGGAACTGCTCGGCCTCTACCTGTCGGAGCATCCGATGGGCGAGGTCGCCGAGCAGGTCGGACGGTTCGTCAACGCGTACTCGGGCGACCTGAAGGACGAGTCGCTCGACGGGCAGCGCGTCGTCGTCGGCGGCATCGTCACCGGCGTCCGGCCGGTCGTCACGAAGCGGAACGAGACGATGGCCATCGTCACGCTCGAGGACCTGCAGGGGACGGTCGAAGTGGTCGTCTTCCCGCGGCTCTACGAGACGACGCGGCCGACCTGGCGGGACGGGTCGATCCTGCTGGTCGCCGGACGGGTCGACCACCGTGGCGAGGACACGTCGCTCCTGGCGGACCTCGCCGTCGATTGGGACGATGCGGTCGCGCGCGGCCCCGAGGCGTTCGCCGCCGAGGTCGCGGCGGGCGATCGCGGGCCCCGTGGTCGCGGCGGACCCGGTGGTCGCCAAGGTGGGAACGGCGCCAATGGGAGCGGCAACGGCCATGGCCCGGACCGACGGCCGATGGTGCCGGTCGGCCCGGGCGCCCCGAACCGGGCGCCGGTCGGGGTCGGTGGCGCGGCGCCGGTCCTGCCGGCCGTCCCGTTCGTGTCGCCGCTTCGCGCGGATGCGGCCGTCGCCGGCGGCTCGACCGCGTCGCTGTTGCCGCCGATCGCGCCGGCGGAGCCGGTCCCGACCTATCAGGAGGCGAACGGGGCGTCAGCGGCCGAGACCGACGACCACGAGGAGCCGGCCCTCCCTGACGAGGCGCGGGCCCACGAAGTCGCGGTCGCGTCGGCCGTGACGGCACCACTCGACGTCGGGACCGGACGGGTCCTGCACGTCCGGTTCTCCGGCGCGCCCACGGAGCGGCTCCTCGAGGCGATGCGCTCCTTCCGCGAGGTCATCCGCCAGCGGCCGGGCGAGACCCGAGTCGTCGTCCATGTCGATGTCGCGGGTGGCGGCGGCCTGCCGATCGAGTTGAAGCCGGTCGCCTACGACGCCGAGTTGCTCGCCGAGGTACATCGCCGGCTGGGCGACGGCGTCGTGGAGCTCAGCCTCGCCTGACGGCTGCGGCTCGCCCGGGCGCCGGTCGGCTACGCTGGCGACGATGGCCCGCCCAGCATCGTGGATCTCGACTCGTCCGGACGCCGGTCTCGACCGGGCCGCCGACGTGCTCGCCCGGCACTGGGGACTCCGCGGCGACCTCGAGGACCTGCCGAGCGAGCGCGACCGCAACATCCTGATCCGTCCGGACGACGGCGGGCCGCCGGTCGTCCTCAAGATCGCGAACCTCGCTGAGGACCCCGCTTTCCTCGAATGCCAGGAGCTGGCGATGGCCCGGCTGGCCGGCGCGGGCGTGCCGGTCGCCCGGCCCGTGCCGGCCCTGGACGGGCGGACCCTGGTGGACCTCGGGGCGCCCGGTCCGCCCTGGGCACGTGTGCTGACGTTCCTGCCGGGGCGGCCGCTGGCCGCGGTCGAGGTCGCGAGTGACGCCCTCCTGGCCGATCTCGGCGCGACGATGGGTCGCACCGCGACGGCGCTGAGCGGCTTCGACCACCCGGCCGCTCACCGAGACCTCCAATGGGACGTGCAACGGGCGACGGCCGTCATCGCCGGCGCGACGGCGGAGATCGAGGACGCCGACCGACGTTCGCGTCTCGGGCGCGTCCTGGCGAGGCTCGACGAGGGCTTGGTGCCGATCCTGCCGAGCCTTCGGACGAGCGTCATCCACAACGACGCCAACGACCACAACATCCTCGCCGACGACGCCGGCGATCGGGTCGTCGGCCTGCTCGACTTCGGCGACATGGTCCATTCGGTGACGGCGAACGAGGCGGCCGTCGCCATCGCCTACGCGATGTTCCATCGAGCCGATCCGGTGTCGGTCGTGGGCCCCCTGATCGGCGCGTTCGACCGGGCGTGTCCGTTGACGGGTGTCGAGCTCGACGCCATGGCGGACCTCGTGCTGGCGCGGCTCGGGGCGAGCGTCGCCATCGCGGCGCGGCAGGCACGGCTCGACCCCGATCCCTACCTGCGGATCTCCGAGGGTCCGGCGTGGGCGCTCCTGGAGCGGCTGGAGGACGCGGGCGTCGACGCGCTGCGCACCGCGGTCCACGCGGCGGTCGCGCGATGACCGACCCGAAGCCCGACGGGCTGCTCGCCCGGCGGCGGCGACTGCTCGGGCCGTCCCTGTCGCTCAGCTACCGGTCGCCACTGACCATCGTTCGGGGCGAGGGTGCGTACCTGTACGACGCCGACGGCCGGGCCTACCTGGACCTCGTCAACAACGTGGCTCATGTCGGGCACGCCCATCCACGCGTCGTCGAGGCCGCCGCCCGGCAGAAGGCCGTGCTGGAGACCAACACCCGATACCTGCACCCCGCGGTGCTCGACTACGCCGAGCGTTTGATCGCGACCCTCCCGCCATCGCTCGAGGTCGCTTACCTCGTCAACTCCGGGAGCGAGGCCAACGAGCTCGCTCTGCGACTGGCGCGGGCCGCGACCGGTCGCCGCGACGTGGTCGCCCTCGAGGGCGCGTACCACGGCAACACCGGGGGCCTCGTCGACATCAGCCCGTACAAGTTCGACGGTCCGGGCGGCGGCGGCCGGCCGGAGCATGTCCACGTCGCGCCCCTGCCGGATCCGTATCGCGGTCGTCACCGCGGTCCCACCCCCGAATCCGGGGCGGCCTACGCGGCGGACCTCGGGGCGGTCCTCGACGAGGCCGAGCGTGCCGGTCGCCCGGTCGGGGCGGTCATCGCGGAGTCGGCGCCGGGGTCAGCCGGCCAGATCGTCCCGCCGCCGGGGTTCCTCGCTGCCGCCTACGAGCGGGCCCGAGCGGCCGGGGCCGTCGCCATCGCCGACGAGATCCAGGTCGGGCTCGGACGGGTTGGAACGGCATGGTGGTCGTTCCAGCTCGACGAGGCCGTTCCGGACATCGTCACGATGGGCAAGCCGCTCGGCAACGGCCATCCGCTCGGCGCCGTCGTCACGACCCGGGCGATCGCCGATGCCTTCGCCAACGGGATGGAGTGGTTCAACACGTTCGGCGGCAACCCCGTCTCGGCGACGGTGGGGACGGCGGTGCTCGATGTCATCGAGGACGAGGGGCTCCGGCCGCATGCCGCCGAGGCGGGGGAGCGCATGCGGCGCGGCTTCCGCGAGCTGGCCGCCCGTCACGCGTCGATCGGCGACGTCCGCGGCCAGGGGCTGTTCATCGGCGTGGTCGTGGTCGCGGATCGGGCGACCCGCGAGCCGGCGACGGCGCTCGCCGCGGATCTCGTGGAAGGTGCCCTATCCCGCGGCATCCTGCTCGCGACCGAAGGCCCCGGCCACGACACGCTCAAGATCAAGCCGCCGCTCGTGATCGGCATGACCGAGATCGACCGGGTCATCGAGACGATCGACACCCTGCTCGGCGAATTGGCGCCGGCCTGAGCGAGCGCCGGTTCAGGGCCTCCTCGCGCGGGTCACTCCGTCCCCGCGAGCCGGCGAACCTCCTGGACGGCCGACATCTGTTCGTGGAAGTCGGCTCGAACGCGGTTCACGGCCGCCGGGTCGAGATCGAGCTCGCGCGCGATCTCGTTGACGACGACGTTCTCCTCGGCCGAGATCGTGCCGTTCGCGGCGCTGATGGCGTAGCAGGCGCGCAGGACGTCGAGCCGCTGCGCCTCGCTGGCCAGGTTCCGGAACTCACGGGTGACGACGTAGTCCTCGGTCCCGCCCACCGTCCGTGACTGCAGCTTCGCCATCTCGGTGACGAGGACGGCCGTCGCCTCGTCGATCGTGCCGTGGGCCTGCAGCGCCCGCTCGATCTCGGCCGTCTCGTCGTCGCTGATCTCCATGTCGGCGTTCGCGGCGCGCGCGAGCGTGTACGCGGCCGATGCGATGAACCGGGCCTGCTCGGCGGGCAGCGCCTCGAGGCGGGCGACGATGCGCCGCACGGTGGCCGTGTCGCCGGCCGTGGTCGGGGCCGAGGTCAGGGCCGCTTCCGCCTGCGTGGCGGCTTGTTCGTTGTTGGAGCCGAAGATGCGATGGAACATCGGTGCCTCGAGTCGGTGGGAAAGTGTCTCGCGGAGGATGTCACAGCTCCGGCGCGAGCGTCAGCCGAGGCTCACCGACGCAGCAGGCTCGGAAGATCCGGCTCGGGACCGCGCCACCGCTCAAGCTCCTCGGTCGCGAAACGCCCGTAGTAGTTGATGAAGTGGCCGCCGTGGGCGCGGAGCGCATCTAGGGCGGCCGTCTTCGACCGGTCCCCGCGGACCCGGACCATGAGAACCGCCCCGCCGTCGCGGACGGCCCGCTCGTAGTAGGCGAAGTCGGGGAGCTGGTCCATGACCGCGAACGAGACGAGGCGACGGAGGCGAGCCATCGCCCCGTTCGATCCGCCGCTGCCGTCGAGTCGGGCGGCGCCCTCCTCGCCACGGAGGATCGTGATGTGCCGATCGGCCAGCCCGACGGCCCGCAGCGCGGCGGCCGCCTCGGCTGCCTGGGCGGCGTCCTGGAACGCGGCGAGCATCCGGTCGACCGGGTAGCCGATGAAGCGCGACGACGCTCGGGATCCCATGCGGCGATGTTGCCCCATCGGTCGCGATGTCGCAGGGGATGGTGCCGAAGGTGGGACTCGAACCCACACGAGCTTGCACTCAACGGTGTTTGAGACCGTCGCGTCTGCCATTCCGCCACTTCGGCCGGGCGCCGCGCGCATCGTAGCGCCTCGCCGCGAGACGGCTCCGGTGCGTCGGGCCACCGGTTCGGGGAACCCCGTCCATCGTGAGCGCGTCTCGCGCGGGACCGATGCTAGACTCGCCCAGCCTCAGAATTGCCGTCCGGAGGAACCCCCCGACCGTGGAGGACCTTCGCTCGACGACGGTCCCCGACGACCCCGTCCAGCGCCGCGACCTCATCCTGCTCGAGCGAGCCCGTGACGGGGACCTCGATGCCTTCAACGACCTCGTCGTCCTCTACCAGGACGCCCTCTTCGCGCTCGTGGTCCGGATGGTCCCGGATCGCGACCAGGCCTCGGATGCCGTCCAGGAAGCCTTCTTCTCGGCATATCGCAACCTGCGCTCGTTCCGGGGCGGGAACGTCAAGTCGTGGCTGAACCGCATCTGCGTCAACGCCGCCATGGATGCGCAGCGGGCGAAGAAACGGCGACCGGTCCAGCCCTATCCGGAGCTCGAGGACGAGAACTGGCAGCCGCCCGCCGGCGATGAGGCCGATCCGGAGCGCACGGCCGTCCTGACCGAACGGACCAAGATCCTGCGCCAGGCGTTGCTGGGCATCACCGACGACCAGCGCACGGCGATCGTGCTGTTCGACGTCGAGGGCTACGACTACGCCGAGATCGCCGACATGACCGGCGTCTCCCTGGGCACGGTCAAGTCGCGTATCCACCGCGGGCGGCTCGCGCTCCGGGGCCTCCTCGAGGACCGGATGGAGCTGTTCCGTGGATGACGAGCACGCGTCCCACGACCTCGAGGCCGTCGTCGCCTTCGCTGACGGCGAGCTGGATGGGCCGGAGCTGGAGGCCATCGCCACGCAGGTCGGCGAGTGCCGCACGTGCGCCGGTCTGGTGGCCGACCTGCGGTCGCTCGCCCTCGCCCATCGAGACCTGGCGACACCCGTCCGACCACGCGATCTGCGCCTGACTCCGGCCGACGCCGAGCGGCTCGCGCGGTTAGGGCCGGAACCGCTCGTCGCGGCCGCCCGTCTGGGCACCGACATGCCTGCGACCCCGACGACCCACGCCGAACACGACCCCGAGCGCATCGCCGCCGCCATCGGCGGGACCATGGAACCCACCGAGCGCCGCGTCATCGACGCTTGGCTCACCGATTGCGCGACGTGCGCGGAGCTCCACGCCGACCTGCTCGCGATCGTGAGCGCCGAACGTGCCCTCCCGACCCCGAGCCGGCCGCGCGACTTCCAGTTGACGCCGGCCGACGCGCATCGCTTGCGACCGGGCGGCTGGCGGGCCGTGCTCGCCGCCATCGGCTCTTCGCGGGACGCCTTCTCGAAGCCGCTCGCAGTCGGGCTGACCACCCTGGGCCTGGTCGGCCTGCTGGTCGGGACCGCCCCATCGCTCGGGATGGGCGGCAGCGCGACGGTGCTCTCGACGGTGGGTGCCGCGATCGGCGACACGGCCAAGAGCGGCGAACCCAGCACCCAGTCGGAGTCGTACGGCGACGGATCGGTCTTCGGCGGGCAGGATGCCGCCCCGTCCGCCGCAGCCTCAGCCGCGCCGGCTCCCGCGGCCTCGGCGGCCGCGGCTGCGGCGGCCCCGTCGGCGGCCCCGTCGGCCGGCGCCGAGGAGGTGCCGGGCCTGGCGGCCCCGCTCGTCGAGTCGGAAGGGCCGCGAGAGGCCACCGAACCGCCGTCGGACGCCACAGCGACCGATGACAGCACGCGCCTTGCCGCCAGGGACGAGGCGGCTCGTGTCGCGGCCGGAGACGGTCCGCCGACCCTCGTCGTCGTGTCCCTGATCCTGCTCCTGGCCGGCATCGGATTGTTCGTCGCCCGCTGGGCCGCCGGCCGCCTTCGCGGCGCCTGACTCCGGGCCGCTCGCGGGCGGTCTGTCGAGGGAACGCACGGGTACACTGGGAGCACGTTCTCCCCCTCCCGTCCCGATCCGAGGCCTGCCGATGGAACGCCTGATGCTGCTCGACGGCTACGGGCTCGTCTACCGCGGATACTTCGCGCTCCCGCCCCTGACCACGTCCAAGGGCGACCTCGTGAACGGCGTTTTCGGCTTTGCGAGCATCGTCCTGCGCGGTCTGGCCGACCTCCAGCCCGACTACCTCGCGGTGTCGTTCGATCTCCCCGGCAAGACCTTCCGCCACGAGCAGTACGCCGAGTACAAGGCGACCCGGTCCCGCATGCCCGACGATCTGCGCGACCAGTTCCCGAAGGTCCGAGAGGTGGTCAAGGCGCTCCGCATCCCTGTCTACGAGATGGCCGGCTACGAGGCGGACGACGTGATCGGCACGATCACCAAGCAGCTCGACTCGAACGACGACCTCGAGACGACGATCGTCACCGTCGACCTCGACATGCTCCAGCTGGTCACGCCGCGGGTGCGGCTGATGACGACCCGGTCGGGCGTCGAGAACACGGTCATGTACGACGTCGCGAAGATCGAGGAGCGCTTCGGGCTCCGCCCCGACCAGATGATCGACTACAAGGCGCTCAAGGGCGACCCGACCGACAACATCCCGGGCGTGCCCGGGGTCGGCGAGAAGACCGCCGCCAAGCTGATCCGCGAGTTCGGCGACCTCGATTCGCTCCTGGCTCGCCTCGACGAGGTCTCGCCGGCCAAGCTCGGCGACAAGCTGCGCGAGCACGTGGACCAGATCCGCATGGGCAAGGACCTCTCAACGATCGTCCGCGACCTGCCCATCCAGATCGATCTCCAGGCGTCCCGCCTGGGCGATTACGACCGCGACACGGTCGTGCGGTTGTTCCGCGAGTACGAGTTCCGCACGTTGATCGAGCGCCTGCCACCGATGGCCGGCGAGAGCGCCGAGGAACGCGCCGAGAGCCTCCGTACCGTCGCCCAGAGCGGCTACGTGCCGGCGGCGCGCGTCGCCGGACGGCCGGAGGGCTGGGGTCCTGGACGGGCGACCTCGACCCGACCCGACAGCGGCGAGCTGCAGCTCCGTCTGGACTTCGACGCCGTCACCGGGCCGGCGGCGTCGTCGGCCGTCGAGCGGACGGCCGATACGGATGACGGCGTCGACCGCGTGTCGCCTCCGGACGGCCCGTTCGTCGCGGCCGACGACCTGCCGACCGCCCTGGCGGCCGCGATCGTGGACCCCGGGCGCATCGAGGTCGTCGGACCGGACCGCGTCGATTGGCTCGAGTCGTGGCTGGCGGGCCAGGCACGGGTCGGTGTCTCGCTGCTCCAGGACGACCCGCGCCCGCGGCGCGGCACGCCGCTCGCCCTGGCCGTCGCGGGAGCGGACGGGCGAGTCGTCGCGGCCGACGGCGAGGCTGCCGCGGACGGCCTGCGCCGCCTGCTCGTCCGCCTCGGCACGCCGGTCGTCGGGCACGAGGTCAAGCCGATCCTGGTGGCGGGTTACGCCGAGGACCCCGCCGGGACGCCGCAGCCGGTCGAGTTCGACACGCAGATCGCGGCCTACATCCTCAATGCCGCGCTCCGGAGCCAGACCATCGCCGACGTCGTGGCCGAGAACCTCGACCAGATCCTGCCGCCCGCGGCGGAGCTGCCCGCCACGGCTCGGGCCGGCCTCGATGCCCTGTCGGCGCTGGCCGTGCGCGACCCGTTGCAGCGCCGGCTCGAGGAGGTCGAGCTCGAGCGCCTCTTCCGAGACATCGAGCTGCCGCTCATCCCGGTCCTCGCCCAGATGGAGGCGATCGGCGTCGCCCTCGACGAAGAGGCGCTCGCGCTGCTGGAGCGCGAATTCGGCGCCGAGATCGCGCGTCTCGAGGAGGAGATCTACCGCGACGTCGGCCACGAGTTCAACCTGGGCAGCCCCAAGCAGCTCGAGCAGGTGCTCTTCTACGAGCTCGACTTGCCCAAGGGCAAGCGGACGAAGACCGGCTACTCGACGGACGCGTCGGTGCTCGAGGAGTTGCGGCCAGCGCACCCGATGATCGACAAGCTGCTCGAGTGGCGGGTCTACACGAAGCTTCGGTCGACCTACGTCGAGGCGCTGCCGACCCTGATCGCCGCCGACGGCCGCCTCCACACGACGTTCCACCAGGCCGTGGCGGCGACCGGCCGGCTCTCGTCGTCCGACCCGAATCTCCAGAACATCCCGATCCGGACCGCGCTCGGGCGACGCATCCGGCGCGCGTTCGTGGCCGGCGAGCCGTCGCTCGTGCTGCTCGCCGCGGACTACTCCCAGATCGAGCTCCGCATCCTCGCCCACGTATCCGGTGACGAACACCTCAAGGACGCGTTCGCGCGCCAGGCCGACATCCACCGCGAGACGGCCGCCCGGGTGCTCCACAAGGACCCCGCCGAGATCACCGGCGACGAGCGGTCCATGGCCAAGATGGTCAACTTCGGGCTGGCCTACGGCATGAGCGACTTCGGCCTCGCGTCACGGGCGAACATCCCGCGCCGGGAGGCTCAGGAGTTCATCAACTCGTACTTCGCGGCGTACTCCGGGATCAGCTACTACATGATGGCGATCAAGGAGACGGCCAAGGCCCAGGGCTGGGTCGAGACGCTCCTTGGCCGGAAGCGCCAGATCCCGGAGCTGCGTGCCTCCAACCCGGCCCTGCGCGGGGCGGGGGAACGGATGGCCATCAACATGCCCATCCAGGGGACGGCCGCAGACATCCAGAAGATCGCCATGATCCGTGTCGCCGAGCGACTGCGCGGCTCCGGACTCCACGCCCGATTGCTCCTGACCGTCCATGACGAGCTCCTGTTCGAGACCCCGCGCGACGAGGTCGAGGCCCTGGCCGCGATCGTGCGCGAGACGATGGAGGGGGCCATGCCCCTGTCGGTGCCGCTCGTGGTCGACGTCAAGGTCGGCGACGACTGGGAGGCGATGACGCCGCTGACGCGCGCCGACGCGATCGCCGCGGAGGCTGACGAGCTGCCGCTCGAGGCGCCGGTCGCGCCGCTCGCGTCGTAGGGAGCGTCCGTTCGATGCCGGAACTCCCGGAGGTCGAGACCGTCGCGCGCGACCTGCGCCCCCGCCTCGTGGGGGCGACGATCGTCGGTGCCCGGTCGTCGTGGGCGCGGACCCTGCGGACACACACGCCCGAAGCGTTCGCTGACGCCGTGGCAGGACGTCGGGTCGAGGCGGTCGGCCGCCGAGCGAAGCAGCTCGTGATCGACCTGTCGGGCGAGGCGGCTCTGACCATCCACCTCAAGATGACCGGCCAGCTGTTCGTCGTGCCCGCCGAGGCGCCCGAGGATCCCTACATCCGGCTCGTCCTCGAGCTGGACGACGGTCGGGAGCTGCGGTTCCGCGACATCCGCAAGTTCGGACGGGTCGGCCTCTACGGGCGCGACCCGGTGACGGGCGAGCTCGTGACCGAGGTCGGCGGCGGCGAGGTCTTCGCGGCGATCGGCCCCGAACCGCTCGATCCGGCCTTCACGGTCCGCGACTTCCGCCGACGCCTTCGGCGACGGAAGGGCCGCCTCAAGCCGCTCCTGCTCGACCAGTCGTTCCTCGCCGGGGTCGGGAACATCTACGCCGACGAGGCGCTGTGGCTGTCGCGGCTGCATCCGCTCCGATCCGCCGCCACGCTGCGCCCGCCCGACGAGCGCCGCCTGTACGAATTGATCCGCTCGATCCTGGCCGAGGCCGTCGAGCGCCGGGGCAGCTCCATCGACGACTACACGGCGCCAGACGGCGACGGCGCGATGCAGGAGCAGCTCGCGGTCTACCAGCGGACCGGCGAGCCGTGCCCGCGCTGCGGCCGACCACTCCGCCGCGTCGTCGTCGGCGCCCGGAGCACCCACTTCTGCTCATGGTGCCAGCGCTTGCCGGCCGTCGATCGCGCCGGCGCTCGGAAGATCCTGCGGACGATGACCGGCGGCCCTCGTCAGCGCGGCCGCCGCTGGACCGATCTGGCGGGGGAGGGGAGCCTCGGGGCGACCCCGGATGAGCTCGCCCGTGCCGCCGCGCGAAGCCGGACCGAGCGAACGAAACGAGCCGCCGCGACCCGTCGCGCGGCTGCCCGCGCGGCGTCGGGAACCGGCGCCGGGGCCGCCTGATGTCGATCCTGCGGTTCAGCGAGGTCACCCGCGAGGTCGGGGCGTTCGTCATCCTCGACCGCATCCAGGTCGCTCTGGCGTTGGGCGACCGCGTCGGCCTCGTCGGTCCCAACGGTGCGGGCAAGACGACCCTGCTCCGCCTCGCCTCCGGCCGCGACGAGGCGGACCGTGGCCAGGTCGCGCGCAAGCGCGGCCTCACGATCGGCCTCCTCGCGCAGGAGGCACACCTCGACGAGGTGTTCATGGCCGCACCGGACCTGCGGACGGCGGTGCGCAGCGGAGCCTCGCATCTCGAGCGCATGGCCGAGACCCTCGCGACGTTCGAGCACGATGGCCGGGTCACCGATGCCGCGTACGCCAACCTCCAGCACGAGTTCGACGTCCTCGGCGGCTACACGCTCGACCAGCGCGTCGACTCGGCGCTGAGCGGCCTCGGCTTCGACCGGTCGGAGTGGACGAAGCCGCCGGCGGCGATGTCCGGCGGCGAACAGACCCGGGCCTCGCTGGCCCGGCTGGTGATCGCCGATCCCGACCTGCTGCTGCTCGACGAGCCCACGAACCACCTCGACCTCGATGCGCTCGAATGGCTCGAGGATCACCTGCGCCGGCGGGCCGGCTCCCTGCTGGTCGCATCCCACGACCGGGCGTTCCTCGATGCGATCGTCAACCGCGTCTGGGAGCTGCGCGACCGTCGCCTGACCGCGTTCCGTGGCGACTACACCGCCTACCACCGCCAGCGCGAGGAGCGGGACGCGCGAGCGGCCAAGGACGTCTCGACTCAGGCGGATGCGATCGCCCGCGAGCAGGAGCTCGTCCAGCGCTACCGCAGCCACCGCAAGTTCTCCAAGATGCACGAACACGAGGCCCGCCTTGCACGGCTGCAGGCGGAACGTGTGGAGGCGCCCCGGAAGGGACGCAGGCTCGCCATCCCGAACGCCGCGCTCGCGGGAGCCGGTCCCACGCGCTCGGGCGAGATCGTCGTGCGGATCGACGGGCTCAACGTCGGCTACCTGCCCGGCCGCGGTGCTGTGGACGAGGACGGGACGCCCGCCACCGAGCCGCGCCTGGTCGCCCGGGTCCCGTTCCTGGCCGCACAGCGAGGCGAACGGATCGGCATCGTCGGCCCGAACGGTGCCGGCAAGACGACGCTCCTTCGGACGATCGCCGGTGAGCTGCCACCGCTCGATGGCATGCTCACGTTCGGGCACAACACGCAGCTCGGCTATCTTGCGCAGCTGCGCGAGGCCGCCATCCCTGGTGCGACCGTCCTCGACGCCCTCCTCGAAGCGATCCCAGTGACGCCAGGCGAGGCGCGCTCGTACCTCGCCCGGTTCCTCTTCCGCGGCGACGATGTCGCGAAGGAGGTGCGGTCGCTTTCCGGCGGGGAACGGTCTCGTCTCGAGCTGGCCCTGCTCGGCATCCAGCCCTCCAACCTGCTCTTGCTCGACGAACCCACGAACCACCTCGACATCCCGGCCCGCGAAGCGATCGAGTCGTTCATGGCGGGGTCGCCGGCGACGCTGCTCGTCGTCTCCCACGACCGGCGCCTCCTCGAGACCGTGTGCGAGAAGCTGTGGGTCGTGGACGACGGGCACGCGGCACCGTTCGACGGTGGCTACCGCGCCTGGCGGACCGCTGTGGCGGCCGGCTGGACCGTCGCCGTGGCGCTGGAGGCCGAGGCGAAGCGGCTGCATGTCGGGGCGAGCAAGCCCGTCGGAGCGGCCGGCGCCCGCGCCGGTCAGCCGGTAGCAGGATCCTCGAGCGGGAACGGTCGCTCGCCCGGGGCCACCTCGGCGCCCGCGGCCGCCCGGCCGCGTGCCCGCAAGCTGGAGAAGCTCTCCAAGGACGCCTACCGCAAGCAGCGCGCGGCCCTCGACGGCGAGCTGACGCGGCTCGGCCTGCGCAAGGGTCACCTCGAGCTGGCGATGGCCGATCCGGGCGTCGCGGCGAACTTTGTGGAGCTCCGACGGGTGACGAGCGAGCTCGCCGACGTCGGCGCCGCCCTGCAGGCGGCCGAAGACGCCTGGCTCGAGCTCGAGGAGCGGGCGCCGTGACGGTCCGCATCGGCCTGACCGGGCCCATCGGCTGCGGCAAGTCGACGGTCGCGGCGTGGCTCGGGGAGCTGCCGAAGGTCATGGTCATCGACGCGGACCGCGTCGCGCGGCAGGTCGTCGAGCCGGGCGAGCCGACGCTCGAGCTCATCGTCGACCGATTCGGCGAATCGCTGCGCCGACCGGACGGCTCGCTCGATCGGGCGGCGCTCGGGCGGATCGTCTTCATGGATGCGGCCGCGCTCGCCGACCTCGAGGCCATCGTGCACCCCGCCGTCCGGCCGCGGATCCTCGCGTCGATGACGCGCGCCGACAAGGATGGCCTGACCGCGGTCGTGGTCGAGGCGGTAAAGCTCGTCGAAGGCGGGCTCGCGTCCTTGTGCGACGAGGTCTGGCTCGTCACCTGCGACCCGATCGACCAGCTCGGCCGCGTCCAGGCGCGGGGGATGTCGGCGTCCGAGGCCGACCATCGGATCGCCAGCCAGGGAGACATGACCGAGCGTCTCGAGCGGTTCGCGACCCGGATCATCGACACGAGTGACACGCCGGCGGCGACGAAGACCCGCGTCTACGAGGAATTCGAGGACGCCCTGGCG
The DNA here is from genome assembly GCA_963776545.1 of uncultured Chloroflexia bacterium. GTDB lineage: Bacteria > Chloroflexota > Limnocylindria > Limnocylindrales > CSP1-4 > SPCO01. The sequence goes on along the minus strand of CAVZND010000009.1, from coordinate 39,347 downwards.
CTCTCGGACGAGGGCGCGTGACGGTCGAACGCGCGTTCGGTTCGTGCGGCGTCCGGATGGTAGACTGAGCCCGTGCCCGACTTCAAGCTCGTCGCGCCGTTCGAGCCGACCGGCGACCAGCCGGCCGCCATCGAGCGCCTGAGCGAGGGCCTCGCCAAGGGCGCTCGCCATCAGACGCTCCTCGGGGCCACCGGCACGGGCAAGACCGCGACGATCGCCTGGACCATCGCGCAGCACAACAAGCCGACGCTGGTGCTGGCCCACAACAAGACGCTGGCCGCCCAGCTCTACGCCGAGTTCCGGGAGTTCTTCCCCGAGAACGCCGTCGAGTACTTCGTCAGCTACTTCGACTACTACCAGCCCGAGGCATATCTCCCGCGCTCCGACACCTACATCGAGAAGGACTCGTCGCGCAACGACGAGATCGACCGGCTCCGCCATGCCGCGACGCACGCCCTGTTCGAGCGCCGGGACGTGATCATCGTCGCCAGCGTGAGCTGCATCTACGGCCTTGGCGCCCCGGTCGACTACGGCGCGACCGTGCTCAAGCTCCGGGTCGGCGGGCAGTACCGGCGCGACGCGGTGCTGCGCCACCTCGTCGACCTCCAGTACCAGCGCAACGACCAGTCGCTCACCCGCGCCCGGTTCCGGGTCCGGGGCGACACGCTGGAGCTCCAGCCGGCGTCGGAGGAGACCCTCGTCCGGGTCGAGTTCTTCGGCGACATCGTCGAGCGGATCACGGAGCTCGATCCGCTCACCGGCGAGCTGCTCGCGGAGCGCAAGGAGACGAACGTCTACCCGGCGACGCACTACGTCACGCCCAACGACAAGCTCAGGGAAGCCATCGTCGACATCGAGGCCGAGATGGAGGTCCGGGTCGGCGAGCTCGAGGCCGAGGGACGGGCGCTCGAAGGCGCCCGATTGCGGCAGCGCACGACGTTCGACCTCGAGATGATGCGCGAGCTCGGCTACTGCACCGGCATCGAGAACTACTCGCGCCACCTCTCCCGACGCGAGGCGGGCTCGCGTCCGTGGACGCTGCTCGACTACTTCCCCCCGGACTGGCTCCTGGTCGTCGACGAATTGCACATGACGATCCCGCAGGTCGTCGGGATGTACAAGAACGACCGGACGCGCAAGGAGATCCTGGTCGACTTCGGGTTCCGCCTCCCGTCGGCCCTCGACAACCGGCCACTGACGTTCGAGGAGTTCGAGGCGACGGTCAACCAAGCCGTCTACATGAGCGCCACGCCCGGCCCGTACGAGCTGGAGCGGAGCCAGACGGTGGTCCAGCAGCTCATCCGACCGACCGGCGTCGTCGACCCGATCATCCGGATCCGCCCGACCGACGGCCAGATCGACGACCTGCTCGAGGAGATCCGCACGCGGGTCGATCGCGGCGAACGCTCGCTCGTCACGACCCTCACCAAGAAGATGGCGGAGGACCTCGCCGACTACCTCAAGGAGCTCGGCGTCAAGGTCCAGTACCTCCACAGCGAGGTCGACACCCTCGAGCGGGTCGCGATCCTGCGGGACCTGCGCCTCGGGGTGTTCGATGTGCTCGTCGGGATCAACCTGCTGCGCGAGGGGATCGACCTTCCGGAGGTCACGCTCGTGGCGATCCTCGATGCGGACAAGGAGGGCTTCCTGCGCTCGGCCTGGTCGCTGATCCAGATGATCGGCCGGGCGGCCCGGAACATCGGCGGCGAGGTCGTCATGTATGCGGACCACGTGACCGAGTCGATGAAGGTCGCCATCGACGAGACCGACCGGCGGCGGACCATCCAGACCGCCTACAACGTCGAGCGCGGGATCGAGCCGACCACCATCGTCAAGGGCATCCACGATCTCAACCAGCGCCTCCGGGCCGTGGCCGAGTCGACGGTCGTCTATGCATCCGAGCGAGGTGGCACCTTCAGCGAGGCGGACCGGGCGAAGGTCGAAGCGCTCGTCACGAGGATGGAAGCCGAGATGCGCGCCGCCGCCAAGGAGCTGGAGTTCGAGCGTGCGGCGGCCATCCGCGACGAGGTCCAGCAGATCCGCCTGCGGGTCCTCGAGCAGGATGCGTCGATCATCGTCGGCAAGGCCGCCGAACGGGCGGCCTCCGCACGCTCCGCCGGTGGCGGCCTGGACGATGCGGCGGCGCGTGCCCGTGGCCGCCGAGCGGACGAAGCCGCGCTCCTGCTGCCCGTGATGGAGGTCACGAGCGTGACCGTCCTGCCCGCCGATGAGGAGCCGGCGGCGAGCCTCGACGGCGAACCCGGCATCGACGAGGGCACCGCCGCCGACTGGCTGCCGGGCATCCGCGACGAGCACGAGGACGGGGCGAGCTGGCAGGCGAGCTGGCTCGAGCGACCGACCTGGGACCGCACGGTCACGCCCAACATCCGCAAGCGCACGGGCCAGCGGCCGGGCCGTCGGCGCCGCTGACCTCTGACGAAAGTACTAGGGGCCGGACCGGCCCCGGCGCGGATGTGGTGCGTTGACGCCACGAAACCGTGTGCGTGTGATGCGAACGCGTACGGTTTGGACTAGATTCGTCGGGTGATCGGCGGGGTTACTTCCGTACTAGTCAGCCAGTCGTTCGATCTCGTTTCGCTCATCGCGACGGGCATCGTCCGGGCGGCCTCCGTCGGCTTCCTGCGCGTCGCGACGCTCTTCCTCGCCCAGGCCTTCGACCTGGCCACATTCAGCATCATGGTCGCGCGGCACGGTGCTGGCGCGGAGGCGAACCCGATCGTGAGCGACCTGTTCGACTCGTTCGGCATGCCTGCCGTCGTCCTCGCCAAGCTGGCGCTCGTGCTCCTGGTCGGGGCCCTGTTCGTCGCGGCATCGTCCCACGGCCGGCGCGGCGTCTGGGCGATGATCGGCGGGCTCCCGCTCGCACTCGCGATCACCGCGGGCCTCATCGGCGGGATCACGAACGCGGCGACATTCCTCGCCTGACGACCCTGCACACTACGGACATCCGCCAAGGAGAGAGTCGATGTCCGCGGTCGTGGTCAACCACCTGCACCTGACGGTTCCCGTCGACGACCTGGCGACCGTCGTCGCGCGCGAGTTCGAGCTGATCTTCCGTGCCCAGCCGGGCTTCGAGCGCTTCTACCTCGTGAAGGTCACCGACGACGAGGCGATCGTCGTCATCGTGTGGGCGGATGAGCAGGCCGCGGCGAACGGTGCCGCGGTCGTCGGTCCGACCCTGTTCGCGAAACACCTGATCCCGATCCTGGCGTCGCCCCAGGAGCGGTCCGTCGGCACGGCGGTGGTCACGATCGAGTAGGGCCGCCGCCCCCGGCAGGGCGATCCGCCCCGCCCCCGCCGTACCAGAACACCTGTTCCAAACGCCGCCAATCGCGTACACTTGGCTCGTGCCCCAGGATCAGCTCGTCGTGCGCGGAGCGCGCGAGCACAACCTCAAGGATGTCGATGTCGCGTTCCCGCGCGACCGCCTCGTGGTCATCACCGGCCTGTCCGGGTCGGGCAAGTCCAGCCTGGCGTTCGACACGATCTACGCCGAGGGTCAGCGACGCTACGTCGAGAGCCTGAGCGCCTACGCGCGCCAGTTCCTCGGCCAGATGGAGAAGCCCGACGTCGACCAGATCGACGGGCTGTCGCCGGCCATCTCGATCGACCAGAAGGGGGCGTCCCGGAACCCGCGCTCGACCGTCGGGACCGTCACCGAGATCTACGACCACTTGCGGCTGCTGTTCGCGCGGATCGGCATCCCGCATTGCCCCCAAGGACATCCGATCGAGCGCCAGACCGTGCAGCAGATCGTCGACCAGGTCCTGACGCTGTCCGAGGGCACCCGCCTCCTGGTGCTGGCGCCGCTCATCAAGGATCGCAAGACCGAGGGCGACCGCATCTTCGAGGCCGCACGCCGGCAGGGCTTCGTCCGCGTCCGGGTGGACGGCGAGACTTACGACATCGAGGACGCGCCCAAGCTCGACAAGTACAAGCGCCACTCGATCGAGGTCGTCGTCGACCGGTACATCGTTCGCCATGCCGAGGCGCCAGACGGTGCGGACCGGGCGGCGGACGGCCGGCCCATCGACCCGGAGACCGGGCTGGTCATCCCGGATCCGGACGCCGGCCGGCTAGCCGATTCGATCGAGACAGCCCTCCGGCTCGGCGAGGGCGTCGTCCTGATCGCCGCGCCGCCACGTGACGGCGAGCCGCCCGAGTTCGAAGAGCGGCGCTACAGCGAGAAGTACAGCTGCGCCTACGACGGCTTCACCGTCGACGAGCTCGAGCCACGCAATTTCTCGTTCAACTCGCCGCATGGCGCCTGCCCGGCCTGCACCGGGCTCGGGACGCGACTCGAGATCGACGAGGACCTCGTCATCCCGGACCGGTCGAAGAGCCTCGCGAAGGGCGCCCTCGTGCCGTGGGCCAAGATGCCGACCGACGCGTCGTGGCGCCTGAAGATCCTCGAGGCCATCTGCGCGTCACACGGCTGGGACTTCGCGGCCCCGATCCGGGACCTGCCGCCGGAGGCGGTGGAGTACGTCCTGCGCGCGGCGAAGGACGAGAAGGTGCTCGTCCGGTACCGCCATGAGCGCGGCGAGAACACGTACAACGCCACATTCGAGGGCGTCATCACGAATCTCGAACGGCGCTACCGCGAGACCGACTCCGAGTACATCAAGACCGAGCTCGAGAAGTACATGGTCACCCGGCCGTGCCCGACGTGCGGCGGCAAGCGCCTCAAGCCCGAGATCCTCGCGGTCACCATCGGGGAGCGAAACGTCTGGGACGTCTCGACGATGTCGATCACCGAGGCGCTGCGCTGGGCGACCGGCCTGAGCGCGTCGCTCTCGGAGCGGGAGCGGACCATCGCCCACCAGGTGCTCAAGGAGATCGTCGCGCGCCTTGGGTTCCTCGTCGACGTCGGGCTCGACTACCTGACCCTCGACCGCACGAGCGTGACGCTGTCGGGCGGGGAGGCCCAGCGGATCCGGCTCGCCACCCAGATCGGCACCACGCTGATGGGTGTCCTGTACATCCTCGACGAACCATCGATCGGCCTGCACCAGCGCGACAATGCGAAGCTCATCGCGACCCTGACCCGACTGCGCGACCTCGGCAACACGGTCCTCGTCGTCGAGCACGACGAGGAGACGATCCGGACCGCGGACTGGGTCGTCGACATCGGCCCTGGGGCGGGGGAGCGGGGCGGCGAGATCGTCGCGAATGGCCCGCTCGAGGTCGTGCTCGCCGAGCCGCGCTCGATCACGGGCGCCTATCTGCGTGGTGACCGGTCCGTCCCGATCCCGGCCGAGCGACGCCCCGGCAACGGCAAGGAGCTGCGCGTCCGGGGCGCCCGGGAGCACAACCTGCGCGGGGTCGACCTGCGCCTGCCGCTCGGGACGTTCGTGGCGGTCACCGGCGTCTCGGGCAGCGGCAAGAGCACGCTCGTGACCGAGGTGCTGTACCGCGCACTGGCCCGCGAGCTGAACGGCTCCCGCGAGCCGGTCGGGGCCCACGATCGCCTGGAGGGCGCCGAATACGTCGACAAGATCATCGAGATCGACCAGAGCCCGATCGGTCGCACGCCCCGCTCCAACCCGGCGACCTACGTCGGGCTGTTCACGCCCATCCGCGAGCTGTTCGCCGGCGTGCCCGAGTCGCGGGTCCGGGGGTACACGCCGGGTCGGTTCAGCTTCAACGTCAAGGGCGGCCGCTGCGAGCACTGCAAGGGTGACGGGATCCTGAAGATCGAGATGCAGTTCCTGCCGGACGTGTACGTCACGTGCGAGGTCTGCAAGGGCAAGCGCTACAACCGCGAGGCACTCGAGATCCACTTCAAGGGAAAGTCGATCGCGGACGTCCTCGAGATGACGATCGCCGAGGCGCTCGAGTTCTTCGCCGCCGTCCCGAACGTCCGGACGAAGCTGCAAACGCTGTTCGACGTCGGCCTCGGCTACGTCCACCTCGGGCAGCCGGCCACGACCCTCTCGGGCGGCGAGGCCCAGCGGGTCAAGCTCTCGACCGAACTGTCGCGCCGGGCGACCGGCCGGACCCTCTACGTCCTCGATGAGCCGACGACCGGCCTGCACTTCGCCGACGTCGAGAAGCTCCTGGAGGTGCTCCATCGCCTCGTCGACGGCGGCAACACGGTCCTCGTCATCGAGCACAACCTCGACGTCATCAAGACGGCCGACTGGATCGTGGACCTCGGCCCCGAGGGTGGCGACCGCGGTGGCCAGATCATCGCCAAGGGTCCGCCCGAGGTCGTCGCGCGGACCAAGGGCTCGGCGACCGGCGAGTACCTGGCGCGTGTGCTGCGGGGCGAGCCGCTCGTGCCCCTGTCGGACGTGACCTTCGCCGAGGAGGCGGGCCGTGGCGGCCGCACGAACGGCCACGATGCCAAGCCCGCGATCAAGATCACGCCGTCGCGCAAGCGTGCCGCGGCCGCGTCCCGGAGCCGCTGAGCCGGCGCACCGGTCGGCTAGCATAGGCAGGTGCCGGACATCGAGTTCGCCTTCCTGGCCGACGCGGCCGAGACCATCCCGGGCCAGAAGTTCCACGTCCTGGGTGGCGGGATCGCCCGGATCGGCGGGCGGCGATTCCCGTTGCGCCACCCGCATCTCGCCATGGTGATCGGGCTCCAGGTCACGGCGCCGGAGACCGAGCGGGAGCACGAGATCCGCTTCGTGCTCCTCGACCCGGACGGAGCAGAGGTGGCCGGTGCGACCGGCAGCCTCGTCGCCCGGAGCCAGAAGGACGGCCGTGACGCCACCCTCACCTTCTCGATCGACCTCTGGAACCTGACGTTCCCCGCACCGGGCGACTACTCGTTCCGGATCCTCGTCAATGGCTCCGAGCGCAAGCGCCTGCCGCTCGTGCTCCTGCGCCCGCCAGACGACGGGTCGGAGTCGACCGGCACCACAGGCTCCCAGCCAGCGGATGACTGAGGGCCGGGTCGGCGCATCGTCCCGGATCTCGGCTCGCCACGAGCGCCCCATCCTCGACGCCGCGGGACTGGAGGCGGCTCGTCATGCCGACCGCCTGGTGGCCGCCGCGCACGATCTCGGCGTCACGCGCTGGGCCGCGTTCCTCGAACCGCTTCCAGATCGCCTTCGCGACGAGGAGCCGGTCGCCCTGCGCCGGACCGCGATGCGGGCGCGGGCCGCCTACGGGCCGAAGGACTCCGTGCGCGACGCCCTCCCGGCCGAGCTGACCGAGCCGTTCCTCGACGCGATCGACCGGCTCCTGCGCGAGCTCAATCGGGGGCGCGGCTGAGGCCCGGGCCGCCTTCGCAAACGCCGAGCGGGAATCCGAGCGGGGCGGACGCTGCGTCCGCCCCGCTCCCGTTTCGAGCGTGTGTGAGACGACTCCGGCCCTAGCTCCGCAGGATGTCGAGTCGGCCCCGGAAGCAGTTGCCGTCACTGGCCTCCGTGCAGGTGATCTGCGTGTACCGCCCCTTCACCTTGTGGCCCTTGTGCCAGCCGTCGGTGACCACGCCGGTGATCTTCGCCTTGAGACCCGTTTGCTCGACGTGGACGAGCGCGGTGAACGAGTGCTTGGACCCATTGAAGTGGTACAGGGCCTCGATCACCGTGGTCGTCCCGGGGGTGTACTTGAGGATCTCACCCGCGTACGTGCCGCTGCCCACGTCGCCACCGACGACGCCCGCCATGGCGGGGAATGCCGTCACCCACTTGGTGAACGTGTTCTCGGCGATCCGATGACCCGAGTGCCCGTGCGCCACGGCCACGCCGGCTCCCAGGGACAGGGACAAGAGCGCGAGCGCCGCGATCAACACCAGCGCACGCGTACGGCGGCCGGCGAACCTGTCCGGCGTTCCTGATCCGACGAGACGCATAGCCGAGACTCCTAACCGTTACGGACGAATCGGGCTCAGGATCTCCTCCGCACATTCCGCCACCAGGATGGGGATCGCGCGTCGAAACCTCCCGCCGTTCGATCCGCCCGATCGTCGCGTCGACGTCCGGCGTCCGCAACGGGGATTACCCTAGGTCCGGCGTGCGGACGGAGCGGCGACGGGACGGGCATAGACTGGCGTCGGTGCTACCAGGACGCGATGTCGAGGTTGCGCGGATCGGCCGCCTGCTGGAGGCAGCCCGCCGCGGCACGAGTGGCGCCCTGATCGTGCATGGCGATCCAGGGATCGGGAAGACGGCGCTCCTCGACGCCGTGGTGGCGATGGCGGCGGGGTTCACCTTGCTGTTCGCGCTGCCGCTCCAAACCGAGTCCGAACTGCCATTCGCCGGGCTGTCCGATCTGCTTCGGCCGCTGCTCCATCTGCTCGACCAGATCCCCGAACCCCAAGCGGCCGTGCTCGCCGGGGCCCTCGCTCTCGGTCCACCGACGCCGGGTGACCGGTTCGCCGCCGGCGCCGCGGTCATCAGCCTGCTCGGGGCCAGAACCAATGGGCAGCCTGTCCTGGCTGTGGTCGACGATGCCCATTGGCTCGATTCGCCGTCCCGTGAGGCCCTCCTCTTCGCCGGCCGTCGGCTCGGGAACGACGGCGTGGTCCTGCTGCTCGCGACGCGGGATCAGCCCTGGCTCGAGGCGGTCGGGATCGAGCGACTGGACCTTGCCGGTTTGGAGGCCGTCGCCGCAGCCGAGCTGGTGGCCGGGGTTGGCCGCACCGTCAGCTCGAGCGTCCGCGATCGCTTGATCGTGGAGACGGGCGGGAACCCGCTCGCCATCCTCGAAGCGCTCGAGACGCTGACCGACGCCCAACTCGAAGGCACGGCGCCCATTGTCGGACCGATCCCCGTCGGCCATGATGTCGAGCGGTCATTCGTCCGGCGGTTGGAGCCACTGGCCAAGGCGACGCGAACGGCACTGCTCATCGCCGCCGCGAGCGACTCGGGAGACGCGACCGAGATCGCTCGCGCCCTGAAGGGCGTAGGTTCCGCGACTGACGCCCTTGATGCCGCCGCACGACGTGGCCTCGTGGGGACCCGTGCGGGCAAGGTCGAGTTCCGGCACCCGCTCTTGCGCTCCGCCGCTTATCAGATCGCCGAACCCGTCGAACGGCGCGCCGCGCACCGCGCGATCGCGGACGCGCTCGATCCCGATCAGCGCGCGCGTATCGCTTGGCATCTCGCCGCTGCGGCGGCCGAACCCGACGAAGAGGTGGCCCGGCTGCTCGAGGATTCCGCGGCGGCGGCCCAGGAACGAGGTGGCTACGTCGCCGCGGCGAACGCACTGTCGATCGCGGGCCTCCTCAGTCCGGTTGCGGATGACCGGATCCGCCGGACGATGGGCGCCGCTCACGCGTTCCGGCTCGGCGGTCAGGGCCAGACCGCGGCCGACATCCTCGCCGACGTCCTCGTACTGACGGGTGATCCGAGGCTACGGGCAGATATCCAGCAGCTGCGAGCCGCCTCCTTGATGTTCGTCGGCCCCTTGATGGACACGTTCGCGCTGCTCGTCGACGAAGCGCGTCTCGTAGAGGCGCACGATCCGGCGCGGGCGGCGCTGATGCTGTCGCTCGCGTCGAATGCGGCGACTGGCGCCGCACCGATCGATGTCGTCGTCGGGACCGCTCGCGATGCGGTGCAACTGTCGGAGGCGGACGGTGGTCCCGTACAGATGTTCGCGACCCTGTCGCTGACCACTGGTCTGGCCCTCCAGGGCCGGGTCCGTGAAGCGCGAGCCATGCTTGAACCACTGATTCCGGCGCTCGAGACGACGAACCCACTGGACGACATCGGCGTGGTGGTCGTCACCGCCGCCCACACACTGTCCTGGCTCGAGGAATGGGACACGGCTCGGCGCATGCTCGAGCGCGTCGTGGTCACGGCGCGCAAAGCCAGTGCGATCACGCTGCTGCCGTACCCGCTGGCGCTCCTGGCTGAGCTCGAGCTCCGCTGCGGACGCACGCCGACCGCCTATGCAGCGGCCACGGAATCCGTCCAGCTCGCGACGGAGACGGGGCAGACCGTGTCGTCGGCCATGTCGCTCGTGACGCTCGCTCGGGTCGAGGCCCTCCTTGGCCTCGAGGGTCCGTGTCGAGAGGACGTGGCGGCCGCACTGGAGGTGGCTCATCGGCTCGGTGTGCCGGTGATCGAGAACTACGCGGCCTCGGCGCTCGGGGCGCTCGCCCTGGGACTCGGCCATCCACAGCGGGCCGCGGCGCACCTGGCGGAATGCGCTCGCCTCGAGATCGAGTACGGGGTCGGGCTGCCGACCGCGGTGCCCTGGAATGCGGATCTCATCGAGTCCTACGTTCGCGTCGGCCGTATCGGCGATGCCGTCCGCGAGCTGGAGACACTCGAGGAACAGGGCCGGACGACCGGCAATCGCTGGGCCGCGGCGACGGCGGCGCGCTGCCGTGGGCTGCTCGCCGATGAGGATGGATACGAGGCGGTCCTGCAGCAGGCGCTCGAGATCCACGGCGGGAGCGAGCCATTCGAGCGGGCTCGGACCGAGCTGTGTCTCGGTCGCCGCCGTCGCCATAGCCGCCACCGAGCGGCGGCGCGAGTCGTGCTCCACGAAGCCTTGACGACGTTCGAGAAGCTAGGCGCCGAACCATGGGCCGAGCAGGCGAGGGTCGAGCTGCGCGCGACGGGCGAGACGCCGACGCGAGCTTCGGGTGGGTCACTCATGACCTTGACCCCCCAGGAGCTGCAGGTCGCCCTCGTCGTCGCCGAAGGGGCGACGAACAAGGAGGTCGGCGCGGCCCTGTTCATCAGCCCCCGGACCGTCGAGTTCCACCTCGGCCACGTCTACAGCAAGCTGGGCGTTCGCTCCCGGACCGAGCTCGTCCGAAGAGTCGCGGAATGGTCATGACCGGGCCGTTCCTCGACGCGATCGATCGGCTCCTGCGCGAGCTCAACCGGGGGCGCGGCTGAGCCCGAGCTCGTCGGCACTGAACGCCTCGAGCAGGAACGGCGACGGACTGGCCGGGTCATAGAGGAGCGTGAGCGAGCGGCGCGCCCGGGTCCACGCCACGTACGCGAGTCGTCGTTCCTCTTCGTACGCCCGGACGGGATCCTGCGCACCCTCGACGGCGCGGCCGCTCGGGAAGCGCGCCGCCTCCATCCCGACGATGACGACATGGTCGAACTCGAGTCCCTTCGTGGCGTGGGCCGTGGCCAGCGTCAGGAGGGCGTCGTCGCGACGGAGCTCGCCCAGCCGTTGGCGGGCCTCCGCGACGGCGTCAAGAAAGGCGCCCAGATCCGCGAACCCCGGCGCCCAGGCAAGGAGCGTTCCGGCAACGCGGCGGGTGGATCCGTTCGTCGCGGCCATTCTCAGGCGTCCGAGAGTCAGGAGTGGCGACTCGCCCGGCCTGGCCAGGGCCTGGGCCGCCGCGAGCGCGTCGTCGAGTGCCGGGTCCTCGAGCGGCAGGTCGAGGCGTGCGGCACGGAACGGGATGCCGGCCGCCATCGCCACGACCACCGCCGGGATCAGCTCCCGGTTGGTCCGCGCGAGGACCGCCCGCGTCGACCCATCGTCCGGCCAACGGCCGATCACTCGTTCCAGTCGGATCGGATCGTCCGAGGCGTCCGGCGCCAGGACGAGGGCACCCTCGGCCGCCGGCCCGGGTCGGATCCGCTTGGCGAACCGCTCGCGGTTGTGCTCCACGAGGCGGACCGCCCGCTCGACCACCGGCGCCGGGCACCGGTAGTTGACCTCGAGATCGACCCGTTCGAGCCCGGGCAGGACCGCGTCCAGGCCCAGGACCCGGCGCACATCGGCGAGTCGCCAGCCATAGATGGACTGATCGTCGTCCCCGACGAGCAGGATCCGGTTCGCAGGTGCCGCAAGCAGGAGTGCGAGTCGCAGCTGCGCCCGATCGACGTCCTGGACCTCGTCGACGAGCAGGTAGGCGCAGCGCGATCGCCACGTGGCGAGCAGGTCGGCGTCGCCCTCGAGATGGCTGATCGCCCGCAGCACGAGGTCGTCGAAGTCGAGGCCATCGGACCTCGACACCGCCGCCTCGTAGTTGACGAACGCGCGCGCGAAGGGACCCGCGTCCGGGTCCGCGGCAACGTCCTCGGCCACCACCCCGAGCTCGATCTTCAGGCGCGACACGAAGCCGTCGAGCTCCATGAGCGCCGCGTCGTCGGCCCATGGCGCGACCTCGCGCAGGGCGGCCGCCCGATCGACCAGGGGCCCGGTCGGGGCGCCGGCGTCGCCCAGGATCTCGAGGCCCAGCGCGTGGAATGTCCGGACGCGGATGGCCCCATGCTCGATGCCGAGCGGTGCGAGCGCAGCGTCGACGCGCTCGCCCAGCTCGACGGCGGCGCGCCGGTTGAACGTGATCGCCGCCACCGCGTCCGGGGCGACGCCCGACGCGACGAGCCAGGCGATGCGGGCCACGAGGGTGGTGGTCTTGCCACTGCCGGCCGGGGCCACGACGAGGACCGGCCCGGGTGGCGCGGTGGCGGCCGCGCGCTGGTCCGGGGCCAGCCTGGCCAAGCGCTCAGCGACGGAAGCGTGCAGTGACATGACCGCACTCTGGCCGTCGCCACTCATCCAGGGATTGGCGCCATTCGGCGCCCGCCCTTCCGTTCGGCCGCGACGTCGTACGATCGGGCCGTGAACCCCGACCTCGAAGCGACCCTGAAGCGCCTGCCCGATCGACCCGGCGTCTATCTCATGAAGGACGAGCGCGGCACGGTGGTCTACGTCGGCAAGGCCCAGAGCCTCCGCAACCGCGTCCGGTCGTACTGGCAGAAGGCGACCCCTGCGGGGGAGATCCACCGGATCCGCAGCGTCATCGACCGCGTCGCCGAGGTCGAGTACACGCTGACCGACTCCGTGTCCGAGGCGCTCCTCCTCGAGGCGAACCTCATCAAGCGCTTCCGGCCCCGCTTCAACGTGCGGCTTAAGGACGACAAGAGCTACCCATACATCAAGGTGACCCTCGCCGACGACTTCCCGCGCATCGAGCGCACGCGCAAGCTCGTGAACGACGGGAGCCGGTACTTCGGGCCGTACGCGTCGGCGACGAGCGTGGACGAGTCGATGAACCTCGTCCGGCGCCTGTTCCCGTTCCGGACCTGCACGATCGACATCAAGGATGGCGAGCGGGCCCTGCAGCGGCCATGCCTGCTGTACCACATCAAGCGCTGCCAGGGACCCTGCATCCAGGCCATCGAGAAGGACGCCTATCGGGCCGATATCGCCCAGGTCGAGCTGTTCCTCGAGGGGCGCCAGGAGACCCTGGTCAAGGCACTCGAGGCCGAGATGGCGGCCGCAGCCGCCCGTGAGGAGTACGAGCGCGCGGCGGTGCTGCGCGACAAGATCCGGGCGATCGAGCGGACGATGGAAAGCCAGAAGATGGCGGCGTTCGCGCGGACCGAGCTGGACCTCGTCGGCCTCGCGCGCGCCGACAACCAGGCGGCGGTCCAGCTCTTCGCGATCCGGGACGGGAAGATGGTCGGTCGGGACGTGTTCCTGCTCGATGCCGCCCGGGAGGCCACCGACGACGAAGTGCTGGCCAGCTTCCTCGAGCAGTACTACGCGCGCGCGACCTCGATCCCGCGCGAGGTCTACCTGCCCTCGACCGCCGTAGACGTCGCGGACCTCGAGGCGTTCCTGGCCGAGCGACGGGGTGGGCCGGTCCACCTCCGGGTGGCCCAGCGGGGCGAGAAGCGCCAGCTCATGAACCTCGCCGCCCGCAACGCCGCGGAGACCCTGGCCCGGGAGCAGGCCCGTTGGCTCGCCGACCAGGGCAAGACGCTCGCGGCCCTCCAGGAGCTCGCCGACGCCCTCGACCTCGCCGATGCGCCGGCCCGCATCGAGTGCTACGACATCAGCAACTTCCAGGGCAGCGAGTCGGTCGGCAGCATGGTGGTGTTCGAGGACGGGAAGCCGCGCTCGGGCGAGTACCGGCGCTTCCGGATCCGGACGGTCGAGGGCCCCAACGACTTCGCCAGCCACCAGGAGGTCCTTCGCCGCCGGTTCCGGACCGTCAAGGCCGGGCAGGAGGGGAGCGAGGAGGAGCGACGGTGGGCGATGCCCGACCTCGTCCTCATCGACGGGGGACGTGGCCAGGTGAGTGCCGCCAAGGCGGTCCTGGACGAACTGGGTCTACATGACATCGCGCTGGCCGGCCTCGCGAAGGAGCGCGAGGAGCTCTTCCTGCCCGACCGCGCGGAACCGATCGTCCTGCCACCGACCTCACCCGCGCTCTACCTGGTCCAGCGCCTCCGCGACGAGGCGCATCGGTTCGCGATCACCTACCACCGCGACCTGCGCGCGAAGCGGGCGATCCGCTCCGCCTTCGATGAGCTGCCCGGCGTCGGGCCGAAGCGCAAGCGCGAGCTGCTCAAGGTCTTCGGCTCGATCAAGCGCGTGCGCGACGCCCCGGTCGAGCAGATCGCCGCCGTGCCCGGCATCGGGCGCGCCCTGGCCGCCCGGATCAAGGCGAACCTGGAAGCCTGAGGCCGCCACGGGCGACGTCAGGGCGTTCCGTGTACCATCCCGCCGGTATGCGCAGAGCCGGTCCCATCCTCATCATCCTCATCGGCGTCATCGCCCTCTTCATCAACTTCTTCCCGAACCTCACGCTGCCCGATGCGTCCAGTCCATCGGGCACGCGGCTCATCGAGACGAAGCTGGGCCTTGACCTGTCCGGCGGCCTGCGGGTCGAATACCAGGCCCAACCGGTCGAGGGCCGGACCCCGAGCCCCGCCGACATGGCGATCATCAAGGACATCGTCGAGCGCCGCGTGAACCAGACCGGTGTCTCCGAGCCGGTCGTCGTGACGCAGGGCTCCGACCGCGTGGTCGTCGAGCTGCCGGGCGTCACCGATCCCGACGCCGTCCGCCGCCTCGTCGGCCAGACCGGCCGCCTCGATTTCGTCCCCCTCGGCCAGACGCAGGCACAGGAGGGCCAGGTCCTCGACCTCAAGCTGTTCCCGCCGCTGTTCAGCGGCGACCAGGTCGAGTCCGCCTCGATCGGCCAGGAGCAGAACGGCGGCCTGACCGTGGACTTCGTGCTCAAGGGCGACGGCGCGAAGCTGTTCGGCGATTACACGACCGAGCACATCGGCGACTACTTCGCGATCACCCTCGACGGGACCGTCATCTCGGCCCCGGTCATCAGGAACGCCATCCCGAACGGCCAGGTCCAGATCTCGTCGGGCGGCATCGGCGGCTTCCCGGCCAAGGAGGCCAACAACCTGGTCACGGTCCTGAAGTTCGGTTCCCTGCCGTTCCCGATCATCGAGCTCTCGAGCGAGCAGATCAGCGCGACGCTCGGCGACAAGTTCCTGTCGCAGAGCCTCCTGGCCGGCTTCTTGGGCATCGCGATGGTGATCACGTTCATGGTCATCTACTACCGGGCCATCGGGCTGGTCGCGAGCTTCGCGCTCCTCTACTACACCCTCGTCGTCTTCGCCATCTTCCGACTCATCCCCGTCACCCTGACCCTGGCAGGCATCGCCGGCTTCGTCCTGTCGGTCGGCATGGCCGTCGATGCCAATATCCTGATCTTCGAGCGGATGAAGGAAGAGCTGCGCGTGGGCAAGTCCCTGCCCGCCGCGGTCGAGGCGGGCTTCAATCGCGCCTGGAATTCGATCCTCGACTCGAACGTGTCGAGCCTCATCACCGCCACGATCCTGTACGCCTTCGGCTCCTCGACGATCCGCGGCTTCGCCCTGGTCCTGATCATCGGCGTCCTGACGTCGATGTTCAGCGCGATCGTCGTGACCCGCTCGATCATGCGGGTCCTCGTCCGCCAGGAATGGGCGCGTCGGCCATCGTTCTACGGGCTGCGCGAGGACGAGTTCGTGGCCCGCGGCAACACCCGTCCCTCCGCCCGGCGCGAGGCCGCCGAGCGTGTTTGATGTCATCGGCAAGCGACGCTGGTTCTATCTCGTCTCGCTGATCCTCACCATCCCGGGCCTCGTCTTCATCCTGCTGACCCCGTTCACCGACGCAGGGCTCCAGTTCACGATCGACTACACCGGCGGGACGAAGTGGGAGATCCGCTTCGAGGATCCCGCGGTCACGCCCGACCAGGTCGAGGCGGTCTTCGCCGAGCAGGGCCTCGAGGCCACGGCGATCACCACTGGTTCCGGCTTCATCGAGATCAAGACCATCCCGATCGGCCTCGCGACGCCGGCGCCCGCGACCCCCGTCCCGACCCAGGCCCCGAGCGGTTCACCCGCGCCATCGGCCAGCGCCGCGCCCAGCTCGAGTCCCGCACCGAGCCCCAGTCCCAGCCCCGCCGCGTCGGCCTCGGCCGGCGCGAGCGCGAGCCCCTCGCCGTCGCCCTCGGTCGCGCCGGTCGGCAACACGGAGCTGCCCACGACCGGACAGCTCGGTGAGGTTCGGGCGGCCCTCGAGAAGGAGCTCGGACCGATCGCCGCCCAGAACACCCTCACGACCATCGGCGCGGTCGTCAGTTCGGACCTCATCAGCCAGGCGCTGATCCTCATCGCGGTCGGCTCGATCGGGATCCTGCTCTGGATCACCTACCGCTTCCGCGACGTCAAGTTCGGCGTGACCGCCCTGATCGCGCTGCTGCACGACGTGGTCCTGGTCGTCGGGGCGTTCGCGATCTTCGGGACGTTCCTCGGCGTCGAGATCGACGCGCTGTTCGTGACCGCGATGCTCACCATCATCGGGTTCAGCGTCCACGACACGATCGTCGTCTTCGACCGGGTCCGGGAGAACAAGGCCCGTCATGCCGGCGAGCCGTTCGCCGACATCGTCAACCACTCGATCCTGCAGACCTTCGGGCGGTCGATCACGACGAGCCTGACCGTCGTCCTGACCCTGCTGGCGCTGCTCCTGTTCGGTGGCTCGGCGATCAACGGGTTCATCCTCGCCCTGTTGATCGGCATCGTGTCCGGGACGTACTCGTCGATCTTCGTGGCCGCCCCGCTGCTCGTCGACTGGCACCTCTGGGAGTCGCGGAAGCGAGGTCGTCCCGAGTCGTCGCGCGCGCCCAGGGCGCGGCGGTCCGTCTCCTGACGCGTCCGCGGCGGCGGGCCGGTAAAGCCGCCGTGCAGGGACGCGTGGCATCCTGATGGACGTGATCGAACCCCGCTTCCGATGGGCGTTCCCGGAGCGCATCACGCTGGCACCGGACGTCGCGATGGCGGCCTCGTCGCGCGGACTCTCGGACCGGATGGCGGGCGTGCTGGTCGCGCGGGGCGCGACCGACGGCGCGGCCATCGACGCCTGGTTCGCGGATCCTCTGGTCGCCCTGCACGACCCGGCCCTGCTGCCCGACATCGATCGCGTGCTGGGGCGCCTCTCGGTCGCCCGTTCCAAGGGTGAGACCGTCATGGTCTTCGGCGACTTCGATGCCGATGGCCTGACCGGGTTAGCGATCCTCGCCCTGGCCCTCGCCCGATACGGGATCCAGGCCCAGGCGTACGTTCCCAGCCGCCTCGAGGAGGGTCACGGTCTCTCGCTCGCGGCGGTCGACGCCGCCGAGCGCAGCGGCGTCCGGCTCATCGTCACGGTGGACTGCGGAACGACCAGCCACGCGGAGGTCGCGGCCGCCGTGGGCCGCGGCATCGACGTCATCGTCACCGATCACCACCGCGTGCCGCCCGACCTGCCGCCGGCGCTCGCGGTGGTCAACCCGCACCGGCCGGACTCCCGGTACCCGGACCGGCGCATCGCCGGCAGCGGCGTGGCCTTCAAGGTCGCACAGGCACTCCTCGCGGACGTGTCGGGCGGCCCGGCGGCCGCGCTCGCGCTTGCGGACCTCGCCACCATCGGGACGGTCGCCGACGTGGCGCCCATCGTCGGCGAGAACCGGGCGATCGCCCGGATCGGCCTCGAACGCCTGCGGACGGCCCCCAGGCCGGGGATCGCCGCCCTGCTGAGCCGGGCGCGGATCGACCCGGCCTCGGCCGACCTGGAGACGATCTCCTTCGCGATCGCCCCGCGGCTCAACGCGGCCGGTCGGATGGGGGAGGCGCTCGGCGCCGCCCGATTGCTCCTCGCGGAGACGGTCGGCGAGGCCGAGGGCCTCGCCGACGCCCTCGAAGCCGCCAACCTCGAGCGGCGCGACCTGGTGAAGGGGGCGCTCGCCGAGGCACGCGCGTTGGTCGACGAGACGGCCGCACCGGCGGCGACCCTGGTCCACGGCCCGTGGAGCGTGGGCATCGTCGGTCTCGTGGCGGCTCGGCTCGTGGAGGACCGTGGTCGGCCGGCCGTCGTGGGCGCCGACATGGGCGATACGATCCGCGCCTCGTGCCGGAGCGACGGGCACCTGGACCTGGGTGCGACCCTCGAGCGCTGCGGCGATCTCTTCGACCGGTTCGGTGGCCACGCGGGTGCGGCCGGCTTCGAACTGCCGACCGAGCGCTGGCCGGTGTTCGAGGAGCGCTTCCTGGCGCTGGCCGCCGAGTCGGTCCCGCCCGACCCGCGATCGGCCTTGCCGATCGACCTCGCGCTCCCGGCACTCGACGTCGACTACGCGCTGCTCCGCGAACTCGGCCACCTCGCACCGTGCGGCCCCGGCAACCCGGACCCGCTCGTCGCGGTCCTCGGCCTTACCGTCACACGTGTGCGGGCGGCGAACGGCGGCCACAGCCAGCTGACCCTGCGCCGCGGCCTCGACGTGCTCGACGGGATCGCCTTCGGTCGGCCCGATCTGGCCGAGGTGGTCCGCGAGGGCGATCGGCTCGATGTCGTCGCACGCCTGGTCAGTCGCCACTTCGGCGGCTTCGAGACCCTCCAGCTCGAGATCCGCGACGCGGCCACGTCCGGCTTGCATCCCGAGGCCTCGGCCATCCTGTCGCCGGCGTCCACGCCGGCCGTCGCGGGGGTCGTCGGATGAGCAAGCCGGTCGTGCGGCCGCCACGCGCCGAGGACCCCTACGGCATCGGTCCGGTCCGGACCCTGGCCGCCCCGATCCTGTCCGTGGTCGGCCTCGTGCTCGTCGCCCTCCTGACGATCAGCGTGATGAACGGCGAGGTGCCGTTCGTGGGCGGCAAGACCGGATCGAACGGCAACGGCAACGGGAACGGGAATGGGAACGGCGGCCCGGCGCTGACACCCGCGCCGTCCAACGTGGTCATCGTCCCCGAGGTCAGCTTCAAGGGCTCGATCGTCTATGCCAAGGCCGGCAACATCTGGGTCCAGACGGGCAAGGACGTGCGCCAGCTCACCTCGAGCGGCGGCGACACGATGCCGTCGTGGTCGTCCGACGGCCAGTGGATCTACTACGTCCAGACCAACGACGGAGAAGGCCTCTGGCCGGTCCGTGGCTCGTCGACCAAGTTCGTGCTGGCGATCCCGGACCTGATGCGAGTCCGCGCCGACGGCAGCGCCCCGCCTGAACGGCTCGCGACCGGCAAGTTCAAGGACGGCCGGTACACCTGGTCGTACTGGATCCGCCAGCCGGTGCTGTCGCCCGACGGGACGACGATCGCGATGGTGTCCGACGCCCCGAACCCGGACAAGAGCAATGTCGTGCTCCAGTTCCTCGACACCACGACCAAGAAGATCAAGCGAGCCGGCGTGCCGGAGTCCGGCCTCCTGGGCCACCAGGATCCGGAGTGGCGACCGGACGGCAAGTACCTGCTCTACGTGAAGAACGGCCGCGACGGCACTCGTGGTGCACCGATCATCGTGCGCTACGAGCCCGCGACCAAGAAGACGAAGAGCATCACGACGGCCGGCTACCTGAACCCCGCCTACTCGCCCGATGGCCGGTACATCGCGGCCACCAAGACCTCGAGCCTTGGCACCAACGTGGTGATCCTCGACGGGTCGAACGGCAAGGAGCTCCTGCGGCTCACCGACGACGACTCGTCATGGGCGCCGACGTGGTCGCCGGCCGGTGACGGCGTCGCGTTCCTGCACCTCGACGGATCGACCGTGGACCTCCGGCTCGCCCGGCTGGATGGCATCGGACCGGACTGGACGATCAAGGAGACGGTCCCGCTGACCGAGGTGTCGGGTCTCGACGCCAACTCGCGGCCGGACTGGTTCATCCCGGCCAGCGAGCTGCCGGCGCCCACACCGACCCCGACGCCCCCGCCCACACCCAGCGCCGCCGCGAGCCCCAGCCCGGCGCCCTGATCGATCCCGATCCGGTGACGACGCCCTACCTCGAGCGACTCGCGGCCCGCACGTCGGCCACGGGAACGGTCCTCTGCCTGGGCCTGGACCCCGACCTCGACGGATTGCCGTCCGGGTTCTCGCGCGACCTGCGCGGGGTCGAGCGGTTCGCGACGCTCGTCGCCGAGGCGGCCGGCCCGGTCGCTTCGGCGATCAAGCCGAACCTCGCGTTCTTCGAGGCCTTCGGGTCGGCCGGGATGGCGGCGCTGGAGCGGATCCGCTCGGGCCTGCCAGCTGACCTGCCGGTCGTCGCGGATGCGAAGCGCGGCGACATCGGCTCGACCGCGGCCCGCCAGGCGACCGCCCTGTTCGATGTCCTCGGCGCCGACGCGGTGACCGTCAGCCCGTACCTCGGCGCGGAAGCGATCGCGCCGCTGCTCGATCGACCGGACCGCTTCGCCTATGTGCTGTGCCGGACCTCCAATCCGGGGGCGGGGGAGTTGCAGGACCTGGAGGTCGTGTCGGACGCATCGCTCGACGCCCCCGTCGAGCCGCTTCACCGGCGGGTCGCTCGACGGGTCGCGCACTGGGGGCCCGGCGGGACCGTCGGGCTGGTCGTGGGGGCGACCGCCCCGGACGAGCTGGCGGCCATCCGCGCGACGGCCCCGGGCCTCGCGTTCCTCGTGCCGGGCGTGGGCGCGCAGGGAGGCACGGAGGGCCCCGTCCTCGAGCACGGCAGGGCGGTCGACGGGCCGGTCGCGGCGCGGCCCGGCGGCGGGCTGTTGGTCAACATCTCACGAGGGATCGCGAGCGCGGCGGCCGACCCCGCGGATGGGCGCGGCGGCGATCCATTCGAGCGCGTCGCGGCGGCCGCCGCCGACTGGGCTCGGCGCCTCCCTGTGCTACCCTAGCCGCCGCGAAACCGCTATCCACAGGAGCACGACGAACGATGCCTACCCCCGGACCGCTCGAGCTCGTCATCATCCTGGTCATCGCGCTCTTGATCCTCGGCCCCGGCAAGCTCCCGGACGTCGGCGCCGCGCTCGGCAAGAGCATCCGCGAGTTCCGGAAGGCGTCCTCGGACGTCCAGGAGGCGGTCAAGGTCGACACCTCACCGATGGCGCCCGCATCGGCTCCGGCAGCCCCGGCTCCGGCCGCCCCGGCCCCCGCGGTCGCCGCTCCGGCCGCGGCCGTCGAGCCGGTCGCAGCGGCGGCGGCGGCGACCCCGGCCGAGCCCGTCGCGGCCGCCCCGGCCGCCAGCGAGCCGACGCCCGGCCAGAACTGACGCTCGGCGCGCCGCATCCCTGAGATGGCCGACGCCGAATTGCTGACCGACGCCGGCGTGTCCGGCGTCCCCGCGCTGCCGGAGCCCGCTCCGCCCCCGGCGACCGCGCCCGCCGACGAGTCGGTCATGTCGCTCGTCGAGCATCTGGGCGAGCTGCGCACACGGCTGTTCCGTTCGATCCTCGCGATCGCGGTCGGCTCGGTCGTCGGCTTCGCGATCTCGGACCAGATCATCTCGATCCTCAGCGACGCGATCCCGGGCGACTCGCCGCTCTACTTCACGGGTCTCGGGGACGCCTTCGTCATCAAGGTCAAGATCTCGATCGTCGTGGGCATCATCCTCGCGATGCCCGTGCTCCTGTACCAGCTCTGGGCGTTCGTGGCGCCCGGCCTGACCCCGACGGAACGCCGATCGGCCAGGCCCTGGATCCCGCTGGCGCTGTTCTTCTTCGCCCTCGGCACCGCGATCGCGTTCATCGTGCTGCCCTTCGCGGCGCAGTTCCTGATCAGCTTCACGTCCGCCGACCTGCAGCCGCTGATCACGGCCGGGTCCTACTTCGACTTCGTCACGACGATGTTCCTGGCCTTCGGGCTCGTGATGGAGTTCCCGATCCTCCTGGTCGGCCTGTCGCGAGTGGGCATCATGACCTCGGAGCGGCTCCGTGCTTCGCGCCGATTCGTGATCCTCGGTATCGCCGTCTTCTCGGCGGTCGCCACACCGGGTGGTGACCTGGTCAGCCCGTTCGTGCTGGGCGGCACGATGTACGTGCTGTTCGAGTTGACCGTCCTGTTCATCCGGCGCTCCGGGCGTTGACGGGCCAGCCGGAGCCGGGGCCCCTGGGCGAGGCGGGACCGGAACCGGCCGTCGTCGTCGTCAGCGGCCTGTCCGGCGGCGGCAAGACCGCCGCGGCCAAGCTGTTCGAGGACCTTGGCTACATCGTCGTCGACAACCTGCCGAGCGAGCTCCTGCCCGATCTGGCCGACCTGGTCTCGTCCGATCGCGAACGCTTCGCCCGGGTAGCTGTCGTGCTGGACGTCCGCTCGGGGGATCCGTACCTGGCACTCGCCGCCATGCGCGGGGCGCTGGAGGGCCGCGGCATCCGGCCGCGCGTCGTGTACCTCGAGGCCCGGGACGACGTGCTGATCCGGCGGTTCAGCGAGACCCGCCACCGCCACCCGCTCGCGGACTCACGCGGCATCTCGAGCTCCATCGCCCAGGAACGGGCCCTCCTCGACCCGGTCCGGTCGGACGCCGACATCGTGCTGGACACCTCGGACCTCTCGTTGCGGGAGCTGCGCGAGCGGCTCTTCTCCGAGCTCGCGACCGCCGTCCGCTCCGACCAGCTCGCGATCCAGCTCATCAGCTTCGGCTTCAAGTACGGGCTGCCGCTCGAGGCGGACCTGGTCTTCGACGTCCGCTTCATGGAGAACCCGTTCTACATCGCCGAGCTTCGACCGCTGTCCGGCCTGACCGACGAGGTCCGGGCGTTCGTGCTCGACCAGCCCGTGGCGCGCCGCTTCCTCGACATCCTCTTCGAGTTCTTCGAGGTGGCGGTGCCGGCCTACATCGCCGAGGGCAAGACGCGGCTGACCATCGCGATCGGCTGCACGGGCGGGTATCACCGCTCGATCGTCGTCGCCGAGGAGATCGCCACCTGGATGCGTGAGCGCGACGTCGGGCCGGTCGCCGTCTTCCACCGCGAGCTCGAGCGGACATGAACCTGCGCCGCTGGCTGTCGCCCGGGATCGGCATCAAGCGCTGGCTGCTGGTCTTGTTCATCGGGTTCCTGCTCCTGGCGCTCGCGGTGGCCCATACGCTCCGCCAGTTGTCGCGGGACCTCGAACCGGGCGGGTTCGCCGGGTCGTTGATCGATCTCGCCACCCTCCAGTTCCTGCCGTATCCGCTGCGAGGCCTCATCGTCGGTGGCATCGGCGTCCTGCTCGTCGTCATCGGGGCCGTGCAGGTCATCCGGGCGTTCATGGGCCCGTTCCGGTCCGCGGACGGGGACCAGCCGCTCGTCGAGCTCATCTACCAGCGCCGGTTCCTCGCCCGGGGCCCGCGGATCGTGGCGATCGGCGGCGGGACCGGCCTCTCGATGCTCCTGCGCGGGCTCAAGGAGCACACCAGCAACCTGACCGCGGTCGTCACGGTCGCCGACGACGGCGGGTCGTCGGGGGTGCTGCGCGACGAGCTCGGCATCCCGCCGGTCGGCGACATCCGCAATTGCATCGCGGCCCTGGCCGATGCCGAACCGCTGATGAGCGAGCTCCTGCAATACCGCTTCCCGGCATCTGCGGACGCGTCGGCCGACGGTACGGGCCTGGCCGGGCACGCCGTCGGCAACCTGCTGATCGCGGCCATGACGGCGGTCGAGGACGGCGACTTCGAGGAGGGCGTCCGGCGCATCAACCGGATCCTCGCGGTCCGCGGCCAGGTCCTGCCGGCGACGGCGACCCCGCTGACCCTCCACGCCCGCCTGGCCGACGGGTCGATCATCCACGGCCAGTCCCACATCATGCGTACGGCCGGCATCGAGCGGGTCTGGCTGACGCCCGAGGACGTCCGACCGTCGGAAGATGCGCTCGCCGCGATCGCCGAGGCCGACCTGATCGTGCTCGGGCCGGGGAGCCTGTACACGAGCCTGCTCCCAAGCCTCCTGATACCGGGCATCCGCGAGGCCCTGCTCGCGGCGAATGCGCCCCGGGTCTTCGCCTGCAACGTCGCGACGCAGGACGGCGAGACCGCCCGCTACGACCTGTCGGCGCACGTCGAAGCGCTGATCGCGCACACGGCGCCCGGCCTGGTCGACGTCGTGGTGGCAAACAACCATTTCGCGGCCCGCGCGCCACAGGACTGGACGGCCGAGCCGGTCCGCCTCCGATGGCCGCCCGCGGTCGACCCGGTCCCCCGACTCGTGCTCGAGGACGTCGTCGACCCGGACAACGCCCACCATCACGATCCGGCGCGCCTGACCGAGGCGCTCGTCGGGGTCCTCGACAGCGAGATCGGCATCCGGCGCCGGGCCGTCGGACGGACCGCATGACGGCCTGACGTGTCCCGCTCCGAGCGAGACCTCGTCATCGCCCTCCGCGCCGAACTGGCGGCCATCGACCCCGCCCGCGCCTGCGACCGGATCGCCGAAGCCCTTGGCCTCGGCATGGCACCCCGGACATCCGCCCATCGCGAGGGTCCCGTCGCCCGGCTTGCCGTCCGCCTGCGGCGTGGCACGGGCGACACGGGTACCAAGCGGAGCGGCGCGGGAGCGACAGACCACTGGGAGGTCTTCCACTGGGACACCGCCCCGGACCACTGCCGGACCGCCTGGCTACGTGGCCGGTTCCTGGCGCGTGGCTCGCTGAGCCTCGCCGGCGGACGGACCCATCTCGAGTTCGTCGTGGATCCGGACGAGGCCCCGATCCTCGCGGAGCGGCTGGCCGACATCGACCTGCCAGCGTCCTGGCGGATCCGTCGCGGCCGTGGCGTCGTGACGTGGAAGAGTGGGGAGGCGGTCGAGACGTTCCTGCGGCGCATCGGCGCCGGCGGGGCCTTGCTCGAACTCGAGGCTCGGCAGGTGTCGCGCGCCCTGCGGGGCGACCTGAACCGAGTCCTCAACGCCGAATCGGCGAACCTCCAGCGTGCCGTCAGCGCCGCCGGCCGCCAGCTCGAGGCGATCGCGACGCTCGATGCCGACGGTCGGCTCGCCCAGCAGCCGGACGTCGTTCGCCTCGTGGCCGCGGCGCGCCGGGAGACACCCGAAGCGACGCTGAGCGACCTGGCCGAACGCCTGGCCGTCCACCGCTCGGCCGTGCAGCGGGCGCTGGAGCGGATCGAACGCCTTGCGCTGCATGACGACGACGGCATCGGCCGCCGCGACTCGGGGACCGGTCGTGGCCGGGGACGTCGGCGTCGTCCGGCCAACGTCGGTTCGGGCGGGCCCGCTCTGGCATGATTCGAACCGATGCGTGACGTGATCGTGGCGGGCAACTGGAAGATGCACACCACCCCGGCCGACGCCGGGGAGCTGGCGCGGACCATCGCCGCCCGGACGCGCGAGGCCGGGGTCATCCGGGTCCTCTGCCCGCCGTTCGTCTGCCTGGCGGCGGTGCGCGACGCCCTGGCCGAGGCCGACCCGTCGGTGGCCGTCGGCGCCCAGGATGTCCACCACGAGCTGGCCGGGGCCTACACGGGCGAGATCTCGGCACCGATGCTGGCGGGGCTCGCGACGTGGGTCATCGTCGGCCATTCCGAGCGCCGTCGTGATGCCGGCGAGACGGACGAGCAGATCGGCCGCAAGCTCGGCCGGGCGGTCGAGGCCGGCCTCCGGCCGATCCTGTGCGTCGGCGAGCAGCTGGCCGATCGCGAGGCCGGGCGAGCGACCGAGGTCGTCGACGGCCAGCTCGCGGGCGCCCTGTCCGGCCACGAACCTGACGCCCTCGCAGCGGGCGGGCTCGTGATCGCCTACGAGCCGGTCTGGGCGATCGGCACCGGCCGGAACGCGGTCGGGTCCGACGCGGCCGCCATGGCCGATGGGATCCGAAGCTCGCTGCGTTCGCTCGGCTGGGGCGCGCTCGCGACCGACGTCCCGGTGCTCTACGGGGGCAGCGTCACGTCCGCGAACATCGGCGAGTTCTTCGCCGAGCCCTCGATCGACGGCGCGCTCGTCGGCGGCGCCTCGCTCAAGCCTGACGAGATGGCGGGGATCGTGGGCCGGGCCGGGATGACCGCCCGTGCCCGCGGCGCCGCCGGGTGACCGACGCCCGTCGGGACCGGCCACGGCCGATCGTGCTCGTCGTGCTTGACGGGTTCGGGATCGGCCACGACCCGTCCGCCGATGCCATCGCGGCGGCCCCGATGCCGACCTGGCGAGGCCTGCTCGAGCACTGGCCGCACGCGCAGCTCGGCGCGTCCGAGACGGACGTCGGGCTGCCGCCGGGACAGATGGGGAACTCGGAGGTCGGCCACCTCAACCTCGGGGCCGGCCGACCGGTGCTCCAGGACCTCCCGCGCATCGACACGGCCATCGCGGACGGGTCCTTCTTCGGGCGCCCGGCCTTCCTCGAGGCGTGCGCCCGCGCTCGTGAGGGCCGAGGCGTCCTGCACGTCGTCAGCCTCATCGGGCCCGGCGGCGTCCACGCCAACGACCGGCATCTCGTCGCACTGGTGGACCTCGCGCACCGTGAGCGGGTGTCGCGGGTCGCCGTCCACGCCCTGCTCGATGGGCGCGACACGCCGCCCTCTTCGGGGCTCGGCTTCGCGGTGGACCTCGAGACCCGCCTGGTGGCGGCCCACCCGCAGGCCGCGATCGCCAGTGTCGGCGGCCGGTACTTCGCGATGGATCGCGACCAGCGTTGGGATCGAACCGAACGCGGCTACGACGCCATCGTCCACGGCGAGGCCGCGTTCCACGCGCCGTCGGCAGCCGCGGCGATCGAGGCGGCCTATGCCCGGGGCGAGACCGACGAGTTCGTGACGCCGACGGTCGTCGACGGCGTCGAGCGCGGCCTGGACGACGGGGACCCGATCATCCACGCGAACTTCCGGGCGGACCGGGCCCGGCAACTCACCCACGCCCTCGCCGACGGCGCGTTCGCGGGGTTCGACCGGACATCGCCGTCGGGGCGCGCGGCCCCGACGGGCCTGCTCGTCGTGACGATGACCGAGTACGAGGCCGGCCTGCCGGTCCAGGTGGCCTTCCCGCCCGAGATCGTGCGATCGCTTGCGGACGCGATCTCCGATGCGGGCTGGCGCCAGTTCCACGTCGCGGAGACCGAGAAGTACGCCCACGTGACGTACTTCTTCAACGGCGGGCTCGAGGCGGCGCATCCCGGCGAGGACCGCCGGCTCATCCCGAGCCGCAAGGTCGCGACCTACGACCTCACCCCGGAGATGAGCGCGATCGGCGTCACGGACGCGCTCGTCGAGGCGATCGGGTCGGGGTCGTACGACGTCATCGTCGCGAACTACGCCAACGCCGACATGGTCGGCCACACGGGCCACTGGGGCGCCACGCTCCAGGCGCTGGCGACCATCGACGCCTGCCTGGAGCGGGTCGTGGCGGCCATCGAGGCCGTGGACGCCGGCGACCCGACCGCGCCCGGCGCGCTCCTCGTCATCACGGCCGACCACGGCAACGCCGACCAGTTGCGCGATGCCGACGGGCACCCCCACACGGCGCACTCGCTGAACCCGGTGCCGATCGTCCTCGTCGGTCGCGCCGCGGCCGGTCTGCTGCTTCGCAACGGGGTCTTGGCCGACGTCGCGCCGACCCTGCTCGCGTTCGCCGGCCTGCCGCGTTGGGAGGGGATGACCGGCCGCTCCCTCATCCTGTGATAGCATCCGTCGCCGTACACACCACCGAGGTCACGCACTCGTGAATCCGCTCCTGGCCTTCGGCCAGATCATCGTCAGCATCGCGCTCATCATCGCCATCCTCCTGCAGGCACGCGGGACGGGCCTCTCCGGCACGTTCGGCGGCGATTCCGCCGTCTACCGGAGCCGCCGTGGCGTCGAACGCCGACTGTGGCAGTTCACGATCGCCCTGCTGGTCCTCTTCGTCCTCTTCTCGCTCGCGTCGTTCCTCTTCGCGCCGGTCGTCGCAACGGCCTGACCTTCGCGATGCGGCCGCGGCGCGCGGCGACCCATCTGCACGGAGCCCGATGACCAGGACCGACACCACCGTGGTCGGGTCGCTCGTCGTGCTGCTCGCGCTCATCGCGGGCCTCGTCGGCATCCCGGCACTCACGGCCTCCACCGCCACGCCCAGCCTCGGCCCGGACGCATCCGGCGAGGCGGGTCCGCGCGCCTATCGGGAGGGCGTGCTCGGGCACCCGGTCTCGGTCAGCCCGTTGACGGCCCGGACGCAGGCCGACCGCAACCTCGTGGCGCTCGTCTTCTCAGGTCTGGTCCGCAACGGACCGAACGGCACGATCGTGCCCGACCTCGCCCAGCGCTGGTCCGTCGACGAGAAGGGTCGCGTCTGGACGTTCGAGCTCCGCGGTGACGCCCGCTGGCACGACGGCGAGCCGGTCACGGCCGACGACGTCGTCTTCACGATCCAGACCCTCCAGGATGCCGACTACACGGGTCCCGGCGCGACGTCGTGGTCCGAGGTGACCGTCCGCGCCGTCTCGCCCAGCGTCGTGACCTTCACGCTCAAGACCCCGCTCGGCGGGTTCCTCCAGGCGGCGACGCAGCCGATCGCGCCGGCCCATCTCCTCGAGGAGGTCCCGGTGAACCTGCTGGCCGACCATACCTTCGGCCGCCAGCCAGTCGGGTCCGGGCCGTTCGCGCTCACGGCCCTCGCCGACGACAAGGCGGAGCTCATCCCGGCCGAGTCCGCGATGCCGCCGGTCGAGGCCGAATCCGATCCCTCCGCCGCGCCCACCGACTCACTGACCACGGCCAAGCCGACGCTCCGGCCGGAGCGCCCGACGCCGTACCTGCCCGGGATCGAGATGCGCTTCTTCGACGACCCCGATTCGCTCGTCGCCGCCTATCGCGCCGGTGACATCGACGCGGCCTCCGGGTTGCCCGCGGCCGTGGCCTCCGACCTGGCGTCCGTGAGTGACAGCCGCCTGCTGCGCTACCCGGGCTCGACCCTGACCGCGGTCCTGCTCAACCTGCGCCCGAGCCACCCCGAGTTCCGCGACCCGAAGGTCCGAACCGCCCTCCTCGCGGCGATCGACCGCGTCTCGCTCATCGACAAGGTGTTCGCCTCGGTCGCCCTGTCCGCGTCCGGGCCGATCCCGCCCAGCTCGCCGCTCTTCGACCCGGCCGCCGACCCCGCGGTCGCGTACTCGCCGGAGGACGCGAAGAAGGCGCTCAAGGCGGCCGGCTGGGAGGACAAGGACGACGGCTGGCACCTGCCGGGCGCGAAGCAGCCGCTCGAGCTCGAGGTCATCAGTCCTGAGGAGTCCGCCAACCCGGGCGCGTTCGCCACGGCCGCCGCCGTCGCCGCCGACTGGAAGGCCATCGGCCTCAAGGCGACGCACGTCCCCCTGGCGCCGGAGGCGTTCGTCAACGACCGCCTCGCCACCGGGACCTTCGCCGCCGCTGTCACCGACGTGACCCTCGGGCTCGACCCGGACCTGTACCCGCTGCTCGCCTCGAGCCAGACCCGGACCGGCGGGTCGAACATCGCCGGCGTCCAGGACATGGCGTTGGACAAGCTCCTGAAGGCGGCCCGGGCACCCGGCACGGACGAGAAGCGGGAGGCCGCCTATTCGGCGCTCGAGAAGCAGCTCGGGCTGGGTCGCTACCTGCTCCCGCTGGCCTTCGCCGACGAGGCCGTCGTGGTCCGGAACACGGTCAGCGGACCCGCCATCCGGCAGGTCGGCGACCCGGCTGATCGATTTTGGGATGTGCTAACATGGCGCCTCGCTGCCGACCGATGACTCGGTCGCTCCGTGTCCACGCCGAGGTGGCGGAATAGGCAGACGCGCTAGGTTCAGGACCTAGTGGCCGCAAGGTCGTGTGGGTTCAAGTCCCTCCCTCGGTACCACTCCCTCTGCACGGACCAGGAACACGGCGACACCTGCCCAGGTGGCGGAATTGGTATACGCGTACGTTTGAGGGGCGTATGAGGCAACTCATCCGGGTTCAAGTCCCGGCCTGGGCACCAACCTTCGGGATCCACTGACGACCGCCCATCCAGGCGGTCGTTATGCTGTCGGCGGGCGGTTAGCTCAGAGGGTCAGAGCGCCTCGCTTACACCGAGGAAGTCACTGGTTCGAGTCCAGTACCGCCCACCACGATCCACGCACGACAACGGCCGGTCGAAGTCGAATTGTCGTACGACAGCAGGTCTGTCCGCGCTGCGCGGAAAGCGATGGCGAGGGATTCCGATGGGCACATGGTTCGCGGACGTGCTGCACGAAGCGGTCTCGGAAGGGGAGGTTCTCGAGACCAGCGATGGACGCCACATCTTTTGGCTCGATCACCCTGACGACCGTCACACTCGACTGGTCTGGGACGGAGTGCCCGGTGCGCGGCTGAGCAGTCTCGCACCCTATCCAGACGGATCGCGGATCGTCGCGAGCGCCGACGGCAAGCACATCTGCTATTACGCCGGGATCGACAGGGAGATGCGCGTCGGGCTTGACGACACCCTTGGCCCGCTCGTGGAAGGCGTCACGAGATCGGTGCCGCCGACGGTCAGCGAGACGGGCCGTTTCGCCTACGGAGCGTACGTCGACGGCGTCCCGCGGCTATTCGTCGATCATCAACCCGACCCGAGATCGATCGCACCGCTTGCGCCTCACCCGGTGGTCTGGTCGCCCGACGGCACACGGCTCGCCTGGGTCGAGCAGGAGACATCTACGCCAGACGCGCGCCAGCGGGTCGCGGTGGACGGGATCACCGGACCGTGGACCAAGGGGATCTCCAGCGCGGATTGGGGTTTGCAGTTCAGCCCGGATTCGCGTCGAGTCGCGTACTACGCGGTGACGGAGCTGGCGGGGCACTATGTCGTCGACGGTGAAGCCGGTCCATCGACGGAGGATTCACGAGGGTTCGCGTGGAGCCCGGACTCCCATCGATTCGTCTACGACGCGCAGATCGATGGGCGCTGGCACATCGTGGACGACGGCCGTGTTGGTCCCGCGCACCAGAGTGTCGTGCTGCTTGGGTTCGACCACCTCGGCCGGCTGTTGTGGATGGCGGCCAAGGACGATGATCGAAGGCAGATCGTCGTCGACAGCCAGCCAGACCTTGCTCACGAGGACGTCACGGTCCCGACCGTCGCGCCCGATGGCCGCCGCGGCTACGCAGTCGTCCAACCGCCTTCCGGAATCCTGGGCAGGTTCCGACCACGCCTGCGCATGTCGATCGACGGCGTGCCGTGCGACGAGCATGTCTGGGAAGAGATCTCCCTGGTGCTCTTTGAGTCCGCGACCATGCCGCCCATCTATCGGGCTCGCGCGGGCAAGGCAGAGCACGTCGTCGCGAACGGCCAACCTGGCCCAGCCTTCGCGTTGATCATCGGGCCCATCGCATCCTCGGCGGGTCACTGGGCGTACCTCGGGTTGACGGACCGCGGTACGACCCTCGTCGTGGACGGTCGGGCCCTCACCCTCCCGAGCGAACCCGTGACCGTCAACGTCGAGCAGGCCCTCCTGTTCCTGCCGGACGGGGCGCGCGTCGCCTGGGGCGCCGAGTTGGATGACGGTTGGCATCCGGCGATCGGCGAGAACCTCGGACCGGCCTGCGAGAGCGTCCTGGCGCCGCACATCGACGTGGACGGCTCGGCCTATTGGCACGCAGTCCGGGACAGCACCGTCGTTCGCATCTCATATCGAGATTGAACGATTCGCCTCAGATGGAGACCTTCTCGACGTCATCGGGTATGCCCCACCCCTACACCGGGCGCAGGCTTCGCCACCCGAGCCGTCACGTCACGACTGGCGCTCGTCGTCGCTCATCAACTCCACCCACGCGGAACGGTACGCGGGCGGATCGAAGGGTTCCCCGAAGTAGTCGGTCTCGCGCACGACCTTCCCGTCACGGAACTCCATGATGAAGACGGCCTTCGTGGGTCGCGCCCCGTCGTAGCGGATCGTCGTCTCGGTGACCCAGAGCTCGCCGCAGCCGATCGTGCGGCGGACCTCGAAGTCGACCGAGACCGGCGCGGCTTCATGAAGCGCCACGATCTGAGGCTTGCCGCGAATCCGTTCACCGCTCTGCGGCCACTCCAACACGGCGTCGTCGGCGAAGATCTCGGCGGCGGCGACCTCATCCTTGCCGGCGACGGCGAAGTGATGGGCGATCAGCTGCCTGACTACGGTCTGGTCCATGGCGGGGCACCTCCTTGGAAGGGCCATCATGGCACCATGAAACGCGTCCACCGGAGTACGTCCGTGGACGGAATGACCGACCCCGGGACCGGTCGGGACCATCCGGAACGAGGGCGAACTCGCTTACACCGAGGAAGTCACTGGTTCGAGTCCAGTACCGCCCACCACGATCCACGCACGAAGACGGCCCCTGGCGGAGTCCCGCCGGGGGCCGAGTCGCGTCGCGACGATCGGGGCGCAGGGGCGACCTACAGTCCCAGGAGCTGGGCCTTCTTCGACGCGAACTCTTCTTCGGTGAGGATGCCGGCATCCTTGAGCTCGGCGAGTTTCCGCAATTGCGCGTACACGTCGTCGGCAGGGGCGGCCGGCGGCGGCGCCGGCTGGGCATACTGCGGTGCCGGCTGGGCATACTGCGGTGCCGGCTGGGCGTACTGCGGCGGCGGTGCCGCCTGCGGCTGGGCCGCGTAGGCCGCCTGGTCCTCCTGCGCCCAGCGCGTCTGCTGACGGCGTGAGACGCGGCCCCTGACCGCCGTCGCGGTCCCGACGACCACCGCCGTTCGGGCCATACCTCCGATGAGTCCCATGGTGTTCCCCTTCCTTCTCAGGCTTCGAGGGTGTCGAGTGCGGCCACGATGGCCTGGGTCGGGATGTGGCCGTAGGCCACGAGCTGGGCGCCCGCCTTGCGGGCCGCGATGCCGAACTCGAGGGACCACAGGTTCTCGTAGACGAGGAGCAGGCCGAGGCTATTCGCCTGCAGGACCGCAGCGGCCGCGGCGGCGTCGTCCGCGTCCAACATGCCCGACGACGCACCGGCGAGGGCGCCCATGTCGCCGACCTGCGCGGGGTCCAGGTCGGACGTCGTCAGCACGTCGAAGTCGCCATCGCCGCGCTTGACGATGACCAGCGCGTCCAGGATCCGGATCAGGTGCCGGTCAACAAGGTCGAGGAGTGGCGGGACCAGCGCCCCATCGATCTTCTTGCCGGGTGCCTCGATGAGCAGGTAGTCGATCGCGCCCGTCTCTGCCATGTCCGGCATCCATCCCACCTCCAACAACCCTGAGCTGTCACGTCCGTTGCAGGCTTCAATCGTAGCGGACGCGCGCTCGCGTTGACTTCGGGGACGGGTGGATATCAGGGCGCGCCCGTCGCGCTGTAGACTGAAGATCGCACGGGTCGCCGAGACTGGCTCGCCCGGCATGGAGGAGGCGCATGGACCCCATCGTCCTGATCATCATCGCGGTCGTCGTGATCCTGATCGTCGTCGTGATCGCGATCTACAACGGCCTGGTCCAGCGGCGCCTGCGCGTCGACGAGGCGCTCGCCCAGATCGAAGTCCAGCTCAAGCGTCGCCATGACCTGATCCCGAACCTCGTGAACGCCGTCAAGGGCTACATGGGCTTCGAGCAGAAGGTCCTGACCGACGTCACGAACGCCCGAGCCGCCGCCGTCGCGGCCGGCGCCCAGGGCCCCGCCCAGCAGGCGGCCGCCGAGAACGCCCTGACGAGCACGCTGCGCTCGTTGTTCGCAGTCGTCGAGAACTACCCCGAGCTGAAGGCGAACGAGAACGTCCTCTCGCTCCAGGAACAGCTGACCACGACCGAGAACCAGATCTCCTTCTCGCGCCAGCACTACAACGCGACCGTCCTTGACTACAACACCAACATCGCGACGTTCCCGAGCGTGCTCATCGCGGGGCCGTTCGGCTTCTCGAAGCGCGAGTTCTTCGATGCCGAGCCGGAAGCGGCGAACGTCCCGACCGTCGATCTCAGCCTGAGCTGATCGCCCGCCCGCGAAAGGGACCGTGGCCGGGAATACCTTCTACCAACAGGTCGCCGCCAACCGGCGGAACTCGTTCCTGATGGCGCTGCTCGTCGTCGTCCTGCTCGGACTCCTCGGCTTCGCCATCGGGTACGTGATGTTCGGCAGTGCCGCCGGCGGGTTGGCGACGACGCTCGCGGCCGTCGGCATCGGGACGTTGTCGGGTATCGGGACATACTTCGCCGGCGACAAGCTCGTCCTGGCGGTGAGTGGTGCCGTCGAGGTCAGCGAAACCACCGCACCGCAGCTAATGAACGTCGTCCGTGAGATGGCCATCGCGGCGAACGTGCCGATGCCGAAGGTCTACATGATCGACGACACGGCCCCCAACGCCTTCGCCACCGGCCGCGACCCGGCCCATGCGTCCATCGCGGCCACGACCGGTCTGATCGAGAAGCTCGACCGGGAAGAACTGCAGGGCGTCATCGGTCACGAGTTGTCCCACGTCCGGAACTTCGACATCCGGTTCTCGCTCGTGGTCGGGGTGATGGTCGGGGCGATCGCGATCCTCGCGGACTTCTTCCTGCGCTTCACGTTCTGGGGCGGCGTCAGCGGTCGGCGCCGCGACAGCAGCGGCGGCGGCGGGGCCCAGGCGATCATCTTCGTCATCGCCATCGCGCTGGCCGTCCTCGCCCCGCTCATCAGCCGGTTCATCCAGCTCGCCGTCAGCCGTCAGCGGGAGTACCTCGCCGACGCGTCATCGGTCGAGCTGACGCGGAACCCGTACGGGCTCGAGCGCGCCTTGGCCAAGATCGGCGGGGATCAGGAGGTCCTCGAGGTCGCCAACCGCGGCACGCAGCACCTGTACTTCACCAACCCGATCAAGAAGTTCGAGGCTCGCTCGTCCAACCTGATGTCGACTCACCCGCCGATCCTCGACCGGATCAATCGGCTCCGCGAGTTGACCGGCGAATCGCCGCTGGCGGCGGCCGAGTCGGCCAGCCTGAGCGGGCTGGAGTAGGGGACCGCGCGAGGTCGTCTCGGCAGCCGGGGCCGGAGCGCTCGTGGTATCCTCCGGACCGCCGACGGACAGCCGCAGGCTGGTTGGCCATCGGGCCGAGATAGCTCAGTTGGTAGAGCACGCGACTGAAAATCGCGGTGTCGCCAG
The DNA here is from genome assembly GCA_963776545.1 of uncultured Chloroflexia bacterium. Classification (GTDB taxonomy): domain Bacteria; phylum Chloroflexota; class Limnocylindria; order Limnocylindrales; family CSP1-4; genus SPCO01. The sequence continues at coordinate 4,384 of CAVZND010000009.1, read as the reverse complement.
TTCGAATCTGGCTCTCGGCACCATCGCTTCGGTGATGGGGCACCAGGGCGGAAGTGGCTCAGTTGGTAGAGCATCACCTTGCCAAGGTGAGGGTCGCGGGTTCGAGTCCCGTCTTCCGCTCCACTCCCTCCCTTGCGGACCGCTGCCCCTTCGTCTAGTGGTAGGACAGCGGACTTTGGATCCGTGAACCGAGGTTCGAATCCTCGAGGGGCAGCCAACGACAGGGCGACGTGGTGAAGTGGCTCAACACGGAGGTCTGCAAAACCTCTATTCACCGGTTCGAATCCGGTCGTCGCCTCCACTCCTTGCGCATGAACAGGCCCGCTGGGTGACCAGCGGGTCTTCGTTTGGCCGGGAGGCGTCGGTCAGGCCCCGACGTAGGCCGCGAGGTGCTCGCCGGTGAGGGTGGAGCGGCCCGCGACGAGGTCGGCCGGCGTGCCCTCGAAGACGATCCGGCCACCGTCGCGACCCGCGCCGGGACCGAGGTCGATGATCCAGTCGGCGTGGGCCATCACGGCCTGGTGGTGCTCGATGACGATGACCGACTTGCCGCTGTCGACCAGCCGGTCGAGCAGGCCGAGCAACTGCCGGACGTCGGCGAGGTGGAGGCCGCTCGTCGGCTCGTCGAGGACGTAGACGCCGCCCTTCTCGCCCATGTGCGTGGCCAGCTTGAGCCGCTGCCGCTCCCCGCCGGACAACGTCGGGAGCGGCTGGCCGAGCCGCAGGTATCCGAGTCCGACATCGACGAACCGCTGGAGGATCGTGTGCGCGGCCGGCGTGCGCGCCTCGCCACTGCCGAAGAATGACTCGGCTTCGCTCACCGACATCGCGAGCACCTCGCTGATGTCGCGTCCGCCGAGGCGGTACTCCAGCACGGTCGCCTCGTATCGCTTCCCCTCGCAGTCCTCGCAGGTGGTGGCGACCGTATCCATGAAGCCGAGCTCGGTATAGATGACGCCAGCGCCATTGCAGGTCGGACAGGCGCCCTCGGAATTGGCGCTGAATAGGGCCGGCTTGACGCCGTTGGCCTTGGCGAACGCCGAGCGGATCGGGTCGAGCAGCCCGGTGTAGGTCGCCGGGTTGCTGCGTCGCGAGCCCTTGATCCCGCTTTGGTCGATCGACACCACGCCCTCGCGGCCCGCCACAGAGCCGTCGATGAGCGAGCTCTTGCCCGACCCGGCCACGCCGGTCAGCACCACCATCACGCCGAGCGGGATGTCGACATCGACCTCCTGGAGGTTGTTCGTGCTGGCGCCGCGGACCTCGAGCCGGCCGGACGGCGTCCGCACCGACGGCTTCACCGACGCGCGGTCGTCCAGGTGACGCCCGGTCAGCGTGGGACTGGCCCGCAGACCCTCGACCGTGCCCTCGAAGACCACCTCGCCACCCGCCGACCCGGCGCCTGGGCCGAGGTCGACGACATGATCGGCGATGGCGATGACCTCGGGCTTGTGCTCGACGACGAGCACGGTATTGCCCTTGTCACGCAGCCGGCGCAGGAGGCCGTTCATCCGGTGGATGTCATGCGGATGCAGCCCGATCGTGGGCTCGTCGAAGACGTAGGTGATGTCGGTCAGCGACGAGCCGAGGTGGCGGATCATCCTCGTGCGTTGGGACTCGCCGCCCGACAGCGTGCCCGACGGTCGGTCGAGTGACAGGTAGCCGAGCCCGATCTCGACGAACGAATCGAACGTGTGCTGGAGGCCGGCGAGCAGCGGTGCGACCGACGGCTCGTCCAGGCCGCGTAGCCACTCGGCGAGGTCGTCGATCTGCATCGCGCAGGCTTCGGCGATGTTGATCCCGTCGATCTTCGACGATCGAGCTGGCTCGTTCAGCCGGGTGCCGCCGCAGTCGGGGCACGGGGTGAAGGTCACCGCCCGCTCGACGAAGGCGCGGACGTGCGGCTGGAGCGTGTCGATGTCCTTCGACAGCATCGACTTCTGCATCCGCGGGATGAGCCCCTCGAAGGTCAGGTTGACCCCGTCGACATTGATCTTCGTCGGCTCCTCGTGGAGCAGGCGATCGAGCTCCTTCGGGGTGTAGTCGCGGATCGGCTTGTCCATGTCGAAGCCGGCGCCGGCGAAGATGCGGCCGTACCAGCCGTCCATGCTGTAGCCGGGGACCTTGAGCGCGCCCTCGCGGAGCGACTTCGTGTCGTCGTACAGCTGGGTGAGGTCCATGTCGGTGACCGAGCCCATGCCCTCGCAGCGCGGGCACATGCCGCCGTGGTAGATGGCGTCGCGCACGACGATCCGCTCGCCCTTGCCGCGGTCGATGGTCATCGCCCCGCTGGCCTTGCGCTGCGGGATGTTGAACGAGTAGGCCGTCGGCGGACCGATGTGGGGCTTCCCCAGGCGGCTGAAGAGCAGGCGCAGCAGCGCATTCGCGTCGGTCGCGGTGCCGACGGTCGAGCGGACGTTGGCGCCCATGCGTTCCTGGTCGACGATGATGGCCGTCGTCAACCCGTCGAGCACGTCGACGTCGGGCCGGGCCAGCGTCGGCATGAAGCCTTGCACGAAGGCGCTGTACGTCTCGTTGATCAGCCGCTGCGACTCGGCTGCGATCGTGCCGAATACCAGGGAGCTCTTGCCCGAGCCGGACACGCCGGTGAAGACGGTCAGCCGACGCTTCGGGATCTCGACGCTGAGGTCCTTGAGGTTGTTCACGCGCGCGCCCTGCACGCGAATCAGGTCGTGGCGGTCGGCGACGTGCTGCGCGGGCGACCGCGTGTCCGTGCTCATGCTCGATCTCCCGCTCGGCTCTCGGTTCCGCTACGTCCGCAGGCATGGAGGCCACGCGGTATCGATACGACCACTAGCGACAAGTCTGACGTGGCCGACGAGATCGAGTCCAGCGCCCTTGCATCGCGTCGCGACGGCGCGAACCAAGTAGGCTGCGCGGCGTCGGATCCGGAGGTCGCCCAGCCACAGGAGTCCCCAGAGCATGACCGTCGAGCTCGTCACCGCCGTCCTGTTGATCGCGGTCCCGATCGCGTTCAACCTTGCGTTCTTCGAGCTCGGCCGGGCCTTCGACTACCCGAACATCCTGCGCAAGGAGCCCGATGAGATCCTCCGCCGGTTCGCCGCGGGCGGGTCGGGGCTGATCCTGCGCTGGGAGGCTCTGCTCCTCAGCGCCCTGGCGATGCTGCCGCTGGTCGCGCTGCTCGCGGTCGCGCTTGGCGGGCCTGCGCCGCTGGCAGTGGCGTCAGTGGTGATCGGCTCCGCGGCGGCGCTCGTCCAGGCGCTCGGCCTGGTCCGCTGGCCGTTCGCCGTGCCAGAGCTCGCGCGACGCTACATCGCGGCCGACGGGCCGGACGCGGCCGCCACGCGACGGACGATCGAGGTGACCTTCGCCACGCTCCATCGCCTGCTCGGCGTCGGGATCGGTGAGCACCTCGGCTATCTCCTGACTGGTCGTCTGGACGCTCCTTGTCGCCGGTTCGATCACGTCCACGGACGTCCTGCCGACCTGGCTCGGGCTCATCGGGTTCGCGATCGGGATCGCCCTGCTGGTCGGGACCCTCGAGTTCGTCGGTCCGAACGAGGAGCACGGCTGGGCGCTGGCCGGGACGATCGTGCCGATCGCCTACGTCGCCTGGTCGATATGGCTGATCGCGCTCGGGATCTTCTTCATCGTCTGACCACCGAGGGCCTAGGCTTGGTGAGCGCCGGAGTGGCGGAACGGCAGACGCAGCGGACTTAAACTCCGCGGCCCGCAAGGGCGTCCGAGTTCGAATCTCGGCTCCGGCACCAGGATCGATTGCGTCGACACAGGAGGCGACCCAGATGCCGTCCCGCCCCGCCTCCAGCGCCGACGTCGCTCGCGTCACCGAAACGCTCACCGTGGCCTTCGCAACGGACCCGGTGTGGGGCGTGGCCCTCGCACGACCTGACGGCTCGACCGCGCACCACACGCCCTACTGGAACCTGTTCGTCGAGGGAGCGCTGCGGTACTCGACGGTCTTCGTGGCCGATGACGACTCCGCCGTCGCGCTCTGGATCCCGCCCGGCGGCACCGAGTTGTCGGACGACCAGGACGCGGCGTGCCGAGCGCTCGTCACGGCGTCGCTCGAACCGGGTGCCGCGGCGCGCCTGTTCGAGCTCTGGGATCGGTTCGAGGCGAACCACCCGCGCGACGTGCCGCACGCCTATCTCAGCCTCCTGGCCACGCACCCCGACCACCGCGGCAAGGGGGCCGGCCAACGGCTCCTGGCGGAGGGGCTGGAACACTGGGATGCCGCCGGCCTCCCGGCCTACTTGGAGTCGACGAATCCCGGCAACGACCATCGGTACGAGCGTGCCGGGTTCCGCCGGATCGGCGGCTTCACGGCCATCCTCGACGCCGCGCCGATCTCGACGATGTGGCGTCCCCGATCCGGTGACGC
>CAVZND010000008.1:0-435934 GCA_963776545.1 uncultured Chloroflexia bacterium | reverse complement strand
TCCCGCCCGAGTACGAGGTCGCCGCGGCGATCGGAAGGCGGATCGAGCTCGCGTGGCTGGCCGCGCCCGTCGAGCTGCGGCCGTGCCACAACGACCTGCTCAACGCGAATTTCATCGACGACGGCACCCGCATCCGCATCGTCGACTGGGAGTACGCAGGCATGGGTGATCCCTTCTTCGACCTCGGCAACTTCAGCATCAACCACGAGTTGACGCCAGACCAGGACGCGGTCCTGCTGGCGGCCTACGACGGCGAGGTCCGGGTGCCGCGGCTGGCGCGCATCACGCTGATGCGGGTCGTGTCCGACTTTCGAGAGGCGATGTGGGGCGTGCTCCAGCAGGGCATCAGCACGCTCGACGTCGACTTCGTGTCGTATGCGGGCGAGCACTTCGATCGCCTCCTCGCGAACGCCGGCACCGCGACCTTCGAGCGCGCTCTTCGCGAGGCCGCTTCGGACTGATCGGACCGCCTCGCGGACGGTCGCTAGTGGCAGGGCCCCGAGCCCGCATCCGAGAAGCTCGGCTGGGTCGGGATGAACGTCCACTCGTATGAATCGGCGCGAAGGACGAGCTTGAGCACGCCCGCCGTGACCGCCGCGCGGAGTTCGCTATTGGGCCGCACCTTGCCGAAGTCGCGTAGCTCGGCCCCGCCGGTGCCCACGACGAACTCGCGGATCCCTCGTTCGCGATCCTCGCGCCCATCCGGGTCCTGGGGGGCGAACCGCTCGTAGTCGTGGTCGTGGCCGTTGATCACGACGTCGGCGCCAGCGGCATAGAGCGCATCCCAGAACGGGGCGACGCCCGTGTAGTTGCCGTGCTCGCCCGAGCTGAACCGCGGATGGTGCCAGATCGCCAGCGTGCATCGGGCGGTCGATGCGGCGAGGTCGGCGGCCAGCCACTTGCCCTGGTCGGAGCCCTTGCCGCAGCCGCCCGTCTTGCCGCACATCGAATCGAGGACGACGACGTGCCACGCCCCGAGGTCGTACGAGTACCAGGGCACGCCGTCCGGCGCCGCGGCCGTCCCGAAGTAGTCGAGGTAGCCCTTGAGGTCCTTGGTGTCCCAGTCGTGGTTGCCGGTCGCCGGCCTGGTGCGGTCCTTGAACCGCCCCCAGGTCGGGTCGTAGCAGTCGCGGAAGTCCTTTGCAGCGCCGCCCGGATAGGCGTTGTCGCCGGCCGTGAAGACCGTGCCCTTGACGTCCTCGACGAGAGCGGCGGTGGCCGTGTCGTCGGTCGTGTCGCAGTCGCCGATGTCCCCGGCGCCCACGAGGACCGCGTCGCCGGGCACCGTCGACGGCGACGGCACCGGTGATGCGGCCTGCCCCGAGCCGGAGGCGGCGGGCGACGCCGAAACCGATTCGGAGGCCGTCGCCGATGGCGACGGGACGGCCGACGCGCGGGCTGGCGTCGGCGTCGGGCGTGCCGCGGTCGGCGTCGCGCTCGCACTCGAACCCGCGCGGTCCACGATCTGCGACAAGCCGAGCAGCAGCGCCAGCGTCGCCACGAACACGACGGTCACCAGGGCGACATCGCGTCGGGTCGACGGCTCAGCGGACCTCGTCGACATCGGTCCACCACTGTCGTCGATCGCCGACCCGATCACGCATCCGCCACGGCAGCGGCTTGGGCTCGATGTCGATCCTGGCTTTCAGTGCGGTGGCGGCGCCCGTGACCCTCCCGCGCTGGGCGTCGTCGAGTTGGCCATAGGTCTTCGCCAGGTCGGCGACCTTCGCGAGGTTCATCGTCAGGGTCCTCCACAGGCCCCAGTCAGCGGCGCACAGGGACGCGATCCGGTCGGCATCGATCGTGTCGACGTCGCCGTGGCCAAGCGGATGGTCGAGCATCAGCAGGATCGTGTCGACCACGTCCTTCTCGTTGATCTTGACGATCTGCAGTTTCGACAGGAGGAGCTCGGCCAACGGGATCGTCGGCGAGTCGGCCTCGAGGCGATCGGAGAGTGGGATGACGTGGCAGAACTCCAGGCGGTCGTAGAAGACGTCGAGATGGATGTGGCGGGTCGGGTCGTCGAAGATCGAGCGCCCTCCCTCCGACGCCACGAACACTTCCCGGTCGTCGCGGTAACCCATCGTCGAGAGCATCCGGCTCAGGCTCTTTGCGTGGCGTCGATAGGTCACGAGGTCGATGTCGGCATACGTGCGATCGAAGCCGGGCAGGAGGCTGGCGGCATCCGGGCTGTGCATCGCCACACCGATCGACCCGAGCACCCGAACGGCAACACCGGCCGCCGCGCCGGCCTCGACGATGCGGGTCACCTCGGCCTCGAGCGTCGTGCGCTCGGTCTGGAACGTCGTCTGGTCCGGGCGATCGGTCACCGAGCGATCGTAGCGGAGCGGATCCTGCGATGCGGCGATGACCGGACGGGCTGCCGCCGCGAGACGTACCGTGTGCGGCCATGGGAGTCGATGCCGCGCGGGTCGTCGTCATCGGGGGTGGCATCACCGGGTGCTCCGTTGCGCTCCATCTCGCCGAGGCCGGCTGGAGCGATGTCCTGCTGGTCGAGAAGGCGACGCTGACCGCGGGATCCACCTGCCACGCCGCGGGGCTCGTGACGGCGTTCAACCCCTCGGCCACGATGATGAGCTTCCGCCGATACAGCATCGACCTCTACGAGCGTCTCGGGGTCTTCGACGCCGTCGGGAGTCTGCGTCTCGCATCGAGTGAGGCGCAGCTTCGCGAGCTGGAACGAACCGCGAGCCGGGCGCGCGGCATCGGTCTGGAGGTCGACGTCGTCGGACAGGACACGGCACGGGGTCTGATGCCCGCGATCTCCGTGGAGTCACTCTACGGGGCCGTCCATCTGCCCGGTGACGGTCACCTCGACCCGCACACGGCGACGCATGCCGTGGCGGACGCGGCAAAGGCGATGGGTGTTCGGATACGAACCGGTGTCCGCGTGACCGGGTTCGAGCTGTCGGCGCGCCGGGCGGTCCGCCGAGTCCTGACCGACGCGGGACCCATCGATACGGAACTCGTGGTCAACGCGGCCGGCATCTGGGCGCCGCAGATCGCCGCGATGGTCGGGGCCTTCATCCCGTCGACCCCGGTCGATCACCAGCACATCGCTCTCAAGGCTGTACCCGGGCACGAGCTGCCGCGAGACATGCCGTGTTTCCGTGACCCTGACAACCTCGTCTACGGGAAGTCCGAGCACGGAGGGATGGTCTTCGGCGGGTACGAGACGGATCCCGTCTCTCGGTGGGAGGACGGAGTGCCGTGGGAACACGCCGCGCGATCGCTTTCGCCGGACTACGATCGGTTCGCCCCGCTCATGGCCGGAGCCATCCGCCGCTTCCCGTTCCTTGCCGACGCCGAGGCGATCCGCCTCGTCTGCCACCCGGATGCGATGACCCCGGATTCGAACCCCCTGATGGGCCCGCTCCCTGGAGTCCTCGGCTTCTGGGTCGCGGCGGGTTTGTCTCTGAACGGGTTCGGCGGTGGTGGCGGGATCGGCCGGGCGATCGCAGGATGGATCACGACCGGGGATCCGGGTATCGATATCGGACCGTACCGCGCCTCGCGATTCGGCGATGTCTATCGCGATCCCGGTTTCGTTGCCGGGCTTGCGCGGGAGATGTACGCGGACTACTACCGCCTGCGGTACCCGTACGACGCCGACCTTGCCGGTCGGCCGAAGCGCCTCTCGCCGCTCCATGGTCGGCTTCAGGAGGCGGGTGCCGTGTTCGGCACCAAGGCCGGGTGGGAGCGGGCCGACCATCACGAGCCAGGAACGCCGTGGCGACGCGCCGGTCGAGACCAGGGGCAATGGGGCTGGACGGAACCACCCTGGTTCCCGCGCGTGAACGACGAAGCCCGCGCGGTCAGGGAACGCGCAGGGATCATCGACCTGAGCTCGTTCGGGAAGATCGCCGTGGACGGTCCCGGGGCACTCGGCCTGCTCCAACACGTGGCAGCGAATGATGTCGACCGACCGATCGGCAGCGTGGTCTACACGCCGTTCCTGGATGACCGGGGCGGGATCGTCGCGGATGTCACGGTCATGCGTCTGGCTGAAGGCCACTTCCGAGTCGTGACCGGCGCGGGCTTCGTCGCCTCGGACCTGGGGTGGCTTCGGTCGCATGCGGGAGACGCGCGTGTCGACCTGCGCGATGTGAGCGGCGAGCTCGCCACGATCGGCTTGTGGGGACCGCAGGCCCGCGAGATCCTCGCTGCGGCCAGCCCCGACGACGTCGACGATCAGGCCTTGCCCGCTCGGCGGGCAGAAGAGGTCCGGGTCGCCGGCGCCACCGTCCTTGCCGCCCGCATCAGTTACGCCGGCGAGCTCGGGTGGGAGATCAGCGTCGATCCTGCATCCGCGGTGCTGGTATGGGACGCGCTGCGGAAAGCAGGCGCGGCCGTCGGGGTCGAGCCATTCGGGTACCGCGCGCTCGATTCGCTGCGACTCGAGAAGGGCTATCGGTATTACGGGACCGACATGACGATGCTCGAGACCCCAGACGAGGCGGGGCTGGGGGCCTTCGTTCGACCGGCGAAGGGGGGATTCATCGGTCGGGCGGCGGTGATCGAGCAACGTGAGCGAGATCCGCTCGGCCCCGCTCGCCGCCTGAGGACCGTGCTCATCGGCGAGGATCATGCCTACCTGCCGCTCTACGGTGGAGAGGCCGTTCGCCGCGATGGGCAGGTCGTCGGGCGACTGCGCAGTGTCGGATATGGGACGACCGTCGCACGCACGATCGCATATGTGTATCTTCCGTCAGGACTCGAGGAGGGATCGCAGCTCCAGGTGGACGCGTTCAGCGAGCGTATCCCGGCGGTCGTCGCGGCGAGTGTCCTCGTGGACGCTCGAGGCGATCGCATGCGCGGCTGACGAACTGCACCATGCCCTTCCTCCGACGGACTGGCGGATCTGGCGCGACGAAGATCTTCTATGCGACGGACGTCCACGGGTCGGAGCGGACCTGGCGCAAGTTCCTCAATGCCGGCAAGTTCTACGGTGCCGATGTGCTCGTCATGGGGGGCGACGTGATGGGCAAGTTGACCATCCCGATCATCCGCGAGTCGAATGGACGGTACCGGGCGACCGTCCACGGGCGAGTCGAGCACCTCGAGACGATGGCCGACGTCGACTCCGTCAAGGAGCGCATCGGGTTCCTGGGGATGTACCACACGGTGGTCGACGAGGACGAGTACGCGGCGCTGCGTGCGGATCCCGGCGCCGTCGATCGGCTCTTCGTCGAGCTCGCGACCGACCGACTCGAGCGCTGGATCGACCTCGCGGAATCGAAGCTCGCCGGAACGAGCATCCGGTGCTACGCGACCGGTGGCAACGACGACGTCCCGGAAGTCATGGCGGTCATGGATCGCTCCGATACGGAGCACTTCGTCGGCTGTGAAAGCCGGGCCGTCCAGCTGGACGACCGCCACATCATGGTGAGCATGCCGTACGTCAACCCCACGCCGTGGGACACGCCCCGGGAGGCTCCGGAGTCCGAGCTCGCAGAACGGATCGACAAGGTCGCCGGGGACCTTCCGGACTATGGGCACGCGATCTTCAACTTCCACGCGCCGCCGTCGGAATCGACCCTCGACACGTGTCCGAAGCTCGATTGGACGACCGATCCGCCTTCTCAGATCGTGGCCGGGGGACAGCCGGTCATGTACGGCGCAGGGAGCGTGGCCGTGCGCAGCGCCATCGAGCGATACCAGCCGATGCTCGGCCTCCACGGCCACATCCACGAGTCGCAGGCGGCGGCCAGACTCGGCCGGACCCTGTGCATCAACCCCGGGAGTGAATACGGCGAAGGGGTCCTGCGGGGCTGCCTCGTCACCATCGCCGACGGGCAGGTCAAGGGCTACCAGATGACCGCCGGCTGAACGGCGAGTGGGACGTGGGGGGCGAGGAGGTGAGGGTCGGAGGATCGGAGGGGGTCACGAGTGAGCCATACCCCGTACTGAGGTGACTTGGATGGCGACAGCGGTTGCGACGCCCGAGGTCTTTGTTCGCAAGTCGTCGGGTCTTGTTCGCGTCATGTCCCCCTCGTCGGCGTTCGTCTACAACGTGCTGACGATGGGTCTGATCTTCCCCTGGACCTACCTTTGGGCGCCGGGAGCCCTGCCCGGCGGCCAGCTCGTCTGGGGGATCCTCCTGGCGATGCTGCTGGAGATCCCGATCGCGCTTTCGTACGTCTGGTTGTCGACCGCGTTTCCGAGGACCGGCGGCGACTACGTCTTCCAGAGCCGCGTCTTCGGCGGCGGCATCGCCTTTCCGATCGTCTTCTCGGGGTTCGTCATCTGGATCCTGCAGTGGGTCGCGCTTTCCGGCTGGCTGCTCGCGACGCTCGGCTTCGCGCCGCTCTTCCTCGGCCTTGCTGCATCCACGGGGAACAGCGGGCTCGTCGACGTCTCCACCTGGTTCACGACGCCAGAAGGGATCGTCATCACCAGCATCGCGAACGCCCTGGTGGCCCTGCTGATCCTCGTGTCAGGGTTTCGGAACTACATCCGTCTCCAGCGCGTGATGTGGATCGCCATCCTCCTGTCGTTCGGCACGATGCTCCTCGTCCTCGTCACCACGGCGGCGGCCGACGTGCCGGGCAAGCTCGATGCGTTCTCCGTGGCGATCGGTGGCTCGGCGTCGTTCACGGCCGATGCGACCGCGGCCGCGACGGCCGCCGGCGTTGAACTGAACCCCGCCTTCAGTCTGCTCGCCACTCTGCTGATCGCGCCGATCGCGTGGACATCGCTGCAATGGGCGACCTACAGCAGCCAGCAGAATGGCGAGATCAAGAGCGCCGGCTCGTTCCGTGACCAGGCATTCATCATCGTCGGCTCACTCATCCTGACCGGCGTGCTGCTCGCCGTGCTCGCCTTCGTCCTCGAGAACACGGTCGGTACGGAATTCCTCTACGTCGCAGGCGCCGGCTACTGGAGCGGCGTCGGCGAGGCGACCCTCGCGGGATCGTACCTGTGGCCGAATATCATCGCGACCGCACTGGCGAACAACGTCATCGTCACCCTGCTGATCGCCTTCGGCTTCATCCTCAATGGTCACCAGATCGTGCACAACTGCTACATCGGGATGACCAGGGTCATGGTCGCGATGTCCTTCGATCGACTGCTCCCGGAGTGGGTGAGTCGCGTGAGCGACCGGCTGCATACGCCGGTCAATGCCCACGTGGTCTATTTCGTCGCCAGTCTGCCGGTCATCCTGCTCTACAACTACTTCGCCTACGGCGAAGGGGACGACCAGGTCTCGTGGGCGTCGCTCACCCTGGGTGTCACCTTCGCGTGCGGCTACGTGTTCGTCATCACGGCCCTCGCCGGTGCCCTCCTGCCCTTCCGGGCTCGGGCGGCCTATGAGGCGTCGCCGGGTGCCAAGTACACGATCGGCGGGTATCCGCTGGTGACCGTCGTCGGGGGGCTCGGTGCCCTCTTCGGGGTCATCTTCCTGGTCCTGTTCCTCACCAACGATCAGCTCGGCCTCACCAGCCAGCTGGCCTATGTCGTCGTGATCGGCGTGCTCGTCTTCGCTGCGGCGTGGTATGTCATCGCCAAGGCGATGCGTCGAAGCAGCGGCATCGACGTGACCTACGCGTTCAAGGAGATCCCGCCCGAGTGACGCTCGGTCGTCCTGCTTCAACGGAACCGGGGCCCGGACGCCGTCCGGGCCCCGACGTGGTTGCGGCGATCTGCCCTCAGACCGACGCCAGCCATGCCTCGAATTCGGGTCCGTCGATCGCCGCCGACGCCCGGGCCCAGCGCTCCTTCGCCCAGCCGGTGAAGTCGTAGTCGATCGGCGAGATGCGGGCCTGGATGGCGGCCCACAGGGTCCAGCCCACGTCGGACATGATCATCTGGAGCCGCATCCGGGCCAGCAGCGCCGCCGTGGCATCGCCGAAGTAGGCCGCGCACAGCTCGCGGACCTGGGCGTCGTCATAGCCGAGCTCCTGGCACGTGTTCCCGAGCTCGAACGTCGGGTCGTTGTTGCCGCTGTACTCGTAGTCGACGAGCCACAGCCGCTCGCCGTCGTCGAGGTAGTTCTCAGCGAGCAGGTCGTTGTGACACGGGACGGTCGGGAGTGGATGGACGGCGAGCGCGGCCTCGATCCGCGGGATGGCCGGCATATGCTCGCGGTAGCCGGCCGGGACCGGGATGCCGCGCTCGTCGACGAGGGCGAGATAGCGCGCGCTCAGGCGGAACATGTCGAAGTCGTCGCGGAACCGTGGACCGGCATGGAGTCGGCGGAGGGCGTCGGCGATCCGGCCCGGCATCCCCGGCGCGCGGAGAGCCTCGCCCGACATCGTCTCCGCGTCCACCCATTCGAGCGCGAAGACGTCCCACGCCTCCACGACCGCGACGACCTTCGGCGAGACGCCGGTCGACGCTGCCGCCAGGGTGTTGTGGCGTTCGTTCTCGCGGTCCACGGCGAGGAGCTCCGTGGACGGGCCTGGGATCCGGACGAAGTACGCGACGCCGTCCACCACGACCCGGTGGTTCGTGTTGGTCAACCCGCCCGCGACCGGCTCGTGCGTGACCGACGCGCCGGCCCAGGCCGGGATCGCGGCGATGACATCGTCGATGGTGGGTCGCGCGGCCGTCACGGCGCCTCCTGAGGTCCCGTGCGTCGCGCCGGGCGCGCGCGACGAGCGTCACGGGCTCTAGGCTAGCGATGTCGATGCGAGTCGGGAAGGGGAGTGGCGCGCGGATGGTCGAACACGCCCGGGCGGTCGTCATCGGCGGTGGTGTCGGCGGCACCTCGATCGCGTATCACCTGGCCGAGCTGGGCTGGACCGACGTCGTGCTCGTCGACCGTGCCGAGCTGACCTCCGGCTCCACGTTCCATTCGGCGGGTCTCGTCGGGCAGCTCCGCAGCTCGGTCACGCTCACGAAGATGATGATGTACAGCACGGGGCTCTACCGGCGGCTCGCCGCGGAGACCGGCCTGGACCCCTCGTGGCACGAGGTGGGCTCGCTGCGACTGGCGTCCAGCCCGGAGCGCCAGGAGGAGCTGCGCCGGCAGGCCGGGTGGGCCAAGACGTTCGGGTTGCCGGTCGAGCTCATCTCGCCGGCCGAGGCCCACGCGCTCTTCCCGCTGATGTCCCTCGATGGCGTGCTGGCGGCCGTCTACCTGCCGACCGACGGCTGGCTCGACCCGTCGGGTCTGGCGCTCGCCCTCGCCGCCGGGGCGCGCCAGCGGGGCGTCTCGATCCGGCCGCATACGCGCGTAGTCGGCGTCGGCGTGGAACGGGGCCGCGTGACCGGGGTCACCGTCGAGCACCGGCGCGAACGCGCGGAGATCCGGGCGGACGTCGTGGTCAATGCGGGCGGCATGTTCGCCCCGGAGATCGGTCGGCTCGCCGGGGTCAACGTGCCGATCATCCCGATGGCCCACGAGTACCTCTTCACCGAGGCCATCGACGGCGTCGTCCCGACCCTCCCGACGATGCGCGACCCGGACAACCTCGTCTACTACCGCGAGGAGGTCGGCGGCCTGTGCATGGGCGGCTACGAACGGCACCCCGCGCCGTGGGCGCTCGACGGCGTCCCGCCGGACTTCAACGGCAAGCTGCTCGCGCCCGACTGGCCGCGCTTCGCGGAGATCATGGACGGGGCCGTCCGGCGGGTCCCGGCCATCGCCGACGCGGGCGTGAACCGGATGATCAACGGCCCCGAGGGGTTCACGCCGGACAACGAGTTCATCCTCGGCGAGAGCGACGTCCGCGGGTTCTTCGTCGCGGCCGGCTTCTGCGCCCACGGCATCGCCGGGGCGGGCGGCATCGGCCGGCAGATGGCGACGTGGATCGTCGAGGGGGAGCCCGAGCTCGACCTCTGGAAGATGGACAGCCGGCGGTTCGGTCCGGCCTACCGGTCCCAGGCATACACGCTGGCCCGGACGGTCGAGGTGTACGCCACGTACTACGACATCCACTACCCCAACGAGGAACGCCTCGCCGGCCGGCCGCTCCGCACGGCCCCCACGTACGAGACCCTCACGGGGCTCGGCGCGGCCTTCGGCGAGAAGTCCGGCTGGGAGCGCCCGAACTGGTTCGAATCCAACGCGGCTGCGGGCGATGCCGGGCTTCGGCCGCGGGGTTGGGCCGGGATGCACTGGTCGCCGGCCATCGGTGCGGAGGCGCTCGCGACCCGTCGGGCCGCGGGCCTGTTCGACGAGACGTCGTTCGCCAAGCTCGAGGTGGCGGGCCCAGGTGCCGTCGCGTTCCTCCAGAACGTCTGCGCGAACGACATCGACCGGTCGATCGGTTCGATCGTCTACACCCAGCTCCTCGATCGTCGCGGCGGCATCCAGGCCGACTTGACCGTCACGCGCCTCGCGGAGGACGCGTTCATGCTCGTGACCGGGACGGCGGTCGGCAACCACGACGCGGCCTGGCTGCGCCGCCACCTGCCCGATGACGGGACGGTCACGCTGCGAGACGTCACGGCGTCGAGGGTGTGCTTCGGGCTCTGGGGACCGCGGGCTCGCGACATCCTGGGCTCGCTGACGCGCGACGACGTCTCGAACGAGGGCTTCCCGTTCCTGACCGCGCACGAGATCACGGTCGGCCCGGTGCCGCTGCTGGCCCTGCGGGTCACGTACGTCGGGGAGCTCGGCTGGGAGCTGTACGCCCCGACCGAGTACGGCCGGACGCTCTGGACGACGCTCTGGGACGCCGGCGTGCCGCTGGGGATGGTTGCCGGGGGGTATCGGGCCATCGACGCCCTCCGGCTCGAGAAGGGCTACCGCGTGTGGTCCAGCGACATCACCCCCGACGAGAACCCGTTCGAGGCGGGTCTCGGGTTCGCGGTCGCCCTCGACAAGGCCGGTGGGTTCCTCGGGCGGGACGCCCTCGTCGCCGCCAAGGCGGCCGGACCGCGCAAGCGTCTCCGCTGCCTGGTCCTCGACGACCCACGCTCGGTCTGCCTCGGCAACGAACCGGTCCGGGTCGACGGCGAGGTCGTGGGCCGGGTGACCTCCGGCGGCTACGGCTTCGCCGTCGAACGATCGATCGCCTACGCCTACCTGCCGTCGACGGCCTCGATCGGGACGCGGGGCGAGGTCGAGGTCTTCGGGGACTGGATCGGGTTCGAGGTGGCGCGCGAGCCGCTGTGGGATCCGACCGGCGAGCGGATCCGGTCGTGAGCGCGGCGGCGGCCTTCGGGACCGACTGGTCGGCCGGCCTCCGGCGGGGGACCGATGCCGAGCTGCGGGGCTGGCTCGATGTCGCCCTCGCGGCGTGCGACGAGGCCGATGTGACTGCTCGCGCCCACTTCCGCCGCGACCTGGTCATCGACACCAAGCCAGACCACTCGTTCGTCACTCAGGCCGACACGGCCATCGAGCGTCGGATCCGCGAGCGCCTGCTGGATGCCTTCCCGGACCACGGCCTGGTCGGCGAGGAGTACGGCACCGAATCCGGCGACGCGTCCGTCCGCTGGTACATCGACCCGATCGACGGGACCCACAACTTCATCCGCGGCGTGCCCCTGTTCGGGACCCTGCTCGCGGTCGAGCGCGACGGTGAGTTGCAGGTGTCCGTCATGTCCGCGCCAGCCCTCGACGAGCGCTGGTGGGGCTGGCGGGGTGGTGGGGCCTGGGCGCGGAATCGCGGGGAGGCCCCGCGACGGGTCCACGTGTCGCGCGTGACCTCGCTCGACGACGCGCAGATCCTGTACGGGTCCGGGCAGGACATCATCGCGTCCGGTCGGGCACCGGGCTTCGAAAGCCTCCTCCGCGATGCGTGGCGGGAGCGCGGATTCGGCGATTTCTGGGGCTATGCGCTGGTCGCCGAGGGAGCCGCAGAGGCGATGGTCGAGGTCGGGCTCTCCGCCTGGGATGCCGCGGCGCCGATGCTCCTGATCGAAGAAGCCGGCGGTCAGGCCACCGACTTCGAGGGTCGCCGCGCGATCGACAGCGGCACGTTCGTCGTCTCCAACGGGCTGCTCCACGAGACCGTTCGACATCGCGTGATCGACCGATAGGAGGACCGGCATGCAGGAGTCCGTACCGGTGGGTGCCGCCGAAGCCCGCCCGCTCGAGCCGACATCGGACGCATCGAGGGCGCCGGCGGACGGATCGCTTTCGGACCCGCGGGCGCTCCAGATCCTCTCGACGGAGCATTGGAGCCTGCTCGCCAGCCGCTCGCTCGCCTACAACGAGGCGTTCAGCCGGGCGGGCATGTTCCTCTCGTTCCTGTCGGCGACGCTCATCGTCATCGGCTTCCTGATCGGCACGCAAGGGCTGAGCGCGGAGGTCGTGCCGGTCGCGACGATCCTGTTGCTCGCGGATCTGGCGATCGGGCTCATGACGATCGGCCGGCTCATCGCGGCCAGCGGCGAGGAACTCCACTGCGTGCGGGGCATGAATCGCATCCGACACGCCTATCGTGAGATGGTCCCCGGCGTCGAACCATACTTCTCGACGCCGTTTCACGATGACGCGCGAAGCGTGCTGGCGGCTTACGGCGACGTGACGCCGAGCTCGTGGATCCTGGCCAATGTCGTGCACGGCCTCACGACGACGATCGGGATGATCGCCACGATCAACGCGATGCTCATCGGTGCGCTGGTCGCGATCGTCGCGATGGGGTTCGGTGTCAGCATCGCGGCGGCCCTGCTCGTCGGCTTCGTCGCATTCCTCATCGGCGTCGCGGCACTCGCGCGGATCGGCATGCGGACCGCGTTCGCCCAGCAGGAACGCGTCACGGCCCGTTTCCCGGCGCCGCCGGACGACGTGGGCTGAGGCTGTGCTCGCCCGCGGGATCAGGTTGGGGCGTTGACGAGCATGCGACGCACCAGGATCCTCGGCCGGCCGGCGCCGTCGAGGTACGCGAGCATCCCGGCGAGGACCGTCACGACGTCCTCCCAGCGGTTCGGGGTCGCCGGGACCACATCGATCCTGCCGGCTTCGGCCCCAGCCGTCATCGTGGTTCCACGGTGAAGTCGGATCCGCCGAAGACGAGGGCGAATCGGGCAACCAGCGTATCTACGATCGCTTCCGGGACGAGGTCGGCGACCAGGTTGGCGGTGGCTGCATCGATCAGGACCTCGATCGCCTCGAGTCGTTGTTCAGGCGGCTCCATGGCCGGTTGGAAGTAGATCGCACCGAAGCCCTGGCGGCGGTACTGCTTGAGGGCCCAATCGGTGATGCCAGCCTGGAGCTCGCTCAGGAGATCGCCGCGCCCGTTGACGATCGCCGCGTCGGTGGCGCGGTCCCGGGCGCGCTCGAGCGCGACGGGATCATCGGGTTGGATCGCGAGACTGTGGAGCGCCTTCGATCCCCAGCGATCGAGCCATTCGTAGATGATCTCGACCGCCGCGACCGGGTCGTAGGCCTCGGTCGGCGGCTCCGGGTCCATCTACGCGCCGGCGGCGGCCAGCGATTCGTCGAGGATGCCCAGCGCCTGATCGATCTCGGCGGCGGTCGTCACCAGCGGCGGGATGATCCGGATCACGTTCACGTAGGTGCCCGCGGTCAGGACGATGAGCTTGCGCGTCAGTGCCTCGGCCTGGATGCGCTTGGTCAGGTCCGGGTCGGGCGCCCGGCCGTCCCCGACACCCGGCTTGACGAGCTCGATCGCGACCATCAGGCCAAGGCCCCGCGCGTCCCCGATCGACGGGTACTTGCCGGCAAGGCGGCGGAGGCCCGCCAGGAACTGATCGCCGCGCTCTCGGGCGTTCGCGACGAGCCCCTCTTCCTCGATGACATCGAGCGTGGCGTTGGCTGCGGCGCACGAGACGACGTTGCCGCCGTAGGTGCCGCCGTGGGTGCCCGGCTTCCACGAGGCCATGAGCTCCGCCCGGGCCAGGATCCCGGACAGTGGCAGCCCGGACGCGATGCCCTTGGCCATGACCAGGATGTCCGGCTCGACGTCCCAGTGCCGGACCGCGAACATCTCGCCGGTCCGCCCGAACCCGGTCTGGACCTCGTCGGCGATGAGCAGGATGCCGTGCTGACGCGTGATCTCGCGGAGCCGGGGCAGGAACCCCGGTGGCGGCACGATGTAGCCGCCCTCGCCCAGGACCGGCTCGAGGATGATGGCCGCGACCTGGTCGGGGTAGATGAACTGGTGGAACGTGAGGTCGAGCTGGGCTTCCCAGTCGCACGTGCAGGCATCGGGCGAGTGGGCGCCGCCCGGCGCCCGGTAGCAGTACGGGTACGGGGTGTGGTACACGGAGCCCGGAAGTGGCTCGAAGGCAGCCCGATAGACGTCCTTGGCCGTGGTCAGCGCCATCGTCTGGGCGGTCCGGCCGTGATAGCCGTAACGGAAGGCCATGATGGCCGGCCGGCCCGTCGCCACGCGCGCGAGCTTCACCGAGGCCTCGACCGCCTCGGCGCCCGAGTTCGACAGGAACGCCTGCCATGGCCCACCGGGCAGCACGGTCCGCAGCCGGTCGTAGAGGCGCAGCCCCGGCTCGTGGTAGAGGATGTTCTGCTGGCCGTGCAGCAGCTTGGCCGCCTGGGCCTGGATCGCGGCGACCACGCGCGGATGGGCATGGCCCGTGTTGGTGACGCCGATGCCGGACGAATAATCGAGGTAGCGCTCGCCGTCGCGGGTGATGAGCCACGACCCCTCGCCGCGGTCGATGTCGAGGTTCGTGATCCGGCCCCAGACCGGCGGCACGACCGCGTGGTCGGGGAGGGGACTCGTATCGGACGCAGCGGGACGGGCTTCTGCGGTGTCGACCATCGATGGGGCCTCCGGGCGCGGGGTCAGGCGCGCGTCGCCCCGTACTCGCGCGCCGCGACCCGGCGCGAGTACAGCGTGCTGAGCAGCACCAGCCCGACCGCGGTCACGAAGATCATCGTGCCGATGACGTTGACCTGGACGGGGATGCCCCGCAGCTGCGACGCATAGATGAACAGCGGGAAGGTCTGGGTCGTGCCGGCCGTGAAGCTGGTGATGACGTAGTCGTCGATCGACAGGCTGAACGCGAGGAGCGCCGCCGCCATGATGCCCGGCAGGATGAGCGGGAACGTCACCTTCCAGAAGGTCGTCCACTCGTTCGCGCCGAGGTCCATCGCCGCCTCCTCGAGGTGGCGCGGGAAGCCCTGCATGCGGGCCTTCACGGTGACGACCACGAAGCTGATGTTGAACATGATGTGGGCGATGATGATGGTCCGGATGCTGAGCGGGTAGACAACGCCTTCTGGAACGAACGGCAGGCCCACCGAGGCGATGAAGGTCGTCAGCAGCGAGGCACCCAGCACGATCTCGGGCGTCGACATCGGCAGGAAGATCAGCAGGTTCGTCGCCGAGCGCCCGCGGAACTGATAGCGGACCAGGGCGAGCGCGATCAGGGTCCCGAGGATGGTCGCGACGATCGTGGAGGCGAACGCGATGACCAGGCTGTTCCCGACGGCTTCGGCCAGGCCGGGCCGACCGAGCGGGTTGAGCCAGGCCTCGAGCGAGAAGCCTCGCCAGTTCAGGTTCGAGCGACCGGAGGGGTCGTTGAAGCTGAAGATGATCATGATCGCGACCGGCAGGATCAGGTAGATGGTGACGCCGAGCACGTAGAGCGGCAGGAGGTACTTGTCGACGGCCCCGCGCACGCGGGTGCCGAGAGTCTCGGGTCGGGCCGAGGCGACGGCGGTCGTCGTGGCCATCAGGTCAGGTCCTCGGTGCCCAGCAGGCGGGTGTAGATCAGGACACCGACGAGGATCGCCGCCATCAGGATGAACGACAGGGCCGACGCCGTCGGGTAGTCGGTCACCTTCAGGTAGCGGGCCTGGATGACGTTGCCGATCATCAGCGACTGCGGGTTGCCGAGCAGCTCGGCGTTGATGTAGTCACCGACGGCGGGGATGAACGTCAGCAGCGATCCCGCGAAGATGCCCGGCACGGCCAGCGGCAGCGTGACGCGGACGAAGGCCTGGCTCACGAGGTACGTCCCGACGATCGCGCCGACGACCAAGCCAGGGATCCCGAGCGCGATCGGGCCGTACTCCATCACGACGCCGACGACGACCCCGAGCAGGCCGCCGATGATGAGCCCGGCGATCGTGCCCTGCGGCCGCCATGGCCCGGCATACAGGTCTTCCGCCGCCTCAAGGAGGCGCTTGTCGATCTTCTCGAGGGCGACGTACAGGGGCAAGGTCATGAACGGCAGGAAGTTGTACGTGATGCCGAAGACGACCGCGGCGGGCGTCGCGAGCAGGCGGAACTCCTCGGGCAGAACGCCGATCAGCTTGAGCGGACCCAGCAGGAGTCCGTCGTCGGCGAGGATGATCTTCCAGGAGATCGTCCGCAGCAGGAAGCTCGTGAAGAACGGCGCGATGACGAGAAAGAGCAGGAGGTTCTTGTAGCGACCGCCGCGGAAGGCGATGGCATACGCGAGGGGGAAGCCGAGGGCGAAGGCGAGGATCGTGGCGAGCCCGCCATAGACGATGGATCGGGCGATCCATGGCCAGTACTCGGTGAACGCCTGAGGATAGATCCCCCAGTTCCACGTCTGGACGAAACCGTCCTGGATATTGCCGGTCCACAGCGACACCAGGAACATCTGGATCGCCGGGTAGACGAAGAAGACGGCCAGCCAGAGCAGGCCGGGCAGCAGCAACGCATACGGCGCGATCGTCCGGAAGTTGATCGACCGGCGCATCGGTGCCTAGAGCCCCAGCACCTTCGTGAACTCCTTGCTCCAGGTCGTCTCTTCGTCGGCCGTGGTGTCGCGGAACTGGTGGAGGCGCGACACGTAGTCCTCGGGCGGGAAGATCAGCGGGTTGTTCGCGAGCTCGGCATCGAGACCGAGCATGACCTCCCTGGCGCCGAGGACCGGGCAGACGTAGTTGACGTACGCCTCCACCGTGGCCGCGTTGACCGGGTCGTAGTAGAAGTCGATCCAGCTCTCCGCCAGGCGACGGTTCGGCGATCCCTTCGGGACCACCATGTTGTCGGTCCAGAGCATCCCGCCCTCGACCGGCAGGACCCATCGGAAGTCCTGGTCGGGGGTCTGGTCGGGGACCAGGCTGGTCAGCACGTCGCCCGACCAGGCCATCGCGATGACCGAGTCGCCGCGGGCCATGACCTCGAAATACGAGTTGCCCACGACCTGGCGGACGTAGCCGGCCTTGACGGCCTTGTCGACTTCGGCGAGCGCGGCCTGGAACTGTTCTTCGGTGATCGACGCCGGATCCGAGCCGAGCCGCAACGCGGACAGGCCCACCGTGTCGCGCATCTCGTCGAGGTAGGTCATCCGGCCGCCGAAGTCGTCGCTGAACAGGATGTCGATCGAGGTCTGGTCGCCGGTGACGTTGAAGTCGAACCCGAGGCCGGTCATGCCCGACTGCCACGGGGCGGCGAGATTCGTGTCGGGGTCGAACGAGCGGGCCCTGTAGACCGGCGCGAGGTTCTTCACGAAGTTCGGCGTGTTCGCCAGATTGAAGGTCTCCAGCCAGCCGAGGCGGGCCAGCCGCGCGACCATCCAGTCGGTGACGACGACGATGTCCCACTCGGTCGGCAGGCCGGCATTCAACGGACCAGACAGGTGGGTCGTGAAGAAGCTCTCGTTACCGTCGACCGCTTCGATGTAGTCGACCTTGATGCCCGTCTCGGACTCGAACTTGAGGAGCGTCGGAAACTCCTTGGTGTCCTCGTTGATATCGATGTAGGACGGCCAGTTCGCGAACCGGATCGTGCCCGTCTGCGGCGGCTCGGGCGTCGGCCCCTCGGACGGCGGCGGCTCGCTGGCCGGCTCGGCCGACGGGGCGGCGCCACTCGGCGATGGAGACGGGGTCGTACCCGCGGCGGACGCACCAGGCGACGCGGAAGGCGCGATGCCGCCGCCCGACGAGTTCGCGAGGAAGGCCGCGAAGCCGACGGCGGCCACGCCGACGACGCCCGCGATCAGCACGTTGCGTCGCGAGATGCCGGCCGCTGCCACGGGGACGGCGCCTTCGTCGCCCTCGCCCGCGCCCACCAGGACTCCGGCGGGACCGGATGGCGGCGGCGTCCCCGTCGCGTCGACAGCGAACGTGTGGTCCGGCGACCAGGTCATCTGGACCTCTTCGCCCGGGGTCCAGAGCTCGGCCCGCGTCGCGCGCTCGACGTTCTGCTCGTAGACGGTGACCGTGCCGCCGCCCCGCGCCTCCACGATGTAGCTCGTCGAGACGCCGAGGTAGGAGACGTCGCGGATCGTACCCAGCATGTGGTTCTGGCCTTCCGGGACGCTCTCGGTCGTCTCGCGAAGGCGGATCTTCTCCGGCCGGACACCGACCTCGTAGCTCTCGAGGCCCTCCGTCAGGGTCTGCGGCACGCGGATCGCGGTCCCGTCGGCGAGGCGGCAGACGACGTAGGCGCCGTCGGTCGTGCCATCGGGCTTGGTCGGCAGCAGGTTGCTGACGCCCAGGAAGCCCGCCACGAACCGGGTCCGCGGCCGCTCATACAGGCTCGCGGGATCGGCCAGCTGCTCGTAGCGGCCGTGGTTCATGACCGCGATGCGATCGGACATCGTCATCGCTTCTTCCTGGTCGTGGGTCACGAAGATGAAGGTGATGCCGACCTCTTGCTGGATCCGCTTCAGCTCCACCTGCATCTGCTTGCGCAGCTTCAGGTCGAGCGCGCCCAGGGGCTCGTCGAGGAGCAGGACCGCGGGCCGGTTGATGAGGGCCCGAGCGAGCGCGACCCGCTGCGCCTGGCCGCCGGAGATCTGCGTCGGCTTGCGCTGCTCGAAGCCGGGCAGCTCGACGAGCTTGAGCATCTCGGTGACGCGGGTCTTGACCTCCGCGTCATTCACCTTCGAACGGCGCAGGCCGAAGGCGATGTTCTCGTAGATCGTCAGGTGGGGGAACAGGGCGTAGTTCTGGAAGACCGTGTTGACGTGCCGCTTGTACGGCGGCAGCCAGGTCACGTCCTGGCCCTTCAGCTCGATCAGGCCCGACGTCGGCGGCTCGAAGCCGCCGATCATCCGCAGGGTCGTCGTCTTCCCGCAGCCCGACGGTCCGAGCAGGCTGAAGAACTCGCCGGTCTCTACTTCGAGGTTGATGTGGTCGACGGCCACGGCCTCGCCGTAACGCTTGACCACGTCCACGAGCCTGACGTCGACGGGCACGTTCGTTGGCACTCCTGGAAGAGCGAACCGGCGAAAAGGCGACCAGCGTATCCGGGGCCGGCGCGCGCCTCGCCGCTGTCGTGCGGGGCCCTCCCGGCGCCGACCGGATGCGGCCGAGGATATGGTCGCGGCGCGCCGAGTGTCAAGGCGGTGGACCAGGGCCCGAGTCCGCACGGTCCGACGCGTGGACTCGTGCGAATTTCGTGGTCTTGGGCCCCGGAACCGTGCGGACTTCGTCGAATCCTGCCGACCGTCGACTCGGCACCCGCGGGATCGGCCAGGGAGCGGACCCTCGTCCCCCGAGGCTCGGCGCTCTTGCGCGGTAGGATATCGGCGCATCGACCGTCAGAACGCCTCGTGCGACCGCGTCGCGAAGGGAACGACCGCCTCATGCCCACGCTAACCGAGAGCGCCGTCATCGACGCGCTGCGCGCCGTCCAGGAGCCCGAACTGGGGCGCGACATCGTGACCCTCGACATGGTCAAGGACGTGGCCATCGACGGGACCGCGATCGCCTTCACCATCGAGCTGACGACGCCTGCATGTCCGCTCAAGGATGAGATCGAAGGCAACGCACGCGCGGTCCTCGCGAATCTCGGGGCCGAGACCGTCGAGATCACGTGGGGCGCCATGGTTCGCCGGGCCCAGCCCCGCCAGGCCGAGCAGCTACTCCCCGGCGTCAAGAACGTCATCGCGGTCGCCTCGGGCAAGGGCGGCGTGGGCAAGAGCACTGTCAGCGTGAACCTGGCGGTCGCGCTCGCCCAGGCCGGCGCGTCTGTCGGCTTGCTCGATGCCGATATCACCGGCCCGAACATCCCGATGATGATGGGCATCGAGGGCCAGCCGAAGGCCACGGACAACAACAAGATCGGCCCGTTGGAGCGCCACGGCGTCAAGACCATCTCGATCCAGTTCTTCGTCCCTGAGGGTCAGCCGATCGTGTGGCGCGGACCGCTGGTCGGGGGCGCCATCCAGCAATTCCTGCGCGACGTCGAATGGGGCGAGCTGGACTACCTCGTCATCGACCTGCCGCCCGGGACCTCCGATGCGCAGCTGACGCTCGCCCAGGCCGTGCCGATCTCGGGCGCCGTGCTCGTGACCACACCGCAGGAGGTCGCCCTGTCCGACGTCGCGAAGGCGCTGGCGATGTTCAAGCGCATGAGCGTGCCGATCCTCGGTCTCGTCGAGAACATGACGGCCTTCGTCTGTCCGCATTGCGGCGAGTTGACCGAGATCTTCGGTCGCGGCGGCGGTGAGCGGTTCGCGGCCGAGTACGGCCTCGACTATCTCGGCGGCGTGCCCCTCGACGTGACCGTGCGCCAGGGCGGTGATGTCGGTGTTCCCGCGGTCGCCCAGCGCGAGCCCGGTCCGGCGGCACGGGCCTTGACGGCGGTCGCCGGTGCCGTCGCGGCACGGATGAGCGTACGCGCCGCGCAGGCGGCTGAACGACCGGTGCTCACCGTCACCTGAGATCCGGCCGCTTCGGGCCGGCATCGGACTAGACTGCTCGCCCCAGCGCGCAGAGGAGGTATGGCCCGACGGTGCGATGCGCGACGTGCGGGGCGACCGGCGCGGTCGGTGCCCGGTTCTGCGATCAATGCGGGGCGTCGCTCCGTATGGCCCCGGCCGGCCTGGGTCCGGAGGGAGCGTCGTCGCCGAAGCCGGCGCGTGATGACGACGGCGACCGGCGCATCGTCACCGCCCTCTTCGCGGACCTCGTCGACTACGTCCGCATGGTGGCCGAACACGATCCCGAGGTGGTCCGACGCCGGGTGCGGGCCGCCCTGACGGTCATGGCCGACGCCATCGAACGCCTCGATGGCACGCGCGAGAAGTTCATCGGCGACGCGGTCTTCGCGGTCTTCGGCTGGCCCCGGGCCCACGACGACGACGCCATCCGGGCGGCGCTCGCGGCCCTCGCGATCCGGAGCTCGCTGCGAGACCTCGGCGACGGCGCCGAGGCGATGGAGGTTCGGATCGGGATCGCCACGGGCGAGGTGGTCACCTCGCGGGCCGATCCCAGTCGCGACGACCTGTCCCTGACCGGGTCGGCCATCACGACCGCGGCCCGGATCCAGTCCCTCGCCAGGCCCGCCGAGATCCTCCTGGACTCGGCGACCGTCGGCGCCGCCCGTGGACGCCTCGTCGTCGCCGATCGCGGGTCGTTCGTGCTGCGCGGCCAGTCGGAGCCGGTCCGGCTGCACGCCCTCGAGGGGGAAGTCGGGCTGGGCGGCTACTCTGCCCCGCGGACACGGGTCGTCGGCACGGTCGTCGGCCGCGTCCCAGAGCGTCGCCGACTTCGCGCCCTGCTCGACCGATGCGTGGCGACGGGCGTCGGCGGGGCGATGCTGGTCGTGGGCGATCCGGGCATCGGGAAGTCGCGCCTGTTCGCGGACCTGGAGGGCGAGGCGAAGCAGCGCGGGATGGCCTGGACGTGGACCGAGAACACCTCGTACGGCCAGGCCGAGCCATACCGGTTCGCGCGGATGTTCGCGCAGTCGGTCGCGGACGAGCACGGGATCGACTCGGGCAGCTACGCGAGGGCGCTCCTGTTCACGCCGGACCTCGATGAGGCGGTGGTCCGGCAGTACGGCGGGGCGATCGCGGCGATCGCCCGCGATGCCGACTTCTCCGGCTGGGAGGCGGAGGCGCCCGACACCCCGACGGACTCCGCCGCCCTCACGACCACCCTGGTCGAGGTCGCCGGGCGCTACGTCGACCGGCTCATGGAGACGAGCGGGCCGCGGGTCGTGATCGTCGACGACCTGCACTGGATCGATGCCTCGAGCTCCGCGATGGTCGAGGTCCTCGTCGAGCGGGCCGCACGGTTGCCGCTCGTCGTGCTGGCCGGCATGCGCCCGGTGGAACGACCGGCGTGGGCGGATCGACCCGGCGTCGAGACCATCGAGCTCGCCGGCCTGTCGATGCCCGAGACGGCCCAGCTCGCGACGCAGGTCGCCCGCGCCGCCCTCGATGCCGACGGCGCCCGGCGGATCCACGAGCGGACGGGCGGCAATCCGCTGTTCGTCACCGAGACGGTCCGCGCGTCACTCGACGATGGCACGCTCGCCTGGCACGACGGGCGGGTCACCTTCGCCGAAGGCGCCGTGACCCGTGTCCCGCTGACGTTGCGAGCCGTGCTCGGGGCGCGCATCGATGCCCTGCCCCCCGACGCCCGTGAGGCTCTTGGCGTCGCATCGGTGGTCGGCATGCGGTTCGACCAGGCTCGTGTCGAGGGCCTACTCGGCGGTCCGCTGCCGCCCGGCACACTCGAGCGGGTCGCCGACGCCGGCCTCGTGGCGCCCGACGAGGACTCGGGCTGGCGATTCAGCCACCCGCTGATCCACGACACGGCCTACGCGGGCGTGCTGGCTGTGCGCCGGCGGCAACTGCACGCACGCCTGGCCGACCAGCTGGAGGCGCGGCAGGACCCGCGCACCGTCAGCCTGCTGGCCGTGCACCGCGCGGCGTCCGGCGACGCGGAACGGGCGATCCCACTCCTGGAGGCGGCCGCGAGCTCGGCACTCGGGCTGGGGGCCGCGACCGAGGCGGCGTCCTTCTGGAGGACCGCCGCTGACCTGTCGAGCGACGCCTCGGCGGCCGCCGCCTACCGATCGCGGGCCGCGGCCGCGCTATTGGCCGCTGGCGGCGCGTAACCCACACCGGACGTAGACGCTCCCGGCCCCCCGTTGGCGTCCATGGTCAGGCCGGCCGCGGCGGGCCGGATCCACGGGCCTGCCGCGCCGCACAGCGACTCGAGCTCGGCCTGGCGCGATGGCGCGAAGTGCACGAGCAGGGCGGCACCGACCCGCGCCTGGCGTGCCGTCTCGATGGCCTCCTCGGGGGTCAGGTGGCCGCGTTCGGTGTCGTCGTGGGTGGAATGTCGAAGGGCGGCCTCGATGAGGAGGACGTCCACGTCGCGGACCGCATCGAGGAGCGTGTCGCTCGGACCCGTGTCGCCGGTGTAGCCGAGGCGGGTGCCGTCGGGCGCCTCCACGATCACTCCCCAGGCCGGCACGTAATGCCGGGCTCGGACGAACCGGATCACGAGCGGCCCTATCGCGACCGGGCGATCCGGGTCGAATTCGGAGACGGCGAACGAAGCGTCGAAGAACCCGGCGCGCTCCGAGATCGCGGTCGCGAGTGCATCGAGGCGGACCCGTCCCTCCGGTGGCAGGTAGACGGGAAGCGGACGTGGCGCCGGGCCGCCCCACGGGAACAGGTAGCGCAGCCCGACCAGGTCGAGATAGTGATCGGCGTGCATATGGCCCACGAAGACCGCGGACAGCGCGGTCGGCTTCATCGCCCGCTGCAGGCGGCGGACCACTCCCTGGCCGACGTCCAGCAGGAGCCTCGTCTCGCCCCACTCAACGAGGAACCCGGAGGCCGGCGACGTGGCGGACGGCGCCGCGGTGGCGCAGCCGAGCACGGTCAACTTGAGCCGATCCACGGGGCGCGCGCTCATAGCGACCCATCGTAGCGGCGCCCACCACGGCCGAGCGACATCGCCGCGACCGGCGACCTGTCGGCGGTCGGACATCCTCCTGACGGCCTCGTCGTCGGGTCGGGCCGCCGACGGCTACGATGGCATCGCCATGCTCGCCAGCCGCCCCATCGTCGAGTCGCTCGCGGCCGTCCCGTACTTCGCGGGACTCGACGCCGGCGCCCTCGAACGGGTCGCAGCCGGAGTGCGCTCGAGGCGCTTCCGCCGGGGCGAGGTGATCTTCCACGCCGGCGACCCGGGCGATGCCCTGTTCATCATCGTGTCGGGCGAGGTGAAGATCGGGCTGCCATCCGAGGCGGGCGAGGAGGCCATCCTGGTCCGCCTGCAGCCGGGGAACGTGTTCGGGGAGCTGGCGCTTCTCGATGGCGCGCCGCGGTCCGCGACGGCCACCGCGTTGAGCGCCGCGGAGACGCTCGTCCTGCCGCGGGACCGGTTCCGCGAGCTGATCGCCAAGGAGCCGGCCGTTCGCGACGCCCTCCTCGCGTCCCTCGCGCTCGAGCTACGTCGCTTGACGACGCACGTCGAGGAGCTGCACTTCCTCGACATCACGGGCCGACTGGCCGCGTGCCTGGTCCGCCTGGCGAGCGACGGCGGCACGACGCTCCCCGATGGCGCGATCCGCTTGCGGACGTCGCTGAAGCAGGGCGACCTGGCCGCGATGGTCGGCAGCACGCGCCAGAGCGTGAACAAGCTCCTGGGGCAGTTCGCGTCGGACGGCTTCCTGCGGCTCGAACGTGACGCTATCGTCATCGTGGATCTGGCCGGGCTCACCAGGGCTTCGCACCGCTAGCCGGTCCTGAGCGCCTCGAGCAGGATCGCGGCCGCGGCCAGGGCGGCGCGACTCCGACCGTTCGCGCCGTCGAGGAACACCAGCCGCCGCTGGCGATGGACTCCGGTCGGGGTGACGACGACGACCGATGCCGCCGTGTCGCCGTGACGTGGCCGGACGCGAAGGGCAAGGCCGACATCGGCGCCGCCGAGTTCGCGCGCCCGGGCCGCGTACCGCTCGAGCACGTCCGGCCCGGACGATCGGTCTGGAACGTCGTCCCCCTCGTCGCCGTCGGCGTCGTCGCCATGGGCGAGCGCCGCGGGCGAATCGACGGCAAGCGACTCGCTGAAGCGGAGCCAGGAGGTGTCACCGAGCAGGGTCGCGAGCTGGCCAGCGGCCCCGATCTCGACGATGGCGAGCGTCCAACCGAGCTCGGCCAGCCGGTCACCGATCGCCGCCGACCAGGTCGTCTCACCGGTCGACCAGACGTGCTCGCCGACGAGGCCAAGCACGGTCTGCGCCGCCGCCTCCACGAGTGCCTCGGCGGACGTCGCGCCGTCCCCGATCGCCGAGATCCGGACATCGACCGCCTCGACCCGGGCATAGGTCGCGACCACCGGGTTGACTGACCGCAGGAGCGTCTCCCCGAGTCGGTCGGCGACCTGTGATTCACCGATGCCCGCCAGCCGGTAGGTGCGGACCGCGACGTCGGCCCCCAGGCCCGCAGCCTCGAGTCTGGGGAGGGCCTCGTCGCGCCACATCGGCCGCATCTCGCGCGGCGGGCCGGGCAGGGCGATGACGACCCGCCCGCCGCTCCGCCGGACGAACCAGCCCGGCGCGGTGCCGTTGGGGTTGGGCAGCACCTCGCCCGAGGGGATCCGCCAGGCCTGCTTGAGGTTCATCTCCGGGAACGGCATCTCGCGTCGCCGCCAGAGCTCGCGCAGCCACGCCTCGAGCGCTGGATCCACCTCGGGCGTCTCGCCCACCGCGGCCGCGATCGCCTCGCGCGTCAGGTCGTCTGGTGTCGGGCCGAGTCCGCCCGTCGAGATGACCAGGTCCGCTCGCTCCAGGCCGGCGCGGACGGCCTCGGTGACCACCTCCAGCCGGTCCGGGAGCGCGGTCAGCCGCCCGACCGAGACGCCCCGGATCGTCAGCGCTCGGGCCAGCTCGCCCGCATTGGTGTCCCTGGTCTCGCCGACCGCCAGTTCGCTGCCGATGCTCAGGAGCTCGGCAGTCAGGAGGGGCCGCCGGGCGGGGTCGTGCGCCATCGGCGGAGCGTAGCGAACCTGCCCCGGGTCCGTGTGCACGGGCGGTCTTTCCGTACCGACACGCTGCTATCATCGAACCGACCCTCGAACGATCCGCGCCACACCGGAGCATCGCCCTGGACGACCCGCAGACCCCGACACCGCCGACCGGGCCCACCGATCCGCCGCCCGGCCAACCGGGCCCCGGGGCGCCCGGCCCATCTCCGGGTCCTCCTCCAGGGTCGCCGCCCCCAGGGCCTCCGCCCGCCGGTCCCCCTCCACCACCGCCCGGTCCGCCGCCCGGGTTCAGGGCCCAGATCGAGGTCCTCCGGGACGCCGCGATGCGGCTGGTCATGGCCCATGTCGAACTGGCCCGGGCCGAGGCCGGGGAGATCGGTGCCCGGATCGCGCAGGTCGCCGCACTTATCGGCGTTGCGATCGTCCTGGTCATCGCGGCCCTCTCGCTGCTCATCCTCGGAACGTCGCTGTTCCTCGGGGAGTGGATCCTCGGCTCGATCGGCTGGGGCGTCCTCCACGGCATCCTGGCGTTCCTGGCCATCGCGCTGACCTGCATCCTCGTGGCCCTCGGGATCGGGGCCGGACGGATCGTTGGCGCGTTCGCGGTGGCCGTCCTCGTCGGGATCGCCGTCGGGGTGGTACTCGGCCTCCATCTCCCAAACCAGGCCTACACGGCGATCGGGGACCAGACGCTGAACGGCATCGAGCCGGGCGTCCGGCCGCTCGTCGTCGGCATGATCGTCGTCGGCGTGCTCGGGCTCCTGGTCGGCCTCCTGGCTGGCTGGCGGGCCAAGGCCTCGATCGTCGGCACCGCATTCGCCGGCCTCCTCGCTGGCGTGGCGCTCGGCGCGTTCACCGCGATCACGTTCGTTCCGCAGGCCGCCGCCGGTGTCGGCATCACCGTCGGCTACATCACGTGGATCGCCTTGATGGCGATAGACGTCAGTCGCACCGGCATCGATGTCGAGGCCCTCAAGGCTCGCTTCACCCCGACCCAGACCATCGAGACCAGCAAGGAGACGCTCGAGTGGCTACAGAAACGGATGCCGCCCGGGATCGGGTGATCGCGGCGCGAGCCGACATGGCCGCCGAGCTGGAGGTCATGGAGGCTTCGCTCCGGGCGGCCGTCGACATCCCGGCCAAGATCAAGAAGAACCCCACAAGGGCGGCGGCGGTCGTCGGCGGGATCGGATTCCTCGCGGTCAAGGGGCCGCAGCGGGTCTTCGGCGCGGCGAGGCGCGCCGTCTCGGGCCCACCCACGGCGTTCCCGCCGTCGATGCTGCCCGAAGAGATCGAAAAGACCCTGCGCTCCCTGGGAAGCGATGGGGCCAAGGTGCGCGGCGCGCTCGAGCGCGACTTCGCCGCGTACGCCAAGCAGTCGAGGCGAGACAAGGCGAGCCTCCGGCGATCGTTGCTGCTGACGGTCACGACGCCGCTCCTGGCTCGCGGAGGGAGGGCCGCCTCCGACTGGCTCTTCAAGCCGTCGAACGAGACCTTCGCGGAACGGCTCGCGGAGATCCGCGAGCGGACCGAACGTGAGGTCGAGAGCGCACTCGAGGGCGGGAAGCGCGCCGCCGGCACCGACGACGCGGCGGACGCCGGGGCCTGACCGGCTACACTCGCGGACGGGCGAGTGGCGGAATGGCAGACGCGCCGGCCTTAGGAGCCGGTGCCGCGTAAGCGGCGTGTCGGTTCGACCCCGACCTCGCCTACCACCCCGGTCCGGCCACGAGCGGGGACCCGCCCTATACTTCCCCGGCGATGCACGTCACCACCACCCCCGCCCCCAAGTCGACCGTCGAACTCGAGATCGAGCTGCCGCCCGAACGGCTCGACCAGGCCATCAAGGACGCCGTCCAGCACCTCTCCCGGCGGACGCGCGTGCCCGGGTTCCGGCCCGGCAAGGCGCCACGCCCGGTCCTGGAGCGGGTCCTCGGCCCGGGCGCCGTCCTCGACGACGCCGTCGAGCACCTCGTCGAATCGGCCTATCGCGAGGCCCTCGTCAAGGAGGACCTCCTCCCGCTGACCAATGCCGACGTGGAGGTGGTCCAGGCCGAGGAGGGCAAGCCGCTCGTCTTCAAGGCTACGGTCCAGGTCCGTCCCGACGTGACCCTGGGCGACTACCGCGACTTCAACTTCGGGCCCGAGATCGAGACGATCGACGCCGCCAAGGTCGACCAGGTCGTCGAGGAGCTGCGCGACCAGAACGCGACGCTGGCTGCCGTGGAGGACCGCGGCGCCAAGGATGGCGATTACGCGGTCATCGGGTTCGTGGGCACGCGCGACGGCACGCCGTTCGAGGGGGGCTCTTCAGAGCGGATGCCACTCATCCTCGGCCAGGAGCGCCTGATCCCGGGCTTCGAGGCCAACCTCGTCGGGCTGAAGCCGGGCGAGTCGACCGAATTCGACATCGCGTTCCCGGACGACTACGCGGAGACGGAGCTGGCCGGCCAGACGGTGCACTTCGCCGTCGACGTGAAGGAGCTGCGCGAGAAGGTCCTGCCCGACCTCGACGCCGACTTCTTCCGCCAGCTCGGCGACTTCGAGGACCTCGAGGCCCTGCGCACCGACATGCAGCACCGGCTCGAGGGGAACGCGACCGATCGGGCCCGCCACGAGTTCGCCGACAAGATCATCGAGTACGCGGTCGCGAACGCCACCGTGGAGCTGCCCGAGGTGCTCATCGACCAGGAGGTCGAGGTGATGCACGACGAGTTCCGCGGCCAGATCGCTCGACAGGGCATCACCGAGGAGGCCTACCTCAAGGTGATGGAGAAGACCGAGGCCGACCTCCACGAGCAGTTCCGGCCGTCGGCCGAGAAGCGCGTGAAGATGCTCCTCGTCCTCTCGAAGGTGGCCGAGGCCGAAGGCGTCACCATCGATGACGCGGCCGTGGACGCGGAGGTCGCGCGTGGTCGCGAACGGTACGCGGGTGACCCGAAACTGCTTGGCTACTTCGAGTCCGAACGGGGTCGAAGCTTCATCCGCAGCACCCTGCGCCGGAGCCGTGTCGTCGAGACCATCATCGACGGCTGGCTCGCCGACCATCCCGAGCATCCCCCGCTGCCACATCTCGAGGACATCCCTGGTTCGGCGATCGAAGGCGAGGGGGCCGAAGCCAATGCCGCGATCGGCGCGACCGATCCCGGTTCCATCCTGGCCGACGAGCCGACGCCCGCCGGTTGAGCGCACGCCACCCATCCAGCCCTGAGTCCGCGCCGCACATGGAGAGACCCACGATGCTCGTCCCGATGGTCATCGAATCCTCGAGCCGAGGCGAACGCGCCTACGACATCTACTCGCGCCTGCTGCGCGAGCGGATCATCTTCCTCGGCGACGCGATCGAGGACCACCTGGCCAACCTCGTGATCGCCCAGCTGCTCTTCCTCGAGTCCGAGGACCCCGAGAAGGACATCAGCCTCTACATCAACTCGCCCGGCGGACAGGTGACCTCCGGGCTGGCGATCTACGACACCATGCAGTACCTGCGGGCCCCCGTCAGCACCATCTGCATCGGCCTGGCCGCCTCGATGGCGGCGGTCCTCCTCGCGGCCGGGGCGAAGGGCAAGCGCTACGCCCTGCCGAACAGCCGGATCATGATCCACCAGGGGTCGGGGGGCTTCCGCGGGAACGCCCCCGACGCGGTCATCCAGATGAAGGAATGGGAGCATCTGGTGCACGCGAACCACGAGATTCTGGCCCGCCACACGGGCCAACCGCTCGACAAGGTCATGAAGGACACCGACCGGGACTACTTCATGGCTCCCGGAGAGGCCAAGGACTATGGCATCATCGACGCGGTCTACTCGGTCGAGAGCGCCTCTCTCATCGCGCAGGCCCATGATGCCGGTATGACCGGTGGCGAAGGTGCGGCGGCCGCCGAGGCGGCCGACGCGGCGCCGGAACCGGCGAAGAAACCGAAAGACGGATAGGGGCCAGACGGGCACGTGACCACGAGCAGCAGCACCAAGGGACCCAAGGTCCCGTACCGGTGCTCCTTCTGCGGGAAGAGCCAGGAGCAGGTCCGCAAGCTCATCGCAGGGCAGGGCGTCTAC
The DNA here is from genome assembly GCA_963776545.1 of uncultured Chloroflexia bacterium. Lineage (GTDB taxonomy): Bacteria > Chloroflexota > Limnocylindria > Limnocylindrales > CSP1-4 > SPCO01. The sequence continues at coordinate 406,318 of CAVZND010000008.1, read as the reverse complement.
ATCTGCGACGAGTGCATCAACCTGTGCCAGGAGATCATCGAGGAGGAGCTCCTCGAGACCCCGCGCCCCAAGTCGACGGCGGCCAAGCTCCCGAACCCGCACCAGATCAAGGACGCGCTCGACCAGTACGTCATCAGCCAGGAGAAGGCCAAGAAGGTCCTATCCGTGGCCGTGTACAACCACTACAAGCGGGTCAACGCCGGCCACCAGGTCGATGAGGTCGAGCTCCAGAAGTCGAACGTGCTGCTGGTCGGACCGACCGGTTCGGGCAAGACCCTGCTCGCCCAGACGCTCGCTCGCGTGCTCGACGTGCCGTTCTGCATCGCCGATGCCACCTCCCTGACCGAGGCGGGCTACGTCGGCGAGGATGTCGAGAACATCCTCCTGCGCCTCATCCAGGCCGCCGACTTCGATGTCGCCCGGGCCCAGCGCGGGATCATCTACATCGACGAGATCGACAAGATCGCGCGCAAGGCGGACAACCCCTCGATCACCCGCGACGTGTCAGGCGAGGGCGTCCAGCAGGCTCTGCTCAAGATCCTCGAGGGGACCGTCGCGAACGTCCCGCCCCAGGGCGGCCGCAAGCATCCCCATCAGGACTTCATCCAGATCGACACGACGAACGTGCTATTCATCTGCGGCGGCGCATTCGACGGGCTCGAGAAGATCGTCGAGGAGCGGGTCGGGCGGCGCTCGATCGGCTTCGGCTCCGAAACGGCGATGAACGCGGTCGACCGCGGCCGGATCCTCGACAAGCTCATGCCCGAGGACCTGCTGAAGTTCGGGCTCATCCCGGAGTTCATCGGCCGACTGCCGGTGATGGTGACGCTGTCGGCGCTGACCGCCGACGACCTGGTTCGCGTCCTGACCGAGCCCAAGAACGCGGTGACCCGCCAGTTCGAGAAGTTCCTGTCCCTTGACAAGGTGGAGCTGGTCTTCACGCCGGGCGCGCTCCGCGCAGCCGCGGAGGTGGCCCTCGACCGCAAGACCGGGGCCCGCGCCCTGCGCTCGATCGTCGAGGAATTGCTCCTCGAGGTGATGTACGACATCCCCGAGCGGACCGAGATCCGCAAATGCATCATCACCGAGGAGACCATCCGCGACGGACGGCTCCCGCTGCTGCTCTCGAAGAACGACGTCGAGGGCGGCGTCGACGAGACGAACTTCGAGGAGTGGCTGGCCGAGCGAGGCGAAACGGCCTAAGTGGTGGAGCCAGACGGACCGTCTGGCTGGGTCGTCGCGAGCGGGCCCCCCGCGTCCCGTCGCCGGCAGGTCACGAGGTGGCTGATCGTCATCGCCATCGTCCTGGTCCTCCTCGCCGCCGCCGTCATCGCGGTCGCCCAGTCATCGTTCGGCCATGGGTTCGGTGCGGCGCTCGCGATCTACGAGCACGGCAAGCCGCAGGTGTACCGGGCGAACTACAGCGCATTCACCGGGCAGGCGCCGACGATGGACGTGTTCCTCGCGGTCGGCGTCGACCCGTCGGATGGTCGCGCCGTCGGCTGCGGACTCGTCCGTCGAGAGCTCGAAGCAGCCGGCCTGCCGCAGGTCGACTGGGTGGTGCACGCCGCGAACGGCGAGGCCGTGGCTGGCTCGGACTCCGTGACGTGCCCCTGAAACGACGGACCCGTCGCCCGCGCCGGAGCTAGACCTCGATCGGCACCTCGTAGACCTCGGGCGTCGGGTGACCGGCACGCTCGTGGACCCGCATCACGGCCTCCTTCGAGGGCCCGGTCGCGAGGCAGAACACCTTGCCGGCCTCCGGATCCATCCAGGCATGCTCGTAGTGGACGCCCTCGTCCTTCTCGAGATCGAGATCGCGCTGGTGGGCTTCCGCAAGCTGCTGGGCGGACACGCCGAAGAACCCCGAATGGACATCCATGAACTTGGCCACGTGGCTCACCTCCGTGACGCCTCGCCCGATCGTCGGGGAGGATCGTGTGGTCACCATGATGACGGAATATCGCGCGGGCATCGGTCATCCGACCGATGGACGGCAGCGAGCCGACCCTAAGACCTCGAAACCCCCGTGCTACACTCCCGGCCTCACGGCAGGGACCGAGAGGAGTAGCGCCGGGACCGGACCCCGGAGCGAGTGCGGGACGGTGCGAGCCGCGCGGGACCGACGGCGTGAAGGTCGCTCGCGAGCCGTGACGGCCGGCGCCCGATAGCGCGCCGAGAGGGTGCCCGGACCCCGCCGATCGCGATGTGCGACCGGCCCGGACATCGAACCAGCAGGTGGTACCACGACCCGTTCGTCCGCTGGACGAGCGGGTCCATTCATGTCGAGGGCGACGATGAGCGGACTGGCGAAGACGTACACGCCGCGGGAGGTCGAGGGCGCGATCTACGAGCGCTGGCTCGCCGCGGACGTCTTCGCGCCCGATGGGGCGGGCTCGACCACCGACCCGGACCTGCCGCCGTTCACGATCATCCAGCCGCCGCCGAATGTCACGGGTTCGCTGCACCTCGGCCACGCCCAACGGACCGCGGTCGAGGACCTGATGATCCGGCACGCCCGGATGCGCGGCCACGCGGCGCTGTTCCTGCCCGGCCTCGACCACGCGAGCATCGCCGCGCAGTTCGTGCTCGACGCGATCCTCGCCAAGGAGGGCGAGGGCCGCCAGTCGCTCGGCCGCGAGCGGTATCTCGAACGGATGCGCGCTTTCAGCGACTCGACCAAGCCGGTGATGCTCGGGCAGCAGCGCCGCGTCGGGGGCTCGTTCGACTGGGGCCGCCTGCGCTACACGATGGACGAGGGCTCGGCCAAGGCGGTTCGCTTCGCCTTCGACCGGCTGTATCGCGACGGCCTGGCCTATCGGACCGAGGCCCTGGTGAACTGGTGCCCCGGCTGTCGGACGAGCGTCAGCGACCTCGAGGTGATCTCGCGGCCCGAGACCGGGACGCTCTGGTCGGTGCGCTACCACCTCCTCGACGAGTCGTCCGGCGCGCCCGATCTGGCGACGACGATCACCGTCGCGACGACCCGGCCGGAGACGATCCTCGGCGATACCGCGGTCGCGGTCCATCCCGACGACCCGCGCTTCGCCGCGCTCGTCGGCCGTCGCGTGCGGATCCCGTTCGTCGAGCGCGATGTGCCGATCATCGCCGACGACGCGGTCGATCCGGCCTTCGGGACCGGGGCGCTCAAGATCACGCCGGCCCACGACCACGACGACCACGCGGTCGGGCTCCGTCACGGCCTGGCCGCGATCACCGTGCTCGCCGACGACGCGACCATCGCGGGCACGGGCACGCCATTCGACGGCCTCGACCGCTACGAGGCGCGGAGCCGGATCGTCGAGGCCCTCGACGCCCTGGGTGACCTGGTCGGCTCGACCCCGCACGAGATGGTCATCGGGCACTGCCAGCGGAGCGACGACGTCATCGAGCCACGCCTCAAGACCCAGTGGTTCGTGCGGACAGCGCCCTTGGCCGCGCGGGCGTTGGACGCCACCCGCTCGGGCCGCACGCGCATCCTGCCCGAACACTTCGAGAAGACCTGGGAGCACTGGCTCACCGACATCCGCGACTGGAACGTCAGTCGCCAGCTGTGGTGGGGCCATCGCATCCCGGCCTGGTACTGCCCGGACGGTCACGTGACCGTGTCGTCGGAGGCGGCCGGACCCGACGCCTGCGAGGTCTGCGCCAGACCGGCGGCCGACCTGCAGCAGGACCCGGACATCTTCGATACCTGGTTCAGCTCCGGCCTGTGGCCGTTCTCGACGCTGGGCTGGCCAGACGACACGCCCGACCTGCGCCGCTTCTACCCGACGTCCGTGATGGAGACCGGCTACGACATCATCTTCTTCTGGGTCGCCCGGATGATGATGCTCGGCCTGCACCTGACGGACCGGGAGCCGTTCCACACGATCTACCTGTCCGGGCTCATCCGCGATCCGTACGGGAAGAAGATGTCGAAGACGACGGGCAACGTCGTCGACCCGCTCGGCATCATCGACGAGTCCGGCGCGGATGCTCTTCGCTTCGCCCTGATCCACAACACCACGCCCGGCCTCGATCAGCGCTTCGGCGAGGCCAAGCTCGAGAACGCCCGGAACTTCGCCAACAAGCTCTGGAACGCGGCCCGGTTCGTGGTCGGCCAGCGGCCGGCCGGCATCGACGAGGGCGGGGAGCGCCGCCTGCCCGTTGCCGGCCACATCGGTCCGACGGAGCGTTGGCTCCTGTCACGCGCGGCCGCGACCACGGCAGCCGTCGACGAGGCGATGGCGGCATTCGCCTTCGGCGAGGTCACGCGCCTCGTCTACGAAGCGACCTGGAACGAGTTCTGCGACTGGGGCGTGGAGCTGGCCAAGGTCCGACTCGCCGACGAGTCACTCCCGTCGGAGGAGCGCGAAGCGACCTGGTGGACCCTCGTCGAGGTGCTCGACACGTACCTCCGCCTGCTCCACCCGGTGATGCCGTTCATCACCGAGGCGATCTGGGCCGCCCTGCCGCATCGGGCGACGGACCCCGACCTGCTGATCGTGGCCCGCTGGCCCGGGGTGGGAGAGCGGGACTTCGATGCTGAGCGCGAACTGGATTCGCTCATCGCCGTCGTCTCGGCGCTGCGGAACGCGCGCGCCACGGCCAGGCTGCCAGCGGGCGACCTGCTCGAGACCTGGGTCTACGTCCCGTCGGCGCTCGGCGCGGCCTTCGAGGCCCTGCGACCCGCGCTCGAGCGCCTCGCCCGCGCGCGGCCGCTCCACCGCGTCCTGACGCCGGAGGCGCTCCAGGCCGCGGTCGCCCCGGGCGATCTCGCGGTCGTCGTCCCGGGCAGCGACGTCGAAGCCGTCATCCGCCCGGCGGCACCGGACGAAGACGCGGCGGCGCTCGAACGCTCGCGCCTCGAGCGCGAGCTCGAGGACGCCGAGGGCTGGCTGGCGGCGGCTCGCGATCGGCTGGCGAACGACGCGTTCATCGCCAAGGCGCCCGCGTCCGTCGTCGAGGCCGCCCGGGTCCGCGAGACCGAGCTGGCCGAGCAGGTCGCGCGGCTGCGCGATCGCCTGGGACGCTGAGGCCGGCACCGGAGTCCTCGATCGAGGACGGTGCGGCTACCTGACCGAGCCCGCGACCGGCGGTGGACCGGTGAGCCGGCCCGCCTCGCCCCCGACGGCGATTCCGAGCTGCGCGGCCCGCAGGGCCACGATCCGCTGGCACGTGACGATGTCGCCGCGCCCTTCGGCGAGTCCGGCCGCCGGCGGGGAGCCCTCGGTCACGAGGGCGTGGAACGCGAGGAGCTCCTCCTCGAAGGCCTCGATCGTCGAGGACCAGACGGTGTCGCGGCGACCCTCGTCTCCGCGACCGAGGTCGTCGAGCTCGACCACCCGCAACGCGGTCGCCTGGTGGAGCAGGTACGGCGCCGGGAAGGCGAGCTCGATGGTCGCCGTCTCGTAGACGACCCGCACCTCCTCGCGATACGCGGGGTAGTCGGGCAGGTAGTGCCAACGGATCGACAGGCGTCCGTCATCCGGGAGGGTGGCCGTGATGCCCACCGAGGGCTGCCGTGCGCCATCCGGCCAGACGTCGACCGCGTCGATCGCGACCGGGTCGCCGCTGAAGGCCCGGCTGAGCGCCAGATCGTGGACGATGCTGCCCAGGACGATGTCGGCGTACAACGGGCCGAGCGCCGCGCCGGCGACATCGCCAAGGGCCGCCCGGCACAGCTCCTCGGTCGAGTGCTGCAGGTCGGCCACGACGGCGGGGTCGACGTCGCGTGGCGGTGGCTCAAGCCCGGCATGGGTCAGCTGTCGCTCCGACGTGGGATGGAGGACGGTCACCTCGATCGAGCGCGGCGTGCCGAATTCGCGGTCGCTCGCGATCCGGAGGGCGCGGGTCACGGCCGGATCGTGGAGCTTCATGTAGCCGACCTGCAGCCGGAGTCGGGGATCCGCCCCGAGGCGTGCCCCGATCGCGTCGGCCTCGGCGAGCGTGTACGCGAGCGGCTTCTCGGTGAGGACCGTCAGGCCGTGGTCGAAGCCGGCGAGGATGGCCGCGCCATGCGACCCGGACGTGAGGACCAGCAACGCATCGAGGTCACCGGCCTCCAGCATGTCGTCGAGCGAGCCATGCCGACGTCCGCCCGGGACCCCGTAGCGGTCGCCGAGCACTTCGACCAGGGACGGCGACAGGTCGGCGATGGCGGCGATCGTCAGTCGATCGGCGTGCCGCGAGAGCAGGGGCAGGTGGACGGCCTGGGCGACGGCGCCGAGCCCGAGGACGCCGAGTCGGACGGTGTGCGACGTCCGACCGCTCGACGGATGATCGGTCATGGGCGCCGAGTATATCGACGCGACCGGACGGAACCGGCCCGGGCCGGTGCCGTACGCTTCGCCTCGCCGACGCGCACCGAACCCCGCGTGAGGACCCTCGACGATGACCGACCACCGTGCCCCATCGCTGGCTCCGGCGCCCGTCGAGGGCGCCGCCTTCGGGGACGACTGGTGGCAGCGCGGCGTCGTCTACCAGGTCTACCCCCGCAGCTTCGCCGACTCGAACGACGACGGCGTGGGCGATCTGCCCGGGCTGATCTCGAAGCTCGACTACCTCAACGACGGGACGCCGGCATCGCTTGGCGTCGACGCGGTCTGGCTGTCCCCGATCCATCCGTCACCGGGCTTCGACGTCGGCTACGACGTCGCCGACTACGACACCATCGATCCGACGTTCGGCACGCTCGACGACTTCGACCGACTGGTCGACGAGGCCCACCGGCGCGGCATCCGGATCGTCCTCGATCTCGTGATGAATCACACGAGCTCGGCCCATCCGTGGTTCCAGAGCTCGCGGCACGATCCGGGCGGACCGGCCGGCGACTGGTACCTGTGGCGCGACCCGCCGCCTGGCCGAGCCGGCCGGCGGGCCAAGCCCAACAACTGGGTCTCGTTCTTCGGCGGATCGGCCTGGGAATGGGACGACGTGCGTGGCCAGTACTACATGCACACGTTCCTCCCCGAGCAGCCGGACCTCAACTGGCGCAACCCGGCCGTGCGGGCCGAGATGCTGCGCATGACCCGCAGCTGGTTGGAGCGCGGGGTCGACGGGTTCCGCCTCGACGTCTTCAACGCGTTCTTCAAGCACGAGGATCTCCCCTCGAACCCACGCACCTACATCGGTCGGCGTCCGTATGCACGCCAGGCCCACGTCTACGACAAGGATCGCCCCGAGCTGTTGGACTTCCTCGCCGAGTTCCGGGCGCAGGTCGACAGCTTCCCTGGGCGCATGACGGTCGGTGAGATGTTCTCGGCCGACTACCGCTCAGCCGCCAAGCTCGTAGCGCCACGCCACCTCGTCTTCGACTTCCTCTTGATCTGGCAGCCGTGGAAGGCCAAGGCCTTCGCGTCGGCGAGCGCCATCCACGAGGAGATCTTCTCGGACGGGCGATGGCCGACCGTGGTGCTGTCCAACCACGACCAGTCGCGCCACGTCAGCCGGCTCGGCGTCGGCACGAAGGATCCGGTCGCCGATGGTGATGCGATCGCCCGGGCCGCGGCGGTCCTGTGCCTGACGCTGCGCGGCACGCCGTTCCTCTACTACGGCGAGGAGATCGGGGCCCGCGACGTCAAGGTGCCCTGGGCCGAGATCGTCGATCCACCGGCGAAGCGCGGGGGCCGCCTCGTCCGTGCGCTCGTCCCGTGGTGGAACCGCGACGCCGCCCGGGCGCCGATGCCGTGGGGTGGGGGCGGACCGAACGGTGGCTTCTCGATCGGACGGCCATGGATCCGGATGGCGGACGACGTCGATCGGCGCACCGTGGCGTTGCAGGACGCCGATCCCGGATCGGTCCTCGCCACGTATCGCCGCCTCATCTGGCTGCGCCGCGACCACCCGGAGCTCCAGACGGGATCGTATCGGCAGGTCACGGCCGGGGCGGCCGATGTCTACGCCTACGTTCGCGATGGCGACGCCGCCACCGCCCTGGTCGTCGTCAACTTCTCGGGCGCCCCCGTCACCGCCGCCGTCGCGGCACGCGCCGGCGCCCGATGGGAGCCGGTGTTCGACACCATCGACCCTGGCGCACCGGCCTTCACCGACGGCGCGGCGCTGGCCCTCCGGCCCTACGAAGCGGCGATCTTCCGCTCCGCCTGAATCGCCGCGACGCCTGGCCGACCCTCGCGAACCGGGCGAGGCGCCCTGCTACCATGGCCGGAAGCCCAGTCGTGCATCGGGAGACGCTAGTGCCCCTCGAGTTCCTGAAGCGAAAAGGCGCGACCGCCGAGACGCCCATGACGCCCGCCGCCTCGGCGCCGGTCAGCCAATCCGGCCTGACGATGCCCGAGGAGGTCGTCGCCCAGGACCACCAGCTGAAGCTGTACTACGCGGGCAAGAGCAGCGACGGCGTCCGGATGAAGTCCGGGCCGAAGGCGCTTGCCGAGCTGCCGTCGATGCTGGCCGGGCTCGCCCAGTCCGAGATCGAAGTCGTCTCGCCGCTGCCGATCGAATTCAGCCAGGCGACGCCCACGATCACCCGGCCGTCGGAAGCGATGCAATGGCTGAACGCCCACCACGTGCACTCGCCGATCACCCGGCACGCACTGGTCGTGCTCGAGTCGATCGACGCGGTCGACCTGGCGTTCGATACCTTCGCCTGCGCCCTGCTCGACGGCGAGATCGATACGGCCGGCTACCCGGAGTACAACTCGATCGTCGGCGGCGTCGCGTCGCACTGGGACGAGGCGACCGGGGACATGATCTGTCGCGCCGTCGTCGGCTGGGGCGGCCGGGGCGCTCGCGGCGATACCGACCGGATCGGCGCCAAGCTCCTGTCGGGCATCCTGACCAACATCCTGGCCAGCCAATACGCCCAGGGGATGACCCAGATCGAGCGGCCGGTGCCGGCCGCCGGGCGCGGTGGCCTCGTCTGTGCGCACTGCGGCTTCGCGTCGGCCCACGAGCGCGCGTTCTACTGCCCGAAATGCGGCATGCGCCTGCTCCGCGGCTGAGGCCGCCCGGACGATCGCCCGATGCCCAACTACGACTACGAATGCGCCAATTGCCGACGCCGGTTCGAGTCGATCCATGGGGTGCACGCCCCCGGCCCGACATCGTGTCCGTTCTGCGGTGGCGGCCCCGTCCGTAAGGCGATCTCGGCGCCCGCCGTCCACTTCAAGGGTTCGGGCTGGGCGAAGAAGGAGCGCCACGCCGCTTCGACGTCGGCGAGGAAGGAGACGAGCGAGGTGGCCTCGGGGTCCGATGAATCAGGGTCGCAGGCGACGTCGACCGCGACCGCCACGACCGGGAAGGGCGAGACGTCCGCGTCCGGCGCCGACAAGGCCGCGACCGACAAGGCCGCGACAGACAAGGGCAACGCCTGACATGGCCGCGCCGGCCGACTGGATCACCCTCGCCGAGGCGGCCGAGATCCTGGCCGCCGCCAATGTCCATTTCACGACCGGCACGATCGGCGGCTGGGCCAGGGCCGGGCGGCTGCAGAGCATCAAGCTGGGGGGCCGCCGGTTCGTCCGGCGCGGTGAGGTCCGGGCGCTCATCGCGGCACCGCGGCGGGTTCGTGCCGACGCGATCCAGTCCGCGTTGTTCGACGACCTCGGGAGCTGATCCCGCGACCGATGGATCCCGGCGCGATCCTCGAGCGATTCCTCGAGCGGCCGCGCGTGGCGTTCGTCCGCGCCGTGCTCGACACGTACGGTCGCGCGGCCGGTGGCCTGCTCTCGAACGGGCTGGCCTTTGCGGCCCTGTTCGCGACCATCCCGATCGCGCTCGTGACCCTGGGCCTGGCCGGTTGGCTGGTCGGGAACCCGGAAGTCCAGGCGGAACTGGCCGAGGCGCTCTCGTCCCTCTTCCCGCCACTTCGCGACCTGATCGAGGCGACCCTGGCCGGCCTCGTCAGCGGGGCGGCGATCACGTCGCTGATCGGCGTCGTCGGACTCATCTGGACCGTGAGCCAGTTCTACGTGACCCTGGACGTCGCCTTCTCGCGGATCTTCGCCGACGAGCCCGAACGCGATGTCATCCGGCGCACCGCGCGAGGGTTCGTGTGGGTCGCGCTGCTCATCGCGGTCGTGATCGTGTTGATCATCGTCGTCTGGCTGACGAGCGCTGCGGACGCCTTCCTGCCCGTCTCCATGCCCATCGGGCGTTCGCTGGCGACGCTGCTGACGTCGCCGCTCGTCGTCGTGTCCGTGGCCTGCCTGGTGATGGGCGTGATCTATCGGACGGTGCCGCCCCACGCCCCGCGCTGGTCCGCGATCGTCCCGCCCGCGATCGTGGTGGGTCTGATCGTCGTGGTCCTCAGCCAGGTCTTCGTCTTCCTGGCGCCCCGTCTCGTCGGTGCGGCCGCACTCGCTGGCTCGCTCGCGACCGCGTTCGTCGCGCTGGCCTGGCTGTCGTTCACGTTCCAGGCGTTGCTCTACGGCGCGGCCTGGGTCCGGATCCGCGACGAAGCCGCGATCGAATCGGATCGCCGCGCTGCCGCGGCGATGGAGCCTGGCTCAGCCGACCTGGGACGTCCCGCACCGCCGGCAGAACCGGGCGGAGGCGGAGAGTGACAGGCCGCAGCTCACGCACGGCTGGACGCCGCCTGCGGGCTTCTCGGCGGTACCGCGGGGCGCACTGACCGCTCGATCGGATTCGGCCCACAGCGCATCGACGCCACCGGTCGGGACAGCGGGGCGACCGAGGAACGCAAGTCCCGTCGACGGCTGTTGGCTCGGCCATTGCGGTTGGGCCGGCCAGCTCGGTTCGGCGGCCGGGTTCGGGGCCGGGGATACCTGCGCGGCAGGCGCGACGGTCGGCGCCGGGACGTCGACGGCCGGCATCGGGATCTCGGGCACCGGTTCGGCGTCCGGCGCCACGATCGACCACGTCGGCTGGGGGACGATGTCGACCGGAGCGGCCGCCGCCGCGATCTCCGACGGCTCTGGCTCCGGGGCGGCTTCGACCGGCGTGGGCTCGACCACCGCCGGTTCGGCGACGACGGGTTCGACGACGGGCTGCGGCATCACGGGCTCGACGACCGGCGCCTCGATGGCCGCGGACGCGTCGGCATCGGCGATCAGCGCCGCACCCAGCCACGGGAGCTCGGCTTCGGCCGGTGCCTCGATCTCCGGTTCGCCGAGATCCGCGCCGCCGGTGGGGATCTCGTCGAGGGGTTCGACGAACGCCGCGGGCTCCAGCGCGTCGGCCCCGATCGACGTCGGCAGCGCGTCGAGCGGCTCGACGACAGCCGCGGCGGCCACGTCGTCGGTCGGGACGCTCGGCGGCGTCGGTTCGACGGCGGCCGACACCTCGGGGACGGCCGGGGCCCAGGGAAGTTCGGCAAGCGCAGCGGAGTCGAGCCCGCCGGCCGCGGCGACTTCAGGCTGGATCACCTCGGGCTCGACGAACTCGAGCTCGGTCGGTGCCAGCGCGGCGGCTGCCACCTCGGGCTCGACGAGCTCCGGCTCGGTCGGTGCCAGCGCGGCGGCTGCCACCTCGGGCTCGACGAGCTCCGGCTCGGTCGGCTCCGACTCGAACGCCGCGAGCGCCTCGTCGAGGCTCTCGCCCGGGCGCAGGCCGGCGAGCAGCGGGCTCATCATGGGGGTCGCGGCGGTGGCCTCGCCGGCCGACTCGTCAAGGTCGGCGGTGTCGATCGTCGAGACGGTCTCGCTGATCGACGGGACCGTCGGAGCCTCCGCCTCGGCGACGGCCTCCGCCTCGGCGACGGCCTCGGGCTCCGCGACGACATCGGGCTCGGCGCTGGTCTCGGCGGCAACCACGACCGGTTCCACGATCGGGGCCGGGATGGGAGTGTGCGTCGACGGGTCGTAGGGATCGAACAGGACCCGTTCGACGACCGGCTCGACGACGGGCGCGTCCTCGACTGGGGCCAGGCTCGCGCTCTGCGGTTCCGGCGCCGGCTCCGCGATCTCGGGCTCGACGTTCGCCGGCTCGACGGCGGCGGTGGCGACCGTCTCGCTCGCCCCGATCAGTTCCGTCGCCGGGGCAGCCTCATCGACACGGCCGAGGGCATCGAGTCGGGCGATTGCGTCGAATCCGTTCGAGGGCTCGGCGGCAGGTGCGTGGCCGTTCGTCGAGAGGGCCGCGGCCGCGAGGCCGTCATCGTCCGGCGCCGCGATGCCGGAGGCGGGATCGAGGTGGGGGAACGGCGCGGGCAGGATGCCCCGGCCCAGCATCGGGGCGCACGTGAGGCATCGCCCTTCGCCGTCGTTCCAGCAGTTCGGGCAGATGTACTGCCGGCACTGCATGCAGAAGTTGAAGGTCTTGTGGAAGGCCTCGAGCTGCTGGGATGTGAGCGCTCGATCGGTGTCGTCACGGGCCGCCGCCATGGCCTCGTCGATCGACGTCTTGTCATCGAGGACGAAGTTCTTGAGGCCGCGCGAGAGCACCTTCACGCCGCGAAGCCGGGCGCGCGGGACCGCCGATTCGAATGTATAGCGCGAGCCGCATCGCTCGCAGAAGGATTCGGTCAGGATCTCGGCCATCGGGTCCCCGGATGGGCGCTGGACATGCCGGGGCGGTCGGACCACCCCGAACAGGGGCGAGAGTATATCGCACGGTCCCGGACGTTCCCCCAACGGGGGTACCGGCCTTCGCGGCGGATAGTCCGGTGCGGTCTGCGGTGGCGCGGAGCCCCGCCCGGACCCTGTGGTAGAGTCCGCCACCGACCATGCCGCCGCTCACCGCCATCGAGCGGTTCTTCGAACGACTCTTCGAGCGCCCGTCCGCTCGATTGTTCCGGACCAGACTCCAGCCTGTCCAGCTCCAGCGCCGGATCGAACGGGCCATGGAGGCGGAACGGCTCGCCGCCTCGGACCGCACGCTCGCTCCGAACCGGTTCGTGGTCCATCTCCATCCGGCCGACCTGGCGGGCTTCGATGAGATGGAGCAGACCCTGGCCACCGAGCTTGCCGACGCCGCCCTGTTGTTCGCCCGGGCCCACCACTACACCCTGGTCGACCGGCCGCGCGTCGACCTCATCGCGGACCCGACGGTCGAACGGGCCGACATCCGAGTGGATGCCCGGTTCGCCGATCCGATCGCCGGTCGGTCCGCGGCGGCCATCGACCACGGACAGGCTGATGATCGCGACGGCCGACCCGACCCCGCCTCGACGATGGTCTACGCGGTGCCGGTCCCGACCGGGCCCACGGCGCGCCTGCGCGTCCACGAGCCGAGGGGCGGCGTCCGCGAGGTCTCGGTCGGGGCCGGCCTGACGATCGGTCGCGCCACCGACAACGACCTGGTCCTGCGGGACGAACGGGTATCGCGCCATCACGGGCGGATCGCGGGCCGGCGCGGGACGCTGCTCTACTCCGATCTCGGGAGCACCAACGGGACCGAGGTGAACGGTCAACGCGTCACCGAGGTCGTCCTGGGCCCGGGCGACCTGATCCGGATCGGGGCATCCACGCTGGAGGTCGAGGTCGACGGGGCCACCCGCTGATGGACGGCAACCTGCTCGTCCTGTGGATCGTCCGCTTCCTGTTCCTCGCCCTGCTGTACGTCTTCCTGTACCGGGTCGTCCGGGCGCTCATGCGCGACCTCCGGGCGGCGACGCACGAGGGGACCGGTGAGCTGGGTCGGCTCGTGGTCGTGGAGTCACCGAGCGGTGAGCCGGCGGCCGGCCACGTGTTCGCCCTCGACGCGATCACGACCCTGGGCCGGGATGTCAACAACTCGATCGTCGTCGACGATCCGTTCGCGTCAGCGGAGCACGCGATCCTGACCTATCGCGGGCGAGCCTGGTACGCAGAGGACCTCGGCAGCACGAACGGCTCGTACGTGAACGGCCGACCGGTCGAGGGCGTCGCGGCGATGACGTTTGGCGATGAACTCCAGGTCGGTCAGGTCCGATTCCGGCTCGAGCGAGCCCGTCGGTGACCGTCGGGGCATCGGGCGCGGCCGCTCGCTCGCCGACGCTGCCGCGCATCCTCGGGCCGATCCGTCCGCGACCCCGCTGGCAGGAAGCTCGACTGCTGGCGCTGGCCGCGTTCGCCCTGCTGGTCGGGAGCGTGTCACTCGGGGCGACCGTCGGCGGCTCGCTCGCCCCGGCCGATCCGGGCGGGCTGGCCATCTATCTCGCCGCCCTCGTCGCGGCGCACGTCGCCCAGGTCCTGGCCGGTCGCCGCACCGACCAGGTGCTCCTGCCCGTCGTCGGCCTCCTGGGCGGCATCTCGCTCCTGCTCATGGAGCGCCTCCCCCAGGACCTGGTGACGCAGACCTTCTTCGGGACCGAGCTCGGCCTCGCTCAGGTCCAGCTGGTGTGGCTGCTCGTGGCCCTGACCGTCGCCACGACCCTCGGGATCGTCGTCCGGTCCGACACGTGGCTGCGCCGCTACAAGTACACCTGGGCCGCTGCCGGCGTGGGACTCCTGCTGCTGACGTTCGTGCTCGGGACCGAGATCAACGGGTCGCGCCTGACCATCCAGGTCGGACCACTCAGCGGGCAGCCATCCGAGTTGCTCAAGGTCATCCTGGTGGTCTTCCTGGCCGGCTACCTGTCCGAGAACCGGGCCCTGCTGGTCGAGCAGGACACGCGCGTCGGGCCGCTCCGCCTGCCGCCGCTGCCATACCTCGCGCCGATGGTCGCGATGTGGGCGATCGCCCTGGGCATCGTGGTCGTCCAGCGGGACCTCGGCGCCGCGCTGCTGTTCTTCGGGGTGTTCCTGGCGCTCGTCTACGTCGCGACCGGGCGCGTGAGCCTCGTCGTCATCGGGCTGATCCTGTTCGTGCTGGGCAGCCTGCTGATGGCGCAGCTGTTCGAGCATGTGCGCGTCCGCATCGACATCTGGCTCGACCCATTCGCCGATCCGTTGGGCACCGGCTATCAGGTGGTCCAGGCGCTCCACGCCTTCGCGCGCGGCGGACTGGTCGGGGTCGGGCTGGGTGCCGGCCTGCCAGAGGTCGGCGGCCAGCTGCCGATCCCCGAGATCCACACGGACTTCCCGCTGGCCGCCCTCGGCGAGGAACTCGGGATCGTCGGGGTCCTCGCGATCCTCGGGCTGTTCCTCGTCGTCGTCGAGCGCGGGCTTCGGATCGGGGCCGCCGCCGCGGATGACTTCCGCTCGCTCCTGGCGATCGGCCTGGCGCTGGTCGTCGGGATCCAGGCGTTCATCATCGCCGCCGGGAACCTGAAGGTGCTCCCGCTCACGGGCGTCACGCTCCCGTTCATCAGCTACGGCGGCTCGTCGCTGCTGGCCAACTCGCTGGTGGTGGGGCTCCTGCTCGCCCTGTCCGACAAGGGCGTCGAACCACCGCCACCTCCCTCCGAAGTCCACCGCTGGCGACGCATGACGAGACGGCGGGCCGGCGGGTGAGCATGACCGGGTCAGGCGGACGACCGCTCTCGCGGGGCATCATCCACGTCTTCGTGACCCTGGCGATCGCGTTCGGGCTGCTGGGCGGTGCGGCCGGCTACTGGGGCGTCGTCCGCGCCCCGGAGCTCGTGCGTTCGCCCTACGACCCGGCGGTCATCGCCGCGTCACGGACCGTGCCACGGGGACAGATCCTCGACCGGGACGGGAAGGTCCTCGCCCGCAACAAGAAGGACGAGCACGGCGAGCTCTACCGCGTCTACGCGGATGCGGCCATCAGCCACGTCGTCGGCTATGCGTCGCGCCGCTACGGCACGGCCGGGCTCGAGCGGGCATTCGATGCCGAGCTCGCCGGGCTGGCGGGCGACCCGCTGGTCGACGCGTTCCGCAAGTTCGGGGCGACCCCATACGACCCCAAGGACCTGACCCTCTCGCTCTCCGACGAGCTCCAGCGGGCCGCGGTCCGCGCGCTCGGCAAGGATCGCGGGGCGGTCGTCATGCTCGACCCGCGGACCGGCGAGGTCCTGGCGCTGGCCTCGACCCCGACCTACGACGCCTCCGCCATCGCGGATCCGCAGACGGCCGACGCGACGTTCTCCGCGCTCGCCGACGACAAGTCGCAGCCGCTGCTGCCGCGCGCAACGCTGGGCCGGTACGTGCCGGGCTCGGTGTTCAAGATCGTGACCGCGGTCGCCGGTCTCGGGTCTGGGGCGGTCAGCCCGGCGACGACCTACAAGGAGCAACCGAAGGCCGAACGCGACGGCCTGCTCGTCGACGGCTTCAGGATCCGAGACGGCCACCACCCGATGACGGGCTCGAAGGCGCTCGACTTCGTCGAGGCGACCGAGGTCTCGTGCAACATCTGGTACGCGCTGACGGGTCTGGAGACCGGCGGCCGCGACCTCGTCCGCTACGCCGACCGGATGGGCTTCGATGCGGCGCTCCCGTTCGAGCTGCCCACCGCCGTCTCACAGGTG
This sequence comes from uncultured Chloroflexia bacterium, assembly GCA_963776545.1. Classification (GTDB taxonomy): domain Bacteria; phylum Chloroflexota; class Limnocylindria; order Limnocylindrales; family CSP1-4; genus SPCO01. The sequence continues at coordinate 390,069 of CAVZND010000008.1, read as the reverse complement.
ACGAACGGGGACGGGTCGGCGCCGGGTGGCTTCGCCGACGACGTGGAGCTGGCGAACGCAGCCTACGGGCAGGCCGAGACGTTCGTGACCCCGCTCCAGATGGCGCTGGTGGCGGCGACGGTCGCCAACGACGGCGAGCTGATGCAGCCGCGGCTTGTCACCGCGATGACCGGCAAGGACCGGACGCGAACCTTCGGGCCAGAGCGGATGGCCCAGGTGATCGACGCCTCGGACGCGCGCGACATCAACCGCGCGATGGTCGCGGCCGTCGAAGGCGACCTCGGGCGGCACTTCACCTCCGGCGCGAAGGTCCGGGGCGTGACCACGGCCGGCAAGTCGGGCACGGCCGAGCTGGGCGGCACCGGGGAGCCTCATTCGTGGTTCATCGGCTTCGCGCCGGCCGAGGCCCCGACCGTCGTGATCGCCGTCCTCGTCGAGCAGGGCGGCCGCGGCGGCGAGACGGCCGCACCGATCGCCGGCGACCTGATGACCCGCTACCTGCGGGGGGCGCCGTGACGGACGGTCAGTCCGATGCGCCGGCGCCGCCGGACCCCCGACCCGAGCCGAGGTCGCGCCGACCGTGGGTCGAACGGATCGGGCTGGCCGCTATCGCCGCCGTCCTCGCGATCATGTTCGGCGGCGTCGCCGCGGCCTCGTGGATCGGCGGGGAGCCGTTCCTTGCCGTTATGGGTGGCATCGGGTGCCTGATGACGGCGTGGGTCGGCGCCCTCACGCTCCTGCGCGGCTAGGGGCCGGGATCGGGACGCCCAGCGCGAAGTTGACCCGCCGCTGACACAGCGTTCACATGCGCGCTCGACGCTGGTGCCGTGGAGGGAAGCCGGGGGGCAGGACCGTGGTGATGGCTGGGGGCCGTCGCCGCGGTCGCCCTCCCGTTCGGATCGGCTGGGGCGGCGCGTGGCTCGGCCGCCCCAGGCCGATGCTCGTCCGTCGGCGCTGCGTCGCGGGTTCCCTGGCGGCCGCAGCCCGCGACCCGGCGGTCGCCGCACCGTCGCGGCACCGACGAAAAGTGAACGATTCGGCCCCGTCCGACGTCATATAGTCGGAGGGGATCCTGAAGGCTCGGAACCTATCGCGGCGGCAGGACGTACTATCCTGCGACGACACATGAGTCCGACTGGGCTCGTCGCACCCCTCGTACCCGCCCCGCCCGCGGCGTCCCCCGGCGTCGCCCATCCCGCGAGAGAGGCCGATGACCAAGATCCAGGAGACCGGCGACAAGGTCCTCGCCAACGTCGAGCGTGTCATCGTCGGCAAGCACCACGAGGTCCGCCTCGCCCTCGTCGCACTGCTCTGCCGCGGCCACCTGCTCATCGAGGACGTGCCCGGCACCGGCAAGACCGTGCTCGCCAAGGCCATCGCGCGGAGCCTCGGCTCCTCGTTCCGCCGGATCCAGTTCACGCCGGACCTGCTGCCCTCCGACGTCTCGGGGCTGTCGATCTACAACCAGAAGACGCGCGAGTTCGAGTTCCGCCCCGGCCCGATCTTCAGCCAGATCGTGCTCGCCGACGAGATCAACCGCGCGACCCCGAAGACGCAGTCCGCACTCCTCGAGTGCATGGAGGAGCGACAGGCCACGATCGACGGCACGACCTACCAGATGCCCGATCCGTTCCTGGTCATCGCGACCCAGAACCCGATCGAGTACGAGGGCACGTTCGCCCTGCCGGAGGCCCAGCTCGACCGGTTCATGCTGCGACTGCGCCTCGGCTATCCCCAGCCGATCGAGGAGATCGTCATCCTCGACGAGCAGAAGCGCACGCATCCGCTCGAGGATCTCGAGGAGGTGCTGACCGTCGACGAGCTGCGCGAGATGCAGGAGGCCGTCCGCGAGATCTACGTCGACTCGAGCGTGGCCGACTACATCGTCCGGCTCGTCGGGACGACACGCAGCCATCCGGACGTGTACCTGGGTGCCTCGCCGCGCGGGTCGATCGCCCTCTACCGTGCCGGCCAGGCCTTGGCCGGGCTGCTCGGTCGCGACTACGTCATCCCCGACGACGTCAAGGCGCTCGCGGAGCCCGCCCTGGCCCATCGCCTGATCATCAAGACGAGTTCGTCCATCCACGACGTCCAGGCCGCCCAGGTGGTCCGGGAGCTCCTCGAGACGACATCGATCGAGGGCATCCGCCCGACCGGGGCCGGTGGCCCGACGGATCTGCGCAGCGCCACGGGCGCCTCAGCCGTTCCGGGCGCGTAGGACCCGAACCGTCGGCCGATAGCGCACGAGGCCGAATCGCATGATCCGCCGGCTCGAGCTCCTTCTCGTCACCGCCTTCCTCATCGTCGCCGCGTTCTCGACCGGTTGGCCGTACCTCTTCTACCTGCTGTACCTCGCGATCCTCGTGATCGGCGGCTCGTATGTCCTGGTCCGCCTCGGCCTCACGGACCTCGAGGCCGGGTACGCCGTCAGCCAGCTCCACGGCCACGTCGGCGACCGGATGCGGGTGACCTACACCCTGCGCAATGGCAGCCGGCTGCCCAAGCTGTGGCTCGAGGTCCACAACCCGACGACCCTGCCAGGCGCCCTGCCGGGCCGGGCCCTCACCCTGGGCGGCCGGAGCGAGCGGTCATGGCTCATCCGCGTGCCCCTGACGCGTCGCGGGCATTTCCGGATCGAGCCCCTGCACATCCGGACTGGCGACCCGTTCGGCTTCTTCGAGGCGGCGGCGACGGTCGGTCAGGGCGTCTCGGTGGTGGTGTATCCGAGGCTCGAACCGATCCCGACCTGGCGGCTCCCGTCGGCCGTCCTGGAGGGCAGTCATGCCTCACCGGAACGAACCCTGCAGACGACGCCGCTCGCGAGCTCGGTGCGGCCGTACGCCCCAGGCGACGCGATGAACCGGATCCACTGGAAGGCGACCGCGCGGCACGGCGAGCTGCAGGTCAAGGAGTTCGACCTCGAGCAGACCGCCGATGCGTGGATCATCCTCGACCTGCAACGCGGGATCGGCGGCGGGCGCGGCGACGAATCGACGACCGAGGCGGCCATCCGGGCGGCCGCCGCCATCTCCGACAAGGCGATCGCGGAGAACCGGGCGGTCGGGTTCACGGTCAACGCCGGGCGGACCGCGTTCCTGCCGGCCGACCGTGGCGGCCGCCAGCACCAGAAGATCATGCAACTGCTGGCCGCGGTCGAGGCGGACGGGCACGCCCCGCTCGTCGAAACGCTAATCTCCACGGTCGGTCGCCTCCGGCGCGGGATGACCGCCGTGGTCATCACCCCGTCGCTCGATCCGTCCTGGATCCGGCCGCTGGCGGGGCTACGGACGCGAGGCGTTGCGTGCGCGGTGATCACATTCGACGTGGCCGCCTTCGATCGCGCGGCACGCGACGCCGAGGCGGCCGCTTCCGGGCGGCGCGAGGCCGTCGATCCGGCCGAGGCCGAGGCCGCCGCCAAGCGCGCACGCGCGCTGCGCCACGCCCTCGCCGAATACGAGCTGCCGTGGTACCTCGTGACGCCGGGCCGACCGCTCGGCGAGATCCTGACCCGATGAACCGCCTGCCGACGCTCCGCCGGATCCCCCTGGCACCGGCCGAGGGCTGGCTGACCGTCGCGCTGGTCGGGGTCCTGTGCGCGACCATGGCGGCCTCGATCGACGACGTCGCCCCGATCCTCGCGCGCGAGGACTTCACGGACTTCCTCGTGCCGATGGCGCTGCTCGGCATGCTCGCGGGCCTCATCGGGGTCAAGGTCGGCTGGGGCCGATGGCTGACGTATCTCATCGGCGTGGTCTTCGCCGCCCTCATCGTCCCGCTCGCGGTCGGCAACATCCTGCGCACCGAGATCCTGGCCGGCGGTGGGGCGGCGGTGTCCCCGTACCACGAGACGGCGCGGTCGCTCGTCCAGGCGGCGATCGACCTGGGCGTGAGGCGGTTGCAGCTGACGAACGAATTCGGCCATCACCTGATGGTCTTCGGGCTGTTCGTGTGGGCGACCTCGATGTTCGCGGCCTACGCGACCTTCGGCGCGCGTCGGCCGCTGAACGCCATCGTCATCGTCGGACTGGCTCTGCTGGTGAACATGTCCCTCACCGCGCGCGACCAGCTGGCCTTCCTCGTGATCTACAGCATCTCGTCGCTGTTCCTGCTGATCCGCTATCACGTCCTCGAGGAGCAGGCCGAGTGGCTCCGGCGACGGATCGGCGATCCCACGTCCATCTCGGGTGTCTACCTGCGCGGCGGGACGCTGTTCATCGTCGTCGCCATCGGGGCGTCACTGCTGCTGACGAACGTGGCGTCCTCGGACCCGCTCCGGGGTGCCTGGGGCGGCCTCAGCAACGGGCTCGTCGAGCTTTCCCGCTCGTTCCAGCGATACCTGCCGACCGGCGCCAACAGCCGGTCGTTCGGCGCCGACTTCGACCCGTCCGGCACGCGGATCTCCGGTCGCTGGCAACCGGATGACAGCCTGGAGGTGACGATCCAGCTCCCGGCCGACGAGAAGCGCGTGTTCTATTGGCGGATGACGACGTACGACGAGTTCGCCCTCAACGGCTGGCGGACGAGCGAGGGGCTCTCTGTCGTCCGTGAGCCCGGTGCGTCGCTCCTGGAGGGATCGCCCGACCTCGCGAACCCGGCGGTGTCACGACCGCTCACGTTCTCCGTCACGCCGGCTCGCTATGCCGGGCGGGTGATCCTCTCGCCACTCACCCCGAGCCTCGTCGACCAGCGGTCCACGGTCGGGCTGGTCGGCGAGGGGTCGTTCCTAGCCAACATCCAGCGCGACGGCGACGGTCCCTACACCGTGACGGCCCAGATCCCGATCGAGGGTAACGATCCGGGCCAGCTGAACCAGGAGAACCTGCGGGCAGCCGGGACCGACTATCCCGTCGAGATCAGGGACCTCTATCTCGAGGTGCCCGAGGGCGCGATCCCCGCCGGCGGCCAGGCCGAGCAGCTCTACAGCGAGCTCGTCAGCGAGGCGCCATCGAAGAACCCGTTCGACTTCGCGACGTGGCTCATGGGCCGGTTCCAGGCATCGGGACCGACTCGCGTGTTCACCTACGACCCGGACGTGCTCGACCTGATGGCCGGCGCATGCAAGGACATCTCGTCGGTCGAGTGCTTCGCGGCGTATCGACTCGGCTATTGCGAGTTCTACTCCTCGACCTACGCGATCTTCCTGCGCGAGCAGGGCATCCCGACGCGGGTCGTCAAGGGCTTCCTGCCAGGCACGCGAACGGCCAGGGGCGAGGAACCGATCACGAACGCCCAGGGCCACCAGTGGGTCGAGGTCTACTTCCCAGGGTACGGCTGGGTCCCGTTCGATCCCACCGGCGGCGAGGTCGCCAGGCTGCCGGCCCTGCCGTCCGGTCCGCCGGTGACCGGCACGCCGAGGACGGTGCCCAGCTTCGCGATCCCGTCGGGGCCGCGACGGGACGGCCGGGACGAGCTGGACAACGCCGCCGGCGTCGGCAGCACTAGCGGGACAGGGCCGGCCGGACCGCTCATCGCGACGGCCATCCTGCTCGCGGTCATCTTCGCGGTCCTGGCCTTCGTCGCGTGGCAGCGCGGTCCGCGCGGGGGTACGACGCCTGACCACGCCTATCGGACGGTGACCCGTCTGGCGTCGCGCTTCGGGTTCGGACCCCGGCCCACCCAGACCGTCTACGAGTTCTCCGGCGGTCTCGGGGAGGTCCTGCCGATCGCAAAACCGGAACTTGAGATGGTCGCGCGCGCCAAGGTCGAAACGGCCTACGGCCGGGGCATCCTCGGCGAGGACCGCCTCCGGGCGCTCCGGGTCGCCGAGCGTCGCCTGAAGCTGAACCTGCTGCGCCTCGCGTTCCGGCGTCGCGAGCGGCGCCGCCGCTAGTCCGGGTCAGAGCGCCCCGGTCGCCTCGCGGGCCGAGCGCTCGGCCAGTGCGGCGGCATCGAGCGTCGGGGCGAGGTGGGCCGTCAGGTTGTGGGCCCGGAGGACCGGGCGCCCGGCACGCACCTCGACGACCGTGATGCCGCACAGGTCGAACGACCACATCCAGAACCGTTCCAACGGCAGGTCGAACAGGGCCAGCATCGTCACCTTGAACACGCCGTCGTGGGCCACGAGGACGCTCCACGGGGTGTCGCCCCGGGCGCGGCCGTAACCGGCGACCGGATCGAGCGGCCGACGGGCTCGCCCGTCCCGGAGGTCGCCGAGGACCGACGCGAGGCCGTCCCGGACCCGCGCGGCGACCTCGGCCAGCGACTCGCCACCGGGCGCCCACACCTCGGTCGGGCGGGCGCGCCAGCCGGCCAGGGAGTCGGCGAAGCGCGCCCCGATCTCGTCGCGGTGCAGCCCTTCCCACTCGCCCTGCCCGATCTCCGAGAAGCGGGGGTCCGGTCGGGGCGCCGGGTGCCCTGGGCTCGCGTCCGCGATGGCCGTCGCCGTCTGCGCCGCCCGACCGAGCGGCGAATGCACGATCGCCTGCGGCGCGACGGCCGGGATCGGCAGGGCGGGAGACCGCCCCGGGTCGGCGAGGCGCTCTGCGACCGACCTCGCCTGTTCCCGCCCGGTCGCGGACAGCGGGGTCTCGGCCTGCCCCTGGAAGCGGCCTTCGACGATGTACTCGCTCTCGCCGTGCCGGACGAGGACGAGCGTCGCGTCCAGGTCGGCCGGGATCGGCGCGCCAGTCAGCGCTCGCTCCCCAGTCGGATCGTCCAGATGTCCTTGACGTTCTCGTGCGCCCGGATCGCGTCGGCGACGCCGTCGGGGACGTCGTCGTCGAGGGCCAGGATCATCAGGGCATCCTCGCGGGGCCGGGTGCGCGCCAGGTGCATGGCGCTGATGTTCACGTCGGCCTCACCGAGCATGATGCCGATCCGGCCGACGGTGCCCGGGCGGTCCATGTGCCGGGTGATGAGCATCACGTCGGATGGGGCCATGTCGAGCCGGTAGTCGTCGAGGCGGGTGATCCGGGGCTCGCCGCCGGCGACCGTGCCGGCGACGGTCGTCGTCACGCCGCGACGTTCGGTCGAGAGCGTCAGCTGCGAGGAGAACGCCCCGGCGTCCGGCGTCTTGCGCTCGATCAGCGTGATGCCGCGGGCCTTCGCCAGGGCACCCGCGTTGACCAGGTTGACCCGCTCCATCGTGGTCGTCTCGAGGAGGCCGCGCAGGACGGCGGCGGTCAGTGGCGTGCCGTCGTAGCCGGCGAGGTCCCCGGCGATCTCGAGGGTCAGCGTCTTGAGCCCGCCCCGCGTGAACTCCGCGAAGAACCGCCCGAGGACCTCGGCCAGGGGCAGGTACGGGGCGATCGCGCGGGCCGTCTCGGGCGTCAGCAGCGGCGCGTTGACCGCGTACCGCGCACTGCGCCCCTCGAGCACGTCGAGGACCTGTGCGGCCACCTCCTCGGCGACGAGGATCTGCGCCTCGGCCGTCGAGGCCCCGAGGTGCGGCGTCAGCAGCGTGTTCGGGGCCTCGAGGAGCGGCGAGCCGGTCGGCGGCTCGTGCTCGAACACGTCGATCCCGGCCCCGCCGAGGTGCCCGGATCGGAGTGCGTCGGCGACGGCGGCCTCGTCGAGGACCCCGCCGCGGGCGACATTGAGGACGATCGAACCCGGCTTGAGCTTCGCGATGGCCGACTTGCCGATCATCCCGCGGGTCGTCCGCGTCAGCGGGACGTGGACGGTCACGACGTCCGAGCGTCGCAGGAGCTCGTCGAGCTCCACGAGCTCCACGCCGTGATTGGCGGCCTGCTCGGCGGTGACGAACGGATCGACACCGAGGACCGTCATCTCCATCGCCAGCGCCCGCACGGCGATCGCCTGGCCGATCTTGCCGAGCCCGACGATGCCCAATGTCCGACCGCGCAGCTCGCGCCCCGTGAACGCCGCACGTTCCCACTTGCCCGCCCGGACCGAGGCGTCCGCAGGGGCCGTCTTGCGGGCCAGGCCGTACAGGAGCGCGAAGGTGTGCTCGGCGGCCGCGATCGTGTTGCCGGTCGGCGCATTGACGACCGTGATGCCCGCCCGCGTCGCCGCGTCGAGATCGACGTTGTCCACGCCCACGCCGGCCCGTCCGATGACGACCAGGCGCGTGCCGGCCGCGATGAGCTCGGCGTCCACCCCGACCTGGCTGCGCACGATGAGCGCGTCGTAGTCAGGCAGGATCGCGCAAAGCTCCTCGCGGGACAGGCCGGGTCGTTCGTCGACTTCGTGGTGCGCCCGGAGGAGCTCGATGCCCTCGCTGGCGACCGGCTCGGCGACGAGGATCCTCATCCGGCGGCTCCGGCGACCGACAGCGCGACGATCCCGTCGGAGGCGAGGGCGGCGGCCTGCGCGGCCCCGACGGCACCGCCCGGCGTGACCGGACGACCGTGGACGAGCGAGGCGATCTCGAGCGTGCTCATCGCGCCCAGGATCTCCTCGACCGTCACCGAACCCAGGTGACCGAGCCGGAAGATCTTGCCGGTCAACTTGCCCTGGCCCCCGGCCAGCACGACGCCGCGGCGCTTGACCTCGGCGTTGAACGCCTTCCAGTCGAGCCCGTCCGGGACGAGGGCCGCGGTCACGGTCTTCGAGGCGACGCCCACATCGGCGAGCAGGTCGAACCCGAGCGCGGCCAGCCCCGCCCGGGCTGCGGCGGCGCAGGCCTCGTGGCGGGCGAAGATCGCCGGCGCGCCTTCCTCGGCCATCAGCCGCAGTCCCTCATCGACCTGGTACACGACCGCGATCGCCGGCGTGAAGGGCGTCTGGCCTGCGGCATGGCTCTCGCGATGCATCCGCAGGTCGAGGTAGAAGCGCGGCATCGTCGCGTGCTCCATCGCGGCCCACGCCCGCGGCGAGGCGGCGATCATCGCGAGGCCCGGCGCCGACATCCATGCCTTCTGCGACCCGGTCACGACGACGTCCACGCCCCAGGCGTCCATCTCGAACGGCACGGCTCCGAGCCCGGACACGCTGTCCACGAGGATGAGCGCGTCGGGCGCCTCCTGGCGGATGGCCGCCGCCAGGTCGCGGATCGGGTTCATCACGCCGGTCGAGGTCTCGTTGTGCGTCAGCAGCACCGCCTTGACGCCGGGGATCGTGCGCAGCCGCTCACGGACTTCGTCGGCCGCCGCCGCATAGCCCCACTCGGCGTCGAGCTTGGTGACGTCGGCCCCGTAGATCCCGGCGATCTTGGCGAACCGGTCACCGAACGAGCCGATCGAGACGCCGAGCACCTTGTCCCCTGGGGAGAGCGTGTTGACGACCGCGGCCTCGAGGCCACCGGATCCGGCCGTCGTGATGATCGCCACATCGGAGGTCGTGCCGAAGAACGGCCTCATCGCCGACAGGATCCGCTCGAGCATCGCCGCGAACTCGGGTCCGCGGTGATTGATCATCTGGCGACCGCCGGCGACGCGGACCGAGGGCGGCAGGGCCGTGGGTCCCGGGATGCGCAGATTCGGTTCGAAGCGGTCCACGGCGGCCTCCGGCTGGCACGAACTGGGGCTGGATCAGGGTCGAGCGGTCGGGCGACGATGGTCGCACGGGTTGACCGCATCCCGCCAACGTGTCATATATGTCGTCATATGCCTACGCGTCGGACGACGATCCTGGCCGACCCGGACCTGCTCGAGCGGGTCGCCCGGTTCGCGACGCGACGGCGGACCTCGCGGACGGCGGTGATCACCGCTGCGATCGAGGCGTACCTCGAGGTGCACGACGAGGCGCCCGACCTGCCGTTCCTCGCGATCGGCCGGAGCCAACACGGCCGCCTCTCGCTCGACGGCCGCTCGATCGCCCGCCGGGAGGCGGGACGCCGCCCGCCGGCGAACCGTTAGTCGAGCCCCGGCATTGGCCATCCTGCTCGACGCGAGCGCGGTCCTGGCGGCAGCCGACCGGGCCGACCTGAACCACGAGGCGGCGGTCGCCTGGTTCCGGCGCGCCGACGAACCGCTGCTGCTCGGCGACCTGACGCTCGCCGAACTCGACGTCCTGCTCCAGCGCGAGCTCGGACTCGACGCGACGCTCGCCCTGATCGGGTCCGTGACCGGAGGCGGGATCCGTCTGGTCGCCCCGACCGATGTCGACATGGCCCGGGCGGCGGAACACCTGCAGGCCGCCGCAGAGCATCGGCCGCGCCTGGCCGACGCCCTGCTCGTGGCGACGGCGGAGCGCCTCGGCATCCGGCGCATCGCCACCTTTGACCGGCGGCCGATCGCCGTCTTTCATCCCCGCCACGTCCGGAGCTTCGACCTGGAGCCGTGACAGGACGCACCATCGAGCGTCTCACGCCTGACGCTTCCATCGTCGTTTGGCCGTAGGATGACAGGCCCCGGAGGACCGCCAGCGCATGTTCAGTCGACCCCGCCGCCGCACGCAGATCATCTCCGGCTCGGCGATGGTCGTGCTGCTCGCCCTCGCGGTCGGTTCCGGCGCGGTCGCGGTCAACGCCTTCGGAGCGGGTGACCAATTCGACCGCCTGATCGCGCGGGTGGATCGTTTCCTCGCGGGACCGCCGCCGGACCGGGCCGGTCCTGACACCGTGCTCGTCGTCGATCCGGAGGAGGAATCGGACGAGGACGAGCCGTCCGAGCCGTCCGAGGCACCCGGACCGACCCAGGCCGCGGTCTTGCCACCCAGCGGTTCGACCGACCCGTCGGGGGCGCCGACGCCGACGCCCGAGCCGACGCCGACGCCGGCCAAGGCCCCCGACCGGGTGCCGGTCGACATCGACATCGTTTCGAAGCCGAAGAAGGTCTTCGCCTCCGAGCTCAAGGACACGTGGTGCGCCCCGGCCGGCGTTCAGATGGCCCTCGCCGTCCTCGGTCTGGGCAGCACGTCCGACTCGTTCCAGAAGCAGCTCCAGCGCCAGGTCCGGACCTGGGAGAGCTACGCCGACAGCCACAACGGCGACTGGGGTCCCGGGGCCATGGCCCTCGCCCTCAAGGAGTACGGCGCGCCCGGCTACGAGGTCCGCGCTTACAAGTCCCGCGGTGCCGCGCTGCGCGACGCGGCGAAGTCGATCCGCAAGACGAACTCGCCGGCGATCCTGCTCGCCTGGCGCGGGGCCCACACCTGGGTCATGACCGGGTTCCGCGCGGACGCGGACCCGCTGGTCTTCAAGGACGCCAAGGTGTCCGGTGCGTACATCCTCGACCCCTGGTATCCGCGCGTCTCGAGCATCTGGGGCCGGTCCGATCCGCCCGGGACGTTCCAGAACGCGGCCGAGATGGAACGGAACTACCTGAAGTGGAAGCGGCCCGAGGGCCACTACAAGAACCGCGACGGCCTCTACATCGCGGTCGTGCCGACGCTCATCGCGCCGGATCGCTGAGCCGCTCGAACCGCCGCAGGCGCCCGACGAGAAAGCCCGCCAGGAGCGCGTCCTTGGCCGCCATCCCGGCCGCGTAGCCGAGCGGGATCGCGAGGATCCCGAGGGGCTCGACCAGGACCTGCGAAACCGCGACGACCACTCCCAGGCCCGCGAACGACGAGGCGACCTGTCGGATCGTGTCGTGCGTCGCGTACAGCCCCCGCGAGAGCGGGTAGGCGAGGGCATCGAACGGGACCGAGATCGCGAACGCGGCCACGACCGCGGACGTGAGCGCGACGTCGTCCGGTCCGAACTTGCCGCCACCCAGCAACACTTCCACGAGGACCCCGGACAGGACGAAGAGGCCGATCCCGGCGATCCCCGTCAGCACCGCGATCGTGAGCAGGTTGCGGCCCAACACCGCTCGGTAGGCCGGGGCGTCCCCATCGGCGAAGGCCGCCGACAGGGTCGGGAAGACCGCAAGCGAGAACGTCACGCCGATCAGGCTGACCGGCAGGACCTGGTAGTCGTTCGCGAAGTTCAGCGCGGTGACGCTGCCGGCCCCGAGCGAGGCGGCCAGGATCGTGAAGTAGGTCACCGTGATCGGTTCGATCGGGTGGCTGATCATGCGCGGCACCATCAGCCGGATGAACTCGCCGAACGCCCGGGTCCGGATGGCGAACGCGGGCCGGATCCGGAACGACGTCCGGAGTGAACCGAGCACGCGGATCCCGAGATGGGCCGCCGCCCCGGCGACGGCGCCCCAGGCGGCCGCGTAGATCCCGAATCGGTCGGCGAAGAGCACGGTCCCGAGCACGATCCCGCTCGTGTACAGGACCGGCGCCAGCGCATAGAACGCGAAGCGCCGGTTCGCGACGAGGACCTCGCCGATCGCGAATGACGCCGCGAACAGGATCTGGGCGAGGCAGTTGATGCGGAGCAGGTCGATGTACATCGAGCGCGTCGCCGGGTCGAACCCCTCGAAGGCATCGGCGATCCACGGCGCCGCGATGGCGATAAGCGTGGAAGCGACCGCCATGACTGCGACGGCACCGGTCAGCACCGTCTGTCCGAACGTGTTTGCGCCGGTCTCGTCGGTCCGGCGGATGGTCGTGAAGATCGGCACGAAGGGCGCGGTCAGGCCTGAGGCGACGAGGACATCGAGGGCGATCTCGGGGATGCGGAAGGCCGCGTTGTAGGCATCGAGCTCCGGCCCGGCCCCGAAGGTCGTGGCGAAGACGCGGTTGCGGACCAGGCCCATCGCGAAATAGGCCAGGCCCAGGACCGAGAGGACGATCGCCCCGCGCGGGAACACCAACTCGACCAGGGCGCGCACGGAACCGACGGCCCGACTCAGCGCCGTCGTGTCGCTGGTCCGATCGGCGTCAGTCGGCTGCGTCGCGCTTCTCGGTCTCGGCGAGCTTCTTCCGGTTGGCCTCGCGCGTCCGCATCAGGCCGTCGCCGGCATGCGGCGTCGATTCGGGGCCGGGAATCCTCGAACGCGGCGTCTTGCCCGCGACCTTGGCGGCGGCGCGCGCCTCGGCGCGAGCGGCCATCCGGGCGGCCAGGGTCGCCTCGTAGCCCTGGTCGGTGGGCAGGTAGTAGCGCCGGTCCCTGAGCTCGTCCGGCAGGTACTGCTGCTCGACGTCCGCGCCCTCGAAGTCGTGGCTGTAGCGATACCCGACGCCGATCCCGTGCTGCTTCATGCCCCGGTGCGCGGCATTGCGCAGGTGCAGCGGGACGGAGAGCGCACCCTTGGCCTCGACGTCCGACACGGCCGCCCAGTAGGCGGCCCCCGATCGGTTCGACTTCGGCGCGGTCGCGATGTAGGTCGTGGCCTGGGCCAGGGCGTACTGCGCCTCCGGCAGCCCGATCCAGTCGAGCGCGGCGGATGCGGCCACCGCGACCTGCAGGGCGCGCGGGTCGGCGTTCCCGACATCCTCGGACGCACTGATGATCAGGCGACGGGCGATGAACCGCGGATCCTCGCCGGCGGCGACCATCGCCGCGAGCCAGTACAGGGCGGCGTCGGGGTCGTTGCCGCGCAGGCTCTTGATGAACGCAGAGACCGTGTCGTAGTGGCCGTCGCCGGCGCGGTCGTAGGCGAGGACCCGTTGCTGGGCGGCGGTCTCGATGTCCTCGAGCCGCGGGGTGACGTGCCCGGTCTTGTCGCGGACGCCCTCGTCGGTCGCCAGGGCGGCCGCGCCCTCCAGGACGTTCAGCGCGGCGCGAGCGTCGCCGCCCGCCAGGGAGACGAGATGCTCGAACGCGTCGTCGCCGAGGGCCACGCCACCGTCCGGCCCGAGCGCCCCGGCCAGGCCGCGCTCACCATCGGCGAGGGCCCGGCGCACGACGATCCCGACCTCGTCGTCAGTAAGCGCCTCGAGGCGCCATACGCGCATCCGCGACAGGAGGGCCGAATTCACTTCGAAGTAGGGGTTCTCCGTCGTCGCGCCGATCAGGGTGATCGTCCCGTCCTCGACGTGTGGCAGCAGGGCGTCCTGCTGAGCCTTGTTGAAGCGGTGGATCTCGTCGAGGAAGAGGACCGTGCGTGTCCCGTGGAGCGCGAGCCGGTCCTGCGCCTCGGCGATCGTCGCGCGGACCTCGACCACGCCGGACATGACCGCCGACAGCGAGATGAAGTGGGCGCCGATCGCATCGGCCAGGAGTCGGGCGAGACTGGTCTTGCCGGTCCCGGGTGGGCCCCACAGCAGGATCGATGCGAGGTGGCCCCGGGCGACGCTCCGCCGCAACGGGCCCCGCTCGCCGACGAGGTGGGCCTGCCCGACGAACTCCTCGAGGTCGCGCGGGCGCATGCGCGCGGCCAGCGGTTGGCGCTCGGGCGGCGGGTGGAAGAGCGCCTCGGGCTTGGCGCCGGACGGGCGGCGAGCGGCGGGCATGGTCCGATGGTAGCGCGGCGGCCCGGCTGGCCCACGGGTCAGATGGCCGCGTTTCCCGTCGGGTAGTCGGCGATGGGCTAGCCGGCGGTACGGATGAGTTTCTTGTTCACGAACTCATCGGCCGCCAGCAGGCCCAACTCTCGGGCCGTCCCGCTGCGCTTGACGCCGCCGAACGGCAGCTCGGGACTGTCGGCCATCACGATGTTGACGTAGACCATGCCCGCCTCGATCCGATCGGCGACCCGGGCCGCTTGATCTGGATCGTTGCTGTACACGTACGAACCCAGCCCAAAGGCGGTGTCATTGGCCAGCCTGACCGCCGCTTCCTCGTCAGCCACCCGGTAGACGACCGCGACCGGTCCGAAGAACTCCTCCCGATATGCCTCCATCTCGGGCGTCACGCCGGTCAGCACGGTCGGCGGGTAGTACGCACCGTCCCGGGAGCCGCCGGTGACCAAGGTGGCACCCTGCGCCACCGCCCGATCGACCTGGCCCTGCAACCGGGTCGCCGCCTCCAACGACGACAGCGGCCCGAGTACCGTCTCCTCGACCAGCGGGTCACCCATCGGCGTCGCGGCCATCGCCGCGGTGAACTTGCTCAGGAACGCCTCGTACAGCCCGTCCACCACGATGAATCGCTTGGCGGCATTGCAGGATTGGCCGGCGGCGTCCAGCCGCGCTGCGGTCGCCGCGGCCACCACCGCATCGAGATCATCGGTCGCCAGCACCAGGAACGGATCCGAGCCGCCGAGCTCTAGGGCCACCTTCTTCAGGTGCCGCCCCGCCACCTCCGCGACCGCGGCACCGGCCCGCTCGGAGCCGGTCACCGATACGCCCTGGACGCGCGGATCGGCGATGATCGCCGCGGCCTGCTCGGGGCTGACATAGACGTTCGCGTAGGCGCCATCGGGCAGCCCGGCATCGCGATAGATCGCCTCGATGGCCGCGGCCGACTCCGGACACTGCGACGCGTGCTTCAGGACGATCACATTGCCGAGGACCAGGTTCGGCGCGGCAAACCTGGCCACCTGGTAGTAGGGAAAGTTCCAGGGCATGATCCCGAACAGGACACCCAGAGGGCTGCGCCGGATCACGGCGGTTCCCTGGCCAAGGATGGTGAGCGACTGATCCGCGGTGATCACGTCCGCCTGATCCGCGTAGTACTCGGTGATGTCGGCGGCGAAGTCGACCTCGCCGAGCGCCGCCGCCTTCACCTTGCCCATCTCCCGGACGATGATGGCGGCCAGCTCCTCCCGACGTTCCCGATGCAGCTCGGCCGCCCGGCGGACCATCCCGGCCCGCTCGGCGACCGGGAGCTTCCGCCAGTTCTCGAACCCCGCCTCGGCCGTACGCAGTGCCTGCTCGACCTGGGCATCCGTGAAGCGGTCGTAGCGGGCCACGGTCTCCCCAGTGGCCGGGTTCACGACGGCGTACTCGCTCATGACGTTCTCCCTTTCGCGCTGAGTCCTGCGGCCGCGACTGATGCTAGCTCTCGAACGGCGCCTGTGCGATCTCCTCGAGCATGCCCGTGGCGACCATTTCCGCGGCGGGGCAGGTCGGCTTGCGCGATGCTTGGTCGACGACGAGCGCGGCGAATCCGCGCTTGAAGTCGAGCCGCGGATACGCCGCAAGCACTGCCGGAGCGATCGCCGTCCGAACGTCGCTGAAGCGGTCGCCGGTCACATCGGCGCCGGCCGAGTCCCAGAGGAGCACGACCTCGGACGCGGGGTCGGGCGGCAGGGTTTCGTCATCGTGCAGCGCGATCACGTCGTAGATGGCTCGGACGCGCGCCTCCGGTTCGCCGGCCTCGCGGGCGAGCCGCTCCGCCGCGATCGCGCCGTCGACCTCGTAGCAGCCGCCGAGGTCGTACGGCGGAACCAGGCCGATGTCGTGGAGCATCGCGGACACGTACAGGATCTCGGGATCGAACTGGAGCCCGTCGTGTCGTGCCAGCTCGACGGCCCAGGCATAGACCCGGACCGAGTGGTTCACAAGGAAGGGGGCTGCAACGTCCGCGATGAGCTCGCGGGCTCGCCGTGCCAGCGCGGAATCCGGGACGGGCATGCCGAGCCGGGCGAGTGCCTCGTCCATCACCTGGTCCGTCGCATGAGCCGATCGTAGCGCGGCAGGCCTGCCGGCCCGCGGTCAGATGGCCGCGTTGCCTGTCAGGTGGGTGATCGCCCAGAGGACCACGAGCAGGATGATCAGCGAGCCGCCGATCAGCGTGATCCGCCGGACGTCGCGCCCGACGTACGCATACTCGTCGGCGGCCTTCACCGCGAGTCCGACCCCCGTCCGCGTCCGCGTCTCGACCTCGGCGCTCGGTCCGCTGGCCCGGCCGCGATCGGCGGTGCGACGGCGCGTACCCTCGGCAGCACGTTCCTCGGCGACGATGCGGGCCTCGAGCTCCGCGGCTCGCGCTTCCTCCTCGGCGGTGAGGCCGGTCGTCCGAGGCGGCGCCGGGGCGATCGGCGCGGCCGGTGCCGGGCGAGCGGCCGTGCGCTGGATTGGCCGGCGCTGACCGGGTCGGGTGCTGCTGCCACGGACGCGCTTGGCCATGGTTCGGGAGGGTCCTCCAGCGGTGTCGGATGGGCGGGGGGCTCGACGCACGGACGCGTCCCGCCGATCGGAGAGGATAGCATCACCGCGCTCCTCGTCCCCTCCGGCCCGCTGACCCACTCGTCGGCGGCGGATGCGCGATCAGGAGCGCCTGCTAGACTCGGCCGACCCCAGCGGGAGGATCCGACCATCGACCTCAACGCGCTCGTCGCGCCCAGCATCGGTGCCATCGTCGTGGCGTTGGTGGTCGCCCTCGTGTTCGTCGTTCTCGTCCTCGTCGTGCTCGCCCGGCGATCCCGTCGGCTCGAGGCACGCCTCGTCGGGCTCACCCGGGATTCGGACGGGCAGAGCCTGGAGGCGGTCCTGGAGGCGCACCTCGACAAGGTCGTCGAGGTCGCCCGCAAGGTGGACGATGTCGCCGGCCGCACCAAGGTCCTGGAGTCTCGCCAGCCACACGCTTTCCAGCGGAGTGGCCTGGTCCGGTACAACCCCTTCGAGGAGACCGGCGGCAACCAGAGCTTCGCGCTGGCGCTGCTCGATGCCGACGGCGACGGCTGGGTCCTCTCGAGCCTCCATGCCCGCTCGGGCACGCGGGTCTATGCCAAGGCCATCGTCGCCGGCCGCTCCGAGACCGGGCTGTCGGACGAGGAGAGCGCCGCGATCAAGCAGGCGATGGCCTGACAGGCTAGGTGGCACGGCGGTCGGCGATGGTCCGGGCATGGCCCCCACGACGACGCGCGCTCCCGGATCCGAACCCACGCACGGCGCCGACGACCTCGCCGCCGAGTCGACCATGACGCGCTCGCGCGTGCGCACCCGACGGGAGCCGGCCCCGCTCGACCAGCTGCCGGCCTGGCGAGACATGGTGCCGGTCATGGATCCCGAGCACGTCTCGGAACAAGGCAGCGGCCTGGAGGCGCTCCTTGCCGGCCTGAACGCGGACCAGCGGCGAGCGGTGACCCACGAGGAGGGCCCGCTGCTCGTGGTCGCCGGGGCCGGGACGGGCAAGACCCAGGTCATCACGCGCCGGATCGCCTGGCTGGTCGCGACCCGACGGGCCCGTCCGTCGGAGATCCTCGCCCTCACGTTCACCGACAAGGCCGCCGAGGAGATGGCGGTCCGGGTCGACCAGCTCGTCCCGTACGGCTACACGGACACGGCGATCTCCACGTTCCACTCGTTCGGCGATGGCCTCATCCGCCAGTACGCCCTGGAGCTCGGCCTGCCGACCGACGTGCGCGTGCTGACGCGGCCCGAGGTCGTGATCTTCCTGCGCGAGCACCTGTTCCAGTTCGAGCTCGACGCGTATCGGCCGCTCGGCGACCCGACCCGCTTCCTGGCCGCGCTGGCGACCTTGTTCAGCCGGTGCAAGGACGAGGACATCAGCCCGGCCGCGTACCGCGAGTTCGCAGACCGCGTGTCGGCCGAGGCGCAGCTCGTCGCGTCTGCCGCGGGGGTGTCCGAGGCAGCCGTCTCCGACTCGGACCGCGATGCCGCCGATGCCGCGCTCGAGGCGGGGCGGCTCCAGGACGAGCTCGCCCGCGCGTACGCGACCTACCAGTCGCTGCTGGCGGCCAACGGCTGCATCGACTTCGGCGACCAGGTGGCGCTCGCCCTGCGTCTCGTGCGCGAGTCGGCGGCGGCGCGAGCCGAGATCGCGGGACGGTTCCGCTACATCCTCGTCGACGAGTTCCAGGACACGAATCGCGCCCAGGCCGAGCTGGTCGGCCTGCTCGCGGAGCCCCACCGGAACGTCACCGTCGTCGGCGACGACGACCAGGCCATCTATGCGTTCCGCGGCGCCGCCGTGGACAACATCCTCGGGTTCCGCGAGCGGTATCGCTCGGCGCGGACGGTCGTCCTGCGCCGGAACTACCGCTCGAAGGCGCCCATCCTCGACGCCGCCTACCGGTTGGTCCGCTTCAACGACCCGGAACGGCTCGAGGTGCGGGCCGGGGTCAGCAAGCGACTCCGTGCGGAGCGGACTGACCCGCACGCGGCCGCGGTCGCCCTGGAGGCATTCGCCACCGCCTCGGACGAGGCGGACTGGATCGTCGCCGAGATCGGCCGCCGGATCGCCGCCGGCCGGCCGCCGCGTGACCACGCGATCCTCGTCCGCGCCAACGGCCACGCCGACCCGTTCCTGCGGGCTCTCAACCTCGCCGGCATCCCGTGGCGCTTCTCAGGGACCTCGGGGCTGTACGCGCGGCCGGAGATCCGCCTGTTGCTGGCCTTCCTGCGGGTCGTGGCGGAGCCCGAGTCGAGCGTCGACCTCTACGCTCTGGCGACGGCCGAGGTCTATGGCCTCGGCGGCGACGACCTGACCGCGATCGTCAACATGGCCCGGCGCCGGAACCGCTCGATTCGCGAGATCCTCGAGGAGCTGGGCCGGCAGCCGGGCATCCTGCGGGTCGGCCCCGAGGCGCGTGCGACCGCCGCGCGGCTCGTCGCGGACCTGCGCCGGTATGGCGAGATCGCCCATGAGCGGCCGGCCGGCGAGCTTCTGTACGCGTTCCTCCGTGGGAGCGGCTTGCTGGCGCGACTGGCCAGCACCGACACGGTCGCCGCGGAGGAAGCGCTCGGCAACATCGCGCGCTTCTTCGAGATCGTCCGAGCCCAGTCGGCCCTCCTCGCCGACGACCGGGCGATCTTCATCGCGCCGCACCTCCAGACGCTCGTCGAGGCCGGCGACGATCCGGCCACGGCGGAACTCGATCCGGACGCCGATGCCGTGGCCGTGCTGACCGTCCACAAGGCCAAGGGACTCGAGTTCCCCGTCGTCTTCCTGCCCGGGATGGTCGCGGGGCGCTTCCCGTTGAACGGTCGTGGGGACGCCCTGGCCCTGCCGGCCGGACTCGGTCGCGGGGCCCCGCCGACGACGGAACTGGCGCTCGCCGAGGAGCGCCGGCTGTGCTACGTGGCGATGACCCGGGCGCGTGACGAGCTCATCCTCTCGCATGCCGCGGACTACGGCGGGTCACGGGCCAGGCGGGTCTCGCCGTTCGTGCTCGAGGCCTTGGACCTGCCGACCGCCGCGGGCGTGCCCGGTGCCGGCGCCAGCGCCCCGTCCCCGGAGGAGCGCCTGACCGCCTTCGAGCGGGCGGCAGCCCGTCCCGAAGCGACCCGGGCCCCGATCGAGGAGCCGCTCTCGCTCAGTTTCTACCAGGTCGACGACTACCTGACCTGTCCGCTCAAGTACAAGTACGCCCATGTCCTGCGCGTGCCGCTCGCCCCGCACCATGCGATCGTCTACGGCGCCGCCCTGCACAAGGCCGTCCAGCTGTTCCACCACCGCCATGCCCGTGGCCACGTCATGTCCGAGGCCGAGCTCGACGAGGTGTTCGAATCGGCCTGGTCGAACGAGGGCTTCGTCAGCCGGGAACACGAGGAAGCGCGCCTGGAGGCCGGTCGGCTCGCCCTGCGCCGGTTCCGCGAGGCGCAGCTCGAGCCCGATGCGGTCATCCCGACGTACGTCGAGCGGGAGTTCAGCTTCACGCTCGCGGGCGATCGGGTGCGCGGGCGGTGGGATCGGGTCGACGTCGAGCCGGTCGCCGATGGCGCCCCCGACGAGCCGAACCCGGCCGCGGATCCCATTGCGCCGTCGGCGGATGTCGTCTCACCGACGCTCGAGATGATGGGTCGGGAGCGGGTAACGATCACCGACTACAAGTCGTCGGACGTCCGCGACCCCGCCAAGGCGCGCCAGCGCGCTCGCGATTCGCTGCAGCTCCAGATCTACGCGATGGGCTACGAGGCGATGACGGGTCGTCTCCCCGACGCCGTCCAGCTGCACTTCCTCGGATCGGGCCTGATCGGCCGAGTGGAGGTGGACCCGAAGCGCCTGGCCCGGGCGCGGGAACGCATCGCGACGGCCGCCGCCGGCATCCGGGCCCGCGACTACGCCCCGAAGCCGGAGTACCTCGCGTGCACGTATTGCGCCTTCCGGGACATCTGTCCGGCCAGCGCCGCGCGCTGAGCGGCTCCGGGAGCCGGTCCACACACGGATAGGGAATCCGCCCGACTCGACGCCGGGCCGTCCGGGGTGCATCGTCGCCGACCCGGCGGCAAGGGGTGCCCCGGCCCGCCGGGGGAACGCGACATGGGAGTTCCGATCGCCGATGGATCTGCTCGTCCGGATGATCCGCCCCTGGGCGGCCCCGCGGCCCGAGGCCCTAGACTCGCTCGTCATGGAGGCGCGCGACCGCTGGGTCAACCTGGGGTTCTTCGCCGCCGCCGCCGTCGTGTGGCTGCTCGTCGGCCTCGTCCTCACGACGCGCGACCCCGTGCTGGACCCGGGCGCCGGGTTCATCGGCGCGGGACTCCTCGGGCTGGCGATCGGCCTCACGCTCGTCCCGATCTTCTGGCTCGTCGTGTTCGGGCGGCATCGCCAGATCGCGTACCAGGGTGACTGGACCCGCGCCATCCGTCGGGCGGCCTGGGTCGGAGTGATCGTCACGGCCCTTGTCGCATTCCGGGTCCAGGGCGTGCTCGACTGGCCGATCGCGCTCTTCATGATCGCGCTGGCGCTCGTGGCCGAGACGACCCTGTCCACGGAGCGCTGACCGGAACATACCGGCGATCGCCGACCGCGGGAGCCGCTCGGACGCTAGGCTGGCGCGATCCATCCGAACCGCAGCCGGAGTGCCGCTTGCCATCGCTGTCCGCCATCCGGCCGGCCGAACCCCACGCCGAGGCGAAGGCCCGCCTCGCGGCCGCCGTCGAAGCCTCCCGTCGAGAGATCCTGGACCTCTCGCACCGCATCCACGCCGATCCCGAGCCGGCCTACGAGGAGCACCACGCCTCGGCCTGGGTCGCCGAGGTCCTGGCGCGACACGGCTACGAGGTGGAGCACCCGGCCGGCAGCCTTGCGACGGCCGTCCGCGCGGTCCGGCGGGGCAGCCAGGCCGGCGACGGCCCGCGCATCGGCATCCTCGCCGAATACGACGCGCTCCCCGGACTCGGCCACGGCTGCGGGCACAACACGATGGCCGCCGCGGGAGTCGGCACGGCCATCGCCCTCGCGTCGGTCGCCGACGAGCTGTCGGGCGAGATCGTGTTCCTCGGGACCCCGGCGGAGGAGCGGGGGAGCGGCAAGGCCCAGATGATCGCGGACGGCCTGTTCGACGACCTCGACGCGGCCCTGATGTACCACCCGTGCGACCGCAGCCACGTGGCGAGCTGGCCCATGGCGTCTGAGGACGTCGACGTCGTGTTCCATGGCACGGAGCTGCACGCCTCGTCCGATGCGTGGAAGGGCGGCAACGCCCTCGACGCCCTCATCGTGCTCTTCAGCTCGGTCGGGCTGTGGCGACAGCGCCTCCGCCAGACCTCGCGCGTCCACGGGATCATCCGCGAGGGTGGCACGGCCGCGAACGTCGTCCCGGGCCGGACCTCGGCGTGGTTCATGATCCGGAGCGACGACGAGGCGTACTACGAGACGATGCGCGCTGACTTCCGGTCGCTGTGCGAGGCCGCGGCGCTGGCGACCGGCACGACCGTCGAGGTGACGTTCTCGGGCAAGGCGACGACGATGCTCAACAACCCGGTGCTCGCCGAACGGTTCCGGACGAACATGGCCGCCTACGGCATCGAGGATCAGGGCGACGACGAGAATGCCGGCAGCACGGACATGGGCAACGTCAGCCGGGTCTGCCCCACCATCCATCCCGACATCGCCATCGCCCCCGAAGGCACGCCGGGTCACTCGGTCGAGTTCCGCGACGCGGCGGTGACGCCGCGCGCCGACGACGTGACGCTGCTGGCGGCGACGCTTGTGGCCCAGACCGCCTACGAACTCTTCGCGGACCCCGCGCTCGTGGCCGCGGCCTGGCAGGCGTTCCGGGAGGCTTGACCCGGCCGCACGCCAGGGCGTGCGGTACGATGTCCCCGGCGCGCCCCGCTGGACGACGGGATCGAACCGGCGGCGCCCCCAGCGAGACGGATCCATCCGCGGCGACGCTTGCCGCGACCGCTCTCCGGGAGGACCACGTGGCCGAGCGCCCCCACGATCCGGGACCCGCATCCGGGTATGCATCCCGCAATGGCTGGGACCGGGAGTTCGAGACCTACACCGACTACGACCTGCCCACGTACGTGGGACCGGTGTCGTTCGGGAAGCTGCCCTGGATCGACGACCCCGACGAGCTCCGCCGGCTCGGCGTGGACGTCGCCATCGTCGGCGCGCCGTTTGACGACGCGGTCAGCCACCGGCCCGGCGCGCGATTCGGACCTCGCGCGATCCGCGAGGCCAATTACGCCTCGGGCAGCCTCCACTCCCTGCAACTAGAGATCGACCCATTCGATGTCCTGACGGTCGTCGACGCGGGCGACGCGAACATCGTGCCCTCCTGGATCGAGCGCGGGCACGCGATGATCTACCGCAAGGTCCGCGATGTGGCCGGCAGCGGGGCGATCCCGATCATCCTCGGCGGCGACCACTCCATCACCTGGCCGGCGGCGACCGCGATCGCCGAGCTCCGGGCGCCGCAGCGGGTGGGCATCGTCCACTTCGACGCCCACGCGGATACGGCCAACGACACGTTCGGCGTCCTGGCCAGCCACGGCACGCCGATGCGCCGGCTCATCGAATCGGGCGCGATCGACGGGCGCAACTTCGTGCAGGTCGGCCTGCGCGGCTACTGGCCGCCCCAGGAGACCTTCGCCTGGATGCAGGAACACGGCCTGCGCTGGCACTTCATGCGTGAGATCGAGGAGCGCGGCGCGGAGGCCGTCATCGCCGACGCGATCGCCGAAGCCCTCGACGGTCCGGACGCCATCTACCTCTCGCTCGACATCGACGTCATCGATCCGGGCATGGCGCCCGGCACCGGGACGCCGGAACCGGGCGGCATGCTGACCCGGGAGGTCCTGCGCGCGATCCGCCAGATCGTCGGTTCCGTGGAAATGGCGGGCATGGACATCGTGGAGGTCTCGCCGCCGTACGACCAGGCCGAGACCACGGCCATGGCCGCCAACCGGGCGGCCCTGGAGGCGATCAGCGCCCTCGCGGTCAAGCGCCAGGCCGGCGCCCATGTCCGCTGGGAGGGCTGAACGATCGACCTCGATCCGCTCGCACCGCGGGACCGGGCGACCGCCGACGACCTGGCCCGCCTGTACGACCTCGACCTGGTCGACGATCCCGGCGATCTCGACCTGTACCTCGCGCTGGCCGAACGGACCGGCGGTCCGATCCTGGAACTGGCGGCCGGCACCGGTCGCCTGGCCGTGCCCCTGGCGGCGGGCGGGAACCGTATCACGGCCGTCGACATCGACCCAGCCATGCTCGACCGGGCGCGGGCGAGAGCGGCCCGCGCCGGTCCTGCCGCGGTCGACCACCTGCAACTCGTCGAGGCCGACCTCGTGGGCCTGCGCTTACCGGACGTCGGCCGGTTCGGGCTCGCCTTCATCGCGCTCAACTCGATCCTGGTCCTGCCGGACCGGGCCGCGCAGCGGGCGGCCATGACGACGCTGGCGGACCACCTCGCGCCGGGTGGCGTGGCCGTCGTGGACATCTGGCTGCCCGACGCGGAGGACCTGGCCAGGTTCGACGGCCGCGTGATCCTCGAATGGCCCCGCGTCGACCCCGAGACAGGCGAGCTCGTGACGAAGGCCGGGTCGGCCCAGCACGATTCGGCCAGGCGCACGATCACCCTCACGACGTTGTTCGAGGCCTCGCGCCAGGGCGAACCGGCGCGGCGCTGGGTCCGGCGCGACGTCATGCGCCTGCTCTCCGCCGACGAGCTCGGGACATGGGCGCAGGAGGTCGGCCTGTCCATCGAGCTGATGGCCGGCGGCTACGATCTGGGGTCATTTGGACCCGGCAGCGAGCGGGCCGTGCTGGTCGCGGTGAAGCCGTGACCCGAGGGCTCGGCCGGGTCATCTCGAACGGGACTTACGAGGGACTCCGCCGAGCGGACTGCGTGGTATCGTCGGCCTGATGGCATCAAGTGACCAGACACGCTTGCTGATCGTCGAGGACGTGCCGCAAGTCGCGCAGTACATTCGCGGCCTCCTGAACGCGCAGGGCAAGGTCAAGCTGCTCGACGTCCTGAGTGAAGGCGGCAAGGCCCTGCTCCAGATCCAGGAATTGCGACCGGACGTCGTGATCGTCGACGCACTCCTGCAGGGCCGGGTCAAGGGCCCGAGCCTCGTCGAGCAGATCCACAAATCCGGACTCGGCGTGCCGGTCATCGTCCTGACCGTGCCGCAGAACCCCATCGAGCCCGATCCGGAGCGGGGCATCCACGGCGTCCTCTCGATGCCGTTCTCCGGCTTCGACCTCATCAACCGGATCAGCGGCGTCCGCAAGGCGTTCGACGAGGACCAGGAGAACGCAAGCACGCGCATCTTCTCGGTCTTCGCCCCGAAGGGCGGCGTCGGCAAGACGACCATCGCCTTCAACCTCGCGGTCTCGATGGGCCAGCTGGAGCAGCGCACGGTGCTCATCGACGGCAGCCTCCAGTTCGGCGATCTGCGCGCCCTCCTGAAGGTCCCCGCCGACGCACCGTCGATCCTCGACCTGCCGACCGACCGGATCGCGGAGTCCGACCTGGGCGACGTCCTGTGGCGCGACCCGTCGGGCATCGACATCCTCCTCGCGCCGCCCCGCATCGAGATGGCCGAGATGGTCACGTCGCGCGACATCGAGAAGGTGCTCTCGCTCCTTCGCCGGGTCTACTCGGTGATCGTCATCGACATGTCGAGCTACGTGAACGACGTGAACCTCGCGTTCCTCGACGCGAGCGACACGATCGTCGAGATCGTCACCTACGACTCCACGACCATCCACAACACGGTCGGGATCGCCGACACGTTCCGGGCGATCGGCTATGCGGCCTCGAAGGTGCGCTACCTCATCAATCGCGCCGACTCGGCCGGCGGGATCGACCCGGCCGCCCTCGAGCGGGCGCTCGGCCGCGTCCCGGAGCACCGGGTCATGTCCGATGGCCGCCTCGTGATCCAGTCCAACAACGAGGGCGTCCCGTTCGTGCTGGCCAATCCGGACGCACCCATCAGCCAGGACCTCGCACGGCTGGCCGGCGACCTGCTCGGACTGGCCCGGACACCGGCCGCCGCCGGGCTGCGCTAGGGGGCCGGATGGCCGATCCCCGTCCGATCGGGGTCTTCGACTCCGGCGTCGGCGGGCTGACGGTGCTCCGGGAGATCGTCCGGAGGACCCCGGCCGAGTCCACGATCTACCTCGGGGACAACCTTCGCACCCCGTACGGCGTGCGATCGGACGAGGAGGTCCTGGCCTTCTCGACGCAGTCGCTCGACGCGCTCGTGGAACGCGACGTGAAGGCCCTGGTCGTCGCCTGCAACACCTCGACCGCCGTGGGCCTCGGGGCGTTCCGGCGCCGCTACGACCTGCCCGTGCTCGGGGTCATCCGCCCGGGCGCCTCGGCCGCCGCCCTCGCCACCCGGAACCGACGAGTCGGCGTGATCGCCACTCCGGCAACGATCCGGTCGCATGCGTATTTCGGGGCGATCAAGGACGAGAACCCGGCCGTCGAGGTGTACGAGCACGCAACGCCGACCCTCGTCCCGCTGGTGGAGGCCGGCGAGCTGCGCGGGCCGGTCGCGGAAGCCGCCGTGGTGGAGGCTCTCGCCCCGCTGCTCGGAGAACGTGACGCCGAGGGTGAGTCGATCTTCCCGAGGCCACCTGGCGCCACGGTCGACACGCTCCTGCTCGGATGCACGCATTACCCGCTGTTGCGGCCGCTCATCGAGGCCGTCGCGGGTGCCCACGTGGCGATCGTCGACTCGGCGACGGCGACGGCCTCGGCGCTCGCCGAGCTCCTGGACATGAACGCCCTCGCCGTGCCGCCCGGGTCCGCTGCGGCGAGTCATCTCCAGTTGACGACCGGCGATCCCGGGACCTTCCACGCCCTGGCCGCCCGCCTGTTCGGTGACGCCTTCCCGGACGTCGAGCGGGTCGAGCTCGCGGTCCCGGTCCGATGACCGAACGGAGCGGGCGCGGCCCGGCGTGGCGCGACGACCGCGTCTGGCAGGCCGGCTTCCTCATCGGCTCGGCGCTCGGGGCGGCCGCCACGGTGGTCGGGCGACACGCCGAGCGGTCGGCGCGCCGTGGCCTCGTCGACTGGCCGTCGGTCGAGCGGATCGCCATCGACCGGCTCGAGCGGGCACCGGGACGGCTGACGCCAGCCGAGCTCGTCGCCGCCGAGCCCGCCTATGCCGAGGCCATGGCGAAGATCGTGCCGGCCCTCTCGAGCGCCCTCGGGTCCGACTTGCCGGGGGTCGTCGAACGGTCGGGCGTGGTCGACCGGGCGGGCTGGGTGCGCGCCAACGTCGGCACGTTCGCCTCTCTCATCGGCAAGCTCGAGGCGGACCTGCTCGACCAGGTCGTGCCGCCTGGCGGCGGGCTGGCCAAGGCGACGATGGCGCTCGCGAACCGATGGGTCACGACCCGCCAGCTCGGCTTCCTGCTGGGCTTCATGGGCGGCCGCGTCCTGGGCCAGTACGATCTCGCCCTGCTGACCGCCGAACAGGCCCCGGGTCGCCTCCTGTTCGTCGAGGAGAACATCCGCCAGACGGCCCGCACGCTGGGCGTGCCACTCGATCCGTTCCGGACGTGGATCGCCCTGCACGAGACGACCCACGCGTTCGAATTCGAGGCGCATCCCTGGCTCCGGCCGTATCTCGCGACGCGGCTCGAGCGCCAGCTGACCCTGTTCGGGGGCGACGCGCGCAATCTCGGCCGTGATGCGCTTCGCGCCCTGGGCCGGACGCTGCGCGGCGAGTCCGACGGGGAGCACTGGATGGAGCGGCTCATGGGGCCGGAGCAGAAGGCGCTCTTCCGGGAGACCCAGGCCGTCATGAGCCTGCTGGAGGGGTTCAGCGACTTCGTGATGGACGAGGTCGGGCAGGACCTGGTCCCGGGCGTCGAGCGCATCAGTGCCCGGTTCCACGAGCGACGGACGCGCCGGACGCCGTTCGAGCGATCGATGCTCCGGCTCACCGGCCTCGACCTGAAGATGGAGCAGTACAAGAAGGGCGAACGCTTCGTCCGGGCGATCGCGGACGCCCGGGGCAACGTCGCCCTGGCCCGCCTCTGGGACGGCCCCGAGACGCTGCCGCGCGACGGCGAGATCGATGCGCCCGAGCGCTGGATCGAGCGCGTCCTGGACGCATCGGCGACATGACGGCCGACGAACAGCCGGCCGGACGAGCGGGGCCGGGCACCGGACCCGGCGGTGCGCCCACGGCGATCGCGCTGAGCCCGATCCTGTCCGCCCGCTACCGTTCGCGCGACCTGGAGCGGATACGGGCCGCGGCGCCGGGCGCTCGGCTCGTGACGGTCTCGATCGAGGGCCTGGCCGACGGGCCACTCGACGATGTCGAGGTCATGCTCCGCGGCTGGCTGCTGCCGGACGCCTTCGATCGCCTGCTCGTGCGCGCCCCGCGTCTGTCGTGGGTCCACTCGGCGACATCCGGCGTCGAGCGGGCGCTGACGCCCGCGGCGCGCGAACGGGGCGTGGTCGTGACCAACGCCCGGGGCGTCTTCAGCCGCCCGATCGCCGAGTACGTCCTGATGATGATCCTGGCGGTCAGTCGACGGCTGCCGCAGCTCCTCGAGCTGCAGCGCGAGCGGACGTGGCAGCCCCTCGAGGGCGCCGAGCTGCGCGACGTGACCGTCGGGATCGTCGGGCTCGGCTCGATGGGTCGCGCCGTCGGGTCCCTCGCGACGGCCTTCGGCTGCCGCGTCGTCGCCGTCCGGCGCCGGCCCGATGTCGGGACCGGGCCGACCGCGTCGGAACGCGCCCAGGCCGAGACCGACGACCCGGCCCTCGCGGAGCTCGTGCTGGACCGGGTCGGTGGGCCGGAGACCCTGCCCGAGCTTCTGGGCGAGTCCGATTTCATCGTGCTGGCCGCGCCGTTGACCCCCGACACCGAGGCGATGATCAACGCCGAGACGCTCGCGATGGTCAAGCCCGGTGCCTGGCTCATCAACGTCGCGCGTGGCCGGCTCGTCGACGAGCGGGCCCTGCTCCGTGCGCTGCGCGACGGCCCGCTCGGCGGGGCGGTCCTCGACACGTTCCACGATGAGCCGCTGCCGCCGATGTCGTCGTTCTACGACCTGCCCAACGTCATCGTCACGCCCCACACCGCGTGGTCGAGCGGCCGGGTCCTCGACCGCAGCGTCGAGCTGTTCTGCGACAACCTGCGCCAATTCGCGGCCGGTGAGCCGCTCCTCAATGTCGTGGATCCCGTCGCCGGCTACTGAGCCGCGACGGCCGGGCGGGCCGACCGGCTACGATCGGTGACATGCAGACCGCCATCGTCGGGCTTGCCGGATCGGGCAAGACGACCGTGTTCAACACCCTGACCCGAGGCCACGCCGAGACCGGTGGCTTCGGCGGGGTCACGCTCAATGTCGGCGTCGTCAAGGTGCCCGACGCCCGCCTCGACCGGCTGGCCGAGATCTTCAAGCCCAGGAAGATCGTGCACGCCGTCGTGACCTATGCGGACCTGCCGGCCCCGCCGGCGTCGACCGAGGGCCACGTCGGCACCGAGGAGCTGCCGCCGGACCACCTGGCCCGCCTGCGCGACTCGGACGCGCTCCTGCACGTCGTGCGGGCGTTCGAGGATCCCTCGAATCCGCATCCGGATGGCAGCGTCGACCCCGCGCGCGACCTCGAGCGACTCGATCTCGAATTCGTCCTGGCCGATCTCTCGATGACCGAGCGCCGGCTCGAACGGCTGAAGGGGAGCGGGCGCCACGGGACGCCCGCGGAGCGCGAAGCGGCCGAGCGCGAGGAGGTCGTCCTCCAGCGCCTGCACGAGGGCCTTCAAGCGGGCAAGCCGATCCGCGACCTCGGGCTCGACGCCGATGAGGAGAAGGCGATCCGGGGCTTCCGCTTTCTGACCCAGAAGCCCGTGCTGGTGTTGCTGAACGTCGGAGAAGGGGAGCTGGCGGCGGCGCCGGGGCTGGTCGAGCGGATCGCCGGCGGCTACGACCACCAGCACGTGATGGTCGAGGCGCTCTCGGCCCGCATCGAGATGGAGCTTGGCGAGCTGGATCCCGACGAGGCGGCGGCCTTCATGGAGGAGCTCGGGATCGCCGAGTCGGGCCTGGACCGGGTCATCGCCCTGTCGTACCGGCTCCTTGGGCTCATCTCGTTCCTGACCGCCGGTCCGGACGAGGTCCGGGCATGGCCGATCCCCGACGGCTCCACGGCCGTCGATGCGGCGGGCGCCATCCACACCGACCTGGCCAAGGGGTTCATCCGCGCCGAGACCGTCCACTACGAGGACCTGATCACGCTCGGTTCGATGGCCGAGGCGCGCAAGGCCGGCCGCCTCCGCTCGGAGGGCAAGACCTATCGGATCCGCGACGGCGACGTGATCGAGGTCCTCTTCAGCAAGTAGCCCGGGGTCCGGGCCGCCGGCCGGTCAGTTCAGGCGGCCCTCGGGGTCGAAGTCGACCAGGACCGCCTTGTAGTCGACCGACGGCTCGTCGTCATCGTCGTCGTCATCGTCGTCGTCCTCGGCCGCGTCGGCCAGGTCGACCTCGAGATCGGCCAGGAAGTTCTCTTCCTCCACGACCGACACGTTGACCGCGGCCGAGAGCTGGTCGTCGCTGACGTGGATGAAGCCGTGGTCGCGCTCGAGCTCCGTGGCGATGGCCTCGCTGAGGGTATCGTGGTGGTACTGGTCCTGGATCCGGCGACGGATCGTCTGGACGAGTTGGAAGAACTCCTCAGGCTCCCATTCGGACTCGCTGACGACCAGGACGTCCGAGTAGACCTCGTCGTCACCCTCGTGGAGCTCATAGAAGAACACGTCGGCCTCGCGATGCGGTCGGAGCGAGGCGGCAGTATACGCCGGAGGTGCCATGGCTCCACCTCGTGTCGAGATCCTCCACATCGGCTCGGCCTGTCGCGACGTCGTTCCCGACGACCCGCGCGGCTGGCGCCTGGGTGGCGGCGTCACCTACGCCTCCCTGACCACGGCGAGGCTCGGCATCCGGACCGCGGCGATCGTGGGCGTCGATGCTTCGGCAGCGACCGCGAGCGAGCTGGGGATGCTTCGCGACGCCGGGGTCATGCTGCAGCTCGTCCCGTTGCCCGATGGTCCGGTCTTCCATAACCGCGAGACCGCGAAGGGCCGGATCCAGACCTCGGTCAGCGCGGGCATGCCACTGCCGATCCCGGACATCCCCGAGTCGTGGCGGATGGCCCACGGCTGGTCGGTGGTACCGGTCGCCGGCGAGGTGACCGACGATTGGGACCACGTCATCCCGGCCGACGCGCACCTGGCGGTGGCGTGGCAGGGGTTCCTCCGGAACCTGGCTCCGGGCGAGCGCGTCACCCGCCGACCGCCGCGCCGATCCGCCATCCTGCGACGCGCCGATCTCGTGGGGGTGAGTCACCACGACGTGGCGCCGGACACCCCGCTGTCCGAGCTGTACGCATTGCTCCACCCGGGCGCTCACCTGCTCGTCACGCAGGGCAGCGAGGGTGGCCTGCTCATCACCATCGGGCCGGAGGGCCCCACGGAGACGTTGCGCTACCGGCCCACCGCCACGACCCGCGAGATCGACCCGACCGGTGCCGGCGACACGTTCCTGGCGGCCCTGCAGTCGACGGTCTTGCGGCCGGCCATCGCCGGCCGCCACCGGTCGCGTCGCAGCCCGGACCTGCGATTCGCGGCGGCGGCCGGATCGCTGGTCGTCGAGGGCCTCGGGCTCGACGGCGTGCCGGACCGGGCCGCGGTCCTCGTCCGGCGGACCCGCGAGCGCATCCGACGGGCGGTGCTCCCGACCGAGGTCTCCCAGGTCGGGGCGGTCGATCCGGCCTGACGACCGGCGCGGCCGACGACCTAGGTGCGGTCGCGTGGGGCCGGGCCCGTCGACCCGCGGACCTCGAGACGGACCGGCAGCATGACGACCGGCGCCGGCCGCGGATGGTCGTCCACCGCCGCGCCTCGCTCGGTGGACTCACTCCGCGCCCGGAGCCGCTCGGTCAGGCGTTCGACGGCCCAGTAGCCCATCTCGGCCGTGCTCTGGCTGAGGGTCGTGAGCGGCGGGTCGACGAAGGCCGCGAGGGCGACATCGTCGAATCCGACGACGCTGACGTCGCCCGGCACCGACCGGCCGCGCCGGCGCAGGGCACGCAACGCCCCGATCGCCATCAGGTCGTTGTAGGCGAGGACCGCGGTCGTGGCCGGCGCCCGGTCCAGGATCTCGAGCATCGCGGCTTCGCCCCCGCCGACGAGCGGCGCGCCACTGGCGACCGCGATCGGCTCGGCGCGCGACCCGGCGGCCTCGAGGGCGTCGCGGACCCCGGCCAGTCGCTCCGGCGCGTCCACGTTCCGAGGTGGCGGCATCAGGTAGCCGAACCGCCGGTGTCCGAGGCCGAGGAGGTGCTCGGCGGCCAGGCGGCCGCCGGCCCGATTGTCGGAATGGATGGACGGCAGGTCGACATCGACGGCCGTCGTGTTGATCAGGACCACCGGGAGCGGCGGCGAGGTGAGCCACTCGCGGTGACGGACGCCCAGGCTGCTGGCGGCGATGATCAGGCCGTCGACCCGCCGCTCGACGAGCAGGTCGAGGTAGCCGGACTCCCGCTCGGGATCGTCGGCGGCGTTACACAGCAGGATCGTGTAGCCGACGGCCCGGGCGGCGTCCTCGACGGCACGGACGAGCTCCGGGAAGTACGGGTTCTCGATGTCGGTGACGATCAGGCCGAATGTCTGGGTCGACCGCCGCTGGAGCGAGCGGGCGACGCCGGACGGCCGGTAGTCGAGGTCGCGGGCGGCAGCCAGGATCCGGTCGCGCGTCTCAGGGCGAGCGTGGCCCAACCCCGCCAGGACCCGGCTGACCGTCGCCGTCGAGACCCTGGCTCGACGGGCGACGTCGGCGATGGTCGCGACCATGACCGGTCGTTCAGGCCGGCTTGTCGTCGCCGGTGAGTGGCACCGAGTCCGGGTCGGTCCCGAGTGGGACGGCCGGAACGTCCTCCCCGCGCGCCTCGCGCCGAGCCAGCATCTCCAGGTCGGCCTGCAGCTCCTCGAGTTCGGCGCCGCCGCCCATCATCGCGTGGAGTTGCTCCGCGTTGAGCTCGCCCCGGCGGTACGTCCCGCCTGACCGACCGCGGGTCAGGATCGTGAACGAGTCACCGATCGGCAGCGCGTGCTGGACGTTGTGGGTGATGAAGATGACCCCGAGCCCCTTGTTCCGGGCGGCGATCGCATGGCGGAGGACGATCGCCGATTCCTTGACGCCGAGCGCGGACGTCGGCTCGTCGAGGATCAGGACCTTCGCCCCGAAGTACTCGGCCCGCGCGATCGCCAGGGTCTGGCGCTCGCCGCCGGACAGGGTTCCGACGAGTTGCTCCGTGTCGCGCACGTCGATCCCGATGTTGTGCATCTCCTCCTTGGCGACCTGGGCGGCCTTCGCCGCATCGAACCGCTTGAAGGGTCCGAACCCGGTCGTCGGCTCGTTGCCGAGGAAGAAGTTCCGGCTGATGCTCATCAGCGGCATGACCGAGAGGTCCTGGTACACGGTCGCGATACCGGCGTTGAGGGCATCGCGCGGCGAGCTGAAGGTCACCGGCTCACCATCGATGGCGAGGGTGCCCTCGTCCGGCGGATGGACGCCCGAGAGGGTCTTGATGAGGGTCGACTTGCCGGCCCCGTTGTCACCGAGCAGGCAGTTGATCTCGCCGGCTCGGACCTCGAGCGACACGCCCTCGAGCGCCACGACGGCCCCGAAGTACTTCGAGATGTCGCGGGCCTCGAGGAGCGGCGGGCGCTCCGTGCCGGCTGGGTTGACCGAAGCGGCTGTAGGCATCGTCATGACGTGCGCCCTCCGCTAGCGCAGGCCGGCGAAGCGGCGCCGGATCCAGTTGTTGAGGACGACGGCCGCCAGCAGCAAGACGCCGATCGCGATCTTGTACCAGTCGGCGTTGATCGACGCGTAGACGATCCCGATGTTCGCCATCCCGAGGGCCAGCGCGCCAAGCGCGGTCCCCGCGACGGAGCCGTATCCGCCGGTCAGGAGGCAGCCGCCGATGACGGCCATCGTGATCGCGGTCAGCTCGTAGCCCGCGCCGCGCTGGATGTCCGCGGACGCGAACTGCATGCTCTGGCAGGCCGCCAGGATCGATGCCGAGAAGGCGGTCGCCGCGAACAGCGTGACCTTCACGCGCGACACCGGGACGCCGAGATTGCGTGCGGCGTTCGGCGAGCCCCCGACGCCGGCGATCCAGTTGCCGAACTTGCGGCGGCTGAGGACATAGGCGCCGATGGCCGCGATGACGATCCACCAGACCACCGAGACGTACAGGTCCGACGTCGCCTGGTCGAACTTGAGTGACAGCTTCCAGTTGAAGAACGCCGCCAACGGGTCGGCATCGATCAGCGTCTTGTTGATCGAGATGAACGTGATGTTCGTGAGTCCGAGGACCAGGACCGACGACAGCCCGGCGATGATGAACATCGTCGCCAGGGTGACGATGAACGATGGCAACCCGGTGCGGACGACGATGAGTCCGTTGATGACCCCGAGGCCGGTCGTGAGCGCCATCGAGATCAGGATCGACAGCCAGATCGGCAGCCCCCAGATCGTCGAGCCGATCCCGATCATGATCCCGGCGAAGCCGACGAGCGAGCCGACCGAGAGGTCGAACTCACCGGCGATCATCAGCAGGGCGACCGACGTCGCGATGATCCCGACCTGGGAGGCGACGCCGACGTAGTTCAGCAGGCCCGGGATCGACAGGAATGCGGTGCTCCCTCGGGCCAGCGACAGCACGCTGAACACGATGAAGACGAAGACCACGATGACCAGCGCCCCCGCGGCGGGCCGCGCGAGCAGACGCTGGGCGAGGGAGATCTGTCGTAGTCGATCGGGCGCCGGCGCTGGTCCGGCGCTGGTGGTCGCCGTCATCGAGGCCTCCATCGGTCGGTGGAGGGGTCGAGCGCGAGCCCGACCCCTCCGGGGAAGCGTCGGCGGACCGACGCCTGACGCTCAGGTCAGCGCAGACCCTTCGCCGCGAGCGCGATGACGTCGGCGGCGTCGGCCTTCGTGACGAAGCCCGGCCCGGTCATGATCAGACCGGTGCCATCGCCCGTCGGAAGATTGCGGGTCTCTGCGTAGTTCGTGAGGATCACGATCGGCAGGTACCCCTGCAGGAACTGCTGCTGGTCGATGGCGAAGTCCATCTTCCCGTCCTTGATGGCCGTCAACACGTCGGCGTTGAGGTCGAAGGTCGCGAGATGGATGGGCTTGCCGGAGGCGGCGACCGCGGCCAGCGCCGGACCGGCCACGGACGGCCCGAGGGTCAGGAGGCCGTCGATGGTCGGATCGGACTGGAATGCGGCCGACATCTTGGCCTGCATGTCGGCGGGGTCGGAGATCTTGCCGGTCAGGACCTGTCCTGTGCCCTCGGCGAGGCCCATGCCCTGGAAGAAGCCGTTGCAGCGCAGCGTCAGCGCCTGATTGCCGACTTCCTGGTTGAAGCACACGGCGTTCTTGACGCCGGCCGCCTTGAAGCGCTCGCCGGCGCCGAGACCGGCCTGGAACTCGGTCTGGCCGACGTGCGCCTTGATGCCGAGTTCGCGGAAGACGTCCGAGCCCGAGTTCATCGAGACCACGGGGATCCCCGCGTCGATCGCCTTCTTGATCGCCGGGCTGAGGGCGTCCGGGTTCGGGATCGAGACGACGAGGCCGCTGGGCTTCTTCGCCACCGCGGCGTCGATGAGGGCGGACATGCCTGGCATGTCGCTCTCCGCCGCCGGCGCGTTGTAGTTCACCGTGACGCCCATGTCGGTCGCGCCGGCCTTGACGCCGTTGCGCACGACGCCCCAGAAGCCGTCGATGGCTTGGCCGTGGGTCACCACTTCGATCTTGATGTCAGAGCGCTTGACCAGCGCGCCATCGAGGCCGCCGCCGGCGGCCGGCGCCGCGCTGCCGGAACTGGTCGCCGCTTGGCACGCGGCGAGGATGACGACCGCGCCCGCGAGCAGGGCGGCGGACTTTCGAAGCTTCATCCCGTCTGTCTCCTCACTTGTCGTTCGCGCTGATGCGCGTCCACGGCGAGCACCGCGGTCCGTCCGTGGCCGCTCGCTCTCCTCCTCCGCATCACTCCGGTCGAGCATCGGGATCCCGTGTCCCATCGCCTGACCGTGCCACCTCCTTCCCGCCGACCCGTTCGGGCCGGCTGCTCAGCCTGGGATCTCCTCGAGTCGCACCGGTCGGTGCTCATGGAGCGACCGGGTCGCCGCGTCTGCGATGCGCAGGGCCGCTACACCGTCTCCGGCGACGCACGGACTCGGGACGTGCCCGTGCGCCACATCGATGAATTCGGCGAGTTCCGCGCTGTAGGCGGGCGTGAACCGGTCGATGAAGTCCGACCAGGCCGGACCGGCCGGTGGAGCGACGCCCGGCTCGACCGAGCGCATCGGCGTCCGTGGGCCGAGCCCGACGCTCACCGAGTCGGCCGATCCGAACAGTTCCGCCCGGATGTCGTAACCGAGCGGGTCGTGACGGGCCGAGGTCAGCACGACGAGCGGGCCGTCGGTCATGCGCAGGATGGCGACGCCGGTGTCGACGTCGTCGTACTTGGCGAACATCGGGAAGCCGCGGACGCCGCCGTCGGCATAGACCTCCTGCACCTCGCAGCCGGTCATCCAGCGCAGGACGTCGAAGTCGTGGATGGAGAAGTCGCGGAACAGCCCGCCCGATCCCGGAAGGTACGACTCGTGGGGCGGCGCGGGGTCGTGGCCGGCCAGGTAGATGGAGTACAGCGTCCCGAGCTCCCCGGACGTTACCATCCGACGCGCCTCTGCGTAGCCGGGGTCGAACCGGCGCTGGAAGCCCAGCTGGAA
This sequence comes from uncultured Chloroflexia bacterium, assembly GCA_963776545.1. GTDB lineage: Bacteria > Chloroflexota > Limnocylindria > Limnocylindrales > CSP1-4 > SPCO01. Next base: position 353,526 of record CAVZND010000008.1, on the reverse strand, counting down.
CGGGACTCCGCTGCGCTCGATCTCGTCGGCCACCGCGATCGTGTCCGCGAGGTCGACCGCGAGCGGCTTCTCGCAGAACGTCGGGAGGCCGCGCCCGATGGCCGCTCGCGTCAGGCTGGAGTGGGCCTCCGTGGCCGCCGCGATCACGACCGCCTCGGCGCCATCGAGGGCCGCCTCGATGGTCGGCGCGGCCGTCGCGCCGACGGTCGCCGCGACCTCCACCGCGCGAGCCGGGTCCGCGTCAGCGACCACCAGGTGCTCGACGCCGGGCGTCGCGGTCAGGAGCCGGGCGTGGAGCCGCCCGATCCGACCGGCGCCGAGGAGCGCGACCTTCATCGCCCTCGCTCCTCGGGTGATCGCCCGGATCCGTGCCGTCGGAGGGTCTCGGCCAGGACGCGCCGTCCGATCGCGGCACTCTCCGACGGCGGCCCCCAGCAGCTGTCCTGCTCGACCACCAGCCAGCCGTCGTAGTCGCGCCGCACGAGGAGGTCGATGATCCCGTCGAGGTCGAGCACGCCGGCGCCGAGCTCGGTGAAGATCCGATTCCGGACAGCGTCGCCGAACCCCTCGAGCGTACCGGCCCGCAGGCGTTGCAGCACGGCAGGGTCGACGTCCTTGAGATGCACGTGGGTCACGCGGCTGCCGAGGTCCGCGAGCGCCCGAACCGGGTCGCCGCCACCGACGAGGTAGTGGCCGACGTCGAGGCAGATCCCGACGAGGTTCGGATCGAGGCGACCGACCAGGCGCTCGACCTCGGCGGGCGTCTCGACGAACGTCCCGGCGTGCGGGTGGAACGCGACACGACATCCCGCCGCGCGCGTCTCCGCCGCGATGGCGTGGATCAGGTCGATCAGGCCATCCCAGCCGGCGTCGGTCAGCCGCGGCGTGTCCGGTCGGTCGGCCCGTCCGGCCCGCTCGGTGCGCCCGGCCGACCCGTCCAGGGCGAGGACCAGGACCTCGCCGCCACCGTCGCACAGGAGGCGTAAGCGCTCGCGGGCGCCCTCAAGGGCCTCGGGCACCGGTCCGTCCACGGTCGCCGGGATCGAGGCGTAGACCTCGGCCAGCACCAGGCGCCGCTCGACCAGCGCGTCCCGCAGGTCCTCGCCCTCGGGGAACCCGATCCCCAGCTGCGTGCCTTCGTAGCCGGTCCGGGCGATCTCCTCGAGGATCGTCAGCCCGTCCGTCCCGAGTCGCAGGTCGGCGAGGTCCACGTTGTTCCACAGGATCGGCACGGTCCCGATCGACGCGCGCGGCAGGGCGTCACCGGCTCGACGGAGCGTCGTCCGCAGGTCCGGCCGGAGCGCCGCCGCCATGGTCACCGATGCTGTTCCTCGGCGACGCCCGCGACCCAGCGCGCGCGCTGTTCGGCATGGATCTCCGGACTGGGCGCGTCCCACCAGCCGGTCTTGTCCGGGCCGGCCGCCGCGAGGTCGCGATCCACCTTGACCAGGACGAGCGAGGGGCCGCCGGATGCCAGCGCTCGGCGGACCGCCGGCTCGACGTCCGCGGGATCCTCGACGCGTTCCGCGTGGAGCCCGAACGCCCGTCCGATGTCGTCGAACGCCGGCGAGTAGATGGACCCGTCCGGGGTCATGAAGTCGGTCCAGGCCGTTCGCCCGAAGAACGTCTCCTGCCCGCCCTTGATGCTGATCCAGCCCGAGTTGTCGAGGATGACGGCACAGACGGGCGTGCCGGCCAGGACGGCCGTTTGGAGCTCCTGCATCGATTGCAGGAAGCTGCCGTCGCCCGAGATCGAGAGCACCTGGCGCTCGGGGTGGGCGAGCTGGGCCCCGATGGCGGCGGGGAGCTCGAAGCCCATCGTCGAGAAGCCGCCGGACGTCAGGTGCGTCCGTGGCCGGCGGGTCACCCAGCGCTGCTTGACCATGCCCTGCGGCAGACCCGCGCCGGTCACCACGATCGCGTCGTCGCTGGTCGCGGCCTGGATCTCGCGGACCGCGCGGGCCATCGTCATCGGCACGGCCGTGGAGCCGGACTTGCGCTCGACCTGCTCGAACCAGGCCGCCTTGCGCGAGGCGATCTCCTCGGTGTAGGGCGTGCCCCGGTAGGCCGCCGGACCGCCGCCCTTGCCGAGTGCCGCGATGAGGTCGGACAGGGCCGCCTTCGCGTCCCCGACGAGCCCCACCTCGACCGGGTAGTTCTTGCCGATCTCGCGCGGGTCGATGTCGATCTGGATCAGTCGGGACGGCGGGATGGCGAACGTCACCCCGGCCCGGTACGACGATGCCGACCAGTCCGTGAAGCGATTGCCGACCGACACGACGACGTCAGCCGAGGCGGTCAGCGCGTTGCCCGAGGTCGAGCCCGTGTCGCCGATCGTCAGCCCTGCCAGCTCGTGGGTCTCGTCGATCGCGCCCTTGCCGTTCCAGGTCGTGACCACCGGTGCGCCCAGTCGCTCGGCGAGCGCGGTGACCTCGGCGGACGCATCGGCGCCGATGGCTCCGCCGCCGGCCACGATCACCGGCCGCTTCGCCGTCCGCAACGAAGCCGCGGCCCGTTCGACATCGTCGGCCGCCGGCCGGATGCGGCCGCGCGCCTCGCGCTGGACGGGGTCCGGCAGCGCCACCTCGGCACTGTCGGTCAGCACGTCCATCGGCATGTCGAGGAGGATCGGGCCGGGTCGGCCGGACAGCATCTGGTTCCAGGCCCGGTGGAGCACGAACGGCACCTCGTCGACGCGCGACGGCTGCCACCATTCCTTGACGACCGGCTCGAAGATCCGGGGGTTGTCGGCGACGTGCCGTCGCTCGAGCTCCTGGAGGAGGCCGGCTCCGCGCATGTACGTATGGGCCGACCCGGTCAGGAGCGCGACCGCGGTCGAATCGACGTAGGCGGTCGCCATGCCGATCACGGTGTTCGTCGCCCCGGGCCCGATGCTCGTGAAGGCGAGGATCGGCCGCCCGGTCGCCCGGTAGAACCCGTCAGCGAGGTGGACCGCCGCCTGTTCGTGCATCACCTGCACGACGCGGATCGCGTCCCGGCGGTCGAGCAGCGCATCGGTCAACGCCCAGCTGCCGTGACCGGGGATCCCGGCCACGACCGGCACGCCCTCGCGGACGAGATACTCGACCACGATCTGCGCCCCGGACAGCCGACGACGACCCGCGGAATCCGTCAATGCAGGGTTCCCTTGCGCTTTCGATGTAATCGATTACCCTTGGGTGGCGGAAGGGTAGCATGGCGGGGCGTCCTGTCAACGCACAGGGGAAACCGCCCACCGTGCGGTGTCGACGACAGTGGAGGAGCAACCATGGCGACGCTCGCGGACCGGTCCGCCCCGCCGTTGGCCGATACCCCGCTCGGCCGGACCATCGCGACCACGGCGACCGACATCTGGAACGATTCGTGTGCGGTCGCCGAGCTCGAGTACGCCGTCTCGTTCGGGGCCGTCGGCGCGACCGCCAACCCGACCATCGTGGCCGAGGTCTGGAAGGGGGACTCGGGACGCTGGCGGGGCCGGGTCCAGACGCTGGCCCGGGAACGCCCCGACGCGACCGAGGTCGACCTCGCCTGGGCGATCGTCGAGGAGATGTCGCTGCTCGCCTCGCCCCTGCTGCTGCCCGCGTCCGAGGCGTCCGGCGGCCGGCAGGGCCGCCTCTCAATGCAGACCGATCCCACGCTGTTCCGATCCTTCGATCGGATGCTCGCGCAGGGCGAGGGGTTCGCCCGCCTCGCCCCGAACATCATCGTCAAGTTCCCGGCGACCACGGTCGGCGTCCGAGTGATGGAGGAGGCGACTTACCGGGGCGTCAGCGTCAATGCCACCGTCTCGTTCAGCGTGGCCCAGGCGCTCGCGGCGGGCGAGGCGGTCGAACGCGGACTCCGGCGCCGGGAAGCCGAAGGCCTGCCGGTCGACGACATGGGGCCGGTCATCACCCTGATGATGGGCCGCCTGGAGGACTGGCTCCGCGTCCAGACCGAGCGCGACGGCATCGTCGCCGACCCGGCGGCCCTGCCATGGTCCGGCGTCGCGGTCTTCAAGCGAGCGTACGCCGAGTTCAGGGCACGGGGCCTGCGAGCGCGGCTCCTCGGCGCCGCGATCCGGCACCACCTGCATTGGTCGGAGCTCATCGGCGGCGACGTGGTCATCACGCTACCCGCGGTCTGGCAGCGCCGATTCAATGCTTCGTCGATCGAGGTCCGCCCGCGGATGGACGAGCCGGTCGATCCGGCCATCGTCGACGAGTTGCGGACGCGGTTCCCGGATTTCGTGCGGGCGTTCGAGCCGGATGGGCTGACCCCGGACGAGTTCGATGCCTTCGGGCCGACCGCCCGGACCCTCCGGGCATTCGTCGGCTCATATCACGAGCTGCTGCACCAGGTCGGCGACGCCCTCGTCCCGAACCCCGACGTCCGACCCGCCGGATGACCGAGCCCGGCATCCACGCGAGCGCGCCGCCGAACGACCTCCCGCCCGACCGGCTCCGGCTCCGGCCGGACACGCGTGGCGAGGTCGCGCTCGTCCCGGCGACCGCCGGCTGGCGGTACCTGTCGTTCCGGACGGTGAAGCTGAGCGACGGCGGCTCGATCGAGCTGGGCAGGCCCGACCACGAGACCGCGATCGTCAACTTGTTCGGTGGCGACGCCGTCGTCGACGAAGGCGAGGGGCGTGGAGGCGTCCTGGTGGGTCGGACGTCGGTGTTCCACGCGCTGCCGGCGGCCTACTACCTCCCGGCCGGTCACCGCATGACCGTCACCGGCCGCCGACGCGGCGCGACGACGACGACGACCATCGCCGTCGCCGAGGCGCCGACCCGACCCGAGGTCTCGGCGACCCTCGAGTCCGTGCTGATCCGGCCCGACGACATACGGGTGGAGGTCCGCGGCGCGGGACGCTCGACTCGCCAGATCAATCACGTCATCACCCCCGACTTCCCGGCCGACCGGCTCCTCGTCGTCGAGGTGCTCACGCCCGCGGGCAACTGGTCCAGCTGGCCGCCCCACAAGCACGACGTCGATGACATGCCCCAGGAAGCCGTCCTCGAGGAGATCTACCTCTACGGGTTCCGGCGGCCGGAGGCATGGGCCCTCCAGCGCGTCTACCGGCCGGCGGGCAGCCCGCTCGGCGCGGACCGGGACGCGTCGTGGGCCGTGCGCGACGGCGAGGTCGTCGTCGTCACCGACGGCTACCACCCGTTCGCCGCGACCGACGCCGACGATGCGTACTACCTGAACGCGTTGGCCGGCGATCGGCGCACGATGGCCTGCTCGTTCGATCCCGAGCTCGACCACGTTCGGTCGCGCTGGTCGACGGAGGCGCCGGACCCGCGGGTCCCACTGGTGACCGGTCCGGGCTGACGATCGGCCCGCGCGACCAGGCGGCGCCGCAACCGCCGCGCCCGGGCACGGAGGTCCGCTTCGAGGCGCGGCTCCGGCCGGCCGAGGCGGAGGCGTCGCTCCGCCAGCGCCAGTCCGTCGGCGGTGATCCGCAACGCACCCAGGGGATCGCGGAGGCGGTGCTCGCGGATCTTGGCGAGCTCGATCGCGGCCACGATGGCGGTCCGGCCCGGCCCCGCCGCCAGACTCGCCCACGCGTCGGCGGCCTCGTCCCATCGCTGGAGCCGACGCAGCAGGTGGGCCCGCTCGACGGCGACCCGGTCGGTGGTCCACGGCGTCGCGAACGCCGCGGACCGGATCGAGGGCCCCGCCTCGGTGCCAGGGCGGTATCGGCCGCCGAAATCGGCCGGCACGTGCGGCGACCACCACGGCGCCTCGGTCATCGGTCTCGTGGCTGCCGGGGGTGCAGTGGCGATGTCCTCCACCTGGACCGGTGTCGGCGCCTCGAGGCCGACCTGGAGCGCGCCCTCGTAGCACTCGAGCGCCTCGGCCAGCCGCCCGGCCCGGGCGTAGGCCCGGGCGAGGCCGCCGAGATCCCCGGCCGGAGCCCTTCGGCGGGCCTCCGCGGTCCCGTACCCGTCGGCAAGCAGGACCAGCAGGCGCGCGAGCGAGCGGACGTCCTGGTCGTTGTGCCGCACGACCTCGACCAGCGGCTGGGCGGGGCCGCCACGCAGGAATCCGAGATACCGGCTGGGGATCTCCCAGCTCTCGACGTCGCCTTGCCGCTGCAGCCCCAGCAGGCCTGTCTCGGCCGTTCGCAGGCGGGCATCGTCGAGCCGGTGTCGGAAGAGCCGTCGCACGACCGGCAGCAGGTCGAGATGGCCGGCATGGACCGGCGCGCCGCGCCGGGCCATCCGGTAGCGCGTGACCAGGAGCGGCCAGTCGAAACCGCGGCCGTTGTAGGTCACCAGCCATCCATCGACCGGGATGTGCCCGGCCAGCGCGGTCAGGAGCGCCGGCTCGTCCGCATGGTCGGGGAGGAGCAGCTGGACCTGGCGAAACGAGTCCGCCTCCCACCAGCCGAGCCCGATGAGGAACGCCACCGTCCCGGCCGCCGTGGCCAGGCCGGTCGTCTCGGTATCGAGGCAGACGAGCGGCACGTCCGGCGGTGGCTGCGCGGGCAGCCGCGCCAACGCCACGCGATCGACCGGGATGGACCGCGCCTTCGTCTCGCACCGGACGAACGAGCCGCCCGGCGATTCGACGATTTCGCCGTCGAGCGTGGCCGCCAGCCGTTCGGCGAGGACGTGGCGATCCAGCGGGGCGTGCGGCAGCTCCACCTGACGACCCACCTCGGTCGGCGGTTCGTGGCGCGTCGCCGCGCGGAAGCGCTCGAGGCGCCTCGCGAGGCCGGCCGCATCGGCCGACGCGGTCGTCATCCCGCGGCCGAAAGCGAGACCGCGGCACGCCGCGCCCCGAGGTCGGTCAGCAGGCGAAGGGCGAGGGCCTTGGCGTCCACGCCGGGCTCGAGCCGTGGCCCGGTGCAGGCCGGGCAGCCGCCATCGCAGCCGCAGGCCTCGATGAGGTCGGCGGCGGCCGCGAGCAACTCGTCATGCCGGTCCCACAGCCGTTCTGCCAGGCCGATGCCGCCCGGCACGGACTCGTAGAGATAGATGGTCGGTTGCTCCGCATGCGGCGACCGGACCTGGGCGACGAGCCCGAGGTCGCGCGGATCGACCATCAGCAGGACCGAGGCCACGGTCTGGATCGCCCGCCCGGCGCCGAGCAGGGCGACGTCGAGGTCGTCCCGGCGCCAGCCGTTCCGGGCTTGGTCGGCGGTCAGCCAATAGGCCGTCGTCTGGAGCTCGAGCTCCGGAAGGTCGATCGGCCCCCACCCGACGTTCTCATCGGTCAGGAACTTGAGCTTCTTGAACAGGGTCACGAGGCTCGCGACCATCACCTCGCCGTGGATCCGCCGTCCGCCGGTCGCGGGGGCCTCGGCGAAGACCTCGAGGGGCTTGAGGGTCACGGCGCGGTTGGCGTACGTGTAGTGGTCGACGTCGATGCGGTGGACGTAGGCCTTGCGCTCGCCCCACTCAAGCCGATCGACGTAGTACTGGACCGACTCGTGGATGTAGATCGCCCGCTCGTGGACGAGGACCTGGGCGCTGAACAGGTCGACCTCGCCGAGGACGCGCGGCCGGTCGGGTGTCGTGTCGATGATCACGACGTTCTCCGGCGCGGCCGTGCGCAGCGAGATCTCCGACGCGGGGAAGTTCTCGCTCGACCAGTACCAGCGGCCGTCGTCCGCCTGGCGGACATGGCGCTCCTCGGCGAGGAATGCGAGCAGGTCGTCGGCGGGGCCCGGTCCGAACCGTTCGCCCGGCTCGAACGGCAGCTCGAAGGTCGCGGCCCGCAAGTGGGCGAGGAGCACATGCAGGTTGTCCGGGTCGAGGCGGGCTTCCTCGGGCGTGTTGTCGAGGAGGAACTCGGGGTGGTGGATGACGTACTGGTCGACCGGCGCCCCCGATGCCACCAGGACCGCCACGCTGGTCCCGAGCCGTCGCCCGGCACGCCCGAACTGCTGCCACGTGGCCGCGACCGAGCCCGGGTAGCCTGCGAGGATCGCGGCATCGAGCCGGCCGATGTCCACGCCGAGCTCGAGCGCGTTCGTCGCGACGACGCCGAGCACCTCGCCGTCGCGCAGCCCACGCTCGATGGACCGGCGTTCCGTCGGCAGGTAGCCGCCGCGGTAGCCACGGACGCGGCTGCGCGGTCCGTAGCTCTCGCGGAGGGACTCGCGCAGCCCGGTGAGCAGTAGCTCGACCGCGACCCGAGACCGGCCGAAGACGATCGTCTGGCGTCCCGCCCGAAGGAAGGGCAGGGCCCAGCGCTGGGCCAGGGTGACCGCGGACGCCCGGGCGCCGCTGGCGGGTTCGAGCACCGGCGGGTCCACGAGGACGACGTGCCGCTCGCCGGCCGGGGCGCCGTTGCGGTCCACGAGCCGGGCCGGGCGTCCGGTGAGCATCGTCGCCAGCTCGCCGGGGTTCCCGATCGTCGCCGAGCAGCAGACGATGACCGGCCGGCTGCCGTAGTGGGCGCAGATCCGGAGCAGCCGCCGCAGGACGTTGGCGACGTGCCCGCCGAACACGCCGCGGTACGTGTGCAGCTCGTCGATGACGATGATCTTCAGTTGCTCGAAGAGCTGGAACCACTTCGTGTGGTGGGGCAGGATCGCCGAGTGGAGCATGTCCGGGTTCGTCACGACGACCTGGCCGGCGGCCCGGACGGCCGAGCGGATCGGGGCCGGCGTGTCGCCGTCGTATGTGGACGCGAGGATGGCCATGCCGGCCGCCGCCGACAGCTCTCCGAACTCGGCCACCTGGTCCTGGCCGAGGGCCTTTGTCGGGAACAGGAAGAGCGCCCGCGATGCCGGGTCGTCGGCGATGGCCTGGAGGACCGGGATCGTGTAGCACAGGCTCTTGCCCGACGCCGTCGGCGTGACGATGACGACGTCCTCGCCCGCGTGGACCGCCTCGATCGCTTCGGCCTGGTGGCGATAGGGCCGATCGATGCCGCGCATGGCGAGCCCACCCACGATCCGTGCGTCCAGCCAGTCGGGGAACGTGCCGTACTCGGCCGGCCGGGCCGGGATCACCTCGTGGTGCACGACGCCCCGGGCGAGCGACGGTTCGGCGAGCAGGTTCGCGAGGACGGCGTCGGCGGCGGCGGGGGCGTAGGTGCGCATCGGGCCCTCGATTAGCACAAGTGTTCGATTGCGGCGAGTCTAGCAGCACCCTCAAGCGTGGATGTGACAGCTCGGCTGTCACGACCGGCGCGAGTTGACACGGCAGCTGACGCTAGCTACCCTCGCCCGGATGCCTCGCCGGCCCGCCCCCATGCCGCCCGACGACCCCGAGGCCTTCGACGGATCCGCCGTGTCCGGGACCGGCGCCCTCGAGGACGTCGACGCGCGCGACATCCCGGACCTGTCCACCCTGCCGATCGCGGGGGTCACCCGCCGGCACCTGGCCGGCCTGATCGGCGTGCTGGTGGCGGTCTGGGTCGTGATCGTCTTCGCGCGGCAGGTCGGGGAAGCCCAAGCGGCGGCCACCCGAGCGGAGACGCTCGCGAGCGACAACGCGACGCGCACGGTCGTGGTCGAGGGCCTGGCCCGGGAGCTCGCGCAGATCCAGCGCCAGCCGTACGTCGAGCAGCAGGCGCGTGGCTACCGCCTGGGCGGCACGAAGGAGATCCCCTTCACGCTCGCCGACGATACGCCGCCGCTGCCCGACGACGCTCCTGGTTCCGCGAGTGTTCGGCTCGGTGCCGATCGGTCCCGGGTGTCCCCGCTCGAACGCTGGCTCACGCTCCTGTTCGGCCCGACGGACTGACCGCGGCGATCACGCCGCACCCCCTCGTCGCGGAGCTCGCCGACCGCTATCCTGTCGGTCCCGGTCGTTCGGCTGGTGGGAGAGGGGTCGTGGGCGTCCGATGATCGACATCCCGGTCGAGGATCTCGTCTTCGTCGTCTGTACCCTCGTGGGCGGTGCCCTGCTCCTGATCACCGTCGTCGTCGACGACATCCTGGGTTCGGTCTTCGATTTCGACATCGGCGGCGTGTCGCTGATGCCGCTGCTCCTGTCGTTCGTGTCGATGTTCGGCGTCGGCGGGCTGTTCGCCACCCAGGTCCTCGATGTCCACGGTGGACAGGCGGCGCTCGTGGGTGCCGCCTTCGGCCTCGCAGGTCTGGCCGTGGCCTACGGCCTCTTCAGCATCCTTCGCCGCGCCGAGGCCGAGACGCCCTTCTCGACGAGCGATCTCATCGGCGACGACGCGTTCGTGTCGGTCGGCATCCCGGCGGGACGGTACGGCAGCGTGCTCGTCAAGAAGGAGGGCCAGACCCACGAGTTCAGCGCGACCTCGAGCCACGAGATCGCCTCCGGGACGACCGCCAGGGTGACGGGCGTCGCCGGATCGGGTCTGATCGTCGAACCCGTTCCCGCGTCGGGCGGATCAGCGGCGGTGAGCGCCGATCAGGGAGGGACCCAGGGTGCCTGACATCTTCTCGTTCATCGGCGGCGGGGTGATCCCGATCTTCCTGATCGTCATCATCGTGGTCCTGATCGTCAGCTACATCGGCAGTCGCTACAAGGTCGCGGGCGCGAACGAAGCGCTCATCGTCAGCGGCCAGCGCGCCAAGGGTCCGGACGGGACGCGGAACCTCAAGGTCGTGCGCGGCGGCGGGGTCATCGTCCTGCCGCTCCTCAACAAGGTCGGCAAGCTCAAGCTGACCGCACGTCAGATCAACGTCGCGCTCGCCGACGCCGTCACCCGCCAGGGCATCAAAGTCGCGGTGCAGGGCGTGGCCACGTTCAAGATCGGCGCCGACGACGAGTCCATCCGCAACGCCGCCGAGCGGTTCCTCGAAGCCCGCGACGAAGAGGTCGACTCCATCGTCAAGAACGTCCTCGAGGGCTCGCTGCGGTCCATCGTCGGCACGCTCACCGTGGAGGAGCTCAACCTCGACCGGCAGAAGTTCCAGCAGGCCGTGCAGGACGCCGCGCGCGGCGACCTCGCGACGTCCGGCCTGCAGATCGATTCGTTCACGATCCAGGCCATCCGCGACGAGTCCGGGTACATGGAGCTCATCGGCCAGCAGGAGACCGCCCGACGCGAGCGCGACGCCCGCATGGCCAAGGCCGCCGCAGACCAGGAAGCCGCGGTCCGGGAAGCCGAGGCGGAGCAGGTCAAGATCAACGCGGCACGGGACGTGTCGCTGCGCCGCGCGGAGACCGAGACGCAGACCGCGGCCGCGCAGGCCCGGGCCGCCCAGTCCGGTCCGTTGGCCGAGGCGGAGGCGACCCAGGAGGTCACCCGCAAGCAGACGGAGCTGGCCCAGCTGGAGGCGGCCCGCAAGGAACAGGAACTCCTGACGAGCATCGTCCGACCGGCCGAAGCGGATGCGGCCGCGCAGGTCCGTCGGGCCGAGGGCGAGAAGGCGGCCCGCATCGCGCAGGCCCAGGCCGAAGCGGAGCGGGTCAAGCTGGCCGGCTCGGCCGAGGCTGCGGTCACCGTCACCAAGGGCGAAGCGCAGGCCAAGGTCGTGTCCGTCAACGCCACGGCCGAGGCCCAGCGGACGACCCTCGAGGGCAACGCCGAGGCCGGCATCACGTTCACCAAGGGCGAGGCCGAGGCCAAGGCCCTGGCCTTGCGGGCCGAGGCCTATCGCCAGTTCAACGAGGCGGCGATCATCCAGACGGTGCTCTCGATGCTGCCGGACATCGTCCGGGCCGCGGCCGAACCGATGGGCAACATCGACAGCCTCACCGTCCTCTCGACCGATGGCGCCTCGGACGTCGTCAAGAACGTCACGCGGACCGTCACCGAGGCGAGCGCGACGGTCAAAGGCCTCACCGGCATCGACATCCCCGACCTGCTCAACAAGGCCGTCGGCAATACGGAAGCGGAAGGGGGTTCCCCCGCCGGCACGTCCAGGTCGCCGCGACGTGGTGGATCCGGCGGTTCCGAGGGGACCAGCCGCCGTCGGACAGGCCCTGCGCCAGCCGGTCCCGCCCCGGCGCCCGCGTCCGCGTCAGGACCGTCGTCCACGCCCGCCATGCCATCGGAGCCAGCATGGGGTTCGCCACCACCGACCGCTCCGACGGCCGCTCCGGCCGCCGCATCGCTTCCGCCGCCGGCGACACCCTCCTCGACGCCGCCACAGTTCGACGGCCCCGAGGCCGTTGACGCGGCACTCGCCGGCGCCGACGAGGCCATCCGTAAGGCGAGCGCGACGGTGTCCGAAGCCGCCAAGTCGCGGACCGACACTGCGGCGGGACCTGCTCGCCCGTCGCGCGCGACCCTGGAGGCGGCCGGCCTGGACGCCGCCGGCATGAGCCGTGAGACGACCCTCGACGAGGCCGCTCGGCGACTCGCCACCGAACTCCGCGCCGTCCCCGGCATCGAGCGGTTCGGCGCGCTGCGCCTGGCCGATCTCGAGAGCGGCGGCCCTCGACCGCTGCGCACGATGTGGCGCATCGCGCGTGGCCAGCTCGACGAGCGGTACGGCGGGTTGACGATCGGGGAGCTCATCGACCGATACGGTGGCGACGACCTCCCAGCAAGCTGACGCTCGCGAGATCGACATGGACGATCGGGCTCGGCCGGCGCGCTCGGAATACGCGCGGTTGCTCGCCGAGAACCAGCGCTACACGGAGTCGTTCGACCGGTCGGCGCTGACCGCAGCGCCGCTCAGCGGGCTGGTCATCGTCGCCTGCATGGACGCCCGCCTCGACGTCGAAGAGGCGCTCGGCCTTCGGACCGGCGACGCCCACGTCGTCCGAAATGCCGGCGGCCTCGCGACCGACGATGCGATCCGCTCGGTGATCGTCAGCCAGCAGCTCATGGGCACCGATGAGGTCGTGGTCATCGGCCACACCCGATGTGGGCTCCTCGGAGCGGACGAGGCGGCGATGCGCGAGAAGCTCGCCGCCGCCACGGGCACGACCATCGACCTCGCCTTCGGCTCGTTCAGCGACCTGGAGGCGACGATCCGCTGGTCGCTCGATCGCCTGCGCGCCCACCCGTGGGTCCGTGCTGACGGCGTCCATGGCCTGATCTTCGACGTCGAGACCGGGCGGCTCCACGAGGTCGGTTGAGCGCGAGTCGCGTCAACCACCAAGGCTCAGCGGCCTGACGATCGGCGAACTCATCGATCGATACGGCAACGAGGGGCCAACCGGCTGGTGTCGGAGCCCGTCATGCCGTTTGACGACCTTTGCCTCTTTCCTCCGGGGCCTGCTTGACGTAGGCTCCCGTCCTTGACTCGGGGTTCGACCCGCGTCCGCTCGGGGTGTCCACACTTGGCTGTCACATCGGAGACCGCACCAGCGGTCGGCGCAGTCCACGTCCTTCGACCCGGCCGGGGGGCCCGACGCTTCGTGCTCGGAGCCCTCGTCGGGGTCGTGCTCGTCCTGCTGGGACTCATCGCCTTCCGCCAGTCGTATGACGGCCGCATCCTGCCCGGTGTCCAGGTCGGTGGGGTCGACGTCAGCGGGCTGACCCGGATCGAAGCGCGAGACGCCCTCGTGGCCGCCTTCGGGCCGCTCGAGGACGGCGCCGTCACCGTGCACTCCGAGGCAGGGGACGTGGTGCTGCCGTATGCTCGGCTCGGGCGATCGGTGGACTTCGACGCGATGGTCGATCGCGCCGCGGCGGTCGGACGCGGTGGGACGCGATTCGCCGAGAGCGTCGCGGGGCTCCGCTTGCTCGCGGAACCGGTGACCGTGGCGCCCATCCTCAGCTTCGACCGCCAGCGCGTCGATGACGCCTTGGGCGCGTACCGAAACTGGATGAGCCGGCGACCCATCGATGCCGATGTCCGCGACACCAAGCGCGGCTACGTCGTCAAGCCCGCGGCCGACGGCGTCCAGGTCGATACATCCGCGGTCGGGCCCGCCATCGAGTCGGCCCTGCTGGACCCGGCCGCCCCAGCGTCGCTCGTGCTGACCGCTCCGGCGTCACCGGTGGCGCCGACCATCACCAATGCCGATGCCTGGCGGGCGCGCTCGATGGCCGAGCGGGTCGCGGCCGACCTCATCCTGGAGAAGGGCAAGAAGACCTGGAAGATCAAGGCGGCCCAGATCCGGTCCTGGATCACGTTCTCAGGCCTCGGGGCCGGGTATGTCCCGCACGTCGATCCCGCCGGCGTCCCGGCGGCGCTCAAGAAGGCCGCCAAGGACCTCAAGCGCAAGCCGACGGAGGCGAGGTATCTCAAGACCCGTTCCGGCAAGGTCTTCGGCGTCAGCGCTTCGAGCCTGGGACGAGGCCTGGATCCCAAGGCGACGGCAGCCGCGGTCGTGGCGGCCCTCGGCGCACGCGCAGTCGCACCCGACGAGGAAGTCGAGGACGGGCCCGTGACGGTCGCCACGATGACGCTCGCGCCCAAGCTCTCGACTGAGGAGGCCAAGCAGAAGGCCCCCGTCATGGACCTGCTGGGCAGCTGGACGACGCACTACCAGTCGAGCGCCCACAACGGGTTCTCCGCGAACATCACGATCCCCGCGCGACGACTCGATGGCGTCGTCATCAAGCCGGGCCAGGTGTTCGACTTCTGGAAGGCCATCGGCGAGGTGAGCTTCCGGACCGGCTATCGTCTGGGCGGGGCGATCGTCGGTGGGCACTCGGTCGAGGGCAAGGCCCTCGCGGGCGGGATCTGCGCCACCTCGACGACGATGTTCAACGCGGCCGCGCGGAGCGGGCTCCAGATGCTGACCCGATCGCCGCACTGGTACTACATCACCCGCTATCCGCTCGGCCTCGACGCGACGGTCTCGGGCTCGCAGACCATGCGCTTCCGCAACGACACGAAGTACCCGATCCTCATCAAGTCCGCCGCGTCGCCGGGCTTCGTCCACTTCGAGCTGTGGAGCGTGCCGAACGGCCGGAGCGTGACGTGGAGCCGGCCCCACGTCAGCAACGTGGTCCGCGGCTTCGACTCGGTCAAGAAGACCTCGTCGCTCCGGAAGGGCCAGCGAGAACGGATCGAGTGGCCCGTCGACGGCAAGGACGTCTCGATCTCACGGACCGTCCGCGATGCAAGCGGGCGGGTCATCCATCGGGACACGTGGGTGTCGCACTACCACCGCATGATCGGCGTGACCCTCGTCGGGACGGGCTAGGTCCCGCGTCCGGTTGGCGAACCACCGGGCCAGCGATAGAATTGGGCGCACGGCGGAGTAGCTCAGTGGTAGAGCAGGGGACTCATAAGCCCTTGGTCGGTGGTTCAAATCCGCCCTCCGCTACCACGACCACCCAACACGACCCTCCGGTTCCGGGGGGTCGTTCCGTTTCGGTCGGAAAGGGTCGCCGATGAGCGGATCGCGCTGGAGGACGGCGCTCGTCTACGCCGTACTCCTCATCTTCGTCCTGGGGATCTTCCTCTCGAGCGGTCTCCTGGACCCGGGCTGATCGCCCGCCCGCCGCGGACGCGACGCGGTCCGGTCCAGCCTTCGCTCCGCCAACGGTTGCGAAACCTTCGTCCCCGGACCCGCCACCATCCGCCCGCACCGCCCGTCCGTATCCCCGATAAGTGCCAGGACGTCCGTCACGGGGCCGTCATGACTCCCGGCGGTATACTCGCCACGCTCGCGGCGCACCGGCGTCGCGGCAAACCCCGGAGGCTCCCTCGTTGAATCCCAAGTTCTTCCGCAACGGCATCGTGATGGTGGTGCTGGTGCTGGGCACGGCTGCCCTGCTCTTCACCTGGATCAATGCCAGCCAGCCGGCGGTGCCGGTGGGTTACTCCCAGTTCCTCAGCCAGGTCGCGGCCGGCCAGGTCGAGTCGGTCGTCCAGGAGGGCGATCTGCTGACGGTCAAGTCGTCGGCCCCGCCCAACACCTACACCGTCGTCGTCCCCAGCATCCTCACCCAGGTCTTCAACGACATGGTTCTCGCCGCCGACAAAGGTGGCCATCCGCTCGACCCGATGGTGTTCAAGGCCGTCAAGGCCCCCGACACGTCGTGGCTCGGCCTGCTCCTGACCGGGCTGCTGCCATTGCTCGTCATCGGCGGCTTCATCTTCTTCATGATGCGCCAGGCCCAGGGCACCAATAACCAGGCCCTCTCGTTCGGCAAGAGCCGCGCCCGGATGTTCCTCGGCAGCAAGACCGTGGTCACCTTCGCGGACGTGGCCGGCGTCGACGAGGCCAAGACCGAGCTCCAGGAGGTCGTGGAGTTCCTCAAGTACCCGGAGAAGTTCAACTCACTCGGCGCGCGGATCCCGCGCGGCGTCCTGCTGGTCGGCCCTCCCGGCACCGGCAAGACCCTGATGGCCCGAGCCGTCGCCGGCGAGGCCGGCGTCCCGTTCTTCAGCATCTCCGGCTCCGAATTCGTCGAGATGTTCGTCGGCGTCGGCGCCAGCCGCGTCCGCGACCTCTTCGACCAGGCCAAGCGCAACTCGCCCTGCATCGTCTTCGTCGACGAGATCGACGCGGTCGGTCGCCAGCGCGGCGCCGGCCTCGGCGGCAGCCACGACGAGCGTGAGCAGACCCTCAACCAGATCCTCGTCGAGATGGACGGCTTCGACACGAACACCAATGTCATCGTCGTCGCGGCCACCAACCGACCGGACGTCCTCGACCCGGCGCTCCTGCGCCCGGGCCGCTTCGACCGCCAGGTCATCCTCGACCGGCCCGACATGCGCGGCCGGACCGAGATCTTGCGTGTCCACACGAAAGGCAAGCCGCTCGACAAGGGCGTCAACGTCGAAGATGTGGCGCGACAATCCCCCGGTTTCTCGGGGGCGGATCTGGCCAACCTCGTCAACGAGGCCGCGATCCTGTCCGCACGACGAAACAAGAAGGTCATCGGCATGTCCGAGTTCCAGGAAGCCCTGGAGCGGATCGTGGCCGGACCGGAGCGCAAGTCCCGCCTCATCTCGGACGCCGAGAAGGCGATCATCGCGTACCACGAGGGCGGTCACGCGGTCGTCCAGCGGATCCTGCCGAAGTGCGACCCGGTCGCGAAGGTCACGATCATCAGCCGCGGCATGGCGCTCGGCTACACGATGGCCCTCCCGCAGGAGGACCGCTATCTCCAGTCCAAGACCGAGTTCGAGGACAAGATCGCGGGCCTGCTCGCCGGCAACGTCGCGGAGCGCCTGATCTTCGGTGACACGACGACGGGCGCCAGCAACGACATCGAGAAGGCGACCGACCTGGCTCGCCGGATGGTCACCGAGTTCGGGATGAGCGACAAGCTCGGACCGCTCTCGTTCGGGAAGCGCGACGAGCTCGTGTTCCTCGGCCGCGAGATCGGTGAGCAGCGCAACTACAGCGACGAGGTCGCCAAGACCATCGATGAAGAGGTCCGGGCGATCATCGACAAGGCGTACGACCGGGCCCAGGAGGTCCTCACCACCCACAAGGACAAGCTCGTCGCCCTCGCCGAGAAGCTCGTGGCCGAGGAGACGGTCGATGCGGAGGGCTTCGAGGCCCTCTTCAGCGACATGCCCCCGAAGGAGAACCGGCACGGCGCCCCGACGATCGTCGGTCCGGGCCAGCCGGTGGCCGAACCCAACCCGCAGCCGGCCTGACCGGCCGCACCTGCGAACCCGACGCGAGCGGGCCGGCGACGGCCCGCTCGTTCGATTCCGCCCCCTAGAATGGCGCCACACCCCGACCGTCGAACCCGCCCCGAACGAGGCTGCCCGTGACCGACCAGACCGCCGCCCTCGAAGCCCACCTCGACGCGACGCACGAGGCGCGGATGGACTCGTTCAAGGAGTTCCTGCGGATCCCGAGCATCTCCGCGATCCCGGCGCATGCCGATGACTGCCGGCGCGCCGCCGAGTGGCTGGCTGCGGCGATGCGCACGGCCGGGCTGGAGCACGTGGAGGTCGCCGAGACCACGGGCCATCCCGTCGTCTACGGGGACTGGCTGCACGCTGAGGGTGCCCCGACCGTGCTGGTCTACGGCCACTACGACGTGCAACCGGTCGACCCGCTCGACCTGTGGACCTCGCCCCCGTTCGAGCCGGCGATCGACGGTCATCGGATGCTCGCCCGTGGCGCCTCGGACGACAAGGGCCAGATCCACATCCACCTCGTGGCCGCGGCCGCGATCCTCGCGACGCGAGGCGGCTTCCCGGTCAATGTCCGCTACGTCTTCGAGGGTGACGAGGAGTGGAGCGCGGACCATCTCGAACGGTGGCTGGGAGCCAATCGGGACCGTCTACGAGCAGACGTCGCGGTCATCAGCGACTCGGGCTTCTTCGAAGGCAACATCCCTGCGATCACCGTGGGCCTGCGCGGCCTCATGTACGTCCAGATCGACGTGGTCGGAGGCCCGGTCGACCTCCATTCCGGTGGCTATGGCGGCGTCGTCGAGAACCCCGCCAATGCGCTGGCCCGGATCATCACGGGCCTGAAGGGACCGGATGGCCGGATCCTCATCCCCGGCTTCTACGATGACGTCGTGCCGATGACCGACGAGGACCGGGCGGCGCTGGCAGCGCTGCCATTCGACGAGGAGGCGCATCGAGCGAGCCTGGGCGTCCCGGCGCTGGTCGGTGAGGCGGGCTACACGGTCCTTGAACGTCGAGGCGCCCGGCCGACCCTCGACGTCAACGGGACCTGGAGCGGGTACCAGGGCGACGGCACCAAGACGATCATCCCGGCCCACGCCCACGCGAAGGTCAGCTGCCGGCTCGTGGCGAGCCAGGATCCGGAACGCATCGCCGAGCTGTTCCGGGCGTACGTCGACGCCATCTCGCCGCCCGGCGTGACCACCACGGTGACGTACCTCGGGGGCGGCCGGCCGAGCCTGACGCCCATCGATCATCCGGCGACCCAGGCGACCGCGCGGGCGCTCGAGGCGACGTTCGGGGCCGCACCCGTCTACATCCGCGAGGGCGGCAGCATCCCGGTCTGTGCGAGTTTCGAATCGAACCTCGACCTGCCGGTCGTCCTCGTCGGGTTCGTGCCGCCCGACGACCACGCCCACGCGCCGAACGAATGGATGGACCTCAACAACTACGAGACGGCGATCCGGGCGGTCGTCGCGATCTTCGACGAGCTCGCGACGGCCCTCCCCCGGCCCGCCTGACGTTCGCATCCGGCGGTTCGCCGGGACACCGCCGCGGACCCTCGAGAAACCCTTCCCTGTGCGGACTGGACGGGTCCGGGTGGGTGATTCGGGCCCTTTCGAGTGCTACCCTTTGCGTCACTGCACCACTCGGGGAGGTCTGCACCACGTGAGCACCGAAGCCGCCGATCTGAAGTCGGATCCGCAGCCAACATCGTCCTGGCGTCTCGACACCGCTCACGGGAGCATGGCGCCCCGCTCCGCGCTCGACGTGTTGGTCGACCTCAACGAGAAGGTCGTTGGCGGACAGGTCGGGGAATACCAGCCCGTGCCCCTCGGTTTCACGCCGATGGACAAGACGATCGGCGGCGGACTTCGCGCCGGCGAGCTGTTCCTCATCGGTGGGGCGCAGGGCACCGGCAAGACGACGATGGCCCTCCAGATGGCGCGCAACATCGCGTCCGGCGGTCAGGCCAACGTCCTCTACCTCTGCTTCGAGCACGACGAGGCCTACCTCCTGAACCGGCTCATCGCGATGGAATCGGCGCTCGCGCACCTGCCGCACAAGACAGGCGCGATCAAGATCGTCGACGTTCGCAAGGAGATCCTCGGAACCTGGATGGCCGAGGGGGCCAGCGGGGCCCAGCTGGCGAACAACCCGCGCCTGCGCCCGTCGCTCGACCGCATCGCGCGCTACGGCCAGAACCTGTTCCTGCTCCGCGGCTCGCAGACGGCCAGCACGATCGAGAACATCCGGACGCTGGTGCAGCAGCATCGCGAGCTGTCCGGCGATCGGCGCCTCGTGGTCTTCGTCGACTACCTCCAGAAGGTGCCCCAGATCCCGGAGCCCGAGAACGAGACCGAGAAGGTCACCTATATCGTCAACGGCCTCAAGGACATCGCCCTCGCCGAAGACGTCCCGATGATCGCGATCGTGGCCGCGGACAAGGAAGGCCTGAAGGCCTCGCGCCTGCGCAACTTCCACCTGCGCGGCAGCTCCGCCATCAACTACGAGGCGGACATCATCGTCATCCTCAATGAGAAGTACCACATCGTCGCCAAGGTCAACATCGAGTTCAACCCGTACCAGGCGCAGCGCTTCCGCGACTGGGTCATCGTGTCGGTCGAGAAGAACCGCGGCGGCCAGGACAACGTGGACCTCGAGTTCGAGAAGCACTTCGAGTTCTCCTGCTTCGACCCCAACGGTCGCACCGTGCAGGAAAAGCTCATCGAAGAACGCCTCTACAACGACTAGGCGCGCCTAGGCCGCCCTGGGGCGGCGTTGTCGGCTGCACGCATCTCCGCCTTGCGCTGACATCGGCTGAGCCGGCGAAGGACGCCCCAGCGCGCCTCAGGAGCAGCCGCGCCCCCAGAACGGTGCCGCTGCCAGGTGCACATTCGGCACAGGTGAGCGCGCGTGCGACCCGATCCCTGCTGGATCGGCCGTCTGGGCTTCGGAACACGAGGCGTTCGTCGCGAGATGGCATCTGACACGTGCGGCGTCGCGAGGGCCGTCGCGCCGGGGTAAGGTTTCGGGGTGAAGAGCCCCGGGCCGTTTCCCGAGATCGTCGAGATCGTCGTCGAGATCCCGCGAGGGTCGCGCAACAAGTACGAGTTCGACGAGGAAGCGGGCGTGTACCGGCTCGACCGGGTGCTTTCGAGCGCCGTCTTCTACAACTTCGACTATGGCTTCGTCGAGGCCACGCGCGCGGGGGACGGCGATCACACCGATGCGCTGCTGATCATCGACGAGCCGACCTTCACGGGCTGCCACGTGTGGGCGCGACCGATCGGCGGCCTGGAGATGCGCGACGAGAAGGGCTTCGACTTCAAGGTCCTGTGCGTCGCGCTGGGCGATGCCCACCAGCAGCACATCGAGCGTCTGGACCAGGTCCGGCCGCACCGGCTCGTCGAGATCGAGCACTTCTTCCAGACGTACAAGGCGCTCGAGGACAAGACGGTCGAGATGCTCGGCTGGCGCGAGCGCGAACGAGCGCTCGAGGTCCTGCGCACGGATCGCGTGACCTGGCAGCAGGAGACCGACGCGACCGTCGCGCGATGACCGGGCCGCGCCGGCCGACCTGGCCAGGGGCCGGCGAACCGGGCCGACGGCTCTTCGTCGCCGTCCCGTTGCCCGACGCCGCGTCCGACGCCGTGGAGGCGCTCGTCGAGCGGGTCCGGGCGGCCGGCGTGCCCGGCGGAGGCCGGGACGTCCGCTGGGTCCGGATGGACGGACTGCACCTGACCCTGCGGTTCCTCGGGCCGACGCTCGAGCCGCAGGTGCTGGCTGCGCGCGAGGCCATTCGCCGTGCCGACGTCGGTCCGTCGTTCGATGTGGAGATCGAGGGCGCCGGCGCATTTCCGTCACTCGACCGACCGCGTGCACTCTGGCTGGACATCGTCAAGGGCGGAACCGACCTCGGATCGGTCGCCGCACGCGTCGATGAGGCGCTGGTCGGGGCCGGCTGGCCGCCCTCGGACAAGCCGTTCCGGCCGCACCTGACACTGGCGCGTTCGGACGGCATCCCGTCCGGCACGGGGTTCGCTCGTCGCCTGATGGCCGACGCGAGCGACCTTCATCTGCGGTTCCGGGTCGATCAGGTCGGGCTCTTCGAGAGCCTCACCGGTGGAGGTCCGGCACGGTACGAGCCGCTCGAGATGGTCGCGCTCGACTGACCGGCCGGTCGGACGCGACCGACTGGTCCCGGTGCTACCATCGAGACCTCGGCGCCCTACCCGTGGGACGCTGACCCCGGGGAGCCTCTATCGAAGTGACGGCCGCCCAGCGCCTTCGCGCTGTCATCGCGCTCGGAATCATCAATGTGCTCCTGGTCTCGGTGGCGCTGGCCGTCAGCGTCGCCGATCTGACCTCCCCAGATCGATCGATCGGGGCCGCGACGCCCGGCACCGCTGCCGGCTCGCCTGCCGCAACAGCCCCGACGCCGAGTCAGACGTCGACCGCGGTCGGCCCGACGCGGGCCCCGACCGGCTCGGGATCCGCGTCCCCGGGATCGTCCGCTTCTCCGCTGCCATCCTCGGCGATCGCCTCGCCGAGCGGCCTGCCATCGCCATCGCCGACGACGGTCCCGCTCGTCATCCCGCCGCCTCGCCCCGGCGCGACCGAGGCACCGGGTGAGCCGGTCGTCTCGCGTCCGACGCCGAAGCCGGTGGTCCCCCAGAAACCCATCGTGACCCCCAAGCCGGTCGTCACCCCCAAGCCGACGGCCACGACGAGGCCGGTCGTGACCCCCAAGCCGGTGGTGACCCCAACGCCGGTCGTCACCCCGAAGCCGGTCGTCACCCCCAAGCCGACGGTCATTCCGAAACCGACGGCTACGACCAACCCCGTCGTCACCCCCAAGCCGACGCCCACGACCAAGCCGACCGTCACGCCCAAACCGACGACCAAGCCCGTGGTGAAGCCGACGCCGAAGCCGACCTTCAAGCCGATCCGCTATCCGACCGATCCGAACAAGTGCAAGTCACACAACAGCCACGGTCGAAACGGCACGAAATGCGACCGCGACAAGCATCACGACCGCGAGAAGCATCGCGATCACCCCAAGGACCGGGACCATGACGACCGGGATCGGGCGCGCGACAAAGACAAGGAACAGCACCACGATCGCGACAAGGATCGCGATCGCGACAAAGGCCGGGACAAGTCGAAGCATCAGGGACGCGACAAGGATCACCACCGTGATCGGGATCGCGGTCGCGACAAGCACCCGGATCGCCACGGCGACCACGACAAGGGCCGCCACTAGACCGGGCCGGCCCGGACCCGATGGCCGGTCGATCGACATCGTGTTGCGTCCGCCCAGTCCGCCGCGCTAGGCTCGCGTCCCCCGGCCTGGCACGATGCATCCGCCGTCAGGGAGAGTGCAGGAGACCGTGATGGCGCCATCGGATCCCCGACAGACGAAGTTCATCCTCGACGAGTCGCGGATCCCGCGGGCCTGGTACAACATCGCGGCCGACCTGCCGGTGCCGCCGGCGCCATACCTGCATCCCGGCACGCTCGGGCCGATCGGTCCCGAGGACCTGGCCCCCCTCTTCCCGATGGCGCTCATCGGACAGGAGGTGTCGGCCGAGCGTGACATCGAGATCCCCGAGCCGGTCCGCGACGCGTACCGCCTGTACCGACCGAGCCCGCTCTACCGGGCGCATCGCCTCGAGAAGGCGCTCGATACGCCCGCGCATATCTACTACAAGTACGAAGGGGTCAGCCCGGCCGGCAGCCACAAGCCCAACACGGCCATCCCACAGGCGTTCTACAACAAGGAGCAGGGCGTCACCCGCATCGCGACCGAGACCGGCGCGGGCCAGTGGGGGAGTGCCATGGCCTTCGCCGGCGCGCTCTTCGGTCTCGAGGTCAAGGTCTACATGGTCCGCGCCAGCTACGACCAGAAGCCGTACCGCCGGATCCTCATGGAGACGTACGGCGCCGAGGTCGTGGCCAGCCCCTCGCTGACGACGAACTACGGCCGTTCGGTCCTGGCCGAGACGCCGGACAACCCGGGTTCGCTCGGGATGGCCATCAGCGAGGCGGTCGAGGATGCGGCCACCCGCGACGACACCAAGTACGCCCTCGGCTCCGTGCTCAACCACGTCCTCCTGCACCAGACCGTCATCGGCCAGGAGGCGATCGAGCAGATGGGGATGGCCGGTGAATTGCCGGATATCGTCATCGCCTGCACCGGCGGCGGATCGAATTTCGCCGGCCTGACGTTCCCGTTCCTCGGCCGCAACTTCCGAGAGGGCGCCACACACCGGATCATCGCGGTCGAACCGGAGGCGGCCCCCAGCCTGACCCGCGGCGTCTACGCCTACGACTTCGGCGACACGGCCAAGATGGCGCCCGTCGCCAAGATGTTCACGCTCGGCCACGACTTCATCCCCGAACCGATCCACGCCGGCGGGCTTCGATACCACGGGATGTCGCCGTTGGTGAGCCTGCTCAAGGAACACGACTTCATCGAGGCACGGAGCGTCCACCAACGGTCCACCTTCGAGGCGGGCGTGGCCTTCGCCCGAGCCGAGGGGATCCTCCCGGCGCCGGAACCCACGCACGCGATCCGGGTGGCGATGGACGAGGCGCTCGCCGCCCGCGAAGCCGGCGAGGCCAAGGTCATCCTGTTCAACCTCTGCGGGCACGGTCATTTCGACCTCTCGGCCTATGAGCGCTATCTCACCGGCGATCTCGAGGACTACGAGTACCCACTCGAGAAGGTCGAGGCCGCGCTGGCTTCGCTCCCGGAGGTCTAGATGCCCAAGCTGGCCTGTCGCGCGTGCGGTCGGCAGATCTACACCACGGTCCCGCTCGACGCGCTGTTCGCCGAGGAGCGGCGCTGCCCGCGCTGCGGGGCCCTGCTCAACGACGAACGGCGCGACGCCGAGCGGCGCCTGACCAATCGCCGCCAGAACCCGCCGGATGACCCGGGTCCTCCGGAAGCCGACACCGATCGGCGCGAAACGGATCGCCGGGCGAAACGACGGCGTGGCGGCGGCCCGACCGGGGGACCCATGTCCGGCAACGACCCTGGCTGGGTCGACTGATCCGGGCGGCGCGCCGGCCGTCGGCCGTGTTCGCGTCGCGTTCCTCGGCTTCGGGCTGATCGCGGGCTCGGTCGCGCGCGCGCTTCGTCTGGCCGACGGCCGGGCCTGGGAGCTCGTCGCCTGGAGCCCCTCGGGCGCCGGAGCCGCGAAGGCCCTCGCCGATGGCGTGCTGGACCGGGTTGCCGCGAGCGGGCCGGACGCCATGGATGGCGCTGAACTGGTCGTCCTCGCCGCGCCGGCCTCGGATTGCCTCGCCCTCCTCGACGCGATCGCCGGGCCGTGGAAGGGATCGCTCGTTGCGGGTGCCGTCGTGACGGACGTCGCGAGCACCAAAGGTCGACTGGTCGCCCATGCCGCGACCCACCACCTGCGCTACGTGGGCGGCCACCCGATGGCGGGCCGCGATGCGGCCGGCTACGGCGCCGCGACTGCGGACCTGTTCGCGGGCCGTCCCTGGGTGCTGGTCCCGGGCCCGGACGCCGCGCCGGCCGATGTCGCCCTCGTCGCGGCGCTGGCGGTCGCGTGCGGCGCCCGCCCGGTCGTGATGGACGCCGAGGCGCACGACGCGGTCGTTGCCGCGATCAGCCACCTGCCGCTGGTCCTGTCCGCCGCCCTGGTCGAGGCCGTCGTCGGGTCGGGCGGGGGTCCGGCGCGGCCGGACTGGCCAGATGCCCGCGACCTCGCCGCTTCCGGCTGGCGCGACATGACCCGACTTGCTCGTGGCGACGTTGCGATGGGGACTGCCATCGCGACGACGAACGCCGCGGCCATCGCGGCCCGACTGCGCGACGTTCGCGCGGTCATCGATGCCTGGCTGGTCGACCTCGAGCGGGCTGACGGGCCCGATGCGCCCGCGATCGAGGCCCGCCTGCGCAACGCCCGGGTGCGACTGGAGACCGACCAGGATGGATGAGCAGGTCCTGGTGGTGCCCCGCGACGTCCTGCCGGATCGAGCCGGCTGGCACGGCCTGCGCACGGATGGCCTGGAGGGGTTCGCCGACCTCGTCGAGCGCGAAGGCTCGTTCCGCCCGCGCCCGGCCATGGAAGTCGACCCAGCGTTCAAGCAGGTCATCCCGTACCTGGTGCTGCGCGATGGCGACCGCTTCTTCCTGATGCGCCGCACGACGGCCGGCGGCGACCCGCGCCTGCACGACCGCTACTCGATCGGGGTCGGCGGCCATCTCAACCCGGGCGACGGCGGCCTGTCGGGCGGGCTCCGTCGCGAATGGGCTGAGGAGGTCGAGGCGGACTTCGAACCCGAGTTCCGCCTGGTCGCCCTACTGAACGACGACACCACGGACGTGGGCTCGGTCCACCTCGGGGCGGTCTACGTGGCGGACGCCGCCGGGCGTCCGGTCGCCATCCGGGAAGTCGACAAGCTGGAGGGCGCGTTCGCGGAGCCCGCAGCGGTGGCGGCCGTCGCGGACCGGCTCGAATCGTGGAGCCGGCTCGCCTTCGAGTATCTCGAGGCCTCGGCAGTACGATAGGGCCGTCGGAGGTCACGGTGACCCGTCGGATCGGTCGGTTCCTGTTCGCGCTGCCCTTGCTGCTCGGATGCGTCGGGCTGCTGGCCGGCGGGCCGGTCCGGGCGGCGAGTGGGCCAGTGGTCGTCCTGCCGGCGACCGGCGTCGTGGACAACGTGCTCGCGGGCTACCTCGAAGAGGGGATCGCCAAGGCCGCGGCCGATGGGGCCCCGGCCGTCATCGTCCGCCTCAACACGCCCGGCGGCAGCCTCGACGCCACGCAGAAGATCGTGTCGGCGCTCCTCGAGGCCCCGATCCCCACGATCGTGTGGGTCGCGCCGTCCGGCGCCCGCGCCGCGAGCGCCGGGACGTTCATCACGCTCGCCTCGCACGTCGCGCTCATGGCGCCCGGCACGAACATCGGGGCGGCCTCACCGGTCGGGGGCCAGGGTGAGGACATCCCCGGCACGCTCGGCGACAAGGTCCGCAACGACGCGATCGCCAACATCCGCTCGATCGCCGAGGCCCGCGGCCGAAACCTCGAGTGGGCCGAGTCCACGGTGTCCGAGGCCCATTCGTCGCCGGCCTCGGAGGCGGTCTCGGTCGGGGCCGTGGACGGCATCGCCGACAGCCTGGAGGCGGTCCTCGCCTTCGCCGACGGCCGGACGGTCCAGGTCCGCGGCCAGCCGGTCACGATCGCCACGGCCGGCGCCGACACCACGGAGCTGGCGATGAACCCGGCGCAGTCGCTCCTGCACCTGCTGTCGGACCCGAACGTGGCATTCATCCTGTTCACGCTCGGCTTCTACGGGCTCCTGTTCGAGCTCCAGAGCCCGAACTTCGTGACCGGGATCCTCGGCGCCCTCGCGCTGATCCTCGCGTTCATCGGGTTCGGCAGCCTGCCGTTGAACGTGGCGGGTCTCCTGCTCATCGGCCTTGCGATCGCGCTCTTCCTGCTCGAGTTCACCGTCACCAGCCACGGGCTGCTCACGATCGGCGGGATCATCTGCTTCGCGCTCGGCGCCTCGGCCCTGTACACGGAGCCGGGGACGCCGACCGCGCCGTCGATCGGGGTCGATCCGGCGATCATCGCGGTCGTGACCGGGCTGACCGCCGCGTACATGGCGTTCGTGCTGGTCGTCGTCGTCCGCTGGCGGCGCCGGGCCGGCGCCACGCTCATGACCACGACGGGCCCGATCGTCGGGGCCGGCTCGATCGGGCAGGTCCGCAAGGCCTTGTTACCCGACGGCGTGGTCTACGCTTCGGGCGAGGAGTGGACCGCGCGGACCGAGGCCGGCTCGACGGTCCCGCCGGGGACGCCCGTCCGCGTCGTCCGCCGCGACGGACTGACCCTCATCGTGGAGCCGATCGACCAACCCGCCGGAGCGCCGGCCCTGAACGGAGATACCGATGGATGAACTGCCGCTCCTGCTCTCCGTCATCGTGGCGGTCGTCCTGATCCTGTTCGTCCTGTGGCTCTCGATCCGGGTCGTGAACCGCGGCGACCAGCTGGTGGTGTACCGGCTGGGCAACACCGACGAATCCCTGGTCAAGGGCCCGGGGCTCGTTTTCCTCATCCCGTTCATCGACCGGCCGCGCAAGGTCAACCTGCGCGAGCAGTTCGTCGAGGTTCCCAGCCAGACGGCGATCACGAAGGACAACGTGACGATCCCGATCGACTTCCTGATCTACTGGCGGATCGTCGAGCCGCTCAAGAGCGTGGTGAACGTCCAGGACTTCGTCGGCGCGCTCGCCGGCCTCGCGACGACGAACCTGCGGGCTGTCGTGGGCGACTTCCTCCTCGACGACGTGCTCTCCAAGCGCGACCAGATCAACGAGGTGCTGCGCACGAAGCTCGACGAGATCACCGAGAACTGGGGCGGCAAGATCACCCGGGTCGAGATCCGCGAGATCACGCCGCCGCGCGACATCCTCGACTCGATGAACCGGATGTTGTCCGCCGAACGCACCCGGCGCGCGGTCATCACCGAATCGGAAGGCGCCCGCCAGTCGGCGATCAACGTGGCCGAAGGCCAGAAGCAGTCCGAGATCCTCAAGGCCGAGGGCGAGCGCCAGGCCGCGATCCTCCGGGCGGAGGGCTTCAGCGAGGCGCTGACGCGCATCTTCAACGCCGCCTCGGGCGTGGACCAGAAGACGATGGCGCTGCAGTACCTCGAGGCGCTCAAGTCGCTCGGCGCCGGGCCGGCGACGAAGTTCGTCATCCCGTTCGAGTTCACCCGCTGGCTGGAGCCGTTCCTCGACTACATCGAGCCGATCACGGGCGGTCCGGGTGGGCCGGGAGCGGCCGGCCGGGCGATCGCGTCAGGCACGCCCAAGGCCTCGCCGCCGCCGACGCCGCCAGCACCCGCGTCGCCGCCGCCCGCCGCGCCGCCATCGGGCGCCTGAAACCCGTGGTCACTGGTACCAATGGCCTGTTGACCACTGGCACCGGACTGGGCACCCTCCACTCGGGGAACAGCAACCTATAATCGCGACGCCGGGGGCCCCCTTGCCGGCGCGCCCAGTCGAGCAACACCGCGCACGGAGGACCGATGGCGGCCAAGATCCTCATCGTCGACGACGACCAGAACGTCCAGCGCCTCCTGCAGTACACGCTCAAGCAGGAGGGCTACGACGTCATCGTCGCTGCCGATGGCGCGGAAGGCTTTCGCCTCTGGGGCGCCGAGGCGCCCGACCTGATCCTCCTCGACGTGGCGCTGCCGAAGCTCGACGGCTACCAGGTCGCCACGAAGATCCGGGCCGAGGAGGAGCCGCCCTCGCACGTCCCGATCATCATGCTCACCGCCGAGCGCGAGGTCGAGCAGAAAGTCCGCGGCCTGCGCGCCGGCGCCGACGACTACCTCATCAAGCCGTTCCACCCGGCCGAGCTGCTGGCCCGCATCAAGAGCCTGCTGGCCCGCTTCGCGCCTCGAGACGTGCTGGCGGCCCGGCCGCCGATGGGCAACATCCTCGCGTTCTACGGGGCGAAGGGCGGCGTCGGCACGACGACCATCGCGATCAACGTGGCGATCGCGCTCCACCGCGAGCTCGGCCGCAAGGTCTGCCTGGTCGATGGCAACCTGCAGTTCGGCGACCACCGCGTCTTCCTCGACCTCGGCCTCGATCGCAAGAGCATCGTCGACGTCGTGACCGCGACCTCGATCGACGGCGACCTCATCCGCTCCGTGCTCGTCAAGCACGATTCGGGCGTCGACCTGCTGCTGGCGCCGCCCTCGCCCGAGACCGCCGAGCTGGTCCATCCCGAGCACCTGCCGATGATCGGCGAGCACCTGCGCTCGCAGTACGACTACATCGTCATCGACATCGACAAGCGGCTCGACGACGTCAACCTCGGCGTGTTCGAGTCGGCCGACACGATCTTCGTGGTGATGACGGCTGACCTGTCGTGCCTGAAGAACGTCCGGCTCATCCTCGAAACCGTCGACCACTTGGGGTACCCGCCAACGAAGGTCCAACTCGTGCTCAACCGCTCGAACGCGTTCACAGGCATCAACGTGAAGAACGCCGAGGGCGCCCTGCGCCGGACCATCGACCACCAGATCGTGAACGAGTATCGGGGCGCGATCAGCGCGCTCAACTCCGGCGCGCCGTTCATGTTCATGAAGGCCGACTCGGCACTGGGCGGCTCCTTGCTGCATTTCGCTCGGACCGTGGACAAGCCGGTCCCGGCGATCCCCGCGAAGGCCGTACCCGCCCGCTAAGTCCGCGTTGAGCGGCAGATGAGCCGCTGATGAGGCCCTGGTGAGCCCCTGGTGACCGTGCCTCGATAGGGTGGCCGCGTGCTGGCCATCGTCCCGTCCGCCACGTTGTTCGGCCTCGAAGGCCGGTTCATCCGCGTCGAGGTGGACGTCGCGCCCGGCCTGCCGGGTTTCACGATCGTCGGCCTGGCCGACACGGCGCTCCAGGAGGCCCGGGAACGGGTCCGCGGTGCGCTCCGCAATGCCGGGTTCATCCATCCACCGCGGCGGATCACCGTCAACCTCGCGCCGGCGGAGCTGCGGAAGGCCGGTTCGTCGCTCGACCTCGCGATGGCCATCGGCATCCTCCTCGGCTCGGAGCAGGTCCAGGCCGGGCCGCGCCGGATCGCGATGGTCGGTGAGCTGTCGCTCGGCGGCGAGGTCCGCGCCGTGCCCGGCGTGCTGCCGATGGTGGCGGTCCTGGCCCGTCGAGGCGTCCGGGCGGTCGTCGTGTCCGGCGCGGGCGCCGACGAGGCCCGTCTGGTGGGGGGCATCGAGGTCCTGCCGGTCGAGACCCTGAGTGAGGCGGTCGCCGCCGTGCGCGCGCCGCGATCTCGACGGCGAGTCGTGGCGGCGGCGCGGGTCGCCCTGGTCGGCGAGGGACGAGCGCCGGGCTCTGCGGATGCTCGGCCGCCCGGGGCGCTCGACGTCGCGAACCGGTTTCCCGACCTCGGCGAGGTCCGGGGCCAGGTCCAGGGTCGACGCGCACTGGAGATCGCCCTCGCCGGCGGCCACGGGCTGTTGTTGCTCGGGCCACCGGGTTCGGGCAAGACGATGTTGGCGCGAACCGTCCCGGGACTCCTGCCGCCGCTCGACGACGCGGCCGCCCTGGCCGTCACGATCGTCGCGTCCGCGGCGGGCGAAGGCCCCATCACCGGGTTGCGGCGCCGGCCGCCGTTCCGCGCGCCCCATCACACGATCTCGTACGCCGCGATGGTCGGTGGCGGGCCGCGCATGTCGCCCGGCGAGGTGAGCCTGGCCGACCAGGGCGTCCTGTTCCTCGACGAGTTGCCCGAGTTCGATCGCGACGTCCTCGAGGCGCTCCGGCAGCCGATGGAGGACGGGCGCGTGGCGATCGCCCGGGTCGGCCGGGCGACGACGTTCCCGGCCCGCTTCCAGCTCATCGCCGCGATGAATCCCTGCCCGTGCGGCTTCGCCGGCATGAACGATCGGGACTGCCGTTGCACGGCGGCCGCGGTCGAGCGCTACGGCCGTCGGGTCTCGGGGCCGCTTCGCGACCGGATCGACCTCTGGGTGACCATGCCGCGGGTGCCGGCGGCGTCGATCATCGGCGGCCCCGAACCGGAGACCTCGGAGGTCGTCAGCGCGCGCATCGCGGCCGCCCGCGCCGTCGCCCGCGCTCGCGGCGCGTCCGGCTGGGCGATGAACGGCCGATTGACCGGCGCGGCACTGCGCGCGGCCTGCGCCATGAACGCGTCGGCCAGGCGCCGCGTCGTCCGGCTGGCAGAACTGGAGTCGGCCAGCGGCCGGAGCACGGAGCGGATCCTGCGGGTCGCCCGGACGATCGCGGACCTCGGCGGCGAGGAGGCGGTCCGCGAGCATCACCTCGACGAGGCCGTCTACTACCGGTCCACCGATGCGCGCCTGGCCGAACTGCGGGCGAGTTGACGTGCTGGGCGTAGGAGCCACGGGCGGCCTCGACACAGCGCCCGTCCCTGCCGCGGAGATCGACCGGGCCGCCGAGCGCGATGCGTGGGCCGTCCTCGCGTCGGTCGTCGGCCTCGGGCCCGTGGGGTTCGCCGTCCTGCTGCGGCGGTTCGGGAGTGGTCGTCGGATCCTCGAAGTGGCGAGCGAGCCCGGCGGCCCCGAATGCCTGGCGGAAGCGTCCGCAGAGACCGGCCTGGATGGCGAACGACAGCGCCGCGCCCTGACCCTCGCCGTCACGACGGCCATCGCGGATGCGGCATCGGACAGCCCCCGGATCCTGGCCCGGATCGACGCCCTCGGGCTCCAGGTCGTCACGGTGGACGATGCGACCTACCCCGGCCGCCTCGGAGCCATCGAATTCCCGCCGCACCTGCTGTTCGTCCACGGCGACGTCGCCGCGCTGGCGCCAGAGCACGCCGTGGCGGTGGTCGGCACGCGCCGCGCGACGATCGCCGGCCGCGGACTCGCCGCCCGGATCGCGCATGCACTCAGCGCCGCGGGTGCGACGACCGTGTCGGGCCTGGCGCTCGGCATCGATGGGGCCGCGCACGCCGCGACCGTGGACGCGGGCGGCCGGACCGTCGCGGTCATCGGGGGCGGCCACGGCCAGGTCTACCCGCGCGCCCACGGGCGGCTGGCTCGGGCGATCGTCGATGCCGGCGGCGCGGTGGTCTCGGAGCTGGCCCCCGACTACGAGCCGACGAAGGGCACGTTCCCGCGCCGCAACCGGGTCATCAGCGGCCTCGCCGACGCGACCGTCGTGATCGAGGCACCGGCACGGAGCGGCGCTCTCGTCACGGCCTCGTGGGCGCTCGAGCAGGGCCGCGAGTGCTTCCTGGTCCCCGGGCGCCTCGACGATCCGGCCTCCGCTGGCTGTCTCTCGTTCCTGCGCGAGTTCCGCGACGGCACCAGGATCGTGGCGGGCATCCCGCAGCTGATCGAGGATCTCGGGCTCGCGGTCCGGCCCGACGCGCCGCGGGCCACCGCGCTGGCGGGCGCGACGCTGAGCGAACTGGGCGGCACGACGGGCCGGGTGGGGGAGGCGCTCGTCGCCGGCCACGTCACCGTCGACGAACTCGTCGCGGCCACCGGTTTCCCGGTCGCCACGGTCCTCGCCTCGCTCACGCTCCTCGAGCGACGGGGCCTCGCGGTCGGCGTCTTCGGCCGCTATCGCCCGGCGGGCACGCTGGCCCTCGCCGAACCGACCTAGACCCCACCTGACGCGACCGACCGGCCCTCCGGGTTTGCCCCGGAACGGGAACCGATGCTAAGGTGGGCACCGGTCGCTGACCCCAATCGCGACCCGGAGACGCCAGAGCGGCCCCCGCCGACCCCCAACCCTGGAGCGCTCTCTATTGCGGAAACTGGCCATCGCGGTCTTGGCCGTGCCCATCTTTTCGGCCGTCTACCTGAGCACCCTGCTGGGCCGCTCGGTGTTCGCCCGAACCGGATTCGCCATCGGCCTCGGGGCCATCCTGGCGTTCGGCGTCATCCTCACGATGCGCCCGGCCCCGACCACCGCGACCCCACCGAGCACGATCCTGCCGGTCACCGTCGCCAACTTCCGAACCGTCGTCGCGACTGACCGCGCCCTCGACGCACCGGTCACGATCGAGTTCAGCGCCCCGATGGACCAGACCTCGGTCGCGGCGGCCCTGAACGTCTCACCGGCGACGAACGTCGACCTCTCGTGGGACAAGGCGGGCCGCCTGCTGACGATCATGCCGGCCGGGCGCTGGGCGCCCGCGACCTACACGACGGTGACCGTCGACGCCGGCGCACTGGCCGCGAACGGCGCGCCGATGTCCTATCCCGCCCGGGCCGCCTTCCTGACCCGTGAGCCGGCCGGCGCCCGGATCGCCCCGACGCAAGGGGTCGGCAACCGGATGGGCGTCGGGACCGCGTTCGGGATCACCTTCGACGGCCCGGTCGACCCCACGTCGGTCGTGCCGAGCATCCGCGTCGAGCCGGCCGTAGCTGGCACGGTCCGAACGTCGTCGCTCGCCGACGGCCAGACGCGCTATACGTTCTCGCCGCTGGCGCCCCTGCTGGCCAACACCACCTACCGGGTCGTCGTCGATGGCGTCCGGGACGCCGACGGCGCGGCCGTCGACCCGGCGTTCCTCGAGATCCGGACCGTGGCCGCCCCGGCCGTCGTGCGGTTCCGTCCGCGCGACGACACGTCCGCAGTCGCCCGTGACGCGGCCATCTCCGTCCGCTTCAACAAGACGATGGACCGGGCGAGCACCAAGGCCGCGTTCAAGGTCACGGTCGACGGCAAGGCGGTAGACGGCAAGGTCAAGTTCGCCGAGAGCGACAAGGTCCTCGTGTTCGAGCCCGCGAAGGCGCTGCCGTACGGCCAGAAGGTCGTCATGGAGGTCGGATCGAGCGCCCTGAGCGCCGAGGGCGTCCCGCTGGTCGAGGACGCCAAGGGCGCGTTCAAGACGGTCGCCAAGACCACCCGGAGCAAGACGTCGTCCAGTCCGAGCACGGGCGGCGGTGGCGGCGGGTCGGTCGGCGGCGGGAGCTGGGCCTCGGTCGAGACCTACTACCTGCGCCTCATGAACTGCACCCGGACCGGTGGCTGGGTCACCTCGAGCGGCAAGTGCAGCAGTCCGGGCGGGCGCGATGCCGCGCCGCTGAAGCTCGACCGCGGCATCAGCAGCAAGGTCTCCCGCCCGTACGCGAAGAAGCTCGCCGTTGGCGCCGATTGCAGCCACTTCATCGGCGGCAACCCGGGTGACCGGCTTCGCCGGGCCGGCTACAAGAATTACACCTGGGCCGAGAACATCGGCTGCCGGTCCGGCAGCGCGAAGGGCGCGGTCCTCGGGTCGCACCTCTTCTTCCAGTCCGAGAAGTCGTACAGCGGCGGGCATTACGTCAACCTGATGAACCGCAAGTACGACCGGGTCGGCATCGGCGTCTGGGTGTCGCACGGCCGCGTGCGCCTCGTCGTCGACTTCTACCACCCGTAGACATCACCCGGCCCAGGTCGGGCGAGTCGGCAGCATTTCTCGTGTCAGGTCGCCATCTGGCGTCAGCCCTGGCCGACGGCGCGCCGCCAGGCGTGGGTGCGATAGCCGGGGCAGGCGCCGTCCGGAAGCGGATGATCGGGCGCGATCTCCACGATGCGACCGCACGCCGTGCAGCGGTAGCGGGTGAGATGCCGGAACCGTCGGCCGATGGGTCCCAGGGGTTGGCCGTGCCAGAGGATCATCGGCTCACGTGGGGTCTGGAGTGGCAGACGAACGGGGCACTCAGCCAGCGCCCGGTGACGATCACGGTTCCTGGTCCTTGACGAACTGATGCCCGGACGGCGATTCAGGCGCCTGCCCGGGCATGGAGGTCGCCGCCCTGAATGCGGCTGACCGAGCATGGCATGCCGCGACCGCCAGGTGGGCTAAGCGAACGTGAACGCCGTGTGAAGAAACGACCACGCGCCTCGAGCGTCGTCGCTGACCGGACCATCGGCGGGCCCGGGCCGACCCCATCGTCGGGCTGTCAGCGGCGCCGGCCAATCCCGATGATGGGACCGTGATCAACAACGCGTGCATCCATCTCAACGGCGAGCAGCCTGTCGTCGCCGACCTGTTCGACATGCCGGCGTCCAATGACCTGGGCCTGCGCTGCACCAATCTGCGCACCCTGGACGGCAAGCGCCCGGTCTTCGTCGATGACCAGTACTCGGTCTTCTTCTTCTCCTACGAGCACATCCGCTTCGTCGAGATCCCGCCCTCGTCGCTCGCCGAGAATGGCGACAAGCCCGTGCCGATCGGCTCGCGCGCTCGAGGCGTCGCCAACCCGGCGGCCGCCCTGCCGCCCGAGGAGGACCTCGAGATCGACGAGGACTTCCTGCGCCGCATCCGCGAGGTCTGAGCCGCCGCTCCGGAGATCGTCGGGACCCCGGTCCGGACCGGGGTGAGGGTCCGTGCAGGACCCGGTGCTACACTCCCGGCCGTGCCAAAGAACCTCGTGATCGTCGAATCGCCGGCCAAGGCGAGGACGATCGAACGCTACCTGGGTCCCGACTACGGCGTGCTCGCCTCCTATGGTCACGTCCGCGACCTGCCCGAGAATCCGGGCAAGGGCAAGTTCGGCGTCGACGTCGACAACGACTTCGCCCCCGAGTACGTCATCAGCGACGACCGTCGCAAGCAGGTGGCGGATATCGAGAAGGCCTCCAAGGTCGCCGAGGCCGTCTATCTCGCCACCGACCTCGATCGCGAAGGCGAGGCCATCGCCTGGCACGTGGCCGAGGCGGCCCACGTCCCCGCGGACAAGACGCGCCGGGTGACGTTCAACGAGATCACCGAGTCGGCCATCCGCGAGGCGTTCGCGAATCCGCGCGATATCGACCAGAACCTCGTCGACGCCCAGCAGACACGGCGGATCGTGGACCGGCTCGTCGGCTACACGCTGAGCCCGCTCCTGTCGCGCAAGGTTCGCGGCGGGCTGTCGGCCGGGCGCGTCCAGTCAGTCGCGGTGCGGCTCGTCGTCGAGCGCGAGCGTGAGATCACGAGCTTCGTGGCGCGCGAGTACTGGACGATCGAGGCGCTCCTCGAGGCCGAGAGCGGCGAGCGGTTCGCGGCGGAGCTCGTGCGGATCGATGGCGAGGCGCTCGATGTCGGCGATGTCGAGACGGCCACGCGCCACGTCGAGGCGATCGCGCTGTCCCACCCGGTCGTCACGAAGGTCGGCGTCCGGACCCAGAAGCGCTCGCCTGCGCCGCCGTTCACGACGTCGACCCTCCAGCAAGAGGCGAGCCGGCGGCTCAGCTTCAGCCCGAAGCGCACGATGTCGGTCGCTCAGCACCTGTACGAAGGCGTCGAGACCGCGGAGGGCCACGTCGGTCTCATCACCTACATGCGGACCGACTCGACCGCGATGGCCGGCGTCGCGATGGGCGAGGCGCGCGACGTGATCGACGACCGGTACGGCCCGACCTACACGATGCCCAAGGGCCGCGTGTACAAGACCAAGAGCAAGGGCGCCCAGGAAGCCCACGAGTCGATCCGCCCGACCAGCTTCCGACGCGATCCGGATTCGCTGGCTGACTTCCTCAAGCCCGAGGAGCTGCGCCTGTACCGCCTCATCTGGCAGCGGGCGATCGCCTCGCAGATGGCGGCCAAGGAGCTCGAGACGACGTCTATCGATCTCGCCGACGGTCCGTACGAGTTGCGTGCGTCGGCGACCAAGGTGCTGTTCGACGGGTTCGCCCGCGTGTACACCGAGGGTCGCGACGACGAGGCCGCCGATGACGAGGACGAGGGCGGTCGGTTGCCGGCCCTGGCCGAGGGCGATCGCACGAGTGCGGTCGAGGTCACGCCGACCCAGCACTTCACCGAACCGCCGCCGCGCTTCACGGAAGCGACGCTCATCAGGGCGCTCGAGGAGCACGGCATCGGCCGGCCGTCGACCTACGCGGCGACGATCTCGACGATCCTCGATCGCGGCTACGTCCGGGTCGAGGAACGGCGCCTCCATCCCGAGCTCGTGGCCGGGATCGTGACCGATCTGCTGGTCGAGCACTTCGGCGATTACGTGGACGTCGCGTTCACGGCCCGCATGGAGGAGGAGCTCGACGAGATCGCCCGCGGCGAGCGAGCCTGGGTGCCGCTGCTGCGCGCGTTCTACGGGCCGCTGCGCGATCGCGTCGACGAGAAGCGGCGCGAGCTCAAGCGTGCGGACTTCACGACCGAGGCGACCGACGAGGTCTGCTCCGAAGGGCACCCGATGGTCATCCGCCTGGGCCGCAACGGCCGATTCCTGGCGTGCTCGATGTTCCCCGAGCACAAGGAGAGTCGCCCGCTCCCCGGCGAGGAGCCGCCGCCCCAGGAGGGGACCGGCGAGGTCTGCCCGAAGTGCGGCGAGGGGACGCTCGTCGGCCGGCGCGGGCAATTCGGCCTGTTCGTCGGCTGCTCGCGCTACCCCGAGTGCGACTACATCAAGCGCGACGGCCCGCCGCCCCCCGATCCGCTCCCGTTCGAGGTCGTCTGCCCCAAGAACAACGACGGCCACCTCGTGCCGCGTCGCGCGCGGCGGACCGGGAACGTCTTCTGGGGATGCTCGAACTACCCCAGGTGCGACTACACGACCAACGACGAGCCACTGGGCGGCCTGCACGACGCGGACGACGGGCCGATCGCGCGGAAGGGCGAGGCGGCCATCTGCCTGGTCTGCGGCTCGACGATCGAAACCCCGCCCGAAGGCATCGTCCCGGGCGAACGGTATGCCGGCGGGCCGGCGAACCCGGCCGCGATCGCCCGGCCGGCGCGCAAGGGCCGGGGCGGCGGTGGCGGCTCGAGCCGTGGCGGCGGACGTGCCCGCGGACCGGCCCGCTCGGGCGGCCGTGGGACGACCCGGCGGACGCGGCCCGTCGAACCGGCCGCCGACGCGTGAGCGGGGTCGCCCTCGACCGCGCGACCCCTTCGGCCCTCGCTCGCTTCCTCCGGACCCTCGCCGCGCGGGACGCGTCGCCCCACACGCAACGCTCGTACGCCACCGCGATCGGGGTCTACCTCGACTGGCTCGCGGCCCGCGGCGTCGACTGGCGAACGCCCGGTCGCGCCGACCTGCGCGCCTACCTCGGCGAGCTCACGGCAGGCCGCGCCCGTTCATCCGTTGCGCAGCGACTGGCGGCCATCCGCTCGTTCCATCGCTGGGCGGCGCGAGACGGCCTGGCGCCCGGCGATCCGTGGGGGGCCATCGCGACGCCCCGCCAGCCCGGCCGGCTGCCTCGGGTCCTCGAGATCGACGATGTCGGCGCGCTCCTCGACATCGTGACCACGGACCTCGCCGAGGCGGCTCATGCCGGATCGCCCGAGCGCGTGGCCCTCGCGACGGCCCTGGCCCTGCGCGACCGCGCGCTGGTCGAGACGGCGTATGCGGCCGGGTTGCGGATCAGCGAGCTCGCCGACGCGGAGCTCGGCACGCTCGACCTGCGGCGCGGTGAGCTGCGCGTCATCGGCAAGGGCCGCAAGGAGCGGATCGGCCTGCTGGGGCGGCCCGCTCAGGCGGCCATCGCCGACTACCTCGAGGACGGCCGGCCCACCCTCCTCGGCCGCCGGACGGCCGACAGCGCCCCGCCCACCCAGGTCTTCCTCAACCACCATGGCGAGCCGCTCGGCGTGCGCGGCCTGCGCTACCGCCTCGACCGGCTCCGGCGACGGGCCGGCCTGCCCGACGGCGTCTCGCCCCACACCCTGCGCCACTCGTTCGCCACGCACCTGCTCGACGGCGGCGCGGACCTGCGGGTCGTCCAGGAGTTGCTCGGCCACGAGAGCCTGGCCACGACCCAGGTCTACACGCACGTCTCACCGACCCGGCTCCGGGCGGCATACCGGGAGGCGCACCCGCGGGCGCGTCGCGACCCGACTCCGTGACCGCGACCCGCCACCTGGCGCGGGCGGGGCTGATCGTCTCCGCCGCGTTCCTCACGTCGCGCATCCTCGGCTGGGTCCGGACCGTCGTCATCGTTCGGAGCGGCGGCTCGCTCGCCGAACTCGACGCGTTCTTCGCCGCGTTCCGGATCCCGGACCTGATCTTCCAGCTCGTGGCGGCGGGCGCGCTGTCCTCGGCCCTGATCCCGATCGTGTCGGGACTGTTCGCGACCGACGAACCGGCACGGGCCTGGCGGGTGGTCTCCACGGTCACGAACATCGTCATGGGGGCGCTGCTCGTCCTCGGGCTGATCGTGCTGGTCGCCGCGCCGGCGATCGTCGAGCTCATCACGCCCGGCTTCGACGCCGCCCAGACCGCGAAGACCGTCGAGCTGACCCGGATCATGATGTTGAGCCCGGTCTTCCTGGCCCTGGGCTCGGTCGCGACGAGCGTCCTGAACGCCGGTGGACGGTTCGCCGCCTCGGCGATCGCCCCGATCAGCTACAACCTCGCGATCATCGGCGCCGCCCTCCTCTTGGCGCCGTCGATGGGCGTCGATGGCCTCGCCATCGGCGTCGTGGCCGGGTCGTTCTGCCACCTGCTCGTCCAGGTCCGGCCCCTGGCCCGCCTCGGCTTCCGCTACGCGCCACGGATCGACGTCGGCGACGACCTCGCTCGAAAGGCGCTGACGTTGATGGTGCCCCGGGCCATCGGCCTGGGGGCGTCGCAGATCACCTTCGTCGTCGTGACGTCGCTGGCGACCCTCCAGGGGCCCGGGGCGGTCACCAGCTTCAACGTCGCGTTCACGCTGCTCCAGATCCCGATCGGTGTCATCGGGGTGCCACTTGGGATCGTCGTCCTGCCGTCGCTGTCGCGGGTCGCGGCCATCGGACGGGAACTCGAGTTCGTCGCGATGCTCACGCGCGCCCTGCGGCTGCTCGTGTACGTGATGATCCCCATCGGCGCGCTGTTCGCGATCGTGCGCGTGCCCACGATCTCGCTCCTGTT
Organism: uncultured Chloroflexia bacterium; assembly: GCA_963776545.1. Lineage (GTDB taxonomy): Bacteria > Chloroflexota > Limnocylindria > Limnocylindrales > CSP1-4 > SPCO01. The sequence goes on along the minus strand of CAVZND010000008.1, from coordinate 313,808 downwards.
CGACGACGGCAGCTATGGTCGGACGGCGCTCGACCTGACGGCGACGACCCTGCTGGCCTTCCTGGTCGGGCTGGCGGCGCACGCGCTCATCGCCGTCCTGGCCCGGGCCTTCTATGCCCGACAGGACACGCTCACGCCGGTCCTCGCGGCCGTCGGGTCGGTCATCATCAACGTGACGCTCGCCATCCTGCTGGTCGGCCCGCTCGGACTGCCCGGCGTGGCCCTGGCGATCGCCATCGCGGCGTGGATCGAGGCGAGCGCACTCATCGTCGTGCTGCGGCGTCGCGTCCCGCCGTTCCGGCCGAGCGCGCTGCTGGGCGTCGGGCTCGCCTCCGTCGTGGGGACGGTCGTCGCGGCAGGAGCCGGCCTGGTCGTCCTCGGCCTGGTGGAGGGCGCCGTCGGGACCGACCCGGGCAAGGTCGCGCTGGCACTGGAGATCGCGGTGACGAGCGTCGCGTTCGGGCTGGTCTACGCGGCCGTCTCGCTCGCCTTGCGGATCCCCGAACTGCCCTCTATCGTCGGGGTCATGGTCGACGTGCTCCGCCGCCCGCGGCCGTCGTGACGGGGCCTGCCGGACCGACCGCGCATCCGGATCTCGCGCGACCGGCGGAATGGGACGCGTTCGTCGAAGCGGCCGAGCCCGGTTCCTACCTCCAGCTCTCGGCCTGGGCCGGTGTCAAGGCCGTGAACGGCTGGGCGGCGCACCGGATCGTGGCCGATGCCGGTACCGACGGCCGCACCGGAGCGCAGATCCTCGTGCGTCGGCCGCGCCCGATGCCGTGGGCCTTCGCATATGCGCCGCGGGGTCCGGTCGCCACCGCCTGGACCCCGGCCGCCATCGACGCCTTCAGCGAATGCGTCCGGAAGGACCTCGGGGCCGTGGCCGGTCGCGTCAGCCACCTGCGGATCGACCCGGAGATCGAGGCGGACGGCCCGCTGGACCCGGGTCGGGCCCTGCGCCACTCGCTCCGGGCCGCCGACTGGCGGCCGGCGCCGGCGATCCAGCCGGCCTCGACGCGGGTCATCGACCTGCGCGCTGACGAGGCGGCCCTGTGGGGCGATCTGCGCAAGAAGTGGCGCCAGTACGTCAACAAGGCCCGGTCCGGCGGCGTGGTGGTCGTTGACGCCCATGGCGACCGTCTGGGCGAGTTCTATCGCATCTACCGGGAGACCGCGGCACGGGCCGGGTTCCTGATCCGGACCGAGGCGGCCTACCGGGACGTCTGGGAGGCGTATCGGCCCGCCGGTCGGGCCCGCCTGCTGTTCGCCCAGACCGCCGACGGCGAGCCCGTCGCGACGCTGTTCCTGGTCCGGAGCGGCCCGCGGGTCGTGGAACCGTACGGCGGCATGACCGTGGCCGGCGCGGACTCGCGGGCGAACTACCTACTGAAGTGGGAGGCGATCCGCAGCTCGCGCGAGCAGGGCGCCACCAGCTACGACCTGTGGGGTCTGGCGACGGGCGGGATCGCCCATTTCAAGACCGGCTTCGGCGGCCGCGAGGTACGGTACATCGGGGCGTGGGACCTCGTCCTCGACCCGCTCGGGCGCCAGGCCTACGAGGCGGCCGTCAAGGGCCGCGTCCGATGGGCACGCTGGCGCCACGGACGATCCGGCGCGACGGGGGCCGCCAGCTTCGGGGGCGACGAATGAGCACGCCGCGCGAGGCGACGCCCGACGAGCTCGACGACTGGGATGCCCGGGCGGTCGATGCGCCGGGCGGCCACGTGTACCAGTCGCGGGCCTGGGCGGAGCACCGCCGCGCCTCGGGCTGGCAGCCGCGCTACCTCGTCCTCGAGGACGGCAGCCGGGTCCTGAGCCTGGAGCGCCCCTGGCCGTTGATCCGGGGCGGGAGCGCGTACATCCCCCGCGGCCCGGCGCCGGTCGGCGCCGATGGGGCCGCGCTCGCCGCTCGCCAGGTCGCCGTAAGCGAGGCCCTGGCGGCGGCGGGGATCGACGTCGTCGCCGCCGACCCCGAGGTGCCCGCGGCGGACGAGGCCTTCGTGGCGGCCATCCACGACGCGGGCTTCGCGCCGATCGAGGAGATCCAGCCATCGCGTCACCGGATCACGCTGCCGCTGGACGACGACGTCGACGAGATGCTCGCGTTCGGGCACATCGCGAAGTCGACGCGTCAGCGCATCCGGGCCGCGGAAGGGTCGGGACTGGCCGTCGTCCGGCACGACAGGCGGACAGCGGACGGGGTGGGGGAGGGCTTCGCCGCGCCCACGGAGCCCGCCGAGGCGGCCCTCGACCGGTTCTACGACCTGCTGCTCGCCACCGGGGAGCGGCGCCAGTTCACGTTCGGGCCGCGGGCCGGGTTCGTCGGCTGGTGGCGGTCGGCCCTCGCGGCCGGGCATCTCGTCTACCTCGAGGTCCGCGAGCCGGGTCCGAGGGGCGCCCCCCTCGCCGGCCTCGTCCTGTACCGCCACGGCGGCCGCCTCTCGACCGTGCACTCCGGGGACCACGCCGAGACCCGACGCGCCCACCCGGGGGCGCTCCACCTGGCCCGCTGGCGCGCCATCCAGTTGGCGATCCGCGAGGGCGCGAGCGAGATGGACCTCGGCGGCGCGGACCTGCCGGGCGCCCGCCGCCAGCCGGTCGAGGGCGAGCCGATGTGGGGGCTGTACCAGCACAAGCTCGCCTTCGGCGGGCGGTGGCTGGCGCTCGCCGGTGCCCACGAGCGGGTGATCCGGCCGCGACGCTATGCGGCCGGGCGATTCACGGCCCGCGTGGCGCGACTGGTCCGCCGATGACCGACGACGCCGCGACCGCCGGTCCCACCATCGAGGCGATGCTGCGCGCGGCGGAGCCTTCGGAGACCGCCGCCCTGGCCGCTCTCATCGAGCGCCTGACGGGGGAAGGGCGCCTGCGTGGGGCTCGGAGGGACGGCCGGGCGATCGGCCCGCACGGCCTGGCGGACGTGCGCATCCAGGGCGTCACCGACGATTCGCGCGCCGTGCACCCGGGCTCGCTCTTCGTGGCGATCCCCGGGCTGCACGTGGACGGACACGACTACCTCGAGGCGGCGGCGTCGGCCGGTGCCGCCGCGGCGATCGTCGAGCGGGCGGTGCCGGACGTCGCCCTCCCCCAGCTCATCGTCGAGCGGGCGCCCGCGGCGCTGGCCTCCGCGGCGGCCTGGTGGTACGGGGATCCGAGCCACGAGCTGGCGGTCGTCGGGATCACCGGCACGGACGGGAAGACGACGACCGCGTTCCTCACGGTCGCGGCCCTCGAGGCAGCCGGAACGCGGACCGGGATGATCGGCACAGCCGCGATCCGGATCGGCGGCCGCGAGGAACCGAACGAGGCCCATGCCACGACGCCCGACGCCCCGCACCTGCAGGCCGCGCTCCGCGCGATGGCGGATGCCGGTGATCGCGCGGCCGTCGTGGAGAGCACGTCACACGGCCTGGCCCTCGAACGGGTCGGCTCGATCGCATACGACATCGCGATCCTGACGAACGTCACCCACGAGCATCTCGAGTTCCACGGCTCGTGGGAGGCCTACCGCGACGCCAAGCTCTCCCTGTTCGAACGTCTTGGCGGCGGCCGGAGCGCCGCGACGAAGCCGGCAGACCGGGCATGGCCCAGGACCGGCATCGTCAACCTCGACGATCCCTCGGCCGGGCGCTTCATCGGCGTCACGCAGGAGGCCGGCGCCCGGGTCCTGACGTACGGGACGGACCCGGGGGCCGACGTGCGCGCGACGCGCGTCGAGGAGGACGTGCGCGGCCTGCGCATCAGCTATGCGTCGCCCTCGGGCGCGGGTGACCTGGCGCTCCGGCTGGCCGGGCGGTTCAACGTGCACAACGCGCTGGCCGTCATCGCGCTCGGAGAGGCTGTCGGCCTCGCGCCGGAGGCGGTCCGGGCGGGCCTTGCCGGCCTGGAGGCCGTGCCCGGCCGGATGGAGCGGATCGAGGCCGGCCAGCCGTTCGGGGTCATCGTGGACTACGCCCACAGCCCGGCGTCACTACAGTCGGTGCTGGACCTGCTCGCCCCGGTCGCGGCGGCGCGTGGTGGCGGGATCATCGTGGTCTTCGGGTCGGCCGGCGAACGAGACACCGCAAAGCGCCCGCTCATGGGCCGAATCGCGGGGGAACGGGCCCGACTCGTGGTCGTGACCGACGAGGACCCGCGCAGCGAGGACCGTGAGGCCATCCTCGAGGCCATCGCCCGCGGGTCCGAGGCCGCGGGCAAGCGCCGGGACCTCGATCTCCTGCTCATCGCGGACCGTCGGGCGGCGATCTCGGCCGCGCTGGAGCGTGCGAGACCCGGCGACATCGTCCTGCTCGCCGGCAAGGGCCACGAGCGCTCGATCATCGGTCCGACCGGGCCGGTGGCATGGAACGAACGTACCGTGGCGGAAGCAGTCCTTCGGGAGCTCGGGTTCGGCTGAGCACCGCTGCTATCCTTGCCGCCCATGGCCACGACCACGCCACGCACGAAACCGGCCCGCGAGGCGCCCGCGGCGGCGCCGCGGACGGCCACTCGCGCCACGCGTCGCGCGGCGCCGGCCGCGCCACGGCGTCGGCCGGCCGGCGAGCCGGACCTCGAAGCGCTGCGGGCGACGCTCCTGGCGGCCATCGCCGAGCACTACCCCGACTTCGACCCGGATCCGGTCAACCGCGCGTTCGACCTCGCGGTCGAGGCGCACGCAGGGCAGCGTCGCGCCACCGGGGAGCCGTACGCGACCCACCCGATCGCCTCGGCCCAGATCCTGGCCGAGCTCGGGGTCGACGCCGTCGCGATCCAGGCGGCGCTGCTACACGACGTGCCGGAGGACACCGAGTACAGCCTGACCGACGTCGAGGACCGCTTCGGTGCCGAGGTCGCCCAGCTCGTCGACGGGGTCACGAAGCTCTCGAAGTTCAGCACCCACAGCCACGAGCAGCAGCAGGCCGAGAACATCCGAAAGATGCTCCTCGCGATGGCCCAGGACATCCGGGTCGTCCTGATCAAGCTCGCGGATCGCCTGCACAACATGCGCACGCTGTACGGGCTGCCCTCGGACAAGCAGCAGCGCATCGCCCGCCAGACCATGGAGATCTACGCGCCGCTCGCCGAACGGCTCGGGATCTGGCAGATCAAGTGGGAGCTCGAGGACCTCGCGTTCAAGGCGCTCGAGCCCGAGCGCTTCCGGGAGCTCGCAGCCCTGCTCGACACCCGGCGCAAGTCGCGCGAGAGCTTCATCGACCGGTCCATCGAGGAGCTCCGGCCGAAGCTCGAGGCGGCCGGGATCCACGCCGACATCGAGGGCCGACCGAAGCACATCTACAGCATCTGGAAGAAGATGCAGCGCAAGAGCGCGGAGTTCGGCGAGATCTACGACGTCTACGCCATCCGCCTGCTCGTCGACGACGTCCGCGACTGCTATGCCGCGCTGGGCATCGTCCACTCGATCTGGCGGCCGATCCCAGGCCAGTTCGACGACTACATCGCCGTCCCCAAGAACAACCGCTACCAGTCGCTCCACACCGCGGTCATCGCGCTCGACGGCAAGCCGCTCGAGATCCAGATCCGGACGCACCAGATGCACCAGGTGTCCGAGGTCGGCATCGCGGCCCACTGGCGCTACAAGGAAGGCACCAAGTCGGACCGGGAATACGACGCCAAGCTCGCCTGGCTGCGCCAGCTCATGGACTGGCAGCGCGACGTGTCGGAGTCGGATGCGACCGAGTTCGTCGAGGGGATCAAGCTCGACATCTTCCAGGACCAGGTCTTCGTGTTCACGCCCAAGGGCGACATCAAGGACCTGCCGGCCGGCGCGACGCCGCTCGACTTCGCGTACCGGATCCACACCGACGTCGGGCACCGGACCATCGGGGCGAAGGTCAACAACCGCCTGGTCCCGCTCGACTACCGGCTCAAGAACGGCGACATCGTCGAGATCGTCACGACCAAGGGCGAACACGGACCGTCGCGCGACTGGCTCAACGTGGTCCGGACCAGCCATGCCCGCGAGAAGATCCGCCAATGGTTCAAGCGCAAGGACCGCGACGAGAACATCGTCCACGGCCGCGAATCGCTCGAGCGCGAGCTGCGCCGCCTGGCCCGGACGTCGATCTCGGCCGTCGGCCTGGAGCGGATCGCCGACGTCGCGAAGACGTTCAACTACGAGTCGGTCGATGACTTCTTCGCGGCCGTCGGCTACGGCGCCGTCGGCCCCCAGACCGTGGTCATGCGCCTGGGCGTCGTGGACGACGGTCAGAGCACGCTGCCGACGGTCGCCCCGCCACAGCACATCACGCGCACCGGAGGCGTGCGGGTCAAGGGCGTCGGCGATCTCCTCGTGCGGTTCGCCAAGTGCTGCCATCCCATCCCGGGCGACCCGATCATCGGCTTCATCACGCGCGGCAAGGGGGTCACCGTCCACCTCCAGGCGTGCCCCACGGTCGTGAACGAGCGCGAGCTCGGCCGGCTCATCGAGGTCGAGTGGGAGGCGGAGCCGACCCAGAGCTACCCGATCGCGATCCGGGTCGAGGCGTTCGACCGGACCGGGCTGCTGTCGGACATCACCCAGGTCGTCGCCGAGGCCAAGGTCAACATCGTCGCCGCCCAGGTCGGCGTGACCCCGGACCACACGGCCGTCGTGACCGCCACGCTCCAGGTCCAGTCGGTCTCGCAGCTGGCCCGGGTCATGAGCCGGATCGAGACCCTCAAGGACGTGATCAGCGTCCAGCGCGACCTGGGCTAGCTCGTGGCGGACCGCCGCGCCTACAAGCTGATCGCGGACGTCGCCGTACTCGCCGGCGACCGGGCGCTCCTGGTCCGGTACCGTGACGTCCGGTCATACGACGGTCAGCGCGGCTGGTCCCTGCCGGACGACGCATTGGCCTGGCTCGAGCACCCAGACGAGGGCGCCGGGCGGATCGTGCGAGAGCAACTGGGGCTGACCGGCGCGCCACGGCTCGATCACATCGAGTCGTTCGGCAACGGCGCCTGGCACCTCGTCTTCCACTACCGGCTCGACATCGATGGTCCCGCCGTGGTGACGCCGGGCGAGAACGTCCTCGCCGCCGAGTGGTTCCCGATGACGGCCCTTCCCATCGCGGCGGACATGGCCCACGATGGGTGGGCTGGCGAGGTGCTCGCGCGGGTGTCGGCCGGCGCATCGGGCTGACCGGAGGAGGGAGCCATGTGGTTGATCGATCGAGTGATGGCCATGTTCGGGCGCTCGAAGGACAGGGACGACGACGGGATCCCGGATACCCTCGAGGAAGAGGAGGCGATCGCCACGCTCCGGCGCGATCAGGAGCAGTCCGGTCTCGACGCGGTCGATCGCCTCGCCGACACCCCCGGCTCGAGCGACCGCGGCACCTGGGGCTGATCGGAGGAACCTGACCCCGGGCGGAGGCTAGACTTCGGCCCGATGCCCACCTTCAAGTCGCCGCGCGGGACACGCGACCTGCTGCCCGCCGAGACGCCGACCTGGACGCGCCTCGAGCGCCTCGCCGCGGACCTGGCGGCCCGTTACGGGTACAGGCGGATCGAGACCCCGGTCTTCGAGGTCGCGGCGGTCTTCGAGCGAGGCATCGGCGAAGTCACCGATGTCGTCGAGAAGGAGCTGTTCCGGCTCGCACCGCGAAGCGAGGAGGCCGAAGCGTGGGCGCTCCGGCCCGAACCGACCGCCGGCATCGCCCGGGCCTATGTCCAGCACGGGATGCATACCTGGCCCCAGCCGGTCAAGGTCACCCAGACCGGGCCGATGTTCCGCTACGACCGGCCGCAGGCCGGGCGCTTCCGCCAGTTCTGGCAATTCGATGTCGAGGCGATCGGCGACGCCGGTCCGGCCATCGACGCCGAGATCATCGAGCTCGGCGCGCGCTTCTATCGCGACGCCGGCCTCGCCGGGGTCGAGGTCCACCTCAACTCGATCGGTGACCCGGCCTGTCGGCCGGCTTATGTCGAGGAGCTGACCGCCTACTACCGCACGCGGCAGGCGGAGCTGCCGCCCCTCGAACGCGAGCGCCTGGGGCGCAACCCACTGCGCCTGCTCGATTCGAAGGAGCCGGCCATGGCGGCGATCAACGAGGGCGCGCCACGCATCACGGACCGGTTGTGCGCGGCCTGCTCCGCGCATTTCGAGGCCGTGCGAGGACACCTCGACGCCCTGGGCGTGGCCTATCGCATCGCGCCGGGCCTGGTGCGCGGCCTCGACTACTACACGCGGACCGCCTTCGAGTACTACGTCCACGGCCGCGAGGGGCAGCAACAGGCGATCGGCGGCGGCGGTCGCTATGACGGCCTGATCGAGCTGCTCGGCGGCCGCCCGACCCCCGGGATCGGGTTCGGGATCGGGCTGGACCGGCTCGTCCTGGCGCTCGAGGAGGCCGGACAGGCGGCCGCACCCGAGCCGGCGCCGGTGGCGGTGGTCGTCGGGGCCGACCCGGACGACACGAGCTCGCGACTCGTGATGGCGACGGAATTGCGCGCCGCCGGGCTCGATGTCCGCGCCGACCTGGGCCGACGCAAGCTCGGCAAGCAGCTCGAGGCGGCCGCACGTGACGACGCGCACTTCGCGGTCATCCTCGGCGATGAACTCGCCGGCGGCGAGGTGCAGCTCCGCGACCTCCCGGCGGGCACACAGAAGCTCGTGACGCGGTCCGACCTCGCTCGCGAGCTCGCCCGGGCCCACGCGGCGCACCGTCACGGATCCGGCGCGACGGACGCCTGAGCACGTTCCCATGGCCGAATGGATCTACTTCATCCACCCGCCGCGCGACGACTTCGCCGCGACGATGACGCCCGAGGAGGATGCGGTCTGGGGCATCCATTTCGAGCGCTTCCAGCGGGCGCTCGCGGAGGGCACGATCGTCCTCGTCGGGCCGACGCTCGGGCCCCACAACACCGGCATCTGCATCTTCGAGGCGCCCGACGAGGCGGCCGCGCGCCGGTTCATGGAAGAGGACCCGGTCATCGCCGGCGGCTTCGCTCGTGGCGAGCTCCGGCCGTTCCGCATCTCGCTGCTCCGCGGCCGCGACTGAGGCCGCCCGGGCCACGACGAGCTCGTCGGGTTGCGCCCTCAGGTGGCAGGCGGGTCGTCCAGGCCGTGCAGGTCGCCCGAGCCGTGGAACTCGACGAGCGTCTCGCGCCGACCGCCCGGGCCGACCTGGCGGTCACCGACGGTCACATGGCCGGTGACGACGCGACCGTCGGCCAGGACGCCGACGAACTCGCCTTCGTCCTCGGGCGGATCCGAGCGGGTCACGACACGGGCCGCCCACTGCGCGTGGCCCCGGTCGTCGTCCCAACAGTCCAGCGTCGCACCGGGCATGCTCACGCCGGCGAAGGTCACTTGCTTGAGTGCGAAGCGCAGATGACGGCGGGCCACCCGTCCACGGTAACAGGGCTTTGCGAGGCCGGTCGACGCGGCGGTCGGTCGCGTTTGCACCCTATGACCCTAACGACCGCCGAGGCGCCGGGAACCCACCCTCGTTCGCCGATCCTCGCACCCGACGCAACGGACGACCGATGAGCCGTGCCCCCGAGCTCGGTCGTTCGTCGCTAGGGTCACGGGACGCAATGCTGACCACGGCAGTCAGGTCGAGTGGGACTTTGACGCGGGGGCGCACAATGGGGGTCGTCCCGGACAGGCGCGACGCCGTGGCGATCTCGTCGCGGGCAGGAGAGGATCATGCAGGCTCCCGGGCCGTTTCCCGCCAGCGTGCTGCGCGCGCCGTCAGCGTCCGCGGTCTGCACCTGCACCCACTGGATCCATTGCTCCTGCGCCTGCCACGGCCGTCATTGCGATCCGTCCGAGAACACGTGCGACGTCGCGTTCGTTCCCGACGAAGGTGGTCTCACGCCATGGGGCTGCCCCTCCTGTACCCCCGGCGAGCGGTCGCCCCACTATCTCGGTTGCGAGCTGATCGGCTGGAACGTCCCGCTCGAGGGTACGCACTGACGATCGCCGGTCTCGCCGTCGGTCGGCGCCCGGGCAGGCGCGGTCGACTACGATATCCGGGCCATGAGTGACCGAGCCCCCAGCCTCGCCACGCCCTATCGCACGCACACGGATGGCGAGTTGCGCGCATCGGACGCCGGCTCGGAGGCGCGCCTGGCCGGCTGGGTCCATCGGCGTCGGGACCACGGCCAGCTCATCTTCCTGGACCTGCGGGACCGCCACGGCCTGACCCAGATCGTCGTCGACCAGACCGATGCGCCGGCCGCCCACGAGCAGGCTAGCCGGATCCGCCCCGAGTACGTCGTCACCGTGCGCGGCGAGGTGGCGAGACGCCTTCCCGGCACGGAGAACCCGAAGCTGCCGACCGGCGATATCGAGCTCCGTGCGACCGAGGTCCAGATCCTCGCCGACGCGAAGACGCCGCCCTTCTACATCAACGAGCCCGACGCACCGGTCGACGAGATCCTGCGGCTCAAGTACCGCTACCTCGACATCCGCCGGGAGCCGATGCTCCGGCGCCTGCTCCTGCGCACCGCGCTCGTGCGAGCCATCCGCGACGTCCACGATCGCCACGGCTTCGTCGAGATCGAGACGCCGACGCTCATCAAGAGCACGCCCGAGGGCGCCCGCGACTTCGTCGTGCCGTCGCGCCTCCAGCCCGGTTCGATCTACGCCCTGCCGCAGAGTCCCCAGCAGCTCAAGCAGTTGCTCATGGTCGCGGGCATCGATCGCTATTACCAGATCGCCCGCTGCTACCGAGACGAGGACCCGCGGGGCGACCGTCAACCGGAGTTCTCGCAGCTCGACCTCGAGATGAGCTTCGTCGACGAGGCGACCGTCATGGGCTTCGTCGAGTCGATGGTGATCGAGGCGTCCGCGGCGGCCGTGCCCGAGCGCCCGATCCAGCAGGTCCCGTTCCCGGTGTTCACCTACGACGAGGTCCTCGAGCGATTCGGCTCCGACAAGCCGGATCTGCGGTTCGCGATGGAACTCATCGACCTCGCGCCGGTCCTCTCCGACGCAGCGGGGACCCCGACGTCCGGGTTCCGGGTCTTCGACGACACGCTGGCAGCCGGTGGGCGGGTCAAGGCGATCGTCGCGCCCGGGATGGCCGGCGTGACCCGGCGCGAGATGGACGAGCTGACCGAGCGCGCGAAGCGCTTCGGGGGGAAGGGGCTGGCCCACCTGTCGCTCGAGCCGGGCGGTGAGGTCAAGGGCCCGATCGCGAAGTTCCTCTCGGACGAGACGCAACGGGCGCTGATCGAACGGACCGGCGCGGCCGAGGGCGACCTGATCCTCGTCGTCGCCGACGCCGCCGCCGTGACGGCCGACGTGCTGGGCCGCCTCCGCGTGGAGCTGGGCGAACGCCTCGGCCTGGCCGACCCGAAGGTCCTCGCCTATGCCTGGGTCCACCGCTTCCCGATGTACCAGTGGGATGTCGAGGGCGGACGCTGGGACGCGACCCACAACCCGTTCTCGGGCGTCGTGCCCGACGACGAGCCGTTGCTGGTCACGACCTCAGGCGATCCGAGCCGGCCGTCGCCCGACGATCCGGCCGGCCGGGCCCGAGCGCTCCAGTACGACCTGGCGCTGAACGGCTGGGAGCTGGGTGGCGGGTCCGTGCGGATCCATCGGCGCGACCTGCTCGAGCGGAGCTTCCAGCTCCAGGGCCACACGCTCGCGGGCATGCGCGAGAAGTTCGGGGCCGTCCTCGAGGCCTTCGAATACGGGGCTCCGCCGCACGGCGGCATCGCCCTCGGCATCGACCGCTGGGCGGCCCTGCTCGCGGACCAGCCCACGATCCGCGAGGTCATGGCGTTCCCGAAGACCCAGTCCGGCAACGACCCCATGCTCGAGGCCCCGTCGCCGCCCGAGCCGGGCCAGCTCGAGGAGCTCGGGCTGCGCTTCGTCGGCATGCCGCGGCGAGATGACGGCCCGGCCGCGGATGGCTGACGCCGCCCGGGCGCGCACGTCGGCCGGCCACCTGGAGGCGTGAACCCGCTTCACGCGGTCGCCCGTCATCCGCGGTTCGCGGCGCTGGCCGGGGCCCTCTTCATCACCTTCTCGGGGATCTTCTACCGCTGGTCGGAGGTCAGCCCCTCGACCGGCGTCGTGTTCCGCTGCCTGTACGGCCTGCCCCTGCTGGCCCTCGCCGCGTGGGCCGAGCGGCGCGAGCTCGGCCCGATGAGCACCAGGGCGGTCCGCCTCTCCGCCTTCGCCGGCGTGTTCTTCGCGGCGGATCTCCTGACGTTCCATTACGTCGTGGACAACATCGGGGCGGGCCTCGCGACGATGATGGGCAACCTGCAGGTGGTCATCGTCGCGCTGGCGGCGTGGGTCCTGTGGGGCGAGCGTCCCAGCCGCAACGTCGTCGTGGCCCTGCCGATCATGCTCTTCGGCGTCGTCCTCATCTCCGGGCTCATCGGGGGCGACGCGTACGGCGTGAACGCGCCCCTCGGCGTCGCCATCGGCCTGGTCACCGCCGCGTCCTATGCCGGCTACCTGCTCGTCATCCGGCGGGCGACGCCGGACCGCCGCGCCGCCGGTCCGGTGACTGTCGCCACCGCCGTGACGGCGCTCGTGGCGGCCGCCTTCGGCACCATCGTCGGCGATTTCGATCCCGTGCCGTCGCTGCCGGCGCACGCCTACCTCCTGGCCCTCGGCGTCACGAGCCAGTCGCTCGGCTACCTGATGATCCAGATCTCGCTGCCGAGGCTGCCGGCCGTGCTGACGTCCGCGATCCTGTTGACCCAGCCGGTCATGACCGTCCTGTTCGCCGCGCTCCTGCTCGGGGAGGCGCCATCGACCGGCCAGATCGCGGGCGTGACGCTCGTCGTGGTCGGTCTCGCGCTGGCGACCGGCGCGATCGGCCGCGTGCGCGACGACCTGCGCGGGACCTTCGCCCCGGCCGGCTAGCTCGACGAAGTCCCGCCGAGTCCCGCCTCGGAGACGACGTCGTCGCCCCACTCGTGGGTGTGACCGGCGGGCGGATCGGGTGGCCCTTCGTAATCGGGCAGGGCATCGATCGGCGTGTCCGCATCGTGGGTGACACCGGGGTCGCCGACCTCGACGAGGCGAGTGGGGATGGCGTGGGCCAGGCGCTCGATGATGTCGGGCGGCATCGCGTCCGCCGGCATCGCCCGGAGGGCGTCGAGGTGGACGAGCGGGAGCACGACCGGCCACCCCGGTTCGCCGTGCCAGGCCGGCCGCAGCATCGTGCCGCGGGCGGTGCCGTGTGCCTCGATGAGCGAGGTCACGGTCTCGGGGCCGACCCAGATCATCCTCGCCGGCCAGAGCAGGACCGCGGTCAGGTCGTGGACCTCGTCGGCCGCCAGCTCCGCGCCCCGTGCCATCTGGCCGGCCGGTCCGGTCTCGGCCGGCGCGGGCAGGCCGTGGATCGCCTCGCTGCCGACGAGGCTCGTGGCCACGGCGCCATCGGGATCGGGCGACAGCACGACGATCGGGAGCGCTCCGCCGGACCACGCAAGGTCGGCGAGCCGCCGGACGCGAGCCTGCCCCTGGGTCCCGGCCAGGGCACCTTCGGCGGTCGCGGACAGGATCACGGCGGCGACGGTCATCGTCGTTCGATGCTAGCAGGCGACCGTCGGCCCGACGGCGCCCGAACGACCGATGTGCGACACTGCGCCGCGCCCATGACCGACTCCTCCGCTTCCAGCCCCGCCGTGTCCGCCGCCGGATCGACCGCGGTCCGCTCCGACCTGCGCAACGTGGCCATCGTCGCCCACGTGGACCACGGCAAGACGACGCTCGTCGACGCCATGCTCCGCCAGACGGGCGTCTTCCGCGCGAACCAGGCCGTCGTCGATCGGGTCATGGATTCGGGCGACCTCGAGCGCGAGAAGGGCATCACGATCCTGGCCAAGCAGACGACCGTCGATCACGCCGGCATCCGCCTCAACATCGTCGACACGCCGGGCCATGCCGATTTCGGCGGCGAGGTCGAACGGTCGCTGCTCATGGTCGATTCGGTGCTGCTGCTCGTCGATGCCGCCGAAGGCCCCCTGCCGCAGACGCGCTACGTGCTCCAGAAGGCGATGGCCCGGCGGTTGCCGGTCGTGCTGGCGATCAACAAGATCGACCGCGGCGATGCGCGGCCGTCGGTCGTGCTCGACGACGTGTACGAGCTGTTCCTGGACCTGGGCGCCGACGAGCACCAGATCGAGTTCCCGATCGTCTACACGAACGCCAAGGCCGGCACCGCGACCCGCGACCTCGCGACTGAGGGCACGGACCTCCGCCCGCTGCTGGACCTGCTCGTCGAGGTGACCCCACCCCCGACCTATGTGCCCGGGCATCCCCTCCAGCTGCTCGTGACGAACCTGTCCGCGAACGACTACGTCGGTCGGATGGCGGTCGGGCGGATCTGGAACGGCACGATCCGGACCGGTCAGCGGATCAGCGTGGTTCGCGAAGAGGCCGACGACACGGCGGGCGTGGTCGAGCCGGGGCGGACCGTGACGATCGCCGGGACCGTGACCAGCCTCCAGACCGCGCACGGCATCGAGCGGGTGGACATCGAGGCAGCCGGCCCCGGCGACATCGTGAGCGTGGCCGGACTGCCCGAAGTCACGATCGGCGACACGCTGACCGATCCCGCCGACCCGCGACCACTGCCGCGCCTCGACGTGGACGCGCCGACGCTGCGCATGACGTTCGGTGTCAACACGTCGCCCCTCGCCGGTCGCGAGGGCAGGTTCGTCACCAGCCGCCAGATCAAGGCGCGGCTGGACAAGGAGGTCCTCGGCAACGTCTCGATCGAGGTCCGCCCGGCTGAGTCGAGCGAGGCGTTCGAGGTCCGCGGGCGCGGCGAGCTGCAGCTGGCCGTCCTCATCGAGCAGATGCGCCGCGAGGGCTTCGAGTTGACCGCGTCGCGCCCCGAGGTCCTCCTGCACGAGGTCGACGGCGCGATCCAGGAACCATACGAACGGATCACGATCGACATCCCGCCCGAGTACATCGGCGAGATCCAGAGCGCCATGGCCGGGCGCAAGGGCCGGCTCGACCAGATGACGACCGACACGGACGGCCGCGTCCGCATGGAGTTCGTCCTGCCGGTCCGCGGCCTGATCGGCTATCGGGGCCAGCTCCTGACCGAGACGCGCGGCACGGCCCTGCTCCACCAGATCGGCGAGGGCTACGGCCCGTGGGCGGGCGAGGTGACCCATCGCACGAACGGCGTCCTCGTCAGCGACCGCGCCGGCGTCTCGAACGCCTACGGCCTCTTCAACCTCGAGCAGCGGGCGGAGCTGTTCATCGGGTCCGGGGTCGAGGTCTACGAGGGGATGATCGTCGGCGAGAACAGCCGGTCCGGCGACATGGACGTCAACCCGACCAAGGAGAAGAAGCTCACCAACATCCGGACCCACAGCCACGACGAATCGCTGCGCCTGACGCCACCGCGCCCGCTGACGCTGGAGTCGGCGCTCGAGTTCATCGCCGGCGACGAGCTGTTGGAGGTCACCCCCGAGTCGATCCGGCTCCGGAAGCGGGCCCTGTCCCAGCACGAGCGACGGCGCGAGATCGGTCGGGCCGAGGACCTGCGTCGGGCGGCCGAGCGCGAGGGCGTCGACCAGACCGTCTGACACCGGGCCGCGGCGCCATGTACGGTTCGGGGATGGCGCGACGTGCCCGCCGCCGTACGAGTCTTCGATTGCTGGCGGCCGCCGGGATCCTGGGCATCCTCAACGGGGTCCTCCCGGCCGCCGCGGCCGAGGCTGCCACGGACAAGCTGCCGGACCTGAAGGTCGCCGCGATGGCCCACTTCAAGATCCAGCGGACGGCGAGCGGGCGACGACTCCTGCGCTTCGACGGGATGATGGTCAATGTCGGGCGGGGCCCGTTCGAGATCAAGGGCCGCCGGGCGTCGACCAAGAAGCCGTGGATCATCGACCAGGTCGTCTATCAGACGGGCGGCACCACCCGGCGGATCCGGACCACCGCGACGATGAAGTACGCCGGCGACGGGCACGACCACTGGCACGTGCGGCGCATCCTCTCGTACCACCTCTGGTCGACCCACGGCACGAGCCGCGACGCGAAGATCGGCTTCTGCTTCTTCGACACGAACCGGCGCAATGCCAGCCTGCCCGGCGCCCCGAAGCTGCGCAAGTACTTCCAGTCGGGCTGCGGCAAGAAGCGAGCGCTGCGGACCACCAACGGCATCTCGGTCGGCTGGGCCGACCTCTATCCGGCCAAGTTCGCCTACCAGTGGATCGACATCACCGGGCTGCCTGGCGGGACGTACACAATCCGGGCGGCCGTCGACCTGTACGGCCAGTTCACGGAGTCGAACGAGACGAACAACTGCAAGTGGGCCCGGGTGTCGTTCAAGGCCAAGGGGAGCAAGGTCAAGATCGTCGCCGCCGGATCGCAGTGCCTTAACGACCACGCCGACACGCCCTATGCCGCCGACGTCGACTGGGCCCTCGCCAACGTCATCAGCGGTCCATGCGACGGCGACATGTTCTGCACGTACGACCCGGTCACGCGGGCCCAGCTCGCGTCCTTCCTCGCCAGGGCGATGGACCTGCCGCCGACCGACACGGACTTCTTCACCGACGACGACGGCACGGCCCGCGAAGCGGATATCAACCGGGCCAAGGCCGCCGGCCTCTTCCATGGCTGTACGGCCACGACGTTCTGCCCCAACGGCAAGATCGCGCGCGGCTCGATGGCGACGGTCCTCGCGCGGGCGCTCGCGCTGCCGCCGACCGACAAGGACTACTTCACCGACGACGAGGCGAACAGCCACGAAGCCGACATCAACGCCGTCGCGGAGGCGGGGGTCATGACCGGCTGCACGGCGACGACGTTCTGCCCGGCGGTGAGAGTCACCCGTGGGGAGGCCATCCACCTCGTCCACACGCAGTTCGGCGATGGCCCGCCCCCGCCCGACGCGGCCGCGATCGAAGCGATGGGCGACTCGGTCGCGAGCGGCGAGGTGAAGCTAGCCGGCTTGCGGCTGGCGTCGGTCGACGGGGCGGCCGGTCCGACGGTCCCGGGGCCGCGGACGGCCGAGGTCCTGGCCCTGGTCCCGTTGGAGTGCGAGATCGCGCGAGTCGCCCCGGCCGGTTCGAGCTAGCGGATCGGACCGGCGTAGAGGTCCTCGATCTCGGAAGGGGGCGTTTCGGCCGAAGTCCGGCTCGTATCGGGCAAGCCGACCGGCGGGGAAGGCGCGGCGTCGAGGTTGAAGCGGGGCGCGTCCGCTTCCTGGACGCCGGTCGGCCAGTCGCGGACGCCCTGCGCGGGGAACAGGCCGGCCAATGCGGCCGGCGTGCCGGCACCCAGCCTTGCCCCGACGACGGCGATGAGGGCGAAGCCGGCGATGACGGAGATGAAGGTGAGCCCTTCGGGCATGCCCCGATTCTCCCGCGGCTGTCCAGCCGCGGGTACGGGGTTGCTCGATCAGGCGGCGCTGGTCCCGAACGTGGAGCCGTCGCGGAACACGAACGGGGGCAGGTCGGACTCCTGGACGCCGCGAGGGAGCGGGTCCTCCTGGAACATGAACAGGCCGGCGAGTGAGTCGGACGCACCCGCGCCGAGCTTGTGGCCGACCACGATGATCAGCAGGAAGCCCGCGAAGACGGACGCGAGGGTCAGGGCGTCGAGCATCGGTTCGATCTCCTTAGGCGCCGTAGGCGCGGTACGTGGCGGTGAAGGGCGGCAGTCCGCCCATGCGGCGCGCGGCGCGGACCGTGTCCAACACGAACGCGGCGAGGACGATCGGCGCGATGACGATCACGAGCAGGACGAGGGGGAACACGGTGGCTGGCGCTCCTTTCCGAAGGCGATGACGTCATGCTGGCGGGTCGGGGCGTTGTTCAACCACCGATCGTCGTCGGGTCCCGTCATGGACGAACGTCAACCGCCGGACCCGCGTCCCGGCCCACCTCGCCGGGTGGTACCGTCCGAAGTGCCGGGAGTCGGCACGCCGCCCACTCCCCGCTTGAGGGTGTTGAGTGGAAGGGGTATCGGATGCGACGCGTCCTGCTCGTCTCGGCCGCGATGGCCGCGCTGAGCCTGCTGATCTGGGCCGCCCCGGCGGCCGCCTTCCCGCTGACGAACTGCACGCTGCAGGCGGCCTCGCTCAAGGCCGATGGCAGCGCGCTCGACTCCATCGCCAGCGGCGCGAACGACGCCACCCAGGAGGACCCGTTCCTGGTCGACTGGGACGGCACGATCACGTATCAGGGCCAGTCGGACATCGAGATGAAGAACAACACCTGGAGCGTCAGTGTGTTCAACATCCCGACGCCGCTCTCGGGTGGCGACGACAACCCCGAGGACAACCGGACGGGGAGTGGCACGGTCGGCGTCAGCGAGAACGCGCCGTTCCGGATCACCGGCCTGTACTACGTCGCCGGGTCGCTGACCGGGAGTGGCGGCACGTGCTCGGGCAGTGGCTGGTTCAAGCTGACCGGCGACCCGATCGGGACCATCCCGTTCTGGTTCGGGCTCGGCCTGGTCCTCCTCGGGGCGGCGGGCCTGGCCCGCGGCGTGCGGGGGCACCCGGTCATGGCGATCGCCGGCGGCATCCTGGCCGGCTTCGGCATCGCGACCCTGGCTGTCATCTACAGCTCGTTGCCGCTCGGGTCCCTGACGCCGATCGTCGCCCTGATCCTCGGAGTCGCAGCCGGCGTCGTGATCGCGGGACTGGCCCGGCGCGGCGACAAGGACGAGGACCAGAAGGACGAGGAGCAGCCGACTCCGGCCTGACAAGGCCTCCAGGCTGGCGGCCCCCGTCGCGGAGGCCGCCAGCCACCCAGCGGTGTACGATCGGCACGATGCCGATCTACCTGGATCACGCGGCCACGACACCGTTGCGTCGCGAGGTCCTCGACGCGATGCTGCCGTTCCTGACCGAGTCGTTCGGGAATGCCAGCTCGGCGCACTCGTACGGGCGTGTCGCCCGCGCGGCGCTCGACGAGGCCCACGAACGACTGGCCAAGGGCCTCAACGCCGAGCCGCGCGAGGTCGTCATCACGTCGGGCGGCACCGAGGCCAACAACCTCGCGCTCAAGGGCGCCGCCTGGGCGGGCAAGGCCCGCGGCCATCGCATCGTCACCTCGTCGATCGAGCACCACGCGGTCGGTCACACGCTGCGCTACCTGGAGAAGTTCGGGTTCGAGATCGTCGAGCTGCCGGTCGATCGCTATGGCCGGGTCGATCCCGAGCAGCTCGAGGCCGAGCTCACCGACCGGACGATCCTGGTCACGATCATGCTGGCCAACAACGAGGTCGGGACGATCCAGCCCATCGCCGAGATCGCCCGTCGGGTCCACGGGCGCAAGGGCGTGCTGCTCCACGTCGACGCGGTCCAGGCGGCGCCCTACATCGACCTGGACATGTCGACCCTCGGGGCCGACCTGGTGTCGCTCGGGGCCCACAAGTTCGAAGGCCCCAAGGGGGTCGGCGCGCTCTACGTCCGCCACGGCACGCACATCCTCGCCCAGCAGCAGGGCGGCACGCAGGAGCGTCATCGCCGGGCCGGCACCGAGAACGTCGCAGGCGCCGTCGGGTTGGCGGCGGCCTACGAGCTGACGTGTGCCGAGCGACCGGCCACGGTGGCGCGGCTCCGCCGCCTGCGCGAGCGCCTGTCGAAATCGGTCCTCGCGGTGGCGGGCACCGAGCTCACCGGGCACCCGAAGCAGCGCCTGCCGGGCCTGTTCTCGATGGTCGCGCGCGACACGGACGGCGCGTCGGTGGCGCTCTCGCTCGATCTCGAGGGGATCGCGTGCTCCGTGGGCTCGGCGTGCACGACCGGTTCCACCGAGGTCAGCCACGTCCTGACCGCGATGGGCTATCCGGAAGAGGAGGCGCGTGGCGCGCTCAGGCTGTCGCTCGGGCGAACGACGACCGAGGACGAGATCGCGACGGCCTGCGAGGTCGTCCCGCGAGTGGTGGCCTCCATGCGCCTCGGCGCCGCGGCCGTCGCGGCCGATCCACTGGGGCAGGGCGTCCCGGCGTGAGCCGGATCCTCGTCGCGATGTCGGGCGGGGTGGACTCGTCCGTCGCGGCGGCATTGCTGCACGAGGCGGGCCACGAGGTCGTCGGGGTCTGGATGCGCCTGCACGACGTCGCCGATTCCTACTCGGAGTTCAAGAAGAGCTGCTGCTCGCTCGATGCCGCCGACGACGCCCGCCGCGTGGCCGCCCAGCTCGATATCCCGTTCTACGTCATGAACCTCGAGCGCGAGTTCGATGCCGGCGTCCTGCAGCCGTTCCTCGACGCGTATCTCGACGGTCGGACGCCGAGCCCGTGCGTCGACTGCAACACCTACGTCAAGTTCGGGGCGCTGCTCGGTCGAGCGCGCCATCTGTACGACTGCGACGCCGTCGCGACCGGACATTACGCCAGGCGCGACATCGGTCCCGACGGACGGGCGCGGCTCCGACGCGCTCGCGACGAGGACAAGGACCAGACCTACTTCCTGTACGGCCTGCGCCAGGACCAGCTCGAGCACGCCCGGTTCCCCCTCGGCGAGCTGACCAAGCCGGAGGTCCGCGAGGTCGCGCGGGGCCTCGGCCTGGCGACCGCCGACAAGCCGGAGAGCCAGGAGATCTGCTTCGTGCCCGGCGGCGACTATCGCGACGCCCTCCGGGACCGTGCCGGGTGGCACCCAGAGCCGGGTGCGCTCATCGATATCGATGGCGAGCGAGTGGGGGAGCACCCGGGATCCGCCGGCTTCACCGTCGGCCAGCGCAAGGGACTGGGCGTGGCCGTCGGCGAGCCTCGCTACGTGAGCCGGATCGACCCGCTGACGAACACCATCCAGCTCGGCCGCCGCGAGGACCTCGAGACGACCACGTTCGAGCTGGAGCGGGCGAGCTTCGTCGCCGGGACCCCGCCCGCCAGCGAGTTCCGGGCCGACGTCCGCATCCGCCACCGCGCGATCCCGATGCGCGCCACGTTGCGCGACCTGGGCGACCGGCGCTGGCTCGTGACGACCGATGCGCCGGTGTGGGCCGCGGCGCCGGGCCAGGCGGCCGTCGCGTACGACGACGACGTCGTGCTGGGCGGGGGGCGGATCGCCCGGCCGGCCGCGACCCTGACGTCCCGCTCGGCCGAGTCCGGGACCGTGCTCGTGGGATCGGCGTGAGCCTCGATCCGGCGCTCATCCTCGGTGCCCTCGTGGGCGTGTTCAACGCCGCGATCTACGTCCTGATCCGGGGTAGCGCCGGCGGCCGGCTGCCGCTGGTGGTCGGGGCGGCGATCCTGGGGGCGTGGGCCGGCAACACGCTCGGTGACCGGCTGGGCGTGACCCTGGCGTCGATCGGCGACTTCCGGCTCGTGGCCGCGTCGGCCGGCGCCTGGCTGGGCATCGGCATCGTCAGTGTCGTGGCGGTGATGGGCCCGAACGAGCGGCGGACATGATCGACGAGCGCACCACCGCCAAGTTCCTCCGTGGTCTCACGATCGGCGCCATCATCGGCGCGATGATCGCGGGCTCCGCGATGTGGCAGCGACGCCGCCCGCACCGGCGCCCGCCGAGCGAGCCGCCACCGCCCGCCGCCGGAGGTCACTGACCCTTCGCGGGTCCGCCTTTCAGGCGTTGGACGATCCGCGCGAGCAGCCCGGGCGGCTCCGGTGGGGGCACCCGCTCTTCCGGGGGGTCGGCCGGCTCGTCCCGGTAGTCGTCGCTGAGCGTCCGCGACGGGATGGGGGCGAGGATGTCCGGGCCGAGGAAGGCTCCCGCGTTCCGTTCCGGGCGTTTCGGGTTGGGTGAGGTCATGTCGAACCCTCGTTTCTCGACCCATCCTTCGCCCTGACCCGGCCCGTGGTCAAGGGCCGTCGGACCCGATCGGCCGGGCCCGGATCGGTCGATCCCGGGAACGCGTCGCCGTTCGGTACCATTGCGGCCGATGTCGACCCCCAGCGTGAGCCCGGATCCGCGCATCCCGACCCTGCCCGGCGCGGAGGTCCGCCGGCGCTTCATCGAGTTCTTCGAGGAGCGTGGCCACACCGTGGTCCCGAGCGCGAGCCTTGTGCCCGCCGGCGACCAGACGCTGCTGTTCACGAACTCCGGGATGGTCCAGTTCAAGGACGTCCTGACCGGGGCGGAGAAGCGGTCTTACACGCGGGCGGTGGACTACCAGCGGGTCCTGCGCGTCGCCGGCAAGCACAACGACTTCGAGGAGGTCGGCCGGACGCCGCGCCACCACACGTTGTTCGAGATGCTGGGCAACTGGAGCTTCGGCGACTACTTCAAGCGCGAGGCGATCCACTGGGCGTGGGACTTCCTGACGCGCGACCTCGGGATCCCGGGCGAGCGCCTGGCGGCGACCGTCTATTCGACCGACGACGTCGCCCACGACGTATGGCGCGACGAGATCGGGCTGCCGCCCGAGCGCCTTGTCCGCTGGGGCGACTTCCCGGCCGGCGACGAGAAGAACTGGTGGCGCATGGCCGACATCGGCCCATGCGGCCCGTGCTCCGAGCTGCATTTCGACCGCGGCGCCCAGTACTCGGAGGGGCCGCACTGCGTGCCGGACCACAGCGAGCTCTGCCCGCGCTGGCTCGAGGTCTGGAACCTCGTCTTCATGGAGTTCGACCTCCAGCCGGACCGCTCGCTCGTCCCGTTGCCCGCCCCAGGCGTCGACACGGGCATGGGCCTGGAGCGCATCGCGAGCGTCGTCCAGCAGGTGCCGACCAACTACGACACGGACCTGTTCACGCCGATCCACGATCGGATGCGCGAACTCCTCGGCCACGACCCGGAGGCCTTCGAGGCGGAGCGGTTCAGCTACCAGGTCATCGCCGACCATTCGCGGGCGGTCACGTTCATGATCGCCGACGACGTCCTGCCGTCCAACGAGGGCCGCGGCTATGTGCTGCGTCGGATCCTGCGCCGGGCCGTGCGGCACGGGCGCCTCCTGGGCCGGCGCGAACCGTTCCTGCGCGAGCTCGCCGAGACCGTCATCGCGGTCATGGGCGACGCGTATCCGCACCTCGTCGCGCGGCGCGACGAGATCCTCGCGGCCATCGCACGGGAGGAGGCGCAGTTCGCTCGGACGCTCGATGCCGGCACGATCCACCTGGATCAGGCGATGGCCTCGCTCGCGACGACGGAGCGGGTCATCGGACGGCGACCCGAGGATCTCCCGGGCGATGCGCCGCGCCTCGACGGCGAGACGGCGTTCCGGCTGCACGACACGTACGGGTTCCCGATCGATCTGACCGTCGAGCTTGCCGCCGAGTCCGGGGTGGCCGTCGACCGGCCGGGGTTCGACCGCGCGCTGGCGGAACAGCGCGACCGATCGCGCTCCGGGCGCAAGGCCGAACTGCTCAAGCACGCCGAGCTGACTTCGCTGTACGCCGCGATCCAGGGCCGGTCCGGCGATACGGCATTCCTTGGCTACGAGACGACGACCGCCGACGGCCGCGTCCTCGCGATCGTCCGCGACGGCATGGAGTTCGACGAGCTGACCGGCTACGGCGAGGCCGAGCTCGTCCTCGATCGCACGCCCTTCTATGCCGAGGGCGGCGGGCAGGTCGGCGACCACGGCCAGGTCCGCGAGCCGGGCGGCGGCAGCGTCCTGTTCGAGGTCACCGATACGCAGAAGCCGGTCGGCGGCCTGATCGTCCATCGAGGGACGCTGCACGGGCGATTGCGCGTGGGCGAGACGGTCGAGGCGGTCGTCGACGCGGAGCGTCGGGCGCACACGATGCGCAACCACACTGGCACGCACCTGCTGCACCGGGCGCTGCGCAACGTCGTCGGCGATCGGGCGCGGCAGGCTGGCTCGCTCGTCACGCCTGACTACCTGCGGTTCGACTTCCCGTTCGATCGCGCGCTCACCGACGACGAGAAGCGCGCCATCGAGGACGAGGTCCACCGCATCATCCGCGAGGACCGGCCCGTCACCATCGCGTTCATGAGCATGGCCGAGGCGATCGAGGGCGGCGCAGACGCGTTCTTCGACGAGAAGTACGGCGAGACCGTGCGCACGATCCGCGTCGAGGACTACTCATTCGAGCTGTGCGGCGGCACCCACTGTCGGGCGAGCGGCCAGATCGGCGGCTTTCTCATCACGAGCGAGCGCAGCATCGGCTCGGGCCAGCGACGCATCGAGGCCGTCACGGGAGCGGGCGCGGATGTCTTGACCCGCGAGCGGTTCGAGGTCCTGGAGCGGGCCGCCGAGGTCGCCGGCGCCCGGACGGCCGACGCACTCCCGGATCGCGTCAGCGCCCTGCAGGACGAGCTGCGGGAGACGAAGCGCCGCCTCAAGGCGGGCGGGAGTCCTGGCACGCCGACCCCGGAGCAGCTGGCGGCCGACGCCGAGGAGGTGGTCCCCGGCGTCCGCCTCGTCGCCCACGCCGCCCCGTTCGGATCGATGGAGGCGCTCAAGGGGGTCGCCCGGACTGTCAGCGCGAGCGTCGGCTCGGCCGTCGTAGCGCTCGGGCTCGACGCCGACGAGCCGCAACTGTTCGTGACCGTCTCGCCGGATCTCGTGACCCGCGGCATCTCCGCGGGGGATCTGGTCAAGGCGGCCATGCCGGCGATCGACGGCCGCGGTGGCGGCCGGCCCGAGATGGCCCAGGGCAAGGGGAGCCGACGGGATGGCCTGCCGGCGGCACTCGCGGCCATCGCTGCCGCGCTCCAAACGGGGGCCTGATGGCCTTCTGGCGTCGCATCTGGCAGCGCGACGGCGAGGAGGCGCTCGCGGCGTGCACGGCCCTCGACGTCGGCACGGAGTTCGCCAAGGCGCTCGTGTTCGACATCGACGCCGCCGGGCACGGAACGGTCCGCGGCGTCGGGCGAAAGCGTCAGGGCCTGTCGCACATGCAGTCGGGGACGGTGGCCGACATCGCGGCGGTCGTCGACAACTGCGCGGTCGCGCTCCAGGAGGCCGAGGAGATGGCCGGCTTCCGGCCGACGCAGGTCGTCATCGGCATCGCCGGCGAGCTCGTCAAGGGGTTCACCACGACGCACGCACAAGAGCGCAAGAAGCCCGACCAGCCGATCACCGAGGGCGAGCTCCAGAAGCTCATCGACAACGTCCAGCGCGAGGCCCTGCGCGAGGCGGAGCGGGCGATCACCTGGGAGACCGGCCTGCCCCACGTCGACGTCCGCCTGGTCCATGCCGCGGTGACCGGGGCGTCGATCGACGGCTACGCGCTGACGAACCCGGTCGGCTTCCAGGGGCGGCACGTGAAGATCGGGATCTTCAACGCCTTCGCCCCGCTCGTCCACCTGGGCGCGCTGCAGAGCGTCGCGAGCCAGTTGGACCTCGAACTGCTTGAGATCGTCGCCGAGCCATACGCCGTGGCCCGCGTGCTCGGCAGCGACCAGATCCGCCAGGCCGGGGCGCTGTTCGTGGACGTCGGCGGCGGCACCACCGATGTCGCGCTCGTCCGACACGGGGGCATCGAGGGCACGCGCATGTTCGCGCTCGGGGGTCGAGCTTTCACGAAGAGTCTCGCCGACCGCCTCGACCTGCCGTTCCCGCGGGCCGAGGCGCTCAAGGTCGACTACGCCCGCGACCTGCCGGTCGACGATCGAGCGAATGTCGCGTCGATCATCGGCGACGACGTCCGCGTCTGGGCCGCGGGCGTCGAGCTGGTCATGGAGGAATTGTCGGGCGGCGACCTGCTGCCGGGCCGCATCTTCCTGTGTGGCGGCGGTTCGCGACTGCCCGAGATCCGCGCGTCGCTCGCATCTGAGGCATTCTGGAAGGGCCTGCCGTTCGCCCGACCGCCCGAGGTGACGGTGATGGCGCCTGACCAGATCGAGACGATCTCCGATGCCACCAAGCTGCTCGTCGACCAGCAGGACGTGACGCCGCTCGGCCTGGCGTACCAGGCCATCGAGCTCCAGACGACGGAAGACGCCCTCGATGCGGCGCTCCGACGGGTCCTGCGCGCGATGAAGGTCTGACCGGTGCCCGGCGGCGTGATCTACCTCGACATCGACGACGAGATCACCTCGGCGGCGGCGCGCATCCGGACCGTCGAGGGGCGGCGGGTCGCCGTCGTGCTGCCGCATGGGTCGCGGGTCGCGACCTCGCGGATCAACTTCCGGCTGCTGGCGCGCGACGCCCTGACCCACGAGAAGCGCCTCTCGATCATCGCGAACGACCCGGCGACCCGCGCACTGGCGGCCTCGGCCGGCCTGCCGGTCTTCAGCTCGGTCGGCGAGTACGAGGGATCGGAGGAAGCGCCGCCGCCCACTCCGGCGCCGCGCGCGGACGATGCGTCGGCGACGTCCGCCGCTGCGGCAGCAGCCCTGGCCGGTGAGACCGCACGCACGTCGCTCGGCGAGCCGCCGGACACGTCGACTCCGGCGCCGCCGGTGCAGCAAACGCTCGATGAGATGGAGGCGGCCGAGCTCGCGGCCGCGGCGGCCGCGCTCCGGACGACCGCCGCACCCGCAACCGGGGCGCGAGGCAGTAGGCCCCCGCGCGGCACGTCGATCCGCGACTCGCCGGGCGGCACCTCGATCCGGGAGGCTCCGGTCGGCGGATCCGCGTCGGACCCGCGGGTCCAGGATGCGCCGGTCCGCGGTGGCCCGGTCACGCGCGGCTCCGGCCGCGGACTGGCTCGCACGCCGGTGCTGGTCGGGCTCATCGTCGTCGTCCTGGCCGTCGTTATCGGCGGCGTCGGCGCGTACCTGGTCCTGCCCTCGGCGACGATCGTGGTCAGCCCAAAGGAAGAGGCTCTCGGGCCCGTCCGCGTGACGATCCGCGCCGACCCGACGGCCACGGCCCCCAACGCCGCCGACCAGGTCGTGCCGGCCGAGGTGGTCAGCCTGGACGTCACGACGACCGATTCCTTCCCCGCGACCGGCAAGCGGGTCGCGGAGAAGAAGGCGAGCGGCACCGTCCGGTTCGAGAACCTCGACCCGACGTCGTCGAACACGATCCCCTCGGGCAGCGTCGTGCGAACCAGCGGTGGCGTTCGCTTCCGAACGAACGCCGCCGTGACGGTCCCGCGCGCGGACCTGGTGGGTCTCGGGATCATCCCCAAGACGGCTTCGGTCAAGGTGACGGCGGTCGAACCCGGGCCGGAGGGGAACGTGGACGCGAACCGCATCACGCAGGTCCCGCGAGACGAGAACGGCACGTTCCTCAACGTGACGAACCCGGATCCAACGACCGGTGGCGCCCGCGAGGAGTTCCCGAAGGTCACCCAGAAGGACATCGATGGGGCACTCGCGGCCCTCGAGCCCGCGCTCCAGGCGGCCCTCGCCGAGCGCCTGACCGACCCGTCCATCGCGCCGGCCGGTGCGACGGTCTTCCCCGAGACGGCCGTGCTCGGCACCCCGGTCCCGAGCGTGGACCCGACGACCCTCCTGGACCAGGAGGTCGCCACGTTCAACCTCGGGTTGAGCGCTCCAGCCACGGTGACGACGGTCAACGAGGCCCCCGTCGAGACCGTCGTGGCAGATCAGTTGCGCGCCAGCGTCGACGCGAACCATCGCCTGCTCGATGGCACGATCGACGTCGTCGTCGAGCCCGCCGTCATCGATGGCGACGAGATCAGCTTCCCGGCCAGTGCGACGGCGCGGCAGGTCGCGATCCTCGATCCGGACGAGCTCAAGGCCCAGGTCGTCGGACGGCCGATCGAGGAGGCCCGCTCGATCCTGGAGCGGTTCGGGACCGTCAAGCTCTCGGTCTGGCCGGACTGGGTGACGACGATCCCGACCCTCGACGGGCGCGTCGAGCTCACCCTGGATGAGGCGGTCGCGGTCGAGACGCCCGGCCCATCGGCGACCCCGTGACGCACAGTGGCCGACCGTGAGCCGCCTGCTCGGGATCGACCTCGGCGAGCGTCGGGTCGGGGTCGCGCTATCCGACGGTGACGGCTTTCCTGCGCGACCGCTGATCACGCTGCCGCGAGCGCGGGATATCGCCGGCGACGCAACGGCGCTGCGTGCTGTCGTCGATGCCCACCAAGTCGATGAGCTGGTCGTGGGGCTGCCCCTGGAGATGTCCGGCAACGAGGGCCCACAGGCGCTCCTGACGCGGGACTGGGCGACGGCCGTCGCCACGGAACTGCGATTGCCGCTAACCTTTCGTGACGAGCGCCTGACCAGCCATCTCGCCGAGGACCGACTGGGTCCGATGAAGCGAGGTCGGTCGGGCGGGCCCCCCACCCGAGCGCAGCGCGACGCCTACCGGGCACGCGTCGATCGCGAGGCGGCAGCCATCATCCTGCAGGATGAGCTCGACACACGGGCCGGGATCCGTTCGTCCCTGCCCCGACCCAGCGACCACACGGAGAACCACGCATGACGATCCGCTCCGGCGGACGCCCGCGGGATGACCGCGCCCCACAGGCGCATCCCTACGACCCCGACGCGTACGCGACCGACGTCCTGCCCCCGATGGTCGAACCTGCTCGTCGTGGCGGCCGCAACGGGCGTGGCGGGTCGGGCAACGGCGTCGTCGGGATCGTCAAGTTCCTCGTGTTCGCGATCGTGCTGGGCACGATCGTTCTGCTCGTGGCGCTCACCGCCCTTCGTCCCCTCGTCAACAGCGCGATCCTGAGCTGGGCGGCCGACAACCCCGCCGCGCTCTCGATGCCCTTCGTGAGCGATGTCGTTCGCGAGGACCTCGGTGCGGCCCTGACCGACCCGGCCTCGACGGACCCGACGCAGGTCGAATTCGTCGTCCAGGAGGGCGACACGGCCAGCACGATCGCGGCGCGCCTCGAACGGGACCAGCTGATCCGCGACGAACGAGCGTTCGTCTTCCTGGCGGTCGAGCGCAAGCTGACCGCGAAGCTGCAGCAGGGCACCTTCCTGTTGCGCAAGAACATGGCCCCGGCCGACGTGGTCACGGCGCTGCTCGATCCACCGCCCATCCCATACGTCGACCTCGGGCTCCGGACGGGCCTGCGGCTCGAGCAGATCACGGCCAAGCTCCAGACCCTGCCGCTCCAGATGGACGTCCACGAGTTCTACGACCTGGTCAAGTCGCCGCCCAAGGACCTCATCGACGACTACCCCTGGCTCAAGAAGATCCTGGCCGACCCGACGGTCCCGGCGCACCCGACGCTCGAGGGCTTCCTCTGGCCGTCGAGCTACAAGGTCCTGCCCGACACGACGCCCGAGGAGCTCGTCCGCCTGATGCTCGACAAGTTCTATGCGTCCGTAGGTGCCGACCGGCTCGACGTCGCCAAGGAGCGCGGTCTGTCGTTCTACCAGGTGCTCGCGCTGGCCTCGATCGTGGAGCGCGAGGCGGTCCTCGACGACGAGCGCGCGAAGATCGCCGGCGTCTACCAGAACCGGATGGACGGCCTGCCGGGCATCAAGAACAAGATCCTCAACGCCGATCCGACGGTCATCTGGGCCAACGACACGATCGAACTCGACAAGCTCGACTTCGACATGTGGCAGAAGTACTCGTTCTGGTCGCCGCCCGACGTTCCGATGAAGGAAGTGGTCGTGCCCGAGGAGCTCGCGGGCTACCAGACCTACCTGAATCCCGGGCTCATCCCGGGGCCGATCGCGACGCCGACCTTGCCCTCGATCGACGCGACCCTCGACCCCGACACCGCGGACAAGTACCTGTACTTCGTCGCGATCCCGGACGGCGGCGGTGCGCACGCGTTCGCCAAGGACAACGCGTCGTTCCAGAAGCTCCTCAAGGAGTACGGCTACATATGAGCGGTCGGCTCCCTGAGCCGGCTGACTTCGCCCCGCCGCCGACCGAGCGGCAGCGCACCGCCTGGTCGGAGGCGGACCGATCCGCCCGCCCCGCCCGGCTGGCGCGGCTTCGGGCCCGGTTCGAAGCCGCCGGCGTCGATGCCTACTTCGGCGTCCGGCCCGAGCACGCCCGATATCTCACGGGCCTCGCGTTCGGCGACGGCGAGGAGAAGGTGGCGGGAACGTCCGGCCAGTTCCTGGTCGCGGCCGACCAGCTCCTGGTCCTGGCCGACTCGCGCTACACGGTCCAGGCGCATCGAGAGGCGCCCGACGCGCGCGTCGTTGACGTGTACCACGACCTGCCGAGCCGCTGGCCGGAGCTCGTGGCCGCCGTGGGGGCCCGCCGGGTCGCGCTCGAGGCGGGGTTCATCCCGCAGGCGACGTGGGGCCGCCTCGCCGCGGCCGCCAAGGACGTGGAGCTCGTGCCGGTCGAGGGCTGGGTCGAGGCGGATCGGGCCATCAAGGAGCCGGCCGAGCTCGAACGGATCGCGGCCGCGTGTGCCGTCGCCGACCGCGCCCTCGCGGCCCTGCTGCCCGAGATCCGGACCGATACGACCGAGGCGGAGCTGGCCCTGCGACTGGAGTGGCTGATCCGGACCGGCGGCGCCGAGGGGCTGGCGTTCGACGTGGCCTGCCTGTCGGGACCGGAGGCGGCGCTGCCGCACGGCTCGCCCGGCGATCGGCCGGTGCTGGCCGGCGCCGTGCTCCTGTTCGATTTCGGCGCCAAGGTCGCGGGCTATCGCAGCGACATGACGCGGACGCTCTTCGTCGGCGAGCCCAGGGCGCGCGACCTCGCGATCTACGAGCTCGTGGCGCGCGCCCAGGCGGCGGCGATCGAGTCGCTCGAGACCGCTGTCGCCGCGGGTGCCGGTCACGAGGGAGGCGAACCCCTGCCGAGCGGTCGGGCGGTCGACGCCGTCGCCCGGGCGGTCATCGCCGCGGCCGGCCATGGCGACCACTTCGGTCATGGCACCGGCCACGGGATCGGCCTGGCCACCCACGAAGGTCCGAGCCTCGGCACGACGGCCGCCGAGACGCCCCTGCCGAGCCCGACGGTGTTCTCGGTCGAACCCGGCGTGTACCTCGAGGGCGAGACGGGCGTCCGCATCGAGGACCTGATCGCGCTCGATGCGGACGGGGGGCGGGTCACCCGCCTGACGCAGTTCCCGCGCGAGGTCATCGCTCTCGAGGGCTGACATCGGCCGGGATTGACAAATCGGGCGGCTCGATCCACCCATACCGTGTGATGCGCATCCGGACGAAGCCGGTGCCGTCAGGTGGAAGGGGCCGTGGATACCGATCTCGTGATCCGAGCCCAGCGCGGTGACAAGGGGGCGTATGCCCTCCTGGCCGCCGGGATCGCCGACCGGTTCCTGGCCGTGGCGCGCAGGATCCTGCGCGACATGGACCTCGCCGAGGACGCGACGCAGCAGGCGCTGCTCGCCATCTGGCAGGACATTCCGCGACTCCGCGACCCGGCCCGCTTCGAGGCCTGGTCGTACCGGCTCCTCGTGCACGCCTGCTATGCCGAGGGCAAGAAGGAACGACGCTGGGCACCAAACCTCCGGCTGCTGCCGGGCGACGAGTCGGCCGCCGACGATGACCTGAGCTCGGTCATCGACCGCGACCAGCTCGAGCGCGGCTTCCATCGACTGTCGATCGACCACCGCACGGTGGTCGTCCTGCACCACTACCTCGACCTGCCGCTCGACCGGGTCGCCGAGATCCTCGGCATCCCGACCGGGACGGCCCACTCACGTCTTCATCACGCGATGCGCGCGATGCGAGCGGCCCTCGAGGCCGATTCGCGTCCACCGGTCCGGGAGGTCATCTGATGCATTCCGAACCCGACGTCACGCGCATCGTGCGGTCGTGGCTGCGCACGGACGAGCACGAGTCCGCGGACCGCGTCCTGGACGACGTACTCGGCCTGCTCGACGCGACCCCACAGCGCCGGTCCTGGTGGCCGGCGTGGAGGATCGCCGACATGAACACCTATGCCAAGCTCGGGATCGCCGCCGCCGCCGTGGTGGTCGTGGCGGTCGTCGGGATCAATCTGCTGCCTGGGCGGGGTGGGATCGGCGGGGGCGGCCCGGTCGTCTCGCCGTCGTACCCTCGCCCTCACCGACAGCGACATTGCGGCCCGGTCCGTCGCCGACGCCGGAGGCCTTTCCCCCTGAAGGCCCACTATGCAGTTGGCAAACACACTGTCATCTACGATGGCCTTCCGCTGTCGTTCAGCGTGCCAGCATCAGGATGGACGAGCGGGGGGGAAGGCAACTCGATCGGCAAGGGCGAGTACCCTCGACCCGACTACATCGGGATCGACTTCTGGCTGAATGCGCCGGAAAACGTCTATGCGGATCCGTGCGCGCATACCCCGCTGAACCCGCCGCCGAGCGGCACCGCGGCCGGTCTAGCCGCCGCGGTGGCTGCGGTCCCGGTTACCGACCTCGTCAGTGGCCCGTCGAGCATCGAAGTCGGTGGACGTCCGGCGCAGCACGTCGTGCTCACGATCAAAGAGGACATCGGCTGCGACCCGCATGACGCATAT
The DNA here is from genome assembly GCA_963776545.1 of uncultured Chloroflexia bacterium. Taxonomy (GTDB): domain Bacteria; phylum Chloroflexota; class Limnocylindria; order Limnocylindrales; family CSP1-4; genus SPCO01. Next base: position 281,681 of record CAVZND010000008.1, on the reverse strand, counting down.
CTCTGGTACGACGAGAGTACCGGTGGAGCGAACGGCGGTTGGCGTTGGGTTGAAGGGCTCGGCGCAACGTACCGCGTCTGGATCATCGAAGTCGACGGGAAGCTCGTCTGGATCGATGCCTACACGATGAAGGGCGCGGGTCCCGCACCCGGTCAGGAGATCCAGCAGATCATCGACTCGATCCAGTTCGAGTAGCCCGATCCGCACCGGCGGCGGCCCTGACCGGCCGCCGCCGCGTTTCGAACGGGAGCGTAGGCGTGGACCGATCACTCACGCGGCGGCAGTTCCTTCGCGGCATCTCGGTCGTCGCGGCCGGCGCCGCTCTCGAAGCTTGCGCGCAGCCCACGACCAGCACGGCCCGCCGGACGGCCGCGGATCCAGGAGCCAACCTCGTACTGCGGAATGGGACTCTCCTGACGATGGACTCGACTCAGCCCGAGGCCGATGCCGTGGCGATCACGGGCGACACCATCACGGCCGTCGGGACAGAAGCGAACGTCCTCGCTGCCTCGGCGCCGGGCGCCACCATCATCGACCTTGGTGGTCGGGTTCTGCTCCCAGGTTTCAATGACGCCCACTGTCACCGGATCGGCGATCGAGACGTCTCCGACGCTTCCGCCGAAGTCGCGATCGAGAATGCGCTCGCTGGCGGCTGGACGAGCATCTCCGAGCTCTTCGTCAACCAGGAACGCCTCGACGGATTGCGCGCCCTCGACGAGGCGAAGCGGCTCCGGCTCCGGGTCAACTGCTACCTGCCGGTGAACTATCTCGACGACAAGTTCGGCGTCTGGTTCGGCGACTATCGACCACGCCAGATGTTCAGTCCGAACCTGCGCATCGGCGGGGTCAAGATCTTCGCCGACTCCGCCTGGACCAACGAGATGTACATGACCGAGCCGCACGCGGACCGTCCCGACGATCGCGGCGTCGTGTACTGGACGCCCGATGGATTGACCGAACTCGTACGGTCGCTCCACGACGACGGCTGGCAACTGGCCACGCACACGGCCGGGGATGCCGCGCATGACCTGGTCCTCGATGCCTACGAGGCTGCGCTGGCCGGCGACGACAACGCCCAGCATCGGCACCGCATCGAGCACGTGATGGCCGTCCGCGACGACCAGGTACGACGGATGCGAGACCTGGCCATCCTGGCCTCGTTCCAACTCACGTGGTTCACGTCGGACACGACCCCTGACGTTGAAACGACGGTTGGCGCAGAGCGACTTCCATGGATCGGGCGGTGGCGCGACCTGCTCGAGGCCGGCGTGCGGTCCGTCGCCAGCACGGATCATCCATACGACGATCTCGATGACGTGCACAGCACGTCGGGTCGGGCTTTGAAGGCGCTCGCCGTCGCTGTGACCCGGGAGGCCGCCCCGGGAGTCGCCCCGCAACCGTGGCAGGCCGACCAACGGCTCACGGTCGAACAGGTGCTCGAGCTCATCACCAGTGCGGGCGCGTTTGCCACCTTTGAGGAGGACCGCAAGGGGACGATCACGACGGGCAAGCTGGCGGACCTTGTCGTTCTGGGTGAGGACCCGCGAGTCGTCGACACCGCCGACCTCGGTGATGTGAGCGTCCTCATGACCATGGTCGGCGGGCGCGTCGAGTACTGCGCTCCGGATGCACGCTCGCTCTGTGCCTCGGGCAGTTGATGGCCCCTCACGGCGCTGGACTGCGAACGTTTCGGCGCGCCGATCGTCAAGTCATCGTCGACTCGATCCGCTTCGAAGGAGGGCCTGCGCGCGTTCCCTCGGCTAGAATGGAACTCCACATACCCACGGCGCGCGGCCCCGCATGCGCGCGCCCGGGGGCGTCCGCAGGAGCCCATCCCGACATGATCAGTACCGGCGAACTCAAGAAGGGCGTCGCCATCGAGCTCGACGGCGAGCTCTGGCAGATCCTCGACTACCACCACATCAAGATGGGCCGCGGCTCGGCCCAGGTGCGCATCACGCTGCGCAACATCAAGCGCGGCCAGACGGTCGAGCGCTCGTTCCAGGCGGGGACGCGCTGGCCGCGGGCGTCGATGGAGAAGCGGCCCGTCCAGTTCCTCTATCGCGACGGCGACGACCACCACTTCATGGACACCGACACGTACGACCAGTTCGTCCTGACGACCGAGCGACTGGGCGAGACGGCCCAGTACCTGAAGGACGGGATGACGCTCGACCGGACCAGCTACCAGGGCGAGACGATCGGGGTCGAGCTGCCGGTCACCGTGGACCTCCGGGTCGCCGAGACGGAGCCCGGATTCGCCGGTGACACCCAGACCGGTGCCCGAAAGAACGCGACCACCGAGACGGGTCTCGTCGTGGTCGTGCCGATCTTCGTCGAGACCGGCGACACCATCCGCGTCGACACGCGCACCGGCGAGTACCAGACCCGCGTCTGACGGGCCCGGACGACGATGGACGGTCGTGACGGAGCACCGCTGCCGACGGCCGAACCGCCTGCGCCGGGCACGTTCGGCGTCCGCATCCTGGGGGTCAGCGAGGTCGCCCGGGCGATCAAGGCGGCCGTCCGCGAGGACCCGCGCCTGACCGACCTGTGGGTCGAAGGGGAGATCGGGCGGGTCACCGTGTCGTCCGCGGGCCACGCGTACTTCGCGCTCAAGGACGAACGGAGTCAGCTCCAGTGCGTCTGGTTCCGGGACGATCGCCTGCGCTCGGCATTCGAAGCCCAGGTCGGGTTGCGCGTCGTCGTCCACGGCCGGGTCGACCTCTTCGAGCCGCAGGGCGCGCTCCAGCTCTACGTCGAGTCGCTCCAGCCGGCGGGGTTCGGCGACCTCGCGCTCCGCTTCGAGGAGCTCAAGGCCCGCCTCGCTGCGGAAGGGCTGTTCGAATCGGAGCGGAAGCGCAAACTGCCGACCCGGCCGACGGCGATCGCGGTCATCACGAGTCCGACCGGCGCCGTCTGGAAGGACATCGCCACGGTCCTCGGGCGGCGCTGGCCGCTCGTTCGGGTCGTTCTGGTGGCGACGAAGGTCCAGGGAACCGACGCCCCGGCGAGCATCGTCTCCGCGTTCCAGCGGCTCGAGCGGCACCGCGACGAACTCATGAAGGCCGGTCGTGACATCGACGCCCCGCAGGTCACGATCCTCGCTCGCGGCGGGGGCTCGCTCGAGGACCTCTGGTCGTTCAACGATGAGCGGGTCGTGCGAGCCGTCGTCGGGCATCCGATCCCGGTCGTGACGGGCGTCGGCCACGAAGTCGACGTGACCCTGGCCGACTTCGCGGCCGACGTGCGGGCGCCGACGCCGTCCGCCGCCGCGGAGATCGTCGTGCCGGACCGGACGGAGATGACCGCCGCGCTTCGACGGGCGGGCGCGCGCCTCGCCGCGGTCTCCGCGGGACGCCTGGCTGTCGCCCGGAATGAGCTCAACGTCGAGCGTCGGGCGCTCGAGGTGGTCAGCCCTGGCGCCCGGCTCGTCGCCGCACGCGAGCAGGTCGGACTGCTGTTCGATCGGGCGACACGGGCGCTGTCAGCACGCCTGTCGCACGACCGGGCGCGCTTCGATCGGGCCGCCGCGACCTTGCCGCGCCTGACGGCGGCGACCCTCGCGGGGGCTCGGGCCGACCTCGACGCCTCCGCGGCCGCCCTCGCGGTCCTCGGCCCGCAGGCGACGCTCGATCGCGGCTACGCCATCGTCCGGCGGCGCGCCGACGGGGCGGTCGTGCGCGAACCAGCTGACGCCCCGGCCCACACCGCGCTCGACATCCGGGTCGCCGACGGGACGGTCGCTGCGACCGTGGACGACGTGGCAGGGTAGGCGGCCGTCGATGGAGTACGTGGTCTTCGGGATCGTCGTGACCGTGATCGTGGCCATCGGCATCCGCGTTGGTATGCTGCTGGCGCCGCGCATCGACCGCCTCACCACCCCCGACGACGAGGAGCCCCGTGACTGACACAGCCGAGCAGCGCGTCGAGGACCTCGCCTTCGACGACGCCCTCGCCGAGCTCCAGCGGACGGTGGCCGAACTCGAGGCCGGCGGGCAGCCGCTGGAACGAGCGCTTGCGCTCCACGAGCGTGGCACCGCGCTCATCGAACGCTGCGACCGACTCCTCAACGACGCCCAGCTCCGGCTCCAGCAGCTGGTCCAGCGGGCCGGAGGCGGATCCGAGCTGCGCGACGTCAAGCCCGACGAAGCGACCGAGGAGGCGTGATTCCGTCACGCGCCCGACGTTCCGGCCGTCCGTCAGGTCGGCGCACCGGGTTCGTAAAACAAGCGACCTGCGGGGAACAGGTTTAGACTCGACGCCGAATCCGCCGACCCAAGGAGTCCATCCCACCGTGCCGATCCTGCCGAATCTCGAGGGACCCGCCGACCTGCGAGGCCTGTCGGAGGTCCAGCTCGCCCAGCTCGCACTCGAGATCCGCGAGACGATCATCTCGACCGTGGCGGAGACGGGCGGCCACCTGGGTTCATCGCTGGGCGTGGTGGAGCTGACGATCGCGCTGCACCGGCTCCTGGAATCGCCGCGCGACCACATCGTCTGGGACACCGGCCACCAGGCGTACCCGCACAAGTTGCTGACCGGGCGTCTCGAGCGGTTCGGCACCCTGCGCCAGCTCGACGGGATCGGCGGCTTCCCTCGGCGCTCGGAATCGGTCCACGACGTGTTCGACGGCGGTCATGCCGGCACGGGGCTCTCGATCGCCGAAGGGCTCGCCGAGGCTCGCGACGTACGGCACGGCCTCGAGCGCATCGCGGTCGTCGTCGGCGACGCGGCCCTGATGAGCGGACTCTCGCTCGAGGCCCTCAACGACATCGGCCAGCGAAAGACCCAGATGCTGATCGTGGTCAACGACAACGCGATGTCGATCAGCCCGACGGTCGGGGCCTTTTCCAAGTACCTGAGCCAGATCAAGCTCTCGAGCGCGTGGCGCCAGAGCAAGAGCGCATACGATCGGACGGTCGAGCGCATCCCGGTCGTCGGGCCGACCGTCCTCGAGCTGTCGAAGCGCCTGCGGAGCTCGGTCGTCAACTTCGCCCAGCCGGGGCAGCTGTTCGAGGACCTCGGGATCACGTACATCGGCGTCGTCCCCGGCCACGATCTGCACGCCCTCATCGAGACCTTGGGCGCGGCGCTGTCCCTCCCCGGGCCGACGATCGTGCACGTCCGCACGCAGAAGGGTCGCGGCTACCGGCCGGCCGAGGCGGACCAGGTCGGGTTCCATGGAGCTGCCCTGCCGCCGATGGCCCCGCCGGTCAACGGGACCAACGGGGTCAACGGGAGCGCCATGCCGACCGAGTCGATGGCCGATGACGCAGCACCGCCCACCCACGCCCCGGCAGCGGCGAAGAAGAATCCGAACTACACGGCGGTCTTCGCGGCCGAGCTGATCGAACAGGCCAGGGTCGACCGCCGGATCGTCGGGATCACGGCGGGCATGCCGACCGGCACCGGCCTGTCCAAGTTCCAGGCCGAGTTCCCGGCGCGGTTCTTCGACGTCGGGATCGCCGAACAGCACGCGGTGACGTTCGCGACCGGGCTCGCGATGGGTGGCCTGCGACCGGTGGTCGCGGTCTACTCGACGTTCCTGCAGCGCGCCTTCGACCAGACGGTCCACGACGTCTGCCAGAACGACCAGCCGGTCCTGATCGCCGTGGATCGCGCCGGCCTCGTCGGGGAAGACGGCACGAGCCACCAGGGGATGTTCACGCTGTCCGCACAGTTGCAGCTGCCGAACCTGGTCATCGCCTCGCCGCGGGACGAGCAGGAGTTGCGCTCGCTCCTCCGGACGGCGCTGGCGCAGGATCACCCGTTCGCGCTGCACTACCCGCGCGACCCCGGGTTCGGGTTGGCGCCGGTCGAGCCGCAAGTCCTTCCGGTCGGCCGGGGCGAGGTGCTGCGCGAGGGCCGCGACCTGTTGTTCGTCGGGTTCGGGCCGATCGTCGCGCGCGCGGTCGAGGCGGCCGAGGCGCTCGAAGCCGAGGGCTGGTCGGTCGGTGTCATCAACGCGCGCTTCGCAAAGCCCCTCGACGGGCAGCTGATCCTCGACCAGGCCCGCGGCAAGCGGCTCGTGGTCACGTTCGAGGAGAGCGTCGCGACCGGCGGTTTCGGCAGTGCCGTCCTCGAGCTCGTCGAGGGATCGCGGTTCACCGATCCGGCGCTGCGCGAGGTCGCGGTCCGGGTGATCGGGATCCCCGGCGAGCGGTTCGTCGACCATGGCTCCGTGGCCGACCTGCGGCGGGTCCTCCGAGTCGATGCTCCCGGCCTCGCCACCCAGGTCCGCGAGACGCTGGCCGTGCTCGGCGCGACCCCGAGCGACACGACGGCCCGCGCCGGCCGGTAAGTAGGTCTCGCGCTCTGCGCCCATTGACAGCGGGCGCCGCCGATTCATATCGTGTCACGCTATAGCGACCAGCGTTATATCAGGAGGTCCGCCGATGTCGGCTGCCGCGGCAGACCTGAGGAGCGCGACCTTCGTCAGGTGGGGCGGGGTTGCCCTGATCCTGTGGGCGGTCCACCTGCTCGTCCGGGACTTCACCTGGGCATTCACGCACGGTACGACCGAGCAATACGAGGGACTCACATTCCTGGGCCTCTCGGCCGGCCAGTACGCGGTCGTGTGGCCTGCGTTCGCGCCGCTGGGCCTCATCGGCCTCGTCGCCACGTACGTCAAGGTCTCGCCCCGGCTCGGCAAAGTCGGCACGGCGGGCTTCGTGGTCGCGTCCATCGGGCTGTCCCTGTTCTTCATCGCGTCAGTGATGCAGTACTGGTCGGGCGCCGGCTTCTACACCTCCATGGTCTATGGAGGCTGGCTCCTGTCGATCCTCTCCGTATTCGTCCTGGCGGTCGGCCTCGTCCTGGCAGGCATCGACATCCAGAGGGGGAACGCGCTGCCGCGGGGAAGGTCCGTGGTCTTGATCGCCGGGATCCTGTTGGTTCCCACCGGCCTGCTCACCGGTTACATCGTCGGCAATTCGGAGAACACGCTGCCGTGGCAGCTGCTCTATGGGGGCATTTCGGTGCCGTACGACGCGTGTTGGCTGTGGCTGGGCTTCCTTCTTGCCCGGACCCCACAGAGGACCGACGGTTCGGTGCCGATCGGCTGAGGCACCCCACACCCCAAGTCCCCGAGGTGAGCCCCGGTGAAGCGGGCTGTGCCACGATAGGCGTGTGAGTCCGGCCGACGGCGCGACGATCAAGACCAAGACCACGCGGGTCCGGCTCGACCAGTTGCTCGTGGAGCGCGGGCTGGTCGAGACGCGCAGTCGCGCCCAGGCGCTCGTGCTGGCCGGCAAGGTCAGGGTGGGGGAGGGCGACGCCGCCCGCCTCGACCGAAAACCGGGCGACCTGGTCGACGCGACGACCACGGTCGGTGTTGATGCGCCCGAGCCCTACGTCAGCCGCGGCGGCCACAAGCTCGGCGCCGCACTCGACGCATTCGGGATCGACCCGGCCGGGCTCGTCTGCCTCGACGTCGGCGCCTCGACCGGTGGCTTCACGGACGTGCTGCTCCAACGCGGGGCGGCCCGCGTGTACGCCCTCGATGTCGGTCGCGCCCAGCTCGCCGAATCCCTGCGCCGCGACCCGCGTGTCGTCTCGATGGAGCGCACGAACGCGCGAACGCTGACCTCGTCCTCGCTGCCCGAGCCCATCGGCCTGGCCACGATCGACGTCTCGTTCATCTCGCTGGACCTCGTCCTGGCGCCGGTCGCCGCCACGCTCGGCCCCGGCGGCCAGGTGGTCGCGCTCGTCAAGCCACAGTTCGAGGCCGGCCGCGGCCGCACGGACCACGGCGTCGTCCGGGACCCGGCCATCCACCGCGAGGTCCTCGAGCGGATCGTGGAGCGCGCCCAGGCGGCCGGCCTCGGGACCCGCGACGTCGTCGCCTCGCCGCTCCTCGGACCGGAGGGCAACCGCGAGTTCCTCGTCCACCTCGCTCCGGGCGCGGGCTGCGCCGAGATCGGCGAACGGATCGCGACGGTGTCGGCCGCATGACCGTCCAGCGGCTCGGGTTCGCCTACAACCCGACGATCGAGGCGGCCGTCGAACTGAGTGCCCGGGCCGCCGGCTGGTGCCAGATGCGGAAGATCGACCAGTGGCAGGCCCAATCCGACGACATGCACGTCCTGCTGCGGGAGCTCCCGACGACCGATGCCCTCGTGGTCCTGGGCGGCGACGGCACGTTCCTCCGTGCCGTCCGTGCCGTGGCCGAGGTGGACGTCCCGATCCTCGGCATCAACCTGGGCAAGGTCGGGTTCCTGTCCAAGGCCGAGGCGGGCGATCTCGACGCCGTGCTCGCCCGGATCGAGGCCGGCGACTACCAGATCGGCGAACGCATGGCGCTCGAGGGGGTGATCCTTCGCGACGGCCGCCCGATCGACGACGTCCGTCACGTGGCGCTCAACGATTTCGTCGTGGCGCGCGGGTCGCTGGCGCGTGTCTGCCACTTCGACGTCGCCATCGACGATTCCCATCTGGCCACGTTCATCGCCGATGGCCTCATCGTCTCGTCGCCGACCGGCTCCACGGGCTACTCGTTCTCGGCCGGCGGCCCGATCGTCGACCCGATGAGCCGCAACCTGGTCGTCACCCCGATCGCCGCGTACCTGTCGGCCATCCGCTCCGTGGTCGTGAGCCCTCGGCAGGTCGTCCGCTGCCGGGTCGTCCAGGCCCACGAGGCCCTCGTGTCCGTCGACGGGCGCGAGGACATCCCCATCCGCGTCGGAGACCTCGTCGAGGTCCGGGCCGTCGAACGGCCGATCCGGCTCATCGAACCGACGGGCGCGCAGCCCTTCTGGGACCTGCTGCGCCACAAGGTCGCCCTGCTGCCGTCGTGACCGGGCGACTGCTCGAGCTCGCGGTCACGGACCTCGCCCTCATCGAGCGGCTCCGACTCTCGCTGGAGCCGGGCTTCAACGTCATCACCGGCGAGACCGGGGCCGGCAAGAGCCTGATCATCGATGCCCTCGGGCTGGCGCTCGGTGCGCGGGCGGACACCTCGCTCGTCCGCCACGGCGCCGACACCGCCCGCGTCGAGGCGCTCTTCGACCGCGTGCCGGAGCCGCTCATCGCCGTCCGCGAGGTGGCCGCTGGGGGCCGGTCCACCGCGCGCGTCGACGACGAAACAGTGACCGCGGCGCGCCTCGCGGACGAGGTCGGACCGCTCGTCGAGATCCACGGCCAGCACGACCAGCAGCGCCTCCTCGACGAGCGCTGGCAGCGCGACCTCCTCGACGGGTTCGGTGGGCACGGTGCCGAGCGCGCCGCGATGGCCGACGCCGTGGAGGCGTGGCGAGCCAATCGGGCGGCCCTGGCCGAGCTGATCGGCGATCCGCGGGAGCTCGCGCGCCGGCTGGAGCTCCTCGAGTACGAGGCTGGCGAGATCGCGGCGGCCCGCTTGCGCCCCGGCGAGGCGGAGGAGATCCGGGCTCGCCTGGCGGCGGCACAACATGGCGAGGCCATCGCCCGCGGCTCGGCAGCGGTCCATGAAGCCCTGACCGCGGAGGGTGGGGGCGCACGCGACGGCGTCGCGGTCGCGCTCCGCGAGGCGCGGGTCATCGCCCGCGTCGATCCTCGCTACGAGCCGCTCGCCGAGCGCCTCGCGGGCCTCGAGGCGGAGCTGACCGACGTGGCCGGCGAGGCCCGGTCGCTCGCCGAGACCGTCGAGCACGATCCGGCCGCCCTCGCAGCGCTCGAGGAACGGCTCGGCACGATCTATGCGCTCGAACGGCGCTACGGCGACGACGAGGCGGCGGTCCTCGCGCACGGCGAGCGCGCGGCCGCCGAGGCCGAGCGCCTGCACGGACTCGACGGCGAGCGAGCGCGACGGGACGCCGACGATGCCCGGCTGCTCGCGGACATCCAGCGAGCAGCGGATCGCCTGTCCGAGGCACGCCGGGCGGCCGCGGCCGGACTGACCGCCGCGGTCGGGGCCGCGCTGGTCGAGCTTGGGTTCCAGGAGGGCGTGTTCGAGGTCGCGCTGGGCCGGCGCGTCGCGGGCCCGGAGGAAGCGGCCGTCGAACTCGACGGCGACGCGGTCGCCTTCGATGCCTCGGGGGTCGACGAGGTCGTCTACCGGCTGGCGCCGAACCCCGGCGAGCCGCCGCGTCCGCTGGCCAGGATCGCATCGGGCGGTGAGCTGTCGCGGGTGGCGCTGGCGATCAAGCAGGTCCTCGCCGAGGCCGACGAGACACCCACGCTCGTCTTCGACGAGGTCGACACGGGCATCGGCGGCCGGAGCGCCGACCCGGTGGGTCGGAGCCTCTGGACCCTCGCGAGGCGACACCAGGTGCTGTGCGTCACGCACCTGCCCCAGATCGCCGCCCACGCCGACGCCCAGTTCCGCATCACGAAGCGCGAACGGGACGGCCGGACCGTCACCGAGGTCGAGCGGCTGGACCACGAGGGCCGGATCGTCGAGCTGGCCCAGATGCTGGGGAGTGCCGCGACCGGTCCGGGTGGCACGACGGGCCCAGTCGGTGCCGCGGGCCTCGCCGCCGCCCGCGAGCTCCTCGACCGTGCCGAAGCGTGGCGCGGCGAGGTGGCGACGGCCGGCTGACGGCCGCTGCCCGGACCGCGAACACCGAAACGATGGCTGCCGGACCGACCCTCGACGCCGCGATCGACGACTATCTCGCCTACCTCTCGATCGAGCGCGGCCTCGCGCCGGCCACGATCCGCGCGTACCGAGGCGACCTGACGGACTTCGCGGCGAGCCGCGGGACGACGGCGGCGTGGGCCCGCTCGCCGGACGCGGTGGTCGGCTACCTCGCCGCGCGCACGCGACGGGGTCGGCCGCGCGACGCGGGTCTCGCCCCGACAAGCCTCCGCCGTCGAGCGGCGGCCCTCAAGGGCTTCTATCGCTTCGCCTACGGCGAGGGGCTGATCGGGACCGACATCGCAGCCCATCTCGACCTGCCGCGCCAGAGCCGCAGGCTGCCCGAGACGCTCACGATCGAGGAGACCGAGCGCCTGCTCGAGGCCGCCGGTGGCGACGACCCGACCGAACCCGGCCACGACCGCCACCTGCGCGACCGGGCCCTGCTGGAACTGCTCTACGCGGCGGGCCTGCGGATCAGCGAGGCGCTGCGCCTCGACGCGGAGGACCTCTCGACCGACGGCGGGTTCGTGCGCGTCATCGGCAAGGGCGACAAGGAGCGGCTGGTGCCGGTCGGTGACGTCGCCCTCGACTGGCTGGCGCGCTGGTCCGACGGTCCCCGGCCGCGGCTGCTGGCCCTCGGCCATGTCCAGCCGGTTCGTGGCGGTCCGGTGTTCCTCGGCGACCGAGGCGGACGGCTCGCGCGACAGCAAGCCTGGGCCGCGGTCAAGGCGGCGGCACGGTCGGCCGGGCTCGCGGACCGGGTCAGTCCGCACACCCTGCGCCACTCCTTCGCGACGCATCTGCTGGAGGGCGGAGCCGACCTGCGGATCGTCCAGGAGTTGCTCGGACATGCGAGTATCTCCACGACCCAGCTCTACACGCACCTGACCGGAGAACGGATCCGGGACGTCTACACGCGGGCCCACCCGAGGGCCTAGAGAGGGAAGGACACGCGCGATGGCCTATGCCGATTCCTTGCTGTCGACCGGCGAGCGGATCCTCCACCGCGAGAAGCAGCACTGGTTCGTGTTCGTGTGGGGGGCGCGCCTGACGATCCTGGCGATCATCATCGCGATCCTCCTCTACTGGCTTCGTGGCAGCGTCGGCGAGGAAGGGATCGAAGGCGGTTTCCGCACGCTCCTGACCCTCGTGACCGTGGTGCTGTTCGTCGCCGGGCTGGCCAACCTCCTCTGGACGATCTTCCGATACATGAGCCAGGAATACGTCATCACGAATCGGCGAGTGCTCCAGGTCGCCGGCGTCCTCAACAAGGAATCGACCGACAGCTCGCTCGAGAAGATCAACGACGCGCGCCTCCGGCAGTCGCTCTTCGGGCGGATGTTCGGCTTCGGCGACCTCGACGTCATGACCGCGGCGGAGGTCGGCATCGAGCCCTTCAAGATGATCAAGGACCCGGTCGAGTTCAAGAAGCAGATGCTCGACGCCAAGCACGAGTTCGAGGTCGAGATGGAGCGCCAGAGCTGGCCGCCGACCCCGCCTGCCCGGGCACCGGGGGACGGGGGCACGGGCTCTCCGGACAGCCCGACCACGACGACACCGCTCCCGGCCGCGCAGCCCCAGGCGGCCGCCCCGCCGGCGGCCGCACCGGCCGTGGCTGCGGCTCCCGCCGTCGCGGCGGCCGCCGTCGAGCCCGCCGCGCACGACCTGAGTCCCGACGAGGTCACCCGGACGCTCGCGAGCCTGGCCGACCTGCGGGATCGCGGCGCGATCAGCGCCGAGGAGTACGAGGCCAAGAAGGCGGAGCTGCTCGGTCGCCTGTAGCGCTACTGCCTCGGGGCGTCGGCGACCCGAGCCGCGCGCCTGTCAGGTGCGGATCGGCCACAGGTCCCTCGTAGATCGATGACGAGGATGCGAGAACCGTCGGATCCCGGGTGCCTGCGCGCTCGCTCGTGACAGATGTGCACCTGACCGGCGCATAGGACGGCTTCACGCGTCAACCGCCGTCGCCGCCTCGGGGCCTCGGCCCGGCTACCATACGCGGGACCCCGCCTAGAGGTGCCGTTTGTCCCAGGAACAGCTCGTCTCGATCGTCATCGTCATCGCGATCATGCTGCTCGTGGGATTCCCGGTCCACGAGTTCGCCCATGCCCTGGCCGCCTACCGCCTCGGCGACGGGACCGCCAAGCTCTTCGGTCGCCTGACCCTCAACCCGATCGTGCACTTCGACCCCGTCGGCGGGGTGCTGCTCGGCCTGTCGTTCCTCGTCTCGCAGGGGACATTCGCCTTCGGGTGGGCGAAACCGACGCCGGTCAACCCGATGAACCTGGCGGGCGGTCGGCAAGGCGAGGCCATCGTCGCCGCGGCGGGTCCCATCTCGAACCTGCTCCTGGCGACGATCGGCGCGATCCCGCTGCGGTTTCTCTACGCGGACCAGGAGCTGGCCAGGCAGGTCCCCGAGATGCTGATCCTCGTGCTCATCAGCTTCGTGCAGATCAACATCATCCTGATGATCTTCAACTTCATCCCGATCCCGCCGCTCGACGGTTCGAAGGTGCTGTTCGCGGCCCTCGATCGTCAGACCGAGTACCGGATCCGGCCGGTCCTGGAGCAGTACGGCTTCCTGATCGTCATCGCGCTCTTCTTCTTCCCACCCGGCAACTCGATCGGCGGGCGGGTCCTGATCCCCATCATCAACGGGATCTATGGCTTCCTGGTGGGCATCTAAGGTCCGCCAGTTCCGAACGCACCTGCGGGCCAGGGTGACCCCCGAGGAGCGAGCGGCGCTGGCGACCTGGACCGGGGCGCCGCAGCAGGCGCTCTTCGATTCGATGCACGTAGCCGACCGTCGACACGGGCTCGACGTGGTCGCGTCGCTCCGGGTGGACGGCGTGACCGAGCCGGACGCCCTCCTGGCCGGCCTGCTCCACGACGCCGGCAAGGGCGACACCGGTGTGTGGCCGCGTGTCGCCTGGTCGCTCGGCGACGCGTACGGCCCGTGGGTCTGGCGGATCGCCGGCGTCCTGCCCGGCTTCGGCGCGGCGCTGGAGCGCCTCGGGACCCATGCCGAGACATCGGCGCGCCTCGCCGCGGCGGCCGGCTGCAGCGCCCGGACCGTCGACCTGATCCGGTACCAGGACGCGCCCCGCGATCCCGAGTTCGGGGAGCTGCTGCGGCTCGCGGACGAGGCCAACTGATGACGGGCGTGCCGGTCATCGCGGTCGAGCCCAACGTCCGGTTCGGGGACGGCCGGCGGCCGGAGACCGCGACCCAGGTGCAGCTCGTCGAGTTCGAGGGGCCCCTCGGGCTCCTCCTCTCGCTCATCGAGGCCCGCAAGCTCGATGTGCTCACCGTGCCGCTCGGCGCGCTCGCCGATGCGTACCTCGACGCCCTGGCGTCGCTGGAGTCGGACCGCCTCGGCAACGTCAGCGCGTTCGTGGCCGTGGCCGGCCAGCTGATCCTGATCAAGAGCCGGGCGATGCTGCCCAGACCGCCGGTCGTCGATCCCGCCGCCGGTGGCGAGGAGGCACCGGACCCCGAAGCCGAGCTGCGGCGCCGCCTGATCCTGTATCGCGCCCACCGCGACGCTGGCCTGCGTCTGGCCGAGATCGCTCTCGCCCGGGTCGGGCTGTTTCGACGGGAGCCGTCGGCGGCGCACGCGACGGCGCTGGCCGGGGCCCGACCGCTCGATGCCGCGCCGATGGACCCGGCGGCGCTCGTCCGGGCGCTGGACCGCCTCGCCGCCCTGGCCCCACCGCCGGAGCCGCCGCCCGAGGTGATGGAGCGGACCATCACGCTGACGGAGCGGGCCGAGATCATCCGGGCCGCCCTGCGCGATGCCCCGACGTTCGTGCTCCAGGAGCTGCTCGAGGGCGTGCACGACCGGGTGGTGATCACGGTGACGTTCCTCGCGATGCTCGAGCTCATGAAGCGGCGCGAGATCGTCGTGTCGCAGGCCGTGCCGTGGGGACCGATCGTCGCGAGGGCCACGACGCCCGAGGAGCGGGCGGCGGCCGGGGTCGGCCCGGACGCCGACGAAGCGCCGCTCGATGAGTCGCTGGAGTCCTTCGCGTGACCGACGACCACGACGCCAGCGAGGAGCTCGACGCCGCCGAGCCGGTCGAGACCGAGGATCGGCCGCCGATCGAGCTGACCGAGCGGGCGCTGGAAGCGCTGCTGTTCGTCGCCGAGCGCCCGTTGACCCGGCGCGAGATCGCCGCCCTCGCGGGCACCGATCGCGAGACCGTCGACGCACGTTTGGGCGACCTCGAGGTGTCCCTGCGCGAGCGCGGGATCCAGTTGCTGCTTGACGGCGACCGGGTCGAGCTCGCGACCGCGGCGGAGGCGGGCGCGCTCGTCGCGCGCTACGTCGGCGCCGACGCCGTGCGCCTCTCGCCCGCGTCGCTCGAGACGCTCGCGATCGTCGCCTATCGCCAGCCGGTCACCAAGGCCGCCGTCGAGCGCATCCGCGGCGTCGACTCCGAATACACGATGCGCTCGCTGCTCCACCGGCGGCTGATCGTCGAGCTCGGCCGGGCGGACACGCCGGGCCGGCCGTTCCTGTACGGCACCGGGTTCGAGTTCCTCGAGCGATTCGGGATGACCAGCCTCGACGGGCTGCCGCCGCTCGAGGTCGACATCGCCGCGCGCCTGGCCGAGGAGGGCGGCGACAGCGTCCAGGTCGCGCTCGACCTCGACGAGATGGACTCGGTGGATGGCGCCGGGACCGAGGGGGACGTGGCATCGACCGGCGCCGCCGCGCCGAGCGACTGATGCCCGCCGAGCGGCTCCAGAAGGTGCTCGCGGCCGCGGGCGTCGCCTCGCGCCGGGCGAGCGAGGCGCTCATCGCCGAGGGCCGCGTCACGGTCGACGGCAAGGTCGCCGCGCTTGGCGCGCAGGTCGACCCGGAGCGCTCGATCGTGGCCGTGGACGGCCGGGTCATCGGCGGGGCATCGAACATGGCCTATCTCCTCCTTCACAAGCCGGCTGGTGTCACCTCGACCACGCGCGACCGTCACGCGGACCGGACCGTGCTCGACCTGCTTCCCACGGCGCTCGTGCCGGAGGGCGCCCGGCTCTATCCGGTCGGCCGCCTCGACCAGGATTCCGAGGGGATGCTCATCCTGACCAACGACGGCGCCTGGTCGGAGCGCGTCCTCCACCCGCGCTTCGGCGTCGAACGGGAGTACGCGCTCGGCCTCCGCCAGCGACTCGATGCAGCCCAGGTCGAGGTGCTGCAGGCCGGGATCCCGCTCGACGAGGGGCTCGCCGAGCTGTCCGGGCTGCGGGCGATGAGCACCTTCGAGACCGACAAGCTGGTCGCGCTGATGCGCCCGGAGCCGCCCCCGCTCCACTGGTACCGGGCGACGCTGGCGCAGGGTTGGAAGCGCCAGCTACGGCGGATGTTCGGGGCGGTCGGCGCGCCCATCGATCGCCTGGTCCGCGTCCGGATCGGCCCCGTGCGCATCGACGGCCTGCGGAGTGGCGGCGTGCGACCGCTGAAGGCCCCGGAGATCCGCGGCCTCGCCGGAGGCGGCGGCAGCAGCCGTCGAGCCGAGCCGGCCCCGCGGCGGCCGGCGCCCCCGAAGTCCGCAACCCGGTAGCGGCTATCCTGCCGCGGATGGATGGAACGAGTGACGGGCCGCGCGGGCTCGTCGTCGCGCTCGACGGTCCCGGCTCGTCGGGCAAGAGCAGCGTCGGGGCCGCGGCGGCGGCTCAGGTCGGCTATCGCTTCTGCGACACGGGTCTGCTCTACCGTGCCGTGACCTGGCTGGCGGAGCACCGCGGCGTCGAGGTCGACGACCCGGTGGGGCTGAGCCGGCTCGTCGATGACGTCGAACTCGCACCGGATGAGATCGGCCGGCTGTCCCGCGTGCGGGTCGACGGCGTCGATCACACCGACGACGTGCGCGGACCGGCCGTCGATGCCGCCGTGTCCGCGGTGTCAGCGGTCCCGGAGGTGCGCGCGGCGCTGCTCGCCCGACAACGCGACCTGGCCAGGGCCGGCGGGATCGTCATGGCCGGCCGCGACATCGGGACCATCGTGCTGCCCGATGCCGACCTCAAGATCTTCCTCGACGCGTCCGTCGAGGAACGGGCGACCCGCCGGACCAGGGAGCGCGGCCTGGACCCTGCCAGCCCGGAAGCCCAGCAGATCCTCGAGGCGCTGCGGCGTCGCGACCAGCTCGACCGGAACCGGCCGGTCGCGCCGCTGCGACCGGCGACCGACGCGCGCATCATCGTCACCGACGGCAACCGTTTCGAGGACACCGTGGAAGCGGTCACCAACGCGATCCGCGACGCAGAGGCCCGCCGATGACCGACCAGCACGAGGCCTCCGCGGGCACCTCGGCGCCCGAGCCGATCGAGAGCGCGACCACCCCGCTCATCCGGACCCTGGCATTCGGGGGCCGTCTGTTCGCCCGGGGGATGTCGCGCATCCGGATCGAAGGGCCGATCGGCGAGATCCCACGCGAGGGCCCGGTGATCATCGCCTCGAACCACGCCTCCAACTTCGATCCGGTCGTGCTGGGGGCGTGGTTGACACCGACTCTCGGTCGGCGCATCCACTGGCTCGGCAAGAAGGAGCTCTTCGACTGGCCGGTGATCGGCTGGCTCGCGCAGAACGGCGGGGTCCACCCGGTCGATCGCGGGGCCGCCGATGTCGAGGCCTTCCGGCTGGCGCGCCGGATCCTCGACGAGGGCAACATCCTGTTCGTGTTCCCCGAGGGCACGCGCAGTGCCGATGGCGCCCTCCAGGCCGCCCGCGACGGTGTGGCCGTGCTGGCCCTCCGGACCGGCGCGCCGATCGTGCCGATCGGCATCGGCGGGTCGAACGGGGTCTGGCCGCGGGGCCAGAAGATCCCGCACCCGGGCGGCCGGGTCACGGTCCGGGTCGGGCGCCCGTTCCGTGTCGCCGACGCCTTGCCACCGGGCACGGACCGGCGAACCGCGAAGGGCCTCGCCACGGACATCATCATGCGGCGCATCGCGGAGCTCCTGCCGCCGCAGCAGCGAGGCGTCTACGGCACGCCGTCGACCGAGATGGAACCCGCGGAGCCGGCGGTCAGCCAGGGGGTCTGAACGGGGCCCCGTGCGATAATCGATGCATGGGAACCGTCGAAGACGTCCGCATCGCGAAGCGCACCGGCTTCTGCTATGGCGTGCGTGAGGCCATCGACAAGGCCAAGGAATCCGCCGCAGCCGGGAAGTCGACCCACACGCTCGGCCAGGTCGTCCACAACGACGGCGTCGTGCGCGAGCTCATGGACCTCGGGATCGAGACGGTCGACACCCTCGACGACGTCGACCACGGGGCCGCGGTGGTCATCCGTGCCCACGGCGTCCGGCCGGACGTCCTCGAGCGGGCCGAGGCCAGGGGCCTCGAAGTCATCGACGGCACCTGCACCTGGGTCATCGCCGAGCAGAAGGAGCTGCGCAAGCTCGTCGACGAGGGCTACACGATCGTCCTGCTGGGCACGCCCAACCACCCCGAGGTCGTCGGCCTGCTCGGCTTCGCGCCGGACATCATCGTGGTCGACGAGGAGGAGGAGTGGGACGCCGCCGTCCCGCGCCGCAAGAAGCTCGCGCTCATCAGCCAGTCGACCCAGCCGCCCTGGAAGTTCGAGCGTCTCGCAGCGCTCATGGTCGGGCGATCCCACGAGCTCAAGATCATCAACACGGTCTGTCCGGTGACGATCCGCCGCCAGGAGGACACGATGGAGCTGGCGCGCGAAGTCGACCTCATGGTCGTCGTCGGCGGCCGCTCGAGCGCGAACACCAAGGAACTGACCCGCCTGTGCCAGATCGAGGGCACGCGCGCCATCCAGATCCAGGGCGTGGCCGACCTGGGGGACCCGGCGCCGTTCGAGGGCGCGCGAGTCGTCGGGGTGACCGGCGGGACGTCCACCCCGATCGAGGACCTGCGTGAAGTCGCGTACTGGATCCTGGCCAACACCGGGACGCCGACGACCCAGGCCGCCGCCACGAACCTCGCCGACGCAGCGCTGGCCGGCGCCGCGACCCCGGCCGGCCGGACCACCTCGCTCCCGAACCTGTCGCGCGCCGTCAGCACGCCCGGCGCAGCCTGACCCGGTGGTCGCGCAGTCGGGCGGGCTCCCGGTCGTCGCCGTCGTCGGCCGGCCGAACGTCGGCAAGAGCACGCTCTTCAACCGGATCGTCGGTGGCCGGACGGCCATCGTCGAAGACCGCGCCCACACCACACGCGACCGGCTGTACGGCGACGCCGAGTGGAACGGGCGCCGGTTCGTGCTCGTGGACACGGGCGGCCTCGAGCTCGACCCGGACGACCTGATCGAGGCGGCCGTCCAGGACCAGGCCCGCCTCGCGATCGCCGAGGCCGACGTCATCGTCTTCGTCGTCGACGCCGTCGTGGGGCTGACCCCGCCGGACGAGGAGGCAGCGGACATCCTGCGCCGGGCGAAGGCGCCGGTGATCGTCGCGGTCAACAAGGCCGACAACGAGAAGCGCGAACTCGAGGGCGCCGAGTTCCATGCCCTCGGCTGGGACGAGACCTACGCGATCTCGGCGACACACGGGCGCGGGACCGGCGACCTCCTCGACGCGATCGTCTGGGCGCTGCCACCCGAGAGCGAGCGGGAGCTCGCGCGGAAGGCCCGCGAAGCCGAGGCCGAAGCATTCGCCGAGGAAGTCGCCGCCGGACGCCTGGAGCCGTACGTCGTCGGCGACGCCGACGCCGACGAGGCCGATGGCGACGACGGCGATCCGGATATCGATCTCGCGGCGATCGATCCCGAGGCGGCTCGCTGGGACGCGGCGATGGCCGCCGAGGCCGACCAGGAGCCCGCCGCGATCGCCTTCGTCGGGCGCCCGAACGTCGGCAAATCGAGCCTGGTCAATGCGCTCCTGGGCCAGGAGCGGGCGATCGTGTCCGAGATCCCCGGGACGACCCGCGACGCCATCGACACGCGGCTGGCGTGGGGCCGCAGCGAGATCGTCCTCATCGACACGGCCGGCATCCGGCGTCGGGGGAAGGTCGCCGGCGGCCCGGCCGCCGAGCGCTACTCGACATTGCGCGCCCTCCATGCCCTGTCGCGGGCGGACGTCGCGGTGCTCGTCATCGATGCCGTCGAGGGGCTCACGTCGCAGGACGCCCATGTCGCGGGCTACGTGGTCGAGGAGGGCAAGGGCCTGGTCATCGCGGTCAACAAGTGGGACCTCGTGGCCGACAAGACCGACCGGACCTTCGACCAGTACACCGAGTGGATCCGCAACGAGGTCCCGTTTCTGGACTTCGCGCCCATCCTCTCGATCAGCGCGAAGACCGGCCAGCGTGTCGGCCGTGTCCTGGAGGCCGCGGTCGACATCTGGGGCGAGCGGCGCAAGCGGGTCTCGACCGGCGAGCTGAATCGGATGCTGTCGGCGGCCACCGAGCGGACGCCGCCACCGCCGGTCCGTGGTCGCCGGCCGAAGATCTTCTACGCCACGCAGGCGGCCGTCGCGCCGCCGACGTTCGTGTTCTTCGCCTCTGACGGCTCGGCCGTCCACTTCAGCTATCGGCGCTACCTCGAGAACCAGCTGCGCGAGACGTTCGGGTTCGATGGCACGCCGATCAAGCTCGTCTTCCGCGACCGGACCTCGGTCAAGCTGCCGCGCCGCAAGAAGGCCCGCTCCGGATCGAGTGTCGCGAAGCCGGCGCGGCGCGTCAGCGCCGGGAAGACCCGCCGGTCGCGCTGATGGGCGGCCCGCGGGTCGCGGTGGTCGGGGCCGGGGCGTGGGGGACCACGCTGGCCCGGGTGGTGGCACGGGGCGAGCCGGTCGTCCTGTGGTGCCACTCCCCGGAGACGGCGGCACGCATCGCGGCCACCGGCCGCAACGAGGCCCGCCTGCCGGGCGTGGACCTGCCGCGGACGGTGGTCGCGACCGCGGACCCGGGAGCCCTCGCCGACGCGACCGACCTCGTGATCTTCGCGACGCCATCGGCCCACCTGCGAACGACCGTCGAGCGGCTGGCCCCATACCTCGCGCCGTCGGCTGACCTCGTGTCGGTCGTCAAGGGCCTGGAGCGTGGCAGCCTGCTCCGGATGAGCGAGGTCATCGCCGAGGCGGCCGGCATCCCGGGCGATCGGATCGCCGCGCTGTCGGGCCCGAACCTGGCCGCGGAGATCGCCCGGGGGCTCCCGGCGTCGGCCGTGGTCGCGGCCACGGACCGGGCGCTCGCCGCGCGCGTCGTGGCCCGCCTGTCCCGGCGTCGCTTCCGGCTCTACGTGAACCACGACATCCTCGGCGTCGAGCTGGCCGGCGCGCTCAAGAACGTCGTCGCGATCGCGGCGGGTGCCGCAGACGGCCTGGGCTTCGGCGACAACGGCAAGGCGGGCCTGCTCACGCGCGGTCTCGCCGAGATGATGCGGCTGGGCATCGCGGCCGGCGCGAACCCGCTGACGTTCGCGGGCCTGGCCGGGATCGGCGACCTCATCGCGACGTGCGGGTCGCCCCTGTCGCGCAACCATCGCCTCGGCGTCGAGCTCGCCAAGGGCCGGTCGTGGACCGAGATCGAGGCCGACCTGCCGGGCACTGCCGAGGGCGCCTACACGGTCCAGGCGGCGCTCGCGTTGGCTGATCGATACGGCGTCGAGATGCCGATCGCCCGCGAGGTCCAGCGCGCGCTCTTCGAGGGCAAGAGCGTCAAGCGCTGTCTCGTCGACCTGCTCGCCCGTGAGTCCAAGGACGAGTTGGCTGATGCGTCCGCCTGGATCGCCAGCCTCGGGGGCGAGCGGCCGGGGTAGAGTAGGTTGCGCCGGGTCGGCCGGGAGGGGGTGCTAGACTCGGCGGCACCGGGGCGTGGCGCAGTCTGGTAGCGCACCAGTCTGGGGGACTGGTGGTCGTGGGTTCGAATCCCGCCGCCCCGACCATCTCTCGTGCATGAACAGGCCCTGAGTGGTGCGCCACCGGGGCCGACCACGGTTTCTGGGCTCGACGGAGGCGCGGATGTCGACGAAGGAACTGCCCGCCTGCGAGGTGTGCCGGGGGCCGATCGTGCCCGGGGAGGCAGTCGTCCTGGGCCAGGAGAGCGACGGTGTCACGGTGCCCGGGTTACTCGATACCGGCGCGGACGGGCGGCTCGCGATGTTCCATGAGGAGCACTGGGCGCTGCGGGTCGGCGACTGGCACGAACGCGATCGCGGCCACGCGACCGAGGGCTAACGGCGGCGACAGCCGATCGGAGGCGCCACATGCCGGCGGCCGCGGTCGGGACGTATTCGGGCTAAGGTTGCCTCCGTCGTCCGCGCGGGTCGACGAACGTATCGTCGTCGAAATGCCAGCTGCACCGGCACGACGATCGCCCAACGCTGGAGGACATCATCGTGACCAAACGTGCGCTCCTATTCATCGCGATCGCAAGCATCGCCCTGGCTCTCGGAGCCTGTGGTTCGACGGGGTCGTCGTCGGGAACGACGTCCGTTCCGTCAGGCGCTGCGTCGGCGCCGGCCGCCACCTCGAGCGTGTGCGCTGACGCCGAAGCGCTCGAGTCATCGCTGAAGGAACTCAAGGATCTCGATCTGAAGACCGCCGGCAAGGCCGGGCTCACCGCAGCGATCGACAAGATCGAAGCGGCGGCGACGACGTTGGCAACCTCGGCCAAGGAGGCGGCAGGCTCGCAGGTCGAAGCCCTCAAGACCGCCAGCGCCACACTCAAGACAGCTCTCACCAACCTGACGAGCGACGCGAGCGTGGCCGAGAAGGCGGCAGATATCCGAGCGGCTGCGACCGGCGTCGAGACCGCCGCCACGGCACTCAAGGCCGCCTTGACGCAGTGCTCGTAGGGGTCGCCGTCGATGACGACATGACCCCCCGGGCCTGGTACCAACGCCGGGCGTCGGGGGACTCACACTCGAACCGACCCCGCCGGGCGACCCCCTCCGGCGGGGTCGCTGGTACGTCGACCCCGGCCGACGGCGGCCCGCGTGTGGGCTTCCTGCAACGTGATCGACGTCGTTCGCAAGGCATCTGAAATGCAGGAGCGGAGGCGGTTGGAGCGCTTGCGACGCTTGCCAGCGTAGGTTGGATGGGGGCCCATGGACCGCCTCACGCGAACGCGTCGCGAACGGCCCGGCGCCGGCTCCCGAAGGAGGTCAACCATGTTGACCAGACGTCCCAATGAGCGCCTGCCGGTCGGCTGGCGGAGCGCCCTCGACTGGCTCAACCAGGAACCCTGGTTCTTCGAGTTCAACGCGGGCGCGCGCGGCGCGCTCACGCCGCCCGTCGACGTTCGCGAAACGGACGATGCCTTGATCGTGGAGATGGCGATGCCGGGGATCGCGCCCGAGGAGATCGAGGTGACCCTCGACGGTCGGACGCTGGCGATCCGGGCTCGGACCGAGAAGGACACCGAACGGAAGGGCGAGGAAGGCCGGTATCTCGTGCGTGAGCGCGAGGTGGCGAGCTACGCCCGCGTGATCGTGCTGCCGACCGAGGTCGACACCGAAAAGGTCGTGTCGAGCTTCGAGAACGGCGAGCTGACGTTGACCCTGCCGAAGGCGGTCGACCGCCGCAGCCGCCGCATCCCGATCACGGCCGGCGAAAAGCCGGCGCAAGCCGTCGGCCCGGGCGTGAACGGCCCGGCCACGGACACGGCTCCGACCGCGCCACCGGAACGACCCGGCGAGGCGGCAGATCCGGCCCGGATGGGCCAGGTGACCCACGCGTAGTCCGTAGCTTCGCGAGCCTCTCGATCACACGGGCCTCGATCCGTCATCCGGTCGAGGCCCGTTGATCCATTCGGACGGAAACAGAACGGGGCGCTGCCAGGATGCCCAGGGGCCGAGTGTCTCGACACGAGCTCGGTAACGTCGGCGCCGCTGAAACGTCACACCCATAAGCGGATCCACGAGCGTCCCTCCGGACTCGAGGCGCCAGCCGCTTCGCGACAGGAGGTTCGGCGATGAACGCCGCGAACAGTCCGTCGATGCGGCTGCGGCCCCGCAAGGGTGTGGCCCTGGTCACGATCCTTCCCCTGATCGCCATGTCGTTCTGGGTCGCCGTCCCACCCGTTTCGGCGGCGATCACCACGACGACGACCACCCTCACCGTTCCGTCGGACCCGGTCGATGCGCCGGACCCGGTCGCCTTCAGGATCCAGGTCTCCCCGGTACCGTCTGGAGACCCAGGGTTCATCCCGGCCGTCCTGCTTGCGATCGACGGTGGTTCAGCGCTGCCCTACCCGATGCAGGCCGACGGGATCACGATCGTCATGCTCGGACTCTCACCGGGAGCCCACACCGCGGTGGCCTCGTTCGGTGGGATCGGTGACTTCGGTCCGAGCACGAGCGACGAGGTCTCAGTCTCACTCGGCAGCGGAACGCAGACGGTCCTGTACGCCGACGTCAATCCGGCTCTTTCGACCGTGCCCGTGACGTTGACCGCGACCGTCGGCGGCAGGTCGGGCAGTTTCGGGTCGACCGAAGCGCCAACGGAGGGGACGCTGACGATCCGAGATCAGACCTCGTCGGTGACCCTTGGATCCAAGAGCGTGAGCAGTGGCGACGCAAGCCTTGTCGTCACGTCGACGATGGCCGTCGGGACGCACGACCTCGTGGCTGAGTACGCGGGATCGGGGATCTTCCGGTCGTCGCAGGGCGATCTGGTCGAGACGATCACACCCGATACCGCCGTCGACGCCTCGGGCGTCGGAGTGACGCCGTCGAAGTTCTACCCCGTCGCCGACGGCTATCGAGACAAGCTCCGTGCCCGCGGCGCTCGCAATGAGCCGCTCTCGGTGGTGATCAGGGTCTACTCGGTCAAGACCGGCAAGCTCGTGCGGACCGCATCCCTCCCGGCCGGGAGCGGTGACTATGCCTGGGACTGGAACGGTCGTTCGACGTCGGGCAAGCTCCAGCCATCAGGCAAGTATCGCGTCGCTCAGCAGCTCACGGATGCGGGCGCGAACGTCGCCTCGTGGACGACGACGATCACGCTGTCGCGGAAGTGGATCCATTGGACGAAGGTCTCGCTGACGAAGGCCGGCCGCGCGTTCTCGCGAGTCCTCGACAGCGGCAACGGATACGTGAGTACCCGTCGGTCCAGTTACGCCAATGGCGTTCGGCTCTACTCGGGTTCCGCCGAGGCCGGCGTCCAGTACAAGTTCAAGGTCCACGCGGCCCGCTTCTATCGCAAGTTCTCGTTCCGGGTGCTCGGGCGATCCCCGAACGGCGAGCAGGCCCTGATGCTCATCTGGAACCCGGATCTCGGGTCCTACAAGTACGCCAGCAGCTTCGACTCGCCCCGGCTCACCGGACGCGGCTATCACTGGTGGTCGAGGAAGGCGACGCTGTCCGGCCGCGTGGTGTCGGGCTACGCGCGCACCGGGGTCATCGTGTTCGCCGATGGTGGTCACAAGCCGGCATTCGATATCGCGAAGGTCCGGATCGTCTATCAGTACGGCGTCCTGCGCTAGAACCACTGGGCTGTACCGCAGTACAGCATTTGTATACCATAGGTCCGTGCTTGACCGGGACGACCCCGACCCCCAAGTCGACGAGACATGGACCCGCCTGCTGGCGGCCATCGTCGAGGCGCGTGGTGGCGAGCTGCGCTTGCCTCGCCACTACCTGGATGCGCTCCCCATCACGACGCGCATCACCGCGACCCTGGATCCGGTCACCGACGATGTCGTCATCCGGATCAACCCATGACCCTGGTCAGTCGCCGTCAGGCTCTCGGCGCTCCGGATCGAGTGTCAGCGCCGCCGAATTGATGCAGTAGCGCAGCCCGGTCGGCCTGGGGCCGTCGTCGAAGACGTGGCCGAGGTGGCCGCCACACGTGGCGCACATGGCCTCGGTCCGGGTCATGAACCAGGATCGATCGGTATCGGTCGCCACGGCATCCGGGTCGGCCGGGGCGAAGAAGCTCGGCCAGCCCGTTCCTGATTCGAATTTCGCGGCGGAACGGAAGAGCTCGGTCCCGCAGCCGGCGCAGCGATAGGTCCCGGCTCGGTGCTCATCCCAGAGGTCGCCGGTGAAGGCTCGTTCCGTGCCCTTCTCACGCAGGACCCGGTACTGCTCGGGGGTCAGTTCGGCACGCCATTCGGCGTCGGTCTTGGTGAGCGCTGGAACGCGCTTGGTATCGGTCATGGCGGCATCATGCCAGCCGTCTATGGCGTTCCGATGACGGATTTGGACGATCCATGGCGCGATTTGTCTCCCGTACCATGCGCGACATGAGCACGAACGGGCCCGGGCGACCCGCCCCAGCGACGGATGCCATGGGAGCCCGAGACGCCCGAGCCGGCTCCGCCGCCGCCCGATCCGCCCGCCGAGGGCTGGGTCCCGCCATCGCCCACGGACCCGACGACGGTCTGGACGCCCACTCCGGCCGCCGAGCCGGCACCGCCACCGCCGCCGGCCTCGCCGGCGCCATGGCAACCGACGCCCGAGCAGGGCTCGGTCATCTCGTCGGCGCCGGTCGGCTGGTCGCCGCCGCCCCCGGCCGCGACCGAGGTCGCGCCGGGTCTCGTGTTGGCCGACACGACGTCCCGGGCCGTCGCGTACATCGTCGACCTGGTCATCCTCGGCGTCGTCTATTCGATCGTCGCGGCCATCGTCTTCCCGGCACCCACGCCGATCTCCGATCTGGACGAGTTCATGGCCACCTCCGATCCGGCCGGCTCGATCGCCACGGTGTTGTTCGACGGGCTGTACTTCGTCGCGTTCTGGACTGGCGGCCGACGGGCGACGATCGGCCAGCGGCTCTTCGGGATCCAGGTCGGGAATGCGTTCGACGGCCGCGCCCTGACGCTCGAGCAGGCGCTTCGACGCTGGCTCGGCTTCGGGAGCTGGCTCGGTATATTCGGCATGATCCCCGGCGTTGCCTTGGCGTCGGGACTGCTCATCCTGTGCTGGAACATCGTCCTGCTCATCACGACGGCGAACAGCCCGACGAAGCAGGGTCTCCACGACCGGTTCGCCAACACCGCCCTCGTGCGTCCGTCCGGTCAGGGCACGAGTGGCCTTGCGAAGGCGTGCCTCGTCGTGGTCGTGGTCCTCGCCGCGCTCGCGGTGCTGTCGATCGTCGGACTCCTCTTCCTGGGGACCGAGATGAGCACGATCCTCTCGGAGATCGGCGAGTCGATCTGAGGTGACGCTCGAGCCCCGGGACATCCAGTTCTTCGAGACGACGACAGAACTGCGCGACTGGTTCGACGCGAATCACGAGACGGCGGCCGAACTCTGGCTGGGCTACCACCGGAAGTCGACCGGCAAGCCGACCATCAGCTGGTCGGACGCCGTCGATGAAGCCCTGTGCGTCGGCTGGATCGACGGCATCCGCAAGCGCATCGACGAGACGAGCTCGGCGCAGCGGTTCACGCCGCGACGGAAGGGCAGCAACTGGAGCGCGATCAACGTCGCCAAGGTCGCGGCCCTCACCGCCGACGGTCGGATGCGAGCGGCCGGACTGGCGGCCTTCGCGAGCCGAACCGAGCTGAGGACCGGCGTCTACTCGTACGAACAGGCGGAGGCGCTCTTCACGGCCGACGAGCTCGAGCGCTTCCGCGGCGTCCCCGTCGCCTGGGCCGATTGGGGGCGGCGGGCGCCCTCGTACCGCAAGGCGGTCACGTTCTGGGTGACGAGCGCGAAGGGCGCCGACACGAGGGCACGTCGACTCGAGACCCTCATCACCGACTCGGCGGCCGGCGTCCCGGTGCGCCCGATGCGCACGAACCGCGAGACGGCATGACGCCCGAGACGAGGACCGCGCTCGACATGGCCCTGGACGCGCTCGAGCGTCTCGACCTGGGTGACGAGTTCGACCCTCGTGCCGCCCAGGCGATCGTGGACGCCGGGCTGCATCGCCTGGTCGTCCCGTCCGCGGACGGCGGGATGGGGGCCGGGATGGTCGATGCGGTCGAGGTCCTCGCCGCGATCGGTGGCGTCGACGGCTCGACGGCGCTCGGGTTCGCGATGCACGTGCACGTGACTGGGGCGGCCCTCCAGTTCGGCGGGTTGGCCCGATGCGGCCCGACGTCGGCTCGTCCGCGCCGTCCTGGATGATGGCGCGCTCATCAACGCGACCGCGACCGAGGAGAGTGGCGGTTCGCCGTCCCGTGGCGCGATCCCCGGCACGCTCGCCGAACCGGATCCGGCCGGCGGGTGGCTCGTGACGGGCGAGAAGACCTGGACGACGTGGCTGCCGGTCCTGCGTCTGGCGCTCGTGAGCGCCCGCATGGGTGACGCTGATCCGCCGGTCGTCGGCCTGCTCCTTGTCGATCTCGGATCGCCCGGTATCGCTCGATCGCCCGGCTTCGAGGCACTCGGCATGCGCGGCTCGGCATCAGGGCGCCTCCGACTCGACGGCGTGCACGTCCCGGCGGATGCCCTGGTCCTGAGCCGCCGCGTCGATGAGCCGGATCCGCTGGGGCTGGGGCGGGGCGCCTGGTTCGGGGCGGCGATGGCGGCGGCCTACCTCGGCATCGGGGAGGGTGCCCGGCGCGACGTCGCTCGCTTCGCGCTCGACCGTCGGCCCGGTGACGGCTCCTCGTCGGTCGCCGACGTGCCAAGCGTCCAGGTGCGGCTCGGTCGCCTCGACGCGGCGCTGCGGGCCGCCCGGATCGTCCTGCTCGACGTGGCCCGTCGGTGGGACCAGGCGTCGGCCGCCGGGGACGCGGCCGGGATGGCCGGCGCGGCCTCGGACATGCCGCTGGCCAAGCTGGTCGCCACGCAGGCCGCCGTGACCGCCACCGACGAGGCGATGCGCATCGCCGGCGGGCCCGGGTTCCTCGCGGGTCGCCTCGAACGGGCCTTGCGTGACGCCCGTGCCGGCCTCATCAACCCACCGCTCGAGGACGTCGCCTACCAGGCGTTCGCGCGGGTCGTCCTCGGCCGCGAGGGCAAGGCCGAACCCGGTCCGTGAACCGGACTCTCGCTACTTCGCGCGAGTCCGCATCCCGTAGCGCGCGACGAACGCCATCGCCACGAGCAGCACGATCGACAGCCATCCGACCGGCCCGGAGCCCGGGCTCGCGACGGTGACGTTCGAGGCTTCGGTATCGGTCGGCGGGGGCGTGACCCGCACGCCCGGAGCCGCGACGGCGATCGTGACGTCGGTCGCCGTGACGATGTTGCCGGTCTGCGGTTCGATCGTGCCCGTGGAGTGGATCGAGGCGCACGTCCGTCGCGTGCCCGCGCCCTCGAGGGCCGCGAGGTCGTCGGCGTCGAGCACGGCCGCCGGGATGATGGCGTCGCCGACCTGCCCGTCGCCGCCGGCGGTGACACTCCCGGTCCCGCAGAACGCGGCCACGCCATCGAAGCTCGTGAACCCGCCGGTCGTCGGATCGATCGTGAAGGTGACGGTCAGGGTCGACCCGGCCTGATAACTCGTGACGAACAGCGCCGCAAGCCCTGGATACGCGTCCGTGATGAACGTCGGCACGATGAGGCGGTCCTCGAACAGGTAGAACCCGGTGCCGGAGTCGAACGTCACGGTCCCCTCGAGCGTGCCCGTCGGCGCGAAGGCGATGGCCGTGACGGCGCCGTCGTCGTCGAAGTCGAGCGCGAGGCATGTCGGACCGCTGTTCACGAGTGGCGGCAGCGCCGCCGCGGCCGCCGGATCGACCGTGGCCGTCGCGAGCACCACCCACGGGCTCGTCAGGCCGAGCTGCAGGCTGCCGTCGGTCGGGCCTGATGGATCCGGTGCCGTATAGCCGGTCAGTTGGCCGCACTCAACGCTGGAGCTGGCGGCCGAGACCGCGGTCGGAGCGAGGACGAAGAGAACGACCGCGCTGACGAAGGCGATCGAGACGAGACGACGCATGGGTACCCCGATTGACGTAGACGTTCCGCTGGGCCCCCTCCGGACGACCATACGGGCCCCGGGCTCCCGACGCCAGCAGGACCTTGGTCACGACGGCCCTGACCCATCCGTTCTGTTGCAGACCGCACCGGACCGCCTGTGGAGAACCGTCGGCCTGTCCGAGGCGTAGGGGCGCATAGGGGCAGCCATCGTGGGGGCACGCCCCAGCCAAGGAGGAGAGACGGATGAGAAGGCTGCTGATCGTCGTCGCCGGGGCCGGCCTGATGCTCGCCCTGCTCGCACCGGTGGTCGCGGGCGATGGCGGCAACAAGTTCAAGGCGTCGCTCAACGGGTACCTCGAGACACCCTCCGTGTCGACCGCGGCGACGGGCTCGTTCCGAGCCAGGATCCACAGCACCTGGATCGACTTCACGCTGACCTACAAGAACCTCACGGCGGCGCCGCTGTTCGCGCACATCCACTTCGGTCGGCCCGACGTGGCCGGCGGCGTGGCGGTCTTCCTGTGCGGTGGCGGTGGCAAACCGGCCTGCCCGGCCGCTCCGTCGGGCACGGTGACCGGCACGATCGTGGCGGCCGATGTCGTCGGGCCCGCGGGGCAGGGGATCAGCGCGACCGAGTTCGCCGAGGTCGTTCGAGCGATCCGCCACGGCGCCACGTACGCGAACGTCCACACGCCGATGTTCCCGGCCGGCGAGATCCGGGGCAACATCAAGCGCGACTGACGAACGCGTCGAAGCGGACTGACGGCCGGGCGATCCTACTCAGGGTCGCCCGGCCTCGCTGCGTTCGTCGGCCGGTCAGCGGCGGGCACTCGGTGTCCCCGATAATGGGCTCGTGCCACCGATCGACGAACTGACCCGCATCGAGCCGGTCCACCTCGCCCGCCTCGATCACCAGGGCATCTTCACGACAGGCCTATTGCTCGAGGTATCGGAGACCCCGACCCGTCGGCAGACGCTCGCCGACCAGCTCAACGCGACCACCAACGACGTGTTGGAGTGGCGCGACGAGGCGCTGATGCTCAATCTCGCGAGCTTCGGGCCGGACGAGCACCAGCTCTTCATCCAGGCCGGTATCGAGGGCCTCCGGGAGATCCTGGAGCTCGACTCGGACGGGCTCCGGACGCGGCTGCACGCGGCGGCGGCCGAGCTCGAGGTCGAACCGCCCAGCGATCTCACGATCTACGGCTGGTGGGACCAGGCGCGAACGCTCGAGGAAGAGTAGAGGCCCGCGCGGCGCATCCCGGCGGTGCCGTTCGTGGAACGGGCTAGGATGACGCCGTGAGCCATTCGGGTCGCCGCGTCACCTCCATCGCGATCGCCCTCGCCACGGCGATCGTCATCGTCGCGGTCGCGATCCTGCCGTTCCTGACGCCGGCCTGGGTCGGCTTCGAACAGGGACGTGCCCAGGCCCAGGCCTGGACGGGCTACTCCGCGACCGACCTCGGGACCGCCACGAACGCGATCCTGGCCGATCTCGTGATCGGACCGCCCGACTTCGACGTGGAGGTTGCCGGTTCCGCCGTGCTCAACGAGCGCGAACGCGGCCACATGCGCGACGTGCGGACCGTCTTCAGCGGTCTCGCCATCGCGGCCGCGATCTCGATCGTCATCCTTGTCGTGGCGGCCGTCCGCGGACGCGACCGCGCGGCGAACTGGCGGGCCGTGCGGGGAGGCGCAACCGGGCTGGCCGCCGTGGTCGTCGGGCTCGGGGTCTTCGCGCTGGTCGCGTTCGACACGCTGTTCACGGTCTTTCACGAGGTCCTGTTCCCGGCCGGCTCCTACGACTTCGACCCGGCCACGGAACGGCTCGTCCAGCTCTTCCCGTTCCAGTTCTGGCAGGAGACCGCGATCGCGGTCGGGATCGTCATCATCGCGCTCTCGGCCCTTGTCGCGGTCGTCGCCCAGCGCCGGGAGACCCGCCCGTCGTCCCAGACCGCAGCCGACGCCGCGGCCGAGCCCATCGCTGAGCCCGGATGAGCAGCATCCCGGTCGGCCGGCTGGCTGGTCTCGAGATCCGCGTCCACGTCTCGTGGGCCATCATCCTGGCGATCATCGTCGTGACCGCCGGCTCGCAGGTGGGCCTCGTCGCCCCGGATTCGCCGATGCCGGTTCGCTGGGGGATCGGGATCGCGATCGCGGTCCTGTTCCTGCTGTCCGCGACCGCCCACGACATCGGCCACGCGGTGGTCGCTCGCCGACGCGGCGTCCCGACCGACGCGGTCGTCGTGTACTTCCTCGGTGCGGCAGCCTCGCCCGACCTCACGACCACCCGACCGCGCGACGAGGTCGCGATCGCCCTCGCCGGTCCACTCGTGAGCATCGCGATCGGGCTGGTGCTGCTGGCGGTCGCGGGACTGGCGAGCCTGGTGGGTGATGCGGGCGCGGCGCTGGCGGTCGGTCGTGTGGCCTTCGTCGTCGGGGCACTCGATCTCGCCCTCGGGTTCGTCAACCTGGTCCCGGCGTTCCCGCTCGACGGCGGGCGCGTCGTTCGCGGCCTCGCCTGGGCGAGGTCGGGCGACCCGCGCGCGGGCCTGCGGACCGCCGCTCGCGTGGGGCGGTTCACCGGACTCCTGCTCGCGGGCCTGGGCGTGGCCGGGATCCTGCTCGGTGACGTCGTGGGCGTCGAGACGCTCGACGGCCTGATGGTCGCGCTGTGCGGCTGGTTCCTGACCTCGACGGCACGGACCGTCGAGCGCCAGGCCGGCATCGACCAGCTCCTCGACGGCCTCATCGTCGGCGACGTGATGGACCGCGACGTCGCGGGGATCCCGCCCGGGCTGACGCTCGACACGTTCGCGGGCCAGGTCCTCGACGGCAGCTCGTCGATGGCACTCCCCGTCACGCGTGGGACGGAGCTGCTCGGCGTCATCGGCGCGTCGCAGCTCCGGCGCGTCCGCGAGGACCGCTGGGCGACGACCCACGCCGGCGACCTGATGATCCCGCCGAAGGCCTTGCTGATCGTCTCGCCCGAGACGACGATCCGGGCCGCCCTCGAGGGCCTGGCACGAGCCGGCGTCGATGCGCTCCCGGTGATGGAGGGCGGCCTGTTCGCGGGCCTGCTGACACGGCGCGCCGTGGCCACGGCCATCCGGGGTCGTGCCGATCGGTCCGGGATCTCCCCGTGGTAAGCGACACGGCGCCGCCGGCCGGCCTCCTGAGCGTGGAGGTGGCCCGTGACGCGGTCCTGGCCGCGGCTCGGCAGACCGCCACGGAACGCATCGCGATCGGCGAGGCGCTCGGTCGTGTCGCCGCGGAGGCGGCCGTCGCGCGGACGTCGCTGCCGCCCTGGCCGAATTCCGCGATGGACGGCTACGCCATCCGGGCCCCAGACACCGCGGCGACCGACTCCGGCGAACCGCCGCACCTCGAGGTCATCGGCGAAGTCCGCGCTGGCGTGGCGCCAGAGGTGGTGGTCCGACCCGGAACCGCCGTCCGAATCGCGACCGGCGCGCGGCTGCCCGACGGCGCCGACGCCGTGGTCCCGGTCGAAGCCACGACGCCATACGACCGCGACGGCCGGCCCGGCCCGCGCGGCCGGGACGCGACCGGGCCACTGCCGGCGGCCATCGAGGTCCACGAGGTCATCCATCCCGGGGGCTCGGTCCGGGCGACCGGCAGCGACCTTCTGGAGGGCGCCACGCTCGTCGAGGCGGGTGACGCGATAGGGGCGGCCGCGATCGCCCTGCTGGCCGGCGCGGGCGTCGAGGCCATCGTCGTCCACCGCAAGCCGCGCGTCGCGGTACTGGCTACGGGCGACGAGGTCCGGGCGCCCGGCGAACCACTCGGGCCGGCCGGGATCCCCGATGCGAACGGCCCGGGCCTGCGCGCCCTCGCCACGGCAGCGGGGGCCGACGTCCTCGACCTGGGCATCGCGACCGACGTGCTCGAGGACGTCCTGGCGCGTCTGCGTCGGGGCCTGGCCGACGGCGCGGACGCGATCATCGTCGCGGGTGGCGTCTCGGTCGGGCCGTTCGATGTCGTGAAGGCCGCGATCGAGACCGTCGGCACCATCGACCTGTGGCGCGTCGCGGTCCAGCCCGGCAAGCCCTTCGCGTTCGGCACAGCCGAGCGACCGGGCGGCGGGTCGCCGGTGCTGATCGTCGGCCTGCCGGGCAATCCGGTGTCGGGCGCTGTCACCTTCGAGCTGTTCGTCCGACCCGCGATCCGGCGGATGGCCGGTCGGCGCGATGTCCTGCGTCCGGTCGACCGGGCGGTCATCGGCGATGCCGTCACCAAGAGCGAGGGCCGGCGGGCCTTCGTGCGCGTCGTCGCCCAGCGCGACGGCGACGGTGCGCCGAGCCGCGACGAACAGGGTCGCGTTCGCGTCAGACTGGCGGGAGGCGCGGCGGGTCAGGGCAGCCACGTCATCTCGGCACTGGCGATCGCGGATGGCCTGGCGGTCATCCCCGAGACGGTGCCGGGCCTGCCGGCCGGCGCCGAGGTGGACCTGTGGTGGCTCGACCGGCCGTGACGCGGAACGGGCGATGACCCGATGAGCGGAGGACCGATGGACCAGCGATCGACGCGCGACGACCGACCGAGATCGGAGCGGCGCCGGTTGACCCACGTCGACCGGGGTGGTCGGCCACGGATGGTCGACGTGTCCGCGAAGCCCGCGACGGCCCGTCGCGCGGTCGCCGAGGCGCTCGTCGCGGTGTCGCCCGAGACGATGAGCCTGGTGATCGACGGGGGCGGCCCCAAGGGCGATGTGCTCGGTGTCGCCGAGCTGGCCGGCGTGATGGGCGCGAAGCGCACGAGCGATCTGATCCCGCTCTGCCATCCGCTGGCCCTGACCGACCTGGTCGTCGCGATCACCCCGGACCGGGCGGCCGGCGTGCTGCGCGTCCGGGCCGAGGCGGCGACGACGGGCCCAACGGGCGTGGAGATGGAGGCGATGACCGCGGCCTCGGTGGCGGCCCTGACGGTGTACGACATGGTCAAGGGCGTCGAGCGGGGCGTCGAGATCCGGTCGGTCCGGCTCGTGTCCAAGACCGGCGGCAAGAGCGGCACGTGGGAGCGGCGCGAGGATCGTGCGGGCGCTGGCCCGACGTCGGCCGCCCGACCACGCCCGAAGCCCGGCGACCGGTCGGCGGGGCGGATCGGCACGAAGCGGAAGCGGGCGTGATGGGCGAGGGGTCACCTCGCTCGGCGCTCGTCCTGACGGCGAGCGACGGGGCGTCGGCCGGCGTTCGCGATGACGCCTCGGGTGATGCCCTCGAGGCACGCCTCGAGGGGCTCGGGTTCGTTGTCGAGCGGGCCCTGGTCAGCGACGACCGCGAGGCCATCGAGGCGGCCCTGCGCGCCGGCGCCGGGCGCCACGCGCTGATCGTCACGACCGGCGGGACGGGCCTGACGCCGCGCGACGTGACGCCCCAGGCGACGCGAGCCGTCATCGATTACGAGGTCCCGGGCCTGGCCGAGGCGATGCGCGCAGCCGGTCGGGCCAAGACGCCGCTGGCCGACCTGTCACGGGGCGTGGTGGGCGTCGCGGGCCGGACGCTCGTGGTCAACGTCCCGGGCAGCCCGAAGGGCGCGACCGAATCGCTCGAGGCGATCGTGGGGGTCCTCGATCACGCGC
Source organism: uncultured Chloroflexia bacterium (assembly GCA_963776545.1). Taxonomy (GTDB): domain Bacteria; phylum Chloroflexota; class Limnocylindria; order Limnocylindrales; family CSP1-4; genus SPCO01. The sequence continues at coordinate 246,796 of CAVZND010000008.1, read as the reverse complement.
TCGAGACGCTGGCCGGACCGTTCGATCACGGGGGGCGCGGGCCGTCATGACCCTGTTCGAGACGTTCGAACACGTGCCCGCGTATCCGTTGGTGTTCGTCGTCTTCTGGGGCGCCGCGGCGTTCTTCCTCCTCGCGATGGCTCGTCACCTGCGGGTGTTCGCCGCCGTGCGCGCCTCCGGTCCCAGTCCGCTCGCCGATATCCCGGTCCGGTTCGCGGGCCTGATCCAGTACGCGTTCGTCCAGACCAAGATGTTCAAGGACGCCCGGGCGGGGCTGATGCACGCCGGCATCTTCTGGGGCTTCGTCCTGCTGACGATCGGGACCGCGAACATCGTCACGGGCGGGATCATCCAGGCGATCGTCTCGATCCCGTTCGACGGCCTGCTCTGGGCGCTCGTGAGCGCGATGCAGAACGTCGTGGCGGTCATCGTGCTCGTGTCGATCGGCTGGGCGTTCGTCCGCCGGCTGGTCACGAAGCCGAAGCGCCTGACCTACAACCGCGACGCTTTGGTCATCCTCGCGATGATCGGCGGCGTGGTCGCGACCGAGTTGCTGGCCCAGGTCTTCGAGGTCGCGGCGCACGGGGACATCGAAGGCGCGTTCATCGCGAATGCGCTGGCGGTCCCGGTCCAGGCGGTGCTGGGCACGGATGCGATCGAGGTCGGGTTCGCGATCCTATGGTGGGGCCACATCGCGCTCGTGGCGGCGTTCCTCTGCTACCTGCCCTTCAGCAAGCACCTGCACATCGCCACGGCCTTCCCGAACATCTGGTTCCGCAAGCTCGCGCCACGCGGCGAGCTGCCGGCGATGGACCTCGAGGCCGACGACGCGCAATTCGGCCTGCGGACGCTCCAGGACCTCGGCTGGAAGGACCTGCTCGACGGGTTCACCTGCACCGAATGCGGCCGCTGCCAGGAAGCCTGCCCGGCCTGGAACACCGGCAAGCCGCTCAACCCGAAGCACTTCATCATGGGAATCCGGGAGATGTCGGTCGAGGCCGAGCACGGGATCGACATCATCCCGAACTCGCCGATCGTGCGCGAGACGTACGGTCTCGAGGACACCCAGCCGGCGGCCGCGGCCCTCGGCACGAAGATCGTCGACACCGCCATCCCGTACGACGCGGTCTGGGATTGCGTCACCTGCGGCGCATGCGTCGAGGCCTGTCCGGTGCTCATCGAGCACGTCGACAAGATCGTCGGCCTACGGCGCAACCTCGTGCTCGAGGATTCACGCTTCCCGGCCGAGCTGACCGGCGCGTTCCGGGCGATGGAGAACCAGAGCAACCCGTGGGGCCAGCCCGCGTCGGCGCGACTGGATTGGGCCAGGCCCCTCCCGTTCGAGGTGGACACGGTGGCCGCGATCGCCGCCGACGGGCGGCTCGACGAGCTGGAGGTCCTCTACTGGGTCGGCTGTGCGGCGGCGTTCGACCCGCGCAACCAGAAGGTCGCGCGAGCGGTCGCGACGTGCCTGCACGCCGCCGGCGTCCGGTTCGCCGTCCTCGGGCAGGAGGAGTCGTGCACGGGCGACCCGGCCCGCCGGATGGGCAACGACTACGTCTTCCAGATCCTGGCGGCCGGCAACATCGAGACCCTCGAGCGGTACCGGATGGGGGAGCGGACGATCGTCACCGCCTGCCCGCACTGCTTCAACTCGATCGGCAACGAGTACGGTCAGCTGGGCGGGTCGTACCGGATCGTCCACCACTCGACGTACCTCGCGGAGTTGCTCGCATCCGGGCGCCTCGCGACGGTGCCCGAGGACGCGACCGCCGAGACCGGCGACCATCGGCCGGGGAGCGTGACCGTCCACGATTCGTGCTATCTCGCCCGCTACAACGGCGTGGTCGCGGCACCACGGGACGTGCTGGGCGCCGCGGGGGTGTCCATCACCGAGATGGCCAAGTCGGGCAAGACGACGTTCTGCTGCGGGGCCGGCGGCGGCCGTATGTGGATGGAGGAGGACCGCGGGACACGCATCAACGTCGAGCGCACCCGCCAAGTCCTCGAGACGGGCGCCTCGACCGTGGCCACGGCCTGCCCGTTCTGCATGGTCATGCTCAGCGACGGGATCGCGGCGTCGACGGGTGCCGGTTCCGTGGCCGCGCAGGACATCAGCGAGGTCTTGGCGGCCCGGATCGCCGCCGCGCCCGAGGATCGCCGACTGCCGGTCGTCTAGCCCACGCGCCGCGCGGGCGGGTTCGTCAGCCCGGGAGCGGCTTGCCGCAGTTCGAGCAGGTCGCGTCCGTCACGAGATTGCCCGTGTTGCAGGCTGGGCAGCGCTTCATCCCCTCGGTGGAGACCGCGTACGGGTTCTCGTGGCCGGAGGCCTGCAGCATCTTGCGCTGCTTGAACATGATTCCCAGCGTCCCCACGATCCCGAAGGCCGCGGCGACGATGATGAACAACAGCCCGGTATAGGCGTCCACGTCGATGTCCCTTCCGCCTGGCTCGTGCCGGTTCCCCGTTCCCGGCTCACCATCCTCTAGCGTAGACCCGCTCGCAAGTCCCGCCAACCGGTGCCGTCGCATGCCGGTGCGCCCTCGCACCAACCGCCACGCCCGGCTACGATGGGACGCGTGACCGCGTCCTCCGAGCCGAGCGGTTCGCCGACCTACCGCCTCACCGAGGCACAGCGCGACCTCCGTGATGCCGTTCGGGTCCTTGCCGACGAGCGGGTGGCCCCGCGAGCCGCCGAGATCGACCGGACCGCGACCTTCCCGCAGGACCTCAAGGAGCTCCTCGCCGCCCAGGACATCCTGGCCCTGCCGTTCCCGGTCGAGCATGGCGGGCTCGGTGGCGAGCTCCTGAGCGTGTGCCTCGCGGTCGAGCAGCTGAGCCGCGCGTGCGCCACGACCGGGCTGATCCTGGCCGTGCACGAGCTGGGCTCGCTGCCGCTGCTCCTTGCCGGCACCCCGGAACAGCAGGCGCGCTGGTTCCCGCGCCTCGCCACGGGCGAGCGGCTCATCGCGTTCGCGATGACCGAGGCGGAGGCCGGGTCCGATGCGGCCGCGCTCCGCACCACGGCGGTGCGCGACGGCGACGACTACGTCATCACGGGTTCGAAGCGGTTCATCAGCCAGGGCTCGGTCGCCGAGCTCATCACGGTCTTCGCCGTCACCGATCCGGACGCCACGCGCCATCAGCGAATGTCGTGCTTCGTCGTCGAGGTGCCGACCGATGGCTTCAGCGTCACCCGCATCGAGCACAAGATGGGCATCCGTGGCAGCCCCACCGCGGAGCTCGCGTTCGACCGGGTCCGCGTCCCCGCGGCGAACCGGGTCGGCGCGGAGGGCGAGGGCTTCGATCTCGCGATGCGGACGCTCCATCGCAGTCGGCCGGCCATCGCAGCCCAGGCCGTCGGCATCGCGCAGGGCGCGCTCGAGGTCGCGACCGCGTACGCCCGCGAACGGAAGCAGTTCGGCCAGCGGATCGGGGACTTCCAGCAGGTCGGCGCGATGCTCGCCGACATGGACGCCGGCACCGAAGCGGCCCGCCAGCTCCTGTACAAGGCCTGCACCGAGATCGAGGCCGGAGCACCCGATGCCGGGCGGTGGTCGGCGCTGTGTAAACTCGTCGCCGGTGACACCGCCATGCGGGTCACGACCGATGCCGTCCAGGTCATGGGCGGATACGGCTATATCGACGAGTTCCCCGTCGAGCGGATGATGCGCGACGCGAAGATCACCCAGCTCTACGAGGGAACCCAACAGATCCAGCGCCTCGTGTTGGCGCGGGCGCTGCTCGGCAAGGGCGGCTGAACGGGTTCGGGGAGGTTCACGTCCTGTTGCGCATCGTCGTGCTCACGAAACCGGTGCCTGATCCGGCATCCGCTGGTGAGCGGCTCGGTCCGGACGGCCGCCTGGATCGTGCCGCCGTGCCCGCCGTGATCAATGGCAATGACGAGTACGCCCTAGAGGCCGCCCTCAAGCTTATCGAGGCGGCCGGCGAGGGCGAGGTCACGCTGCTCTCGATGGCGCCCGCCAATGCGCCCGAGACGATGCGCAAGGCGCTCGCGATGGGCGCGACCCGCGGCGTGCTGGTCACCGATCCAGCGCTCGAAGGTTCCTGCGCGGTCTCGACGACCGACGTCCTCGCCCGGGCGCTCGCCACGCTCGAATTCGACCTCGCGATCGCGGGCGTCGACACCTCCGACGGCCAGGCGGGCGTGGTCCCGGCGGGCATCGCGGCCAAGAACCACCTGCCGTACCTCTCCTACGCGGCGAAGATCGAGCCCGACATGGCCTCGGGTACCGTCCGCGTGCGACGCATCAGCCCGACCGGCTACGACGTCCTGGAAGCCTCGATGCCGGCGCTGATCAGCGGGACGCAGGCGCTCGGGGAGCCGCGCTACCCGTCGCTCAAGGGGATCATGGCGGCGCGCTCGAAGGAGATCCGGACGCTGTCGCTGGCCGATCTCGGCATCGACGCTCCCACGGTCGGCGGGGCCGTCGCGACCACGAAGGTCGTCGCGTCGCGGGCACCTGAAGGCCGAGCCGCCACGCGGGTGGTCCGTGACGCGCCCCCGCAAGCCGCCCACGAGATCGTCGAGTTCCTCGCCGAACGGAGGCTGATCTGATGGGCCGGGTGCTGGTCGTCGGGGAACGGGCGCCGGACGGCACGCTGACCAGGCTCTCGACCGAGGTGGCGACGCTGGCGCGAGCGCTCGCAGACGCCGCCGGAACCACGGTCAGCGGCGTCGTGCACGGCGCGGATGCGGCGGCCGCGGCCGATGAGCTGGCGCGCTTCGTGCCGTCGGTCCAGGTCGACGGGCGTCTCGACGGCGGCGCGTCGCCGGTCACGATCGCGGCCGCGCTCTCAACGGTGGTCGAGGGCGGCGACGTCGTCCTGCTGTCCGCAAGTCCGAACGGCCGGGACATCGCCGGCACGCTGTCCGGCCTCGTCGGGACGGCCGTTCTCGCGAACGCCGTTGGCGCCCGCTGGTCCGACGGTGGGCCGGTCGTCGAGATGAGCGCGTTCGGTGGGAAGCTCATCACCGAGAGCGCGTTCACGAGGCCCGGCGGCATCATCACGGTCCGCCCCAACGCGGTCACGGCCGAACCGCTGGCCACGGTGGGGTCCGTGACGTCCGTCGCGGATGCTCCGCTCCCGGAGATGGCCGAGGTCCGGCTCGTCGAGCGGGTCGAGGAGGCGACGGCGGCCGTCTCCATCGACGACGCGCGGATCATCGTGGCCGGTGGCCGAGGGGTGGGCGGGCCCGAGGGCTTCAAGCTCGTCGAGGACCTCGCCGACGCCCTCGGCGGGGCGGTCGGGGCGACGCGCGCCGCGGTCGATTCGGGCTGGATCCCGTACGGCCAGCAGATCGGCCAGACGGGCAAGATCGTGAAGCCGCAGTTGTACCTGGCCCTGGGCATCAGCGGGGCCATCCAGCACAAGGTCGGGATGCAGACGTCGGAGGCGATCGTCGCGATCAATCGCGACCCCGATTCGCCGATCGCGGACTTCGCCGACCTGTTCGTCGTGGGCGACCTGTTCGAGGTGGGTCCGGCGCTCCTGGCGGAGCTCCGGGCACGCCCCGGCTGATCGACGGGCGCGGGGACTCCGAGCATGAGCTGGGACTGGGTCGTCGCCCTGCCGATCCTCGCCTTCATCGCGCTCGCCGCGGGCCTCGCGGTCGTCTTCCGGCGGACCGGTTCCATCGTCAAGAAGGCGCGCGAGACCGAGGGCTTCCGCTCGTCGGTCCGGGACCTCGCGTCGCGTATCGATGCCTCGCTCGAGGGCGCGTCGAAACGGATCGACCAGGTCCGCCATCACGAGCTGACGCCCGACGCCATCGGCGAGACACTCACGATCGCGTCCGATGCCGTGGACCGCTATCTCGAGGAGGCACGCGCGCTGCGCGTGCCCTCGACCGGGGTCGACATCCGCGATGACCTGGTGGCGCAGCTCGAGCGAGCCGGCCGTGCCCTCGCGACCGTCGAGCATGGGGCCACCATCATGTCGACGATCCGTGGCGGCGCCAGGGAGCTGGAGGCGCAGACATCCATCAAGCGCGGCTACTTGAACCTCCTCCATGCCAGGGAGGCGATCGCCCGGGAGGCCAGCCGCGTCGACGGTCTGCAGACCCGCAACCACACCATGTAGTGGTATGCTCGGGCTACACCACAACACCTAGTGGTGGTGACCGACCGACAGGTGCCCGATGCGTTGCCCCCAGTGCGGTGAGCGCGAGACCCGCGTCGTCGACTCCCGCGACCTCGATGACTCCGCCACGATCCGTCGCCGGCGCGAGTGTGCGTCCTGCACGATGCGCTTCACGACCTACGAGCGCGTCGAGGCGGCCCGGCTCGTCGTGGTCAAGCGCGACGGCTCGCGCCAGGAGTTCGATCGCGACCGGCTCGTCTCCGGCCTGCGCAAGGCCCTGACCCGGCGGCCGGTGCCCTCGGGTGCGGCCGAGGCCGCGGCCGATGCGATCGAGGCCGAGCTGCGCGCATCCGGCGCGAACGAGGTGCCCTCCTCGAAGGTCGGCGCGATGGCCATGGAGCAGCTCCGGGCGATCGATCAGATCGCGTACATCCGCTTCGCCAGCGTGTACCAGAGCTTCGAGGACCTCGAGGCGCTCAAGCGCGAGGTCGACAACCTGTACGAGGAGCGCGGCACGCCGGGAGCCGTGGAAGCATGAGCGTCCTCTCGGACCGCGACATCCGCACCGAGCTGGAAAACGGGCGCGTCGTCATCCGACCCTACGACCCGGCTGACCTGCAGCCTTCGTCGGTGGACCTGCATCTCGACCGGAGCTTCCGCGTCTTCCGGAACAACCGGTATCCGTACATCGATGTCCGGGCGCCGCAGCCGGACCTGACCGAGCTCGTCGCCGTCGAGGACGAGGCGCCGTTCATCCTGCACCCGGGCGAATTCGTGCTCGGCCAGACGCTCGAATGGGTGGAACTGCCCGACGACCTCGTCTCGCGATTAGAGGGGAAAAGTTCTTTGGGCCGACTCGGCCTGCTCATCCATTCGACCGCGGGCTACGTCGATCCCGGCTGGAAGGGCAACCTCACCCTCGAGCTCTCGAACGTCGCGAACCTGCCGATCGCCCTCTACTACGGCATGCGCATCGGCCAGATCTCGTTCTTCCGGATGTCGTCGCCGGTCGAGCGACCGTACGGTTCGCCCGAGCTCGGGTCGAAGTACCAGGGCCAGTCGGAGCCGACGGCGTCGGCGTTCCATCGCGACTTCGATGCCGGTCGCAAGACCGGGGAGCCGTCGCGCTCCTGATCCCCCGACACGACCGAGGCGAGCCATGGCGTTGAACGACGCGGTCGACTGGCGAGCGGACCTCGGGGGCGGTGTCGTCGTGGCGCTCGTCCAGGCCGGCACGTTCCGAACGGATGCCGGCGCGATCTTCGGCCCCGTGCCGCGGATCCTGTGGGATCGCCTCGTGACCGACGAGATCGACGGTGAGAACCGGCTGCTCCAGGCGCTCAACTGCCTGCTGGTCGAGACGCCGTCAGGCCGCGTGCTGGTCGAGACCGGGATCGGCGATCGGCTCGACGACAAGGCGCGCGCCATGCGCGGCTACGACGGCCCGTGGATCGTGCCCGCCCTCGAGACCGCCGGGTTTCCGCCCGAGTCGGTCGATGTCGTGGCGATGAGCCACCTCCACTTCGACCACGCCGGCGGGCTGCTGCGGGCGGACGGGGAGCGGGCCTTCCCGCACGCGACGATCGTGGCGCAGCGAGCCGAGTGGGAGATCGCGCTCGGCGACAACCCTCGGCTGGTGGCCTCGTACGTGCAGCCCGAGCTGACCCTGGTCAAGGTCTGGGGCGCGCAGGGATGGGTCGACGGCGAGCGCGAATTGCTGCCGGGCGTCTCGGTCGTCCCGACCGGCGGGCACTCGATGGGGCACCAGGCCATCATCGTGCGCGGAGGCGGGGGCTCCGGCCGCGTGCTGGCGTTCTTCGGCGACCTGTTCATGCGGCCATGGGGCGCGAATCCTCGCTGGGTGACCGCATTCGACGACTTCCCACTCGATTCGGTGGCCCGCAAGGTCGAGTTGTTCGCCCAGGCCGTCGACGAGGACTGGACGATCGTGCTCTCGCACGAGCCGCGCCATCCGATCGGACGGCTCGTGCGGGACCGCGACCGGTTCCGGTTCGAACCCGAGTAGGCCGCGGCCCGTGTCGAGCGTCACGAAGTCGGTGACCATCGGGCGCCCGATCGAGGACGTGTTCGCGGTGCTGACCGACGTCGAGAACACCGGGACCTGGTTCCCCGGCAACGTCGAGGAGCACTGGACGTCGCCCCCGCCGCACGGCATCGGTTCGACGCGGCGCGCGGTGACGACCATGTTCGGCCGACGGACCCAGAACGACGCGATCGTGACCGAGTACGAGCCGCCATACCGCGCCGCGATGCGGGGCACGACGCCCAATGCCCCGTTCGTGGGGACCCTGGTCTTTGCGCCCGACGGCGACGGCACGAGAGTCGCCGTGACGGCCGAGTTCAACATGCGTGGCTGGACGCGCCCCCTCGGGCCGCTCGTGATCGCCCTGTACGGCATGGCCTGGGCCCGCGGGTTGAAGACGCTCAAGCGGTTGATGGAGGCGGGCGAGCTCTGAGTCAGCCGTAATGCCACGTCGGGGGAGCAACAAGGAGGCGTGCCGCGCGTCGAACGGTGGACGTGAAGATGCAGCTGGTCGATGCCTCCTAATGCGAGTTCGTCAAATGCTCCGATGCACGGCGGCGGTGGTCCTCATCGGTTTCGTCGCGACAGCGTGCAGTGCGCCGTCCGCGCCTGCGTCTCCGAGTCCGCCGAGACCACTGAGCCCGAGCCCAGCTGCAGGCCGAAGCGCCGCACCTTCCAGTCCATCGCCCAGTCTCCCGATGGAGACCCCTGGCACCCCAGAGGCGCTCTTCGACCGGATCGCGGCGGACACCGAACCGCTGCGCGATCTCGGGATCTTCGTGGTCACGAGCGCCCTCCGCGAGGAGGAAGGGATGGTGCATGTCGGCCTCTCGACCGAGCGAATCGATGCCGACGATGTCATGGGCATGCGGTACGGGCCGTCGGTCGAAGTGGAGGTCATCGACCCGACCGGCGCCTACCTCAAACCACGCGGGACGATCGATCTCCGTGTCACGGATCGTCGGGGCCGAGCTGTCGACGCCGGCATCAGTCATACGCCGCTCTTCGCCGACATCCCACTTGACTCGCTCGGACTCCAGACCGACTCGAAGGGCCGGTTCCGCGACGACGATCTGCTGCCTGGGCCGTGGCGGCTGACCGCCCAGGCCCCAGGCTTCGAGCCGGGATCCGTGGAGGTCGACGTTGCCCCAGGGGCGCTCGTCACGGCGACGATCGAGCTCACGCCTTCGAGCTGAACTCAGCCGCCTGGCGTTCCCTCGGCCGTGGAATCGCCGACGGCCCTGACCTCGACCGCGTCGCCCGGCCAGTCCAGGCCCGGCCAACCCGCTGCGATCTCCAGCGCGATGGCCTCGTCGGGCACCTCGAGCACGATGAACCCGCCGAGTAGCTCCTTGGTCTCGAGGAAGGGCCCGTCGGTCACGCCCGAACGGCGGACCGTCTTGGCGGCGCGGGGCCAGCCCAGTTCCTCGCCGCCGACGATCCGACCGGCGGTCCCATGCTCGCGGAACCAGGCGATCACCCGATCGATCTCGAGCTGTTTCTCGGCCGTCGTGCTGCGCTCCCAGGCGTCGACGTGATCTGGCGCCTGGTAGGTCATCAGGATGAATTGCATCGGTCGGGCTCCTCGCTTCGTGGCGGCGCTCGTCAGTGAGCGCCTCATCGGCACGACGACCGGGCGTCCGCGGGCTCGACGTCGCCGGACCCCGTCCTACTGGGTGGGACTCGCCGCGGGCGGCAGCATGGATTCGATCAGGGCCGCCGCGCCGGCCTCGTCCACCGGCCCGTTCACGACCTGCCGGATGACGCCTTGCGGGTCGATGAAGAACTGGGTCGGCAGGGCGTAGACCTTGTACTCGTGGAAGACGTGGCCCGATGCGTCGAAGCCGATCGTATAAGGCAGCTGATAGCGGTCGGCATAGGCGGCGATGTCGGCCGGTGTCGTCTCCTGGACGCTGATCCCGACGACCTCGAGCCCGCGGTCGCGATAGCGCTCGGACAGCGTGCGCAGGATGGGCGTCTCGTGCTGGCACGGCGGGCACCAGCTCGCCCAGAAGTTGAGCCAGACGACCTTGCCGCGCATGTCAGCGAGTCGGATCGGTTTCCCGTCGAGATCGGTGAGCTGGAACGTGCCGCCGTCATCGAGCGCGACGGCCAGCTCGGGCGCGAGGCTGCCCGGCTGGAGCCCCTCGGTAGGCTGCCCGATCAGGAACGGGGTCGCTCGTGGGTCCGTGAGGGGAGTCACGCCCGTCGTGCCGAGCGGGGTCGTGATGCCGACGAGCACGACGATCGCGAGGACGATGGCCACGAACGCGGCCAGCAGCTGCCGGCCGCTGAACGGCCCGACGAGCCCATGGCGTTCTCGCTTGTGGGTGAACCCCGGTCGCTCGGTCAAGCTAGATGGCCGTGTTGAAGTTGAACCAGCGGGGCATCAGCGCCAGCCAGTCGAAGATCATCGCGACGCCGATGAAGGCCACGAGCAGGCCGCCGATCAGGGACACGACCCGCCCGTGGCGGATCAGCGGCCGGATCAGGCCGGGTGCCCGGTCGTAGACGAGGGCGATCGCGAGGAACGGGAGCCCGAGTCCCAACGTGTACGCGACCAGCAGGATCGTGCCCTGGAGGATCGTCGTCGAGGTCGCGGCCATCGTCAGGATCCCGCCCAGGATGATCCCGATGCAGGGCGTCCAGCCGACCGCGAAGATCGCCCCCAGTCCGAACGAGGCCAGCCAGCCTCCGCGCGAGCTGACCAGTCGCCCGCCAAGGCGATCGGCGGTGGTCTGGCTGTCGGTGCCCGGGCTCGCGAGCGAGATCGAGCCTGTCGCGGTCGCAAGCGACCCGGCGGCGCCCGCATCAAGCGGTCGCCAGGTCCGTTCGAGCGCCGGGATGCGCAGGATGCCGGCGAGGTTCAGGCCCAGCACGACCAGGATGACCCCGCCGATCGTGCGCAACGGGGCGAGGTAGTCCACCAGCGGGCCGGCGAGGAACGTGGCGGTCACGCCGAGCAGCGTGAACACCGCTCCGAAGCCCGCCACGTACGCCAGGGCGTGGCGCATCGCCGTCCATCGCGACGGCGTCCGCCCGTCCGCCGATGACGCGACCGCGATGGCGGTGAGCTGCCCGAGGTAGGCCGGCACCAGCGGCAGGACGCAGGGGGACAGGAAGCTGATCACGCCGGCCCCGAGGGCGACCAGGATCGTCAGGTCGGTGCCGCTCATCGGGTCATCCGTCGAGCACGTCGGCGAGGAGGCCGCGCAGCTTGGCCAGGCTCGTCGCAAGCTCGAGGCGACGATCACCGAGCTCGACGACCGGAATCGATGCGAAGTAGGCGCGCTCGAGCGCCGGATCCGACTCGATGTCGCGCTCCACCAGGGTCGGGCGGGTCAGGTTCGCAGAACCCCGTTCGGCCAGGAGCGCGGTCAGGAGGTCCCGCGTCTCGTCGCACAGGCCGCAGCCCGGGCGTGAGTAGAGGACGAGGTCGGGGAGGGGAGTGACGGCCATCTCGAACGGGATTGTAGGCGAGGGCCGGCGGAAGCCCCTTGACGTCAACAGGCCGCCGCAGGGAGGTGCGACGGCCATGTGCCCCTGACGTTCGATCGGTGGGTGGTGTTCCCGGCTGGGGGTACGATGGCGTCCGCGCCCCCGTAGCTCAGTGGACAGAGCGAGGCCGTCCTAAGGCCTGCGTCGGCGGTTCGAGTCCGTCCGGGGGCGCCACACCCGCGCGGTCCTGACCGGCTCCACTTGACCGATCCAACCACGGCTCACCCATAGGTCGAACGGGAAGGGCTGGATTCGACACCTTCCTTGGGTAGAATCGCGCACCCACTGGGAGGGACCGGATGCCCCTGTTCATGGATCGCCACGACCTCCCCGGCATCACCGCCGAGGAGGTCGCACAGGCCCATCTGACAGATGTCCAGATGGAGTCGAAATACGCGGTCCACTTCCTCGCGTACTGGTTCGATGCCGATCATGGTCAGGTGTTCTGTCTCGCCAGAGCGGCGCGACCGGAGGACCTGGCGGCGGTTCATCGGGAGGGCCACGGACTCGTTCCCAACGAGATCATCGCGGTCTCCGAAGACGACGTCCTCCGGTTTCTGGGCAAGGTGGCCGATCCCGTCGACGACAGCCAGGTCGCCAGGGCATTTCGGACGATCCTTTTCACCGACCTGGTGGGGTCGACGTCGCTTCTCCAGGAGGTCGGTGAGCGGGTCTTCATGGGCCTGCTCCACGAACACGACCTGATCATCCGGCGGTCGCTCGTGGCATGGCGGGGGCGCGAGGTGAAACACACCGGCGATGGCATCATGGCTTCGTTCGAGGATGTCGCCAATGCGCTCGAGTGTGCGCTCGCGATCCAGGACGGTTTCGAGGCCAGGACGTCCGACGAAGCGACGCGCCAACTCCGCGTGCGGATCGGGATCGCCGCCGGTGAGCCTGTCGACCACAACGATGACCTGTTCGGCTCGACGGTCAACCTTGCCAGTCGGATCTGCGATGCGAGTGACCCTGGCCACATCCTCACGTCAGACCTGGTCCACGAGATGGGCTCCCAGCGGGGCTTTTCCTTTGGATCCGGTCGTGACGTCGAGCTCAAGGGGTTCGGCCCGGTTCGGGTCTTCGAGCTGGAGAGGGCCCGCCAGCCGGTGAGGTGACGCCCGAGGTTGATCTGGCGGGTGGGCCGACGTCGAGGTGTCCACCGACGTGGAGCGGCGTCCGCACCACGACGGCCGCGCGATCCCACCGGAAACCGACGACGATCGCGCCCGAAAAAGGCGCTTCCCAGCCCCGCATCGAGCGCGTAGGATGGGCTCGATTTTGATCGTCATGGAAGGGGAGCTGGCATGCACCTCCAGGTCAAGATGTCTCCGGACGAAACGGCGGAGAACATTCGGCGCGTCGTGAATGCACTCGCCCAAGTTGGCATCAACATCGAGGCGATCGCCCCGGACTTCGACCCGCCGCACGTGCGGGTCCTCGTGCGGCACGATCACCCGTACGACCCGGCGAAGGAGGAAGATCCCCTCAACCGGGCGCTGGCCGCCTTGGCGGACGAAGGCCTGACGCCTGAGCTCAAGGCGGGTCTGCTCATCAGGATGCCGAACAAGCCGCGGGTCCTCAAGACCGCGCTCGACCGATGCGCAAGCGAGGACTACGTCGTGGAGAGTCTCCTCGTCCTGCCGGGGGAACCCTCGGTGGGTGCCGCCTGGGTCTCGTTCGGTGTCGCCCGGGACACGATCGACGGCTGGGAGGAGGAGGCCGAGGCGCTGCGGCGCCTCATCGAGGAGGAGCTCGCAGACCTTCCCGACGGATAGTCATCGGCCAGGGTCAGGGAGCCGCCTCAGCCGGCCTCGAGATGCTGCGCCCGGCCGAGGGCGTTCTTCGCGTCGCAACGGGTCCCAGTCACGACTCACCATGTGTCGCAGTGTGAGAAGGTATACGGCCCATAGGGAATACCGAAGCGTTGATCTCCATCACGCAGGCGCACTCCCGGGAGAAGGAGCGTAAGCGGTGCAGTTCATCGTCGGGATGATCGTCGGCTTCGCGATGGGCGTGGTCAGCGCGATCGCGTATGCCGGCCAGACTGGTCAGGACCTCCGTGAGGTCTACAAGGACGTTCGCAAGAACGTCGAGAGCGTCGATCTGGAACAGTTCGGCAAAGAGGTCCAGGCGAACGTCGCGGACGCACAAGCCCAGGTCCAGGCCAACGTCGCCCAGGTCCAGGCCAACGTGGCCGATGTCCAGGCGCAGGTCGGGGAGAAGGTCGCCCAGGTCCGCGGGACGACCGGCGGCAACGGGACGACCAAGGACGAAGCGACGACCAAGGCCGCGACCGAGTAGTCGTCAGCCGGGGTTCTCGCGGCTGGCGTCCGTCCGGACGGCGCCATCGTAGTGGCGCCCGTCTCAGGAAAGATCGCCTGCTCGGATGCCGCAGCCAGACGATAGACCGACGCGCGAGGATGGGGCGTACGCGGCCGTCCTCGCATTCGTCCGGCAGTACATCTCCGAGCTCTTCTTCAGCGGTCCGTCGTCAGCCGCAAGTGCCAGAAGTCACGTACACCGGGTCGTATGATGCTGGGCGACGCGTGCCTGCATTGCGGGTCAGTAATGGGAGGCCGAGATGACGTCGACGACGGATCGACCGACTGGGGTAGCGGTCATGGCCATCGTGGCCGGCGTCGCCGGCGTGGCGGATCTCCTGGCCGGGCTGGGTGACATCGCGATGGGCGGCGGCTTCCTCGGCGATCTCGGATTCGGGGCGACGCTCGATGGGATCATGACTGCCATCGGGCTGGGCCTCGTGGCCGTCGGCGCTCTCGGGCTCGCCACGGCGTTCGGCCTGTGGAGCGGGCGCGACTGGGCGTGGCTGATCGCGAGGCTCTGGGCGAGCCTCTGCATCATCGCCGGCATCGTGGGCGTGGGATTGTCGCTGTTGAGTGACCGCATAGTGACTGAGATCGCGGCAACGATGATCGGTACCGCGGTGCCGGGCGTCGTCGCTGCCGTGGTGCTCTGGTACCTCTACCAGCCGCACGTGAAGGCAGCCTTCGGACGAGCCTGACGCGCTCGAAGGGAGCTTTTCGACGCGGCGTCAGCGGGCGACTGACCTGGCGAGTGACTGCCAGTCGCGTTCCATCGCAGCCGACAGCACCTCGAGATCGGGGAACTGATCCGCATCCGCTCGAACGGTGAGCGTGAGGCAGCCCGCGTACGACAACGCCACGAACGAGAGGCCCAGATTGCCGGCGAGCGGTGCGATCGGCAGGAGGTCCAGGACCGGGGCGCCGAGGACGTCGATACGCACGGGCGGCCCGGGCAGGTAGGTCTCGGCGAGGTTGACGAGCCGCTGGTGCTCCATCGCGCGTCGAACCACGCCGAAGCGCCCCACCAACGCCCGGAGGACCGGTTCGGCAGAGGCGACCTGGGTTCGCTTGGCCAGTGCCGTTTCGACGGCGATCAGCGGCAACCGGGCTGCGGGGTCGGGCTCGCCGATCGGGAGCGGGACGATGAGGCTGCCGATGTCGTTCCCTGCCTCGCGTCGACGGCCGGGACTGAACATGGCGACGGCGATCCCGACGCGTGGCCGCAGGCGCGCGACCGGCTCTCCGCGGCCATCGAGCAAGGCCCGCACGCCACCCGCGACGAGCGTGAGGACGACGTCGTTGACCCCGCAGCCACGCATGTGTGCCACGCGCTTGGCGGCAGCCAGTTGGAGGCTCACGGTCGCCAGGCGGCGTCGCGGCCCGACTGGCGCGTTGAGAGAGCTCCTCTTGGTGTGACGGGCGAGCGAGCCGGTCTGCCAGAACGACCGCACGATCTCGGTGATGCGACGCCACGTGTCTGGTCTGGTCAGCCGCACCGTCGAGGCGAGCTTGGACCGCAGGTTGTCGCGCGCAAGTTCGCCCCACAAAGGTGGGACGGATGCGACCTCGACTACCGATACAAGAGGACCTTCGTCCGTCATCGGCGGTTCGAGCAGCGAGCGGACCATGCGCATCGCGGCCAGGCCGTCGGCGAGGGCGTGGTGCAGCACGACCAGGACGCCGATCCGGCGGTCCGGAAGGCCGGTCAGGAACCACATCCGCCACAACGGGCGGGCATGTTCCAGCGGCCGGGCCATGAGCCGTTCAACGAGCGACCGCATGGCCGCTTCGTCGTCGGGTGGTCGTACCTCGACCTCGTTAACGTGATGGTCGATCCGGAACGCGGGATCATCGACCCAGAGGGGTCCACCGGCGAGCGGACCAGGCCGGAACACGACGCGACGCAACTCGGGCATCCGGGCGACTCGCCCATCGATCTCCCGACGGATGTCATCGAGGCGGAGTCGCCCTCCGCTATCGAACAGTGAGCGACCGTCGAGCATGGCGAGGATGCCGACCTGGAGCGGCCTCGCCGGCGTCTCGACCCTGAGGCAGTGCTGGTCGTATGCGCTCAGGCGCCGGAACGCGGACTTGTGCCCGGTCAATGCCGTCCGTTCCACAGCGCCCGCTCGAAGGCGCGAGGATCGTCGACGATCCGGGAGATCACGTCGAAGCGCATCGTCGCCCGCCGCTCGGGCTCGTACTTCGGCCAGCCCGGGTCGCCCGTGGCGGCGAAGCCGACCCAAGCCCGATGCATCGCGTGGGCCAGCGCCTCCGGCGGGTCGGTCCCGAGCAGCGCGCCCTGCATCTGCGCGGGCCCGAGATCGAGCGTGTCGAAGACGAACGGGATCTCGAGGGCGTGGCAGGCGCCGAACCGTCCGCCGAACGCGGGCGAGGGCCAGGCGAACTCGTACATATACGTGGCCGCCAGGGTCGACGCATGAGCGTCCGCCAGGCGCAGGGCCGGCATCCGGCACCACCAGTCGGTCTCGACGGCCGCCAGCAGCTCGCCCGGGGTGTCGCCCGGGTAGGCCGCGCGATAGGCGGCCACGTCATCGTCCGACAACCCGTAGGCGGAGGTCGTCTCGAACCCGTTGTCGATCACCGGACCGGACAGGGTCTCGTCGGTGACGCGTTCGAGCGAGCCATTGACGGCCGCGAACAACCGCCAGTCGTCGGTGTTCGAACCGGCCATGACGTCCACGCCCGAGCCGGCTCCGCCGGCGATCCCGTCGATAGGTCGCCACGGAAGGACGTCCCCGTCGACCACCGGCTGCCAGGGCAGCGCGCTGGCGATGACGTCGAGGCCCCACTGGGCCGGGTCCGGATAGGCCAGCACGTCACCCTTGAGTTCCGCTGCCGCCGCGAGCAGCCGGGCTGGCGGCACCGTGGCCATCGCGTCCCGGCATGGCTCGACGTGCAGCTTGTCGGCCAGGTACTGGCCGATCCGCAGCGCGGTCGCGGCCGGGAGCACCCGATCCGCCGCCCCGCTCTGGGTGATGGCTCGCCGGAACAGCCCCTCGGCGATGGGCATGGCCAGGAGCGTGCCGATGCTCATCGCGCCGGCCGACTCGCCGAAGACCGTGACGTTCGCCGGATCGCCGCCGAACGCGGCGATGTTGTCGCGCACCCACTCGAGGGCGGCGACCTGATCGCGCAGGCCGAGGTTCGCGTGGCCGTCGCTCAGGTACAGGAAGCCTTCCGGGCCGACCCGGTAGTTGATCGTGACGCAGACGACGCCGTCGCGCGCGAAACGGCTGCCGTCGTAGGACGCTCCGGTCCCGACCTCGAACATCCCGCCCGGGATCCAGACCATCACCGGCAGGCCGCTCGCGGCCGGATCCGGCGTCCAGATGTTGAGATTGAGGCAGTCCGTCCCCGACTCGGCAGGATCCCAGACCATGCCGGCGGCGGGGTGGTCGGCGGGCGGACGGAGTTGCGGTGGCTCGGCACCGAACGAAAGCGCGTCGCGGATCCCGCTCCAGGGCTCCGCGGGGCGAGGCGGCTGCAGCCGATCTGCGCCGAATGGCGGCGCCGCGTAGGGGACACCCTTGAAGACGTACGCGCCCCCGACGAGACAGCCGCGGAGTCGGCCGTGGTTGGTCGTGACGACCGTCATGGTCATTGCCGCACCTCCATCGCGGGGCAATGACACCTCGAAGACGAGCGCGGCCGCCAGAGTCCATCGTCACGATTTGGGCAGGCCGAAGCCTTCGAGGTCCGGGGCGCTGGTCACTGCACGCCGCCCGAGTGGGACTTTGGTTCGGCGGGGCCGGGTATGACGGCTTGTAGCACAGTCGCCCGGCGTCGGGCATGGTCGTCCTGCACGAGGTCCGCACGGGCCCCAGGAGATGGAGGGCAGGATGCCCGCATACCGCCGCTCCGATGCCCGCGCCCTCGCCCGCTTCTGCGGCGTCCTGCTCGCGTCCGCGTTGCTGGCCGGCTGCACCGGAGCCGCCGCTCCGTCCGGAGCCACGACGAAGTCGGTCGCCCCGGCCAAGGCGGCGCCATCGATCGACACGGCCGCCGGCATCAAGGTCGCGAAGGCCACCGTCGCGGCGCTGCACAAGGATCCGTTCTTCGCCCATGTCGAGCAGGTTTCCACCGCGACGCACGACATGGGGGGCCAGTCCGAGAAGATCTTCGCGACGATGTCGGCTGACTTCGCCGGCGACGACTTCGGGCTGGACATCGCGGCGACCGCGATCGGCCAGAAGATCGACTTGCGGCTCAGGCTTATCGGCAAGAACGCCTACGTCAACCAGAGCGGCGTGTGGGTCAAGGGCAAGCGCTCAGCGATCAAGGGCGATCTGAAGGCCGACCTCGAGGAGATGGTCGACGCGGTGCGGATCATCTCGGACCCGAACGACCTCCGGTACATGGGGGAGGAGCGGGTCGGCAAGGAAGACCTGCAGCACTTCCGGGCCCTGCATCAACTGCCGTACGAAACGGGACTCGGCATCTCCGGTCACTACGACGAGTTCGACATCTGGGTCAAGGCCGACGGGACACCCGTCCGCTACAAGGCCACCTTCTCCGCCGAGGACAAGAAGATCGGCAAGGTCACGGGCTCGATGACCATGGACTTCACCAAGTTCGGCGGCCCCATCAAGGTCAAGGCCCCCAAGACCAAGTAGTCGCGTCGCCGGACGGGCCTAGCAGCCCCAACCGGCAGCCGGCTGGTTGTCCGGCGTGTGGCCCTCGTCGACGCCCTCGATCTGCAGGAACAGGGCGCCGTGGCTGTTCCACCATGACGCGACGACCGTCCCCTCTGGCGGCGGCACGCACCAGCACTCGCCGTAGCCCTCGATCTGCACGTTGAAGACGACAGTATGGCCCTGCGCGGCGGCCCGGCTTGCCGCCTCGTCGGCGGGAAGGCCGTCCAGCTCGGGCATGACCGATGCGTTCACGGCTTGGGTGACCGGGGCGTCGCCGGACCTCGGGCCGATGCCGACCGCGTTCGAGCACCCGGAGCTCCCGTGGTCCATGTTCGGGACGAGCGAGCAGCCGGCGACGAGCGACGGCAAGAAGCACTCCGCCGGCGATGTACCGAAGATGGGCGGGGATCGAACTCGAGACGCGCATCGTCGGCAGCATGCCAAACGGACGTTGGACCGCGCCATCCGTTGCATCCCGGACTGATCGTCGGGGTCAACCCGGAGGGTCGGGCCGACGCTTGATGATGTCGCGAGCCTCTTCGGCCAGGTGGATGAGCGGTGGTTCCCCGGCCTGTTCGTCCGTCCGTTGCGCGAGTTTCGTGGCGAGGAAGCCGGTGAACGTGCTGAACAGGCCGATGCCGACCACCAGCAGGACCGACCCGACGAGTCGCCCGTACGTCGTCACCGGGTAGCGATCGCCATAGCCGACGGTCGTGACCGACACGATCGCGTACCAGAGGGAGTCACCGCCGGTCTTGATATTGGCCGCCGGGTCGGTGCGCTCGGCCATGAGCATGAAGATGGCGCTGATCTCGAGCACGACGATCGTCAGCAGGAAGACGCCGAGGATCGCACTGGAGGCCCGGTCCTGAAGCAGGAGCTTCCCGATCCGGCGACTGCCCGACCTCCCCGAGCGAGCGGAATCCCTGGACCACTCGGGGGATGCGGAAGAGTCGAAAGCCGATCACGGGCACGCTGCCGATCAGGTCGAGCCAGCCCCAGCGGATCATGTAGGCGGGACGATCCGGCGCGGCGCCGAGGCGGTATAGGAAGTCGACAAAGAAGATGGCGCACGCCACGACGTCGACGATCGAAACGATCTCCACGATCTCCGGGTCGATCGCGACCAGGGCGATGAACACGTTGGCGATCGAGAAGACCGACAGGCCGAGGAGGAAGAGCTCCCAGCCCTGGTTCTTGATCCGCTTGTGGGTCGTTGGTGCGGTCATGCCACGCATCGTATCGCCGCCAGTTCCGTTGCCGCCCGACTATCCTGCCCCGGTGACCCGAGCCTTCGTCCCCGACGAGATCCTGGACCTGGCCCACGCTCGTGCCCAGGCGCGCGAGCGACGCGACTGGGCCGAGGCCGATCGCCTCCGGGCGGCGATCGAGGCGGCGGGCTGGCGGATCGCCGATCGGGGCACCGATTTCGCGCTGACGCCGGCGACACCGCCGGACCTGGTCGAAGGCGAACGCGTCCGGTACGGCGCGAGCCGGAACGTCCCGTCGCGGCTCGATGACGCGCCGGTGGGACTCGCGACCGTCATCGTCCTGGCGACCGACTGGCCCGACGATCTCGAGCGGGCGCTCGCGGGGCTTCGCGAGTCATCGCCGGAGGGGACGTCCGTGGTCGTCGTCGCCGATGCCCCGTCGGATGCCCAGGCGGCGGCGCTCGACGCGCTCGAGGGGACGATGCCCGGCCCGCCGCCGGAGATCGTCTGGACGAGTGAGCGGATCGGCCACGCCGCGGCGCTCAACGCCGGGATCCGACGCGCGAGCGGACCGCTCGTCGTCCTCCTGGACACGAGCGTCGAGCCGCAGGGCGACGTCGTGACGCCGCTCGCGGAGGTGCTCGCGGATCCGACGGTCGGCGTGGCGGGGCCATGGGGCCTCGTCACCGGTGACCTGCGCAAGTTCGAGGATGCACCGCCAGGCGATGCAGATGCCATCGGCGGCTATCTCCTGGCGTTCCGGCGCGAGGACTTCGCCGACCGTGGTCCCCTCGACGAACGGTTCCGCTTCTACCGCAATCTCGACATCTGGTGGAGCCTGGTGCTGCGCGACGAGGGGGAGGGCAGGTCACCGCGACGCGCGGTCGCCGTCGACGGCCTGCCGCTCGTCCGCCACGAGCACCGCGGCTGGACGAGCCTGTCCGACGAGGACCGCGATCGCCAGTCGAAGCGGAACTTCTACCGGATCATCGACCGGTTCGGGTCGCGCCGGGACCTGCTGACGCGGCGCGACTGACGGTCGATCCGGTCGGGCCGTCCGTCACGGTCCAGCCGGCGGTCTCGATCTCCGTCCGCAGGGCGTCGGCCCGCGCGAAGTCCCTGGCCGAACGCGCCTCGGTGCGGGCGGCCACCAGGGTCGCGACGTCGTCCGGGATCGGTTCGCCGGCCCGGGCGCTCGCGGTCTCGTCGGTCCAGACCTTGTGGAGCCCCAGGCCGAGGACGGCGTCCGCATCGAGCACCAGCCAGCGCCGCTCGTCGGCGGCCAGGTCGGCGCGCAGGATCTCGCGGACGACGACGAGCGCGCTCGACATGTCGAGGTCGTCATCGATCGCGGCGACGAACCGGGCGTGGAACGAGAGCCCGCCGTCGGACAGCGGCGCGACCGGGGCATGGGCGTGATCGCTCGGGGCCATGACACCCCCGCCGCCGTGCCCGGCGACATCCTCGACGACGCCCTCCGGCCGATCGCCGGCGGCGCCGGCCAGCAGGGGCACGGGCGCGGCCCACGGACCGGCTGCCGGCGCGGGCCCGAGACCGCGCAGCCGCGCCCGCAGCGACGCGAGCGCGGACGCCGCCCCGCGGATCGAGGCGTCGGAGTAGTCGAGCTTGTGGCTATAGCGCGACGTCATCGCCAGATAGCGCAGGGCGAGCGGATCGATGCCCTGGTCGGCGAGCTCCGTCACGCGCTGGAAGTTGCCGGCGGACTTCGCCATCTTCCGCCCGGACATGAGCAGGAACTCACCGTGGACCCAGTGGTTCGCCGGCGGTCCGCCGACGAGCGGGGCGGACTGCGCGATCTCGTCCTCGTGGTGGGGGAAGACGTTGTCGATGCCGCCGGTGTGGATGTCGAATCGATCGCCCAGGTAGCGCATCGCCATCGCCGAGCACTCGAGGTGCCAGCCCGGGTAGCCCTCACCCCAGCGTGCCGTCGGCCATTTCAGGATGCGACCCTCGCCGGCCGCCTTCCAGAGCGCGAAGTCCGCCGGGTCGCGCTTGTCGGGCTCGACCTCGCCGCGATGCCCGGCCCGCAACTCGTCGAGCGAGTTGCCCGACAGCCGGCCATAGCCGTCGAATGAGCCCACGGCGTAGTACACGTTGCCCGCCGCCGACGCGTAGGCGTACCCGGCGTCCTGGAGCCGCTCGGCGAGCGCGACCATCTCGGGGATGTGCTCGGTGGCGCGCGGAAAGACGTGGGCCGGCAGGATGTTCACGGCTGCCTCGTCGGCGTGGAAGGCCGCCTCGTAGGCCGCGGCGATCTCGGCGGGCGTCTTCTCCTCGAGTCCGGCCGACACGAGCATCCGGTCCTCGCCGCGGTCGAATCGCTCGTCGCGGAGGTGTCCGACGTCGGTGATGTTCTTCACGTGGAAGACGGCGATGCCGTGGTACAGCAACGTTCGGCGGATGAGGTCGGCCAGGAGGTAGCTCCGCAGGTTCCCGACATGGGCGTACCGGTAGACGGTCGGGCCGCAGGTGTACATGCGCACCCGCCCGGGCTCGATCGGTTCGACCGGCCGGACCGAGCGGCTCAGGGTGTCGCGCAATCGCAGGGTCACGTGGCCATGCTACGCGCCCCTCGGCGAGGGCCGGCGCGAGGGGCTGGCGCTCGCGATCCGTGTGCCGGAGGGGCATCAGGCCGGGCGCCCGTATACTCCCGCCGATGCGCCGCCCCTCGAACCGCGCCGTCGCGTTCGGCCTCATCGTCTCGCTGTCGCTGGTGGGTGGCGCGATCACGACGGTCGGTGGTGCGCGGGCGGCTCGCGACGATGCCCGGATCTTCACCGGCACCGCCTCCACCCTGGATCCAGCCGCCCAGGGCGACGTGACGAGCGCGTCGATCTCGGCCCAGCTGTTCGAGACGCTCACCACGTTCGACTCGGAGCTGCACCTGCAGCCGGCCCTGGCCGACTCGTGGCGCGTGGAGGACGCCGGCACCCGCGTCGTCTTCCACCTGCGGCCGGGACTCACGTTCTCGGACGGCACGCCGTTGCGCCCGAGCGACGTGGTCCGGAGTTGGCTGCGGCTCATCGATCCGGCGGCGCCGTCGCCGCTCGCGTCGCTCATGTTTGCCGTCGCTGGTGCGAGCGCCTACATGGCCGGCACGGGCGATGCGTCGGCCGTGGGTCTTGCCGCCGACGACGACACCGGCGACGTGACGGTGACCCTGGCACGCCCGGCGTCGGACTTCCCGGACATCGTCGCGGGCGCCTCGTTCGGGATCGTGCCGCCGAACCCTGGCGGGCCCAGCGCCTTCGAGCCAGGCCTGGACTTCGTCGCCAGTGGCGGCTACACAGCGGTCGGCGGGTCCGGCGCGGACCTGACGCTCCGGGCGAACGACCGCTACTGGGCCGGGCGACCAGCCATCGGCACGCTCGACCTCGTCGGCGACCTCGGTGGCCGCAGCGAGGTCGAGGTGTTCGAGGAAGGCGACCTCGACTACGCCCCGATCTCCTCGGTCGATGCCTCGTGGATCGCCTACGACCCGAAGCTCGGGCCACAGTTGCGCGAGGTCCCGACGATGTCGGTGGAGTACTACGGGTTCGATACGACCCGGGCGCCATTCGATGACGTGCGGGTGCGTCAGGCATTCGGCAAGGCCGTCGACTGGCGCCGGATCGCACGACTCGGTTCGTACGAGGGCGAGGCCGTCGCCGCCAACTCGATGGTGCCGCCCGGCGTCCCCGGCCGCTCCGATCGCGACTTCCTCCCGACCTACGATCCCGTGGCGGCGCGGGCATTGCTCACCGAAGCCGGCTTCCCGGGCGGCGCCGGCTTCCCGTCCGTCACGATGCAGACGAGCGGCGGCACGTTCGATGCGGCCATCGTCGACGAGGTCCGGCGGGAGCTCGGCATCGAGCTCGCGACCGAGACGATGGACTTCGAGGACTACTTCGACCGGCTCGAAACCGACCCGCCTGCGATCTGGGCGCTCAGCTGGATCGCCGACTACCCCGGCCGCAACGACTTCCTGGGCGTGCTGCTCGCGAGCGATTCCACGAACGACTACGGCAGCTGGACGTCCCCTGAGTTCGACGCGGCGATCGCGGCCGCTGCGGCTTCCGATGACGCCACCGCGGCAGCGGCCGCTTACGACGCAGCGGAGGCGGTCGTCCAGCGGGACGTGCCCGTCGTGCCGGTGGCCTACGGCACGGGCTGGGCGTTGTCCCGCACGGGCCTGCTCGGCGCCGGGCAGGGCGGGCTCGGGATCATGCGGATGGCCGGCCTGGCATGGGCGGACTGATGCGCCGCGGCCCGCTCGCGTTCGTGGCTGGCGCGCTGCTCGCGATGGCCCTGGCGGCCCCGGCCGCCGGCGCCACGTTCGTCGACTTCGGGACGCCGACGGCGAGCGGTACGTTCGGGAACGATGTCGTTTTCAGCCAGCCGGCCAAGGCGGACCGCGCAGTGGAGCGCGTCGAACTGCTCGTGACCTACGCCGACGCTCCGGGTCCAGCGGTGATCCCCGTGTCCGGACCGGCGGCGGCGGGCACCCTCGACCTGCGCTACACCCTGTCGGCCGACGACGACGGCCACATCCTTCCGAATACCCCGATCAGGGCCAACTGGCGGATCGTGGCGGCAGGGGACGGCGGCGCGGCTGCCGCGCCCGAGGTCGCGGTGGGCCCCGCGGCGAACCTCGTCTACGCCGACACCCGCTTCGATTGGAAGACCGCGTCGGGCGACATCGTGCGAGTCCACTGGTACGAGGGTGGCGACGCCTTCGGGCAGCGGGCGCTGGCGATCGGCGAGGACGGCGTCGACGCGGCGGCGAAGCTGCTCGGTGTCCACGAGGACGAGCCGGTCGACTTCTTCATCTACGCGGACCAGACCGCGTTCTACGACGCCCTGGGTCCGGGCACGCGGGAGAACGTCGGCGGTCAGGCCAACGCCGAGATCCGGACCATGTTCGCCCTCATCCCGCCATCCGAGATCGACGACGCCTGGGTCGACATCGTGATCCCGCACGAGTTGACGCACCTCGTGTTCGACACGGCCGTGGACAATCCATACCACTTCCCACCGCGGTGGCTGAACGAAGGACTGGCGGTCTACCAGAGCGAGGGCTACAGCGCGAGCGATCGGAGCGCCGTGGAGGCCGCGACCCGGGACGATTCGCTGACACCGCTGCCGGGCCTGTCCGGGCAGTTCCCGACGAGCGGCGATGGCTTCCGGCTGGCCTATGCCGAGAGCGCCTCGGCGATCGATTTCTTCATCCGGACCCACGGCCAGGATGCGCTCGTCGAGCTGATCGGCTCGTACGCGGACGGCAAGACGGACGACGAGGCGTTCCAGGCGGCGATCGGACAAGACGTCGAGGCGTTCAACGCGGCCTGGCTGGCCGATCTGGGCGCCACGACCCCGGTCCGCTTCGGACCTCGGCCGGCTCCGCTCGGTCCGTTGCCGTCGGGCTGGGTCGGCGCCCCGCGCGCTCCCGTCTCGTCGGGTGACGACGGGCTGGTCGCGATGGTCGTCCTCGGGTTCGCGATCCTCGCCATCGTGGTGATCGGCCTCGCCTGGTATGCGAACCGGCGGCGGCAGGACGCGACCGCGTGACGATTCGTGGCCGCATCCGGGCGATCCCGACGTGGCAGCTGACTCTGGGGGCCGCCCTGCTCGGCCTCGGCTTCCTCATCGCCGCCCAGCTCGGCTCCGAAGGGCCCCGCATCCGGTACACGACCCAGGAGCGGACGCCGTTGCTCGAGACCGCGAACGGGCTGCAGGCACAGCAGGACGAGCTCAAGGACCAGCTGCTTGCGCTTCGGGCGCAGATCGGCCAGATCGAGGGCGCCGGCGAAGGGTCGGCCGAGCTCGTCCGCGAACTCAACGATGAGCTGGAGCAGGCGCGCATCGCCGCCGGCCTCATCCCGTTGTCAGGCACGGGCATCGTCCTGCAGCTCGAGGACTCCGTGCAGTCGGTCTCGGGCGAGGCGAGCGAAGACGACTACCTCGTCGGGGCCCGCGACATCCGCGCCATGGTCGAGGAGCTGTGGCTGGCCGGCGCCGAGGCCATCGCGGTCAACGGCGAGCGGATCACGCCGACGACGTCGGTCATCGACATCGGCACATCCGTGCTGGTCAACGCCGCCTACCTCGCGCCGCCGTACCAGATCACGGCGCTCGGGCCGGACGACATCTACGACCGCCTCGCGACCGCACCCGGGTTCATCGACTTCGTCCGGGCGAGGGCCGAGGCCTACGGCATCCGGATCTCGTTCGCGGAGCCGACCACGGTCGACGTGCCGGCGTTCGCGGGAACGGTCTCGCTGCGCTACTCCCGTCCGGTCGCCACGCCGGCGCCGACCACCGCGCCCGGCCCGGGCGCGAGCCCGCCGGGCTGACCGCGATGCACGTCCGACGCAACCAGCTGACCATCGCGGCCGTGGCCTTCGTGCTCGGCATCCTGGTCGTCGTGCAGCTGCGCGCGCAGGCCGGCGGCGCCGGGCTGGCGGCCCTGGACACGCAGGACCTCACGGTCTTCGTCGCGAGCGTCAACCAGCGGAACGACCAGCTGCGTCGCGAGATCGCCTCGCTCGAGCGCGAGCTGGCGACGCTGACGTCGAACCAGGATCGCGGCGAGGCCTCGATCGACGAGATCCGCACCGACCTTCGACGGGTGCGGGCCTACGCCGGGCTCGATCCGGTCACCGGCCCCGGCGTGTCCATCACGGTCAGCGGGCCCATCGACGGCCCCGGCATGGAGGATCTGATCAATGAATTGCGCGACGCCGGCGCGGAGGCGATCGCCGCGGACGGGGTCCGTCTGGTCCCGGGGGTCGTGGCGGTCGGGCCACCCGGCGACGCGAGTCTCGACGGGGCGGTCCTGCCCGACACGTTCACGCTCGAAGTGATCGGGGCATCGGAGCAGCTCACCGGCTCCCTGACCCGATCGGGCGGCGTCATCGCGCAGCTGGCCGCCACGCAACCCGACGTGGTGGTCACCGTGACCCCGGTCGAGCGGCTCGAATTGCCCGCCACGGACCGGTCGCTGGTCCCGGTCCACGGTCACCCACGGCTTTGATACCCTGACCGGCCCGATGCACGACTCAGAAGTCCTTCCGTTGTTCGTGGGCGACGTCGTCCGTCTCCGGCGCGCCCATCCGTGTGGCGCGGACACCTGGCTGGTGGACCGGCTCGGCGCGGACATCGGCCTGCGCTGTCAGGGCTGCGGCCGGCACGTCCTACTCGATCGACGCCGTCTGGAGCAACGCCTCGACGCGTTCATCGAACGCGGCGATCCGGGCCTCAGCGCCGCTCTCACACCGCCCGGAACGGCCCCGAGCGCGTGACCGCGGAGGCAGCGGCACCGGGCCAGACCAGCGCGCTCGCGGTCTTCCGCAACGGCGGGTTCTTGCGGCTGTGGCTTTCGCAGGCCGCGACCCAGGTCGGCGGCAACATGGTGCTCTACGGGTTGACGGTCATCGTCGTCGACTCGACCGGCTCGAAGACCGCGGTCAGCTTCCTCATCCTCACGTTCCTGGTCCCGGCCGTGCTCTTCTCGGCGGTGGCCGGAGTCTATGTCGACCGGATCGATCGACGGACGATCCTCATCGCGACGAACCTCTTGCGCGGCGCCGCCTTCGTCGCGCTGTATCTCGCCGGGGCCAACCTGGCCCTCATCCTCATCCTGAACGTGTTCATCTCGACGGTGACGGTCTTCTTCGCGCCGGCGGAGGCGGCGATGATCCCGAGCGTCGTCCCCCGAGAGCAGCTCCTGGCGGCGAACGGGATCTTCACCATCACGCTCAACGCCGCGTTCGCCCTCGGATTCGCCCTGCTGGGGCCGCTGGTCGTGAACATCGCGTCGCCCGAGGCCGTGATCCTCGTCGTGAGCGCGCTGTACTTCCTCGCGGCCATCTTCTGCTTCACGCTCCCGTCGGCGCCCCCGCCGACCGACCAGGACGTGCACGGCCTGGGCGTGGTCGATGCCGAGCACGCGATGGGTTCGACGATCGCCCAGCTTCGGGAGGGGATCGAGTTCGTTCGATCGCACCGATCGGTCGGGTGGTCGCTGCTTTATCTCGGCATCACCGCGTCCCTCGTCGGCGTCCTGGGCGTGCTCGGGCCGGACTTCGCCCGGCAGACGCTGGGTCTCGCGGCGAAGGACTTCGCCGTCGTGGTGCTGCCCATGGGCTTCGGGATCGTGACCGGGATCCTCTTGCTGAACCAGTATGGAAAGTACCTGCCGCGTCGGCGGGTCATCGAGGGTGGCCTCATCGCCCTGGGCGTACTCCTCGGCTTGCTGTCGGTCTCGGGTCCCATCAGCCGGCTCCTCCAGCGGGCGGACGCGCCGGGCGGGCTGGATCTCTCGGGGATCACCTCGCTCTTGACGGTCAACGTGGTCATCGCGCTGGCGGCTGGGATCGCCTATGCCTTCGTCGCGATCCCGTCGCAGACCCAGCTCCAGGAGGACCTCCCCGAGGACGTCCGAGGTCGGGTGTTCGGCATCCTCAACATGCTCGTATCCGTCGCGAGCTTCCTGCCGATCATCATCGTCGGCCCGATCTCGGACCTCATCGGGACCACGCTGGTGCTGGTGGCGGTGGCGCTCATCGTGCTCGTCAGCGGCATCGCGTCCGTTCTGGTGCGCGGGCCGCTGCTCGAATCCGAGGGTCACAACGCGGCCGATCCGAACACGGTCGATCCGATCGCGGCGGCGCTCGGGGCCGACACACCGACCTGGCACGAGCGAGAGGAGCCGGCCGGCACCAGCCTCGCGACCGAACCCGCCGACGATGAGGGACCCGTTCCCGCCGGCCCATCCGACCCCGCGGATCGCGCGTAGACGTCGGCGATGCCGCTCGACGCCCTCGTCACCGGCCGGATCGCGACGCTGGCGGGACGGGCCGGCTTCGGGTGGGTCGAGGCGGTCGGGATCCGCGATGGTCGGGTGGCATTCGCCGGCTCGGAAGTGGAGCTCGAGACACGGGCCGACCCGTTCACCCGACGGATCGCCCTCGCCCCCGATGAGGTGGCGATCCCCGGCCTGACCGACGCGCACCTCCATCTCGCCCAGGCGGCCCGGGCGCTGACGCAGATCGACCTCTCGACGGCGGCGACGATCGAAGGCGGCATGGCCGCGGTGGCTGCCGCGCATGCCGCGACGGCCGACCGCGACGCATGGCTGGATGGGCACGGGTGGGATGCGGACCGCTGGGGTCGCTGGCCGACCGCCGACGATCTGCAACGCGTGGCGCCCGGGCGCCGGATCCTGCTCTGGGCGCACGATCATCACGCCCTCCTGGCCAGTCACGCCGCACTCGCGCACGCCGGCATCACCGCCGAGACCCCGGATCCCCCCGGCGGCGTCATCGGCCGGGGGACCGACGGGTCGCCCGACGGCGTCCTGTACGAGTCCGCCAGCCGCCTCGCGACGGTGCACCTGCAGGCGCCGGAGCAGGCCGATCTCGAAGCCGCGATCGTCACCGTCGCGAACGAGATGGTCTCGCTAGGCCTGGTCGCCTGCCACGATCCGGGCAGCCTGGCGCCCGACCCCGACCTGGCGTTCCCGTACCCGGCATTCGCCCACCTGGCCGAGACCGGGCAGCTGCCCGTGCGGTTGCATGCGAGCCTGCGCGACGACGCGCTGGACACCGCCATCGCGCGCGATCTGCGCAGCGGGGCGCCGCTCGGGGCGAACCCCGACGGCCGTGCCCGGATCGGCTGGCAGAAGTGCTTCGCGGACGGGTCGATGGGCTCGCGAACAGCGAGGCTCCTCGCGGACATCGAGCCGGACGCGGTCGGCGGCGTGCCACCCGAGCGCCGTCGCGGGTTGTGGGTCACGCCGCCCGACGAGCTCGCGGAGTCCACCACGCGGGCCGCGGCGGCCGGCATCGCGACCCAGATCCACGCCATCGGGGACGCGGCGGTCCGGGCGGCCCTCGACGTCCTCGGACCGACCGCGCGCGACGTCCCGCTGATGCCGCGGCTCGAGCACGTCCAGCTGGTCGATCCCGCCGACCTCGGCCGGTTCGCGAGTGGTGGGATCGCGGCCAGCGTCCAGCCGGTCCATGTCGGGTCGGACGCGATCGTGGCCCGCCGGCTGTGGGGTGATCGTGCCGAGTCGAACGGCTACGCCTGGGCGTCGCTCGCCCGGACCGGCGCCGTCGTCGCCTTCGGGACCGATGCACCGATCGAACCGATCGATCCCTGGCCCGGCATCGCGCTGGCGGTCCGGCGCGAGGATCCCCGTTGGCCGGCCGGCACCCCGCCGTTCGGGCCGGAGGAGGCCTTGTCCCTGGAGCGCGCGTTGCGGGCGGCATGCCTGGATCCGGCGCTTTCCGCGCGCGAACTCGACCGCGGACGGCTCGTGCCCGGGCACCGCGCGGACGTGGTCGTCCTCGACGCGTCGGTCGTCGACGATCCGGTCGAGCCCGGCGGGGCGCTGGCCAGCGCACGACCGACGATGGTCCTGATGGACGGCGAGGTCGTGTTCGAACGCTAGGTCGGCGGCGTCACGGCGGCACCACGCTGCCGGGGCGGTCGAGCTCACGCAGCGCGTCGTTGAACAGGCCGTTGAAGATGCGCGACGTCGAGGGGAACGCGTGGATCGTGTCCGCGAGGACGTCGACGGGGATCCGCGCCTTGATCGCGACGACGCATTCGTGGATGGCCGCGGAAGCATCGGGACAGGCCATCGCGGCACCGATGAGCTGGCGCGTCGCGCGATCGACGACGATCGTCACGTGCCCGATGCTCGCCTCGACCGAGTAGCCCTTGGAGGTCCTCGGGAAATCCGCCACCAGCTCGAAGGCATCGTGGCCAGTATCGAGCGCCTCGCCCAGGGACTGGCCGACCGAGGCGGCTTCGGGATCGGTGTAGGTCGCTCGCGGCAGGGCGCGATAGTCCGGCTGGACCGCTTCCCCCAGAGCCATCCGCACGGCGAGCTCGCCCTGGTAGTGGGCCTGGTGGGTGTGCAGCTCCGGGCCAGCCGGGTCGCCGATCGCGTACAGCCCGTCGTCGATCCGCAGCCGGCCGTCGCGCGGGAACGGGAGCCGGGCCGCCGGATCGAGGCCGTAGTGCTCGAGCCCGAGATCGCCGAGTGGGAACTCCCGGCCGACCGCCACGAGGATGACGTGGCCCTGGGCCGTCGAACCGTCGTCGAGATCGACGACGTGCTGGCCATCCGGTCCCGCCGTTGCGTGCGCCCGAAGCGCTCGCACGCCGAGTCTCACCGTGACCCCGTCCGCGAGCAGGGCCGCCCTGATCGCCTCGGAGTTGCGCGGATGGTCGGTCGGGGCCAGGCGCGGGCCTGACTGGACGATCGTCGTGGGGACCTCGAAGCGGGCGTAGACCTGGGCCAGCTCGCAACCGGTCGGCCCGCCGCCCAGGACGAGCAGGCTGGCCGGCAGCTCGCGGGCGAGCGTCGCCTCGCGATTCGTCCACAGCGGGATGGAGGCGATGCCCTCGAGCGGCGGGATCTTGGATCCGGACCCGACCGCGACGACGACGTTCACCCCCGGCACGTCGTGCGTCGCATCGTCGTGGCTGACCGCGACGCGCCCCCGGCCGACGATCCGCGCGCTCCCGCGGTAGACGACGACGTCGGCCGCCTCGAGCGCCCGGACGTGGCTCGTGTCATCGGGCTCGTCCGCATCGGTCGGCCGGTTGACCATGTAGTCGCGTCGCGACGACGCCCGCGACCACGGGTACGTCTCGGGGTTCTCGGCATGTCGGGCGGCACCGTGGAGCAGCGACTTGGACGGGATGCACCCGATGTGGGGACAACTGCCGCCGAACCAGCGCCGATCGACGATCGCGACGGAGGCACCGAGCTCGCGCGCCTTGTACGCGGCCGCCTCGCCGGCCGGACCGGCGCCGATGATGACGAAGTCGTAGGGATCCATGCCCTCAGTCTGCCCCTCCGGCATGACGCAAGCGTTGCCGTCGAGCCTCGAAGAGCAACACCGCCGCGCTGACCGACAGGTTCAGGCTGTCGGCGACGCCGTGCATCGGGATGGCGACCGGCTCGACATCCGGGCCGGTCCAGACGTCGCCAAGGCCGGTCGCCTCGGCCCCGACGACGATCGCCAGCGGTCCGCGCAGGTCGGCGTCCGTGTACGGCCGCGCCGCATCGACCCGCCCGGCGACGACCCGAAGCCCCCGCTCCCGAAGCGAGTTCCGGACGATCTCCGATGCGGCCGCGGCCAGGGGCACGCTGAACACCGTCCCGGCACTGGCCCGGATGGCATTGGGGTTAAACAGGTCGGTCCGCGGCGAGGCCGCGATGAGGGCGTCGGCCCCGGCGCCATCGGCCGACCGAAGGGCCGCGCCGACGTTGCCCGGCTTCTCCACGCCCTCGACGACCAGCACGAGGGCGTCCGCCGGGAGCGCTAGCCGATCGAGCGAGAGGTCCGGGATCCGGACGACTGCGACGAGCCCCTCGGATCGCCCACCGAAGGCCAGCTTCTCGAACACCGTCGCGTTCGTGGTGACCGGCACGATCCCGCGGGCAACCAGGACGTCGAGGGCGGCTCGGGCGTCCGGGCCGGCCAGCAGCGGCTCGCACACGAACGCCTCACTGACGTCGACGCCGGCGTCGAGCGCTCGCCGGATCTCGCGCACGCCGTCCACGATCGTGAGCCCGCGCCGCTCGCGCTCGCGCCGATCGCGGAGGGCCACGACGGCCCGGACCCGCGGGTTGGTTCGGCTGGTCAGCTCGGGCGTCGCGGACGGTCGCATGGCGGCATCATGCCCCGCCGGCCAGGCGGGCGAACGACCCGAGGTCCAGGCGATCGCCGGCAGCCGTGTCCAGGGCCAGCTCGCCGGCCTCGACGGCCTCGGGACGACGGCCGAGGCCGTCGGCGAGGGATTCGGCGAGCCGCTCGGGACCGAACGCCGGCGTATGGGCGGTCAGCAGGGCGAAGCCGTCCGGTTCGAGGACGCTGCGCAGCGCATCGAGCAGCTCGGCGAGGTCGCCCTCGAGGTGCCACGACCGACCGCCCGAACCGTGGCCGTATGTCGGCGGGTCGAGCACGACGCCACCGTAGCGACGTCCGCGTCGTGCCTCGCGCGCGACGAAGGCGCGGGCGTCGTCCACGATCCAGCGGACCGGGCGGTCCGCCAGACCGGACCGTTCGGCGTTCCGTCTCGCCCAGGCGACGGTCGGTCGCGACGCGTCGACATGTGCCACCGACGCGCCTGCGCTGACGAGCGCGAGCGTCGCCAGCCCCGTGTAGGCGAAGAGGTTGAGGACGGGCCCGGGTGGCCGTCGCCGGAGCCAGGACAGCATGGCCTCGTGCTCCGGGAACAGGCCGACCTGGCCAGCGTCGGTGGCGCGCAGTTCGAGGGTGAGCCCGCCGATCCCGATCGGCCAGGGGCCGGCATCGGCCTCGGGCCCGGTCCACCCGCGCTCGCGATCGAAGCGCAGGTCCGCCGTGCGCCACGCCTCGGGATCCCGCCGCGACCCGAGGGCGGTGAGTGCCGGCCGGTCGACCGTCCGCTCGCCGAATTGTTCCAGCCGCCCGGCACCCCCGATGTCGAGCAGCTCGTAGCCGGTCACGTCCTGCATCGGCCTGATGATGGCGCGGCCCGGTCGCCTCCGTACACGGTCGTCACCACGCACATCACGCGACGCCGTACCCTGACGCCGTGCACGACCGCCCGGGACCGACACGATGAGCTTCCGCCTGATCCCCACGGACCAGCGCTTCTACGAGCTGTTCGCCGACCAGGCCGCCGTCGCGGCCGAAGGCGCCCGGGTCCTCG
The DNA here is from genome assembly GCA_963776545.1 of uncultured Chloroflexia bacterium. Classification (GTDB taxonomy): domain Bacteria; phylum Chloroflexota; class Limnocylindria; order Limnocylindrales; family CSP1-4; genus SPCO01. Next base: position 213,237 of record CAVZND010000008.1, on the reverse strand, counting down.
AGTCGGAGCTGCGCGACTACGTCGATCCGTCGGCCGCCGCCGACCGCCTGCGCGACCTGGAGCACCGCGGCGACGACATCAACCACGAGGTGCTCCACCACCTGGAGGCGACGTTCGTCACCCCGTTCGAACGCCACGACATCCATGACCTCACCGGCGTCCTCGACGACATCATCGATCTCGCGGAGAAGGTCGCCGACATGCTCGTCCTCTACCACGTGCCGGTGCCGCCCCCCGGTGCGGCGGACCAGGCGACGATCCTTGCGCAGGCCTGCGACGTCATCGTCGAAGGCGTCGGGTCGCTGATGCATCCGGTCGAGCTGCGCGCGTTCCCGCCTCGGATCCATGCGCTCGAGAAGGAAGGCGACCGATTGCGGCGTCGCAACATCGAGCGGCTGTTCGAGCCGTCGACGAGTCCGCTCGCCGTGCTGACGGGCGAAGAGATCTACGAGGGCCTCGAGGACAGCATCGATGCCGCCGACCGGGTCGGCCGGGTCCTGGAGCGGATCGGCGCCACGTACGGCGCCCACCTCTGACCGTCGGACCCGCGCCGGCCGCCCGTCCATCGCGGGAGGTGATGGTGGTGACGGCGCCCGGACCTCGGGGTATGATGCGCCTCGCCGCTGGCTCCTCGATCAGTCGGTCACGACCTCGTCGCGGGACCTGGAACACCCCGCGAGCCAACGAGATCGAGACCTACGGAGCGGGGGACCGGCGACACCGGGCGGCTAGCTCAGCTGGTTAGAGCACTTGCTTGACATGCAAGAGGTCACTGGTTCGAGTCCAGTGTCGCCCACCACGAACCGAAGATGAGCGTCGATCGGGACGCGCCCCGCGAGGCGGACCCACAGAGAGCCGGGCCACGGCTGGAAGCCCGGCGGCGAACGTCGCGGCGGCACCACCCGTGAGCGGCCGGCGAACTGGCCCGGGCGTCGCCCGTTAGCGCGACCAGAAGCGCGCCGGCCCTCGGGTCGGCGAAGGCGGGTGGGACCGCGGGAGTGAACCTCTCGTCCTGTCGATGGACGAGGGGTTTGTGATTCTCAAGGGAGCGCATTCGATGAGCGAACAGAAACCGGTCGCCGGAAGCGACGTCGCGATCGACGAAGACGCGCTCGAGGCGCCCGTGCGCGGTTCGGCCGACGAGCTGATGGATCACGGCGCCCGCGGCGAGCTCGGCCCGATGCGCCACTCGGCGGCGCACGTGCTGGCCGAGGCCGTGCTCGAGCTGTTCCCGGGGACCAAGCTCGGGATCGGCCCCGTCATCGAGGACGGGTTCTACTACGACTTCCTGCTGACCCGACCGCTGACGCCCGACGACCTGCCGGCCATCGAGGCGCGGATGCGCGAGAGCATCGCGGCCGACCACCCGTTCGAGCTCAGCGAGCTCTCGCCGGCCGACGCGCGCGCGTTCCTCGTCGAGCGCGAGCAGCCGTTCAAGGTCGAGATCGTCGACGACCTGCTCGCGGCCGCCGAGCGCGACGGCAGCCAGATGCCCCCGACCACGTTCTACCGCCAGGGCCCGTTCATCGACCTGTGCCGCGGGCCGCACGTCGCGAGCACCGGCCGGATCGGCCCGTTCAAGCTGCTCGGGACCGCCGGGGCGTACTGGCGCGGCGACGAGAAGCGCCCGATGCTCCAGCGCGTCTACGGGACGGCCTGGGCGACGCAGGAACAGCTGGACCAGTACCTGTGGCGGCGCGAGGAGGCGAAGAAGCGCGATCATCGACGCCTGGGCGTCCAGCTCGACCTGTTCAGCTTCCACGACGTCTCGCCGGGCTCGGCGTTCTGGCATCCGAAGGGTCAGCGCATCTGGCGCACGCTCGAGGGCGCCATGCGCGAGCTCCAGGAGCGCCGCGGCTACGAGGAGGTCAGCACCCCGATCCTCGTGTCGGAGCGCCTCTGGCGCCAGTCCGGGCATTGGGACCTCTACAAGGACAACATGTTCATCGTCGAGTCGGAAAATCAGCTCTTCAGCCTCAAGCCGATGAACTGCCCCGAATCGACCTTCATCTACCGGAGCCAGCTGCGCTCCTACCGCGACCTGCCCCTGCGCTACAACGAGTACGGGCGGCTCCATCGCAACGAGCGGTCGGGGACGCTGTCGGGCCTGACCCGGGTCCGCCAGTTCATCCAGGACGACGCGCACATCTACGTCCGGCCGGACCAGCTGTCCGCCGAGATCGAGGCGTTGCTCGGCGAGGTCCACGAGGCGTACTCGTGGTTCGGACTGTCACCCCGGTTCGCGTTCGCGACCAAACCCGACAAGGCGCTCGGCGACCCGGCCCTGTGGGAGCGCGCCGAGGACCTCATCAAGGACGCCCTCGACCACTCGGGCGCCGAGTACGTGGTGAAGCCCAAGGACGGCACGTTCTACGCCCCGAAGATCGACATCTACATCGACGACGCGCTCGGACGCGAGTGGCAGATGGCGACCATCCAGGTCGACCTGGTGATGCTGCCCGAGCGGTTCGACCTGACCTACATCGACGAGGCCGGGCAGCCGCAGCGTCCGATCGCCATCCACCGCGCGATCTACGGCTCGCTGGAGCGGTTCATCGGCATCCTCGTCGAGCACTTCGCCGGCGCCTTCCCGCTCTGGGTGGCGCCCGTCCAGGCGGTCGTCATCCCGATCGCCGACCGGCACATCGAGGCGGCCGAGGAGCTCGCCACGCTCCTGCGGGCGCGCGGCCTGCGCGTCGAGGTCGACGACTCGTCGAACCGGATGCAGTACAAGATCCGGGCCGCGCAGGAGCAGAAGGTGCCGTACATGGTCGTCCTGGGCGATCGCGAGATCGAGGCCCGCACGGCCTCGCCCCGGACCCGGGCCGGCGAGCAGCAGGAGCCGCAAGGCTGGGAGGCCTTCGCCGACCGCCTCGCCGCCGAATTGCGGGCTCGCGGGACCTGATCCGGCCGGGCGGACGCGGCGCCCGTCGCTCGTTGTCGGCTTCAGAACCCATGTGCTATCCTCCCGCTTCGGCCGACGGCGGGTCGTATGACCGCGCCGGTCGAACTGCTTCGAAGGACAAAGGAGCGAACCATCAGCCGAGACCTGCGTGTGAATCAGATGATCCGGATCCCTCAGGTCCGGGTGGTCGATGAAGAGGGTGCCCAGCTGGGTGTGATGCCCACGCCACAAGCCCTTGAGATGGCGCAGGACCGGGGGTTCGACCTCGTCGAAGTCGCCCCGATGGCATCGCCGCCGGTGGTCAAGTTCCTCGATTTCGGGCAGTACAAGTACGAACTGACGAAGCGCGAGAAGGAAGCCAAGCGCAAGCAGCGTTCGGTGACCTTCAAGGAAGTCCGTCTCTCGCCGAAGATCGGCGTCGGCGACTTCGACACCAAGGTCCACCGGGCCATCGAGTTCCTCGAGGATGGCGACCGGATCAAGGTGACAGTGCGTTTCCGAGGCCGCGAATTGACCCATCCGGAGATCGGGCGAAATCTCATCGCCCGGTTCGCCGAGCGGGTCAAGGATCACGGGATCCCGGAGCGGACACCGCTGCTCGAAGGCAAGTCGATGCACATCACGATGGCATCGGTCCACAAGCCCAAGGGCCACGATGCTCCGGGTCGACCCGCCGAAGGGCCCGATGGCCACGACGAAGGCGCTCCGGCGCCGACGCCGAAGCCGGCCCCGACCGCTCCGGCGGCCGAGGCGGTCGTCGCGGACGAACCGAAGACCGAACTGAAGACCGAACCGGCCGCCCCGGCGGCCAAGGCAGCCGCCCCGGCGGCCAAGCCCGCCCCGGCGGCCAAGCCCGCCCCGGCCAAGCCCGCCGCCAAACCGGCACCAGCGCCGGTGGCGCCGGCTCCGGCGGCGACGAAGAACGACAACACACCGGCACCCGAGCCGGTCGCGACAGGAGAGTGAGGCAACGGTGCCCAAGATCAAGAGCCACAAGGCCGCCCAGAAGCGCATCGGCGTGACGGGCAGCGGCAAGTTCATCCGGGTCAAGGCCTGGCGCGGGCACCACCTCGAGATCAAGTCGTCCCGCCGCACGCGCCGGTATGCCGGCAAGGTCCTCTTCGGATCCGAGCACCAGCGGCAGGTCAAGCGCCTGCTCCCGTACCTCTAGGAAGGCCGGAAGCACGAGATGGCACGAGTCAAGCGCGGCGTCGCCGCCCACAAGCGCCACAAGCGCCTGCTCCAGGACGCGGAGGGCCGCAAGGGCACCAAGTCCCGATTGGTCAAGCCCGCCCGCGAGGCGCTCCTCCATGCGCTCGCCTATGCGACCCGCGACCGCAAGCAGCGGAAGCGCCAGATGCGGCAGCTGTGGGTCATCCGGATCAACGCCGCGGCTCGCCAGAATGGCCTGACCTATGGCCAGTTCATCCACGGCCTCAAGAAGGCCGACGTCGAGATCGACCGCAAGATCCTGGCCGACCTGGCGGTTCGCGACGCGGCCACGTTCGGCCGGATCGTCGAGCTCGCCAAGGGCGCTTGATCCGGGCCGGCGAGACGCCGACCGCGACCACCAGCCACCAGGCCCTCGACGTCGATGACGCTCGAGGGTTGCTGATTCCCGGCCCACCCATGGAAGGACGGACGTGGACCTCGCCGATCTGACCCGCCAGCTGGAGGCGCTGCGCGACGAGACCCTGGCGGCGGTCGCGGCCGCACAGGATGTCGCCGCGCTCGAGGCGCTCGAGCTCGACGTCCTGGGCAAGAAGGGGCGTCTGACGGGCGTGCTGCGCGGGATCGGCGCGCTGCCGGCCGACGATCGTCCAAGGGTCGGGGCCATCGCGAACGCCGTTCGAGCGACCATCGACGCGGCCCTGGCCGAACGCGGGACGATCCTGCGGGGCTCGGCCCTGGTCGGGCGGCTCCAGGCCGAGGCGCTCGACGTCACGACGCCCGGCCGCCCGGTCCGGCGCGGCACGCTTCATCCGATCAACGAGACCATCGAGGCGATCGCGCACGTCTTCGGCCAGTTCGGGTTCGTCGTGTACGAGGCCCCCGAGATCGAGGACGACCTGCGCAACTTCCAGATGCTGAACATCCCGCCCGATCACCCTGCGCGCGACCTGTGGGACACGCTCTACGTCGACGTCGAGGGGTCGCTGCTGCGAACCCACACGTCGCCCGGACAGATCCGGGTGATGCACCAGGAGTCGCCGCCCATCCGTGCCCTCCTGCCGGGGCGCTGCTACCGCTACGAGGCCGTCGACGCGAGCCACGCCTCGGAGTTCTTCCAGGTCGAGGGGCTGATGATCGACGAGGGGACCACCATGGGCGACCTGCGCGGCCTCCTCGACCAGTTCGCCAAGGCCCTCTACGGCGCGGACAAGCGGACCCGGTTCCGCCCGGGCTACTACCCGTTCACGGAGCCGTCCGTGGCGTTCGACGTCGAGTGCCTGGTCTGTGGCGGCGTGGGCTGCCCGGCCTGCTCCCGGACCGGCTGGATGACGATCCTCGGTGCCGGGATGGTCCATCCGGTCGTGCTCCAGTACGGCGGGCTCGATCCGGAGCGCTACCAGGGCTTCGCGTTCGGGATGGGCGTCGAGCGGATCACGAACCTCCGCCACGGGGTGGGGGACCTGCGCCTGTACATGGAGAACGACCTGCGCTTCCTGGAGCAGTTCCGGTGAGAGTCCCGCTCAGCTGGCTGCGCGAGTTCGTCGACTTCGACCTGACGCCGGAGCGCCTCGCCGAGCGCCTGACGCTGCTCGGGATGGAGGTCAAGGGGATCGACCGCTGGGGCGCGGACTGGCGCAACGTGGTCGTGGGCGAGCTGCTGTCGGTCGAGAAGCATCCCCGGGCCGACCGGCTGTCGCTGACCCGGGTGACCGTCGGAAGCGGCGAGCCGCTGGACATCGTGTGCGGCGCGACGAACATCGCCGCCGGCCAGCGCGTCCCGGTCGCCCTGCCCGGGGCCGTCCTGCCGGGCGACCGCCGGATCGAGCGGACCGAGAAGATGGGCGTGGTCAGCAACGGGATGCTCTGCTCGGGCGATGAGCTGGGCGTGACCTCGGACGCGGAGGGGATCCTCATCCTGCCATCGGACGCCCCGCTCGGCGTCGCCCTGGCCGACCTCTTCGGCGACGTCGTGCTGGACGTCGACGTCAAGCCGAACCGCGGGGATGCCCTCTCCATCGTGGGCCTGGCACGCGAGGTCGCCGCCGTGACCGGCGGGCCCCTGCGCTACCCGCCGACCGACGTCGAGGAGTCGGGGCGTCCGACCGCGGAGCGCCTGGTCGTCGAGGTCGTGGAGCCTGAGCTGTGCCCTCGCTTCGTCGGTCGCTGGGTGAGCGGCGTCCGGATCGGCCCGTCGCCCGATGCCGTGCAGATGCGCCTGCTGGCCGCCGGCATGCGCCCGATCAGCAATGTCGTCGACGCCAGCAACTACGTGATGGTCGAACTGGGCAAGCCGATCCACACCTTTGACGCGGCCGCCGTGCACGACGGACGGATCGTGGTGCGCCGCGCTGCCGCGGACGAACGGCTCGAGACCCTGGACCACGTCGTGCGCGAATTGCATCCCGAGACGCTGCTCATCGCCGACCCGGCCGGCGCACTGGCCATCGCCGGCGTCATGGGCGGGGCGAGCTCGGAGGTCGGACCCGCGACGACGGAGGTCGTCATCGAGTCGGCGATCTTCGATCCGGTCAGCATCCGCCGGACGGCCTTCCGCTATGCCCTCCGGTCCGAGGCGAGCCTGCGGTTCGAGAAGGGCATCGAGTCGCGCCTGGCCCGCCTCGGCGCCGACCGGACGGCCCGCCTGATCGCCGAATGGGCCGGTGGCTCGGTCGCGCCCGGTGTCGTCGATTCGAATCCCGTCGAGCCGCCGCCGGCACACGTCGCGTTCCGGCCGGCCCGCGTGAACCGACTCCTCGGGACGACGCTGGGGATCGACGAGCAGCGCGAGCTGCTCACCCGGGTGGGGATCGAGTCCGCACCCGCCGACGCGGGAACCACGGTCGCCGTGGCGGGCGGCACGCGGCCGCTCGTGGTCGACCCCGGCGCGGACGAAGTCGTGGACGCGACGATCCCGACCTGGCGGCGGGACCTGGCAGTCGAGACGGACCTGATCGAGGAGATCATCCGCGTCCGCGGCTACGAGCTCGTGCCGCCCAGGCTGCCCGAAACGCCGATGCCGGGGTTCCGCCACGACCCGCTGGCCCTGCGCAACCGCGTGCGAGAGACCCTGGCCGGGGCCGGCGTGACCGAGGTCGTCACGTCGGCGCTGGTCTCGCCGCGCGACGTCGAGCGGTTCCCGGCCGTCGACGACGGCGCGCCCACGGGCGAGCCCGAGCAGGAGGCGGTCGGCCGGCCGGTCGCCGTCACCAACCCGCTCTCGAGCCAGCACTCCGTCCTGCGCCAGCGGCTGCTCGGCGGCTTGTTGGAGGTCGTGTCGACGAACCTGCGCTTCGGGCGCGAGGAGATCGGGGTCTTCGAGATCGGCAAGGGCTACGGGGCCGCGGCCGATGGCACGACCCACGAGTGGTGGCGCCTCGGGTTCGCCCTGACCGGCCCGGCGGAGCCGCCTTCGTGGAACCGTCCCGCCCGACCGTTCGATCTCGAGGACGCCAAGGGCCTGATCGAACTCGTCGGTCGGCGTCTCGGCCTCGGGAACCCGACATATGCGCCGCTCGTCGACGACCCGAATCTCCATCCGGGCCGAGCGGCACGCGTGACCACGGCCGGCGGCGAGATCGTCGGCCGCGTCGGCGAACTCCATCCGCAGACGATCGCGGCGCTGGACCTCCGCGCCGAGCGCGTGCTCGTCGCCGAGCTGGCCGTTTCGGGGATCGCCGGCGGCCACCCGGCCGATGCGTCGGTCGCGACGCCGTCGCGGCATCCGTCGGTCCACCGCGACCTCGCGGTCGTGGTCCCGCTTGCGACGACCGCGGCGGACGTCGAGTCCGCGATCCGGCGGCACGGCGGAACCTTGCTTCGAGCGGTCACGCTGTTCGACATCTACCGGGGGCGTCCGCTGCAGGATTCGGAGAAGAGCCTGGCCTACCGGCTCACGCTCCGCGGCGACGACCGCACGCTGACCGAGTCAGAGGTGGAATCGGCCGTCGCCGCCGTGGTCGTCGGGCTCGCGGCTGACGTCGGGGCGCACGTCCGAACCTGACCGGAACCGACCGGACCGCCCTGAAGTACCGAAGACCGGGCGGGACCATCGCGTGATGAACGGATGGTGTTGCGACGTGCGAATCTCGTTGCTAGTCTTGCGCCGCCTCCGCGCGGTTCGGGGACCACGCATTCGAAGGAGCATCGGTGGATCTCGGGGAATTCCTGGGCGGGATCAACACGATCGACCTGCTCATCTTCCTGTACATCATGGCGTTCTTCGTGCTGGGATTCGCCCAGGGCACGATCCGCCGGCTGATCGGCATCGCGTCGATCCTGTTCTCGTTCCTGTTCGCGGCCAACATCGCCGAGCCGCTCGGCGAGTACCTCGGGAACAACTGGACGCAGTTCTCGAAGGAATACAGCGTGATGATCGGGTTCGGGACCGTCTTCCTGGCCTCGTCCATCGCCTTCGCGCTCGTGGCACAGGGCCTGTACAAGACCCAGCCGCTGTTCCAGAAGGCCCGCTTCGCCGACGAGCTGATCGGCGGCATCCTCGGGATCGTGCAGGCGTGCCTCATCTTCGGCGCCGTGCTCATCATCCTGGACTCGTTCTTCCGGATCCCCGGGATCCCGGCCGATCCGCAGGAGCTCGACTTCCTCCGGGACTTCTGGAACGCCCTCGATTCGTCGAAGGCGGCGGACATCTTCCGTGAGACGTTGATCCCAGCCTTCTTCGCGGTCACCGGCTTCCTCGTGCCGGACTGGATCGAAGCCTTCTACCCATCCTGATCGTCGAGCGCGCGCATCTCGCCGAGCCGCCCCTCGTGGCGGCTCGGCGCCTGCTCGGCGGCCTCCTCGTTCGCGACGATGCGGCGGGCCGGCGCGTCGGGCGGATCGTGGAGCTCGAGGCCTACAGCGGACCCGAAGATCGCGCCTCGCACGCCCGTGCGGGACGGACCGCACGCAACGCGGTCATGTTCGGACCGCCGGGCATCGCCTACGTGTACCTTGTCTACGGGATGTACGACTGCCTGAACGTGGTGACCGGACCAGAGGGGACCGCCTCCGCGTTGCTGATCCGCGCGGTCGAACCGCTCGAGGGGATCGAGGCGATGCGGGTGGATCGCGCCCAGATCGCGACGACGCGGCGACGCAGCCTCGGTCGTGACGCGACGACCGAGCACGACCGTCTCGCCCGGCTGCCGGATCACCGGTTGGCCAGCGGCCCGGGTCTCGTGGGCGCGGCCTTCGGGATCGATCGCACGCTGACCGGCACGGACCTGTGCGACGCCGCGTCGCCGCTCCGTCTCGAGGGACCGACCGGGTCCATCCCGGACTCGGCCATTCGGGCGACGCCGCGGATCGGCGTGGCCTACGCCGGGGAGCCGTGGACGAGCCGGCCGTGGCGACTCGTGGTGGCCGGGCACCCATCGGTCTCCGGTCCGCTCGCGTCGCGCTGACGCGGCCCGGGGCCACCCGATGGACGAACGATCGATCGCCCTGCTCGAGTTCCCGCTCGTCCGGGCGCGCCTGGCCGAGGCGACCTCGTTCCCGCCGGCCCGCCGCCTGGCCGAGGCGCTCGAACCGTCGAACGACCCGGTCGTCGTGGCGCGTGGTCTCGACGAGACCGATCAGGCCCGCTCGCTCCTGATCGAGCGGGCCGGCGTCGGCGTCGGGGCCGCCCGCGACATCGGACCGGCCATCGAGCGCGCGGTCCGCGGCGGTCGCCTGGAACCGGCGCAGTTCCTCGAGCTCGCCGAGACCCTCGACGCGACGGCCCGCCTGGCGACCGCGCTCGCCGACGACCGCCGAACGCTCATGCGCGACCTCGGCCGGGAGCTGCATCCGTTGCCCGCCCTGCGCAGCACCCTGGCTCGCAGCTTCGATCCGGTCGGGGAGCTGCTCGACACGGCCTCGCCGCGCCTGGGCGGCCTCCGGGCGGCCGTGCGGGTCGCGTACGATCGTCTGCGGCGACGCCTGGACGCGCTCGTCGGCTCGGAACTCGGGAGCTCGCTCCAGGAGCCGATCATCACGCTCCGCAACGGCCGGTATGTCGTGCCGGTCAAGGCCGAGGCCCGTGCGAGGGTCAAGGGCATCGTCCACGACGCGTCGGGCAGCGGCCAGACCCTGTTCATCGAGCCGCTCGTCGTGGTCGAGCTGGGCAATGCCTGGCGGGAGGCGCAGGTCGCCGAGACCGCCGAGGTGCAGCGGATCCTCGACGAGCTGTCCGCGTTCGTGGCCGCGAACGGGCCGGCCCTGCGCGAGACGCTCGATGCCCTTGCGCGCTTCGACCTGTGGGCCGCCAAGGCGACCCTCGCCGCGGACATGGACGGCGTTCGGGCCGAGACCGCGGCCGAGCCGCAGGTCGTGCTGCTGTCGGCTCGCCATCCCGGCCTGACGGGGCGCGTCGTGCCGGTCGACATCCGCCTCGGCGACGGCTACCAGGCGCTAGTGGTGACCGGGCCGAACACGGGCGGCAAGACCGTCACGCTGCGGACGCTCGGCCTGCTCAGCCTGATGCATCAGGCCGGCCTGCACATCCCCGCGGCCGCCGGCAGCCGTCTGCCGGTCTGGCGGGACGTCTTCGCCGACATCGGTGACGAGCAATCGATCGCGCAGTCGCTCTCGACGTTCTCCGGCCACCTCCGATCGATCATCCGGATCGTGGCCGAGGCCGGACCCGGCACGCTCGTGCTGCTCGACGAGCTGGGTGCCGGCACCGACCCGACCGAGGGATCGGCGCTGGCCCAGGCCCTGCTCGACCACTTCATCCGGGCCGGGGCGCTCGTCGCCGCCACGACCCACTACGCCGAGTTGAAGGCGTACGCCCACACGACACCGGGCGCCAGCAACGCCTCGGTCGAGTTCGACCTCGAGACGCTCAGCCCGACATACCGGCTCTCGATCGGCCTGCCCGGCGGCAGCCAGGCGTTCGCCATCGCCGAACGCCTCGGGTTGCCGGAGGCGATCGTCGGCGACGCCCGCTCGCGGTTGTCCGAGACCCAGCGCTCGTTCGAGGCGACCCTGGCCGCGATCAAGGCCACCGAGGGCCAGACGGGCGAGGCCCTGGACCGGGCGCGGGCCGCCGAGCTGCGCGCGACCGAGGCCCTGCGCACGGCGGAGGAGGAGCGGCGTCGCGCCCGGCGTGAGCGCGACGAGGCGGTCCGCGCGGCCCGCGCCGAGGCGGACAGGATCCTGACCACGCTGCGCGACGAGGTGCGCGAGACCCGTCTCGCGCTGGAACGCGAGACCGTCACGGCCCAGAGTCTCGATGCGGCCGTCGAGCGAGCCGCGGCCACGGCCGCCGCGTTGCCAGGTCCCGAGGACGGGCTCCTCGAGGAACCTCAGCCATCGGAGGGCCCGCACAACTGGCAGGTGGGCGACCGCGCGCACAGCCGCTCCGGCGGCTGGGAAGGGCGGCTCTCCGCCCTCGATCGGGACGGCCGGCGGGCCACGCTCGAGGCCGGCGGGATGCGCGTGAGCGTCGACCTCGACGACCTGGTCCCCGCCCTGATCACCGGCAGCGGGCCGAGCCGGCGCGGAGCGGCCGAGCCCGCCGCCACCTCGAACGAAGCCGCCCTCCGGCTGGACCGGGCGAGGTCGGTCGCCTCGTCACTCGACCTGCGCGGGGCCCGCGTCGACGAGGCGCTCGATGCCCTCGCGAAGTACCTCGACGACGCCGCCCTCGCCGGCCTCGACAAGGCGATGATCATCCATGGCCTGGGGACGGGCGCCCTGCGTGACGCCGTTCGCCACCAGGCCGCCGACCACCCCCTGGTTCGGGCGGTGCGTCCCGGTCAGCGCGGCGAAGGGGGCGACGGGGCGACGATCGTCGAGTTGTAGCCGAGGGTCCTAGTGCGGCGGGTTCGGGGGCTTGACCCCGCCGCCACCGCCCTCGGGCGGCAGGGTCGGGCACGGGATGCCGAGCAGCGGATCGCAGATGGGCGTCGGCGGCGGCGCGAACGGGCACTTCTTCGACGGCGCGAACGACGCACCCCACGATCGTCCGTACGGCGCGAACGCCCCGTTGTAGAAGTAGGCCGTCCGGGTCCCCTTCGGCCCGCGGACGCCGGCCCCCCGGGCGGCGCGGGCGGCCCAGTTCCGGTCGGCCCGCTGCCAGGAGGGGAAGTTCGAGTCGACTTCGGAGATGTCGACGAAGCTCTTCGCGACCTGCGGCCCGACGCATCCTTCGCGCCAGACCAGGCCGCTCGCCGCGTCGATCTGGAGCGTGATCCGGTTCACGCCGGCCTTGGGCGGCATGTGATCGGGCAGGAACAGTTCCTTGACCGTCTTGGTCGTGGAGCCGCTCGGTCGCGTCCCGGTGAACGCATCCACGGTCGCCGTCTTGAGGCCACCGGGTTCCTTGAAATTCGCCATCGGCAGGCCCTTGCTGACGTCGGTGAGGATGGCCGACCAGAGCGGCGCCGACGTGTCGAGCGAGAGCTTGCCGTCGTTGGGCGAGTTGTCGCTGTTGCCCATCCAGACGCCCACCGCGAGCGCCGGTGCGTCCTTGTCCTTGGGCGGGGCCAGGTATCCGTAGGCGGCGACGTCGCGGTTGTCGCTGGTCGTGCCGGTCTTGTACGCCGCGGGCCGGCGCCGGCCGTGGTCGTAGATCGCCCACTTGCCCCAGTACGGGTTGATCTTCTTGATCGTGTTGCCGGCCATGATGTCGGTGATGATGTAGGCCGCCTGCGGGCTCGTGACCCGATCGCCCTCGGGCTTGTCGCCCTTGAGCGGCCAGACCGTGCGCCCGTTCGAATCCACGACCGAGGAGATGACCTGGCGCGGCATCAGGACGCCGCCGTTGGCGGCCACGCCGTACGCGCCCAGCAGGTCGATCGGGTGGACCTCGAGCGTCCCGATGCCCATGGACTTCACCGGGATCGCCGTCGAGGGGTAGGTCAGGCCGAATTCCTTGGTGCGCTCGAAGAGGTGGTCCAGGCCCATCATGATGCCGGCCTTGATGGCGGGGATGTTGAGCGAGAACTGGAGCGCGGATCGCAGCCGGACCGGGCCACGTTCGAGCTTGTCGGCCTGCGTCGGGACGAAGCCGCCCCCGAAGTCGGTCGTGACGTCCATGAACATCGTCGAAGCGGTCAGGACGCCGTCGTCGACGCCGATGAGGTAATCGACCGGCTTGATCGCGGACCCGGGCTGGCGCCAACCGTCGGCCATGACGTCGAACTGGGGCTGGAACTTCTTGTTGCCCTTCGACGTGTAGCTGGCACTCCCGACGTAGGCCAGCACGTCACCGGTCCGGTAGTCGATGACCCCCGCCGCCGCGTTGTGGATGTTGTGGCCGCGCAGGCCGAGGATCCAGTTCCAGTCGCCGCGGGGGATCTTCTTCGAACGGAGCACCGCGCGCGGGTCCTTCGCATTGGGCGCCCGGGCCGCCGCGTAGACCCACTTCTCGGCGGTCTGCTGCATCTTCCAATCGAGCGTCGTGATGACGTGGTAGCCCCCGGTGTCGACCTCGTCGCAGTTCGACGGCGACTCGGGACACAGGATCTCGGCCAGGGCGTCGCGCACCTGCCACACGAAGTGCGGTGCCTTCCAGCTCGCCGACACGAACGGCGTCAGCACGACCGGTTCTTCCTTGGCCGCCTCGTACTCGGCGGTGGCGTGCTGCTTGCCGGTGAGCGTGCTGCGCGTCTTCATCAGCTCGAGGACGTAGTTCCGGCGCTGGACGATCTCCGAGGTGGCCGGCACGACGAGCTGGAAGTCCGGGCACTCCTCGCCTTCCTCGACGTCCTCGACGCACACCTCGTCGGCGTTCTTCATGAGGTCGAACTTGGTCGGCGACTGCGGGATGGCGGCGAGGATCGCGAACTGGGCCAGGCTCAGGTCGGCCAGGGGCTTGCCGAAGTACCCCTTGGCGGCGGCCTTCACGCCATAGCTGTTGTTGCCGTAGAAGTTCTGGTTGAGATAGGCGGTGACGATCTGTTCCTTGCCGTCCTCGCCCGGATACGCCTGGGTGAGTCGGATCGACTGGATGATCTCGCGCACCTTGCGGTCGTAGGTCGTGCCCGCGAAGGCCTCGGGCGGCAGGAGGCGGGCCCGAACGAGCTGCTGGGTGATCGTCGAAGCCCCGCGAGGTCGGCCGGACAGCGTGTCCAGTCCGGCCGAGACGATGCCGATCGGGTCGAACCCGGCGTTGATCCAGAAGTCCTTGTCCTCGATGGCTGTCGTGGCGTCGATCATCTCGCCCGGGATCTGGTCGAAGGTGACGACCTCCCGGCGCAGCGAGCCGAGCTTGGCCAGCTCGGTCTTGCCGGTCTTGTCGAAGACCAGGGTCTGCTGGTCGAAATCGAGGTTGGTGAGGGCTTCCTTGGGTTCCGGGAGACCGGCGGCGTAGTGGTTGTACGCGCCCACGGCGAACACGAGCCCGGCACCGGTCGCGGTCAACACGATGACGAGGAAGATGAGGAGGAGGACGAGAAGCACCCGACCGATGGTCGAGCCCCCGCGCCCCTTGGGGCGACCCTGGAGCGCCCGCCGATGGCGCTGGCGCCTTGCGAGGCTGGTCTGCATGAGTTGCCGCACGATAGCATAGGGGGCGTGAACGACCGGACGTGCGCCTCCCCCTGGGTCGAGACGCCTCGACGTTCCGAGCTGTGACGAACGCGCCCGACCAGGCGTCAGGCGGTCTCCTCGGCGAACTCGAGTGGCGCGGCATCCTGCACGCCACGACGCCCGGCCTGCCGGCCCGGCTCGCCACCGGACGTCCGATCGCCGCCTACATCGGGTTCGACCCGTCGGCCGATTCGCTCCACATCGGCCACCTGATTCCCATCTTCGGGCTGCTGCGCCTGCAGCGCTTCGGTGGCCGCCCGGTGGCCGTGGTCGGCGGCGGCACCGGCATGATCGGCGACCCGTCGGGCCGTTCCACCGAGCGGAACCTGCTCGACCGGCCGACGCTCGAGTCCAACGCGGAGGCCATCCGGGCTCAGCTGGAGCAATTCCTGGACTTCTCGCCGGGCTCGGGCGGCGCCGTGATGGTCAACAACCTCGACTGGCTCGGCGAACTCTCGCTCATAGACTTCCTGCGCGACACCGGCAAACACTTCACGGTCCCGTACATGCTCGCCAAGGACTCGGTCCAGGTGCGCCTCGATCGGGGCCTCTCGTTCACCGAGTTCAGCTACATGCTCCTGCAGGCCTACGACTTCGCCCACCTGTACCGGACGATGGGGGTCGAGATGCAGATGGGCGGTGCCGACCAGTGGGGCAACATCACCGCCGGGCTCGAGCTCATCCGGCGCACGAGCGGGGTGAGTGACGGCGAGGAGGCCGACGCCGCCGAGCCGGCCCATGGGCTCGCCTACAAGCTGCTCCTGTCGCCGTCGGGGACGAAGTTCGGGAAGAGCGACACCGGGGAGTCCATCTGGCTCGACCCTGCGCGTACGTCGCCGTACGCGTTCTACCAGCACTGGCTGAACACGGACGATCGCGACGTCGGCACGTACCTGCGCTGGTTCACCGAGTTCCCGCGGGAGCAGATCGAGGGGCTCGAGGCCGAGATGGCATCGCGTCCGGAGGCTCGTGCCGCGCAGCGGGCGCTGGCGCGCGACATCACGGTCCGCACGCACGGGGTCGAGGCGGCGGATCGGGCGATCGCCGATTCCGAGACGAAGTTCTCGGCCGACGCGATCACCGATCCCGACGCGCTGCGCTCGCTCTACGAGTCATCGGGCGGGTTCACGTTCGCCGCTGCCGCCCTGGCGCAAGGTGCGGCCGTGTTGCTCTCCGAGGCCGGCCTGTTCACGTCGCGCGGCGAAGCGCGCCGCATGGTCGCGGGCGGTGGCGTCACGATCAATGGCGTCCGCGTGACGGACCCGGCTTTCGTCCCGGAGCCGATCGCCGGGGAGTGGCTGGACGTGCGCATCGGCAAGCGCCGGCGCGAGATCGGACGCCGACCGGCTGAACCGGCTGCTGATGGGTGGGCGTCGGATGTAGCAACAGGGACGGCCGCGCGTCTCCCGGTCGACGACCGTTCAGAGGGACCCGCCGTGCGCTCCACGCGATCGCGAACCGCAGCGACGATCCTGAGCTGCCTGCTGACGGCTGGCTGCGCGCCCGCGGTCGCCTCGCCCGCTGCCTCACCGCCCGCTCCGGCGGCGTCTCCCGCGGCGGCCTCGGCCTCCCCAACGCTGCTCGCCACGCCAGAACTGTCGGCCGCGCCGCCCTCGCCGGCTCCCTCGCCCTCGACCGCACCGTCGACGGCGTTCCGGCCGGTCCGTCGATCGGCTCGGGAGGTCGGACTCAGCATCCTGATGGCACCCGCACCGAGCGGGGGACTATACGTCCTGATGCCCGGCGACAAGGATTCGGTCGTGGTGGCGCTGCTCGACTCGCCGGCTGAGCCGGTCGGTCGGTGTCGTTCGGCGGGGACCTCGCGACGATCATCGACCCGTAGGCGCCGCTCCTACCGCGCGTGCCGGGCGCGCAGGACCTCGATGACCGACGACGGCGGCAGGCCACGTTCCGCGAGCAGGACGAGCGCGTGGTACAGCAGGTCGGCCGCCTCGCCGGCGAGCGCGTCGCGGGTGGCACTCGTCGACGCCGTCGCGTCGTCTTTCGCCGCCATCAGCATCTCCGTCGCTTCCTCGGTGACCTTGCGGCCGGCTGTGTCCACGCCGCCGGCGAGCAACGTTGCCGTGTAGGAGCCCTCGGGGCGGTCAGCGGCTCGCTGCGCGATCGTCGCCCAGAGCGATTCGAGCCAGGCGAACCCCTGCGTGGCTCGCTCGGCGGGCGCGCCGTCGAGGTCGAAGCAGCTCCGCGTCTCGCGGTGGCAAGTCGGGCCGACCGGGTCGACCGTCACGAGCAGCGCGTCGGTATCGCAGTCGGTCGCCAGGTCGACGAGCCGGAGCACGTTCCCGCTGGTCTCGCCCTTGCGCCAGAGGCGGTCGCGTGAGCGCGAATGAAAGTGGACCTCACCCGAGTCGAGCGTGGCCGCGAGCGCTTCGGCGTCCATCCACGCGAGCATCAGGACGCTGCCGTCCGTGGCGTCCTGCACGACCGCCGGGACCAGCCCATCCGGCCCGTAGGTGAGCTCAGGCGCGGCCGTCACGCCACGGCCTCCGGCACGAGCCGGACCGGCATGCCCGCCGCGGCCATGGCGGCCTTCACGTCGGCGATGGCGTGGATCCGCCGATGGAAGATGGAGGCGGCCAGCACGGCGTCGGCGCCGCCGTCACGGACCGCGGCCACGAAATCGGCCGGCCCGGCGGCGCCACCGGACGCGATGATCGGCACGGACACGCGATCGGCGATGGCCCGCAAGAGGTCGGTGTCGAACCCCGAGCCGGTGCCGTCGCGGTCGATGGACGTCACGAGCAGCTCGCCCGCGCCCAGATCGACGACGCGTTCCGCCCACGCGACGGCGTCGAGATCGGTGGGCGTGCGTCCGCCCTGCACGACGACCTCCCAGGCGGGCGACGCGGTCGCGCGACGCCGGGCGTCGATGGCCACGACCACCGCCTGGCGGCCGAACCGTGCGGCGCAGCGCGACACCAGCGTCGGGTCGGCGACGGCGGCGGTGTTGAGCGAGACCTTGTCGGCCCCGGCCCGGAGGACGTCGCGCATCTCGCTCACGCTTCGCACACCGCCGCCGACCGTGAGCGGGATGAACGCCCGACGGGCGGTGCGCTCGACGATGTCGAGCAGCGTCCCACGCCCTTCGGGCGCGGCGGTGATGTCGAGGAAGACCAGTTCATCGGCGCCCTCGGCGGCGTAGCGCTCGGCGAGTTCTGGCGGGTCACCCTCGTCGACGAGATCGACGAAGCGGGTCCCCTTGACGACCCGCCCGTTCGCCACGTCGAGGCAGGGGATGACGCGACGTCGCAACATCAGGCGGCCCGCACGAGCGAGACGAAGTTGGACAGCAGGCGGAGGCCGTCGACGCCGCTGCGTTCGGGGTGGAACTGGACGCCGAGCATGGGCCCGCGCGCGACCGCCGACACGAACGGGCGGCCGTGCTCGGTGTGCGCCAGCACGTCACCCGCGTCGCGGTCGGCGGGCTCACCCGCGTACGAGTGGACGAAATAGAAGTCCGCACCGTCGTCGATCCCGTCGAACAGCTCGTGCCCGCGGGTCCGCTCGACCTGGTTCCAGCCGATGTGCGGCAGGGTCGGCGCCCCTTCGAGGCGCATGGTTCGGCCCGACACGACCCCGAGCGTCTCGGCCCCGTCCTCGTCGCTGGCCTCGAAGAGCAGCTGCAGACCGAGGCAGATGCCCAGGAACGGCCGGTTCGACGCGAGCCACGTTTGGATCGGCTCGACGAGGCCGCGACGCTCGAGACGAGCCATCGCGGGCGCGGCCGCGCCGACGCCGGGCACGACCATCGCGTCGGCGCCGCGGATGGCCTCGGCATCACGGACCAGGCGCACGTCGGCCCCGACCGTGGTCAGCGCCTGCTCGATGCTGACGAGGTTGCCGGCGCCGTAGTCGACGACAGCGACGAGGGGTCGGGCGGTCACCCGAGTGACCCCTTCGTCGAGGCGACGCCTGATCGCCGCGGATCCGGTTCGCAGGCGTCGCGGAGGGCCCGGCCGAGGGCCTTGAAGGCGGCCTCGGCGAGGTGATGATCGTTGCGGCCGGTGCCGCGCACGTGGAGCGTCGCGCCGGCCGCGCGCGCGAACGATTCGAGGGCATGCTCGACGAGCTGCAGTGGCAGCGCCCCGACGCGTTCGCCCCGGAACGGCAGGTCGATGACCGCGTACGGCCGCCCGCCGACGTCGATGACGGCCGTCACGAGCGATTCGTCCATGGGCACGGTGCTGTCTCCGAACCGGCGGATGCCCGCACGATCGCCGAGGGCCTCCGCGAACGCGGCACCGAGGACGAGCGCCACGTCCTCGACCGTGTGGTGTTCGTCGATCTGGAGGTCGCCGTCGGACTGGATCGCGAGATCGAAGAGGCCGTGGTGGGCGAGCGACCCCAGCAGATGGTCGTAGAAGCCGATGCCGGTGTCGATGGCGGTGTGGCCGGCGCCGTCGAGCCCGAGCGTGATCGTTATGTCGGTCTCCCGCGTCGTTCGCGCGACGGTCACACGGCGGTCCTCGCGGGGGCCGATGGTCAGTTCGCCGAGCGGTGTGGTCATGCGGTCGGCTCCGTGTTGGCGTGGGCGGCGATCTCGTTCGCCGCGTTGATGAGTCGGTCGTTCTCGTCGGGGTCGCGGACGGTCAACCGCAAGGAACCCGCCAGCACGTGGCCGGCCGGGAACGTGCGCGGCACGAGTCCGCGGCGCAACAGGGCGTCGGCGACGGCGGCGGCTCGTTCGGGCTGGCCGAAGTCGACGAGGATGAAGTTCGTCACCGACGGCCCGACCGCCCAGCCGGCGAGGCGCAACGCGTCGGTGAGCCGCGTGCGCTCGGTCTCGACCCGCGTCAGGTTGGCGTGGAGGATGCCGTCGTCGCGCAGCGCCTCGGTGACGACCGTGACCGACACCGTGGAGACGGATCCTGGCGGCCGATACGGGTTGAGCCGGGCGATGACCTCGGGGCGGGCGATCGCGAACCCGACTCGCAGGCCGGCGAGCGCATAGGCCTTGCTGGCGGTCCGGACGACGATGAGGTGCGGGTAGCTCGCGCGCAACGGCAGGAGCGAGGCGCCGACGAATTCCGCGTACGCCTCGTCGAGGACGACGATCGGCGCTTCGCGGACGGACTCGTCCGCGTCGGCCAGGAGCCCGCGCAGGAGCCCCTCGATGGTGCCGTCCGGCTCCGGTAGCGCGGTCGGGTTGTTCGGGCTGCAGAGCCAGACCACCTGGGCGTCCCGTGCCGCGACGCGGATCGCGTCCGGATCGATGGCCCAGCCATCCTGGGCGGGGAGACGCGGGACCGCGAGCACGCGCGCGCCGCGCTGCTCGGTAAGGACGCGGTACATGGCGTAGGTCGGCACAGGCACCACGGCGATGCCGCCCGCGGGCAGGAACGCCTTCGCGACGAGGTCCAGGACCTCGTCGGCTCCGGCCCCGACCAGGAGTTCGTCCTCGTCGACGCCATAGCGGGCGCCCGCCGCCTCGACCAGCCGGCGGTAA
This sequence comes from uncultured Chloroflexia bacterium, assembly GCA_963776545.1. GTDB lineage: Bacteria > Chloroflexota > Limnocylindria > Limnocylindrales > CSP1-4 > SPCO01. The sequence continues at coordinate 193,177 of CAVZND010000008.1, read as the reverse complement.
TCGGACGGCGGGTACTCAGACAGGCTCGTCTCGAAGCGGCCGGCGGCCAGCAGGCCCTCGACGAGCGTGGGCGGGGCAGGGGAGGTGTTCAGGTCGAACCGCACGATCCGCTCGCGCGGGATGCCGTAGCGAGCGGCGACCTCGTCGTCGGTCGCTTCCCACGTGTACGTGGCGGGTGCGGTGGGCGAGGCGAACGTCACGGGCGTGACCCTCATCGGCTCGGCGTGCGCGGCGCGTCGGAGGTGTCGTCCGCGAACCGGATCTCGACCGCGTCGCGATGGGCGAGCAACCCCTCGGCCTCGGCGAGGGTCGCGACGGTGTCCCGGATGGCGGCGAGCCCGGCGCGGTCGACGCGCTGGACCTGGATGAACTTGCCGTAGGCCTCGACGGCGAGGCCGCCTGCCCCGCGAGCGAGGCCACCGGTCGGCAGGACGTGGTTGGCGCCCGTGGCGTAGTCGCCGGCCGATTCCGGTGCCCATGGCCCGACGAACAGCGACCCCGCGTTCCGGAGGCGAGCCACGGTGGGCTCCAGCGGCTCGACGTCGACCGAGAGATGTTCGGGTGCGTACGCGTTGATGAATGCGATCGCCGCGTCGAGATCGGGGGCCATCGCGATCCGGCCGTGGTCGCGCAGCGCTCGCTCGAGGATCTCCCGCCGAGGTGCGCTGGTGAGCAGCGCGCCGACCTGCGCCTCGACGGCATCGGCGAAGGCCGCGTCGGTCGTGACGAGGATCGCGGGCGAATCCGGGCCGTGCTCCGCCTGCGTGATGAGGTCCGCGGCCACGCGACGGGGATCGGCCGGCGGGGCGGCCAGGACCATGCCCTCGGACGGCCCGGCCGGCAGGTCGATCCCGACCTCGCCCGCGACCTCGATCTTCGCGGCCGTGACCCAGGCGTTGCCGGGCCCCACGATCCGATCGACGGGGGCGAGCCCGGCCTCGGGCAGCCCGTACGCGAGCGCACCGATCGCCTGGGCGCCCCCGGCGACGACGAACGCATCGACCTCGAGCAGCCCGGCCGCCCCGAGCAGCACCGGGTGGTTGCGGCCGTCGCGGTCCGCCGGCGACGCGACGACGATCCGCTCGACGCCGGCGACGCGGGCTGGCACGACGGTCATGACCAGCGAAGATGGGTATGGCGCCGAACCGCCCGGGACGTAGGCGCCGACCGACGCCAGCGGCGTCCAGCGCCGTTCGATCTCGATGCCGGGCAGGATCGTCGTCCGGGTGGAGGTGGGGCGCTGGGTCTCGGCGAATCGCCGGACGTTGTCGATGGCCTGGTCGAGCGCCCGGCGAACGCGGGGTTCGAGCGCGTCACGGGCCGCGACGAGGTCGCCGCCGTCGAGGACGAGTCGACCATCCGGCCGTCCGCCACCGACCCGGTCATTCGCGGCGCGGACCGCGGCGTCGCCACCGGCGCGGACCTCCGCGAGCGTGGCGCGAGCGCCATCGCGGATCTCGGGACTGGGCGCGGCGCCGCGCCGGACGAGCGCGTCGTGCTCGCGGACCGCCTCGGGATCGCCGACGGCGACCGCGCCGAGATCGAGGCGGCGCAGGCCGATGCTCGTGGCGGTCACGGCACGATCTTCTCGATCGGCAGCACGAGGATGCCCGAGGCACCCGCGTCCTTCAGGCGAGGCAGGAGACCCCAGACCTCGTCCGCCCCCACGACCGAGTGGATGGCGATCATGCCCTCGTGGGCCAGCGGGATGACCGTCGGCGACTCGAGGGCGGGCAGGAGGTCTTCGAGCTCGGGCAGCTTCCCGGCGGGGGCGTTCATCATCAGGTACTTGCGTCCGCGCGCGGCGATGACCGCGCTGAGCATCGTGTCGATGGCGGCCAGCTCGGCCGAGCGTTCGCGATCCGCCGTCGGGTTCGCGACCAGGACCGCCTCCGAGGCCAGGACGTCGCCGATCTGGCGCAGGCCGTTCATGACGAGGGTCGAGCCGGTCGAGACGAGGTCGACGATGCCCTCGGCGAGTCCGAGCCTCGGCGCGACCTCGACGGCGCCCGAGATCGGGATGACATCGACAGGGATGCGTCGCTCCTCGAAGAACCGCCGCGCCGTGTTCGGGTGGGCCGTCGCGACGCGCAACCCGGCCAGGTCCTCGACGGACTGCTGCGGGGCATCGTTCGGGACGGCCGCAGCGAGGCGGCAGCGCCCGTACCCAAGGTTCCGAACGCGGGGCAGCTCGGCGCCGGTCTCGGTCAAGAGGTCGATGCCGGTGATGCCGAGGTCCGCGACCCCGTCGCCGACGAACTCGATGATGTCGTTCGTGCGCACGAACAGGATGTCCAGGTCGTAGTTCTGGACGCGCGCCACCAGGTTCCGGTCGTGCTCCTCGAACACGAGCCCGGCGTCATGGAGGAGGCGAAGGGTCGGTTCGACCAGCCGGCCCTTGTTCGGGACGGCCAGCCGCAGGCGTTCGGTCATCCCTCGGCGGCCGTAACAGCGTCGGCCTTGGCCTTGTCGAGGATGGCGCGGTAGCCGCCTTCGCCGTGGTTCAGCCACGAGGCGATTCGGGTGATCGTCGCCGTGCTGGCGCCGGTCTCGCGCGAGATCTCCGCGTAGTGCTTGCCGCTGTCGAGCAATCGCACGACGGCCCAGCGCTGGGCCATGTCGCGCAGCTCGTTGAGCGTGCACAGGTCACGGAAGAAGCGCTCGGCCTCGGCGGTATCCTCCAGGCTGAGGATGGCCCGGAAGAGTGCGTCGGCGTCGGGAGTCCGCCAGTCGTCGGCCATGTCGTCGGCCCTGCCTCGTGGTATGGTCGGTGTCGTGCTATCGTAGTAGCGTGCTAAAACGCTAACACGGAGGAGCAGGGTTGGCAAGCGGGTTCGACATCCTGCCCGCGATCGATCTCCGAGGCGGACGTGTCGTCCGCCTCGAACAGGGCGATTTCGCGCGTGAGACGGCGTTCTCGAACGACGCCGGCGCCGTCGCGCAGCGGTTCGGCGACGCGGGAGCGACGTGGCTGCACGTCGTCGACCTCGATGGGGCGCGCTCCGGCGTGCCCGTCCACGGGGTCGCGATCCGGCGGATCATGACGATGCTGGGGGATCGGGTCCGCGTCGAAGTGGCCGGCGGTCTGCGTGACCAGGCCGCCGTGGCGGACGTGCTCGCCGCCGGCGCTGCACGCGTCGTCATCGGCACCGCCGCGCTGCGGGATCCGGCGTTCGCCGGTCGCCTGGTCGGGGAGCACGGCGCGGACCGTGTCGCAGTGGCGATCGACGTGCGTGGGGGACGGGCCGTCGGGCACGGGTGGGCGACGGATGCGGTCGGCGTGGATCCCACCGAGGCCGTGCGCCGGCTCCACGATGCCGGCGTGACGACGTTCGAGGCCACGGCCATCGAGCGCGACGGGCTACAGGAAGGGCCGGACCTGGCCCTCTATGAGCGACTCGTCGTCCTCGGTCTGGGCAATGTCATCGCCTCGGCCGGGATCGCGACGGTCGAGCACCTGCGGGCCGTCCGGGATGTCGGCTGTACCGGGGCCATCCTCGGCCGCGCCCTCTACGACGGCAGCCTCGATATCGCTGCGGCGCTCTCCGCCTGAGGCTAGTGGCCGCTCGCGTGACCGCCGGCCGCCTCGGCGACCTTACGGTGCTCGGCGATGACCTTGTCCGCGATGTGCGACGGCACGTCCTCGTAGTGATCGAGCGTCGAGGAGAACGTGCCGCGCCCGTGCGTGAGTGAGCGGAGCTCGATCGCGTACGTGAACAACTCGGCCTCAGGCACGTGCGCGGTGATGATCTGCGTCGTGCCATCGGAGTCCATCCCGAGGACGCGCCCGCGGCGGCCGTTGAGGTCGCGGTTGACCTCGCCCATGTACGCCTCGGGCACGCGGATCTCCACAGACATGATCGGTTCCATGAGCGCCGGTTTCGCCTGGTGAACGCCGTCCTTGAGCGCCATCGAGGCGGCGATCTTGAACGAGAGCTCGTTCGAGTCGACCGGGTGGAACGATCCGTCGTACAGCGTGGCCTTGAAGTCGGACAGCGGGTAGCCGGCCACGACGCCCTCGGCGGCGGCCTCGCGGATGCCTTTCTCGACGCCGGCGAAGAAACCCTTCGGAACCGCCCCGCCGACCACCCGCTGGGCGAACTCGACCCCGCCGTCCGGGTTCGGTTCGAGCTCGAGCCAGACGTCACCGAACATGCCGTGCCCGCCGGTCTGCTTCTTGTAGCGGCCGTGGACCTGGGTCTTGCCCCGGATCGTCTCCTTGTACGGGACGCGTGGCGTGTGGGTCACGATGGCTGCCCCGAACTTGCGCTTGAGCCGTTCCGTGATGACCGAGATGTGCGCCTCGCCCATGGTCCGGAGCACCTGCTCGCCGAGGAGCGTGCGCTCGAGGCGGACCGTCGGCTCCTCCTCCAGCATCCGCTGGAGGGCCGGGCCCATCTTGTCCAGGTCGCCCTTCGACGCCGGTTCGATCGCCAGCACCAATGACGGCGCGGGGAATTGGATCGCCGGCAGCGTCAGGGGTCGCTCCTTCGTGCTGAGCGTGTCGCCGGTCTCGGTGACCGCGAGCTTCGCGATCGCCCCGATCTCGCCGGCCTTGAGCTCACCGATCGGCTCCTGTTCCTTGCCGTGGAGGAGGAGCAACTGGCCGATCCGCTCGTCCTCGGAGCGGGTCGCGTTCCAGACGTGTGCCTGCGAATGGAGCGTCCCCGACAGGACCCGCAGGTAGGTCAACCGGCCCACGAACGGGTCGGCCGTGGTCTTGAAGACGCGCACGAGGAGCGGCCCGTTCTCGTCGGGCGCGACCTCGACGGCCGTGCCGCCCTTGTCCGCGGCCTGGACCGGCGGCTCGTCGGCCGGGGAGGGGAGGTAGCGCACGATCGCGTCGAGCAGCCCGCGCAGGCCGATGCCCTTGGTGGCGCTGCCGACCAGGACCGGGGCCAGCACGCTCTCCTTGACGCCCTTGCGCAGGCAGGCCTCCAGCTCGGGATCGGAGATGTCCTCGCCCTCGAGGTACTTGGTGAGCACGTCGTCGTCGGCCTCGGCCGCAGCCTCCAGCAGCTGGTCGCGACGGCGGGCGACCTCGTCGGTCAGCTCGTCGGGGATCGGGATCTCGACCTCCTTCGAGCCATCCCAGGTCCAGGCCTTGCGATGGACGAGGTCGACGTAGCCCTTGAACGACTCGGCGGCCCCGATGGCGATCTGGACCGGCGCGATCTTGTCGCCGAAGGCCGCTCGAAGCGCATCGAGGGCGGCCATCGGGTCGGCGTTCTCGCGGTCGCTCTTGTTGATGAAGAAGCACGCCGCGGTCCCCGTCCCGCGGCCCAGGGCGACGGCCTGCTCGAGGCCCGCCTCGACGCCCGCCGACGCGTCCATCACGAAGAGCACCCCATCGGCGGCCGCAAAGCCCTCGATGACGTCCGCGATGAAGTCCGGATAGCCAGGCGTGTCGAGGAGCGAGATCCGCGTCCCGTCACTCTCGAAGGTCCCGACGGCGAGGCTCAGCGATTCACGTCGCTTCTGCTCCTCGGGTTCGAAATCGAGGTGGGCGGTCCCGTCGTCGACGCGGCCGAGCCGGGGGATGGCGCCGGCCTTGAACAGGAGCTGTTCCGAGAGCGTCGTCTTGCCGGATCCCACGTGGCCGGCGAGGACGACGCTCCGAAGGTGAGGGAGGTCGACGCTCTTCATCGTCATGGGTTCGACGGTCCTCCTGCTGGACGTTGCGACCGGGGGTCGTGGAGGGGGAGCGCGAGGGGTCCGGCCATGATAGTCGGCTATACTCCGGCCCGCGATGTCAGGTCATTCCAAGTGGTCCACGATCAAGCGCCAGAAGGGCGCCAATGACGCGAAGCGCGGCGCCCTCTTCACCAAGGTCGCGCGCGAGATCAGCGTCGCGGCTCGGCAGGGTGGCGGCGACCCCGACGCCAACTACCGGCTCCGGCTCGCCATCGAGAAGGCCCGCTCGGTGAACATGCCCGCCGACAACATCAAGCGCACGATCGACAAGGCCACCGGTGGCGGCGAGGCGGAGCAGTTCGAGGAGATCGTCTACGAGGGCTACGGCCCGGGCGGCATCGCGGTGCTCGTCGAAGCCCAGACGGACAATCGCAACCGGACGGCCGCCGAGGTCCGCTCGATGTTCGCGAAGTCGGGCGGCCAGCTGGCCGGCAGTGGCGCGGTCGCGTGGCAGTTCGAGCCGCGCGGCCTGATCTCGGTACCGCGGTCCGGCGCCGACGCCGACGAGGTCACCCTGGCCGCCATCGATGCCGGCGCCGAGGACGTCGACACCGACGACGAGGAGACCATCGAGATCTACACCTCGCCCGCCGACCTGGAGGCCGTGCGACGGGCGCTCGAGGGCGCCGGGGTCGCGGTCGACTCCGCCGAGTCGACGATGGTGGCCAAGCAGACCGTCGAGCTCGATTCGTCCAAGGCCCGCCAGGCGCTGCGGCTCGTCGAGCTCCTCGAGGACCTCGACGACGTCTCGCGGGTGACGGCCAACTTCGACATCCCCGAGGACGTCTTCGCCGAGGTCGCCGGGTGATCGTCCTCGGGATCGACCCGGGGACCGCCGCGCTGGGGTACGGGATCGTCGAACGGTCCGGCGGGCGACTGCGCGAGATCGACCACGGCTGTCTGGAGACGAGCCCCGACCTGTCCCTTCCCGAGCGGCTGCTGGCGATCCACTCGCTCGTCGACGAGCTCATCGCGCTCCACCAGCCGCACCTCGTCGCGGTCGAGCGGCTCTTCTTCTCGAAGAACGTCCAGACCGCGTTCGCCGTCGGGCAGGCCCGTGGCGTCGTCCTACTCGCGGCGGCCCAGCACGGCGCCGCGGTCCGCGAGGCGACCCCGAACGAGGTCAAGAGTGCGGTCGCCGGCTACGGCGCGGCCGACAAGGAACAGGTCAGCCGGATGGTCCAGCTCGTCCTGGGCATGAGTGAGCGGCCACGCCCCGACGACGCCGCCGACGCTCTGGCGGTTGCCACGTGGGCCGCCAATACCGAGCGGACCAGCGCCGTCCGCGGGGCGGCCGTCCTCGACCGGTCCGCCGTCGCGCCCATCGAACGCGGCGAATCGAGCTACGACCGGGCGGTGCGCGAGGCACTCGCCGCCGAACGGGCCGCGGCGCGCACCGCCAAGCGCAGCGCCTCCTAGGCGCGCGGAGTCGGGTCGGTGATCGCGTCGGTCGAGGGCACGGTCGGGGCGGTCGCGATGGATTCGCTCGTCATCGAGGTCGGCGGGATCGGGTATCGCGTGTTCGCCGCGCCCGCGATCATCGCCGCGGCCCAGCCCGGCGGGCGGCTCAAGCTCCACACGTATCACCTCGTCCGCGAGGACCAGCAGGCGCTCTATGGGTTCCGCAGCCACGAGGAACTCGGCTTCTTCACGCTGCTGCTGACGGTGACGGGCGTGGGGCCGAAGGTCGCCCTCGCGATCGTCGGGAGCCGGCCGACGGCGGACCTGCAGCTCGCGATCATGGCCCAGGACCAGGCCGTGCTCGTGGCCATCCCGGGCATCGGCAAGAAGCTCGCCGAACGGATCATCTTCGAGCTCAAGGAGAAGGTCGCCGCGGCCGGCGTGGCCGTCTCCGGATCGGCCGTGGCGGGGGCCGAGGCCAGCGAGGGCGAGATCGTCGCCGCGCTCCAGGCGCTCGGCTACTCGCTCGGCGAGGCCCGGGAGGCGTCACGGACCGCGCTCGCCGATGTCGGCGTCGCGAGCACCCTCGAGGAACGGGTCAAGGCCGCGTTGCGGAGCCTCGTCCGGGACTAGGGTCGGCGGCCGGCGAGCGCTTCGGCGTGCGTGCCGGCCGGGTCGATCGATGGGCGGCCGGGGCGGGCGGCCAGCTGGGCGAGCGTCTCCTCGTCGAGGATCGCGAGCATCGCATCGCGGACGTCGAGCATCGTGTCGCGCAACGCGCAGGTCGCCTCGTCAGGGCACGAGCACGGCTCGTAGTAGCGCAGGGACACGCAGCCGAGCGGCGCCAGGGCGCCGTCGAGGAGCCGGATCACGCGCCCCAGCGACACCGTCGTCGGATCCGCCGCCATCGCGTAGCCGCCATGGGCCCCCAGCGTCGTTCGGACGATGCCGGCATGCTTGAGCGTGGCCATGATCTGCTCGAGGAACTTGACCGGGAGGCGGTTGCGTTCGGCGAGGGTGGCCAGTGCGATCGGCCCGTCGTCGCTGTGCCGGACGAGGTCGGTCAGCGCACGGAGGCCGTATTCGGAGCGACGAGAGAGCCGCATCACGGCATCGTAGCGCCGAAACCCTAGTCGCGCAGTGGTACTTCGCTCGGTCCTGGGAACGTGTCGAACATGCGTGCTAAACCGTCGGATGCTGTGCTAGACTCGGGTCGTATGGCGGACGACCTCTCGCGCATCCTGTCGGCGGAACCGGGAGACGAGGTGGACCTCGTCGTCGAAGGCACCCTCCGGCCGCGCACGCTCGACGAATACATCGGCCAGCGCGAGGTCAAGGCCAACCTCTCGGTGCTCCTCCAGGCCGCGAAGGGCAGGGGAGAGGCGGCCGACCACATCCTCCTGTACGGGCCGCCGGGCCTGGGCAAGACGACGCTCGCGACGATCGTGGCACGCGAGCTCGGGGTGAACGTCCGGTACACGTCGGGGCCGGCCGTCGAACGGGCGGGTGATCTCGCCTCGGTGCTGACGTCGCTCGACGACCACGACGTCCTCTTCATCGACGAGATCCACCGCCTCAACCGCGCGGTCGAGGAGATCCTCTACCCGGCGATGGAGGACTACGCGCTCGACGTCATGATCGGCAAGGGCCCGTCGGCGCGGTCGCTGCGCCTGAGCCTGAAGCCGTTCACGGTCGTCGGCGCCACGACGCGCGCCGGGCGGATCAGCGGCCCGTTGCGCGACCGGTTCGGGGCGACCTACCGCCTCGACTTCTACACGGACGACGAACTGGCCGCGATCATCGACCGCTCGGCGGCGATCCTGGGCGTCGAGATCGAGCCTGCCGCGACCGGGGCGATCGCCCGTCGCGGGCGCGGCACGCCCCGGATCGTGAACCGGCTGCTGAAGCGGGTTCGCGACCACGCGGAGGTGCACGGCGACGGCCGCGTCAACGAGACCACGGCGCGCGAGGCGATGCGGGCGATGGAGATCGACGACGAAGGCCTCGATTCGACCGATCGCAAGCTGCTGGCCGCGATCGTCCAGAAGTTCGCGTCGGGACCGGTCGGGGTGGCCGCGCTCGCCGCGGTCCTCTCGGAGGAGATCGAGACCATCGAGGACGTGTACGAGCCGTTCCTGCTGCGCCTCGGCTTCATCGACCGGACCCCGCAGGGCCGGATCGCGACCGATCTGGCACGAGCGCATCTGTCCGCGCTCGGCTACGAGATCCCGCCGCCACGACGCGCCGAGGCCGGCATGCCGAGCCTCTGGGACGATCCGCCCGGGGACGCCGCACCGCCGGTGGACGCGTGACGGCCGGCTACGTCGGGCAGGCCGCGCGATACGAGGTCCAGGTCCCGCCGCCGGCCGACGGCGCCACACGCGCGCGAGTCGGACAGCTGACCCTGACCCATGGCGTCGTCGAGACCCCGCAGTTCATGCCGGTCGGTACGAACGCCACGGTCAAGGCACTGACGCCGGCCGAGATCGTCGAGACCGGCGCCTCGATCATCCTCGCCAACACGTACCACCTGTACCTGCGCCCCGGCGCCGATCGCATCGCGCGGCTCGGCGGCCTGCATCGGTTCATGGACTGGGATGGCCCGATCCTGACCGATTCGGGCGGGTTCCAGGTCGTCTCGCTCGGGGACCTCCGGGTCGTCGACGACGACGGAGTCACCTTCCGCTCGCATCTCGACGGGTCCACGCATCGGTTCACGCCCGAGATCGCGATCGGCGCGCAGGAGGCACTCGGCTCGGACATCGCCGTCGCCTTCGACCAGCCGGTCTACCCGACCTCGCCGCGAGCCGTGGTGGCCGACGCGACCGAACGCACCCACCGCTGGGCGGAGCGCTCGCTGGAAGCGCACCAACGCGAGGACCAGGCCCTCTTCGGCATCGTCCAGGGCGGTCTCGATCCGGAACTGCGGGCCGCCTCGACGCGCTTCATCGCGAGCCTGCCGTTCGACGGCATCTGCCTGGGCGGCCTGGCCGGCGACGAGACGCCCGCCCAACGCGACGCGACGCTCGACCTCGCCGTCCCAATGCTCGACGACGATCCGCGGCCGCGCTACCTGATGGGTCTCGGCTCGCCGGCCGACCTGCTGGAAGCCGTCCATCGCGGCATCGACCTGTTCGATTCCGTGCTGCCGGCACGGGTCGCCCGGAACGGGCAGCTGTGGGTCCCTGGTGGTCGGCTGAACATCCGGAATCGGGCGTTCAGCGACGATCCGGCGCCGATCCAGGAGGACTGCCCGTGCCTCGCATGCCGGCGGTTCTCGAGGGCCTACCTGGCCCATCTGTTCCGGGCCGGAGAGCTGCTGGCATACCGGCTCGCGACTTGTCACAACCTGACCTTCACCCTAGACTTCATGGCCAGGGTCCGAGCCTCGATCCGGGCCGGAACCTTCCCCGACTCGATGGCCGAGTTGCGTTCACGCGCGGGCCGGATGAGCGTCGATGAAGGCGCCGGTAAGTCCGCGTGAAGGGCCGACCGATAGGCTGCATGACGACGCGGAGGCGCAGCGATGGGCTCGCGAAACCGTCCCGGCAAAGAGGCCAAGAAGAAGCCGAAGGCCAAGCTTGGACAGACCAAGCTCTCGCCGCTCGAGGATCCGCCGCAGAACGTGGAAGTGATCCGCAAGCCGCGCAAGGAGAAGCCGGTCGTCGAGGAAGACGCCGAAGAGGCCTGACCGGCGGGGTCGCCATCGTGGCGCGCTCCGGTGACCGGTCCCATGGATCGATGAGGAGCGTGACGGAACGATGGCGATGACCGACGAGCGGAGCACGGAGCGGGCGGCGGCGGAGCGGGGCAAGGCCGTCGATGCGGCGCTGTTGTCGATCGAGAAGCAGTTCGGTCGCGGCGCCATCATGAAGCTCGGCTCGCGTGAACGGCAGCAGATCGACACGATCCCGACGGGCTCGATCGCGCTCGACCTGGCGCTCGGCGTCGGCGGCATCCCGCGCGGCCGGATCACGGAGATCTTCGGCCCGGAATCGTCGGGCAAGACCACGGTCTGTCAGCACGTCATCGCCGAAGCCCAGGCGCGCGGCGGCGTCGCCGCCTTCATCGACGTCGAGCACGCGCTCGACCCCGGCTATGCCCGCCAGTGCGGCGTCAACGTGGATGAGTTGCTCGTCAGCCAGCCGGATACCGGCGAACAGGCGCTCGAGATCACCGAAACGCTGATCCGCTCGGGCGGCATCGACATCGTCGTGGTCGACTCCGTCGCGGCCCTCGTGCCGCGCGCCGAGATCGAGGGCGAGATGGGCGACTCGTTCGTCGGCATCCAGGCCCGGCTCATGAGCCAGGCCCTGCGCAAGCTGACCGGCGCCGTGTCGCGCTCGAACACCTCGCTCGTGTTCACCAACCAGCTGCGCGAGAAGATCGGCGTGATGTTCGGGAACCCGGAGACCACCCCCGGCGGTCGGGCCCTGAAGTTCTATGCCTCGGTCCGGCTGGACATCCGGCGGGTCGAGACGATCAAGACCGGCACGGACTCGGTCGGCAATCGGTGCCGGGTCAAGGTCGTCAAGAACAAGGTCGCACCGCCGTTCCGCGTCGCCGAGTTCGACATCATGTACGGCGAGGGCATCTCCAAGGAAGGCGGCCTGCTCGACGTCGGTGTCGCGATGGACGTCGTGACCAAGACGGGCGCGTGGTTCAACTTCGACGAGACGCGACTCGGCCAGGGACGCGAGGCGTCCAAGGACTTCCTCAAGGCCACGCCCGCCGTGGCCGCCGAGATCGAACGCCGCATCCGGGCCAAGATCAATGAGGTCACGATCCCGGTCGAGGGCATCGAAGAGGCCGAGTAGCGGTCCGCCGTTCGATGGACGGGGGCACGATCTTCAAGCTGGCCCACGCGATCCTCGGGATCACGGCGTTCGCGGTCCTGATCGGCAGGTGGATGACCCTGGCGCAAGCCGCCCGCAGCTCGGACATCGCCGGCGTCCGGACATTGCTGTCGCTGAGCGATCGCTTCGAGTGGCTGGTCATCCGCATCCCGCCGTTCGTGCTGCTGCTGGGCGTCGCGACCGCCATCGCCCAGGGTCGGCCGTTCCTCGGGCCGCTCCAGGGCGCTCCCGTCGACTGGCTGTTCGCGGCCATCGTCATCTATCTCTCGCCGCTTCCACTCGTGCCGCTGGTGTTCCTGCCGCGCGGTCGGGTGTTCGCGGCGGCCCTCGATGACGCCACGAGCCAGGGTGTGGTCACGCCGGCGCTGACCGACGCCTTTCGCGACCGCGTGGTCTTGGGGGCGCACGCGTACGAGGTCGTCTCGGTGCTGGTGGTGTTCGGGCTCATGATCGCGAAGCCGTTCTGAGTCGACGCGTGGCGGCCCGCTCGTCCCGAACGTACGCGGAGCGCCGTGAGGAGCGCGCCGCGGTCGACGACCCGCAGGTCGTTCTCGAGGCAGCCGGCCGATTTCTGGAGGCCCGGTCGCGGTCGGTCGGTGAGGTTCGTCGTCGCCTGGGTGGCGCCGGGTACCGACCCGACCTCGTCGAGGGAGCCATCGCCAAACTCATCGAGTTCGGCGTCCTCGACGACGAGGCGTTCGCCCGGGCCTGGGTCGAGTCGCGCGATCGAGCGCGGCCGCGGGGTGAGCGGGCGATCCGCGAGGAGTTGCGGCTGAAGGGGATCGATCGGGCGGTCGCGGACCTGGTGCTCGCGGAGCGCCGCGACTCGGTCGCCGAAGCCGGTGCGGATGGATCGACGCCGTCGCCAGACCGTGTGGCGGCTGAACGGCTGCTCGCGAAGCACGGGCGGGCCCTGGACCGGATCCCGGATCCGCGCCAACGCCGTCAACGAGCGTACGCGTTGCTCGCCCGGAACGGTTTCGATCCAGAGACCTGCCGGGATGTTGCCGCCGCCGTGGCGAGTGCCGACGATGCTGGCGACCCCGAGTGATGGGCATGTGTCAGGTGCACTTCTGGCACGGCTGAGCGTGGATCGTCGACGGATCCTGCGGTTCGCGTCGTCTGGTCGCGGGTTTACGAGGAGTTCATCGCGATTGTGCATCTGAGAGATGCACGGGTAAGCGACCTCAGCCCTCCCACTGGGCGGCGAGGTACTCGGCGTCCTTGGCGACGCCACCGAGGTTGGCCGAGGCCTGGTTGTGCTGCCAGAGCAAGCCGAGGAACGTCAGGCCCGGGACCTCGCTCATGCCGCGCGCCTGGCGGGGCAGTCCGAAGTCGCCGATGACCGGGAGGTCGAGCCAGCCGTAGTCGGGGGCATACCCGGTGGTCCATATGACGGTCGAGATCCCGGCCGCCGCGAGGTCGAGCTCGGTCACCTCCGGCGGCTCGAAGTCGAACGGTTCGCGATCGTCGGGCGGAAGATCGAAGCCGGCCCGCTCCGCGAACGTATCGAAGAGCGTGCGGAATCGCTGGTCGAAGAACGCATCGGCGAACTGCAGGTTGGCCGACAGGTCCTCGGCGAAACGCGCCCGTTCGCCGTCCGCCGCCTCGAACCGCCCGACGAGCCGGATGCCACGCGCGGCGAACTGCCGCAGGTTCGTGTCGTGGCCGCCGCCGTGCCCCGACAGGTGCGGGTTGCAGGCGAACCGGGCCCGCGGATCGGGCAGCATATCGACGGTCGGCAGCGGTGTCCCGAGCTCGGGTCCACGATCGACGAGTCCTCGCAGCCACCAGAAGAAGTCTCGCCCGCGGTACCGCCGCGCGGCTCGGCCGCAGTGACCGACCGACAGCGTCACCTCGCGCCCGGCCTCCAGCAACTCCTCGGCCAGCTGACAACCCGTCTGGCCCGACCCGACCAGCAGCACGCCGCCGGGCGGGAGCCGGTCGGGGTTGCGATAGTCATGGGCGTGGAGTTGGGTGACCCGCGGCGCGAATGCCGCGGCGGCCGGAGGGATCCTCGGCGAGTGGAAGGCGCCGGTGGCCACGATGACGTCGCGCGCCCGGATCGTGCCCCGATCGGTCTCGAGGCGGAACCGGCTGGCGCCACGTTCATCCGCCGTCAACCGCTTGACGTTGGTCCCGAGCCGGACCGGGGCCCCGATCGCGGCGGCATACCCGGCGATCCGCCCGACGACCTCGTCGCGATGCAGATAGTCGTCTGGTGCCGGGCCGTTGTAGGGGAACCCGGGCAGACCGGTCGTCCAGCTCGGTGACACGAGCTGGAACGCATCCCAGCGATCCTGCCAGCCACCACCGAGCGTCGCGCGACGGTCGAGGACCACGTGCTCGCGACCGGCGCGACCCAGGTGGTAGCTCATGATCAACCCCGCGTGGCCGGCCCCGACGACTACGGTGTCGATCGCCTTGGCAGCTCGTCGCCCATGGATCCTCCGTCACGACTCGTCGTCGGGGAGTATGCCGCGATGCCGGCCGACACGGGTCCAGGACCGTTGCATCCGGGTACCGACTCGGTTGACCCTCCGCTCCGCGGCCCGTAGGCTACGCGGCAGATGAATCCAGCGCCGCCCGAGCGGCGCTTGAGTACCGACACGGCGTCGAACGCGGCCCACGGAGGGGGTCAGATCGCCCAGGGCGAGCAGGCCGTCCCCGCCGCGCGCTCGATGCCACCGACACACAGACAAACCTCCGGTCGATCCACCCCGACCGGACGGGAGGATCACTGATGGACACACCGATGGTCGTGGCGGTGGCCGTTGTGGCCGCCGTCGGCGGAGCCCTACTCGGCATGCTCGCCAGGGGCCTGTGGGCGTCGCAGGCGATGAAGGCCGCGAGCGCCGAGGCCCGGCGCATCGAGGCCGAGGCGCGCGCACGTCAGAAGGAGCTCATCCTCGAGGCGAAGGACGAGAAGCTCCGGCTCCAGGGCGAGGCCGAGGAGGAGGCGCGAGCGAAGCGCACCGAGCTCTCCGGGCTCGAGCGGCGGCTCCTGGCCCGCGACGAACAGCTCGACCAGCGCGCGGACATGCTCGAGCAGCGCGATCGGAAACTGATCGAACGCGAGCGCGACCTCGACAAGACCCGTGAAGACCTCGCCAAAGCCACGCAGGAGCAGGTCGCGGCCCTGGAGCGCGTATCCGGCATGTCGGCCGAGGACGCGAAGTCCGTCCTGCTCGAGGCCGTCCGCGAGGAGGCCGAGCACGACGCCGTCAAGCTCGCCCGGGCGATCGAGCGTGCCGCTCGCGAGGATGCCCAGGACAAGGCCCGCGACATCGTCATCACCGCGATGCAGCGCGTGGCCGCGGACCACACCGCCGAGCACACCGTCTCGGTCGTCCACCTGCCGTCGGACGAGATGAAGGGCCGCATCATCGGCCGCGAGGGCCGCAACATCCGGGCCCTCGAGCAGGCGACCGGCGTCGACCTGATCATCGACGACACGCCCGAGACCGTGGTCCTGTCGGGCTTCGACCCCGTCCGGCGCGAGGTCGCCCGGCTCGCAGTGACCAAGCTCATCGCGGACGGCCGCATC
Source organism: uncultured Chloroflexia bacterium (assembly GCA_963776545.1). Taxonomy (GTDB): domain Bacteria; phylum Chloroflexota; class Limnocylindria; order Limnocylindrales; family CSP1-4; genus SPCO01. The sequence goes on along the minus strand of CAVZND010000008.1, from coordinate 177,679 downwards.
CACCCCGGCCGCATCGAGGAGGTCGTCGCCAAGGCCCGTGCCGAGGTCGACCTCGTCATGCGCCAGGCCGGCGAGCAGGCCGCGTACGAGGCCGGCGTGCCAGGTCTGCCCGCCGAGATCATCAAGCTCCTCGGCCGGCTCAAGTTCCGCACGAGCTACGGCCAGAACGTGCTCAACCACGTCGTCGAGACGAGCCACCTGGCCGCGGTCATCGCGGCCGAGATCGGTGCCGACGTCCAGGTCGCCAAGATGGGCGGCCTGCTGCACGACATCGGCAAGGCGGTCGACCACGAGGTCGAGGGCCCGCACGCGGCCATCGGTGCCCAGATCGCCCAGCGCCACAACCTGCCGTTCAAGGTCATCAACGGCATCGCGGCCCACCACCAGGAGGTCGAGTACGCCTGCCTCGAGGCGCCGATCGTCCAGGTCGCCGATGCGATCAGCGCCTCCCGTCCGGGCGCCCGAGGCGAGTCGATGGACACGTACGTCAAGCGGCTCGAGGACCTCCAGGCCATCGCCGAGAGCTTCAGCGGCGTCGAGCGCTCGTTCGCGGTCCAGGCCGGACGAGAGGTCCGCATCCTGGTCCGGCCCGAGGAGATCGACGACCTGACGGCGTCGCGGCTCGCTCGTGACATCGTCAAGAAGATCGAGGAGCAGCTGACCTACCCGGGTCAGATCAAGGTGACGGTCATCCGCGAGACGCGGGCCGTGGAGTTCGCGAAGTAGCTGGCTCCGAACCGCCGATCGGGCGGACGCGGCTGGGCAACCCGCCGAACGGCAATGCCCCGCGGCCCAAGGGCGCGTGCCGCGTCCTGATGATCGGCGATCTCATCGGCAAGCCCGGTCGCGCCGCGATGGAGGCGATCCTCCCGGGGCTGCGCGAGGAGCGTGGCATCGACTTCGTCACGGCCAACGGCGAGAACGTGGCCGGTGGGATGGGCCTGACGCCGTCCACCGCCGAGTCGATCCTCGCCTCCGGCGTCGATGTCATCACGTCGGGCAACCACATCTGGGACAAGCGCGAGATCTACCCGTTCCTCGAGGCCAACGACCGGGTCCTGCGGCCGCTCAACTACGGCACGCACGACGTCCCGGGCCGGGGCTGGGGCGTCTACAGCGCGCTGGACGGCACCGACGTCGCGGTTCTCAACTTCCAGGGCCGCACGTACATGCAGCAGATCGAGAACCCGTTCACCGACGCCGACCGGCTGCTCGATGAGTCGTCCGAGCCGCTGCCACCGGTGCGGCTCGTCGACTTCCACTGCGAGCTCACGTCCGAGAAGAACGCGTTCGGGCTGTACCTCGACGGGCGCGTCAGTGTCGTCGTCGGGACGCACACGCACGTGGTGACCGGCGACGAGCGGATCCTCCCCAGCGGGACCGCCTACCAGACCGACATCGGCATGACCGGCCCGATCTGGAGCGTCATCGGGTTCGCGCCGCACACCGTCATCCCGCGGTTCCTGAACGCGCTGCCGACGCGGTTCGAGGTGGGCGAAGGGCCGGTCGTGTTCAACGCCGTGCAGGTCGACATCGACCCCGCGACCGGCCGGGCGCTCCAGATCGAGCGGATCCAGCGCCTGCTCGAGGCGTAGCGCGTGGCGGCGCCCCGACGACGTCGGCACGATCCGCTGCCGTCGGGCGGGCCGGGTCGCAGCCACCCACCTGGTCCCTCGACGATCGACCTGCACACGCACACGACCCGCTCCGACGGCGTGGTCCCGCCCGCGGAGCTGCTCCAGGCCGCGTGGGACGCCGGCGTGCGGATCCTCAGCCTGACCGATCACGACACGCTGGCCGGCTATCGCGATGTGATCGCTGACGCGGCCGTCCCGCCCGGCCTGACGCTCGTCCCCGGCGTCGAGATCAACGCGCTCGTGACCCGCGACCTCGGGCTGTGGGAGGGCGAGCTGCACATCCTCGGGTTCGGCATGGACCCGGCGGACGAGGCGTTCGAAGCCGTCCTCGCAGCGCAGCGCGACCACCGCCGAGGCCGGTTCGAGCGGACCGTCGCCCGGCTGCGCGAGCTCCAGCTGCCCATCGACGCCGAGGTCGCCGGGATCGACGCCTCCGACGACGATGCGCTCGGCCGCCCGACGATCGCCCGGGCGCTGATGGCCGCCGGGCACGCCGAGAGCGTCGAGGACGCCTTCAGCCGCCTGATCGGGCACGGGGCGCCCGCCTACGTGCGGCGAGAGGGACTTGGCCCGGAGGATGCGATCGCGGCGATCCGGGCCGCCGGGGGGCTTCCGGTCCTCGCTCACTTCCGCGAGGCACCGAGCCGCGTCGACATCGTGCGCGAGCTCGTGGACGCCGGCCTGGCCGGCCTCGAGGTCTACTACCGCTCGTTCGAGCCGGAGACGGTCGAGGCGGTCGGGGCCGTGGCGACCTCGCTCGGCCTGATCGCGACCGGCGGCACCGACTACCACGGCGATCTCGGCCCGTACGCCGAGGCGCACGACGACCTGTGGGTGCCGCCGGAGGTGGGCACCGCCCTCCTGGACCGCCTGGGCCTCGCTTCAAGCTGAGCGGGGTACGATGACCCGCGTTGTGACCGACCGCCTGACCACGACCGCGCGCGCCCTGCCCGTGCTGGACGTCGTCGTGCCAAGCGCCCTGGAGGCACCGCGTCACCCAGCGCAGCCCGCGGACGAGCGACTGGCCGAATACCTGCCCGAGTCCCGCGCGCTGCCCCGCTTCCACCTCTGGACGCTCGGCTGCCAGATGAACCGCAGCGACTCCGAGGAGATGGCCGGTCGCCTGCTGCGGGCCGGCTGCGACGAGGCGACCGACTTCGATGACGCCGATCTCATCGTCATCAACACCTGTGCCATCCGCGAAGGCGCCGAGCAGAAGGTCATCGGCCGCCAGGGACAGCTCAGCCAGCTCAAGGCCGCCCGCCCCGGTTTGCGGGTCGTGATGACCGGCTGTTCCGTCCGCGAGCCGGATCGAGCCGGCCTCCGTCGGCGCTACCCGGCGGTGGACCTGTTCCTGCGGCCGGACGAGGAGCCCGAACTCGTCGATCGGCTCGGTCTCGCGTCCGCGCAGGCGCCGATCGGCGCCGTCGGGGCGACCACCGTCGTGGGCCGGACCGTCGTGGGCGCCGCCGACGGCCTCGCGGCGACCCGGGCGAGAGCCGTGGGGGAGGGGACCGTCGCCCGCGGCTCGGCGATCAGCGCGTGGCTGCCGATCATCTACGGCTGCGACAAGACCTGCACCTACTGCATCGTGCCGTTCAGCCGCGGCCCGGAGCGGAGTCGGCCGTTCGACGAGATCGTGAACGAGGCAAGGACGCTCGCGGCGGCCGGCTACCGCGAGGTCACGCTGCTCGGGCAGAACGTCAACTCGTACGGCCACGACCTCGCCCCGAACCCGCGCTTCGCCCACGTCGACGAGGCGCGCTGGGCCGGCCGCCGTCTCGACCTGCACGGTCGGCCGGATCTCGCCGAACTGATCCGGGCCATCGACGGCCTGCGGACCGCGGATGGCCGCCCGGCCATCGGCCGATTGCGCTTCGTCACGTCCCACCCGTGGGACCTCTCGGACCGGCTCATCGCCGCGCTCGCCCAGTGCGAGAGCGTGTGCGAACACCTGCATCTGCCGGTCCAGTCGGGCGATGACGCCGTCCTGCGGCGGATGGGCCGCCAGTACACGATCGAGCACTACCTCGAGCGGCTCGGACGGATCCGCGACGCCGTCCCGGGCATCACGATCTCGACCGACATCATCGTCGGCTTCTGCGGCGAGACCGAGGCCCAGTTCGAGGCGACCCTGGCGCTGCTCGATATCGGTCCGCTACGACCAGGTGTTCGCGGCGGCCTACTCGCCGCGACCGGGGACGCCGGCGCTCAAGCTCGCCGACGACGTGCCGCCGGACGTCAAGCGCCGGCGGCTCAACCAGCTGCTGGCCTTGCAGGAGGCGATCGGCCTCGAGCGCAACCGAGCCTGGGTCGGGCGCGAGGTCGAGGTCCTGGTCGACGCCGTCGCGCCGCCGCGCTCGCATGAGCACGACGATCAGGCGGCTGGATCGCACGCGACCGGGCCCCATCTGACCGGCCGGACCCGTGGCAACAAGCTCGTGCACGTGGCGGGCGCCGCCGACCTCCTCGGTCGCGAGGTCACCGTCCGCATCGCCCACGCCGGCCCGTATGCGCTGCGAGGTGCGCTCGTCGAGACGTGAGCGTGGCGCCCCCGCTCATCGTCATCGCCGGGGCGACGGCGACCGGCAAGACCGCGCTGGCCATCGAGCTGGCCGAGGCGCTCGTCGCCAGCGGCGGACCAGCCGAGATCATCTCGGCCGATTCGCGACAGGTCTTCCGCGGGCTCGACATCGGCACGGCCAAGGCCTCCGCAGCCGAACGGGCGAGGGTGCCCCATCACGGCCTCGATCTCGTGGACCCCGACCAGCCGTTCAGCGTCGCGGACTTCGTGACCCATGCCCGGGGCGCGCTCGACGCGATCGGCGAACGTGACGGCGTCGCGATCCTCGCCGGCGGCACCGGGCTGTACCTTCGGGCGGTCGCACGCGGGCTGGACACGGACGCGCTCCCGAGTGACCCGACGATCCGCGCGGGGATCGAGCGCGACCTCGAGACCGGTGGCCTGGAGCCCCTCGTCGAGCGCCTGCGGTCGATCGCACCAACGGCCGCCCGGCGCGTCGACCTGCGCAACCCACGGCGCGTCGTGCGCGCCCTCGAGATCGCCGAGATCGTCGGCGACACGCCACCCCCGGCGGCGCGCGGCTATCCAGGCGAGGTCACGTGGCTCGGCCTGACCCTCGATCCAGCCGAGCATCGGCAGCGGATCGGGACACGCGCCCGGTCGCAGTTCGAGGCTGGTCTCCTGGAGGAGGCGCGCGCGCTGCGTGAGCGCTTCGACCCGGGGCTCCCGGCGTTCAGCGCGATCGGCTACCGAGAGGCCTTGTCGGTCCTCGACGGCCAGTCGACGCTCGAGGAGGCCATCGCCCTCGACGTGCAGCGCAACGTCGCGTTCGCGAAGCGCCAGCGGACGTGGTTCCGGGCCGAGCCGGACGTCACGTGGTTGGACGCCGCGACCGGTTCGCCCCTGCCCGCGGCGGTCGAGGCGGCCCGTCGCCTCATCGGGTCCTAGGCTCTATCCTTCGGCCCGTGCCCAGACCGACCCTCATCGACCTTGCTCCTCCTGTCGAGAAGGCCTTCCTCGTGGCCGTCGACACCGGCGGCGATGACGGCTGGTCCGCCGAGGATTCGCTCGCGGAGCTCGCCAACCTCGCCGCGACCGCCGGGGCGGACGTGGTCGGCGCGGAGTGGCAGAACCGCCGCCACGTGGACCCGAACTGGTACATCGGCAAGGGCAAGGCCGAGGAGCTCGCGGGCGCCAAGCGCGAGACCGGCTTCGATGTCCTGGTCGCCGACGACGAGCTGTCGCCGGCCCAGCAGCGCGCGCTCGAGGAGCTCCTCAACGTCAAGGTGATCGACCGGAGCCGCCTCATCCTCGACATCTTCGCGCTGCACGCGCAGACGCACGAAGGGCGGCTCCAGGTCGAGCTCGCCCAGCTCGAATACCAGCTGCCGCGCTTGACGCGGCTGTGGACGCACCTCTCCCGGACCGGCGGCGGGATCGGCACGCGGGGCCCCGGTGAGAGCCAGCTCGAGACCGACCGGCGAATCATCCGGACGCGGATCGCCAAGATGAAGGAACGGGTCGAGCAGGTCCGCACGCAGCGCGAGACGGCCGCGCGTGGCCGGGACCGCCGGCTGTGGCCCACGGTCGGCATCGTCGGCTACACGAACGCCGGCAAGTCCACGCTGCTCAACGCACTGGTCGGCTCCGACGTCGCCCACGCCGAGGACAAGCTGTTCGCGACGCTGGATCCGACGAGCCGCCAGGTGAAGCTCGGCGACGGCCAGACGGCCATCGTGACCGACACGGTCGGGTTCATCCACAAGCTGCCGCACCAGCTGGTCGACGCGTTCCGGGCCACGCTCGAGGAGGTCAACCGCGCCGACGTGCTCATCGAAGTCGTGGACGCGTCCGATGCGCACGTCGACGAGCACCGTGCCACCGTTCAGACGGTCCTCGACGAGCTCGGGGCGGGCGCCAAGCCGCGCCTCGTCGCCTTCAACAAGGCCGACCTCGTCGATCGCTCGGCCCAGAACGGCGAGAACCCGGCGCCCGTCATCGCGGGGGCGGTGTTCGTCTCGGCCCTGACCGGCTACGGCATCGACGCCCTCCGTGCCGGCATCGCGGGGCTGCTGGCGTCGCTCTGGGTCGACGTCGATGTCGCGGTGCCGTACGCGGCCGGCGAGCTGCTGGCGCGCGTGCGAGAGCGCGGCACCGTCGAGGTCGAGTACCGCGAGCGTGACGTGCGGGTCCACGGCCGCGTCGCGCCGTCGCTGGCCGGTGAGCTGGAGGCCGTGGCCGCACGGTGGGCCGAGGACCTGCTCGAGTCGAAGGCGGTCGTCGCCGAATCATGAGCGCCCCGCTCCGCGTCGCCGGCTGGGGCACGCTCGACGACGGCTCGTCGGTCACCTGGACGATCGCGGAGGGACGGCGAGGGCGCCGCTGGCGCGAGGTCGTGGCGCAGGATGGCGCGGTCCGGCACTCGCTCCTGCTCGAGACCGGGGCGGACCGCCGGTTCAGCCATCTCGAGCTGGCGAAGGCCGGCGGCCTCTGGACGTTCCACCCCGAGCCGGACGGGACGCTGCACGGCAACCACGTCGATCCGAACGGGCGCGCGGTCCGACACGTCCAGGGCCTGCCGTTCGCGCCCGACGACCTGCTCGTCATCGAGGGCTCGCCGCTCGCGGCGGCGGCCGTCGCGTGGCACCTCGCGGGGGTTCTCGAATCCGGCGCCGCAGCGACGCTGGCCGCCGCCGTCCTTCGGGTGACCGGCGCGGTCGAATGGGTCGCGTCGATGCGCGTCGAGCGGTCGGCCGAAGGCGTCTGGCGTCTGGGCGACGGTCGGCCGTTCGAGATCGATGCCGACGGGGTCCCGGTCCTCGCCGACCGGGAGATCCAACCGCTCGAGGTCGACTGAGACCGTCCACCCGCACGACCGTGGACACGGTGTGGACAACCCTCGTCGGAAGCCTCGACGAACCCGGAAACTCGTGGATAAGTCCCTTCCCTCGGGCGGCTCGCGGCGGGTACCGTAGTCCTTGCCTGAAGGGGCCCTGAACCAGAAGCGGTCTTGCCGGTGCTTGCATTGGCGGGAACGACTGTGGATCGGAGTTCCTTCGGGCGTTTCCTTTTCCGCGGCCAGTCCGCCACCGATAGCGCTGGGGTGCCCGCCGCGTGATCACGATCCCCGAGCTGACCGTCGAGGCGATCCGGACCGCCCACGGCGGGATCGATCCGGCCTTCACCCACTCGCCGCAGTACGTCCACGAGGGGCTGACGCGGCGTCTTGGGGTCCCGGTGATCGTCAAGGTCGAGACGGTCAACCCGATCCGTTCATTCAAGGGTCGCGGGACGTGGCTCGCCGTGCACGCCCTGGCGGGGGAGGGGAGGATCGGTCCAGATCGGGCCGTGGTGTGCGTCTCGGCCGGGAACTTCGGGCAGGGCGTCGCGTATGCCGCCCGGGTCCTCGGCGTGCCGGCGGTCATCTTCGCGTCCCGCAACGCCAACCGCGGCAAGGTCGATCGGATGCGGGCACTCGGGGCCATCGTCACGCAGGTGGGGGAGGACTTCGACGAGGCCCGGGGCGCCTCGGAGGCGTACGCGGCCGAGCACGGCGCCGAGCTGCTGGTCGACGGCGATGACCCGCGGATCTCGACCGGCGCGGCGACGATGGCCGTCGAGTTGACCGACGCCGTCCAGGCCGGGCGGCTGCCCAGCCCCGCAGTGATCTCCGTGCCGGTCGGCAACGGGGCGCTCATCAACGGCGTCGGCGCCTGGCTGCGGGCCACCCTGCCGACGTGCCGGATCGTCGGGATGCAGGCCGAGGCCGCCGCCGCCATGACGCTCAGCTGGCGAGCCAATCGCCCCATCGACACGCCGACCGCCGCGACCTACGCCGATGGGATCGCCGCGCGCGTGGCGCTCCCGAGCGCCGTCGGCCTCATGCAGGGGCGCGTCGACGACATGGTGCTGCTCTCCGAGGACGCGCTCCGGGTCGCGCAGGACGAGCTGACCGCCGAGCTCGGGGTCACGGTCGAGGGAGCTGCGGCGGCCTCCTGGGCCGGCCTGCTGGCGGGCGAGCGGCCGCCCGGTCCGGCGGTGGTGATCGTCACCGGCAGCAACGTCTGACACACCACGTACCATCGGCTCGGCCCCGGCCCGGGGGTCACGCGGTAGAATCGCCCGAGCGTCCCGACGCCATCGGGGAGCATCGGCTCGACGGGAGGACTCTTGAGGGACCTGCTCGCGTACATCGACCCAGGCTCGGGGAGCCTGATCATCCAGGCGGCCATCGCGGCCGTCATCGCGATCCCGATCTTCTTCAGGACCCAGATCGCGCGCATCGTCCACACGGTCCGGGGGCCGCGGGAGGAGACATCGCCGACTGATGACCGAGCCGGCACCGACTGACGCGCCCGGGAGGGCGCCCGCGCCGGCGGTCGAACGCGATCCCGGGTCCTACCGTGATCCGGGCGGCTTCATCTACCGCCGCGATGGCGTGCTGTACCGCCAGATCGGCCCGGCATCGATCGACGATTGGACGGCGTTCGTCGCGAGCGGGCTCGCCGAGCGGCTGATCGCCGCCGGCCGGCTCATCGGCCACCAGGACGCCCCGCTGTCCGCGGCCGCGACCCCCGACGCCCGGGCCGTCATCGCTCCCGAGCCGATCGAGTTCATCTCGTATCCCTACGAGTGGACCTTCGGCGAGCTCAAGGATGCGGCGCTCCTGACGCTGGATTGCCAGCTCGCCGCACTCGATGCCGGCTGGACGCTCAAGGACGCCTCGGCGTACAACGTCCAGTTCCGCGAGGGCAAGCCGGTGATGATCGACTCGCTCTCGTTCGAGCCCCACGAGGACGGTACGCCGTGGGTGGCGTACCGCCAGTTCTGCGAGCACTTCCTGGCGCCCTTGGCGCTGATGGCCCGTCGGGACGTCCGGCTCGCGGCGCTGTTGCGGGCGGACCCCGACGGCGTCCCGCTCGACCTTGCCAAGGGCCTGCTGCCCTGGCGGACGCGACTGAACTTCGGGCTCCTCTCGCACCTGCACCTGCACGCCAACGCCCAGGTCCGCCACGCGACCGATGACGACGACGGCCAGACTGCCCGACGGGCGCGCATCAGCCGCCCGAAGCTCGTCGCGCTCGTGGGGAACCTGCGCAACACGGTCGCGGCGCTCGACTGGAAGCCGGGCGGCACCGCGTGGTCGGATTACGCCGAGAACACCTCGTACAACGACCGCGCGACCCAGGCCAAGGAGCGCCTGGTCGGGGAGTTCGTGCGCCAGGTGCCGGGCGCGCGAGCCTGGGATCTCGGGGCCAACACCGGTCGCTACAGCCGGATCGCCGCCGAGGCGGGCAAGCGCGTCCTCGCGTTCGACATCGACCCCGCGGCCGCCGAGCGCAACTACCGCCAGATCCGGAACGAGGGGAGGGGCGACATCCTGCCCCTGATCCTCGATGTCGCGAACCCGAGTCCGGGCATCGGCTGGGCCAACCTCGAGCGGCGCTCGCTGCTCGAGCGGGCCGATCCCGACGTCATCCTCGCGCTCGCGCTGGTCCACCACATCGCGATCTCGCGCAACGTGCCGCTGCCGATGCTCCTCGGCCTGTTCGCCGACATGGCGCCCTGGGCGATCGTCGAATTCGTGCCCAAGGAGGACCCGATGGTCCGTCACCTGCTCGCGACCCGTCAGGACGTCTTCCCGACCTACACGCTCGACGGCTTCCGGGCCGCGGCGGCGGAGCGCTGGACGATCGCGGCCGAGCAGGCCATCGAGGACAGCCCGCGCACCCTCTTCCTGCTTCGGCGGCGCTAGGGCGCTGGCAGCCGGTCGGTCACGTCGGTCAGGTCGTACGGCTGGCGCCAGCTCTTCGAGGTGTAGACCCGGTCCGCCTGCATCGGGTACTCGAGCCCGAAGTACCGATCGAACAGGATCGGGAAGGTGTTGATGCTCGTCATCGACGGGTCGAGCGCGAGCGGCTCCTCGCCGTCGGGCAGGTACCAGGCGTTGAGGATGCCGTACTTGATCTGGAGCTCCTTGGGGCTCGCCGTCGACCAGTCGTACGTGTCGCGCGTCCTGATCCCGTAGGCGCGCGGGTACGGCCCCTCGTCCGCCTGCAGGATGACGATCGGGCGGCGCTCCTGCGGCAGCGCCTGGAGCTTCTCGACGAAGGAACGGATCCACGTGTTCGTGTACGCCAGCTGTCGGGTCCAGCGCTTCCGGTTGCTCAGGGATCGCATCTCGTCGGGCGTGTACTGCGTGCCATCGGTGTCGAACACATAGGGCGGGTGGGGCAGGAGCAGGTGCCCGAAGACGAACTTGGGGCCTGGCTCGTCGACGAGGTCGTCGAGGGCCGCCATTTCGTACCGCCCGTGCTGGAAGTGCTCGTCGTCGTGCGACGGAAGCAAGGAGTCGAGCCGCAGGCGGCTAGTGAGCGCCGGTCCGGCGCTCGCGGCGTAGAGCTCAGCGAGGAAGTCGGACGTGCCCGCCTCGTTGAGGTTCACGTCGGCGATCGGGTCGACATTCGTCGAGTCGTACCACGAGCCCACGTGGATGTAGCGATAGCCGAGGGCCTGGAACTGGCGCGGCACGGTCGGACCGGCGAGCAGGGCGTCGATCGGCCGCAGGTTCTGGCTCTCGGGATCGAGGGGCACGAGCAGCTCGTCGAGATGGCGCATGTTCAGCGTCGTCGCGAGCGACAAGGTCGTGCGCACGTAGTTCGCGTGGCTGTCCGGGAGCGTGGTGAAGTCCCGGGACTCGAGCCACCCGGTCAGGTCGTTCTGCACGCCCGTGCGCAGCTCGATCGCGCGGTCGGAGCCGTAGCGGTCGAAGATCAGGTAGTAGACGTCGCGCTTCGGCGCGTCCGTGTCGGTCGCCAGCGGTCCGGCCGCCACGGCCGTCTGATCGCCGATCGAGCCGACGAGGGTCGGGACGATCAGCACGAGCGCCACGACCACCAGGACCGTCGTCACTCGGGTCAGGAAGGTGTCGACCATCGCCAGTCGCCCGGGGTCGATTCGCATGGCGAGGATGAACGTCCCGACGACCACGGCGATCCAGCCGACCGGCACGATGATGCCCGGGATCCCGAGTGGCCGGGCGAGGTTCGCCGCGTGTCCGTACATGAGGACCCCGACGATGATCGGCGCGACGACGAGCGCGCCCCGGCGCCGATCCCCGAGGAGCCGACCCGCCAGCCAGGTCAGACCCGCCGCCGCGACCATGGTCACGACGAGCGGCAGGACGACGTCCGCCGGATGGACCTCGCCGACGTTCTGGGACCACAGGAACAGGACCGCGTACGCGGCGAGCAGGATCGGGTAGAGGGCCACCAGGTGCCGCGCGGCGGCCGTCGGACCGGGCGTCGGACTCGTGCTCAGATCGCCTCCGGGAAGGTGGGACGGATGGGCGGGAGTTCGAATGATACGGGCGGCCGGCGAGAACGGCATGCCATCATCGACCGGTGGTGACTGCCCGTCGGGCCCTGCCCAGCGACCCGCGCGAGTTCGCTCGCTCGGCCGTGCCGATCGGCCTGATCGTCCTCGCAGCCGCCGTCCCCTGGACCCGCCCGTTCGTGCTCCTCGGCCTGGTGGCTGGCGTCGCCGTCGCCATCGGGCGCGACGCACCGGTCCGCTGGGCCTGGGCGGCCCCGATCCCGGTCGCGGTCAGCCTGTGCTGGAACCTGCTCGTGGCTCCGGTGGCCGATCCGGGCGGCGCCGATTGCACGAGCCTGGGGTCGCCACCGGCGGTCTGGCGGCTGACCGAGGCGATCCTGGTGCTCGGCGTCCTGGCGCTGCTCACGACCGTGCTGCGGGCGCGGCGCAGCGACCTGTACCTGCGCTGGCCGGCGCGCTCCGTCGTGCGGTGGGCGGTCGTCGGGGCGATCGTGCTCGGGCCACTCGGGCTCCTGCTCGGCGCCTGGCTCGCGCGGCCGTTCTTCGGGTCGTTCTCGCTCGACCTCTCGAACCTCGGCTTCCTCGTGCCCGCGCTCGTGTTCGCGGCCGCGAACGGCGTCATGGAGGAGCTGGCCTACCGCGGCGCGATGCTCGCCTGGACCGCGCGGGTCACCGGGGTATGGGCGGCGGTCGTGGCCCAGGCGGTCGTGTTCGGGCTCGCCCACGGCAGCGCGTCGGACGTCGGCGGGTCTCCGATCGTGCTCACGGTCGTGCTCGGGGTCGGCGGCCTGCTGGCGGGGCTCATCGCGATCCGGACGCGCTCGCTGCTCGTGCCGATCGCCTGGCACGTGGCGCTGGACCTGCCGCTGTACGCGTACTGGGCGTGTCGGGCGCCCTGACCGGGCGAAACGGGCCGGTCGTGCCATCATCGGGTCCATGACGCAGCGCTTCGCTCGGGTCCCGGTCGATGCCGAGGAGGTCGTCCGCCAGGTGCGCGGGCTCGGCGGCGTGCCGTGGGCTCGCCTGTGGGGGTACCTGCGACCGCAGCTCGTGCCGTTCTCGGTCGCATTGGTCGGGCTGCTGATCGGCTCGCTGGCCGGTCTGGCCTTCCCGCTCGTGATCGCAGGGATCACCACGCAGGTGGTCGCAGGCGGTGATCCGGCCGGACTCGATCGGCTGGTCGTGCTGCTCGTGGCGCTGTTCTTCATCCAGGCGGCCGGCGGATTCGTCCAGACCTGGCTGCTCGGCGTGGTGGGGGAGCGGGTCGTGGCCCAGCTCCGAGGCGAGCTCTATGGACGGCTCGTCACCTTGTCGCTCGACTTCTACGGGCAGCACCGCGTGGGGGAGCTCATCTCACGCCTCTCGAGCGATGTGACCCTCGTCCGGACGATGCTGACCCAGACCGTCACGAGCCTGCTGTCGTCGGTGATCGCCCTGGTCGGCTCGGTGATCATCCTATTCACGCTGAGCCCGACGCTGCTCCTCGTCGTGCTGTTGCTCGCCCCCGCACTGATCGTGGTGGCGATCGTGTTCGGCCGGCCGCTCCAGCGGATCAGCACGATGGTCCAGGACATGATCGCGCGGAGCACGACGACGGCCGAGGAGGTCCTGTCGGGCATCCGGGTCGTCAAGAGCTACGTGCGCGAGGACTGGGAGCTTCGACGCTACGACGCCGATCTGGAGGGCATCGTCGGGGCCGGCTCGCGTTTGGCGTTGTGGCGGGCGGGGTTCGGCGCCCTGATGGGCCTCCTCGGATTCGGGGCGGTCGCGCTGCTGCTCTGGTACACCGGGCACCAGGTCATCGACGGGACGCTCGGGATCGGGACCCTCACCGGGTTCCTGCTCTATGGCATCGCCATCGGAGCGAGCCTTGGGAACCTCGCAAGCCTGTACGGACAGTTCCGAGAGGGGACCGGAGCCGTCCAGCGCGTCTTCGAGATCATCGACACGCGGCCGACCATCCTCGATCGCGTCGATGCCGTCCCGATCGGCCGGGTCGACGGTCGGATCGAGCTCGAGGGCGTCACGTTCGGATACGGCCCCGATCGGCCGGTCGTGCGGAGCGTGGATCTGGAGATCGCGGCAGGGGAGAGCCTCGCCCTGGTCGGGCCGTCCGGTTCGGGCAAGACCACGCTCGTGGGGCTCATCCCCCGCCTGTGGGACGTGGACGCCGGTGCGATACGGATCGATGGCCGCGATATCCGCGACGTCACCGTGGCCAGTCTCCGCGAGCAGATCGGGCTCGTGGCGCAGGAGGCGACGTTGTTCGGCGGGTCGATCCGCGACAACATCCTGTACGGCCGCCTCGGGGCGACCGATGCCGAGATGGTCGCGGCGGCCGAGGCGGCGAATGCGCACCACTTCATCAGCGCGTTCCCGGAGGGGTACGACACGATCGTCGGCGACCGTGGGCAACGCCTGTCGGGCGGTCAGCGCCAGCGCGTGGCCATCGCCCGGGCGATCCTCAAGGATCCACCGATCCTGCTGCTCGACGAGGCCACCAGTTCGCTCGACAACGAGTCGGAGCGCCTGGTCCAGGAGGCGCTCGACCGGCTCAAGGTCGGGCGCACGACGATCATCGTGGCGCACCGACTCTCGACCATCCGCGCCGCGGACCGGATCGCGGTGCTCGACGACGGTTGGCTCGTCGAGCTCGGCACCCAGGACGAGCTCCTAGCGGCGGACGGGCTGTACGCGCGGCTCCACCGGGTGCAGTTCACCGAGCCGCCGACCGTTTGGGACGATCTAGAGGAGCCCTCAGCGGTCTCGTAGGTCCCGACCTGTCGGGCGTCGCAGCGACCATTCATCGGTCGACCGATGAGTCTTCGCCGGTCCCGGCGTTTCACTGGCAGGACATCGGCGATCCCGTCGGTGCCAGCGAGGAGATCGCATCGATGGACTGGACACTCGAACTCGTCGTCGTCCCCGTCTCGGACGTGGACCGGGCCAAGGCCTTCTACGCCGACCAGGCGGGCTTCAGCGTGCTCGTCGACACGAAGCGCCGGCGACGCCCTCCGAGTCGTCCAGCTGAGCCCGCCCGGCTCGGCGTGCGCGATCGCCATCGGGACCGGCATCACGAAGATGGCGCCCGGCTCGATCGAAGGGCTGCACCTGATCGTCCCGGATCTCGACGTCGCGCGAGCGGCGCTCGAGGGGCGAGGCGTCGCGGTGGGGGAAGCCTTCCACTTCGGGGAGGGTGGTCAGCAACCCGGGCCCGACCCGGAGCGCCAGAGCTACAACTCGTTCTTCCCCTTCAGCGATCCCGACGGGAACGTCTGGCTCGTGCAGGAAGTCAAGCGCGATTGGCGACTCGAGGCGGTGAAGGTCGCGGAGGCCGTCGCCTAGGTCGTTTCGTCCGCCTGCCGGAGCCCGAGCGTGTTGCCGTCAGGGTCGTGGAACCACGCCCCGCGGGCGGGTCCGATCCGGCCGATGTGCCCGGTGGTCTGCAGTGGCCCTTCCGTGTAGTCCAGGAAAGGCACGCCCCGTGCTTCGAGGTCGCGGACGACCGAATCGATGTCCGCCACCTCGAAGTGGGCCAGCGTGTGATCGGCCGTGCTCGGCCCACGCCGGAAGATCGAGAGCTCGGTGCCCCCGCCGCACCCGAACCGGACCGAGGCCGGGTTCTCCCACAGGAACGTCAGGCCCAGGACCTCGCTGTAGAAGGCCTTGGCGCGCTCGAGGTCGGTCACCGGGATCGTCGCGACGACCATCAGGGTCTCTGGCATCTGTCATACCTCGCGGCGCGCGATCATCTTGATCGCGCTTGGGCCACTATGTGCCAGATCGAGATCGGGACACGCGACCGGAGCGATGGTGTAGTATGTGACGACATCGAGGGAGTCGCGCATGCTGACCGTGCCGGAGGCCGCCGTCCGGGTTCATCGCAATCCAGAGACCGTCCGACGGTGGATTCGCAGCGGCCGACTGAACGCGACGAGGATCGGGACCCAGTTCCTGATCGACGAGGATGAGCTCCAGGGGGTCGTCGGGTCAGGGAAGGCCGTGAAGGAGCAGCGAGCTCCGTACGGTTCGGCCACGACGGGGGAGCCTCCCGTGAGAGCGGTCGGGGAGTCCCCGATCGTGGTCCACCTCGACGCCACGCACGCGGCTCGGCTGGTCGAACTCGCCCGGCGTATCCACCTCAGTCCTGATTCCGTCGCGCGATCCCTGCTTTCGACGGCGCTCGACCAACGCGACCCCGACGCGACGGTCATCACCGCCGTTCTGGACGCGATCCCGGGAGCCTGGGAGTCGGCTCAGGCCGGTCTGGCCGAGGTCCACGGTGGTCGGGGCATCCCGCTGGACGACATCTGACACGTGGCTGCGGTCGTCGTGGCGCCCGCAGCTTTGGACGATCTCCAACACCTCATCACGTCCCGGTCGCTGCCGGTGTCGACGCGTGCACGCGTCGTGGCGACATTCGAGACGCTCCGCCTGTTCCCGGAGCGCGGCGCTCCATTGGCCGGCCGGTGGTCGGGGTTCCGTTACGTCCTCGGTCCGTGGCCCTGGCTACTGGTCGTCTACCTCTACGACTCCACGACGGACACGGTCCAGATCGTCACCCTCCAGGACGCCCGGACGGCGGTCGGCGCGACCTCGAACCCCTGAACGACCCGCCGCCTATCGCCCGAACCCATCGATCGTCGCCTCGAGCAGGCGGTTGAAGGTCACGGCGTCCTCCAGCATCAGGAAGTGTCCGACACCCGCCATCTCGACCGTCTCGACGCCGTGGCGCCGGAGCCCCTCGACGTCCGTCTCGCTGTGCTCGGGGTTGAGGGCGACGACCGGCGCCGCGACGTCCTTGAGGCCCTCGACCATCGGCTGGTCGTTGCTCATCGCGTGCTCCAATGCGTCGAGCGCGATCGCCGGCGGCGCGGCCGACATGTCGGCGACGACCCGGTCGACGAGCTCGGCGTCCGTATCGGGCAGGAACATCCCACGAACGAAGAAGCGAGTCGACCCCACGAAATCCTCGCGAAACGGCCGCATGAACGCCAGGAGGTCCTCGCGACCGAGCGGCTCGTCGAGCGTGCTGTACGTGTCGACCCACACGAGCCCGGCGACCCGGTCACCCAGGTGCCGAGCGGCCTCCACGATGACATCACCGCCCATCGAATGACCGATGAGGACGATGCGCGCCAGCCGAAGTCGGTCGACCACGGCCACGACGTCGTCACCGAACGCCGGCATCGTCCAGGTCTGCCGGCCGTCGCCCGACGTCCCATGGCCCGCGAGGTCGATCGCGACGACGGTGTGGCGCCTGGCGAAGTGCTCGACCTGGCCGCTCCAGTAGCCGCGGTCGCACGACCAACCGTGCACGAACACCAATGCCGGCGCGCCGGCGCCCTGGACGTCGTAGTGCACCGCGATCCCGTCAGGGGAATGAGCGACGTCCTGCATCAGGCGCAAACCGTGCCGAGCATGCAGCGATCATCGCAGAGCGGCGTTCACGAGGCTTCTGTGGCCCTGCTGCCACTTCCGATAAGGTGAGTTATGTCTGGGCTGTTCGCTTGCTTCTCGCCCGCCTGATGATGCGAGATTTCGCAATCGAGTCTGGTGCGTTCAACAGTGCCTCCAGCGAGCTGCTCAGGACCTTCTGGCGCCCAACGGACGAAAAGCCGACTCGGCAAGATCGTCGGGACGCCGGCGTACAAGTTGATGACGATCCGCAGCTGGCAGACGACGATGGCGCTGCTCGATCGCATGGAGGCGCCTGAGGCCGAAGCCTGATCGCGGCTAGCGGACGAGGGCTTGTCGCTTAGGCCGTGAGGTGCGGCAGATGCTCTGCGTAGTGCTTGGTCGAATCCCACTCGATAGCTGCCGCAAGCGTCTCCTCGCCCAGCCAGACGAACCGGTCCGCCGTGAACAAGTCCTCGTCCGTTGCCGCTTCGACCGCCGCGACGAGCCGATCGAAGGCGGCCGCCTCGTAGGCGCGGACCGCCCCGGGGTCCCGATCGCGGAACTCATCGAGGATCGTTCGATTCTGGGCATCGATATCGAAGTCGGGGTTTCGCGCGTACGGCGCCTCGCCGGCCCGTAGCGCCGTGATCACGCGCACCGAGTGGTCAGTCCACCACCCGACATGCGCGAGCGCATCCTTGCGAGTCCAGCCGTCCATGTCCACGAGTGGTTCGACCCATGCGCCGTCGGCCAGCGTGCGGATCGCGGCAGCCAGTGGCGCATGGGATGCCCGGATCTCGGCGAGGAAGGCTTGCTTGGTCATCTCACTCCCCCGCCGGCGTCAGGTCTTCTTGGTCCCCACGATGGTGACGCCGTCGACTGCCGGGTAGTTCGAGAAGTACCGCTTCGTCCAGTGGAGCTTGCCGTGGTCGTAGATCGACACGGTGACCCCCACCTTCGCGCCGTCCGCCGGGGCGTTGTTGAAGAACCTGTACCCCACCGGCTTGTTCGGATCCCTCACGATCGTGCTCTTCGCCCGCGGTCCGTGCTGGATGGACAGGTTGCTGACCTTGTAGGTCCGGCCGTTCGGCACGCTCCAGATCTTGAACGTGAGCCATCGCTTGTTGCCGGCCTGGGTGACGACATGCTGGATCAGGATCGGGTACTTGGTGTCGTTCATGAAGCTCATGGTCTGCTTCGTCTTCCCGACGATCCACACGGTGGCATCGAGGCCCGCCGGATACCGGGTGATGTACTCGTTGTGGTTCTTACGGGCGAGCGGCACCATGCCTGCCCGGAACGCCGCGTTGAACAGCGTCGTGGACGTGGTGCAGATACCGCCCCCGAACGCGCCGGTCACGGTGATCCTCCCGCCTTCGATCGCGTTGCCAGGGCCCGTGCGCGGGAGCTTGCGCAGGTCGCCGACGACCTTCCAGAAGTCGAATTTGCCACCGGGCGGCACGACCGTGCCGTCGATCTTCTTGGCCGGCGCCTCGATGTTCCCGCCCCAGTGGTTGTTGACGATGACCCAGTAGAAGACGCTGTACTTGCTGATGACCTTCATCTTCGGGGCGAAGGCCTCGGCGTCGGCCGTGGACAGCTTCGGGTCCACGGCCTTGACGACGGCCGTGACCGGCGATGCCGCCGCGCCCGCCTGGCGGGCCCCGATCTCGCTGACGAGGGCGACCTTCATGTCGTCAGCGATGAGCGTTCGGCCCTCGCGGCTACTGCCGGTGGTGACGATGTGTGCGCCGACCCGCTTGAGGCCCGCGTCCTTCACCTTCTGGTCGACCTTCTTGGCCAGCGTCTTGATGATCGGGTCGAGGCCTGCCTGGTAGAAGACCGGGGTGATGGTGCCGTCGGCCGCGGTCGAGAACGAGACCAGCGGCGCGAGACTCTTGCCGGGGATGGTCCAGCTCTCCTTGCCCCGGGCGACGACCACGTCGGCGGCCATCCGATCCGCGGCCGCCTTCGCCGCCTCGGCCGAGGCGGTGGCGATGGCGGGTGCCAGCGTCACGACCGGCACGGCCATCGCGATCGACGCCGGCGTGTCCGAGCGCGCGTGAGCTGCTGGTCGAGCGCGGTCAGGAGGGCCGCCTGGTCGACGGCGCGCCCTTCGTTCGCCGGGGACACGTCGAACGACCCGCCTTCACCGGCCGACACCGAGGCGTCCGTCGGGGTCCGGTTGGTCGCCAACGCGAGTCTGTCGACGGCCGCCGCCAGCTTGTCGCGGTCGTAGGCAACGGCGGAGTCGAGGGTCATGCCGTGGATCGCGACCTGGGGTCCGCCGATGAGGGCCGCGAGGGGCTCGCCCTGGCGGCCTGCCGCGAGTGCCGCGTCGACCAGCGCCGAGGTGTCGGGGCCACGGCCGACGTCGGCGTAGCTGATGGTCGTACGCCTGGCCGTCCGGGCCGGTGAGCTCGATCTGCCCGTCACCGAGCGACGCATACGCGGTCGCGATCGCCGCCCCCGCCTCCTCGCGGGTGAGCCCGCCGACGTCTGTGCTGCCGACGCGGACGCCGGGCAGGACCCGGCCGTCGTACTGCTGGTTCCAGGCGTACAGGACGCCGGCGCCGATGCCGATGGCGAGCAGGAAACTCGTGACGAATGCCAAGCCGAAGCGGAGGACGAGCGACCGTCGGCGTCGAGGCCGTGCCGGAGGCTCGGTCACGGCGGCCGCGAGGGGCAGGACCGGCACGGCCTCGACGCCATCCTCGGAGGTCGTCGACGTGTCCGCCAGCGTCGTGTCGGTCAGCTCGTCCGGCGCAGGCGACGTCGTCCTCCGCGGCCTCGAGGACGCGCACGGTGGCATCGGCCCCTTCCTCGGGCGTCGCTTCGCCGGCGGCGGGGCTCACGAGGGCGGCCAGCTCGGGGTCGCCGGCGTCCAGAGCTGCGTCGGCCCGGACGAGCGCCGCGAGCTCGGGGTCGCCGGCGGGCGTCTCGCCGTCGGGTGTGGGGACATTGGCAGCCCCGTCGGCTGCAGGGTTGGGCAGGTCGGTCATCAGATACTCATTGTGATCGGCCGGAGCCGGGCCTCGTCCCCGGCGGCCGCGACATCTTCGCGTATAGACGCGAATGTGTCACGCCACGGTCGCTTCGGCCGGCGGGACTGGGACGCGCGACGCCCCTCAGACGTTTCAGCGGCTACTCGGAGGGCTGGTAGACCCCGAGCACGTTCCCGGAGGGATCGGCGAAGGTGAACCGCCGCCCGCCCGGATAGTCGTGCATCGCGGCCGCGACGCGGCCACCCGCGTCAAAGACGCTGGCCAAAGCCGCGTCGACATCGTCGGTGCGGATCAGGACCAGCACCCCATCGCCGCGCAATGCGACCGGCTGCGCTGAGAGTCCGCCGAACTCGCTGCCGGTCGTTGGGTCCTTGATCCCCGCGTAGTCGGGGCCGTAGTCGTTGAAGGACCATCCGAGCGCCTTCGCGTAGAAGGCCTTCGACTGCTCCAGATCGTCGACCGAGAGCTCGATGTAGTCGATCACGTGCGCCATGGTCAGAGCGTACGCGAACCGGTCAGGCGACGCCAGCGCAAGCCGCCGATCTGTGGGATGGTTGCTTACGCAACCGAAGCGCGCCGTTGAGCCCGAGGATCTCCGATGACCGACTACGCCGACTGGACGAAGAACCTGATCGCCGACATTCGCGCCAACGGCCGCCCCACGAGTGGCTACTTCGAAGGGCGCCCCGTGATGGTCCTCACGACGACCGGGGCGAAGAGCGGCGAACCAAGAACGGCCGTCGTGAGCTTCTCGCGCGATGGGGACGACTACGTCGTGGTCGGGTCGAAGAGCGGTGAACCCGAGGATCCGGCGTGGTTCACGAACCTCGTCGCGCACCCGATCGTGACGGTCGAAGCCGACGGCCAGACCTTCCAGGCCACAGCGACGGTCGCGGAAGGGGCCGACCGCGACGCGCTGTGGGACCGGCACGTGGCGGAACACCCACAGTTCGCCGAATACCCGTCAAAGACCGACCGAATCATCCCGATCGCCCGGCTCAAGCCCCTCGGCTGATGGCCCAAGTGCGGAAGGCATCACGCGGGCGCTCTCTGGGCACTCAGCCGAACGTTGGCCTTCAGCGCGGAGCCACGACACTGACTGGGCGATGCGCCACATACGCGACCACGGTTCCGCGGCCTTTCAGCTCGATCGGGCCACGTCGCTCGGCCGTGACTCCGTCCGAGCGCAGCCAGGTGGCCTCGCTCATCTGCACGGCGCCCGCCAGCCCATGCGATTCAAGCCGGCTCGCCACGTTGACGGTATCGCCCCACAGGTCGTAGATGAACTTCGTCGTCCCGATGACCCCGGCGACAACGGGCCCCGTATGCACCCCTACGCGCAGATCGAGCGGACGGTCCATCTCCCGAGCGAGGGTCGCCACCGCCTCCAGCATGTCCAACCCCATCGCCACGACTCGTGCTGGGTGATCGGCACACACCTCCGGGACGCCGCCGACCACCATGTACGCGTCACCGATCGTCTTGACCTTCTCGATGCCGTGACGCTCGGCCAGCTGATCAAAGGCCGAGAACAGGCGATCGAGCAATCCGACCGTCTCGGCCGGACTTAGGCTCGACGCCAGGGGCGTGAACCCAACGAGATCGGCGAAGAGCACGGTTGCGTCGTCGTAGGCGTCGGCGATGGTCGTCTCGCCGGCTTTGAGGCGCTCCGCGACCGACCCGGGAAGCACATTCAGGAGTAGCCGCTCGGAGGTGGCATGAGCTTCGGCCAGCTCGGCGGCCTGTTGCTCGATGAGCCGCCGCTGCGCGAAGACGTCGCGCGCCCCTCGCTCGAGCAGGTATGTCGCCGCGAGACCAGCCAGGATCGCTGCGGTGACGAGGAAGATGTCGAGTCCCGTCCCGCGCGTCGGCCCGGTCGCGACGACGACGTAGCCGACGAGATAGGTCCCCGCCGCCACGAGCGCGAATACGAATCGCAGCCGGATGACGACGAAGGCGAAGATCGCGATCAGCAGGAGCGCGGGCGCTGCGTATCGGTCGGTCGTGCCTGAGACTGCGATGAGCGCCAGGACGGCCAAGCCCGCAAGGCTATTCAACGCGAAGCCGATGGTTTGCTGGCGATCGAGCGTCGTCGCCCAGCGTGACGCGATCACGCCCACCAGGTTGGCAGCGGCCATCCCGACGCAGATGGCGACGACGACACCGCGTTCGACCTCGATGACCGCGGGGATGATCAACGCCGCGAACAGCCAGAGGCCGATGGCGACGGCTGCGCCGACCCGTGCCTGTGGACCATTCGTCACGGCCATCTCGGCCTGGAACTCGCGCTCGAGGAGCGGGTCCAGGAACCGTAGCGTCAGTGGATCACGCGTTGAGCCGCGGCTGCCCTCCATCGGCCGAAGCCTACGCCTCGCGATGGCCCAGGTCATTGCAGGACGAGGATCAGCGTCGCCGCCCGCCTGGTCGGCTCCCCTACCCTGTCGCCAGGCGACAAACGAACGGGAGGCGGCGGATGCGACTCGGACGACGATCCATGGGGACGCTGCGTCACTCGGCCGCCAGGACGCGGCACGTCACGCTCGTGTTCGCGACCGTCGTCACCATGATCGTGGGTGCTTGTGCTGGTCCCGGCCCCTCGTCACGGGTCCCGATCGGCCGCGTCACCATCGGAGACCCTCTGACGCCAGTCCCTCAGCGGAGCTCGTCGTCGGTGGGGATCGCCCGGTCACGGTTCATGTTCCGGCGTCGTACGACGCGAGCCGGCCCGCACCGCTGGTGATCCTCCTCCATGGCTACACGGGCACCGGAGACGGGCAGAACGAATACTTCGACTTCGCTCCGGCGGCGGATGCTCATGGGTACGTCTACGCCTTTCCTGATGGCACGATCGACAGCAGCGGGAACCGGTTCTGGAACGCGACCGACGCCTGCTGCAACTTCGACCAGGCTGGCGTCGACGACGTGGCCTACCTGACTGACGTCATCACTGAGATCCAGGCGGAGCTCGCGATCGACCCGAAGCGGATCGCTCTCGTCGGGCACTCGAACGGCGGTTTCATGTCGTATCGGTTCGCCTGCGAACAAGCCGACCTCGTCGCGGCGCTCGTGAGCCTGGCCGGCGCCACCTTCGCGAATCCGGCCGACTGCGCCCCGAGCGAACCGGTGTCGGTCGTCCAGATCCACGGCACGGCTGACGACGTCATTCGTTACGAGGGCGGCACGCTCGAAAATGGGTCCTACCCGGGCGCAGCGACGACGGCCGAGACCTGGGCGACGTACGACGGGTGTGACGAGACATCGTCGCCGCTCAGTGCGAAGGTCGATGTCGACGCGGTCCTCGCGGACGGAGCCGACCCGGCCGAGACGACCGTCGCGGAGTGGTCAGGGTGCGAGTCTGGAGCGGCGGTCCAGTTATGGACGATCCCGGACGGCGGTCACGTGCCACCGATCTCGCCGACGTTCGCAGGCTCGGTCATGGACTTCCTGGCCGACCATCCGAAGTCCTAGTCCCCAACCGTCCCTTGGATGCGCTTGCGCAACCGGGTGCAGCAGCGACGAACGGCTGCCGGGTACCATCCGTCTGGGCGCGCCTTGGTACGAGTCGGCATCGCGGCGATCGAGCGTGGAGGGCGACGATGCGGAAGTTCCTACCGATCCTGGTGATCCTGCTGGTGGGCTGTAGCGGTGCGCCTGGATCGGCGCCCACGACTGCGCCCACGACGGCATCGAGTGCGCCGTCGGCAGCGGCTGGCACTGCGGCGTCCGGCGCTCCGGGCGGGTCCAGCGCTCCTGCGTCCGTGGCGCCGGCGGCGTCGTCCGAGGCTTCGGCCGGATCCGGCGGCGTCACGCTGCCGGCTGACTGCGCGAAGGGCCTCGCGGACTACCTTGTCGCGATCGAGCCGCTCGTGTCGAAGTTCGATCCTGCCAAGGCGACCCTTGGCGACCTCTTGGACAGCGAAGGACGCCGTCCAGACGAAGTCGGTCGAGCTCCTGATGGCCAACGACGCGACAGCGCCGTATAGCTGTTCCGAGGTTGGCCTCGAATTTGCGTACTTCGATTCCAGATCGCCCTGGGATGCCGTCCTGGTGGTCGCCGGCGACTCGGCCCCGGGCACCGTGGCCTACCTGACCGCCCAGCGGGAGATGTCCGCCATGGACGTGAACCCCGTCAGCGCCTACGGGGTCGAAGGGTGCGACGCGGCGGTCGCGAACATCAAGAAAGACGTGAAGGCCCATTCGAACAAGGGCAAGTCTGAAGTCGTGGACATGAGCTTCAAGGACGCCGTGGCGCTGCTCGGCCTCTATCGGGCTTACATGCACGACGTCCAGAACGAGGTGTGCCCCCGCGACGTGCTGGGCAACGACGAGTTCGGCTTCTTCGGCGCCGCCGGCTGAGGGGCGCGGCCGCGCGAGGTGCCGAGTGCGCCGACCTCGCTGGCGGCGCACTCGGCACAGGGCCTGTCGGTCCGTCGCCTACGGAGCGTCCAACGCCGCGTTCTGGTCGAAGAATCCGTCGGGCAGCAGAGAGAAGCCGACGGTCTCGCGGGTCATGACCGGATAGTCCTCGACCCGGGTGTGATGGGTGAACGCCGTGGTGAACCACACCACCAGGTCCTTGCCGTCGACGCTGGCGTGGTCGGCGACGTATTTCGTCAGACCCTCGCCCGCCGGGCTGCCGTTGGGGTAGTCGCCCGCGGCGAACAGCTCGCCGTCGCGGAAGCGCGTGACCCACAACGCGTGCTGCGCGAACGGCGCGTGCAACAGCGGCTCGAACGACGGGTCGGAGTATGCCCGCGCCACGTCGTGGGGCTCGATCTCGTAGGCCGTCGGCTCGCCGAGCGCGTTCTGGGCCGTGGTGCTCTCGACGGCCCAGTGCCGAGTCGTCGCCTGGTTGATGTCGCGGAACCCCTCGGTCGTGATGGCGGTCTCGGTCGTGGTCCAGGCGTTGCCGAAGGTGCTTGGCACGCTCTGGGTATTCGCCTCGACGAGCCGGTTGGCCGGACCGTCGACGTCGAAGTCGATGCGGAAGTTGAAGAAGTGCTGGTGGTTCGGGGCCGCGATGTTCGGTGACACGGTGTCACCGAAACGCTCGTCGACGCCGTTGGCAGCGATGCCCCGGTTGAGCGTCGTGCCCGTCGCGCCCCCGTGAACGTCGATGCTGCCGTCCAGTCGGAATACGTAGTCGACCATGTAGGTGTAGTTGCCGATGTTCAACGACGCGGTGACGACAAGCTCGCGAGCGAAGCGCGCGTCCCGCTCGAACGTCACGGGACTCAGGCGGTCCCACAGCGAACCTCCATCGCGCTCGTAGAGGGCGATCGCATGCGGCAGGTCGAATGACGGATCGGACGAGCCGGTGTCGAGGGGGACGGCCTCGTCGAAGAAGACGGCGTTCGTCGGCACGTCGACGCCTGCCTCGAGCGACTCGGTGTATTGCCCGATGTTGTACTCGCCGAAGTCGAATGCGGCGCGCCACACCCAGTTGCCGTCGGGGATCGCGTACGGCACGTAGATCTCGTCGAGAGCGATGCGCTGGATGATGGGCCGGACGCCGCCGCCGTCGTCGAAGCCGATCTCGTGCAGGACGAGGCCCTCGCGTGGGTTGAAGCCGACGCGGAACTGCCAGCCCATCCACTCGACGGCGTTGCCCTTCAGCTTGAAGCTCGGACCGTTGGGCTGGACCACGTTGAGCGGCTTCAGGCCTGGCCGGGTCGTGTCAGAGCTGCCAGAGAGGGTCGTGTTCACGGGCTTGATGCCGGTGTCGGTGACGTCGATGACCGTCATGGCGTTCATGTCGACGATCGCGACCACGCCCTCGATCGGGCGATCGTATGGGTTCGGAAGGTCGCCGCTGAAGAACGACAGGCCCCGCATGATCCGCTTCCCCGCCGTGCCCGGGGGCAGCGCGACCGAGCCGGGGGCCCAGGCGTCGATATAGACGTCGGAGGGCTTGATGTTCCGGTCGCGGATCGCCTTGCGCCAGCGAGGGTCCGCGCGAATGATGGAGTCGGCGAGCGCGTACTCGCTGATGGCGACCGCCGGCTGGATGCCTGGCCGTTCGACCCACGAGGTGAGCTTCTGGCTCTTCAGGTCGACGACGGCCTCGAACAGTCGGCCGGGGCCCCGCTCGTACACGTTCGCGAACGCCTCGCGCCTGAAGGGCTCACCGGGATCCCAGGCCAGCAGCTCGCTCTTCGGCGGCTCCTTGAGCGTGACGATCGGGAAGAAGGCGTTTGCCGGATACTTGTTCGACGCCTCGATGACCTGGAGCGTCTTCAGGATCTCGGCGGCAGTAAGCGGGTCCAATGGGCCCTTTTCGGCCGCGCCCGCACCGGACATGGTCCCCGCCCAGAGGCCCGAGACGGCGAGGACCCCCGCGAGTAGCGCGGCGGCGCCAGACTTTCGCCATGAACGCACGTGCACGAGCTTGATCATCGTGGTCCCCTTCCCGTTGCGTCGCGGCCAGGCCGCGAGCGCCACAACGCCTCCAGACCGCCGCCGCGATCGCGGGTCCACGAGACCGTGCGCCGGTCTACTCAGACGACCATACGGGACGGGTGTCACGCACGCGTTTGGCGTTCAAGTGGAGGCCGTGACGAGCTCGAAGTCGCCATTGGCCAGGCGTGACGCCGCTCTGGCGCGAGGCCTCAGCCGGGCGGCCGCCCTGCTCGAGCCGCGCACGGTCGGCGAGCTCGCCGAATAGCGACGTCTCCCCACCAGTCGCGCCGCCGCTGTCGCTACGGCAGCTCGACGAGGTCGTCCGTCCCGAAGCGGGCTCGCGCGAGGTCCGCCAGCGTGCCGTCCGCCCGCAGGTCGGCGATCGCCTGATCGAGGGCATCGCGGAGCGGCGGCGCGCCGGGGATCGCCGGAACGGCGATGACCCGGGGCTCGACGGCGACCGGCTCCGATCCGATCGGCACCAGTCGGCCGGAGGTCGCGAGGTCGGACGGCAGGAGCGTCGAGGTGACCATCGCGTCCACCTCGCCCGACTCGACCCGATCGACGCACGTCGTCTCGTCCGGCGCGATGACGACGGACATCGCCGAAGCCGATGTGCGTACCTCGATCGACGGACCGGTTGCCGATCCGCTCGCCCATGCAGCGCCCGGCGATCCCGCCACCACGCAGACGGTCGCGCCCGAGCCGAGCCCGCCGGCGGACGGCGAGCCGGCCGCTGTCACCAGGTACACGGGCCATCGGTAGTACGCCTGCGTGACGAGGAGGTCGGTCGCGGCTGCCGGATCGACTCCGACGCCGGGCAACGCGACCTGCCAGCCGTTGCCGGGCGCCGCGAGCATCTCGGCGGCCGTCGTGATCTTCACCTCTGACGGGACGCCGAGCCGGTCGGACAGCTCGTGCGCGACGTCGATGTCGAAGCCGTCGATGCCGCGGGCCGGCGTCTGGATCTGGGGCGCGTCGGGGCTGACAGCGATCCGGAGCAGGCCCGACGACCGGGCGTCGTCGAGGAGCGAAACCGGTTGCAGCAGGCGCTCGACCAGCGCACCGATGGCCGCCGCATTCGCGAGCAGCGCCGCGAGCAGGAGCGCGGCCGCGGCCAGGATGGCGAAGCGGCGGATCACGACCGCCTGCCGATTCCGCCGCGGGGCCAGGACGCGGCTCGACACGATCCCCTCCCCTGCCGCGAATCCCAGCCGGGCGGCCAGGTCGTCGTGAAGGGCTTCGACGAAGTCGGCCCGCGGCTCCACGTCGGCGCCCAGTTCCTGCAGCCGAGCCAGCAGGCGATCAGCGTCCATCAGCGTCCTCCTGGAGGATCTGCCGCAGACGTTCGCGCGCGCGGCTGAGCAGGGATTCGGTGGCGCCCTCGCTCCGATCGAGCGCCTTGGCGGCTTCACGCACCGACAGGCCGTCGATGTAGCAGAGCACGACCGCGGCCCGCTGGAGCGGAGGCAGCTGGCCCAGCGCCGCGAGCAGCTGGTCGCGGTCTTCGACGGCACGGAACCGGTCGGCTTCGCCGTGGGCGGGGCTGATCTCGCGCACGACGAGGCGGAGGTGCCGCCGTTCGTCCTGGTCGAGGCGTCGGTAATGGTCGGTGAGCAGGTTGCGGCCGATCGTGCAGAGCCACGTGGTCGCGTCCGCCCGCCCCTCGTACGTGGCGCGCCGATCGATCGCCTGGATGAACGTCTGCTGCGTCAGTTCCTCGGCGAGGCCGGCATCGCCGGCACACCGCGTGAACAGGTAGCGGTACACGAGCACGACCGAGCGCTCGTACCAACGCCGGAACGCCGCCGGGTCCGCGAAGATCGCGGCGAGCTCTCGGCGGCGCTCCGCGGGATCCGGAACCGGATTCAGCGTCACTCCACCTCCGTCACCGCACGATTCGGAGCTTCCGGACCGTGTCGACGAAGCCCTCGGCGACGTACACATGGGGACCGTCCGAGGCCAGCGTGATCTGCTCGATCTGGGACAGAGGGAAGGTGGCCACGACGTTCCGATCGGCGTCGAGCGCCTGGAGCCGGCCGGTGTCGGTCACGAACAGGAGGCCGCCGTCAGCGGACGTGACGTCCGCCGGCTCGTTGAACCCTGCCGACCCGGAGCCGTCCGGCCCGGTCGTCCACAGGAACGAACCAGACGGGTCCCACGCCTGCACCCGGTCGTTGTCGTAGTCGGCGTTGTACAGGGTTCCATCGGCGCCGACATCGATGCCTCCGGTGAAGCTCATCTCGCCGGGCCCGGTTCCGTGCCGGCCGATCGTCGAGCGGTACGTGCCGTCGGACGAGAAGCGCTGGATGTCGTCGCGCTGGTCGTCGACGACATACACGTCGCCCTTCGGATCCACGGCAACGTCGATGGGCTCGAGGAATTGGCCGTCGCCCTGGCCGAACCGGCCCCAGGTTCGGATGAACTCGCCCGTCGGCGAGAAGGCCTGGACTCGCCGATTCACGGTGTCAGCCACGTAGACGGTCCCGCCGGCGGCCACGGCGATACCGCCGATGGCACTGGCCGGCTCCTGCGGCTCTCGGAGGAAGTTGAACTCCCCGGGGTTCGAGCCACGCTTCCCCCACCGGCGGATCACCGACCCGTCCGCCGGATCGAGCACGAGGATCTCGTCAGTGAGGGCGCTGACCAAGTACAGGTTCCCGTCGGGGCCGACATCCAGCCCGGAGGGCTGATCGAGGCCCGGCGTGGTGGTCGCGTCGAAGGTCGATTCGAGGGCGACAATCGACGGGCCGGAGGCGGCCGGGCTCACCGCCGGCGATACGGCCGGCCCGGACGCGATCAGGGTGGCGAGGGCCGGCTCCGCGAAGGCACGGACCATCCCGTTGTTGTCGCTCGTGAAGAGCATGCCCCCGGAGACGAGGCTGCTGTTGTCGGCGTCGCCCTTGAGATCGACCGACCAGAGGTGCTTGCCGGTCGTCCGGTCATAGGCCTGGACGTCGCGATCGGCGGTGACATAGACGACGCTGCCGACGATCGCCGGCGCCTGGCCGTCGACCGTCCCGGTGTCGGCTCGCCACAAGACGTCGCCGCTGGCCACGTCGAAGGCGAAGAAGCCGTCGGAGGTGGAGGGGGCGTAGACGATCCCGTCGGCGATGCTCGCAGGTGCGACCTGGTCTCCGCTCTCGCCGGAGTAGCGCCAGCGTTCCTTGCCGGTCGCGCGGTCGAAGGCCACCATCGGGGCGACGGGCTGCGAGCCGACGACGACGCTGTCGTCGGTGACCGCCGGCACGGTGAAGCGATCCGCGGTGCCGCGGATCGACCACGCGGTCGACGCGTCGGCGAGGTTGACGGCGTACAGCCAGTTGCTGGTTCCGCTCAGGTAGGCCGTGCCGTCGAGGACCGTGCCGACGAGGTCGTCGTCCGCGATCGGCGACGTCCAGGTCCAATCGATGCTGCCGTCGGCTGGATCGAGACCGACGTACCGGCCATCGGTGACGCCGACGTAGACCCGACCGTCGGCGATGGCCGACCACCGGATCGTGTCCAGCGGCACGCTCCAGCGCGACTTCCCGGTCGCGAGCTCGATCGCATCGAACGTCTTGCCGCTCGTGCCGACGTACGCGACGCCGTCGGCGACCGATGGCGTCAGGAGTCCGCTTCCCGCGAGCTCGGCGGTCCAGCGGACCTCGCCGGTGCGCGCGTCCAGTGCGACGAGCTTCGGCGCATCGCAGGTGAGGAGCAGCAGCCCGGACGCGAGCGCCGGCGTCCGGTTGCCCACGAGGCACTCGACGGAATGGGACCAGACCTCGACCGGCTCGGACACTGGTCCGGGGCCGGGGTTGACGCCGGTGCGACCCGGCGTCGCCTTGTACGTCGGGATGTCGGCGAGCGGTGGGATCTGTTCGGGAGCGACGGACGGCGGCGCAGCAGCCGGCGACGTCGCCGCCGCTGGCGCACTGGGATTGCTCGGCGCGAGCGCCGCGCTGGGCGCGACCGCAGACTGGCACGCCGCAAACGCGCCGGCGATGGCGATGACGACGACGGATCGAAGGACGCGGGACGGACGCGGTTCCATCGAAGACTCCTTGGGCGGATTGTGCAGATTCGACGGACCTCGGAACCGGATTCCTTCGCCCTGTCGCGAGATTTCGTCAGTTCATCCGCATCGGTCGTGTCGTCAGCCGAAGCTGGGTCGCCGTGTATCGTTCAGGCAGCCCGTGCAGGATCGGACCGTGACTAGGAGGCGCTTGGTGGAGGGGACGAGCAGCCAGCCGGAGCCGCTCCCTGGAGACTCGCGATTGGCATCGGGCTACGATCGACAGGCTGGCAGCGATGCCTACGAGCGATACATCGGACGCTGGAGTCGGCCGGTCGCCGACCAGTTCGTCGTGTGGCTCGACGTGCCGCCCGGGCAGCGCTGGCTCGATGTCGGGTGCGGGACGGGCGCTCTGAGCGACGCGATCCTGAAGCGATCCGCGCCGGCCTCTCTCATTGGCGTCGATCCAGTGGAGCCGTTCATCGCCCGCGCCACTGCGGCACTGACGGATCCCCGCGCGTCGTTCCGGCTGGGATCGGCGGCCGACACGGGCCTCCCGGATGACGCGGCCGACGTCGCAGTCGCTGGCTTCGTCCTGAACTTCGTTCCCGATGTCGGTGCGGCGCTTGCCGAATGGCGGCGGGTCCTCGAACCGGGTGGCGTTGTGGGCGCCTACGTCTGGGACTACGTCCGTGGCATGGGGTTCATCCGCCAGTTCTGGGACGCGGCCGTGACCGTCGATCCCGCTGCGGCGGCGCTGGATCAGGGTGGGCGGCTGGGCCTCAGTGCCGCGGGGCAGCTGGAGGCGGCCTTTCGAGCCGCCGGGTTCGTCGCCGTCGAGGCGCACTCGATCGCGATCCCGACGGTCTTCGCCGACTTCGACGACCTATGGCTCCCCTTCCTCGGCGGCACCGGAGGGGCCCCGGGATATGTCGCCACGCTGGACGACGCACATCGCGACGCCATCCGAGAGCGGCTACGTCGATCCGTCGCCGCGGAGTCCGACGGCTCGATCCACTTCGAAGCTCGCGCCTGGGCGGTCCGAGCCCGCGAGCCTGGGGAAGTGCGTGACGGCGCCCTCGACATGCCGAAGTGACCCAGAGTCTGCCCGGCCGAAACGACTCGATCGGCGTGTAACGACTCGCGAGTAGCATCGAGGGCGATGCAGATCCTGATCGTCGGTGGCGGTATCGCCGGGTTGGCGATGGCTCGGGCGAGCCGGCAGGCTGGGCTCGAGTGCGAGATCGTGGAACGCGCCTCGACCTGGCAGATCGCCGGGGCCGGCATCTACGTGCCCGGGAACGGCATGGCGGCGCTGGGCCGGCTCGGGCTGGCCGAGGCCGTCGCCGCTCGCGGCGCGGTCGTCGGGCGGCGGCGGCTCTACGACGACCGGGGCCGGCAGCTCATCGACTTCGACGAAGCCGGACTCTGGCGGGACGTGGCGCCGCCGATCGCGCTCCATCGCGAGGCGTTGCACCAAATCCTCGCGGACGGTGCGGCCGGCGTCCCGATCCGGTTCGGCGTGACCGTCACCTCGATCGACGATGGCTCCGACGCCGTTCGAGTGGCCTTCGATGACGGATCAGCGACGACCTACGACCTGCTGGTCGGGGCCGACGGGGTCCATTCCTCCACGCGAGGGACCGAATTCGGCGGGCCGCAGGCGCGGCTGGCCGGCCAGGTCGGCTGGCGCTTCGTGGTCGACGGTCATCCCGGCATCGACGGCTGGAACGGCTGGCTCGGGCGCGACCGCGGGTTCCTCGCGCTCGGCATCGGCGGCGACCGGGTCTACGCCGTCGGCGACATCCGCTCGACCGACGGCACGGACCCGACCGGTGGCGATCTGGAAGCGTTCAAGCGGCTGTTCGAGGGCTACCCGGAGCCGGTCCCATCGCTGCTCGCTCGACTTCGATCGCCCGACGAACTGTGGTTCTCGCCGTTCGAGGAGGTGTCGCCGCCGACCTGGGCGAAGGGTCGGATCGTGCTCATCGGCGACGCAGCCCACGCGACGGCCCCGAACATGGCCGAGGGCGCCTCGCTGGCCATCGAGGATGCGCTCGTGCTCGTCGAATGCCTGTCGTCGGACGTCGAGGTCTCCCCTGCCCTCGCGGCGTTCGTCGAGCGCCGCGCCGCACGGGTCGCGCACGTACAGCACATGACCCGCCGCCGCGACCGTTTGCGCTACCTCCATCCGGCCTTGCGACGCGCGGTCATGGGCGTGGCCGGCCACGCGACGTTCCGGGCCCACTACCATCCGCTGCTGTCCCCGCCCTAGCCCGTCGGGCTCCTTCGTCCTCGATGACATACCATCTCGGTCCTGCCGCCGATCCATGCTCGGCGGTCATCTTCCGGGGAGGGATCCGATGGAGCAGCGTCCTCAGTCCACGAACATCGCGCTGGTCTTCGTCGCCGTGTTCGTCGGCGGGCTGCTGCTCTTCGCGTTCCTGACCCGCGGCCAGGACAGCGGGACCCTGACCGGAGGGTCCTGGCAACTTGCGTCGATCACGGGGCAGACGCCCGCGTTTCAGGGCGTCGTCCCGGCCGCCGACCAGTCGCGCTACACGGTCGCGTTCGCCGAGGATGGCACGCTCGCCGTGCGGGCGGACTGCAACGCGATCGCCGGCACGTATGACCTGCGTCGCACGGACGGCATCACCATCACCCTTGGGCCGAGCACGCTCGTTGCCTGCCCGGATGGTTCGTACGGGAGCCTGTTCGCCCATGCACTCGGCTCCGTCACGACGTGGGCGATCGAGGACGACGAACTGACGCTGACGACGTCGGATGGCGGGACCGGAACGTTCGTGGAGGCCTCCACGGCTCCGGTGGTCCCGACCGCGACGGCGTCGACGTCGCCGAGTCCGTCGGCTTCGGCGTCCGCGTCCGTCGAGCCCACGCCGAGCCCGACCCCGACGCCATCGCCGAGCCCCACGCCGACCGCGTCGCCCAGCCCCACACCCACGCCGACGGCGACCGAGACTGCCGAGCCGACCAAGACCCCCAAGCCGACCAAGACCCCCGAGCCGACGGCGTCGCCGACGCCGACGCCCACCCCGACGCCCACCCCGACACCCACCCCGACCCCGACACCGACGCCCACACCCACCCCGACACCGACGCCGGGCGGCGACCTCGTCGGAACGAGCTGGCAGCTTGTCTCGATCACCACCAGGGATCCCGTGCACTCGGGTGTCATCCCGGCCGCCGAGCGCTTCAAGTACACGGTCTCGTTCGCGGCGGGTGGGACGTTCAGTGCGACGGCCGATTGCAACACGATCACCGGGCAATGGACGGCGACCGCGAGCGGAGGTCTGTCGATCGTGCCCGCACCCTCCGCGATCGTCCCATGCGCCGAAGGCTCGCACGGGGACCTGTACGTCCTCGCACTCTCGAACAGCGCCAGCTATGTCGTGGCGAACGATGGCCTGACCGTCACCCTCAGTGACGGCGGGACGCTGGGGTACGAACCGGGCGCCTGACCGATCGACCCCGCGCTGGAACCGGCGCTGTACCGACGGTCAGGACAACGGATGCAGTTCGAAGACGGCTCGGCCCTCGGCTGCCGCCACCGGGTCGTTGACGTCGACGCCATCGAACAGACGAACGAACCGGGCCCCGAACGGGATTCTTCGTGCGAGGGGACCGAATGTGTCGCGGAAGAACTCGACGCGCTGCGCGGGATCGAGCTCCGCCGCTCGTACCTCGTGCTGCTGGCGGCGCACCTGGATCGTCGCCTGACCCGCGGCGCGCAGGTTGCGCACCCAGTGGACATCGCCCCAGGGCGACCAGACCCAGCGACGCCCGTCGACCTCGATGATCGCCAATGGCGTGGTGCGGGGCTCCCCGCTGGTCCGGCCGCGGACGGTGAGCAGGCCGTTGGGCCCCATCGGCAGGCCGGCGGCGACCAAGGGCTTGGCCACTCGGTTGAAGAGCGGGACAACTCGGGGGACGGTTCGTGCGGGCATCATCGGTCACATCCTTTCGTGATGACGTGTCATGAACGGTGGAACCCGCTCGACCGACCGATGTGACCAGGGGGACGATGACCCAGCCGATGACGGACCAGGAATGGCTGGCCCAGCGCTTCGAGACCCACCGCCCCCACCTGCGCGGCGTGGCCTATCGGATGCTCGGATCCGTGAGCGAGGCGGACGACGCCGTCCAGGAGGCCTGGATCCGGCTCAGCCGGACCGACACGAGCGATGTCGAGAACCTGCGCGCCTGGCTGACCACGGTCGTGGGTCGCGTCTGCCTGAACCTGCTCCGCTCGAGGCGGACCCGCCGCGAGGCGCCGCTCGATGCGCATGTGCCGGATCCGATCGTGAGTCCCGAAGGCGGCCTCGACCCGGAGCAGGAAGCGCTGCTCGGCGACTCGGTCGGCCTGGCGCTGCTGGCCGTCCTCGAGTCCCTCTCCCCCGCCGAGCGCGTCGCGTTCGTGCTGCACGACGTGTTCGCCATCCCGTTCGACGACATCGCGCCGATCGTCGGCCGGACACCCGCCGCGACCCGGCAGCTCGCGAGTCGGGGCCGTCGTCGCGTCCGCGGCGCCCCGGTCCCTGACACCGATCTCGACGGCCAATGGGCGGTCGTCGACGCGTTCCTTGCGGCATCCCGCGACGGCGACTTCGAGCGGCTGCTGGCCGCCCTCGACCCCGAAGTCACGCTCCGCTCCGACGGTGGCACGGCGCGTCCTGGTCTCGTCACGCTGGTCCACGGCGCGAAGGCCGTCGCCACGAACGCGATGACGTTCCGGCGGGTCGCCTCGAATGCGACGCGAGCCCTTGTCAACGGCGTGCCGGGCGGCGTCGCCTGGGCGCCGGACGGTCGGCCGTTCGCCGTCATCTCGTTCACCGTCGCCAGTGGCCGGATCGTCGAGATCGATGTCCTCGCCGACCCCGACCGGCTCGATCGTCTCGACCTGGACCTCGTCGCGGATTGATATGCTGCCGGTGAGGGAAGGTATCGTCGCGCTCCGCCACGGACGGCGTCTGTCGCCGCGACGATCACGGAGGCGCCCGTGAGCGTTCAAGCCGATCGACCAACCGGACCGGCGGCACCGGCGTGGACGCCATCGGCAGAGCATCGGCCGCACATCGCGAGCGCGATCCTCGTCACGCTCCTGATCAGCAAGCTGCCACAGATCATCCTGAGCGATGTCGTCGGCGTCGATCTCCCGGCGCTGGCGTGGCCGATCGGTGCGCTTGCGATCGCCGTCGTTCTCTGGTTCGCGTCGCGCGTGGTCGCCTGGCTGAGACCGCTCGAGCGCTACCTGGCGGTGATGGTCGTGGTCGCATTGGCGATCCTCGCGGTCGACGTGATCTTCGCGTCCGGAGTGTGGGCGACCCTCGTGCCCGCCACGACGCAGCCGATGGTCGTCCTCCTGGCCGAGCGTGTCTTGCTGGCGCTCGTGGGGCTGGCGGTGATCGGCGCGACACTGGCGCTCGGGGCGTCGCGCCAGGAGGCGTACCTGGTCGTCGGCGATCTCGATGCCCCGACGAACATCCGCCGGGGTGACGGGTACCTCGGCTGGAAACGATTCGGTCCCATCGTCTTCGTGGGTCTGGTGCTCCTGATGGTGTGGTTCGCCGTGCCACAGCTCCCCGATCGGATCGACCTGGCGGCTGCGTTGCCGTTCATCGCGATCGGTGCCGTGGCGGCGCTCCTGAACGCCTTCTGGGAGGAGGCGACATTCCGCGCCGCGCCACTGTCGATGCTCCAGCGCGCCGTCGGCCCGAGCGCCGGTGTGGTCATCCTCGCGATCTGGTTCGGTCTCGGCCACTACTACGGCGGGATCCCGTCGGGGCCGTT
This sequence comes from uncultured Chloroflexia bacterium, assembly GCA_963776545.1. Taxonomy (GTDB): domain Bacteria; phylum Chloroflexota; class Limnocylindria; order Limnocylindrales; family CSP1-4; genus SPCO01. The sequence goes on along the minus strand of CAVZND010000008.1, from coordinate 141,574 downwards.
CGGCGCCTTCGCCGCCGGCGCGATCGCCCTGCTCTTCGGGCGGTCGATGATCGAGACGCGCGGCCTCGCGTGGCCGCTCGCGTTGCACTTCGCCGGCGATTTCGTGATCTACACGTTCCTGGCCATCGGTTCGGTGGCGTGAACGCTATGCGCCGCCACCCATCCCGGTCGTGCCGTCGGACAGGATCGGCGAGATGAGGCCGAAGACATTGCCGTCGGGATCGAGGAGGTAACCCCCGCGACCGATGCCCGGCCAGTCGGTGGCCGGCAGCGCCTCGGTCCCGCCGAGCTCGACGCCGCGCCGCATCAGCCCGTCGACGTCGTCGACGCCGACCACGATGTTGCACCCGTTGACGGGCGCACCGACCTCGGGACGCGGACCCATCCGCTTGGTCAGGCCGCCGTTGATTCCGTGCCCGGCCGTCCCGGCGACATTGCCGATGGCCCCCTCCCCCGTCTCGATCGTCCAGTACGGCACGTCGCCGAACTGGGTGAACTTCCAGCCGAGGAGCTGGGAGTAGAAGTCGACCAGCCGCTGGGGCTCCGATGCGTGGATCTCGAAATGGACGACCAGGTTCGCCACGGGTGCCTCCTTGGGTCACGGTTCGCTCTGCCACGAGTATCGGGATGCGGACGACTCTGTGTCACGCCTCGGGCGTCCTCCGGCGATCTGGCGCATCCTTCGGGGATGACGACTGCGACGGCCTCGCGCCAACCCTGGTTCGGTCTGCATCTCCCCAGCTACAGCCACCCGGACGTTCCTCCGGAGCGCCTCTTCGAGCGCGTCGTGGAGCAAGCCCAGGCTGCCGAGGCGGCCGGCTTCGAGCTCGTCACCGTGATGGATCACCTCTATCAGATCCCGGGCATGGGCTCGACCGCCGAGCCGATGCTCGAGGCCTGGTCCGTCCTCGCCGCGCTGGCCCGCGAAACCTCGACGGTGCGCCTCGGCACGCTCGTGACCGGTGTCACGTACCGAAATCCGGCGATGCTCGCCAAGCAGGCGACCACGCTGGACGTCGTCTCCGGCGGGCGCGCGATCCTCGGCATCGGCGCCGCCTGGAACGAAGAGGAGCACATCGGCTATGGGATCGAATTCCCGCCGTTGAAGGAGCGGATGGATCGCCTCGAGGAGGCACTCACGATCGCGAGGCTCATGTTCACCGAGGAACAGCCGAGCTTCCAGGGCCGGTACTACCGCATCCACGAAGCGCTCAACAGCCCGCGTCCGATCCAGCCCGGCGGCCCGCCGGTCCTCGTGGGTGGTGGTGGCGAGCAGCGCACATTGCGCATCGCCGCCAGGTTCGCCGACATCACCCACTGGTTCGCGCTCGGGCTCGACACCCTGCGCCACAAGGACGAGCTGCTGGTGCGCTACTGCGAGGAGATCGACCGCGACCCAGCCACGATCGAGCGGACCATCGGGGCGCCGGTCATCGTGATGCCCACCGAGGCCGAGGCGAAGGCGTTCGTCGAGTACCTGCCGCCAGAGCGTCGGGCGCATGTGGCCGCCGGCACCCCCGACCAGGTCGTCGAGGTGCTTGCGGGGTACATCGAGGCGGGATTCACCGGCTTCACCTTCAACAACGCGATGTACCGGACCCCAGAACAGATCTCGACGGTCGGCGAGCTCCTCAAGATGGTCCGACCCGTCGCCGCCCACTGAGGGCCGTCGTACCGGCGGAATCGGCCCTGGGCCCTCGGGCTACACTCGGCTGAACGGATCGGTGTCGGCCGCTCGCGGCAGAAGGAGGAATCTCGAGGATGTGCTGCGTCGTCGCCGCCCTGTTCGCGCTCGGCCCGCGGGCTGCGATCCTGTTCTGGTGGCTCGTCCAGCCGGTGCGCTGGAACGAGACGTTCGATACGTTCCTGTGGCCATTCATCGGGTTTTTGGTCCTCCCGTGGACGACGCTCATGTACGTCCTCGTCTACCCGCTCGGCATCACGGGCTTCGACTACGTCTGGCTGGTGATCGGGATCGCGATGGATGTGTTCAGCTGGTTCGGAGGCGGCTACACGAACCGCGATCGTTTCCGGACGTCCGGGGCGGCCTGACCGGACCTCAGGCGGGCGCCTCGGGGTCCGGTGCGTAGAACGCGGTGGTGTTCGCGACCGCGCTCGCGGCAGCCGTCGGGTCCGCGCCGGCGGCCACGTTTGCGGCACCCCACGCCTCACTGCACCGTCGGAAGAACTCGCGTCCTTCGTCGGACAGCTGCCAGGCGATCGGATCCTCCAAGGATCCTCCCTGCAGATGGAGCGACAGCCCGAGCAGCCCTCCATCCCAGCCAACGCCGACGGCGCCCGGACCGAACTGTCCCCACATCTCCTCGGGAACGATGGCCGTGTGCTCGAGCACGAGCGTCGTAGACTCGGGCCCGGCCGAGGTAAGACGCACTTCGATCTCGGAGATGTCCGCCGGGCTGGCGACCTCGCCGTAGACCCAGGTCGCGCGCAGCCGATTCGGCGCTTCGCAGGTCAGGATCTCGCCGCCGGCATTGCCCTCGAACTGGTATCGCCCGCCGATGCGGTAATCGCCGCTGATCGGCAGGAACCATCGGCCGATCCGCTCCGGGTTGGTCAGGGCGTCCCAGACGTCCTCGATCGGCGCGTCGTAGGTGCGTTCGAGGCGGACCGTCCTCCCCTCCCCCGCCGCGATCCGGCCGCTCGTCACGGCCCGCTTGGCGGCTTCGATCTCACGGACGATGTCGATCATCGATTCGGTCCCTCCTTCGACCTGTCGGTGTTCTCGGCGCGAATGCGCCGTTGGCGCTTGCCGCGCGCGAGCTCGGTGGCCAGCGAGTCGAGTCGCTGCTCCCAGAAGCGGCGGAACTGGTCAAGCCACACGTCCACCTCCCGAAGCGGTGCCGAATCGACGGCGTACAGCCGCCGGACGCCGTCGGGCCGGACGGTCGCGAAGCCGCTCTCCCGCAGGACCTTGAGGTGCTGTGAGACGGCCGGCTGCGAGATCCCAAATTCGGCCTGGACGACGGCCGTGAGCGCTCCCGAACGCAGCTCCCCTTCCGCGAGGAGCTCGAGGATCCGCCGTCGGACCGGGTCGCCAAGAACGTCGAACGCGTGCACGCGGGCATATTAAAAGCATTCGCTTATATAAGTCAAGGCTGTAGTGTTGACATGCATGTCGTACGGTGCCGACCGCTTGACAAACCGGTCATACAACCATATGGTTGTATAAATGCAGCTCGCCTTCAACGCCGACCAGATCTTCGCCGCACTCGCCGATGGCACAAGGCGTGACATCGTCCTGCGCGCGTTGAACGGCAACGAGGGCGTCGCTGAGCTGGCCGGGCACTACCCCATGAGCTTCGCGGCCGTGCAGAAGCACGTCGCGGTGCTCGAACGGGCCGGCCTGATCACCAAGCAGCGCACCGGCCGCCGCAAGGTCGTGCGCACCAACATCGAGGGGCTCCGCCTCGCGCGCGGCCTGCTCGACCAGTACGAGGCCCTGTGGCGCGGCCGCATCGACCGCATGACGGACCTCATCATCAGCACGGAGGACACCATCGCATGACCGTCACCGCTGTCCACAAGGACCCCGACGCTCTGACCATGATCCTGACTGCCGAGTTCGAGGCATCGCCCGAACGCGTGTGGGACCTGTGGGCCGATCCACGCCAGCTCGAGCGCTGGTGGGGTCCCCCGACCTACCCCGCGACCTTCACGAGGCACGACCTGGCGGTCGGCAGTCACGTCGAGTACCACATGACCGGGCCCAGCGGCGACCAGCCGCACGGCTTCTGGGATATCGTCGAGGTCGATCCGCCGCGCCGGCTCGTCTTCATCGATGGGTTCGCGAACGAGGACGGGACGCCGAACGACGACTTCCCGCGCGGCGAAGGTCGCGTGACGATCGAGCCGATCGAGGCGGGTCGCACGCGGATGTCGATCGAGAGCCGCTTCCCGAGCATCGAGGCCATGGAGCAGGTCCTGGCCATGGGCATGGAGGAAGGCCTCACGCAGGCGGTCGGCCAGATCGACGCGATCCTCGCGGAAGGAGTCCCAGCATGACGACGATGACCGAACCGACGACGCGCACCCTGGATGTGCCCGGCGCCGTCCTGACCTACGACGTCCGGGAGGCGAACGCCGGCGCCTCCCCTGCCCCGGTGCTGCTCCTCATCGGATGGCCGATGGGCGCCGGCGGATTCGGCACGCTCGCTGGGCACTTCACCGATCGCACCGTCGTGACCTACGACCCCCGGGGCGTCGAGCGCAGCGCGAAAGCGGATCCGACGAGCGACGCCACGCCTGACGAGCACGCTGACGACCTGCATCGGATCATCGCGGAGCTCGATGCGGGTCCGGTGGATCTCTTCGCCAGCAGCGGTGGCGCAGTGAATGCCCTGGCGCTCGTCACCAAGCACCCGGAGCAGGTTCGGACGCTCGTCGCGCACGAGCCGCCGCTCGCGTCCGTCCTGCCCGATCGCGAGTGGGCGATGGCGGTCACCCGAGCGATCCACGACACGTACCAGCGCAGCGGCCACGGTGCGGGCATGGCGCACTTCATCGTCGCCGTTAGCCACAAGGGGCCGATGACCGCGGAGTTCGCGGCCCAGCCGGCGCCCGACCCCGCGATGTTCGGGATGCCCGCCGAGGACGACGGCACGCGCACGGACCCACTCCTGGGCCAGAACATCATCACCTGCACGCATTTCGAACCCGACTTCGACGCGTTGCGGTCGGCGTCCACGCGGATCGTGATGGGCGTCGGGGCCGAGTCCGATGGCGAGATGGCGCATCGCGGCGGAGAGGCCGTCGCCGAGCGCCTCGGCACCAGCCCGGTCATCTTCCCCAGCGGCCACGGCGGCTTCCTCGGCAACGAGTACGGCCAGCCCGGTGAGCCGGAAGCATTCGCAGCGAAGCTCCGCGAGGTCCTTGCCGAGGACTGAACTCTTCTGAAGCGCCTGCCATTCGCGCCGGAGGAGATCGGTCTCCTCCGGCGCATCCGTTTGTTGCAGGTTCGTCAGATTTGCGTCTCGGTGAGCAGGGCGGCTGCTCGCCGTGCGATCCGGGCCAGGAGGCCGGATTCGAAGGCGCCCACGAGGGAGCCTTCGACGAACCGGTCGGATCGGATGATCGCCGTGAGCAGCTTGGCGAGGTCGTCCGGGTTCGCGGCCGCGAGTGCCTCGGGTCGGTCGCGGAGCGCCTCGCCTTCCTCGGTGCGGAGCCACGTCATCCAATCGAAGCCGACGATGATCCAGGCGCCCCGGCCGACGGCCGTTCTGAACGCCTCTGCGGTCGGACCGAACGTGAAATAGGGCATGTGAAGGACGCCGTCCGTCGGTGGCGGCGTCTCCCAATGCCCGAAGTCGGCGTCGGCCGACTCGAGGACGGGCACCAGGTCGGCCAGCGCTTGCAGCCGTTCGGCCATCTCCACCGTTCAACCTCCTCGGGTCGCATCGGCGCTCAGGATAGGAGGACGACCGGCTGCGACAATGCTCGTCGGAGGATTGCCATGGCCACATCCGATGGACTCACCGAGGTCCTGGCCACCGCGCATGCGCAGATCCGCGCCGTTGATTGGGCCACCTGGCAGGTCCCGGCCGGTGATGCACGGCTCGCCGAGTACGTGTTCGCCGACGAGCCGCCGCTGACGAACGGGCTGCTCCAGAACTACTTCTCGACCTGTTCGTGGATCTGGGGTCGGGCGATCACGCCGGAGGAACAGCAACGGGTCGTCAACGCGCTGGTCGTGTTGTGGACCGATCGCGGCGTCGCCCAGGAGTACGCGCCGCTCCTCGACGTGCTCAGCGTGGTCGTGTTGTCCGACCAGCTCCTCACGCTGCCCCCGGAGAGGCTCGACGGGATGCGACAGGAACTGGTCGGACTCGTGCCCGATGGCGAGTTCCCGGGCATCGACGTCGCGGTTCCGGGCGCCCAGGCGGCAGCGATCGTCGAACAGGCCAAGATCCCAGTCTCGACCCTCTCCGCGCCCGCTGTGACCGGCGTGGCACTCGACGGGTTGTACTCGGGGACGACGTTCGGTCTCCAGTTCGACATCACGGGACCACCCGGCTCGGGCACCTGGGGATCGACCACCACGTTCTACGCCTTCTTCCCCGACGGAACGTACCTGTACTTCCCCTCGGCCAACGAGGTGGGCGCCCACATGCGGGACCCGATCGGCCACAAGGCGTGGCACGGCCAGTACGAGGTCAGCGAGGGCAAGATCCAGCTGTACGACGCTTCGGACGGCACCACGAACGGTTCGGACTTCACGTCCACACCGGACGGCAAGGAGATCTCGTTCTACGGGAAGTCGTTCACGAAGATCGGGGACACGGCGAACCTTCGCGCCCCGACGTCCGGCTAGGGATGGCTTCCGATCCGTTCCGACGGTTCCGCGTCGCCGCGATGGGCGGACCGCGCGGTGGGTTCTCGGTGGCGATCCCGTTCGATCCGGCCCTTGCCTGGGGCGAGCGGGACCAGTACCACGTCCACGGCACCGTGGGTGGTCAGCCGTTTCGTGGCCCGCTGGCGATGAGCGATGGTTCGTGGTCGCTGCAGCTCGGTCCCGCCTGGTGCCGGGCACCGGGGTTCCGGCCGGGCGACGAGGTCGACGTCGTCATGGGTCCGGAGGGCTCCCAGTCAACGACGTTGGGCGCCGACGTCGCGGCCGCCTTCGCGGCCGAGCCGGCTGCGGCGCGGTTCTTCGACTCCCTGCCGTCGTTCTATCGGAACAACTACGCACGGTGGATCGAGAGCGCCAAGCGACCCGAGACGCGCGCCAAGCGCATCGCCCAGACCGTTGAGCTCACCAGGAACGGCAAACGCGAGCGCTGAACGCCGCTCCCCCCTGGTGCTGAGAGGCCTACGCGGTCGCCCGGACGGGCTGCAGCTCGCGGGCGATCCTTGACGCCCAGCCCTCGATCGCCGGCCAGTCTCGGAAGTCGCCGGCCGGGATCGCACTGCGGGCAGCCGGTGCGAATCGCAGGAACCGCTGCATGAGTCCCTCGGCGGTGCCGACCGCCGGCGCGTCCGGATCGTAGGCGCCGAAGAAGACCTTCTGGTCGCGCGGCTGGATCGTTCGGGCGAACTCCGCGAACTCCTTCGGCTCGGCCATCTTGAGCGCATCGCGTCCCTTGGAATCGACCGTGTCAGGCCCGGTCGGGCCGCTGCTGAACGTCCAGACAGGCTGGCGAGCCAGGACCTCGTGATGGCGGCGAACGAACGTCGTCGCCTCGCCCAACCAGCCGCCCATGTACGCGGCACTCCCGATGACGAACGCCCCGTATTCGGTGAGCGGCCCGACGTCCGTGACCGGTCGCAGCGTCACATCGAGTCCGCTCTGCTCGAGGGTCCTGGCGATGCGCTCGGCGATGCCGGCCGTCGAGCCGTGCCGACTCGCATAGGCCACAAGGATCTTCATCGATGTCCTCCTGTTCGAGGACCAGCGTCAGGTCTCGCGTCGCGCCCGGATAGGGCCGGAAGGCCTGAACAAGACGTCCTCGAAGACGAGCACCGCAGGACCACATCTAGGATGTCCGCATGTCACTCCGCGAACGCGTCCTGCTCGTCCTCGGCGTGATCGGCGCGATCGCCCTCGTCGTCTACCCGATGGCGTATCGCCTGAGCACGCAGCAGGGCGGATCCTCGACGACGGCGACGTTCGCCATCGCCACGACGCCGCTCACTCCAGCTCCGGTCACGACCGCCTCGCCATCGCCGACGCCGGTGGCGCCCGTCATCGACTTCGGGCTGCCGAGCGAGGCGGATTGGGGGGCGAATGCCCTCGAGCATCGTGGTCTGAACGGCTCGTCGTTCGACTATGTGTGTCCGCCAAACGGTCAGTTCGGGCTGATCTGGGGCTCAGACACCTACACGGACAATTCATCCGTGTGCACAGCCGGGGTCCACCAAGGGGTCATCGCACGTGTGACTGGCGGGAGGGTGACGATCATCATCCGACCCGGGCTCGCGTCCTACGAAGGCACGACGCGGAACGGCGTCACGACCGAACCCTTCGAGCAATGGGACGGCAGCTACGAGGTCGTGGTCCCCTGATCCCCGCGGAGCCCTTCATCCGTCTGGCGCTTCCTCGCTCGCGTGGACGATGTTGTCGAACTGGCGCCACAGGATCACGACCAATGACGCCGAACCGAAGAACCCGAACCAGAACGGGGCGGTGATCCCGAAGTTCCTCGCGAGCAACCCGCCGATCGGCGTCCCGATCACCAGGCCGCCCATGATCGCGACCCGGTAGACGCCACCGACGCGACCGAGCAGCGCGTCGGGCACGGAACGCTGCCGAACGGTGGTCGAGGTGGTGCCCCACACGAATTCGTGCGCGCCGAACACGACCAAGGTCGCGAGGGCGATCCCCGCCGATGTATTCAAGGCGAAGATCAGGTGCGTGCCGGTCTCGATGAGCAGCCCGACTCGCATGATGTCGGCGAGTGAGAAGCGTCGCTCGAGGCGGCCATACGAGACGATGCCCAGGATCCCGCCGATGGCCGTGGCCGTCGTCAGGAGCCCGAATCCGACGGCGCTCATGCCCAGCCGCTCGTCCGCGTAGAGGACCAGGACCGACCAGGCCGCGCCGAACGTGACGTTGAACAGGAAGATCGTCAGTGCGAGGGTCCGCATCGGCGGATGGGCGACGAGCCAGCGGATGCCCTCGGCCATGTCGGCGCGCCAGCCGGATCGTTCGCCCGGCTCGGGTCTCGTGCTCGTGACCACCCGAGAGATGAGGAGCGCACCAAGTGCGAAACAGGCCGCGTTCGTCGCGAACGGCAGGGCCATGCCGGCCGCGAACAGGAACGCGCCGACCGGCGGGGCCAGCAGCTGGTTGGTCAGCAGCGAGCCGCCCTGCATCCGGGCGTTGGCGATGCCGAGGTCCTCGCGCGCGACGAGGCCCGGCAGGAGCGTGCTGCTCGCGGAGTCCGCGAAGGTCTCGGCGGTCCCGAGGATGAACAGCGAGATCAGGACCACGGCGATGCTGACGTAGCCGCTGACGATGGTGGCGACGAGGACCGAACAGGACGAGCGCCCGGCCCAGGTTGACCACCACGACCATGCGACGTCGATCGAACCGATCGGCGGCCGCCCCGCCGAGCACGCCGAACAACAGCACCGGCAGGTACTCGCTCAGCAGCGCCAGCGAGACGAGGAAGGGATCCCGCGTCAGCGAGGCGACCAGCAGCGGACCGGCCGCGATCGCGATGCCGTCGCCGATGCTGTTGACGATGGAGGCCGACAGGAGCCATCGGAAACTGCCGCCGAGTCGCCTCGGGACGACGGCCTCGGACAGCCGAAAGGGAATGGTTTGCACCGGCGGCAGGATAGCAATGCGACCGTGTCGGCCGGAGCCGGCCGTGGCGACGGTCAGACCGTGATCACGACCTTGCCGGTCGCGAGGCCGTCGTCGACGTACCGGAGCGCCTCGACGACCTCGCTCAGCGGGAACCGCCGATCGATGACCGGCTTGACCTTCCCGTCGGCGATCAGCGCCGTCACCGTCGCCACGTCGTCCGCGTTGAACGGCTTCCACCAGAGCAGCAGTCCGACCCACTTGTCCGTGGCCGCCGACACGACGGGCCCAAGGACGAGGGACGCGATGATCCGTCGCGCCGTCCCGCCGAGCGTGACGTACACGCCGTTCGGTCGCAGGGCGCGCCGGACGCGCAGGATCGGATGGTGCGAGTCGGTGTCGATGATCCAGTCGTAGCGCTCGCCAGACGACGTGTAGTCCACCTTCGTGTAGTCCAGCACGCGGTCGGCGCCGAGCGAGCGGACGAAGTCCATCTTCCTCGTGCTGCAGACGCCGGTCACCTCCGCGCCGAGCGACTTCGCGATCTGGACGGCGAACGGTCCGACGTTACCGGACGCGCCGTCGACCAGGACCTTGTCACCGGGCCCGACGGTGCGGCCGTCGCGGCGGCGCAGCCCCTGCACCGCGAGAACGGCGGAATGCGGCAGGGTCGATGCGTCCTCGAACGTCATGCTCGCAGGGATCGACAGCAGGGCCCGCTTCGGGACGCAGACGTACTCGGCGAAGGCTCCCGAGCCGAAGTTGTACATGTCCCCGAAGACGCGGTCGCCCGGCTGGAAGCCGATGACGTCCGGCCCGACACCCTCGACGACGCCTGCGACATCGAGTCCGATCCGCGGGTTCCTGGGTCGGCGCAGGCCGATGAACAGGCGGACGAACGCGGGCTTGGGGCCGAGGCTGTCGAGGTCGCCCCGGTTGACCGACGCGGCGACCACGCGGACCAGGACCTGGTCGTCCACCGGTGTCGGGACGTCGAGGTCCCGGAGCTCGACGACATCGGTCGAGCCGTAGCGGTCCCTGACGGTCGCCTTCACCCGATGGCCTCAGACATGCTGGTCGACCAGGATCGGGTTCCCGTCAGGGTCCGCGATCATGAAGCTGGCCGGGCCGGTCGTGTTCTCGTTTGCCGTCGTCTGGAACTCGATGCCCTGGTCCTTCAGCTTGCGCTGCAGCTCCCGGACGTCGGTGAACTCGCCGAGCGGCTGGGCGTTGGCGTCCCATCCGGGGTTGAACGTCAGGATGTTCTTCTCGAACATCCCATGGAACAGGCCGATCACGTGGTCGCCGTTTTTCAGGATCAGCCAGCCCTGCGCGGCATCCCCCATGAAGGCATCGAAGCCGAGCTTCTCGTAGAACCGTCTCGAGACATCGAGGTCCTTCACGGTCAGGCTGATCGAGAAATTGCCGAGGTCCATCCGCCGTCCTCCTTCGCGTCCCGGCTCGGCCGCAGTCTACCGCTCGGTCCGGGCGCGAGGCCTGCGGTACGCTCCGCGGATGGAGGTTCCGCCCTTCTCGATCGCTGGCCAGGTCGCTCTGATCACCGGGGCCACGGGCGGGATCGGCGCGGACCTTGCCGCGGCGTTCGGTGAGGCTGGAGCGCGGGTCGGGGTCGCGGGGCGTCGCGGCGACCGGCTGGACGCCGTCGTCGGGGCCATCCGGGCGACCGGTGGCGAGGCGGTCCCGATCGAGCTCGACCTGACCGATCGCGCCTCCATCGACGCCGGTGTCGCGGAGCTCGTGCGGGCGTTCGGACGGATCGACATCCTCGTCAACAACGCGGGGCTCGGCACGAACCACGACGCCATCGATGCCACCGAGGCCGAGTGGGACGAGCTGTTCGCGGTCAACGTGCGCGGGCTGTTCTTCGCCTGCCAGTCGGCCGCACGGCACATGCTCGCCCAGGGCTCCGGCCGGATCATCAACATGGCGTCACAGGCCGGACTGGTCGGGATCCGCCGGCACGCGGCGTATTCGGCAAGCAAGTCGGCGGTCATCGGGCTGACCCGCGTACTGGCGCTCGAGTGGTCGGCCCAGGGCGTGACCGTCAATTCGGTCGCGCCGACCTGGGTCTATACGCCTGGCACCGCGGAGCGCTTGGACGACCCGGCGTTCCTCGCTTCCGTGCTCGAGCGGATCCCGGCCGGCCGGGTCGCCACGACCGGCGACGTGGCTGCGGCCGTCCTCTACCTCGCCTCCCCTGCGGCCGCGATGGTGACGGGGACGGTCCTGACCGTCGACGGGGGCTGGACGGCCCAGTAGCGACCCGGATCAGCCCTCGTCAGTTTGTCCATGTTCGTCAACAAGCCCGGTTCGACGCCTGTCGTACGATTCGGCCCTGATGACGCTCACGACGATCGAGGCACAGCGTTACGCTCGAGCTGACCGCGAACAGGAGATCCGGTTCTGCCAGGGTGCGGACGGCACCCGCCTCGCGTGGGCCGCGAGTGGGACCGGTCCGCCGCTCATCGTCGTCTCGTGCTGGCTCAGCCACCTGCAGCACGATTGGCAGAGTCCGGTCTGGCGCCACTTCCTCGAGGACCTCAGCGAATTCACGACGCTGATCCGTTACGACGAGCGCGGCTTCGGGATGTCCGACTGGGACGTCACCGACTTCTCGCTCGAAGCGCGCCACGCGGACCTCGAGGCCATCGTCGCGGCGACAGGGCTCGAGCGATTCGCGATGCTCGGGATGTCCGGCGGATCCTCCGTCGCGCTGGCCTACGCGGCACGGCATCCCGAACGCGTCACGCGGTTGATCCTCAACGGCACCGTCTGCGGCGAGCCGGTCACGTTCGAAGGGGACGGCCTCGCCGAGGAGGAGACCTACCGGAGCATGATCCGGGTTGGCTGGGCGAAGGAGGACCCCGTATTCCGCCGGGTCTTCACGCGGATCTTCATCCCGGCGGCCACCGAGGAGCAGATGCAGTGGTTCGACGCCCTCCAGCGGACGGCGACCTCCCCGGAGAACGCAGTCGCGAGCCGGCTCGGACGCCAGGCAGTGGACATCGTCGACGAGATCCCCCGGATCAGGGCGTCCACGCTGATCCTCCAGTCGGTTGATGACCGCGCGACCACGTTCGACAATGCGGTCCAAGTCGCCGGGCTGATCCCGGACGCTCGCCTCGTCCCGCTCGATAGCGCGAACCACATCCTGCTGGCGGACGAGCCCGCCTGGGCGACCGCCGTCGCCGAGATGCGGACCTTCATGGAGCCGGATCGCCGCGTGATGGACGGCGCTCGACCGGACGCCAATACCGAATCGTTGTCGCCTCGGGAACTGGACGTGCTCCGAGTGGCAGCGCGCGGCATGGACAATGCCGCGATCGCGGAGGAGCTCGGCCTGAGTCCGAGGACGGTCGAGCGTCACCTGTCGAACGCCTACGGCAAGCTCGGGGTCACGGGTCGGTCCGCGCGGGCGGCCGCTGTCGCGGAGGTGCTCCGGCACGGGTCGCTCTGAGCGGCGCGGGCGCGCACTGCGTGTTGGGCGCCATGCCCGCCGGAGATCGGCCGGTCGATTGCGTGTCAGCGCGGTTCCCAGTGCGAGGACGTCGCGTCACGCTCCCGACAAACCCTCCCGAGCTGCGGAGGGCGAAGCGGAAGGAGTATCACGATGGCGATCGACACGATCTCCGAAAGCGAAGCGAAGTTCCGGACAGATCCCGACAGCGCGCGCGGCACGCCGACGGTCACCGCGACCCTCGCCGAGGGTCGCGCCCACCTGGCAGCTGGACCGTTCACTTGGGACGCCGACCTCCCGACCGTCATCGGCGGCACGAACCAAGCCCCGAGCCCGACGGCCTACCTCCTCGGCGCCCTCGCGGGCTGTGGCGTCGCCTTCCTCAACGACACGCTGGCTCCGCAATTCGGGGTAAGGATCGACGGGATCACCGCGACCGCCCGCTGCTCGACGGACCTGCGCGGCTTGCTGGGCTTTGAGGGCGTCTCGCCCGAGCTGGGCGACATCGAGCTGACCATCGAGGTCGACACGCCGGACCCGGCGTCGAAGACCGGACCGATGTTCGATGCCTGGCGAGCCCGATGCCCGATCTACCTCGCGCTCCTCAAGCCGAACCAGGTGTCCCTGACGGCGATTTGAGCGACGCTCTCGCACTGGTATCGTCGGGGGTGTGAGTCGCACCATCCCGTCCGAGCGTCCCGGCATGGGCGCGATCCCCTACCCGGACGGGACCACGTTCCGTGTCTGGGCACCGCATGCGGACGCCGTCTTCGTCACCGGCACGTTCGACGAGTGGGCCGGTGACCAGACGGGGCTCGGTCGGGACGGCGATGGCTCGAGCGGTATGTGGTCCGCCGATGTGCCTGGCGTGCGGCCCGGGATGGAGTATCGCTTCACGATCCGCACCCGCGACGGCGACCTATCGCGGATCGATCCGTACGCGCGGCACCTCACCAATTCGGTCGGGAACGGCATCGTCTACGACCCGTCGAGCTTCGATTGGAGCGGCGACGAGTTCCAGATGCCCGCTTGGGACGACCTCGTCATCTACGAGATGCACATCGGCACGTTCTCGGCGTCGGCGGACCGCCGGGGCACCTTCGACGCCGCTCGTCGCCGACTCCCATACCTCGAACGTCTCGGCGTCTCGGCAGTCCAGGTCATGCCGCCGTTCGAGTTCGCGGGTGACATCTCGTGGGGCTACAACCCGGCCCACCTGTTCGCCATCGAGTCGGGCTACGGCGGGCCGGACGCCTTCAAGCGGTTCATCCGCGACGCGCATGCGCACGGCATCGCCGTGATCGTGGACGTCGTCTACAACCACCTCGGCCCGTCCGATCTCGACCTCTGGCAGTTCGATGGGTGGGCGGAGGGTGACTACGGCGGGCTCTACTTCTACAACGACGAGCGCGCCTTGACGCCATGGGGTGCCACCCGACCGGACTACGGACGCGGCGAGGTCCGCACGTACCTCCGCGACAGCGCGATCACCTGGCTCGAGGAGTTCCGCTGCGACGGTCTGCGCGTGGACGCCACGGTCTACGTCCGGACGGTCGATGGCGACCCCTCGAACCCCGCGACCGCGCTCCCGGACGGCTGGTCGTTCCTGGCCTGGATCAACGACGAGATCCGGACCCGTCAGCCCTGGAAGATCACGATCGCCGAGGACATGAAGGACGACCCGATGCTGGTCGCCCCGACCGCCGACGACGGCGCGGGGTTCGGGGCCCAGTGGGATCCCGGGTTCCTGTACCGGGTCCGGCCCGCCCTGGTGGCTTCAGACGACGAGGATCGGGACATCGGGGCGGTCGTGGCCGGGATCCTCGGCAATGGCGCCGTCGCGCCGCTGAGTCGCGTGATCTACACCGAGTCCCACGATGACGTGGCTGACGGCGAGACCCGCGTCCCCGAGGCGATCTCCCCCGGCGACGCCGACAACTGGTGGGCGAAGAAGCGTTCGGTGCTCGGTTCGGCCCTCGTCATGACGTCACCCGGGGTCCCCATGCTGTTCCAGGGCCAGGAACTGCTGGAGGATCGGTGGTTCGACGACACGGTCGCGCTCGACTGGGAAAAGGCGAGCACCAACCGGGGCATCCTTCGGCTGCATCGCGACCTCATCGCCCTTCGGCGCGACCGAGACGGCTCGACCCGCGGCCTGCGAGGCCCGAACGTCGCGATGCTCCGCGTGGATCAGACAGACAAGGTCCTGGTGATGCACCGCTGGATGGACGGCGGACCCCACGACGACACGGTGGTGATCGCGAACTTCGCCGACCGGACCCTCGACGACGTCCCGTTCGGTCTCCCGGCGGCGGGTCGCTGGAACGTCCGGTTCAACTCCGACGCGTCCACGTATGCCCCCGAGTTCGGGGGTCACGACGCGTTCGACCTCGACGCGGATGGTCCGCCGCTGGACGGCTGCGACCAGAGCGGTCGCATCTCGGTCGGCCCGTACAGCGTCGTGGTCCTCTCCCGCGAGGCCTAGCCGGGTCCGATTCCTCGGCCGTCGAGGCATCCGCGGCGCAAGCCTGCGCGTATCGTGCAGTGATGGAGCGAGGACGCATCCGGTCCCATACGAGGTTGCGCCGCAGCGTCGTGGTGTCCGTCGCGCTCCTGGTCGTGGCGGGGTGCTCGCCGTCGAACCCTGAGCCGTCGGCCTCGACCGCCGCCGTGGAGGCATCGCCCTCGGCCAGCGCCGCTCCGATCCCGACGGTCTCGCCCGCCCCGTCGGTCCCGCCCGCCCCGAGGAGCACGCCCGCGCCTACCGCTGCCCCACCCGACCGACCGCTCGCGAGGTCCGGGACGATCGCCCTGGTGCACGCCGACGGCTCGCTGTGGCTCACCGACGCCGATGGGCGGTCCGTGATCCTGGCGGACACGCAGGACGGCATCTTCGGGTTCCCGACATGGTCGCCGGATGGGTCGCGGATCGCGGCGATCCGGACCAGTGAACGTGAGACCGCGATCGTGATCCTCGATCCCAAGCCGGCGGCATCCGGGTTGCCGGTCCTCCCCGTCCCCATCTTCCGCAGTGCGACCGTTGGCCCGTTCTACTTGTCCTGGACACCCGACGGCCGGGATGTGTCGTTCCTCGGCAGCGATTCGGATGGTTTGGCCCTGCGGATCGCGCCTGCGGACGGCAGCGCGCCGGTCGACGGCAGCGGTCCCGGGGCGATCGTCCGGATGGGCGAACCGTTCTACTTCGACTGGGTCGACGCGGACCATCTGCTCGCCCACATCGGGAACGGCACTGACGCATTCCTTGGCGAGATCGGCCGGGATGGGGTCGCGGTGGCCCCGGCGATCAAGGCGCCGGGCACGTTCCGCTCGGCGGACATGAGCGGTGACGGGAAGTTCGTGGGCTACGTCCGCGCCGGTGAGGACGGCAAGGATGCCGTGGTGGTCGCCAAGCGTGACGGCTCCGACGACCATTCGCTGCCGGTCTTCGGCATCGCGGCGGTCGAGTTCGGTCCGACAGAAGACACCTTGGCCACGATCGGGGCGATCGAGCCGCTCGAAGAGCCGTTCGCCGTCCCCGTCGGCCCGCTCCGCCTGATCGATGCTCGCACCGGGGCGATCCGGACACTGCTCGACGGCCGGGTCGTCACCTTTGCCTGGTCGCCCGATGGGACCACCATCGCGGCCGTCCGTGTCGTGCCGGTCACCGACGGTGCATCGACATCGAGCGCCGGCCCGACGAGCTCGCCGGCTGCGAACGAACGATCCGAGATCCGCATGACGTTCGTCGATGTCGCGACCGGTCGGATCCGCTCGCAGCCCGCGATCGACCCGGCCAGCACCTACGTGAACATGCTCATGACGTACTTCGACCAGTACGGCCTGAGCCACCGCCTATGGGCGCCCGACAGCTCGTCGCTGCTCGTGCCCCAGGACCACGCAGACGGCACGACACATGTCGACGTCCTCTTCCCCGATGGTGACCCGTCGGTGTCGCTCGACGGCGAGATCGGGTTCTGGAGCCCGTAGGTCACCCTGGGCGGCTCGCCCCGTTCGCCGCAAGATCGGCGCGCAGACCCGCCAACTCCGCCCGGATCAGGGCCAGCTCCTGTTCGATCGTCGGCAAGGCTGGATCGACGGGCTCGGGCTCCTTGGCTTGCGGAACTAGGATGCTGGCCAGGATGCTGGCGAGCGCACCGATGATCCCGATGCCCGCCGCCATCACCGCGACGGCGGTCGCGCGGCCGAGCAAGGTCACCGGGAAGCGGTCGCCGTACCCGACGGTCGTGATGGTGACGAAGGCCCACCACAAGGCGTCGCCGCCAGTCTTGATGTTGGAGTCCGGTGAGCGGCTCTCGAACTGCAACACCATGACGCTCGAGACGACCAGGACGGTGAACGCCGAGAGGATGGTGATGAACGCCGCATACGAGCCGCGGTTCTCCACGATGTCCTTGACGAGGGTCTTCTTGTTCTCGCCGCTCAGGAGGCGACCGATGCGGGCGAGTCGGCTGAGGCGGGCGAGCCGCAGCAGCGCGGTGAAACGGAAGAAGCCCAACGATGGGACGGACCCCAGGAGGTCGAGCCAACCTCTCTGGCCGATGAAGTAGTCGCGCTTCTTGGGACTCCGGATGAGGTTCATGGCGAAGTCTGCCAGGAAGACGACGCAGACGAGATTGTCGTAGACGCTCAGGACCTGGATGGTCGCCGGCGACAGCGGTAGCAGCAGCAGCACCATGATCGCGAGCGACAGCACGGTCAGCACGAGCATGAAGATGCTGTAGGAGATGCTGTGTTCCGGAGCCTTGGTCGTCGCGTCGCTCATCGATCCCTCGCATGCTGCGGTGATATGAGACATCGATGATGGCAGGTCCCGACATGGCTCAAAGCTCCCAGAACGGGCCCGTCAGGCCGACCCGGTCGAGGATCGCCTGGTTCTGTTCGCGGGTGTGCGGCCGCCAGTCGGGGTCGAGCCGGTCGCCCCACCAGGCATAGGCAAGCTCGACGAGCTTGAGGACCGGGATGACCTCGCCACGGGGCCGTCCGTCGAGCCATTCGTCCACGTGGCCTTCCGACCGGAAGAGCAGCATCGCGCTTCAGGTGTAGCCGATGTCGTCCCACCAGGAGGCGGCCGGCAGCGGGACGTGGAAGACGAGATCGGTGTCGTCCGGGCGCCCTTCGCGGACCGAGATGTCGATCGGCTCCCGGCAGTCGGCGCACTCGGTGTGGATCGTGCTGCCCGACCGGAGGGCCGCGCCGATCCCGAACGAATCCCACCCGCAGTTGGCATACCACGACCGGCCCGCCGCCTCCACACGGAACGGCGTGGGTCGGGCGGCGAAAGGGTTGGCCATGACGATGTCGCCGGCGTCGTCGAGGACCAGCGCGTGGGCGTCGTGGAGACGCCGCCAGCCATTCCGGACGGCATCCTCGGACACGGCGGTGGCCCGGGCGACCTCGAGGGCCGACGGCGCCCGACCGAGCTCGACGAAGCGCCGGTAGGTGGCATTGCGCAGGTGGATGTCGGCCGGGTCCATGGGGCGACCCTATCGAACCGACGTCGGGGTCGTCAACGTTGCGCTTGCTGCCTACTCGGCTAGGCTCGGCAGCCGGTCGTCGAGGTACCCGACCAGCGGCCAGGCGCCCGACGATGTGTTCGAGATCACCGTGTAGCTGAATGTGGACGGGCGGTCGAACACGGAGCGACAGGAAACGCCGGCGTCCATCCCTTCGACCTGGACCGTGGGGCGATCGGGGCGGAGCCAGAAGCCGAGGCCGTACTGACGGCCCTCCGACGGGACGTCATTGCGTGGCTCGACCATCCGGTCGACGACCGGCACGGGCACGATCCGCCCAGCGAACAGGGCCGGCCAGAACACCTCGAGGTCGCGAATGGTCGAATATGCACCGCCGTCGCCGGCACCGCGGACGGGCAGGTGCAGGACGTTCGAGCGCCCGTCCTCGAGGTAGCCGATCGCCGCATCTTGCGGGAGACGGTCGGACCGCTCGAAAGCCGTGTCGGTCATCCCGGCGGGGTCGAATACCCGCTCCTGGACGAAGTCGTAGTAGCTCCGACCGCTCGCGAGCTCGATCGCGATCGACAGCAGCACGAATCCGCCGTTGTTGTATGCGAACGTGGCACCAGGCGGCGTTCGCTGTGGACGCCCGTCGAGGACCGGCAGGTAGTGCATCGGTTCGTCGAGCTGGTGGACCGGGACGGGCATCACGTAGTCGTCGACGTCGCCGTGGGCCTCCTCGTCGAGGTAGTCCCCGATGCCGGACGTGTGGGCCAACAGGTGCTCGATGGTCACCGCCGGATCGACCATCTGGAGGGCGTCTGGCAGCAGGCTCCGAAACGACGTTTCGAGACTGAGCTCGCCCGACTCGATGAGCGACATCGTGGCGAGCGCGGTGAACCCCTTCACGGCACTCGCGACGGCGAACCTCGTGTCCAGCGTGATGGGGCGTCCGTTGGCCCGATCGGCGTATCCGCGGGCCAGCTCGACGAGGCGCTGGCCATCTCGCGACACGGCCAGGACGCCCGAGAAGTCGTGCTTGTCGGCGATGGCCTGGAGCTCGTCGCGCAGTCGCACCACCTCGGTGTCGTCAGGCCCTCCCCGAGCGGTCATCGCGCGAGCATACGCGAGCGTCAGGTCGTGCCGCCGAGGAGCCAGTCGACGGCTGCGTCGACGTGGATCTGGGCAGTGTTCAGGATCGGGACGCCGGCGTAGGTCGGTTCGGTCAGGATCAGGGCGAGCTCGGTGCCGCCGAGGATGAGGCCGTCGATCTCGTCGCGGTCGCGCATCGCGGCGATGACCGCCACGAGTCGTTCGCGGCTCTCGTCGCGAATGACGCCTTCGAGGAGCTCGCCGAGGTAGATGGCGTGGACGTCGTCAAGCTCCTCCGCCGTCGGCCGCACGATCTCGATCCCGACGGGATCGAACACCTCCGGATAGAGCGGGGCCTGCACGACGAAGCGAACGCCGAGCAGGCCGAGGCGACGATGACCGGCGGCGATCGCCGCGTCTCGCGCGGTCTCGACGATGTGGATGAGTGGGATCGGCGACGGTGGGTCGACGTGGTCGAAGGCGAGATGCCCCCCGTTCGAGGCGATGAGTGCCCGGCCGCAACCCGCGGCCGCAAGCTCGCCGAACGCGACACCGAAGGCTTGTCCGACGGCGGCGAAGTCCCCCTCGCCAAGGAGTCGGATGACCGTCCCGCCATCGACGCTGTCGATGATGACCCGTGGGTACGTCCCATCAGGTCGTCGGCGACGCCACGTCGCCACGATCGAGCGGTAGTAGTCGATGGTCGACTCGGGGCCGGTCCCCCCGACGATCCCGATGATGCGCTCTGTCATGCGCTCAGAATGGGCTTCCGGCGAAGCTCACGTAGAACGCCAACGCTGCGGCGAGCGCGAGCGACGCGCCCGCCCCCACGCCGATCGTGACCGCCCAGCGCCGGGTCTCGGACAGACGCGCGACGCGGCGGCGCCAGAACACCACGACGCCGACGCACGCCCCATGCAGCGCCAGGATGATGGTCTGCACCCCGACGAACAGCGGTGCATCGCCCGTTGTGCGTTCGACGACCGGTGGCGTCGGCCCCGGCGACACTGTGAGCATCCCGAGACCGATCAGGCGGAACGGCTCATCGGGACCAGCCACGAGCGTGTGCGCGAACGCATAGCGCCCCTCGCTCAGGGACACGCCGCCGTACCAGAGCTGAGCCGGTCGAGGCAGGCGCTCGAACGCCTGGTCAACGGCCGCCCCGACCCGCAGCATCGCGAGCTCGGCATCGGACAACGGCCCGAAGAACTCAAGCCCGCCCGCGCACGACGCGCACGTCGAGGCCGAGTCGCTGTCCATGACGATCCGAGCCTCGCCCGGCGAAACGACGGCTGGTGCCACGGTCACGAGGTCCCCGCGCCCGGTTGCGGTGATCGTCGGCACCTGGGCGGGCAGCACGATCGACGTGTCCGCCGCTGCCGCGACGAGTGCGACCGTGCCACCCAGCGCGACGCACGAGGTCAGGACCGCGACGGCCAGGCCGGCCAAACGGTGTCGTGGCGATGGGGCGGAACCGGAGCCCGTTCGCCGCCCGCGCTCGACCAGCTCGCGCCCGAGCGCCCCGATCGCGGCAGCGGCGATCAGCACCAGCATCGAGCGCACCAGCGCCTCGGTGACCTCGATCTGCCACGCGGTGGCGGGACCCGGGGCGACGAACGCCCAGTTGCGCTCGGCCGAGCGGAGGGTGGTGATGATCGCGAGCGCATACGCTGAGGCCGTTCCTGCCACCGCCCCGGTGATACCGGCACTGCCGCGCCCGAGGAACGACGCACCGGCCGCGATGACGATGAGTGCGAGTACTGCGACGCCCGGCCGGGTGGCGTCGAGGGTGGGGGTCGACCCGACCGTCAACAGGATGACCACGAGTGAGCCCCACAGGGCCACGAGATAGGCTGACGCGACGCCACTCACCCAGCGACGGCGGGCGCCTGGCGGCCCGTCGCCGTCACGTTCGGGCATTCGTTCTCATCGGGTGGCGTTCTCCGCGAGTCGGACCTTGACGATCTTCGTGACGGTGGCTAGCGGGATCGGCTCGTCGGCCGGGAAGCGGATGGTCCCCTTGCCCGCCAGGTATCGGGTCAGCTCGTCCCCGAGCGCTTCGATCACGGCGCCGCTCGCCGGAAAGAGGCTGTAATGGGCCTTGTACGCGGCGTACGAGACGAGGAAGTGGCCGTCCGTCCGAAGCGCCGGCATCTGATACGCGATGGTCTCGGTCGCGTCGGGCGCCGCCGCGTTGATGGTCCGCCGGAGCTCCTCCATGGCGGCCCGGCGATCGTCCGGCAGCGCTGCCAGATAGGCATCGACGGTGGTCGGTGAGGCCATGTGGGTCTCCTTCCAACGACTGTCGGATCCAGACGGGCGGATGTGACAGAGTGGCCTCGGTCACATTCCCTGCTCTGCTGCGACATGGTAGCGACGAACCAACGTCGATCGACCGAGGAGGAAGGCCCTGGCCGGCTCGCTTCGCGCGTTCGTCCTGCGCCACACGCGGCTTCGCCCGGTCACGGGCCTCAAGGAGATCCGCCTGCATCTGGCGGACGAGGTGTTGCCGCTGTGGCGCGAGGTCCAGGTCGAGACCGGCGACCCCGACGCCGGCCTGCCGTACTGGGCGTTCGCGTGGGGCGGCGGGCTCGCGATCGGACGGTACCTGGAGGAGCACCCAGAGGTTGTGAACGGACGGCGTGTGTTCGACCTGGCATCTGGTTCCGGCCTGTGCGCGATCGGCGCCGTGCGGGCCGGGGCGTCGGCCGTCACTGGCGCTGACATCGACCCCTTCGCCGCCGCGGCGATCGGGCTCAACGCCCGGGCCAACGGTGCGCGCGTCAGCGTCCTGCGTGGCGACGTGCTGGACGGAGAGCCACCGGCGGTCGACGTGATCCTGGCGGGCGACTGCTGGTACGACGCACGACTCGCGGAGCGGGTCCTGCCGTGGCTGCAACAGGCGCGCGTTCGCGGCGTCGACGTGCTCGTGGGCGACCCCGGCCGTCGATACCTCCCGACTGACGCGTTGGTCGAGCTCGCTGCTTATGAGGTCCGCACGACGACCGAGCTCGAGGACCTCGAGCTCAAGGAGGGGCGGGTCTACGCCCTCCGGGCAAGTTCGTGACAGGATTCCGGCGTGCCATTGAACGGTGACTACGCTCCGAGCACGTCCGGTTGGGCGCGCAAGCAGGCCGAACGGTACGAAGCCTCGAACGGGACCGAGGCCGCGGACCTTCGTGGCCGTCCCGTGATCGTGCTGACGTCGGTCGGGGCGAAGACCGGCAAGCTCCGCAAGACGGCCCTGATGCGCGTCGAACACGACCATGACTACGCCGTGGTCGCTTCGATGGGTGGCGCTCCGGAGAACCCTGCCTGGTACCACAACCTCAAGGCCAACCCGCACGTCGAGCTCCAGGACGGCCCGATCAAACGGGACTTTCTCGCGCACGAGGCCGTCGGGGACGAAAAGGCGACGTGGTGGGAGCGCGCCCTCGCCACCTGGCCTGACTACGCGAAGTACCAGACCAAGACGACGCGCCAGATCCCGGTCTTCGTCCTCGAACCGATCGCTGACCTTCTCGATCGTCCGCTTCCTGGCCGCCGGACACCTACCGCCCGAGGTCGGGCCGTTGATCGACGCGCTCGCCTCCGCGCCGGAGCCGCAGCCCTAGTGGCGACTCCGACCGTTCCGACGATCAGGCCCTCGTCGGCTCCATCCGCTCGACGAAGTCGGCCCGCCAGGCGGGCGCCTCGAACGGGTTCGCGAAGTACTCGGTCATCTTCGCGACCTTGCCATCGCGGATCTCGCCGATCCCGACGTAGCTGACCGGGATACCGTCGCCGTAGTCGATCGTCCCCTCGACGACGAACAGGTCCCCGCCCCCGAGCATCCGCTTGTAGGTGAACTTCGGACTGGTCCCCGAGAGCTGTGGATACTCTGTCATCCGCAGCGCAGCGGCCTTCGAGAGGCGCTCTCCGGACTGCGGCCACTCCTCCACGAAGTCATCGGTGCCGTATTCCTGGATCAGAGGCGCCAGCTTGGTGAAGTCCCCGCCCTTGAGGACCTCCTCGAACGCGGCAGCCATCTCGCGAGTGTCGCCCATCGTATCGCCCTCCTCGTGCCGATCGTGGATGCCAAGGATGAACCTCCACGGACCGGAGGACAAGGCTGTTCGTGCCGGCGTTTGGCGTCCCGGTCCCGGCGCGGTAGCATCGGGCGAGGATGCCGTCGCGCCAGCCCGAGCCACTCCTTCGGATCAGCTGTTTCGAGGTCCTGATCGGCGATCGGGAACTCGGCTTCGCGGAGGTCGGCCGGCTCACCTCGGAGACGGATCTCGAGGCACCGCCCCACGAGCGTGCCCATCGGTTTGCGACCGTCGTGCTGCGACGCGCGCTCACGAGCTCGACGGAGCTTTACGACTGGCGCCGACGCATCGTCGATGGCCAGGACGACCGCCGCGACGTCACGATCCGCCAGTTGTCGGCGCCGGGCGGAAAGGTCGTCCACGCCTGGCGACTGCTGGGTGCCTGGCCGTGTCGCTGGTCGGGGCCGACATTCGATGCCATGCATGACGACATCGCCTGCGAGGAGCTCGAATTGACCTTCGATGACCTCGTCTGGCTGACCGGCAACGCACGATGACGGGAGGCTGAGATGGCCGTGCTCCGCGACCGACCCTACGGCGGGTTCAACTTCCTCGTGGACCTCGGCACAGGAAGCACCGACGGGCCCGAGGCCGGCTTCCAGGAATGCAGCGCCATCTCGATGAGCGTGGATGTCGTCGAATACCGCAACGGCAACGAGAAGGAGAACGCTCCGCGCAAGCTCACCGGCCTGCAGCGGGTGAGCGATGTCACGCTCAAGCGCGGGATCGTCGGCTCGTTGAACCTCTACGCCTGGCTGGACCAGATCCGGAACGGCGACGCGGCAGCATTCCGCACGGTCCTGATCCACCTGCAGAACGAAGACCATACGGCGATCGTCACGACCTGGAAGCTCTACCGCGCCCGGATCGTCAAGCACACGAGTGGCCCGTTGAACGCGAAGTCCAGCGATGTGGCGATGGAGGAGCTGACGCTCGCGTACGAGCGGCTCGAGATGGAATAGTCCGCGAAAGCGGCTAGCGCGTGCGCTCCGGGCACGGCACGTCCAGGGGGAACGGCGTGGCCTCGAAGCGGTCGATCACGTCGGACAGACGAAACGTCGAGGGCCCCGTCCCGCGCCGGTCGAGTGCCACGGTCCTTGGCCCGTCGAGGGCTCGCAACAGCGCCAGGGCCCCCTCGCGGGTCGCGGCGGAACCGGCCGTTCGGCCGCCAACGGTCAATCGCCAGTGGGCCTCGCCCGGGTCGCCGTGCGCGCCCGGGTCGTGGATGAGCGTGACGATCGCGCCGCTGTCGGCCGGGATCCGGTCGGGGATCCAGTCGGGCCGCGGCTCGACGGGATCGTGGGCGAGTTCCTGACGCGGGAGGCGACACTTTTCGCAGCGGGTGGCAGCTTCACGGTTCGTCGTGAGGCATGACGCGCATTGCCAGATCCCCGGCACCCAGTCTGGGCGGTCCGCGCCCCGCGCCCGGCTGATGCTCCGCCGGGTCGCCCCCGATGCGCTTCCAACGACCGCGAACACCGCCCAGCCCAACGCGATCCCGGCCAACAGGGCCAGGCCGACCACCGCCATCTGCTCGAACGCGCTGTCCACGCCCGCAGCGTATCGCGCGGCCGTACTACTCCAACCAGTCGATCCCGTACTCGTGCGAGAGCGTGGAAAAGGTCGCATCGTCCAGCGCGCCACGGTCCTTCGCGTCGGCCACGGCATCGAACCATCGATCGAGGCCACCGGGAACGACGATGAACAGATACCGCGACGGCGTCTCGAGCGGATTGCGGATCGCATGGGCGATGCCCTTCGGCAGCCGGGCCAGGCCCCCGGTACCGAGGGCCGCGATCCGATCTTCCAGTCGGATCTCCAGAGAGCCCTCGAGGACGTAGCCGATCTCGTCCTCGCGGTGGTGCCGGTGGAGCCGGTTTCCACCTCCGGGGCCGAACGTCGTCTCGAAGAGGTAGTACGCGCCGCCGGTCTGCTGACTCGTCAGCTTGTGCCTGACGCCGAGGAACTCCAGCATCGTGCCGGTCTGCGGCGGGACGAAGGTCGGCCGGGGTTCGTCAGCACTCACGACGTCCTCTCAGCCATCTGTTGGGCGATCTAGGCCCAGGCTACCGTGGCGACCGACACCGGCTCGGCGACGCCCTTGACCGGCGTGAGCCGCGGTTCCGACGCGGGGACGGTGCCGGCCTCGGCCAGGGTCTCGGCCGTCGCGAGGATCTCGGCAGCATCGGCGAGCGCGGCGACCCGCGCCGCCACGTGGACGCCCTTGCCGCTGTAGTCGTTGCCACGCCGGTTCGCCTCGGCCGTGTGCAGCCCGATCCGGACCCGTAACTCGGCGTTGGGGCTGTCGCGAAGCGCCTGCTGGATCGTGATCGCACAGTCGATCGCCGCCGCGGCGGACTCGAAGGCCGCGAAGAACCCGTCCCCCGTCGAGTTGACGATCTGCCCGCCACCGGCGACCACCTGGCTCCGCAACGTCTCGTCGTGCCAGCGGAGGAGTGCCTCCCACTCCCGATCGCCGATCCGCTCGGCCAACTTCGTCGAACCGACGATGTCGGTGAACATGAAGGTCATCCGGACGGTCACCGCATCGAGCAGCTCGCGCTCCGCCGCGTCGATATCGACCCGGGCGCCGAGTCGCCGGAACTCGTCGAGCGCGGCGTTCAGCTCGAGGTCGGCATCGCCGGCATCCTCGAGTGCGCGCAGCGCGCGGGACAGGACCGCCCTCGCTCGAGCGACCTCGTACGGTGCCCCGACCTCGAGCCATTGCTTGATCGCGGCGCGCAGTTCCCGGGCAGCCCCGGCCGCATCGCCTTCGGCGAGCAACACGCGCCCGAGCGCCACTCGACAACCGGCGACCAGCGCGGGCGACGGATAGCCGGTGACGATCCCGGTGAGCTCGTCGATCGCGGATCTCGCCAACGTGAGGTTGCCGCCTGCCAGGGCGATCTCGACCTGCGCGGGCAGGAGACGGGCTCGGGCCCAGCGGTCCCAGGTTTCCTCGGCGACCGCCGCGTTGATCGCCGCCGCCGCGCCCTTGATGTTGCCTTCGGCGAGGCGCACGAGGGCAAGCGCGGGCTGCGGAGAGCGGCCGCGGGCGTGGGCTTCCTTGAGGGCGTCATCGGCACCCTGGAAGTCGCCCCGGAGGCGACGGATGTCGCCGATGGCGTAGAAGCCGTCTGCCTGAGGCGGCACGGCGTTGTAGGCGCCAAGCTCGGTCGTGGCTCGCTGGAGTTCCTGCTCGGCTCGCTCCCACGCCCCGCTGACGGCCGCGACCTCCGCCCGGTGGACCCGGCACACACCGGGGAACCCTGACAGGGACTGGCGGTCGCAGTAGCGCTCCGTCTGTTCGATCCACTCGCTCGCCCGGCGGTAGTCCGTCAGATCGCGACAGGCGCCGATCATGCGGCACGCCGTGACGCCGGTCGTGAACGGCGAGAGCTCGCCGTTGACCGCCGCGAACGATGCCTCCTCCATCAGGGCGAACCCGTCGGTCGTGTCACCCGAGGCGATCTTCAGGGCTCCGAGGTTCGACTGCGCATAGGCCCGCAGGTCGGCGTCCGCGGCCGCGTCGCCGATCCTGATCGCCCGCTCGGCCTCCGCCAGGGCGGTCTCGACGTCGCCGGCGCCGGCAGCCGCCTCGCTGTGGATCAACGCGAGATAGCCGTGAGCGTATGTCTCGCCCTCAGGACTGATCAGCCGCTCGGCTCGTCGGGTCCACGCAGAGGCGACGGAGGGCTTGCCCGCGTAGAAGTAGGTCCGGGCGAGGTCGATCGCGAGGTATCCGGCGCGAGTCGCGTCGCCATCCGATTCGTAGGCCTTGAACGCTCGCTCCTTCAGCGCGAGCTCATCGTCAGCACGAGCGACGAAGAAGGCCGCCAGGGCGAGCGACTCGAGATCGGCGCCACCCAGCCGGCCCGCCCGATCGGCCTCCGAGAGCTGGTCGAAGGCCTCCTGCCAGGCGTGTCGATCCAGGGCGTCACGACCTGCCTCCAGGGGATCGACCGTCTGCGGGATAGCCTCGCTCATGGCGGGCATTGTGACACCGGTCTCGGCTCATGCCTCGATGGGATACTCCGGCGATGGCAGAGCCACACGAACCCGTGGAAGAGACGGTCTTCTACCCGAACGGCAGGGTCAAGTTCACGGGCTTCCGACTCGAAGGCGAACTCCACGGCTCGTGGTCGTGGTATCGCACGGACGGCAGCGTCATGCGGACCGGCCAGTTCGAGCGCGGGAAGCAGGTCGGCGTCTGGCGGACGTACGACCGAACGGCGCGGGTGGTGAAAGAGACCGAGTTCAGCGCCTGACGGGCGCGCTCAGCCCAGGCCGAAGGTCTTCGCCAGTGGCGCCAACGTGAGCATCCACATGGCAGCGATCAGGCCGCACGCCAGGATGGCCATCGTGATGGCGATAAGACCTTCGATCCGGAGGCGCCGCTGCGTTCGACGTGCGCCCTTGCCTTCGAACGGGTCACGGGTGCGTCCAAAGTGTCCGATCATCGGGACGTCCTCCAACGTGTAAGCGGTCGGTCGCGACCTCGGGTCCCGTATCGTCCTCCTCGGCGGGTCCCGTTGACCAGCCGGACCATCGGGCCAGCGGCCGAGCGGCCCGATGGTCCTCGCGGGCTCAGGCGCGTTCGAGAAGCGCCTTCAGGGCGACGAGGGACTCGCGCCACGTGGCCTTCGACCGCTCGGCGGCCTGGGCGTCGGGCAGTTTCTCGTGCGTGACCGCGACGAGACCCTTGTCGGGCCCTTTCGGGGCCACCGTGACCACGATGCGGGACGGCGGCTCGGACCAGTCGAAGCGGGCAGTGAGCGCGGCGCGGGTCGGGCGCTGCTGCATCCCGGCCCCCGGCAACCAGCGCTCGCGGATGGACGGGTCCGTGAACGCCGACAGGATCCGCTCCGGATCGGCCGCGATGGTCCGCGTCACGCTGATGCTGAAGCCGTCGCCCATCTCGTGGGGGGCACGCATGCCGCGCACTCGTTCGTAGTTGACGGTGATGTTCTGGGTCCACCAGCCGGGGACACCGTGCGCCTCGCTCAACCAGCGGGCGATCTCGGTATGGGTGTGCGTCGTCGCGCCCAAGGTGTCGAGGAGGGCGAACCACTCGGCGTGACCCTTGCCGGTCGCACGGCGCATGGCCTCGTCGGACGTCATGAGCTCGATCTCGGGAGCGATGGGCACTGTCTCCGTGACCGGTTCCTCGTCGAGTTCGCCGGCCTTGCGCAGCAACTGGTGCCGTGCAGCGGTGTATGACTCGCCGGTCTTGGACATGCGCGTGCGGACGCGGCTCTTGAAGGTCTTCTGGGTCGGCATCGTCTCGTCATCCTTCTCGTTCGACGAGGCCACGGGACTCACGCTCTCGCAACCCGCCGGAGAAGGGCGGACGGCTCGTCCCGGGGAAGCCAGTTCCCCTTTGCCCCATCGATGCCGGCGGCGTGAGCGCCGGAGCGGGGTTCGGCGCGGGAGGCGCCGTCGAGCCGAGTATGCCAAGCGCACGATCGAACGGCAAGACCAGCCGAAGATCGAACGCGCGCGACCATCACCGACTCAGTACAGTCGGTAGGCGTCCCCGACGGACGCCACGGAAGGACGATCGGTTGGATCGCGACCTCGTCGAGCAGGCCCAGCGCGGTGACCGGGAGGCCTTCGCCATCCTGGCCCGGACGCACGGTGACCGGCTCATGGCGATCGCCCAGCGGATCCTCCGGGACGTCGGACGGGCCGAGGACGCCGTGCAACAGACGCTGGTGATCGCCTGGCGGGAGTTGCCGAGCCTCCGCGATCCGGACCGCTTCGACGCCTGGCTCCAACGCCTGTTGGTCAATGCCAGCTACGCCGAGGCGCGTCGCTGGAACACGTGGAACGCCAATGTCCGGATCCTGCCGATCGACGGACCGGCTGGGCCCGACGAGGCGTTGTCCGTCGACGAGCGCGATCGACTCGAGCGGGGGTTTCGACGGCTCCCGCCCGACCAGCGGGCCATCCTCGTGTTCACCCACTACCTGGGTCTGACCCCCACGGAGATCGCCGACCGTCTGGGGATCCCCGTGGGCACGGCCCGTTCCCGACTGCACTACGCCCACCGGGCGATGCGCGCGGCCATCGAGGCCGACGAGCGTCCCGCCGCGGTGGCCGGAGGGTGACCCGATGACCGATCAGCGCGAGCTCGACCGTCTCCTTGGCGCGTTCTTCGTCGAGGGCACAAATGAGGTCGCCGACCGGGTGATCGATGCCGCCCTCATCGATATCGAGCAGACCCAACAGCGGCGCGTTCGACGCCTGCCGCGGAGGTTCCAGACGATGAAGACACCCACGCGCCTGGCCGCGGCCGCCGTCGTCGGCGTGATCGCGGTCGGCGGGACGCTCTATGCCGTGAACCCCTGGCAGTCCGCGGTCACACCGAGCTCGACGCCGGGCAGTTCAGCCAGTCCATCCGCCTCGGCGGGCCTGTCCGTCGTTCCGGCGGCCGGCTCGGTCTGGACCGTGACCGGAAAGATGGTCATGCGACAGAGTGGCGCCGCAACGCTGCTGCCTGATGGCACGGTGCTGGTCGCGGGCGGCGGCCCGACTGGCCGGGAGAACTCGGCCGAGCTGTTCGATCCTGTCAGCGGCACCTGGTCCGAGACGAGGCGAATGGGCCAGTACATGGACGATCCCGCATCGGTGCTCCTGCACAATGGCACCGTGCTCGTGGGTACGACCCAGTTGTACGAGCCGCCCACCAAGTCCTGGACCACGGCCGCGGAAGGCGTGCCCAAGGGTCCCGACGGCGGCTCCCTTGGCGACCTCGAGGCGATGTTCGTGTTGCCCGACGGTAAGGTGCTCGCCCTCGGTCGGCCTGGTCGCACTGCCCTGTACGACCCGAGCCGGCGGTCCTGGACGCCCGGCGGGATCATGGTCAATCCACAGTTCGGCTTCGCGGCCGTGCTCCTGGACGACGGCAAGGTGCTCGTCGTAGGCGGCAGCGTCTCTGACGAACAACCGGTCGCCTCCGCCGAACTCTATGACCCGGTCTCCGGGTCGTGGACCGCGACTGGGAGCATGATCGAGGCCCGCGACGCGTTGACGGCGACCCTGCTCTCGGACGGTCGTGTCCTCGTCGTCGGGGCGTTCACGACCTACCGCCGTGATGTCGTGCCAGCTCACGGTGAGTTGTACGACCCGGCCCGCGGGACGTGGTCTGCCACCACGGACCTCGTCACGCCACGCTTCGGACACACAGCGACGCGCTTGACCGACGGCCGGGTGCTCGTCGCCGGCGGTACGAACAGCGTCGGAGAACCGCTCACCGCGGCGGAACTGTACGACCCGATGAGCAGGACGTGGACGGCGACCGCGGGCATGGTCACGACGCATGACGGCCATACGGCGACCCTGCTGGGCGATGGCCGGGTCCTGTTGATCGACGAAACAGTCGAGATCTACGATCCAGGTCCGGCGAACTGACCTTCGACCGACCGAGACGCCGATCCCGTTGGCGCACTACGCTCGCAGCCTCACACGGAGGCGAGAGCGATGGGTCGCACGGTCGGGATCGGCGTGGTCGGGATGGGCTGGATGGGCGAAGCACATAGCCGCGCCTATCGGCTCGTTCGGGACCGGTTCGCCGAGCGCGGGATCTCGGCTCGACTCGTAGCTTGCGCTGACGCCGACAACGGGCGGGCGACCGCGGCGCAGGCGCGCTTCGAGTTCGAGCGTTCGACGACCGATTGGCTCGACGTGGTCGATGACCCCGCGATCGAGGCGATCAGCATCACCGCGCCCAACGACACGCACCTCCCGGTCATCCGTGCGGCCCTCGAGCGCGGGAAGCACGTGCTGTGCGAGAAGCCGGTCGGCCGCACGCCCGAGGAGACCCTGGAGGCCGCGGAACTCGCACGTCAAGCCGGGACGACGATCACGTTCGTCGGCTACAACTACCGCTGGGCCCCAGTCGTCCAGCACGCCGCGGATCTCATCGCCAGCGGGGCCCTTGGAGATCTGACCCACTATCGCGGCCGTTTCCTCAACGGCTACGCGAGCGATCCCGACGGGGTGCTGTCGTGGCGATTCCAGGCCGACCAGGGCTACGGCACACTGTCGGACCTCCTCTCGCACGCCATCGACATGGCGCACCTGCTCGCCGGACCGATCGACGAGCTCGTCGGCACGCGAGACACGTTCATCCGGACCCGTCCCCTGCCCCACCCCGGCGGGACGCATTACGACACGGCCGGCCCGGACGATCCCCGGGGCGACGTGACGAACGAGGACTATGTCGGCGCGCTGGTGCGATTCCGAGGCGGCGCCCGAGGAACCCTCGAGGCGTGCCGGGTCATCACGGGCTCGCAATGCGACCTCGCCTTCGAGGTCCACGGTACGAAGGGCGCGTTGGCCTGGTCGTTCGAGCGGATGAACGAGCTGCGCTACTTCCGCCGCGACGCGGCGTCGGCCACGGAGACAGGCTGGACGATCGAGCTGAGTGGCCCGGCACACCCCTTCCATCGGTCGTTCAACCCGGGCTGGGCGGTCGGGATCGGCTTCGACGACCTCAAGGTCATCGAGGCCGGCCAGTTCCTGCAGGCGGTCGCGTCCGGAACGCAGAGCTCACCGAGCTTCGAGGACGCGGCGGCCGTGGCCCACGTCCAGCAGGCGATCGCGGCATCGTGGACGTCGGGCGGCTGGCAGACGGTCTCCGCGACCAGGCCCTAGGAGCCCGGCCCGCGGCTCAGTCGTCGGACGAGCGTTCCCCGTCGTCGGCTCGCCGCTCACCACCCTGAGCGGGCGGCTGCCAGGCAAATCGCGCGTACTTGAGCTGTCGCTCGATCAGTTCATCGTGACCCGCCGCCTCAGCTCGCAGGAGCTCGAGTTCGCGTTCGCGCTCGATCGCCTCGATGTCGGCGGGATCAGCGGCGGCGTCGCTCGCGTCGGCTGGCGTACTCCCTCGGAACAAGCGTCGCAGCTGGTCCATGCGCCGGAGTCTACGACCGGTCCGCCGGGAATGCTCGATCGCGTGCCCCCGGGCCACTGACCGCTCGATACCCGCGGAATGCCTCGACCAAGAACGACTTCGGGTAGTCGGCGGCGGGCGACGGCAGTCCGGAACCGTCGGCGAATTCGTAGATGCCAAGCATGAATTGCATCGGATACGACGGCGACTGACGAACGACCTTGACGAGGCGGTCGTCCACGTAGAACGCGACCTGGTCGGGCGTCCACTCGGCCGCATACCAGTGCGGCTGACGGGCATCGATGGCGACGGGCTCGGCCGCGAAGTCATCCACGAGCGAGGGGTCCGCCCACGGATGGATGCCCATCCCGACCCGGACCTCGTCCGCACCGACGTCTCGCCCGAAGATTTCGGCGATGCAGATCTCGCCGGACCGCTCGGAACGGTCTTCGAGGCCGATCATCCAGAGCGCCACCATGTTGGCGCGGTCATCGACAGCGCTCGCCAGCATCTCGAACAGGCCGTACCGCGGGGCATAAAGAGCCACGGTCTCCTGCGCCTCGCGCACCAGGAGACCGTCACGGAACTGGAGCTGCCCGACGCGGCTGCCGACCGGCCCGGCGAACAGGCCGGTCTGCAACGAGGAGACGCGGAGATGCCCGTCGTACTCGGGCGCCCATGGCGGTTGATCTGGGTCGATCCTGAGCCGAAGGCGCCCGCCACCGACGTCGTATCGAGCTTCCGACGCCTGTCGGGAACTCCAGTGCGGCAGGTAGTGCGGCAACCAGATGCGTGCGTCGAGCTCCGGCCGATCGAACGTGTCCTCGACCTCGAGCTCGTAGCGAGCCCGATCGAGGGATCCGGCGGACGGCGAGGCGAACCCCATGCCGTTCACCAGGCCCAGTGGCCGCTCACCGCTTCGCGGCCGCGTCGGTCTCGGCCATCCGGGCCTTGACCAGCTTCGTCACGAGCGCGTCCGGCAGGAGTGCGTCGGGCGTGAAACGGACCGTGCCCTTCGAGGTGTCGTAGGGCTCGAGCTCGTCGCCGATGGCCTCCATGACCGCCGGGCTCATCACGTACAGCGAGCAATGCGCCTTCGCAGCACCGAACGCGACGAGCGGCCGACCCTGGTACCGGAACGCCGGCGCGCCGTAGCTCATGGCCTCGACCGCATCGGGAGCGGCGGCGCGGATCGTCTGGCGCAGCGATTCGAGCGCCTCCCGCATGTCGTCGGGGATGTTCGCGAGGTAGGCGTCGATCTCCGGCGCCGGCGGTGTCCCGGTCGTCTGCTCATCGGCGTTCACGGTGTTCCTCTCCCTTACCAGACGTCGCCGGGCCGGAAGTCGCAGCTGATCGATGCGGTCAGGTCGAGCGGCGGCGATGACGCCGTCGTCAGCACGAGGATAAAGCCGTCCTCGTCCGGAGTCCGCCTGAGCCCGTCGGCCACACGGACGAACGTCGGGCCCATCCAGACCTGCCAACTCAGCCGTTCGTAGAACCGCTGACGGCCGGTGCCGAGCGCGCCGAGCTCGAACGCGCCCCGGACGTACGACGTCACGTCGGTCATGACCGCTGACCCGAACCCGGCACCCTGGTACTCCGGGGCGACCGCCACGGCCTCGACGTAGCCCGTGCGAAAGGGTCGCCCATCGATCTGGAGCTCGCGCTCTACGACGGACGCGTGCGCGATGACGTGCCCCTCGAGCGCGAGGATGAAGTGGACGCCGCCGATGGCGTGGCCCCAGTCGTCCTCGGTGAAGCGTTCCTCCTCGTCGGTCCCGAACGCCGTCACGAGCAAGTCGCGGATGGCTGCGACCTCGCTCGTCGACAGATCTGGCGTGGAAACGCGGCGTACCTGCCGTTCGTTGGGGTCGATCTCGGGACTCCTCCGTGATCGCCGGAGTCTAGGTCCCTTCGTCCTCGTCGTGGATCAGGTCGTCGGCCGGCGAACCCTGGACCGGGATGTCGGCGTTGTCGTCGATGGCAGCGTCGCCGTCGTCGGCCGGTTCTCCCACGCCAAGGTCGTCGTTCGGCACGTCCTCGGGCAGATCGTCCGCCCCTGCGACGAGATCGTCCGGAGCGGCGTCCTCGTCGCTGACGGACTCGTCTGCGAGCGGATCGCCCGCTGGCCCGGTCATGTGCTGCCTCCGATTCGACGCAATCCGCTCGCGTGGATCCACTCGGTGCCGTGCCGGTTCCCGTACCAGGTCCTGGACTTCGAACCCGGTGGCTTGGCCCCATTCGTGATGACCTGATACGCGACGAAGAGCGTTCCGTCGGGGATCCGGTCGACGATGTCGCCTGCCCGGAGTCGATCCGGCCGCTGACGGACATTCACCCGGCGGCCCTTCACGACGCTGGCCCGCACCCGGTCCGGGAACGGCTTCGTCGGCTTGGCACCGACGCGGAAGGTGGCCGACGGTCCATCGAGCTCGCCACCCATCGGCGCGACCGGGCCGGGCGTCGCTCCCGCCGGCGCCGCGGGTCGACGCGGGACGAACCCGGCGTAGAACTTGCCTGGCCCGAGTTTCTTGCCATCGTCCCCGTTGGGGCGCAGGCCGGCCGCGAACGCGAGCACGCGTTCCCAGGGCCACCAGCGCGCTCCGTCGGCGAACTTGATGCCGTCGCGTACGCGCCCGTCGGCGGCCGGATCGTAGACGAGCGCCTTGTCGGGCTTGTCGTCGGTCCCGCCCTTGACCTCGTTCACCCACACGGCATGGTTGGTCGGTCCGAGCGTGGACTGGGACTTCGTCCCGATCAGCGCCTCGGTGTTGCCCTGGAGCACGAACCCGCGACCGGATCGTGCCAGGCGCGCCGCCCTCTCCGGCGCGATCGTGTTCCAGCCGGTCCGGACCGCGACGCGCACGTCGTAGTGCTCCAGTGCGACGTCGGCGACCTGCCTGAGCTTGAGTCCGGCCTCGATATCGCCGGTCAGCTTCCGGACCCTACAGCCTGATGGTCGGCGTGCCCCTGCCGTCGCGGCATCGATGCCCATCGCCATGGAATACGCCGTGCACGACTTCCAGCCGAGGTGCTGCTTGTGGATGATGCAGTTGGACGCGGGTCCCTGCTTCTGGAATTTCGGTCGCGGCATCGCGGTCATCGCCGCCTCCCGCCGCACCGCCTTTGGTCGCTGTGCACCGCTCTGCCCTCCCCTCCTGGCGTTCGAGCCTGAGCGCGCTCGCGCATCACGCTAGCAGGGACTCGTCTTGGCGCCGTCACGGGGTCCCGGTCCCATGTGCAACGAAATGGCCCGGTCCGCGTCTCCACTCGCAGTCGACGCCCAGTCGCCAGATCGGGCAGACACGTCGGGACCGTATGGCCGAGAGGATCAGCATGCGACGTCAGCCGGGGCTCGTGATCGGCTTTGGTATCGCGGCCGTCTTGGCGATCGTGGTGGGCGGCCTCGGGGCTGCCCTCGTTCGTCAGTCCGACGCGATCCCGACTTCGTCGCCGTCGCCGGCCGCGGTCGTCGCCTCGGCGTCGCTCGCCACTCCGTCGATCAGTCCTGCCGTGACGTCTGCTTCGCCACGTCGCGCCTCTCCGTCGCCGAAACCGGCCGATCGTCCGAAGCCGTCGGCGATAGCGGCCGCGAAGTGGCGGAAGCCGCAGCGGGTCGAGCGAGCCGATTGCGAGTCGGTGACGGCCGTCATCGACGGGGCCGGCGGACGCCACGTCGCGGCGGGCTGCGGCGGCAAGATCCACTACGTGGACCTGGACGCTGACTGGGATCCGGTCACGTTCAAGCCACCCGAGGCTCGTCTGGAGTACGACCCACAGATGGCCGTTCAGGGCGACGTGCTGTACCTCGCCTACACCCGCCTAGTCATCCCGACTGATGCAGATACTTGCGGCGGCCCCATCATCCTAGAGAGCATCGGTGTGTTTGTTCGCTCGCGATCCCTGTCTTCCGGCCCGGGCTGGTCCGATCCGACACGCATCGGCGAGGTCGGCGACCGGCTGCAAGGGTTCCGCGTCGTCGGCGGCACCATCCACGCGACGGTGGCGAATGGCGATCTGACCCGCGTCTACTACGAGACCGTCCGGAGCGCGTCCGTTCATCGATACGAGGTCCCTGGGGCCAGCGGGGCGACGTCGCTGCGGATCGGAGACGACGGTCGGGCGAGGATCGCCTATGAGTCTGGAGATTCGCTGCGATATGCGACCTTCACGGGCGACGGATTCTCCAGCAAGAAGATCCCCGGGACCGTCCATGGTTACGCGCCCGTGCTCGTCCTTGGCGCCCACGATCAACCGCACCTGATGTGGCTCCGCGGCCCCGATCCCGTCGCTTACTGCGGCGACGACGAAGCACGGACGACGGAGGGCACCTATTACTCGACGCAGAAGGGCGGGACGTGGCGCTCGGAACGGCTTGGACCGCGTCGGTACGTCGCGTCCGTCACGGTGGACACGAGCTCCGGTCGGGTGCACCTCCTGGTGAGCGGGAAGCGTGGCCGCCTCGTGTACCTCACGAGGATCGGGACCGGCACGTGGAGCAAGCGGATCGTGGAGCCGTCCTACGCGGGGCCCGCCGTGATCCGCCTCGATCAGGACACTGGGGACTTGCTCGTCGCGTATTTCAAGGACGTCCGCGATGAGTCCTACTCGTACATCGTGACGAAGCGCTGACGCACGCTCTTCCGCACCGATCGGCGCGGGCCGCTAGCATCGTCCGAGCGTCATCATCGCTCCACCGATGAGTTTCCAGGGGAGCCGACGTTTCACCTGCAGATCACCGGTCGCCCGACCGATGCCACAAGGAGACCCGTCGTGGACTGGACCCTCGAACTCGTGATGATCCCCGTCACCGACGTCGACCGTGCCAAGGCCTTCTACGAGGAGCGGGCCGGGTTCCACGTCGACGTCGACCACCGCGCCGGCGAGGACTTCCGCGTCGTGCAGATGACGCCCCCTGGCTCGGGCTGCTCGATCGCGATCATGAAGAACATCGACATGCCGCCCGGGACCCAGCACGGGCTCCACTTGTGCGTCTCGGACATCGAGGCCGCCCGAGCCGAGCTCGTGGCACGCGGCGTCGACGCCAGCGAGGCCTTCCACTTCGGGCCCGAGGGACAGCAGCCCGGGCTGGATCCGGAACGCCGGACCTACGGCACGTTCCTGTCGTTCAAGGACCCCGACGGGAACACCTGGATGGTGCAGGAGGTCCATCGAGAGGCGCCCGTCGCATGACCGGCGCGATCGGGAGCGACGTCGCCTTCGAGCGGCTGGCCGAGCGTCACCGGCGGGAGCTCCACGTCCACTGCTACCGGATGCTCGCATCGTTCGACGAGGCCGAGGATGCCGTGCAGGAGACGTTCCTCCGGGCGTGGCGGAGCCGCGAGCGCTTCGACGGCGGCGCGATGATCCGGGCCTGGCTGTACCGCATCGCGACGAACGTGTGCCTCGATGTCCTTCGACGACGGTCGCGGCGCCTTACCACGATGCAGACCTTCGCCGACGTGCCGTGGCTGCAGCCGTATCCGGACCAGCTGCTCGACGAGGTCGCACCGGTCGATGACGAGCCCGACGCGGTCGTCGTGGAGCGGGAGACGATCGCGCTCGCGTTCCTGGCGGCCATGCAGGTGCTGCCGCCGAGACAACGTGCCGCCCTGATCGTCCGCGACGTCCTCGGCTGGCCGGCCAGCGAGACTGCGGCGCTGCTCGAGACGAGCGTCGCCGCGGCCAACAGCGCCCTCCAACGCGCCCGCGCGACGATGCAGGCGCACCTGCCGGCCCAACGTGCCGAGTGGCCAGCCGTCGAACCGACCGACGACGAGCGGCGGCTGCTCGAGCAATTCATCGACGCGCACGAGCGTGGCGATGCGGCCGAGGCCGTGGCGATCTCGGCGCCGGACCTTCGGATCACGATGCCGCCCGCCCTGATGTCCTTCGAGGGCATCGAGTCGATCGGGCCGCTCCTCGACCGGGCACTGGGGGACGGCGAATGGCGCCTCGTGCCGACGCGCGCCAACCGGATGCCGACCGCGGCGAGCTACCTGCGCAAGCCTGGCGACACCGAGTTCCGGGCGTTCAAGTTCGACGTCCTGCGCGTCGAAGACGGCCGCATCGCCGAGATCACGACCTTCGGCCCCGAACTGTTCCCGGTCTTTGGCCTGCCGGCGATCCTATGACCCGCTGAACACGTAGCGGTCCAGGAACGCGTTCCGGAACGTCCCGTCCGGGTCGAGGACTCCGGCAAGCGCGACGAAGGCCGGCACCCGCGGGTACGCGGCACGGACGGCCTCGGGCGACATCGTGAAGAGCTTGCCCCAGTGCGGGCGAGGGTCGAACGGCGCGAGCGCCTCCTCGATCCGTGGCAGGATGCCGCGGACGCCGTCCCAGTCCGGGTACCAGGTGAAGTGGAACGCGACGGACGGACGTCCGAACGCCGTGCTCAGCCAGAGTCGGTCGGCGGCGACCGTCCGCACCTCAGCCACCTGCAGGAACGGGGCGAATCGCTCGCGCAGGCCGGCGATCGCGACGAGCGCCTCGGCGGCGTGCTCGCGCGGCAGCAGGTACTCGGTCTGGAGCTCGGCCCCGGAGCTCGGGGTGTGATCCATGCGGAAGTGCGGGATCCGCTCGTGCCACGGGCCCGGAACGCCG
Organism: uncultured Chloroflexia bacterium; assembly: GCA_963776545.1. Classification (GTDB taxonomy): domain Bacteria; phylum Chloroflexota; class Limnocylindria; order Limnocylindrales; family CSP1-4; genus SPCO01. Next base: position 102,675 of record CAVZND010000008.1, on the reverse strand, counting down.
AGTTGCTGGGTTAACGCGTCGGCCGGCATGCGGCGGATGGGGTGCAGCGGGACGGTCGCAAGGGTCGCGCCGTGCAGGGTGGGCGCCGGTTCGAAGTCGTCACCGTCGGGGACGCGCCGCTTCAGCCAGACCTGTTCGATCAGCGGTCCATGCCACTCGCTGAACAGGCTCACGCTGTCCGCGAGTGCCGTGATCTCGTCGAAGTGCTCGACGGCCTGGTCCAGCGCGAGATCCTCGTACAAGTCCTGTCGCACCTGGAAGGTCGGTTGGATCTCCAGCGTCAACGACGTCACCATGCCGAGGGCGCCGAGTCCGACGACGGCGCCATCGAAGGCCCCGGGATCGGCTTCTCGGCTGAGGGTCGAGACCTCCCCGTCCGCGGTGACGATCTCCATCGCCGACACGGCCGTCGCCAGGTTTCCGCTCTGATCGCCCGAGCCGTGCGTCGCCGTCGCGCACGCGCCGGCCACGGAGATGTGCGGAAGTGAGGCGAGGTTGTGCAGCGCGAACCCGGCAGCGTCGAGCGGTCCGGCGAGCTCCCCGTATCGGACGCCACCGTCCACGGTGACCGTGCCGGCCACCGGGTCGAGCTCGAAGACACGGGGCATCCGTCGAAGGGACACGAGATCCCCCGTCGTATCGGCGATGTCGTTGAACGAGTGACGGGACCCGAGCACGCGGAGGGATCGCGACGCACGGACGAGCGCCTGGAGCTCGTCGAGCGAGGCGGGCTCAAGCAGCCGCGCCGCGACGTAGGCGTGGTTGCCAGCCCAGTTTGTCAGCCCGGACACGGGATCGCCAGAAATCGCCACGCCCGCGAGCGTAGCGCGTCCGGAAGGCGCTCGGTTCACGTCCTGAGCGTGGGGCACCGGCACCGGCCTGGGTTCAGTCCGTCGGGGTCCCAGCCGGCTGGGTCGCCCCCTGCCACAGCATCACCAGCGCGTCGCGCGTCGCCTGGGCCACGTGAACATCAGGACGCGTCGGATGCTGGCGCGACAGACATTGGTTGAGCCACAGGCCCTCCACCATGCTGTTCATGGCCGCGGCCAGATCCATCGTCGTCCACGGTGATCGGACTTCGAGCGCGAAATGGGCAAGCGCGGGTCGCACGCTCCCCGTTTCGAGACGCTCGGCCGAATGCCTGAACTCGTGCATGCTCGGTTCGGCGATGTGCTCACTCCACACGCCGTACGGCACTTGGCTGAGCCACAGCGCCCAGTTCAGCCCATAACCGACGGACGGCTCCATCCCGTGGAGCGGTCCCCTGCCCGATTGGGCGGTCGCCAGCGCCTCGATCCAGGTGAGCGGATCATCGAACGTCCGCGGGTCCGGCTGCACCAGGACATCGACCTCCGGGTCCTCGAGGACCAGCGCCATCGCCTGGAGCTGGAACTGGCGCTGGCTCTTGAACAGGTTCGTGATGGCGCCCCGGCTCTTCCCCTCGGCGGACGCCGCAACCTGCTCCGCGTTGAGCTTGGCGAATGGCCCGACTGCGACCCGCCGCTCGTCATCCTGACGATCGAGACGACGGGCATCGACCTGGATCTGCTCGAGCAGGACCGTCTCAGCGGCGCGGATGTACTGCTTCCTGGCTTCCTCGGGTGACAAGGCAGATCGGCGACGTGTGGTCATGTTCGTCCTTGACATACGGACGGTACGTATGTAACTCTTACATACGGACGGTATCCAAGGGCGGACTCTAACACCAACGGGGAGTGGCAGATGAGCGGATCACTGCTCTACTTGGGCATGACGGTCGCGGCGGCGCTGGCATTCACGGTCGGTGGCATCTTCATGAAGTTGTCCCAAGGACTCACCCAACCGCTCCCTTCGTTCGCGATGCTCGGACTGTTCGCGGTCGGTGCCGCCCTGCTGACGTTGTCGATCGAGCTTCGCGGCGAGCTAGGGCCGGCCTACCTGGTCGTGCTCGGTCTTGAGGCGGTTCTGGCGTTTGCGTTCGGTGCGATGCTCTTCGGCGAGCAAGCCGGCATGAGCCGGATCCTCGGCGTCGCCTTGCTCGTGGTCGGCATGATCTTGATCGAGGGTGGGACGGCGTCGGCCGCAACCGTTCCCGAGACGTCTGCGGGCAGCGATGGCGCCGCTTCAGGACTGGGCTGGCTTCGTGCGCGAGGCCGTTGACGCGGGCGACTACTGGCCGATCAGGCCAGATCGCCGATCAACTTCGCGAGCTCGGCGGGGCGGCTCAGGAACGGCGAATGTCCGCCACCCAGCTCGATCGCATCGACCCCCAGGCGCTCGCGCGCCGCGAGGCGCACCCACTCCGGATTGATGGCGCGATCGTCACGGCAGACGATCGACGCCCGCTCGACGTCCGGCCACTCCGCCAGTGGCGTGGTCTCGGCCATGACGCGATACGACTGGGGGCGCAGCCGTTGCGTGGCCCATCGCGTGGTCGCCGCCGGGACGTCGTGGTAGAAGAGCTCGGTGGCCGTATTCGGGCCGATCATCCAGACGTCGTCTCCGAGATCCGTCCATTCCGAGGTCACCGGCGCGACGCGTCCGTCGACGGGCTCCGCGGCGCGCTGGTCGTTCGCGCTGAGGCCCGGCTCGGGCAGGAACGCCCCGAGGAAGATGAGCCTCCGGACGGGACGATCGGCCGCCACGAGCGGGATGACGAGCCCGGCCATCGAGTGACCGACGAGCACCGGCTTCGTGCGAGGGACGAGCGCCTTCGCGACGATCGCGGCGTAGTCGGCGGCGCCGAGGCCCGGATCCGAGATCGGCAGGTCGACCGTGATGACGCGATGGCCGAGGCGCTCGAGCTCGGGCCTCAGGAGGTCCCAGCACCAGGCTCCGTGATAGGAACCGTGGACGAGCGCGATATCCATCCGTCTCCCTTCCCCGACGCGGCGCGCGCGCGAACCCCCATCTAGCCCGTTCCCAGCATAGCCCGGACCCCCGTCGTTGTTGCGCGTCCCGCGGTGATGTCCAGCCAGGCGGGCCGGTGGCGCTCCCCCTACTTCGGCGGAAGGCTCGCGGCCATGACGATTCCCGCGTGCACCCAGCGCGCGAGGTCCTCCGCGGAGCGCACACCGTCGGGATCGACGTACACGTAGCCCTGCATCGGGCGATTCGCGAAGTCCATCGGGCGCACGTGCGGTTGCACGACCGCGGACTCGTGGGCGTCCGGCCCGACCCGAACCATCAGGTCGTCCTTGATGACCCCGCACGCCATGTTCCCGGCGACCATGAACGCGATCCCGCCGAACATCTTGCGCTCGGTCACGTTTGGCTCGCCCGCGAAGACGTGGCGGATCCGATCGGCGAGCGCTTCGTCGTAGGCCATGGCGCCGGACTCCTCGTGTCGCGCTGGCCCCGATCGTACCGCGCCGGGCGGCGTGACTTCGTCTAAGCGACCAGCGACTCGACGGGCGGGAGGACCGGATCAGACAGCATGGCCGGGGCCTGGTCGGCATGCTCGAGCGTATCGAGGAAGATCGCCGACCAGAGCATCGATTCCTCGCCGATCATGATCCAGCGCGGGCTCACCCAGTTCTGACCCCGCGAGTCCATGACCTCCCAGAACGTGCCGTCCCGCTCGATCCAGTCCACGTAGCGGGCGGTCTCGGTCGCCGCGAGGGTCGGATCGACGGTCCGCAGGATCTGGAGGTACATCGCACCAAGGCTCGTCCAGACCGTGCTGCCCTGGTAGTCGGGCAGGAGGTGGCGGGTCAGCCACACCTCGCGTTCCGGCCGTCGAGTCGTCTCGTAGCGCAGCGGGTATGGGTCGCAGAACCCGTTCGCGTCGAGGTACGCGAGGGCCGGCGCGATGATGCCCGGATCGCTCACGACGCCGGCATAGAACGGCCAGATGTTTGCTTCGCCCGACACCGTCTCGTCGCCGAGCGCATCGCGGTAGTGGTCGCCAGCCCAGAAGTGCTCCTGGAGCAGTCGGCCGTAGTCGCCATCGAAGTGGCGCTCGAACGGAGAAGCGAACCAGCCGGTCTCCTCGATCGTCTTGGCCAGGAGCGCGACCATCGTGTTGCCGTAGGCGTTCGAGCGGTTGACGACGGTGTCGCGGTGGGCGCTGAACTTGCGATCCGAGCGCACGAGTCCGGTGGCAGGGTCGACGACCAACTTGGCGAAATGGGCGACCTCCGCCTCGAGCCACGAGCGGTGCTGCTCGACCAAGTAGGTCGCGTCGGCGGCACGCAGGGCCGCCAGGAACAGCGGCAGCGAGTCGACGCCGTATTCGAAGACGTCGCCTGGGCGGTCGAAGTAGTGGATGGTCGTCGTGATGTGGCTGCGCCGCCGGGTCCAGATATCCAGGGCGTAGGCGAGTGAGTCCCGAACGCGTGGTCCGTGACCGAGCCGGACGAGCGATGGGGCCGAGAACGACAGGTCCCGGGTCCAGAACATGTCGAAGTGGCCGGGACTCGCCGTGAAGGTCCGGCCGTTCCAGCAGGCCTCGATGCAGGCTCGGACGATCGCGGAGGCATCGCCCGCGTGGCGGGTATGGCCGCGGAATTGGCGGCGCACGCGGACGCCCACGTTGTGGACGTACACCGCGATAAGCGCCGGTGCGATCCAGGGGGCAAGGGCCACTCGACGACTCCCGGTGTTGGTTCGGGATGGCTTCCCGATGCGCCCGGGGGTCATGACCGGACTCCCGCTCAGCTTGCGCTCCGCGACCGGTCGACTCGACCGCTCGATAGTACCAACCGCCGTGTCCGACCCTCACGCGCGGTGGCCGTCCGCTTGGTCACGACCTCGGATCGTAGACGATCCGCTCGAACGGCCAGTCGGCGCCCAGCCAGTCGGAGACGGCGCGGTAGAGCGGCTCGTCCAGGTGCGCATCGGCAGCCCGGACCCAGGAGCTCACGCCGGCTCCAGGCCCGTCGGACGACGGGTAGATGTACACGCAGCCGATGACCGTGTCGGCGTCCGGCGCGAGGACGGTGAACGTGAAGCCGGTCCTTGCCGCGAAGTCGGCGGCATGGCGGACGAGATCGGCCCGGTTCTCTTCGAGGGTCTTCGGCCGGGGCCAGCCGTCCGGCTTGAAGCCCGGCGTCCGATGGATGTGGTCCATGCTCGACGTCCACGCGGCGTAGTCGGACTCGTTCTGCTCTGGCCCGAGCGGCCGGAGACGGAATCGCGGGTCGTCCAGGGCCGTCGGCGGCTCGAATGCGTCCGGGACGAATGGCGGAGTCATGCTCACGACGGCGATTCTGCCATGGCGGCTGGACCCGCGGCGCTAACCTTCAGACGACATGGAACGCCGAGCTTGGTTGGCGGAACGTCGGGCGGAAGTCGTGTCCCAGTACGACGCCGAGGCCGCCGACTTCGACGCCGAGCCGTATCCGGCGACGTCGCACGCGGTGTTCGTCAGTCGACTGCTCGACACGTGCCCGGTCGATGGGGCGGTGCTTGACGCGCCGTGCGGCACCGGCAGGTACTTTGCGCTCGTGCGCGCGTCGGGACGGTCAGTCGTCGGCGCGGACCAGTCGGCCGGCATGCTCGCCCAGGCGCGGGCCAAGGGGCTCGCCGCCGACCTGATCCACATCGGGCTGCAGGAGCTCGCGTTCGACGGGGCATTCGACGGTGCGATGACGATCGATGCGATGGAGAACGTCCCACCCGAGGAGTGGCCGGTCGTCCTTGCGAACCTTCACCGCGCGGTACGCGCCGGCGGCCACGTGTACCTGACCGTCGAGGAGGTCGACGAGGCGGAGATCGACGCTGGTATGGCCGAGGCCGAACGGCACGGCTGGCCGGCCGTTCGCGGGGAGCTTATCGAGGGCAACACCGCGGGCTACCACTACTACCCCGGTCGGGCGCAGGTGCTGGCCTGGTTCGACGTCGAAGGACTCGACGTCATCGCCGAAGGCTTCGACCAGGAGGAAGGCTGGGGCTACCGGCACTGGCTCCTGCGGGACCGCGGCCGATCGACGTGACCCGGATCGGTCAGGGGGCCGGCGGGATGTTGAGATTGAACCGGAACGCGTTGTCGGGGTCGTAGCGACGCTTCACGGCGGCCAGTCGCGCGAATCGTTCGTCGCCGAACGCGCGGCGGACGCGATCGGGTGTCTCGTCGACCGGGGCGTAGTTCGCGTAGCCGGCTCCGGTCAGCGACGAGGGCCGCAGCCCGTCAGCCACTTCGCGCGCCCACCCGATCTCCCCATCGTCGTGCGCGGCGTCCTCCCAGATCGCGATGGCGCTGACGTTCCAGCGGGCCTCGCGCTGCCCGAACGCCGCGCCACCGGGCGGCTCATGTCGGGCGGCCCCGCTCATCGCCTCGAGGAGGATGAATGACTGCGATGCGGGGTCGACGTCCATCCCATCGACGATGGCGTCGATCGCGGGCTGATCGAGCTCGCGGAGGAAGTGCCCCTTCCAGTAGTGGCGCAAGCCAAAGGGCAGCTGCCCGCTCATCGCCTGGACATCGAGATAGGTCATCGGCTTCAGGAAGTCCTCGACGATCGGGATCGAGCGCAGGGGCCGGATCGCGGCCTCGGCGGCGTCGGGCGTGCCCTGGTAGACGACCGTGATGCTGAAGACCTTGGGCCCGGGCGCATCGTGGACCGCCCCGGCCTCGTCCCGGACCGCGGGTCCGCCGGCGAAGAGGACGAGCTCGTCGGGCATGTCGTGCGCGAGCTCGGCGATGGTTCGCATCGCCTCCCCGGCCGACTCGAGCGGGACCGACAGATAGCCGCCGTAGAGCGGGCCGACCCGGTGCAGTGCGAACTCGAACTGTGTCACGACACCGAAATTGCCCCCGCCGCCACGGAGTGCCCACAGGAGCTCCGGGTCTCCACCGTCACCCGCGGCCACGACGGAACCGTCGGCCGTCACGACTTCGGCGGCGACGAGGTTGTCGCAGGTGAGGCCGCCCGTACCCATCAGGAAGCCGAGCCCGCCGCCAAGGGTCAGGCCGCCGACGCCCGTGTCACCGAACGTCCCACCGGGCATCGCCAGGTCGTGCGCGGTGGTCGCGAGGTCGACCGCGACCCACAGCGCACCACCGCCGACCTTCACTCGGCGCCCGGCGACATCCAGCGCGATCTCGCGACACTGCCGCAGGTCGATGACGAGGGAGCCCTCGGCAACGGCATGGCCCGCGACGTTGTGCCCGCCGCCTCGGACGGCGATGGGGAGGTCGGCCTCGCGTGCCCATCGAACGGCCGCCACGACCTCATCTGTCGATCGCGGCCGGACGACCGCGAACGGTCGCCGATCGATCGTCGCGTTGAAGATGGCGCGGGCCTCGTCGAAGCCCTCGTCCGCCGGCAGGATCACATCGCATGCGAGCGCCGCCCGCAGCGCGTCCGGGCGCAGATCCGTGGTCATCGTGTCGCGTCTCCCTCCGGTCGTTCGTTGGCGAGCATGACGCGTGGCCGGCCGAAGTCAACAGGCTCCGGATCCACTCGTGAGCCGTCCTGGACGGGTGGCGGCTGCCGCCCGACGAGGAGGAGCGCACCCGCACTGGCGAGACCGAGGAGGACGGTTCCCAGCATGGCCACGGTCAGTCCGACGGTGACCGAGAGGAAGCCCATCACCGGTGGATAGATGATCGACCCGACGACGGCCGCACTCGAGAGGAACCCACTCACGGCCGCTGTGCGGTCCGGATAGCGATCCCCGCCGACGGCGATGATCATCGGGAAGACGGGGCCGGTGGCGACCCCGGCCAGCGCGAACAGGGCGATCGACACGGGCAAGGACGGAACCAGGATGGCGCCGATGAGGGCGATGGACATCGCCGTCGACGCGGCAGCGGCGAACCGGACGTGGTCGAAGCGGTCGGCGAGTCGGGCCGCGAGCAGCCGACCGATCGCCAGGCCGGCCCAGAACAGCGACAACGCCGTCGTCGCCACCGTGATGGGGGCCGGCTCCAGGAACCGCACGAGCCAGTTGGAGACGCCCACCTCCGAGGCGACGTAGCAGGAGATCGCGATCGCCAGCAGGATCAGCGGGGCCGCCAGGCGGTCCCGCAGGTGCCCCGTGCGTGTCGCCCCGGCCGGATCGACCGTCCCGGCGTCGCGCCGGCCGTGGGGCATCGGCACGACCAGGAACAGAGCGGCGACCGCGAGCGCCGCGATGCCGGTCGCCGTCACGATCGATGGCCAAGCGACGCCACGCTCGACCAGCCGACCGACCGCCAATGGCGCGCTCAACGCCCCCAGGCTGAAGAACACGTGCAAAAGGTTGAGGGCCCGCCCGCGCCCGGATTGATAGAGGTCGAGGATCAGCCCGTTCCCACCCCCGTCCAGGCCACCGGCGCCCAACCCGGCCGGCAGCGCCGCGACCAGGAACCACGTCCATGACGGGGCGAGCCCGAAGCCGATGAACCCAAGGCCGTGGAGGACCGCCGCGAGGGTCAGCACGGTCCGGCGTCCGAATCGTTCCGTGACCAGGCCGCCGCCCAGCGAACCCGCCGCATAGACGACGGCGTACACGAAATAGAACAAGCCGATCCCGGCGTCGCTCTGGTCGAAGCTGTCCTTCACGGATCGGATCAGCGAGGGCACCAGCAGCCCGCTCCAGCCGATGAGCAGGAACGAGAGGCAGCCGACGATGCCGGCGGCGGCCGGCCACCGCCGAGGGTTCGGGGTCACTCGCGGATGCTATCGGGTCGTGGCGTGCGCCGGAGCCTGGTGTAGCCTGTGGGTGCCATGAGTACCCGAATCGCCCGACGTCCGATCGACGTCTGGCTGACGACCATCTCCAACAAGAACGGCTGATCGGCCCCTTCCTCACCCGGCGTCGAAGGAAGGGGCGGGACGGACGCGTGCCAACAGCGCAAGCCCACTCGGGCTGCGTGTCACGCATCCCCTCGCCGATCGTGCGAAGGAGCGATGGTCATGCCGATGCCGCACCGAACGTTCGCCCAGGTGGCGAAGCGGCGACTCGTTGGCAAGGAAGGCAAGGAGCGGGTTCGCGAGGTCCGGGCACTGCTCGCCGAACTACCGGATTACAAGAACGGTCCGTACGCGGACCTGCGCAAGTCATTGCTTGCGGAGATCGAGGACACGCGGGTCCGCTCGAACGCGGTCCACCGTGATTCGATCGCCGTCCGTCGCGAGGGTGCCGCCCAGGTCGCTCTCGTTGGACCGCCCAACGTGGGCAAGTCCTCGCTGCTCCAGGCGCTCTCCGAGATCCAGATCAAGACCGGCGACTACCCGTTCACCACGCTCCGTCCTGTCCCGGCACTGACCCGGATCGGCGGGGTCCTCGTCCAGCTCGTGGAGATCCCCGGGCTGATCGAAGGGGCGTCGGAGGATCGAGGCGGTGGGCGCGCTCTCCTCGGCGTGTTGCGCTCGGTCGATGCGGTCGTCTACTGCGCCCGGGCGGACGGCGACCCTCGCGAGCTTGCGATCGTCCGCGACGAGATCGCGGCGTCCGGCATCGAGAAGCCGGCCATCCTCGCGGCGACCCGGGCCGACGAGGCCGACGACGACGCCGTCGCGCGACTAGCCGCCACGTTCCCGGACCTGGACGTCCTTCCGGTCTCGGTACTCGACGAGGCATCCTTGGAGGCGTTTCGGGCCGCCGTGTGGGCCCTGACGGGGCTGCTCCGCGTCCGGCTCCGCAAGGATGGCTCCGTCGACCCGGAGCCGCTCGCGCTCGATCCCGGCTCGACGGTGGCCGATGTCGCCGACTGGGTCCACCACGACCTTGGCGCATCGTCCACTGGCGCCCGGGTCTGGGGTCCGTCGGCCCGGTTCGACGGGCAGCGCGTCGGGCGTGAGCACGAGGTCCAGGACGGCGACGTCGTCGAGATCGTCCCGTGACGCGTGCGCGCTCGCGATCGACTCTCAGGTCGCTCTCAGAGGATTCGCAGGAATCCACGGATACGGTGTGGGCCTGAACACGACATGCCGAAGGAGAACCCTGTGAGCCTGGCTTTTCGAACCGACCACGAGGATCACGACCTCGAAGAGCACGACCGCGGGCTCGTCTACGACCTCACCATCCTGGATCGGCGCCGGATGCTGAAGCTGCTCGGCTTCGGCGGCTTGAGCGCCGGGATGTTCGTCATCGCCGGCTGCGGACCGGGCGGGGCGTCTCCCTCCGCGTCGGCCGCGGGTTCGGCCGCGTCGTCTGCGGTCGGGGCGAGCTGCGCGATCATCCCAGAGGAGACGGCCGGCCCGTTTCCAGGCGACGGTTCGAACGGTCCGGACATCCTGTCGCAGAACGGCGTCGTCCGGAGCGACATCCGTTCGAGTTTCGGGTCGTCGACCACGGTCGCCCAGGGGATCCCGCTCAACATCCAGCTGACCATCCAGGACGGCGAGGACTGCGTCCCGCTCGCCGGCGCAGCCGTGTACGTCTGGCATTGCAGCCGCGAGGGCGGGTATTCGATGTACTCCTCGGAGATCGCCAACGAGAACTACCTGCGCGGCGTGCAGGAAGCTGACGACAACGGGGTCGTGGCCTTCCAGAGCATCTTCCCGGCGTGCTACCCGGGTCGCTGGCCGCACATCCACTTCGAGGTGTATCCGAGCCTGGACATGGCCACCGACGAGAACAACAAGATCGCGACGTCGCAGGTCGCGCTGCCGAAGGACGCCTGCGACCTCGTCTTCGCCACCGCCGGGTACGAGCAGAGCGTGAGCAGCATGAGCCAGGTCTCGCTCGAGACTGACGGCGTCTTCCGCGACGACGGCGCCGTCCACCAGCTCGGCACGATCACGGGTTCAGTCGCCGACGGCATGACGGTCGCGCTCACGGTGCCCGTCACCGCCTGAGATCAGGATCCGGGCAGCCCCGGTGGTGGCTGCCAGCCGCCAAGCGCGTCCTCGACCACCCTGGCCGCGGCCAGGACGATGTCCTCGCGCCACGGCGCACCGACGAGCTGGACGCCGATCGGCAGGCCCTCCGGCGATGAGCCGCCGCGAACGACGGCCGAGGGCCAGCCGGTCAGGTTGTGGACCTCGCTGTATGTGTCGGCGAACGCCGACGTGTGGCCGTCCCCGTGCGGCAGGGCCGGGCGCGGCAGCACCGGACTGACGATGAGATCCACGTCGCGTATCCAGCCCAGCATGCTCGCGCGGACGTCGTCGACCGCCTCGACGAGGGCGGTGAGCTCGTCGCCGGGGAGCGGCGCGGAGGCGAACATCCCATCCGCCTTGCCGGCGTAGGAGCCGATGCCCTCGGTCCCGGCGTTTGCCATCAGCCTGCGCAGCCAGGCATGGCCGTCGGCATCGACGAGGCGCTCCCAGAGATCCACCGCCCGGGCCTGGTCCGGCGGCATGCGCTCATCGACACGGGCGCCCGCGTCGCCCAGCGCGTCGGCAGCCGCTCGGATGGTCGTCATCGTCTCGGGCGTCGGCGGCTGCAGGCCGTTATCCGCGAACCACGCGACGCGAAGTCCGGTGATCGACACGGCCGCCGGATCGCGGAGCGGGACCGGGGCGACGTGCGGGTCCTCCCCATCCGGTCCGGCGATGATCGGCAGGATCAGCGCGAGGTCATCGACCCGTCGCGCGATCGGCCCGAGTTGCGTCAGCGACTCCAGGATGCCCCGATATGAGGGGTGGTGCCCGGTCCGGGGCACGCGGCCGCTCGTCGGCTTGAGGCCGGCCACGCCGCACACGTGCGACGGCTGGCGGATGCTGTCACCGGTGTCGCTGCCGATGTCGAACGGCGAGCCGCCCGCCGCGACGATCGCCGCTGAACCGCCGCTGCTGCCACCGGGCGAGCGATCGAGGTCGTACGGGTTCGAAGTGCGCCCATAGACGAGGTTGTCGGCGTCGTTCGCCCAGGTGAACTCTGGCGTGTTGGTTTTGCCGAGCAGGATGGCGCCCGCGGCCTTGAGTCGCGCGACGACCGTCGCGTCACGTTCGGGCACACGGTCCGCCCAGCCGACGGTCCCCGCGGTCGTGATGACCCCGGCGGTGTCGAGCGAATCCTTGATCGTGCACGGGACGCCGTGCAGTGGCCCGTGGACGATCCCGCGCCGGAGATCCGCGTCCGCGTTTTCGGCCGCGTCGCGCGACCCCTCCGCGAGCCGGACGACGGCGTTGATGGCCGGGTTGACGACCTCGATGCGCCGCAGGCACGCGGCGACCAGTTCGGCCGACGACACGTCTCCGGACCGGATGGCCGACGCCATCTCGACGGCCGACCAGGCCCACAGCTCGCCGCCGGTCATTCGGACCATGCGGTTCGAGTCCATCGGCGACCTAGAAGAACGTCGAACACCACGGCACCTCGCCCGTCCGCAGCAGCCGATCGGCCTCCGCCAGGGCACCCGATCGATGCTCGTCGGCACCCCGCGTCAGGACCGCATCCCGTAGGCCGATGCCACCCAGGTAGGCGGACCCGAGCGCGCTCACTTCGAGCGTGAGATCGGGCGAGCGGTCCGTCGCGCGGCAGGTCGCGCCGCGGGGACTGGCCTCGAGGAGCCATCGGCTCCGACCGCCGGTCGCCTCCGCGTCCACGACCTCGAGGACCAGGCTCGCGTCGCGCTCGTACGTGCGAGCCTCGAGGGCGCGCCCGACGTCCAGCAACCGGACCCACAGGGCGTCCCCGACATCGGAGAGCCGGACGTCGCGGCCGTTCACGAGCAGCCACGGCAAGCGTTCGGCGGGGCTTCGCCGTTCGGCGGTCACCGTCGCGACCCAGTCCGTCTCGGCGAGGAATCGCCACAAGGTGGCGTACGCCTCGTCCGTGAGGGCGTGGAGCTCGTCGACCTTGACGGCGTTCCGTGGCTGGCCCTGCTCCCACTTGTCCCCGGCGCGGCTGTAGCGGACGTATCCGTCGAGCGTTCCCGCCTCGTCCCGATGGAGGGCCAGGAACCCCTTCCAGTCCTCGTCCCAGTGGTCTGGCCGCAGGGCGAGGTCGAAATCCCAGCGGTAGTCGCGTCGCTGGATCTCACCCGTCGTCCGGAGTCGCCAGGCCTCGAAGACCCCGATCATGCCGTCGCGTGCCGTCTCGTCGGCCTTGACCACCTCGATCCTGCCCGTGGCCGCCGCGACGAAGGTCGCCGCACGAGCATCGAGCGTCCACGTCCCCTCCAGGGTGGCGGGACCGTACCCGAACCGGCCGTAGATGGGGTATTCGGCGGCATACAGCAGGCCGAGTGCCTCCCCGCGGTCACGAGCCGCCCCATGCTCGGCCGCGACCATGGCCCGCATGATCCCCCGTCGCCGGTGCGTGGGCAGGACGGACACACCCGACACGGCCGACGCCGGCATGCGGCCGCCCCCTGGCAGCGTCAGTTCCGTGCCCCAGGATCGGAACGTGCCACACATCCGGACCCCATCGAACGCGCCCCACGTCCGCTCGAGATCCCACAGCGACCGCAGTTCGTCGGCGATCTTCGTGGGGTCCTTGGCCGGTTCGAGGAACGCGGTCCCGGCGGTCTCGACGAACCCGAGCAGCTCGTCATCGTGGACGCGGCGGATCTCGGGGTCGGTCATCGCCGGACGATAGCATCCGGCTTGGCCGGAAGCGCCTTCGTCAGCCGGCCCGCGGGATCGCGGCCTCGGCCTCCCGATCCAGCGCGCTGATGAGGCGTTCGCCACGGGTCATGCGGGCGACACGGGCCCCCTCGCGCACGAGACGCTCGAGCCGGGGCCGGTCGACCTGATCGCCCTCGCGGAACGTGAGCCAGCGGACCTGGCGGGTCACCCCGGCGCCTTGCAGCAGGCCCTCGTCGTCGCGCATGAACACCCCGTATTGGAACCCGAGGTGGACGTGGCCGGGCTCCGGCGCCACGTAGCAGCAGAAGACGGTGCGATGGTGGCCGGCGGGAATGTCATACGCGATCAGCCGCCAGCCCACCCGGACGCGTTCGACCGCCTCGGGCAGGACGTCGAGCACGAGTGAACGCATCGTCTCGGCGATCCGGCGCATCGGCTCCGGGTAGTCGGCCAGCAGGGCCTCGGGCGGCATACCGTCCATCACGGCCATCATGGCGCCCGATCCGGTCGGGAGGCGTCAACTTCTCCCCGACCGGCCTCGACGATGTCGAGGATGAAACGCGGCAGCGCGAAGCTCGCGAGGTGGACGTCAGGCGTGTAGTAGCGGGTCGCGATGCGGGACGCCGCCGACCGCTCTTCGATCGTCGCCAAGGGCACCCGACGCAGCGACGGATCGTCGCTCCCCCACCCGAAGGCCATGAAGCCGCCGACGTACGTCGGCACGGCCGCCAGGTAGCAGGTCGCGTCCTTGAACAAACCGGCCAACGCGCGGACCGTCGCCTCCAGCTCCGCCGGCTGGAAGAACGGCACGCCGTTTTGGGTGACGACGATCCCGCCCGGACGGAGGATCCGCCGGCAGTCCGCGTAGAAGCTCGAGGTGAAGAGCGCCTCGCCGGGACCGATCGGATCGGTCGAATCCACGATGACGAGGTCGAACCGTCGATCGGTCGTCGCGACGTAGTCCTTGCCGTCCCCGATGACGACCTCAAGCCGCGGATCGTCGAACGCGCCGTTCGACAGGGTCGGGAGGTGCGCCCGGGCGAGCTCGATGACGCCGGCGTCGAGCTCCGCCATCGTGACTCGCTCGATGGCCGCGTGCTTGAACAGCTCCTCGATCATCCCGCCGTCTCCGCCGCCGACGACGAGGACGTCGCGGACGGCCCCATGGGCGAGGATCGGCACGTGGCTGAGCATCTCGTGGTAGACGTACTCGTCGGCCATCGTCAGCTGCGTGACGCCATCGAGCATCACGAGCGTGCCGAACGCCACGCTCTCCGCGATCACGAGTCGCTGGTGCTCGGTCCGGCTGTCGAACAGCACGCGCCGGACCTGGATCGACGTCCGCAGCCCCTCGTGCAGGGTCTCGACGTACCAGGCGCCGTCGTCGGCCGGGTTCGCACTGGGTTCAGGCATGGCGGTCCAGTCTATGGGCTCCATACTGCCGACGTGACGCCCGCCGAGAAGACCGACGCCGACCACGTGCGGCCCGCGACACCGACGGAGGCAGCCGATGTCGCGGCCATGCACGCGGCCAACCGATCCGCCTGGGACGAGGCCGCCGAGCGCTACGAGGGCTGGCTGGCGGAGGCGATCGAGCTCATCCGCGGCGGCGGCACGAACCTGTTCGGCGCCGAGGTCGAGCTGATCGGCGACCTCCATGGACGCTGCGCGCGGGCCATCCACCTGCAGTGCGCCGGAGGTCGCGACACGCTCTCGCTCTGGAACCTGGGCGCGGACGAGGTGGTGGGCATCGACTTCAGCCCGAGGATGCTGGACCTGGCCGCCCGCCTGAGCGCCGCGACCGGCGCACCGGCCCGCTGGGTCCTGTCCGACGTGCTCGAGACGCCCCACGAGCTCGACGGGACCGGCGATCTCGTGTACACGGGTCGTGGCTCGCTCATCTGGCTCCAGGACCTCGACGCCTGGGCGGCGGTCGTCGCGCGACTGCTCTCGCCGCGCGGTCGGTTCGTGCTGTTCGAGGGCCACCCCGTCGAGTGGCTCTTCGATGTCGACGACGACGGCCACTGGGTCGCGACCGACTACGACTACTTCGGCGGGCCTGAGGCCTCCAAGGGCTGGGCGCCTGGGTACATCGACCACCTCTCGATCGACGAGGCCGACCAGAGCTGGAAGTTCGCCCGGGCGTGGACCCTCGGCGAGGTCATCACCGCGCTGCTGGGCGCCGGCCTCCGGCTCGAGCGCGTGACGGAGCATCCGATCGACTGGTGGGGCGGCCACGCAGACGCCCGCCCGGAGGAGCGTGGCCGGATCCCGCTCTCCTTCTCGGTCGTCGCGCGAGGAGCTGCCGCTAGTAGCTGAGCACGCGGTCCGCTTCGAAGGCCAGTTCGACGAGGCGGTCGGGCGGGGCCATCGTGACCGGCAGTCCGCCGAGCGCGTCGGGACCGAGCCCACGGGCCTTGCTCGACAAGCCGGACGCGTACAGCTTGGCGCCACCGGCGACGAGCGCGTCGACGTGCTCTCGCAGGCTGCCCGTGCCGATTCCATGACCGGCATCGAGCGTCTCTGGCCTGAGGAGGCTGACGCCGTCACCGGCGATGAACACGTCGACGGCGTGCCCGGCAGCGAGCGCGGACTTCGCCACAAGCAGCCCGAGCGCGGCACGTGTCGGGTTCTCCGGTCCCGTCGCGATGTGGACCAGCAGGCGTGTCATGGCGTCCTCCGATCTCCGATGTCAACCCGACAGATGATACGGTCGAGCCGTCCGACGACCGGTGCTCCGTCAGAAGTCGCGGCGGCCGGCGAAGGACGCCTCGACGAAGGGCCGGGTCAGCTCGTAGATCGCGATCCGGTGGCCGCCGGGTGAACGGAAGGAGCAGCAGGGGCCGGACGGGATCTCGAGCGTTCGCTCGCGGTGCCAGCCTCGGCCCTCCAGTGCCGTCATCGCGTCGTCGAGGCTCGCGACCCGATACACCAGGATCGGCCGCTCGCCGTCAAGATGCTGCGCCAGCAGGATCCGCGGCGGGTCCTCGGTCAGGGCCACCATCGCGACGCGGGTGCCCATCTCGTCGATCGCGAAGACCGCCCGACCACCCAGGACGTCCGTGAAGAACGCCAGGTCGCTCGCCGCGTCCCGGGTCGGGGTGTAGATGTAGTCGAGCTGCTCGAACGTCATCGCGACGTCGTCCATCGGCCCGCGATCAGTCGGGGTCCTGGTCATCGATGCCCGACGCCCGATCGAAGAGCTCGTCGGCGTCGTCCACCGCGAGGACGACATCCGACGCCTCGGCGTCGTCGAAGACGGCATCGATGTTCCGCTCGGTCTCACCGACGTACCTGGACGTCGTCCGGGAGACGCCGACGCGCGCGAGGACAGCGGCAGCGGCCGCGCCCACGCCGGCGACGACCAGGACGAGGCTTCCGGGGCGTTTCATCGCACGGCGGATCGGAGGGCCGGGAGTCGCAGCACCAGGCCATGATGCGCCGCCGGTGGCGCTCCGTCACCGTCCGCATGGTCGAGACGCTCGGCAGACGGCGAGTCGATAGCCTTACGGTGGCCGCTGCGGCGTGGGCACGGGGATGAGACGCGGTCAGCTGGAGGTCGAGATGGAGCAGCGACCAAGCAGGCAGCAGGTCGGCTGGGGGCTGCTCGGGGCGGCCGCGGCCGCGTGGTTCGCGATCTGGATGCTCTTCTTCCCGCAGTACGTCGCCGACTACTTCGCCTGGGACGTCCATCCGCGTGCCGCGCAGGTGTTCATCGGGGCGGCGTACATCTTCCGGACGGCCTTCTTCCTGAACGCCGCCCGCGAGGGGAACTGGATCCGGCTGCGCTGGATCGTGTACGGCAACCTGGTCTTCACTGGAACGCTGTTGTTCGGAACCTATTGGCACCTCGACGAATTCCACTGGAACCCGCTCGAGACGCCGCTCGCCCACATCTGGATCGTCCTCTACATCTTCGAGCCGATCACGATGCTGTACCTGATCCCGCGGGGCATGCTGCATGCCCAGGCGCCCGTGTCCGGGGGCCCGCTCCATCGGGCGCTCAAGGTGTTCCTCGTCCTCGTGACGGGGCTCCTGCTGATGAACGGACTCATGATCGTCGTGAATCCGGAGTTCGCCGTCCGGCGCTGGCCGTGGGAGCTGAACCCTCTCGACGCCCGGATCGTCGGCGCCTGGTTCCTCGGCTGGGCGTTCTGGTGCGGGACGATGGCCTTCGCGTTCGACTGGGACGAGATCAAGCGCGCCTGCCAGCTGTTCATCCTCAACGGCGTCGCCCTGTTCGTCGCCGCCCTCGTCTTTCGCGACGAGTTCCTGCCGGGCCGCGGCACCGTCCAGGGCTACGTCGGCGGCCTGTTCATCCTGACCGCGGTCATGACCGGGCTGTACCTACTCCAGGAGCGGCGACGGCCGACGCTCGCGACCACCAGTCCCTGACGACCGCGGCGACGTCCTCAGGGGCGTCGTCGTCGATGCCATCGCCCGACGGCTGACGGATAAGCGCGCGATGAGCGCCGTCCGATACGGTCGCAGCCGTCGAGCGTGATGTCCCGCCCATCGTCCTGGTCGACGTGAGGCGTGAGGTGTCCGATGCGTCCCCTTCCCCGGTCCCTGGGCCGTGCCGCCCTGACCGCGGTCTTCGTGATCACGGTGCTGACCGTCGTCCCACCAGCGGCCACGAGAGCCGCCAGTCCGGGACCGTCCGACGCGTGCGTGGCCGGCACGATCTGGGAGGACCTCTCGAGCGGCGTCAAGTACATCTGCATCTATGACGAACTCTACGGCGGCACCCGCTGGGAGCTGCTCTCGTCAGGGCAGACGGGCTCGAGCCGGTTCACCTACCGCTCGAGCATCAACGGCTGCTCGTACGGGATCGTCGCGCTCAGCCTGCTCAGCGGCGGTGGCGGCAACACGATGGTGAAGAGCTATCGATGGCCGTGCCTCCACTTCGGTGACCGGATCACGCAGCCGGCCGGCGAGCTCCGCGTTCGGACCGTGCTGCAACGGTTCGGCTCGTCCTGGACGACATGCCGCGATACCGGGTACGCGTACAGCAACACGACGACCTGGTCCCTCGTCGGTGGCATCGACATGGGAGCCGCGCCCGACTGCGGCGCGGGGATCTACCGGACCTGGGGAACGGGCCAGTTCTACCAGGGCGGCGCCTGGCGCGGCGGGTCACTCGTGACGCCGGCCCTCGCCCTCCGTTGAACGATCACCCGACCCAGGATCGACGTCGGCGCGGTCGAACCCGATGAACCGCCCGGCCGCGTCGCGTTTGAGGCCGACCTGGTCGAGGATCGCGGCGCGGTCGATCGGGCCGAACACGTGGGGATAGATCCGCGCCGGATCGTCGATGCGCCACGGCGACCCGGTCGCGTCGAGATCCACCGTCAGGGCGAGGAAGTCACGCGGGTCCTTCGCGTGGTGGCGGTTGGCGGTCGCGAGCAACTCGGCCTCGCCGTCGGTGCAATGGATGAAGCCCTCGCTCGCGAGGGACGGGGCCTCGTACCGTGCGTCGGGATCGGTCGCGGCCCAGACCTCGGCCGCGACGATGTGGAACGTCGGCCGCATCAGACCGCCGGTCGGTCGACCGATACCCAGCGCCGATCCAGGGTCAGCTGGATGACCGTCGGGCGTTCCGCCGCGAGAGCCGCACGGAGCGCCGGTTCGAACGCATCGTCCTGCTCGACTCGGGCCCCACGGGCGCCGACGGCGCGGGCGATCGCCGTGAAGTCCATGGGCCCGAGTTCGGTCCCCACGCCTTCGCCGGTCCCGCGCAGGTCCTGGTGCATGCGGATGGTGCCGTACCGCTCGTTGTCGAAGGCCACCACGACGACCCGGACGCCTTCCCGGACGGCGGTCTCGAGCTCGGCCATGGTCATGGCCAGCCCGCCGTCACCGACCAGCGCCACGACCGGTCGATCGCGATGGACCAGCGCGGCCGCGATGGCCGCCGGCAGCCCGTAGCCCATCGCCCCGGACGTCGGCCCGAGGAACGTCCCGGGACGCCGGAACCGGAACCCTCGCCCGGCCCAGCCGCCGAAGTTGCCCGCATCGGTGGTCACGATCGCCTCGTCCGGCAGGACACGCCGAAGGGTCGCGATGGTCACGCCCGGGTGGACGCCCGGACCGTCCCACGGCGTCGCGTCGACGACGGTCGCCGCCTCCCACGTGGCGCGGTCCGCCGCATTGTGCGCATCCCGTGCCGCGACCCGTTCGGCATCCAGGACGGCGCCGCCCAGCAACCGCTCGTTGGCGGCCCGCAGGAACGAGCGCGCGTCGGACGTGACCGCCAGGTCGGCGGGCGGCAGGTCACCCGACCGGCTCGGCACGAGGTCGACGTGGGCCCAGGGCACGCCGGCCGCCGGGAGCGTGTAGCCGTACGTGGTCGCCTCGTTCAGGCGACAGCCGAGGACCAGGAGCGCGTCGGCCTCGGCGAGTCGTTCCCGGACGCAGGTGGGGGCCCCGAGGCCGGCCATGCCGAGGTACAACGGATGATCGTTCGAGACGACGTCGCCGCGTCGCCAGGCCGCGACGATCGGCACGTGGAGGAGTTCGGCGAACTTGATCAGTTCGGTCGAGGTCCGGGCCCGCAACACCCCGCCCCCGGCGAGGATCGCCGGCCGCCGTGCCGAGGCGAGCAGGTCGACGACCGCGCGGACCTCGTCGGCCGTCGCACGGGCTGGCGCCGGTTTCGCCGGATCGGCCGGTTCGAGCTCGACGACTTCATCGAGCAGATCCTCCGGCAGCGACAGAAGGACCGGCCCGGGACGGCCCGTCAGGGCCTCGCGAACGGCGTCCGCCATCACGGTCGGCACGTCCTCGGCGCGGCGCGGTTCGGCTGCCCACTTGGCCAGCCCGCCGAGGGTCGCGACCTGGTCGATCTCCTGGAAGGCCTCGCGCCCGAGGAAGGCGCGCTCGACCTGGCCGACCAGGACGAACATCGGGCTCGAGTCCTGCCGCGCCGTATGGATCCCGATCGCGAGATTGGCGGCACCGACGGCGCGCGTCGCCAGGCACGCCGCCGGCCGGCCGGTGAGCTGCCCGTGCGCCTCGGCCATGAACGCGGCGGCTCCCTCGTGCCGTGTGGCGACCACCCGGATGCCGGCATCGCCGAGGGCGTCGAGCAGTCCGAGGAACGACTCGCCCGGGACGGTGAAGGCGTAGCGCACGCCGGCGGCCCGCAGGGCGTCGGCGATGAACCGCCCGACGGTCCGGGGGCCGGCCCGTGGCGTGATCTCCGGTGCGGCCGGCTCGGCCTCGACATCGGCGTCCCCGGCTCCGTCGGTGTCGATCGGGCTCGAGTCCGACGCTGCCTCGGCAGGCGGCGGCTCCGTCGGCGCCGTTTCCGTGGGCGCCTCGGTGGCGGGCGCATCCGCGACGGCGTCGATCGGCATCGGCTCCGTGCCGTCCGGCGCGTCAACGCCGTTCGTCGAGGCGTCGGCGAGCGTTGTCAGCGCCTCGGGCGCGACGTCATCAGGGGCGGCGTCGGCCGAGGTCTCGGGCGGCGTTCCGGCGTCGAGCTCGGACATGGCGATGGCGTGTCCTCGTTCAGGGTCGGTGGCGGTCCCGGCTCACCACACCAGTGGACGGGTGAACGCGGAGACGACCAGGGTGATCACCATCATCACGGCGATCGCGGCCATCACGGTCTGGCCGGCGCGATTCCCTCGCATCGTCGCCTACCGGTAGTTCTGGAACTGGAGCGGCACCGGCTCGTCCAGTTCCCTCAGGCGCGCGATGACGCGCTGCAATTCGTCGCGGCTCTTGCCTGATACGCGCACGGCATCTCCCTGGATCTGTGACTTCGCCTTGGGGAACTCGTCGCGGATGAGCTTCGTGATGCGCTTCGCGACATCCTCGGTCAAGCCGCGCCGCAGCTTGATCGTCTGGCGCACCTTGTTCCCCCCGGACGGCTCGACCTTGCCCCAGTCGAAGATCTTGAGCGACAGGCTGCGTCGGATCGCCTTCGATTCGATGAGATCCTTGACGGCGGCGGCGCGATGCTCGTCGTCGGTGACGAGCGTCAGCTCATCCTTGGCCTGTGTCAGGTCGACGGTGACGCCCTTGAAGTCGTAGCGCTGGCCGACCTCGCGCCGCACCTGGTCGAGGGCGTTGCGAAGTTCCTGCTCGTCGAACTCGCTCACGACGTCGAACGAGATGTCCCCGGCCATCGGTCCTCCTCTCCCCTACCCGGCCGACGCAGGCGGGGCCTGCACCGTCCACTCACGCAGCCGGCCGATGCGACCGTCGGCTGCCATCTCCCAGGTCATGAACCCGGCGAGCCGGATCCGCGTGCCGTCGGCTCGTTCGACGTAGCTCGCATGCCACGCGGCCAGGACCGTGTCGCCCGACACCCAGTGGCGTTCGGCGGTGAACTCGACCTGATGGGTCGTGTTCGCACCATCGAGCCAGTACGCGCGGATGGCATTGTGCCCGACCATGGGCGGACCGAAGGCGTCGGCGTGGTATTCGGCGTCTTCGGTGAAGAGCGACACGATGAGGTCCCCGTCGAAGGTCTCCCAGGCGCGACCGAAGGCTTCGAGCCGCTCGCCGGCGGCCGCATAGTCGATGGGCATGGTCGAGCGAAGTCTCCTCCAGCGTGGTGGCCGTCCATGGTAGGGCACGCTCGGCCAGGTCGTCCCGGGCGTCGCCGGCGAGCGAGGCGGCCCCGCCGGTATCCTTCCCGGGTGCGCATCACGTTCCTCGGCCAGGCCGGCCTCTTCATCGAGACGAAGGGCGTCAGCGTCCTGTGCGACCCCTGGTTCAACCCCTCGTTCTTCGGCTCGTGGTTCCCATTCCCGGCCAACGACGGCATCGACCCCGAACGGATCGGGCACCCGACGTTCCTGTACGTCTCACATCTCCATCACGACCATTTCGACCCGCGCTACCTCCGTGACCACGTCGACAAGGGTGCGACCGTCCTCCTGCCGGCGTATCCGCTCGACGACCTGGAGAAGGCGCTCCGTGCGCTCGGGTTCGAGCGGTTCATCAAGAGCGTCGACCTCGAGCCATTCAAGGCCGGGCCGCTGACGCTCACGATCCATGCGCTGGTGGCCCCGACTGACGGGCCCATCGGGGACTCGGCGCTCATCGTCGACGACGGCGAGGTGCGGATCCTCAACATGAACAATTCGCGGCCGACGGAGCCGGACCGGCTGCTCGCCGGCGGCCCGTTGGATGCGGCGTTCCTGCAGTTTTCGGGGGCCATCTGGTATCCGATGGTCTACGACTACCCGGACAACGCCCAGCAGGTCCTCGGCCACAAGAAGCGGGTGGCCCAGCTCGCCCGTGCGTTCCGCTACATCGAGGTGCTCGACCCGGCCTTCGTCGTGCCCTCGGCCGGCCCGCCGTGTTTCCTCGACGACGAGCTGTTCGAGTTCAACGACCTGCGCGGCGATGAGTGGAACACGTTCCCGGACCAGCCCACCTTCCTCGAGTACATCGCGGAGCACGGTCGTGCCGGCGGACGGCTGATGCTGCCGGGGACCGTGGCCGACGTCGCACCCAGGCGGTTCGACGTCACGCATCCGGTCGATCCCGCCACGATCTACGACGACAAGCGGGCGTACCTCGAGGCCTACCAGGCGCGCAAACGACCAGTGATCGAGGCGGAACGCGCGGCCTGGCGCGGCCCGCGAGTCGACCTCCTGGCCGAGCTCCAGGCGTGGTGGGGACCGCTGATCGAGCAGGCCGACATGATCTGCGCCGGCATCGACCAGCCGGTCCTGCTCGACGTCGGCGACGAGCGGGTCGTCATCGACTTCGCCCAGCGGGTGATCCGGCGTCCGATCGAGGGCGAGGATCCGCGGTACCAGTTCTTCGTGGAGCGGGAGCTCGTCGACTTCCTCATCCGCGAGCATGTCGAGGACTGGGTGAACGAACTCTTCCTCTCGATGCGCTTCCGGGCGCGGCGGCGCGGCCCCTACAACGACTACCTCTATACCTGGTTCAAGTGCCTCAACGTCGAGCGGCTGCAGTACGCGGAGGGCTTCTACGCCGAGCACGGCCCGACGCAGGGCACGTTCGAGCTGGCTGGCTACGAGGTGCAGCGCCGCTGCGCCCACATGAAGGCGGACCTGACGCGCTTCGCGTCCGTCGAGGACGGGGTCATGACCTGCGCCCTCCACGGCTGGCAGTGGGAGCTCGCGACGGGTCGATGCCTCACGTCCGACGGCCATCCGCTGTACGCCCGCCCGATCGGCGCCACGGACGAGGAGCCGGCCAAGGCCAGCTAGGCGGGACTTCCCTCGCGCGCCCGCAGCCGCTCGACGAGCTGCTCCGCCGCGACGTACGAACGCCCGCCGCCCATGATCAGCACGACGTCGCCCGGCTCGACGTGCCCGGCCAGCCACGCGGCACCGGCCTCCGGGCTGCCGATCGCCACGGCTGGCTCGGCACTGTGCCGGGACGTCGCCTCGGCGAGCGCGGCGGCGGACGTGATGGTCGTGTCCGGGTCGCGCACGGCCCAGATGTCGAGGATCGCCACGCGATCCGCCGTCGCGAGGACCTCGGCGAACGGCTCCAGCATGGCGGCCGTGCGGTGGTACGTCAGCGGCTCGTAGACCGCCCACAGACGACGACCGGCGTATCGCTGCCGCGCGGCGGCGAACGTCAGCCGCATCGCGGTCGGGTGATGCGCGTAGTCGTCAAGGACGGTGACGCCGCCGACCTCGCCCTTGAGCTCGAAGCGCCGGCCGACGCCCTCGAACGAGGCGAGCCCGGCCAGGATGTCGTCCGCCCCGACGCCCGCGGCCAGGGCGCCACCCGCCGCCATGAGTCCGTCGATGGCCATATGCCGGCCGATCAGCCGCAGCCGGACGCGGTCCGGTCCGTCATCGGCCGCCCGGAGGCCCTGGATCTCGAGGTCCGTGCCCTGGGCGTCCTCGCCCACGATCCGACCCACGAGGCTGGGTCGTCCGGCTTCCGGCATCGGCTCGCTGTCGCCGTCGAGCCGGACCGCGATCCGCCGCCCGTCCCACGCCTCGAGCGCGGCGAGGACTCGCCGCACGCCCGGGTTCCCGACGTTCGCGACGAGCGTCGGGTCGCCGTGCAGACCCGGCCGGATCCGGCCGATCCAGTCGGCGAACGCCTCGACGACCTCGGTCTCGTCGATGAAGACGTCGGGATGATCCCACTCGGCCGACACGAGAACCGCGATGTCAGGCTGGTACGGGTCGAAGTTCCCCGCGTACTCATCCGCCTCGACCACGAAGTCGGGCCCGCTCCCGAATCGGGCGACGCTCCGGGGGGATCCCGCGATGGCCGATGGCAGGATGGCCCCGACGAACCCCGACGGGTCGCGCCCGGCACTCGCAAGGAGGTGCAGGAGCCAGCCGGACGTCGTCGACTTCCCGTGCGTCCCCGTCACGCCGATGAGCCGCCGCCCGCCGGTCGCCGCGGCGTCGGCCACGACCTGCTGCACGCTCTCGGGCACGACGCCGACCGCCCGCGCCGCCACCAGCTCCGGGTGGTCGGGCTGGACCGACGTGACGGCCTTCGTCACCGCCAGGCGGTCGATGACGGCGACCCCGTCGGCGTCGCGCACGTGGCTCGCGTCGTGACGCCAATCGATCGGGACGCCGGCGGCCACCACGGCATCGGTCACCGGATCCGGTCCGCCCGCATCGCACGCGGTGACGAGCGCGCCCACGGCGGACGCATGGAGCGCCGCCCCGGCCGAGGCCGTCCCACCCACGCCCACGACGTGGATCCGTGTGCCGGGCAGGATGGGGCTCGCGGCTCGCGGCGGCGCCAGGCCGCGGGCGATGTCCTCGTAGGTGCGGGTCATCCCGCGGGCGCCTGCAGGCTCGCGAGGGCCGAGGCCCGTTCGGTCAGGAATCGCAGCGCCTCGACAGCGCTGGCGTGGATGTTCGACGCCCGGTCGCCGTCCCAGTGGAACCGGCGCACGTCGGACCCCGATCGATCGCTCACGGCGATGTAGACCAACCCGACCGGCTTGTCGGCCGACCCACCATCGGGCCCGGCGACGCCGGTGACCCCGACGCCGAGGTCGGTCGCGAGCCGCTCACGGACGCCCGTCGCCATCGCGAGCGCGACCTGCGCGCTCACCGCCCCGTGCGTGGCCAGGACGTCGGCGGGCACGCCGAGGGCCTCGACCTTGACGCGATCCGCATAGCTCACGACCGCGCCAAGGAAGTACCCCGAGGAGCCCGGGACGCTGGTGATGCCGTGGGCCACGAGCCCACCCGTGCACGACTCGGCCGTCGCCACCGTGATCGCGGCCTCGAGGCAGATGTGCTGGAGCCGCCGGGCCAGGTCCTCGAGCGGCTCGCCGTCAGTGGCCATCGTGGTCAGCGACGGTCGGTCCGGACCGGTTCGTCGGGCGGGGCGAAGAGCCACGTCTCGGGATTGCCGACATCGTTCATGTGACCGAGGTCGATGCCGTTCACGGTGAAGTACGTCGCGCTGGACTTGCCCGTCCGGACCTCGACGGATTCCTTGGCCTTGAACGTCAGGACCTTGCCCGGCGCGTACACGCGTCCGGCCGCCGTGGTCTCCTCGGCCACCTGTCCGTCGACCCACACCTTCAGCCACGCCCGGCTGTTCTTGATCTCGACGACCACGTTCACGCCCTTGAAGGCGACCGTGACGTTGCGGGTGATGGTCGCCTTCTTGTCCTGCGGGTTCGAGGCCGTCACCGTGATCGCCCACTTGCCGGCGGTCAGCTCGTACGAGTCCTTGAACGTCCCGTCATCGGCGACCTTGACCGTCTTCGGGGCGGGTGTCGCTGGCGGCGGAGGCGTCGCCTTGTCGCCCGTCGAGGTCCCGTCCACGGGACCCATGTACGCCGCGCTCATCACGACCGAGTTCGAGTTCGATGTCCGTCCCTGCACCGGGATCGCCCCGTTCTCATATGACGCGCCCTCGGCGGGCTGGTCGAGGCTGAGCGTCGGGGTCTCGATGGCCAGGAACGGCACGGTGATGTAGATGAGGACGCTTTCCTCCGAGTGCTTGCCCGTGTCCGGGTCGAGGGCGCTGACGTCGAACTCGTTGCGGCCGCGCCGCAGGTCCACCTCGGCCCGCCACGACCCGGTCGAATTGGCCGTCACGCTGTACGGGTCCCGGCCGGGCGACGCGATGTTCACTGTCGCGCCCGCCAGGGTCGTGCCACGCAGGGTGTAGGACGTCGTCGCATCGTCCACCTCGGCGACCGCGTTCGGGGGCTGGGTGACGGCGATCGTGGGCGGCTTGGCGAACCGCAGGAGCTGGACGCCGAGGTACGCCGCGAAGATGAGGACGCCCACGGTCATGAGGGCCAGGACCACGATGAACGGCGAGAACGTCAGGCCCTTGCGCGGTGCGGCCAGCGGCTGTGGCGCCATCGGGACGGGAGCCGACTCGCGGGGTGCGCCCCGCTCGCGTCGCCATTGCTCCAGGATCTCGTCCGCGTCCAGGCCAAGATAGAGCGCGTAGTTGCGCAGGAAGCCCTTCGTGTAGACGGCCCCGGGCAATTCCTTGTAGTCGCCCCGCTCGAGGGCCCCCAGGTAGCGCGCCCGGATCTTCGTGTCGCGCTCCGCCCGGTACAGGTCCACGCCCTTGGCCTCGCGGGCCGCGTACAGGCGCTCAGGGAGGCTGAGTGAGGCGTCCGGGGCGCCGGGCTCGTAGGGCGACCGCTCGTCGGACGCGGCGCGCGAACCAGCGTCCGTGCTGGCGGCCCGTCGTGTCCGGTCTCGTGTCGTCATCGATCGTCCCCATCCGGGTCGACGCCCCCGTCATCGACACCCGGCGCCGCATCGCGCCGGAGCACCTGACGCGCGTTCGAGCCGTCGAACGCCCCGATGTACCCACGTGCCTCCAGCTGGTCGATCATGCGCGCGGCTCGGGCATAGCCGACCTTGAGGCGGCGCTGGAGGAGCGACGCCGAGGCTCGATCGTACTCCCGAATGACTTCCACGGCATCGGGCAGCAACCGGTCGGCGTCCTCGTCCGAGAGATCGTCGACCGAACCGACGCCCTCGTCGTCGTTCTCGGTGATCGAGAGGTCGTAGTGCGGCCCGTCGATCTGGTCCTTCCAGTGGCCCACGACCCGGGCGATCTCGGCGTCAGAGACGAACACGCCCTGGAGGCGCATCGGGCGGGGCAGGTCCGACGGCTGGTAGAGCATGTCGCCGCGCCCGATCAGGTCCTCGGCGCCGGGCGCGTCGAGGATCGTCCGCGAGTCGATCTGCGAGGCCATCGCGAACGCGATCCGGCTCGGGAAGTTCGCCTTGATGAGGCCGGTGACGACGTTGACGCTCGGCCGCTGCGTGGCGAGCACCATGTGGATCCCGGTCGCGCGCGCCTTCTGGGCCAGCCGGACGATCGGGTCCTCGACGTTCTTGCCCTCGCGCATCATCAGGTCGGCCAGCTCGTCGACGACGATGACGATGTACGGCATGCGGTCCTCGGGGTCGGCCCGCGTCTCGTTGAAGCCCTTGATGTTGCGGGCGGTTGCCCCGGCCAGCCGCCGGTAGCGCGCCTCCATCTCGTTCACGGCCCACTTGAGCGCGGCCTTCGCCCGTTCTGGCTCGGTGATGACCGGGACGAGCAGGTGGGGCAGCCCGTTGTAGGCCGCGAGCTCGACCCGCTTGAGGTCCATGAGGATCATCCGGACGTCGTCGGGCGTGGCCTCGCACAGGAGGCTGGCGATGAGCGCGTTGACCATCACGCTCTTGCCCGACCCGGTAGCGCCGGCGATGAGCAGATGCGGCATCTTGGCGAGATCGACCGCCTGCGCGACGCCGGCCACGTCACGGCCGAGGGCGAAGGTCAGCTTCGAGCCTGACGCCGTGAAATCGACCTCTTCGAGGATCCGTCGCAGCGCGACGATGTTGAAGTCCTTGTTCGGGATCTCGATGCCGACGGCGCTCTTGCCCGGGATCGGCGCCTCGATGCGCAGCGAACGGGCCGCGAGCGCCATCGCCAGGTCGTCGGCGAGCGCCTCGATCCGGCTGACCTTGATGTCGGCCGCGGGCTGGACCTCGTACTGGGTCACGACCGGGCCGGCATTGCGGCCGGTGATCTGGGCCGGGATGTTGAAGCTCGACAGCTTCCGGACGATGATCTCCTCGTTCCGGCGGTGGGCGGCTTCGCTCCCGCCCGCCTCGACCGGCAGCTCGATGTCGTCGAGCAGGGTCGTCGCCGGCAGCACGTACTCGATCCGCTCACGGGTCGGCGGGGAATCCCCGGCATCGGTGACGTCGTCCGGGTCGCGAAGCGGGCGCACCGTGACGTCGACCGCGCGGACTGGCGTCTGGACCGCCGCACCACCGCTCCTGGCGGGGGCGAACGTCGCGGACGTCGGGACCGCGCTCGGCACGGCGGCGGGGATGTCCGAACGCTGCGGCGTGGCGTCCGCGCCCCAGATCCCTGTCTGGCCGGGCGATGCCACGGTCCCCGCGACGATCGCGGCCCCCTTGGCGGGTCGGCCGCCGCGGCCCCCGTTCGCGTCTCCCTTGCCGGGTCCGACGGGCGTGCCTGCCCCGCCGTCGGGCTTGGTCGTCCGGGCATCGTTGAGCGTGCTGGTCACGGCACGTCCCGCGGACGTGAACGGGGCGAGCAGCTGTCGCAACGGCATGTCGAACGCGAGCAGCAGTCCGACGAGCAGGATCGCGATGAGCACGACATACGCCGCCGGGACCGGGAGCAGCCCCGGCTCGGCGCCAGGCCCCACGAGCACGCGCTCGAGGAAGGCCCCGATCCGGCCGCCGGTGTCGCCGCCGGCCGGCGAGAAGCCCATCAGCTGGATGATGCCGAGGAACGCCGTGTACGAGATGGCGATGCCCAGGAGCGTCCGCCCCCACGGCGCACCTGGTTCCTTGCCGGGACCCCACTCGACGTACCAGCCCGACAGGAGCAGCACGAAGGGCAGGAGGTAGCGCCCGGCCCCGAAGAACGGGACGATCGCGTCGCGCACCCAGTCGGTGAGCCGCCCGTCCCCGGGCAGGGCCATCGCGATGAGCAGGACCGCCCCGAGCACGAGCAGCATGATGCCGACGAGCGAGCGGGCGACGGCGGGCGATATCCCGAGCCGCAGGCGCGGCAAGGGCAGCGCGCCACCGGTCCGGCGGCGCGAGCGCTTGCCGGTCGTCGACGGGCGGGGCGTGCTGCGTCGGCGGGTCGCCATCCGCTAGACCTCGACCACCACGGGGAAGACCATCGGCCGGCGCTTCGTCTGCTCGTACAGGTAGCGCGAGACACCGTCCTTGATCTGGGTCTTGAGCAGCGCGACCTCGCTGATGTGATCGCCAGGCATGTCGATCGCCTTGATGACGCGCTCGACAGCCTCTTCCATCAGTGGGTCCTTCTCGTTGAGATGGACGAATCCGCGCGTCACGATCTCTGGACGGCCGACGACCTCGCCGGTCTGCTTGTCGACCGTCACCACGATCATGAACATGCCGTCGTTCGCGAGCGACCGCCGGTCGCGCAGGACGATGTCCCCGACCTCGCCGACCGACAACCCGTCCACGTACACGTACCCGGCCGTGACCGGGGTGCCGCGACGAGCCGAGCCGTCCGCGTAGATCTCGATCGGCGTGCCGTTCTCGATGATGAACACGTTCTCGGGCTGGACGCCCGTCTCGATCGCCAGGCGCCCGTGCTGGACCTGCATCCGGAACTCGCCGTGGATCGGGATGAAGTGGCGGGGCTTGGTGAGGCCCAGCATCAGCTTCAGCTCTTCCTGGCTGGCATGCCCGGAGACGTGCGCCCGCTTGATCGTGTGGTAGTAGACGTTCGCCCCGGCCTTGAAGAGGTTGTCGATCGTCCGCGAGACGTACTCCTCGTTGCCGGGGATCGGGCTGGCGCTGACGATGACCGTGTCGCCCGGCTGGATCTCGACGAACCGGTGGTCGCGGTTCGCCATGCGCGCCAGGCCGGCCATCGGCTCGCCCTGGGCGCCGGTCGTGGCGATGACGAGCTGGGCGTCGGGGTGGTCCTTGATCTTGTCCTTCGAGACGATCTGCGACGGGTCGTACTTCAGGTAGCCGAGGTCGGTCGCGATCCGGAAGTTCTGCTCCATCGATCGGCCGATGACCGCGACGTTCCGGCCCATCGACTCGGCGGCATCGAGGACCTGCTGGATCCGCGCTATGTTGCTCGCGAAGGTGGCCACGATGACTCGCCCCTCGAGCGGCTCCATGATCTCGCGGAAGGCCTCGCCGACGGTCCGCTCCGATGGGGTGTAGCCGGGGTTCTCGGCGCGCGTCGAGTCGGACAGCAGGCAGGCGACGCCCTCCTGGCCGAGACGCGCGAGGATGGCGAAGTCGGACAGCTTGCCGTCGACGGGGGTGTGGTCGAACTTGAAGTCCCCCGTGTGGACGATCGTGCCGACCGGCGTGCGAAGCGCGATGCCCATCGCGTCGGGGATGGAGTGGCCGACGCGGAACGGGATCACATGGAAGGCCCCGACGTCGAGTTCATCTCCGGGATCGAGGGCGAGCACCGGGTTGTTGTGCAGCTTGTGTTCCTTGATCTTGTTGCCGAGCAGGCCACGCGCCAGCGTGGACGCGTAGACCGGCACGCCCGGGAACTCGGGCAGCACGTACGGCAGGGCGCCGACGTGGTCCTCGTGCGCATGCGTGATGAGGAACGCCTTGACCTTCTCGCGGTTCTCCTTGAGATAGGTCACGTCCGGGATGACGAGGTCGATGCCGAACATCTCCTCGTCGGGGAACATGAGGCCGCAGTCGATCACGACGATCTCGTCGCCGTATTCGAAGACGTACATGTTCTTGCCGATCTCGCCCACGCCCCCCAGCGGGATGATCCGGAGCGGCTGATCGGTCGGGTCGTTGGCCATGTGGTGTCCTGTGAACGGGTTAGAAGAGGGTCAGCTGGTCGGTGTCGGGGGCTGGTTCCGCGACGGGGGCATGCGTCGATGCGGTGGCGGCCTCCGGCGCGCGCAGGCGCGGCGGCCTCAGCGGTCACGGCTACCGCGGCCCCGACAAGGACCGGTTCCGCCGCCTGGTGCCCGGCCCGGCGAGCGCGCGCATCCAGCAGCACGGCCGGGATGGTCGCCGCGTCCTCGTAGCTCTCGCGTTCCACCGCGGGCGACCTGAGGGCGGCCGCCGGGTGGTACATCGCGAGGACCATCGCATCCCGGGCCCCGGTCGCCGGGTCGACCGGCCGCACCGTCCCGTGGGCCTGCGAGATCCGCACGCCGGGCATGAAGCGGGCCATCGAGAAGCGACCGAGGGTCACCACCACGGCCGGATCGAGGACCTCGAGCTGCCGGGTCAGGTATGGCGCGCAGGCGGCGATCTCCTCGGGCTCGGGATCGCGGTTGTCGGGTGGGCGGCACTTGACGATGTTGGTGATGAAGACGTCCTCCCGCCGCCAGCCGATGTGGGCGAGGAGCTTCACGAGCAGGTCCCCCGCACGGCCGACGAACGGCCGGCCCTGCTGGTCCTCGTTGAAGCCTGGTCCCTCGCCGACGAAGACGACCTCGGTCGAAGCATTCCCTTCCCCGGGGACCGCCCTCGTTCGTCCGGCGTGCAGCGGGCAGCGCGTGCAGTCGCGGACCTCGGCTGCGATCACCTCGAGCGCCGCCCGGCGCTCGGCGTCGGTCACACCGTGCTCCCGCCGGCGACCGCCGCTGGCTCCAGGGATCGAAATGGCCGAGCCCCACGGGCCGACGCGTGCTCGACCCAGTTCCGCGCCACGAGGATCTCCGCGATCTCCACCGCGTTCGTGGCGGCACCCTTGCGCAGGTTGTCGGACACGACCCAGAACGCGAGCCCGCGATCGCCCGGGATCGAGATGTCCCGGCGGACCCGCCCGACGAAGATCTCGTCCCGTCCGGCCGCCTCGGTCGCGAGTGGGTACGAGTGGCTGGCGGGATCGTCGTTGACGATGACGCCCGGTACGCCCGAGAAGAGCGTCCGCGCACGCTCCGGCGTGATCGGGTCCCGGGTCTCGACGTGGATCGCCTCGGAATGGCTCACGAAGACGGGGATCCGGACGGCTGTGCAGGAGATCCGCAGGTCCGGCAGTCCCAGGATCTTGCGGTTCTCCGTGACGACCTTCCACTCCTCCTTCGTGTAGCCGTTCGGCAGGAAGACGTCGATCTCCGGCAGGGCGTTGAAGGCGATCGGATGGGGATAGACCTCGGCCCGCTTCGGCTCGCCGGCGACATGCGCCCGGATCTGGCCCTCGAGCTCGGCGAGCGCATCCGCCCCGGTCCCCGACACCGACTGGTACGTGTCGACGACGACCCGTTCGAGCCCGACCGTATCGCGCAGCGCCATCAGGACGGGCGCCATCTGCATCGTCGAACAGTTCGGATTCGCGACGATCCCCTCGTGGCCCTCGAGGTCGTCCGGATTGACCTGCGACACGACGAGCGGCACGGTGGGGTCCATCCGCCAGGCTGACGAGTTGTCGATGACCGTCGCCCCTCGCGCCGCGGCGGCGGGCGCCAGCTCCCGCGAGACGTCGGCGCCGGCGGAGAAGAGCGCGATGTCGACGCCATCGAATGCGTCCGGTGTCGCCTCGCCGATCTCGAGCGTGCGTCCCTCGATCGAGATCGTCCGTCCGGCCGATCGCCCGGACGCGAGCAGCCGCAACTCACCGACCGGGAATTCCCGTTCGTTGAGGACCGCGATCATCGTCCGCCCGACGACGCCGGTGGCGCCGACGACAGCGACGGTGAGGTGGGCTGGGTTCATCGGGGGCATGGCTCCGCTCGGACGGTCATCGGTCAGGGCACCGGCGGAGTATACCAGTGGCTCCTGTGCCCTCCTTGATCCGCCACTGGGGTGGCGCTGGCCGGGAGTATAGGCAGGCCGGTCGGGACCGCGATCACGGTGCCCATCGCCCGGCCTGCAAAGTGTTGCGTTCGGGCACAACCTCTGGACACGCAAGAGCCGCCGGTCGCCCGGCGGCTCGGAGCGGCGGCGTCCGCGGGGCGGACGCGGGTCAGGCGGGGTCCTTGGCCAGGTGTCGCTGCATCGCGGCCTTGCGCGAAAGGTTGATCCGGCCCTGGCGGTCGACCTCGGTCACGACGACCATGACCTCGTCGCCGATGGACACGACGTCCTCGACGGTCGGCACGTGGTAGTCGGCGAGCTCGCCGATGCGGACCAGGCCTTCCTTGCCCGGCAGGATCTCGACGAACGCGCCGAAGCCCATGATCCGGGTGACCTTGCCCAGGTAGAGCGAGCCGATCTCGACCTCGCGGGTCAGGCTTTCGATCCAGTTGATGGCCTTGCGCGAGTTCTCGCCGGACACGGCCGCGATCTCCACGGTGCCGTCGTCCTCGACGTTGATCTCGGTCTGGGTCTCCTCCTGGATCTTGCGGATCATCGATCCACCCTTGCCGATGATCTCGCGGATCTTCTCCGGGTTGATCTTGATCGTGATGATGCGCGGCGCGAAGTCGCTCATGTCGGAGCGCGCCTCGGGCATGACCGCGGTCATCTTGTCGAGGATCTCGAGACGGGCCGCGAGGGCCTGCTTCAGGCCGTT
This sequence comes from uncultured Chloroflexia bacterium, assembly GCA_963776545.1. Taxonomy (GTDB): domain Bacteria; phylum Chloroflexota; class Limnocylindria; order Limnocylindrales; family CSP1-4; genus SPCO01. The sequence goes on along the minus strand of CAVZND010000008.1, from coordinate 68,851 downwards.
GCGGATGATCGCCTCGTTGATGCCCTGGACCTTGATGTCCATCTGCAGGGCGGTGATGCCGTCCCGCGTGCCGGTCACCTTGAAGTCCATGTCACCGACCGAGTCCTCCTTGCCGAGGATGTCGGTCAGGACGACGAACCGGCCGTCCGGCTCGCTGATCAGGCCCATCGCCGCGCCGGCGACCGGCGCGCTGATCGGCACGCCCGCGTCCATCAGGGCGAGGGTCGAGCCGCACGTCGAGGCCATCGAGGTCGAGCCGTTCGAGGACAGGCACTCCGAGACGAGCCGGATGACGTACGGGAAGTCGTCGTGCTCGGGCAGGACCGGGATGAGCGCTCGCTCGGCCAGGTTGCCGTGCCCGATGTCGCGACGGCTGGGTCCGCGCATCGGCTTGTTCTCACCCGTCGAATAGGGCGGGAAGTTGTAGTGGTGGATGTAGCGCTTCTCGGTCCTGGGGCTGATCGTGTCGATGCGCTGGACGTCCGATGACGCGCCGAGCGTCGCGATCGTCAGGACCTGCGTCTCGCCCCGCGTGAACAGGCCGGAGCCATGCGCCCGCGGCAGGATGCCGACGTCGACCGAGATCTGGCGGAGCTCCGTCAGGCCGCGACCGTCCATCCGGAGCCCCTCGTCGAGGGCCAGCTGGCGGCACGTCTTCTTGTAGATGAGGTTGTAGAGGCTCTTGCTGACGCGCGCCTCGCGGCGGGCGGCATCCTGGAGGCTCTTGGCGTCGCCGCCGGACTTGATCGCCCGGACCGAGTTCGCGATGCCGTCGCGGAGCGCGGCGATGCGTCCCGGCAGGTCGTTGCCGAACCAGATCAGGAGGTTCGCGGTCGCCTCGGCGTCGGGCAGCGCCCGGTGGGACTGGGCGAGCTCGACGCCGAAGAAGTGCGACAACGTCGCAGAGCTTGTAGTTCTCGAGATCGGGATAGCCCTCGCGCGCGATCACGAGCGTGTCGAGGTAGCGGCCCGGCTCGAAGGTGGTCCCGTCGGCCAGGGCAGCCTCGATGAACCCGAGGTCGAACCCGACCGAGTGGCCGACGATCGGCGCGTCGCCGACGAAGGCGAGCGCCTGCTTGGCGGCCTCGGCCGGCTTCGGCGCCTTCTTGACGTCGGCGTCGGTGATGCCGTGCATCTGGTTGCCCAGGATCGGCCGACCGGGGTTCACGAGCGTCGACCACTTGTCGACGATCTTGCCGCCCTTGACCCTGACCGCGGCGATCTCGACGAGATCGGCCATCTTCGGGTCGGTGCCCGTGGTCTCGACGTCGACCACGACGAACTCGCCGCCGTCGGCGGCGGCCTTCGCGTAGTCGAGGACCGAGCCGGTGCCGGGCTCGAGGTACGGCGTGCTCTTCGGCCTTGCCGACGGCCTTCTGGAGCTCCAGCTGGATGTCGATGAGCGGCTGGAGGGCCCGATGGCCGAACAGGATGGCCTCGGCCATGACGTCCTCGGGCAGGAGCTTGGCGCCCGCCTCGACCATCATGATCGCGTCGCGCGTGCCCGAGACGATGAGGTCGAGCTCCGACTCGGCGAGCTGGCTGTAGGTCGGGTTGACGACGAACTCGCCGCCGATCCGGCCGATGCGCACCGCACCGACGGGTCCGCTGAACGGGATCTCGCTGATCGACAGCGCGGCCGAGGCGGCCACGGTGCCGAGGACGTCGGGCTCGTTCTCCTGGTCGGTCGAGAGGACCGTCACGACGAGCTGGATGTCGTCCTTGTAGCCCTCGGGGAAGAGCGGGCGGATCGGGCGGTCGGTCAGGCGGGCGGCCAGCGTGGCCGCCTCGGACGCGCGTGCCTCGCGCTTGATGAAGCCGCCCGGGATCTTGCCGGCGGCGTACATGCGCTCCTCGAACTCGACCGTGAGCGGGAAGAAGTCGAGGCCGGGGCGGGGATCGGACCGGTTGGCGGTCCCGAGGACGAGGGTGTCGCCGTAACGGACGGTGACGGCGCCGCCGGCCAGGCGTGCGAGCCGGCCGGTCTCGATGGTCAGCGTGCGACCACCGAGCTGTGTCTCGAATGTCTGAGACAAGGGAACAATTCCTCCTTGGCCGAGGAGGGAGGATGACGACCTGCGGGCAGGTCGGCCGACTGGGCCTCTGAGCGTCGAACGCGAGTGGACCCCGGGTCTGTGCCCAGGGTCCGGGAGCGGCGTCGCTAGCGGCGAAGTCCGAGTCGTCCGATGACGACCCGGTAGCGCGCGCTGTCCTTCTTCATCAGATACGCAAGAAGGCGGCGGCGCTGGCCGACGAGCTTGAGGAGGCCGCGGCGCGAATGATTGTCCTTGGGGAAGCTCCTGAGATGCCCGGTCAGCTCCTTGATCCGCTCCGTCAGGAGCGCGATCTGGACTTCCGGGGAACCGGTGTCACCTTCCTTGGTGGCGAACCCGGTGATGATCTCCTGCTTCTCTTCCCGCGCGAGCGGCACTCGTTCCTCCGAACACGGCGATATACGGATGTCTTCCATCTATGACCGGCGGATGGTAGCAGGAAGGCCCCGATGCGGCAAACGTCGGGTACGTAACCCGGGCCACCGGGGTGGCCTGCCCGGCGATACTCTCCTGAGCACGACCACACGGAGACCGCGATGCCGCGCCTCGACAAGATCTACACGAAGACCGGCGACGAGGGCACGACCGGCCTGGGTGGCGGGCAGCGCGTGCCCAAGGATTCGCGGCGAGTGGTCACCTACGGCACGGTCGACGAGCTGAACTCGCAGATCGGCGTCGCGCTCGCCACCGGGCTCTGCGAGCGGCTCACCACCGAGCTGACGGTCATCCAGAACGAGCTCTTCGACCTGGGCTCGGACCTGTGCTGGCCGTCCGACGACCCGCGCCGGGCGCGCATCCCGACCGTCGAGGCGCGCCACGTCGAGAAGCTCGAGCGGCTCATCGACGAGTTCAACGACGTCGTCGGCGACCTGACCAACTTCCTGCTGCCGGGCGGCGCACCGGGTGCGGCGCAGCTCCACGTGGCGCGGACCATCTGCCGTCGTGCCGAACGTGAGGCGGTGCGACTCGGGCGGGACGAGGCGATCGGCGAGTTCGTGCTCCCCTACCTCAACCGTCTATCGGACGCGCTCTTCGTCATGGCCCGCTACGAGAACCATGAGCGGGGCGTCGCGGAACCCCTCTGGCAGCCGGGCGCCTGACTGACAGGTCAGCGCGGGTGGCCGCGCATGAATCACCTCGCCGGTCTCGTGCATCTATGGGGCGATGGTGACCATGACCAGCAGCGCGGACGAGACCTCGGCGGGGCTGATGCGCCTTGCGGCGGACGGCGACGAGGTTGCCTTCGCGCGCATCGTCGACGCCCACCACGTCGACATGAGCAGCGTCTGCTTCGTGGTCACGGGTGGAGATATCGAGCTCACCGAGGAAGCCGTCCAGTCAGCCTGGCCGATCGCCTGGCGCAAGCTCGGCACGATCCGCGATCCTGAGCGCCTTCGACCGTGGCTGATCTCGATCGCCGTCAATGAGGCGCGACAGCTCTCCCGCCGACGGCGTCGCGGTCGGGTGCTCGAGATGTCCGTCACCCGAGATCCGTCGGCGGCCACGCTGGACCCCGACGCTCATGCCAGCGACATCGACTTGCGGAACGCCCTGGCCCAACTGTCGCCCGCGGACCGATCGCTCATCGCGCTCCGCTATGTCGCGGGGTTCGATTCCAGGGAACTGGCCCGCGCCACGGGCATGAGCCCCTCCGGCACCCGCGCTCGACTGGCCCGATTGCTTGGCCGCCTTCGTTCGGAGCTTGGCGATGAATGACATGAACACCTTCGAGCGGCAGTTCGAGGATCGGGTACGCGCGTTCGCCAGGGCCGGAGTCCGGCCGGTCGACTCGTCGGCCTTGGCGCGGGCGGTCGCCGCCGGGCATCCAAGGAGCGCCCGGGCCGGGTCCGTCGCGCGCGGGCTCGGTTTCTCGTTCGATCGCCGGGCCCTGGCCCTGGTGTTGGCGCTCGGCCTGCTTGTGGCCCTCCTCGGAGGAGTCCTTCTGATTGGCGCCGGCCTTGTGCCACCAACGCTTGTGGACACTCGCATCTCGCCGCGTCCTAGCCAGGACCAGCCTGCCGTCGTGGCCCCAAGTTCGACACCCAACGCGACAGCGCCGACCGCGCCCGCGTTCCCGCGAACAACGGGCGTCTGGATCGCCACCGGGACGATGGGCACGCCTCGCTCTGACCACACCGCGGTGCGGCTCGCTCGATGGCCGGGTGCTCGTCGTGGGCGGCGCCGCTGGAGACGAGGAGAACGACACGTCCGCGGAGTTGTACGACCCGGAGACCGGGACCTGGTCCGCCACCGGGAGCATGGTCAGGCCTCGGGGTGGTTTCGCGTTCGCGGCGATCCTGTTGCGCGACGGCAAGGTGCTCGTGGGTGATGAGAAGGGCGCCGAGGTGTTCGACCCGGACGTCGGGACCTGGACCGTCACCAGGAAGATGGCACTCATCGACGAGGACGGGTCGAGCCACTGGGGCACGCCCACGTTGCTGCGCGACGGCAGGGTGCTCGTGGTCCACGACGGCGACATCTCCGAGTTGTACGACCCCGACAGCGGGACCTGGACCGCCACGGGGCCGCTGACACCACCCGTGGACATCCCCACGCCGGTCACGCTGCCCGATGGCAAGGTGCTCGTGGCGGGCGGCGACCAGACAGTCTCGCGACGGGAACCGGGCCGCTCTGTACGATCCGGCCACGGGCACCTGGACCGCCACCGGGACGATGGGTACGCCTCGCCTCGAACACCTCGTGGTGCCGCTGCTCGATGGCAGGGTGCTCGTGGTGGGCGGCGCCAACGACGATCAGGACGATACGTCCGCGGAGGTATACGACCCCGCCAGCGGAACCTGGTCCGCCACCGGGAGCATGCTCAAGACCCACACCCGCTTCCCGGCCACATTGCTGCCCGACGGCAAGGTGCTCGTTGGTGATGCCGACGGCGCCGAGGTCTACGACCCCGACAGCGGGACCTGGACGGTGACCGAGAAGATGGTCATGCCCACCGCTGGCTCGGCCACATTGCTGCTTGATGGCACGGTCCTCGTCGCGGGTAGCGGGGGCTCAGCGGAGTTGTACATCCCCGCGGGCGTCTCGCCGCCACCCGCGTTGGCAGTCACGCCTTCGGCGGGCGCCTGGATCGCCACCGGGACGATGGGCACGCCTCGCGATGGCCACACGACGGTTCGGCTGCTCGATGGCCGGGTGCTCGTGGTGGGCGGCGCCAACGACGAGAACGACACCTCCGCGGAGTTGTACGACCCGGACACTGGGACCTGGTCCGCCACCGGGAGCATGATCAAGCCCCATGCGTATGGCTTCCCAGCCACCCTGCTGCGCGACGGCAAGGTGCTCGCCGGGGATATCGAGGACCCGGGCGCGGACGACCCGGTCTTTGGTGCGGAGGTGTACGACCCGGACAGCGGGACGTGGGCCGCCACCGGGAGGATGGTCAAAGCCTACCCAGGCACCGCCACGCTGTTGCGCGACGGCAGGGTGCTCGTCACTGGTTGGGATGGCTCCTCATCCCAGCTGTACGACCCGGACAGCGAGACGTGGAGCTCCGCGCGGAAGATGGTCACCGCGAGCGGCGGCCACGCGGCCACCCTGCTGCCCGATGGCAAGGTGCTCGTGGTCGGGCGGCTGGGATGCGATCACGTACGCCCTTGCCTCGGCAGAGCTGTACGACCCCGCCACGGGGACCTGGACCGCGATCGCGCCGATGCACGAAGCCAAGTCAGGCATCACGGCCACGCTGCTGCGCGACGGAAAGGTGCTCGTGACGGGCCGCTCTCGGGACGTGCGTTCCGTCGAGCTGTTCGACCCGGCTACCGGGACCTGGACCACCACTGGGGGCTTTGCCAGGGCGGACAAGAACTACCGATCGGCCACGCTGTTGTCCGATGGCACGGTCCTGGTGGCGGACGATTACGGCGCCGAGGTGTACGACCCGGGCACCGGGTCGTGGACCACCACCGGGTACCCGCTCCGCGGGCACGACGGTCCCCTCACGCTGCTCGTCGACGGCACCGTCCTCGCGGCAGGTGGCTCCGAGTGCCCACCTGACCGCGACGGCCACCCCGTCCAGTGCACCGAATCGAGCTCAGCTGAGCTGTACGTCCCTGCCGGCGTGTCGCCGCCATCCGCGGTACTAGCCCTCCCGAGTAGCGCCACGACCCCGAGCCCGACCCCGAGCCCGACCCCGAGCCCGACGCCAGTCCCGCCCGAGGCCGGTCCCATCCCGCCGGGCGCACGGTCCTGGAAGGTCACGGTCCGCAACAGGAGCTCCGAACCCGCGACGCTGTTCGTGGCCGAGGACGACGGGAGTGGAATTCTAGGGCGGCTGGTCGGGTCCGCGACCCCGAACGTCGTGCCACCCGGCGCCACCGTGAAGGTGACCTTCCTGGTTCCCGCGAAAGGGAAGGGTTGGGCGATCTTCGTGAACCCCCCGGGACCGATCGGAGGGCCGATAGTCGGGCCGGCCGAGATGTCCCTGCCGGTCCAGATCATGATCATGGAGGACGGTCAACCGGCCTGGTCCGGAGGGCCCTTCAACTGAACGGCAACGCATCCAGATTGGCCGCGGCCGCGGTGGTGACCTTGTTCATCATCGTCTCCTGCGGCATCGACCCGGGGACCAACAACCGATCGGGCGGAGTCGGCGGTCCGCCGGCGGCGGCTGCCGCACCGACCGCGACACCGACCACCGCACCGACCACCACGCCCAGCGCGACGCCGGCACTCCGCAGGTACCGCATGGCGTCGGCCGGCGAGGTGGGATCAGAACCTGCAACCCTGTCGATCACGGTGCCATCCGCCTGGACGATCGCCTACTCCGACTGGGTCTCCAAGGACTACGGCGCAGAGGCGGGGGCGGCCTTCGGGGTGTGGCAGATCAGCAACCGGTTCAACCATCCCTGCACGGACCACACGCTCCTCAAGCCAGCCCCCGGAGCGGGCATCGACGAGCTGCTCACTGCCCTCGCCGGCCAGCCGGGGATCACTGCAGGCCCGCTCACGGATGTGACGGTCGATGGCTACAGCGGGAAGTACGTCGAGCTGAGCGTCGCGACGGACATCGCCACGTGCCCCGTCGACGATGGGGACGCACCCCTGTCCGGATTCTGGCTCTGGGCCTCGCCCGACGGCGATCGCAGATACGTGCAGGGCTCCGACGAGACGGACCGGATCTACGCCATCGATGTCGAGGGCAACCGGTTCACCTTCTTTGCCGGTTTCCAGGGGCGGGCGACGGCCGCGGATCGCGCAGAACTCCAGGCGATCATCGACTCGATCACCATCGAGGCGCCGAGCAGCCCGACTCCATCGTAGGCATCTTCGTGAACCCGAGACCGAACGCAGGGCCGGTGCGCGGGCCGACCGAGATGTCCCTGCCGGGCCAGATCTACATCGATCCCTACGGGCGAACGGGCTGGTTGAGCCCCTGACGCGGCCGAGCGCCTGTTCCGACAGACACCTTCCGTTCCCCAGTCGCAGACGAGGTCCAAATGAACCGCAGGCTGGCAGTCGTCGTCGTGGTCACCTTGTTCGCCATCACCGGATGTACCCCCGGGCGATCGTCGGTGGGCGCGTCCGCTTCGCCGAGCCTGGCTGAGCCGAGCATGGCTTCCATCCCGGCGCCGACCCCGACCAGCCCGCCCAGCCCGACGGCCAGCCCCGGAGTGGCCTACGTTCATGATGGCCCGCTCCCTGCCGGCACCTACAGGACCCCGCAGTGGGACACGGACTGCTCAGAGCTCCAGCCAGGTTGCTACCCATCGCCTGAGCATGACGCCGTCCGGATGACGCATCACCGTGCCCGATGGCTGGGAAGGGGTCGCAGGCACGATCTGGTTGGCCGAGAAGGGGAATGGCGCGCCAGACGGGGCCGGTCTGCTCGTCGGAAGGGGCGCCTGGCTGCTGACCGATCCGTGCACGAAGGCCCAACACGCTGATCCCGCCGGACATCGCGGTCGGAGCGAGCGTCGATGACTTCGCCAACGCTCTGGCGGATCATCCGCTGCTCGACGTGACGGATCCAGTCGACGTCACCCTGGCCGGCTACTCCGGCAAGTACGTCGACCTCCTGGTGCCTGCCGACATCTCCAAGTGCGAGGTCTACCGTCCCTTCGATCCCGGGATCTTCGCCCAGGGGCCGAGCCACCAGTGGCACCTCTGGATCCTCGACGTCGATGGACTCCGCTTCGTCGTCCAGAGCACGGACTACCCAGGAACATCGGCGAAACACCGCTCGGAGCTCCAGGCGATCGTGGACTCTGTCCGAATCGAGCCCTGACCCGTCAGCCCGCCGCGAGCTCCGGCCAGCAGAACTCGGCGTCGACGAGCGGCGACCCAGGGACTGACGCATCGGGCTCGAACGGCGTGCGGAACGTGAAGGCAACCGTCGTCGGGCCGTCCCGCTGCAGCCGATCGAGGCGATCGAGCGCCTCCTCGATCGTCGGCCGGTGCCCGGCCGCGATCCACCACAGCACGAGGTGGGCGCTGGCCAGCTGTTCGAACCATTCGCGACGCTGACGCAGGACCTGAACATGCGCGGTCGAATACGTGAACGCCCGCAACGCCTCGATCGACGACCAGACGCTCATGTTGATCAGGAACAGGTCGTCCTGGGTCGGGCGGATGTCCGTGGCGTTGCCCGCGTCGGTCTGCAGCCGCCACACGAAGCCCGGGCTGGCGTCCGCCAAACGATTGATCGGTTCGAGCTGCTCGACGAACCCGGCGATCGCCGGCGATTCGACGGGCGCCAGAAGCCGTCCCACATTCAGCTGGGCGAGTTCGAACCCGTTCGGCATGGGCGCACGATACCGCGAACCGGCTAGGCGCCGAGCAGTTCGAGCGTGACCGGTCCGGCCGGCAGATCGCCCCGCGGGTGGACGTGCCCGTCGACCAGCTCGACCGTCGCGTCCGTCGCCCCGGTGCGTGCCGCGTAGGTCCCATCGGGCGGCAGCGCCATCGGCAGCTCGAACGCGAGGCGGCCGTCGACCAGTGTCCCGCTCAGCGTGATCGCCCGACCCAGCAGCCGGCGGGCGGTCTCGAGGTCCCCCGAGGCGATCGCCGCCCGGATCTCGGAGCTGCGCACGGGCTGACCGTCGAGGGTGAACGGCGGGGCGACGACCACGTCGAATCCGTCGCGCTCGCCAAGAGCGGCCAGCGCCTCGGGCGTGCCCCGCCGCTCGAACCCGAACGCCGCGTCGGGGGTCATCAGGAAGCCCGAGAGTTCGATGCGCGACCGGATCCGCTCGACGAACGTCGTCGTACGTGGTCCGACGAAGCGCCTCGTCGAAGTGCTGGACGACGGTCACCGCCACGCCGGCCGCCTCGAGGCGCACGAGCCGCTCGTCGGGGTCGATGAGGAGCGGCGGCGCGGCACCGGTCAGCACCTCGTCCGGGTGGTGGTCGAACGTGATGACGGTCGGTTGGGCGCCGCGGGCCGCCGCCTCGTCGACGAGTCGGTGGAGCAGGTAGAGGTGACCGAGGTGGAGCCCGTCGAACACGCCGACGACGACGAACGCCGGGCCAAGGTCCCGCGTGAGGGCATCGACACCCCCGACGACGCGCATCGCCATCGATCAGGCCGGCGCCGCCGCGGCCGATGCCGGGCTGACGAAGACCTTGTCCGGCGCCAGCCGGTTGCCGCCGCTCGGCGAGGCGATCGCCACGAGCGCGCCGTCGGGCCCGCGTAGGCGGTAGCGCTCGGCCGGGCCGGGCAGGCCGCCGGTGGGCTTCACGAACTGGCCGCGGGCCACCTGCTGGGCCTCGTCGACGGTCAGGACCACCTCGGGGAAATCCTCGAGGCCCGCGTCGATGGGCAGCAGGAGCGGGAGCAGCCCGGCCGGCGACTCGGCCGCGGCCGTGCGGATCGTGTCCAGGGGGATGGCCGATTCGAGGTCGAACGGGCCGGACGACGTGCGCATGAGCGCGCCGAGATAGGCGGCCGAACCGAGCGACTCGCCGAGGTCTCGGGCAAGCGCTCGGACGTAGGTGCCGGCCGAGCACACGACGTCCACGATGGCGATCGGTCGCTCGGGATCCGTGTCATCCCACGACGCGAGTTCGAGCGAGTGGAAGGTCACCTCCCGTGGGGTGAGCGTGACCGTCTCGCCGGCTCGTGCGACGGCGTACGCCCGGCGCCCTGCGACCTTGACCGCGCTGAACGCGGGTGGCCGCTGCGAGATCGTCCCGACGGATCCGGTCAACGCCGCCTTCGACACTGGCCCGGTCGGGCGCTGGTCCGGTCGCCAGCGTGAGTTCGCCTTCGAGGTCGTCGGTCGTCGACGAGGCCCCGAAGCAGACGGTCGCGCGATAGCCCTTGCGATCGGCGAGGTGGTACTCGACGAGTCGTGTCCCGTGCCCCAGGAAGACGGGCAGCACGCCCGACGCGAACGGGTCCAGGGTGCCGCCATGTCCGACGCGCCTGGTGGCGGCCAGCCGCCGGACGAGCGCGACGACATCGTGCGAGGTCGGTCCCGTCGGTTTCGCGACCACGAGGATCCCGTCGAGCCCGGGGCCGAGCGATGCACGGGCCATCGTCAGCGCCGGACGTCGGCGACCAGGCGCCCGGCCTCGGCGAGGACCAGCGGTCGGGCGTCGTCGACGGAACGCTCGATGGTCGCACCGGCGGCGCGAGCATGACCGCCGCCTCCGAAGATCCCGGTGAGCACGGTCGCGTCGACGCCGCCCGGGCGGGTACGGACGCTCAGCCGCGTCCCGCGCGGGTCTTCCTTGAACAGGATGGCCACTTCGGCGTCCTGGGCCTGTGCCAGGAGGTCGATGATGCCTTCGGAGTGGGCCGGCTGGGTCCCGGTCGCCGCGAGGTCGGCGTCGGTCAGGGTCGACCAGACGATGCGCCCATCGTCGGCGGTCTCGAGGCGATCGAGGACGCGCCCGAAGAGCCGCAGCTGGGCGTCCGGCTTCGTCCGATACAACCGACGCGAGATGTCCGACAGCGGCGCGCCTGCCTCCACGAGCGCCGCCGACACCGCCAACGTGCGTGGCGTGGCATTCGGATGCGCGAAGGTCGCGGTGTCCATGACGATGCCGCCCATCAGCGCGGCCGCGAGCCGGCCCTCGGCGGCATCGAGCGGGACCCCGAGGCGGACTGCCAGCAGCGTCACCATCTCGCACGTGGCGGCCGCCGTCGGATCGATCCAGTCGGCCGCGCCGACGCCGTCGTTGGAGGCGTGGTGGTCGATGACGACTCGTGGGACGCGTTCGAAGAGCTCGGCATGTCGTCGGCCCACTTCACCGACCCGATCGAGCGAGCCGCAGTCCGAGATGACGACGAGGTCGTAGTCAGCCGTCGTGTCTGGATCGCTGCGGACCCGCTCGACGCCGGGGAGGAAGTCGTACAGGGGTGGTGGCGGGTCTGACGTGACCGGGTCGCCGGCACCCCCGAGAGCCTCGACGAGCCGCACGATCGCGAGGCTGGCTCCGAGCGTGTCGGCGTCCGGGTTCTCGTGGCCGACGGCCAGCACGCGCCGGGCTCCGCGGACGCGCTCGACGACGACGTCAGGCACGGCGTCGAGGTACGGCGTCAGGTCGACGCTCACCGGCGGGTCCCTGGCTTCGCTGTCCCCCGCTTCTGTCGCTGCTTGCTCTTCGGCCGGGGTGGCGGTGGCGCCGCGGCCGGCGGCGGCTCGTCGGGAAGGTCGCCCTCGTGCGGGAGTCGGGCGACCGGCGTGGGCAGGACCTCGACGCCCGGCGCGTCGCCGTCCGGGATCTCGCCGACCTCGAGGTCATGGAGGAGGCTGAGCACGCGCGTGCCTCGCTCGGCGGTGTCGTCGAGCTCCACGTGGAGGTCCGGGATCCGGCGCAGCCGCAGCCGTGAGCCCAGCTCGTGGCGGACGAATGGCATCGCCCGGCCGAGCGCCTTGACGGCGGCCGTCCGCTCGGCCGGCTGGCCGATGACGCTCACCCAGACCTTGGCATGCCGCAGGTCCGGCGTCGTCTCGACGCTCGTGATCGTCACGAACCCGATGCGCGGATCCGCGACGTCCCGGGCCACGATCGACGTGATCTCCTGGCGGAGCAACTCATCGACGCGTTCGGTGCGCTGACTCATCCGATCGAACTGCCTCGACGCCGAAGCAGTTCCAGGACTGGCGCGACGACATCGTCAGCCGGAGACCGCGCGGCTCACCGTCTGGCTGGTGAAACACTCGATGATGTCGCCCTCTTCCAGATCGTGGAAGCCGGCGAGGCCGATGCCGCACTCGTAGTTGGCGAGGACCTCGCGGACGTCGTCGCGGAAGCGTCGCAGCGACTCGATCTTGTCGGTCGCGATGACCTTGCCGCCGCGCCACACGCGCGCGCCGCCGCGGACGATCCGGCCGTCGGTGACGAACGAGCCGGCGATGACCGTGCTCTTGCCGACGCGGAAGATCTGGCGGACCTCCGCGCGACCCTCGACGACCTCGACCACGACCGGTTCCAGGAGGCCCTTGAGAGCCGCTCCGATGTCGTCGGTCAGCTTGTAGATGATGTCGTACAGCCGGACGTCGACGCCCTCGGCCTCGGCCGCCCGACGGGCGGTCTCGGTGATCTTGGTGTTGAAGCCGACCACGATCGCGTTCGAAGCCGACGCCAGCATGATGTCGTTGTCGGTGATGTCGCCGGCGCCCTCGAGCAGGACGTTGAGGCGGATCTCGTCCTGGTCCAGCTGCTCCAGGGCGTGGGTGATGGCACCCAACGACCCGGACACGTCGGACTTGAGGATGATCCGCAGTTCCTTGGCCTGACCGGCCTGGATCTGGCGGTACAGGTCCTCGAGCGTGGCGCGGCCGCTGTCGTCGCCGGTTCGCGCGGCCGTCTCGGCCTTGCGGGCCTCGACCATGTTCCGCGCTTCCTTCTCGTCCGCGACGACGCGCAGGATGTCGCCCGCGGCGGGCACCTCGGCGAGGCCGAGGACCACCACGGCACTCGACGGTCCGGCCTTCGTGACGCGCTTGCCCTTGTCGTTCTCGAGGGCGCGGACGCGTCCGAACGTCTCGCCGACGACGATGATGTCGCCGACCTTGAGCGTGCCGGTCTGGACCAGCGCGGTCGCGACGGGACCGCGGCCCTTGTCGAGCTCCGCCTCGACGATCGTGCCGACGGCCGAGCGCTTCGGGTTGGCCTTGAGCTCCTGAAGGTCGGCGACGAGCAGGATCATCTCGATGAGCTCGTCGAGCCCGAGACGGGTCTTCGCCGAGACGGGCACCAGCGGCACGTCGCCGCCGTACTCCTCGACGACGATGCCGGCCTCGGTCAGCTCGGTCTTCACCCGGTCCGGGTTCGCATCGGGCTTGTCGATCTTGTTGAGCGCGATGACGATCGGCACCTTCGCCGCCTTGGCGTGGCTGATCGCCTCGAGCGTCTGGGGCATGACCCCGTCGTCGGCCGCGACGACGACGACCGCGATGTCCGTCACGCGCGCGCCGCGGGCTCGCATCGCCGTGAACGCCTCGTGACCCGGCGTGTCGAGGAACACGACGCGCTTGCCGTCGTGGGTGACCTCGCTCGCCCCGATGTGCTGGGTGATGCCGCCACGCTCGCCGGCCGCGACTTCCGTCGTCCGGATGGCGTCGAGCAGGCTCGTCTTGCCGTGGTCGACGTGGCCCATGACGGTCACGATCGGGGCCCGCGGCTGCAGGTCGGCCGGGTCGTCCTCCTCGAAGAGGACCTCCTTGGTCGCCTCGGCGGGCTTGCCCTCGCCCTCGGCATCGGTCCCGTTCGTGCCGGCGACCTGGTCCGCCTCGGCGACGTCGTAGCCGAGCTCGCCGGCGACGAGCGACGCCGTATCGCGGTCGATCAGCTGGTTGATGGTCGCGAAGATGCCGCTCTTGATGAGCTCGCGGATGACGTCCGCCGGGTTGACCGCCAACAGGTCGGCGAGTTCCTTGACGGTGATCGTCGCGGGCAACTCGATCGCGCCACGCTCACGCGGGTCGGCGACCTGGACCTGGGACGGGTTGAATGCGCCGTCGCGACGCGGCGGCTTGCGGGGGCCGCGACGGCCGCGCGTGCCGCTCCTACTCCTGGCCACGGGCTCCTCCTTCGATGGTCATGTTCATCGGGATGCCCGCCGCCAACAGCGTCTCGCGCAGGTCGGGGGGCAGTGGGGACTTCAACGCCCGGGCAAGGGCGCCCTTGGTGATGGCCCGCTCGATGCAGGCCGGGTCATGGCAGACATAGGCGCCGCGACCGGCAAGTCGGCCGCTCGCGTCGACCTGGACGACGCCGTCAGGCGTCCGCACGATCCGCCAGAGCTCGCCCTTCGAACGCGCCGTGCGACACGCGACGCACGATCGGCTCGGGATACGGCGCGGGGCCGGGGCGCGGGCGGGCGTGCCTACGATGCCACCTCCTCGGTGACTTCGGCCTTCTTCTTGGTGGCGCGCTTCGGCTTGGCCGGAGCGGCGGTCTCGACGGCCTCGGGCGCGACGTCTGCGGCGATTCGGCCGCCTCGGCGGCGGCCTTCTTGGTCGTTCGCTTCGGCTTGGCGGGGGCCTCCGCGACCTCGACCGGGGCGTCCGCGACCGCGTCGCCGGTATCGTCGGCGATCGCGGCGGCGGCGGCCTTCTTGGTCACGCGCTTCGGCTTGGCCGGGGCCTCCTCGACGACGGCGACCGGTGTCTCGCCCTCGTCGGGCGACTCGGCGGCGGCCTTCGCCTCGGCCACCGAGACGTCGCTGCGGATGTCGATGCGCCAGCCGGTCAGCCGCGCCGCCAGGCGTGCGTTCTGGCCTTCCCGCCCGATCGCCAGCGAGAGCATGCGCTCGGGCACGGTCACGCTCGCGATGCGGTGCTCCTCGTCGATGTCGACCGAGATGACCTGGGCCGGGCTCAGGGCGTTGGCCACGAAGACCGCCGGGTCGTCGTTCCAGGGGATGACGTCGATCTTCTCGCCCGACAGCTCGGCCACCACGGCCTGGACGCGTGCGCCGCGCTGGCCCGACCGTCGCCCCGACCGGGTCGAGGCCGTCCTGGCGCGATGCCACCGCCACCTTCGAGCGGCTGCCCGCCTCGCGGGCGATGGCCTTGATCTCGACGGTCCCGCTGTGGATCTCGGGGACCTCGAGCTCGAACAGGCGCTTCAGGAACCCCTTGTGGGTCCGGCTGACGAAGATCTGCGGACCCTTGGTCGAGCGGCGGACCTCGAGGACGAACGCCTTGACGTTCTGCCCGATGCGGTAGTGCTCGAGGGCGCTCTGCTCGGTGGTCGCGAGGATCGCCTCCACGTTCTTGCCGACGTCGAGGATGATCGCCCGCGGCTCGACGCGGTTGACCGTGCCGGTCATCAGCTCGCCCTCGCGGCTCGCGAACTGGTCGAAGACCTGGTCGCGCTCGACCTCGCGGATGCGCTGCAGCACGATCTGCTTGGCGGTCTGGGCGCCGATCCGGCCGAAGACGTCGCCGTCGAGCTGCTCGGTCTCGACCATGTCGCCGACGTGAGCCGTCGAGTCGTAGGCCTGGGCCTGGTCGACGGTCATCTCGGTCAGCTCGTCCTCGATCTCGTCGACGACGCGGCGCGCGCGATAGACGCGGATCTTGCCGGTCTCGGCGTCGATGCGGACCTGGATGTCCTCGTCGCCGGCGACCCGGCGGTAGGCGGACTGGATGCCGTCCTCGACGGCCCCGATGAGCTGCTCGCGGGAGATCTGCTTCTCGGCGTTGAGCTGGAGGAGGGCACCAACGAAGTCTCGACTCACGATGTGCCTCCGTTCGATGTTGGTGGTGTTATGCAAGCCGCCGGTCAAAACAAAACGTGGGGGTCACCCACGTCACGGAGCGGCCGTTCAGTTGGACGGGAAGTATACACCCGGGAGCGTGGACGCCTCAAACGCGAGGGTCGTCCACCCTCGCACGAAGCGGCGTCAGCCGGCGGGCGCCGTCGCGGGGGCGGGAAAGCGTCGGTCCACGTAGTACTCGAGGATCTCGATGAACTCCGCGACGAGGCCGTCGCCGCGCAGCGTGCGATCGAGCTTGCCATCGATGAAGACGGGCGCCACGGGCTCCTCGAACGTGCCCGGCAGGCGAGATGCCGATGTCCGCGTGCTTCGATTCGCCCGGGCCATTCACGACGCAGCCCATGACGGCGACCCGCAGGTCCTCCGCGCCCGGATGCGTCTCGCGCCACTCCGGCATGCGCTCCTTGAGGTACGCCTGGATCTGCTGGGCCATCTCCTGGAAGAACGTGCTGGTCGTCCGACCGCAGCCGGGACAGGCGCTGACCTGCGGCAGGAACGAGCGCAGGCCCATCGACTGGAGGATCTGCTGGGCGACCTCCACCTCACGTTCCCGTGGCGCGCCCGGGCTCCGGCGTCAGGGAGACGCGGATCGTGTCGCCGATGCCCTCGTTGAGCAGCACGACCAGGCCTGCCGTCGAGGCGATGACGCCCTTGTCTCCCATCCCCGCCTCCGTCAGGCCGAGGTGGAGCGGGTAGTCGGAGCGGGCCGCGAGCCGCCGATACACGTCGATGAGGTCGCGGACGCCAGAGACCTTCGCCGACAGGATGATCCGGTCGTGGCGCATCCCGGTCGCCTCGGCCAGCTCGGCCGAGCGCATCGCCGACTCGAGCATCGCGTCGATCATCACGTCGCGGGCATCGCGTGGTTCGGCAGACGCGGCGTTCGCGTCCATCAACTCCGTCAGGATGGCCTGGTCGAGCGAGCCCCAGTTCACCCCGATCCGGACCGGCACGTCGTTGTCGATGGCGACCCTGACGATCGTGGCGAAGTGCTCGTCGTGGCGCTTGGCGCCGACATTGCCGGGATTGATCCGGTACTTCGCCAGCGCCGAAGCCATCTCCGGGTACTCGACCAGGAGCTTGTGGCCGTTGTAGTGGAAGTCGCCGATGATCGGCACATCCACGCCCAGGCCGCGGACCTTGCGGACCATCTCGGGCACCGCGGCCGCCGCCTCCTCCGTGTTGACGGTGACCCGCACCAGTTGCGATCCCGCATGCGCGAGCCGGGCGACCTGGATGGCGGTCGAATCGGCGTCGGCGGTGTCGGTGTTCGTCATCGACTGGACGACGATCGGATGAGCACTCCCGACCAAGACCCCGCCGACGTCGACGCTGACCGTCGGATGACGACGCGGTCGACCCGCGTCGGGAGACGTCATGACCCGGCGCTGTCGATGAGGCGGCCGATGTCGAAGCCGGTGATCCAGATCAGGAAGGCGAAGAGGAACACGAACCCGACCATGTAGGTCAGCTGCTCCGCGCGCAGGCTGATCCGGGCCCCGAAGAGTCGCTTCAGGGTGATCATCAGCATCCGGCCGCCGTCGAGCGGCGGGAACGGCAGGATGTTCACGACCGCCAGGTTCGCCGACAGCACGCCCGCGATGTAGAGCGTGAACAACGGCCCGAGCTGCCAGAAGATGTCGCCGATCTGCGTGGCGATGCCGATCGGTCCGGACACGGGCGGTGGCGCCGTCGGATCGGCAACGACCGACTCGACCAGGCTGCCGAGACCGCGAACGATGACCCCGAGCGCATCGACCGTGCGCTGCGCGCCGACCTGGATCGCGCGGCAGGATGTCGTACTGGATGCTCACGCTCGTCGTGGCGATCGTGACGTCGTTGATGCCGAGGGCGCCCCGGCCGGCCGCGACGTCGGCCGGCGAGCGAAGGGTCGCCGAGACCGTGGTCGTTCGAACCATCCGCGCGTTCGATGCCCAACGTGACCGGCTTGCCCGCGTTCGCCCGAAGGTCGTCGAGCACGAACGACCCGCCGAAGGCGTTGTAGTACGTCGCCGTTGACGCTCGCCACGACGTCGCCGGCCTGCAGGCCGGCCGCCTGGGCCGGCGAGTCCGGCTGGACGCTGCCGATCTTCACGCCGAGCGTCGGATCGCCGATGAGCGCGAGCCCGGTGAAGATGACGAACGCAAGCAGGATGTTCATGAGCACGCCGGAGATGAGGATCCAGAGCTTGGTGAACAGACCCTGCGATGCGAATGAGCGCGGATCGTCGACCTTCTCGCCGTCCTCGCCTTCGAGCTTGACGAAGCCGCCGATCGGCAGCCAGTTGAGCGTGTAGAGCGTCTCGCCCTTCGAGCGCAGGACCTTGGCCCGCGGCGGGAAGCCGACCCCGAATTCCAGGACCCGGACGTTGGCGAGGCGGGCCGTGACGAAGTGGCCGAGCTCGTGGATGACGACGAGCACGCCCAGGATGCCGATGAACAGGACGATCGTGATGATCGACTGGACGAAGCCGATCACGCGCGACCACCGATCGGCATCGTCTCGAACGTCGCGCGAACCTGGGCATCGAGTGCCACGAGCGCCTCGAGGTCGGGCTCGGGATCGCCGTCCTGGCCGAACCGCTCCACGGCCGACTCGAGAAGCGCGGGGATCCCGGTGAACGAGAGGGTCCCGTCGAGGAAGCGGGCCACGGCGACCTCGTCGGCCGCGATCAGGGCCGCCGACGCGCGCGGGCCGATCCGACCGGCCTCACGGGCGATCCGCAAGGCGGGAAACCGCGCCTCGTCGGGCGCGCGGAAGTCGAGGCGGGCGGCGGCGAGCAGGTCGGGCGGCGTCGCCGCGGACGGCAGGCGCCTCGGATAGGTCAGCGCGTATTGGATCGGTAGTCGCATGTCCGGGGTGCCCAGCTGGGCCTTCAGGGAACCGTCGCGGAATCGGACGGCGGAGTGGACGACGCTCTGCGGGTGGATGACGACCTCGATGGCGTCGTACGAGACATCGTACAGCCAGTGCGCCTCGATGACCTCCAGGCCCTTGTTCGCGAGCGTCGCCGAGTCGATCGTGATCTTGGCGCCCATCGACCACGTCGGGTGCTTGAGCGCCTGCTCGGGCGTGACGGCCTCGAGCTCCAAGGGCGTCGCATCGAGGAACGGACCGCCCGAGGCGGTGAGGACCAGGGCCGCGACGTCCGCCATCGACTCGCCGACGAGGCACTGCCAGATGGCCGAGTGCTCCGAATCGATCGGTCGGAGCCAGGCCAGCGGGCTCGCATACGGGTCGATGGGGTCCGTGGCCGCTCGCTCGAGCAGCAAGGGCGCGCGCCAGGGGCATCACGAGATGGCCGCCGGCGACCAGCGTCTCCTTGTTGGCCGTCGCCACGACCTTGCCGGCTCGCAGCGCGGCGAGCACCGGCCGGAGGCTGACCACACCGCCCGTCCCGATCACGACCAGGTCGACGTCGTCACGGGTCGCGATGGCCTCCAGCGCGTCGGACCCGCCCACGCGATCCGTGCCGGGCGGCAGGTCCAGGCCGGCCAGCGCGTCCGCATCGCCGAGCGCGACCGCGGCCGGACGGAGGCTGGGCGGCCTGTGCGGCGAGGAGGGATCCGTTCGTCCCGGCCGCCAGCGCCACGACCCGGAACGCGTCGGGATGGCGGGCCAGCACGTCCACCGCCTGCCGGCCGATCGAACCGGTCGAGCCGATCAGCGCGACGCGACGGGGCGTGGCCTCGGAGGCGAGTCGGCACCTCAGCTGAAGATGGCGACGACATAGAGCGTGACGACCGGTGCCGCGAACAGGAACGAGTCGACGCGATCGAGCATGCCGCCATGGCCGGGGATGATCGTGCCGGAATCCTTCGCCCCGGCCGCCCGCTTGATCACGGACTCGGCCAGGTCGCCGGCCTGGGCCGCGAACGCGATGAGCGGACCCAGCACGATCGCGTGGGCCGGTGACTGGCCGACGGCCCAGAGCGCCACGGCGACGACGACGCTCGTGGCCACGATGCCGCCGACGAGACCCGCATACGACTTGGACGGCGAGATGTGGGTGAGGAACTTCCGTCGGCCGAACTGCTTGCCGACCAGGTAGGCGCCGGTGTCGTACGACCAGACCGAGAGGACCAGCAGCAGGATCCAGGCCCGGTCCGCGCCGAAACCGGCCAGCGGCGCGCCCGCCGGGATCGCCGGCGCCGCGAGTCCCGAGCCGGATGACGAACGACAGGAGCGAGACGTACAGCGCCCCGAAGATCGTCGCCATCCAGGTCGCGAGACCGTCGTGCGGGTCCAGGCGACCGAACGCGGCGATCGCGATCAGCACGATGCCGATGGCGCCCAGCAGCAGGCCGCTCCCCTCCAGTTCGGTCGGGACGGCCGCGTCGAGGACGACAGCGAGGGCGAGCGCGGCCCCGAGCGCCGTAAGCGGCGCGTATCCGGCCGCGTTCAGGAGCCGGAACACCTCGACGGCCGCGAGGACCGTCACGATGGCGATGGCGATGGCCAGGACCGTGCCGCCCAGGGCCAGCACGATGAGCAGGATCGGGACAAGGACGGCCGCCGTGATGGCCCGCTGGCGCACGCCTCCCGTCCCGGCCGTCAGCGTCCGAACCGGCGATGGCGGCGGGCGAACTCGATGAGCGCCTCGTCGAAGGCGTCGGGTCCGAAGGCGGGCCACAGCAGGTCCGTGAAGTACAGCTCGGCGTACTGCGCCTGCCAGATCAGGAAGTTGCTGATCCGATGTTCGCGGCCCGTCCGGATCAGGAGGTCGAGCGGCGGCAGGCCGACGGTGTAGAGCCGGGCCTCGATGGCCGCCTCGTCGATCTGCTCGGCGGTCAGGCCGTCCTCGATGCAGCGCCGCGCCGCATCGACGATCTCGTGTCGGCCCGAATAGTTGAAGGCCACGTTCAACATCAGGCGATCGCCCTCGGCCGTGGCGGCGAGAGCCTCGGAGATCGAGGCCCGGGTGTCGACGGGCAGCTCCTCGAGACGACCGAGCAACCTGATCTGGACGCCCTGCTCGCGCAGCTCGGGCGTCTCCTGGCGGATCGCCGAGTCGAGCAGCCCCAGCAGGACGCCGACCTCCTCGGGTGAGCGCGACCAGTTCTCGCTGCTGAACGCGAACAGCGACAGCGCCGGAACGCCGCGGCGGACCGCATGCCGGATGATCGGCCGGATCGCCTCCACGCCGGCGGCATGGCCCTCGGCCTCGCTCAGGCCGGCCTCGCGCGCCCAGCGGCGATTGCCATCCATGATGATCGCGACGTGGCGCGGCAGGTCGGCCGCGTCGATGCCCAGGTCGACCGCGTCGCCGGCCGCGTTCGGGTCGCGCGTGGCACTCGATGGCGACGTCACGTCGGCCGGTCGAGCGATCGATGCGCGAGTCACTAGACCTCCAGGATCTCCGCTTCCTTCGCCTCCCCGAGGCGTTCGACCTCGGCGATGTGGCGATCGGTGGTCCGTTGCAGGGCGTCGAGCTCACGGTGTGCCTCGTCGGCGCCGACGCCGCCGTCGCGCTCGTGCTTCTTGAGCTGGTCGGCGCCGTCGCGGCGAAGATTCCGGATCTCCACGCGGGCCTCCTCCATCCGCTTGTGGACGCCCCGGACGATCTCCTTGCGACGTTCCTCGGTCAGCGGCGGGATGTTCAGGCGCACGACCGTGCCATCGACGTTGGGCATGATGCCGATGTCGCTCTTGGTGATGGCCTTCTCGATGGCGCCGAGGACGCCACGGTCCCACGGCTGGATGACGATCTGGTGCGGCTCGGGGACGCTGATCCCCGCGAGCTGGTTGAGCGGCGTCGACGTGCCGTAGTACTCGACATGGATGCGCTCGACGAGCGCTGTCGACGCCCGGCCGGTCCGCATGCCCGCGAAGTCGCGCTCCATCGCCTCGACGGCCCGGGCCATCTTTGCGTCGGCGTCGGCGATGACCTGGCTGCTCATGCGCGCACACCTCCGGCGGCGTTGGGTGCCCCCGAGATCAACGTGCCGACGGCCTCACCGGCCGCGACGCGCTTGATGTTGTCGGGATGGTTCAGGTCGAACACGACGATCGGCAGGTCGTTCTCCATGCACAGGCTGACGGCGGTCGCATCGAGCACCTTCAGCTGGTCCCGGAGCAGGTCGCCGTAGCCGAGTTCAGCGTAGCGCTGTGCGTCGGGGTTCGACATGGGGTCTTTGTCGTAGACACCGTCGACCTTGGTCGCCTTCATGAGGACCTCGGCATTGATCTCGACGGCGCGCAGGGCGGCGGCGGTGTCGGTCGTGAAGTACGGGTTCCCGGTGCCGGCGACGAACAGCGCCACGCGACCTTTCTCGAGATGGCGGATCGCCCGGCGGCGGATGTACGGCTCCGCGACCTCGTTCATCGCGATGGCGGTCATGACCCGCGTCGGCACCCCGGCGCGCTCGAGGGCGTCCTGGAGGGCCAGGCCGTTCATCACCGTGGCGAGCATCCCGATGTAATCGCCGGTCGCCCGGTCCATCCCGCGCGCCGACGCGGCCAGACCCCGGAAGATGTTGCCGCCACCGACGACGATGCCGATCTGGACGCCGAGCCGATGGACGTCCGCGACCTGGGCCGCGATGAACGCGCACACCGCCGGGTCGACGCCGTACGGCCGATCGCCGAGGAGCGCCTCGCCGGACAGCTTGAGCAGGATCCGGTGGTAGCGGAGCGGAGCGGCGGCGCCGGTGCCGCCGGCGGTCCCGTCGCTCACAGTTCCTCCCCGACCTCGAACCGCACGAAGCGCCGGACGCGGATGTTCTCGCCGATCGTCGCGATCGCGCCGGTGATGAGCTGGCCGACCGTCTGGTCGGTGTCCCGGAACGGCTGCTCGGTCAGGACGACCTGCTGGTACCACTTCTTGAGCTGGCCATCGACGATCTGCTCGCGGATGTTCTCGGGCTTCTTCTGGACCAATTCGTCGGCGAGCAGCTCGGCCTTCTTGGCGGCCAGCACATCGGCCGGGATCGCCTCGACGGTCGGGTATTCCGGCCGCAGGGCGACGACCTGGATGGCGAGATCCTTGACGAGCTGCTGGAACTGCTCGTTCCGTGCGACGAAGTCGGTCTCGCAGTTGACCTCGATCAGCGCACCGAACCGGCCGCCCGTGTGGATGTACGAGCCGATCAGGCCCTCTCGGGCCTCGCGACCGGCCTTCTTCGCGGCCTGGGCCACGCCGCGCTCACGAAGCAGCGCGGTCGCCTTCTCGAGGTCGCCGTCCGCCTCGGCCAGCGCGTTCTTGCAATCCATGAACCCGGCGCCGGTCCGCTCGCGCAGTTCCTTGACCAGCTCCGCCGAGATGTCCGCCATGCTTGTTCGTCTCTCCTGTGCTGCGACGAGTCCGCTCGGTGTCGTCGCTTCCTAACGATGTGGATCGGGGACGGCACCGGTCGTGACCGGCCCGTCCCCGGCTACGAGACCGCCCGGTCAGCCCGCGGCGGCGACGGCTCCGTCGTCCTCGGCCTTCTCGGCCGCCTCGCGGGCGAGTTCCGCGGCGATGTCCTCCGGGGAGGCCTCCGCCTCCGCCGGCACGTCGGCCACGGCGGCCTCGGCGCGCGCGGCCCGGTCGCCGGGCAGGAGGTCGTCCTCCTCGTCGATGTCGGGCTCGAAGGTGAGCGCCGCGCCGCCGGCGAGTGCCGCGACGAGCTCGTCGGACGCGCCCGGCTCCTCGTCCTCGGTCTCGGGCATCGCGACGATCTCGACGACCTCCGGCTCGACCGCGGCCCGTGCGGCACGCTCGCGCGCGCCTTCGATGGCCGCGTCGGCCACGAGCGTGCACAGCAGACGGATCGAGCGGATGGCGTCGTCGTTGGCCGGGATGATGAAGTCGAGTTCGTCGGGGTCGACGTTCGTGTCGCCGGTGCCGATGACCGGGACCTCGAGCTTGTTCGCCTCGGTCACGGCGATCCGCTCACGATGCGGGTCGACGACGAAGATCGCGCCCGGCAGGCGCTTCATCTTGCGCATGCCGCCGAGCGTGCCCTCGAGCTTGTTCAGCTCCTCGGTCAGCTTCGCGGCTTCCTTCTTCGTCATGCGCTCGAAGTCGCCGGCGTCGCGACGCGCCTCGAGCTGCTCGAGCAGGCCCATCCGCTTGCGGATCGTGACGAAGTTCGTGAGCATGCCGCCCAGCCAGCGCTTGTTGACGTACGGCATCCCGGCCCGTGTCGCCTCCTGGGCGACCGGCTCCTGGGCCTGCTTCTTCGTCCCGACGAAGAGCACGTACTCGCCCCGGGCGACGGTCTCGCGGACGGCGTCGAGGGCCAGGTCCAGGCGCGAGACGGTCTGCGCCAGGTCGATGATGTGGATCCCGTTGCGCTCCGCGAAGATGAACGGGCGCATCTTGGGGTTCCAGCGGCGGGTCTGGTGACCGAAGTGGACTCCGGCCTCGAGCAGCTGCCGCATCGAAACGGACGGCACGGTGAGCGACCTCCTGTCGGTTCGAACCTCCGCGGACCCTCATGATCGCCGGGGACCGGGCCATCAGCCGAAGGGCGTCTGGCGCCGGCACCGCCCGGTCGGAACGGTCCGCGTGTGTGCTCTGCGTCTCGCACTCGAGGCGCAGGCGTTGGGATCTGGTGGCTCGAGACCCACCCGGGTCCCGGACCGGGCGGGAGTGTAGCACAGGGGTCGGCGACGGCCCTGCGGACCGCTACCCGCGGCCTAGCGCCTCCTCGAGCCGATCCAGCAATGGGATCTGGGTCGGTTTGATCCGACGCCGGGCCTCGCTCGGATCGAACCAGGCCACCCGGTCGATCTCGGGGAAGGACTGGAGCCGGCCGGAGCCGGGTGGCCACGTCATCTGGAAGGTGTCGGAGCGAGCCAGGTCCGGATCGAGCTCGCCTTCCGTCGCCCAGGCGTGGACGATCCTTGCCGCCCTTCTGGACGATCGAGCCGAGCGCCAGCAACGGGCCGTCGCCCGGATGCTGACCGGTCTCTTCGGCGAACTCGCGCTTCGCGGTGTCGGTCAGGGCTTCGTCCGGGTCGGGTTCGCCCTTCGGGATCGTCCAGTGGCCCTGGTCGCGGCGCGCGAAGAGCGGCCCACCGGGATGCGCGAGCAGGAACTCCAGGCCATCACCCACTCGTCGGTAGAGCACGATCCCGGCGCTGATCCGCATGCGTCCGATAGTAGGCGCCATCGGATCGTGGCGCCGGCCTCGGCTCACATCGCGTGCCGGTAGTGACGGATCCGATCGCCCGGCTCCACGACGACCAGGTCGAAGCGGAGCGGCAACCGCGGGATCGGCGAACCGTCGGGCAGGGAGCGGAGATCCAGGAGACCGTGGGCCGCCGTCCTGACCCGGGTCCGCTTCCGATGGTCGACGGTCTCCTCGGGCAGGCCGAACGTCACGCGAGCCGCGCCAGCGCACCTCGACGATGACGAGCGCCGGCGGCGGACCCGGGTCGACCGCCACGAGGTCGAGCTCGTGACGGCCGACATGGACGTTCCGGGCCAGGATCGTCCAGCCCGACTCGCGCAGCCGTTCGGCAACGAGGCGCTCGGCGCGGTCGCCGGCTTGCTGCGCCGGGCTACGGGTCGACTCGGGCTCCCGATCCATGGCGGCGATGCTGCCACCGGGCGCTCATCCGGCCCGTATCGCGCGGTTGCGCGAAGAACCGTCCGCGCTTATCCGCCGACCATCTCGAGCGACGCGAGATCGGCCGCGTCGAACGCGGCGTCGTCGGCCATGACCGGCACGAGCTGGCGCTCGAGCAGGTCGTGCGTCTCGGGCGAGGCCGCCGGGTCCGCCAGCAGGTCGAAGTCGAGCTGGTCGCCCGCCAGGGTCCGCTGGAGGGCCAGGAACGACCGCCGATGGAACGGCGTGAGCCCGAGCGCGCGGATCGCGTCGCGGTGGTCGCGCGTCGCGTAGCCCTGGTTGTGCTCCCAGCCGTACCCGGGTAGCGGGTCGCCAGCTTCGTCATCATCCGGTCGCGCACGACCTTGGCGACGACCGACGCGCAGGCGATCGAGTAGACCTTCGCGTCGCCGTCGACGATGTTCGTGTAGGGCCCCACCTGGGCCTCGAACCCCGCGATCCGGTTGCCGTCGACGAGGACGTGCTCGTGGCCGCCGACCCGCGCGATCGCCCGGCGCATCGCGAGGTGGGTGGCGTGATAGATGTTCAGGAGGTCGATCTCGCGGACCGATGCGGCGCCGACGCCGACCGCCACGGCCCGGGCCCGGATCAGCGGCGCCAGTCGCTCGCGCTGGGCCATCGACAGGGTCTTCGAGTCGCGCACGCCCGGGATCCGATGACAGCCCGGCCGCATGATCACCGCGGCGGCGACCACCGCCCCGCACGTCGGTGCCACCCCGACCTCGTCGACCCCGACGACCCGGACCAGTCCCTCGTTCCACAGTCGGCGCTCATGGCGGAGGCTCGGGACGATGACGGTCATCGGCACCTAGGGTACCGCGCCGGACATGGAACGACCCCGTCGGACCGACGGGGTCGAGGGACCGGACCGGGATCGGCCGGTGTCAGCCGTTCGTCCGGCGTTCGCGCAGGGTGGCGGCCTTGCCGACGCGGTCGCGCAGGTAGTACAGCTGCGCCCGCCGGACCTGGCCGTGACGGACGACCTCGATCTTGTCGATGCGCGGGCTGTGGATCTTGAACGTGCGCTCGACACCGACGCCCGAGGCGATCCGCCGGACGGTGATGGAGCGGGTGATACCGCCGCCGCGCAGCCGCATGACGGTCCCCTCGAACACCTGGATGCGCTCGCGGTTGCCCTCGACGACCTTGGCCGACACCTTCACGGTGTCACCCGTGGCCAGGTCCGGCAGGTCGGTTCGGAGCTGATCCTTGACGATCTCGTCGAGCACGTTCACGCGGCGGTTCCTTGGTCTCGGTGGCAGCCGAAGCTGCGGTTGGGGCGTTCGGAGTGGTCGTGGGGGGACGACCGGCGCCGGAGTATAGCACGGGCTCCCGGCCGTCAGGCCGCCTCAGTCGTCGAGCAGGTCCGGGCGTCGCTCCCGGGTCCGGGCACGAGCCTGCGTCTCGCGCCAGCGAGCGACCGCGCCGTGATCGCCGGAGGTGAGGATGGCCGGCACGTCCATGCCCCGGAACGTCGGCGGGCGGGTGTACTGCGGGTACTCGAGCAGTCCGGCGCTGAACGACTCCTCGGCGGTCGAGGCCTCGTCGATGGCGCCGGGCAGGAGGCGCAGCACCGCATCGATGACGACGAGGGCCGGAAGTTCGCCACCGGTGAGCACGTAGTCGCCGATCGACAGCTCCAGGTCGACGAGCGAGCGGATCCGTTCGTCGACGCCCTCGTACCGGGCGCAGATGAAGATGAGATGCGGGTGCGTCACCAGCTCGGCCGCCCGGGCCTGGCGGAAGACCTCGCCGCTCGGGTCGAGGAGGATGGCCGTCGAGTCCGGTCGGCGGATCTCGTCGAGGGCGGCGGCGACCGGCTCCGGGCGCAGGACCATCCCCGCTCCCCCGCCGTACGGCGCGTCGTCGACCGACCGATGGCGGCCCAGCCCCCACTCGCGCAGGTCACGTACCCGGACCGCGGCCAGTCCTTGCTCCTGGATGCGGGCCGGGATGCTGCCGCTCAACGGCCCCTCGAGCATCGCCGGGAAGAGGGTCAGGATGTCGATCTCGAGGGTCATGGCTCGAGCCCCGTCGGCGGCGCCTCCGTCGCGGTCGGGGCCGCCGGCTTCGGGCGGCGCGACGTCCGGCGCGGCGCCCTCGGACGATCCGGGTCGAACGTCCGGACGCGTGGCGGCCGCAGGTCGAGCGACGCGGCGTCCACGACGATCTCGCCACGCCGCGGGGCGAACACCCGGATGAACGCCCGGACCGCGGGCAGGTCGAAGGCACCGAACGGGCCGCCCTCGACGCTGAAGACCTCGTTCTCGCCGATGCGGTAGACGTCGCGCACGGTGCCGAGCTCGGTGCCGTCGACGCCACGGACCGTCACGCCCATGACCTCGTGCCAGTAGTACTCGCCGCGGCCCAGTTCGAGCTCGGGCACCACCGCCGCCTGCAGGTACGCTCCGCGCAGCCGGTCGGCGGTGTCCCGGGACCCGACCTCCCGGAACCGCAGGCGCCAGCCCGGGCCGTCGGCGACGGCCTCGGCCGTGGCGATCGTCAGCGGATGCATCGGTCCCCTCGCGGTGCAGCACCGCCCCGGGGACGAAGCGGCGCTCCGGGTGATCGGTCAGGACCTCGACCCGGACGGCACCGCGGAGCCCGTGGACGCCCCGCACGAGGGCGACCACGAGCGGTTCGTCGACGCTCAGAGGATCTCGAGCTGGACCGGCTCGCCGTCGCGGGCGGCCGTCACCTTGAGCAGCGTCCGGAGCGCCTTCGCGACGCTGCCGTTGCGGCCGATGACCTTGCCCATGTCGTCCTCGGCGACGTGGAGCTCGATGACGGTCGCGCCCTCCTCGCGGACGACCTCGACCTTCACCGCCTCGGGGTCGTCGACCAGCGCGCGGGCGACGTACTCGACCAGTTCCTTCGCGGCCATCTCGGTCCCCTACTTGGCGGCGGGCACGATGCCCGCCTGGCGGAAGAGTCGGAGCACGGTGTCGGACGGCTGGGCGCCTTTCGCCAGCCAGGCCTTGGCCTTGTCCTCGTCGACCTTGAACTCGACCGGCTCGGTTCGCGGGTTGTAGTGGCCGAGCGTCTCGATCGCCCGGCCGTCGCGGGCACTGCGACCGTCGGCGACGACGACGCGATAGGACGGCTGCTTGGTCGCGCCGACGCGCGTCAACCGGATGCGGACTGCCATGTGGCTCCTGCTCCTCCTTCGGATGCCATGCGGGGGGAGCTGGGGCTCCCCTCCGCCTACTTCACGGTGATGACGATCGTGGACCTGTTCAGGTCGCCCCCGACCGAGTTCGAGGCGATCAGCGCATCGAACGGGGCCAGGAACGGCTTGACGTCGGTCTCGTACTTCTTGAGGCCTGCGGCATCGCCGCTCTTGATCATGCCCTCGATGTGGTCGCGGACCGCGGCGATGTCGACGAACACCGAGCCCGTGCCGGCCTTGACCCGGGCCAGGAGCGCCTCGTACCGGTCGTTCGACCCGAGCGACGTGGCGTCGGTCGTGTCGAGGACATGCTTCACGAACTCGGGACCCGTCCCGAGGACCACGTACTCGTCGGTGACCGCCCAGGCGATCTCGACCTTGTCGAGCGGGATCGGGACGGCGTCGCCGGCGACCGCACCGACATCGATCGAGGCGACCGAGATCGTCGTGCCGTGGTAGTCCTCGTCGCGGAACGTCACGCCGGCCACCCCGCTGAGCGGGGCCAGGTTCCGGATGCTCGTGAAGAGGCGCTTGGCGTCCTCGACGTCCGTCGGCAGGACGATGAGACCGCCCTCGATCGCCTCGCCGGACCGGTTCACGACCAGGCCCGTGTCGCCGATCCAGCCGATGGCGTTGTCGGCGCCGCCGAGGATGCCGAGACCCTTGTCGATGGCGTCCGTGACGTCCTTGAGGCTCGCCTCACGCCTTGTACACGTCGAGTGCCTGCTTGAGCGTCGCGCCGGTGTCGTGGTTGACGACGAGCGCGATCGCCGAGGCCGGGACGTGGTCGGCGACCTCGGACGTCCGGTCCTTCGTCGGCCCAAGGTTCGTCTCGGGCTTGGGCGCGGCCGCCTCCATGACGAGCGCGTCACCCTCGACCCGCAACCAGAAGGCGGTCCACGACGGGACGAACTTGGTGTACGCGTCGGTCGCGGCGGCCGGGACGCCGAAGACCGAGGAACCCGTGACCGCCTCGCCGAGCGACTGCGACCAGTCCAGGATCGGGCCGAGCGCGAGATAGACGAAGCCGATGTGGTCGTCGGTCGGGGCGTCCAGGGCGGCCTTCGCGTCGGGATCTTCGGCGAAGCCGCCGTGCCCGTTCGTGTCGACGGCCGCCTTGACAGAAGCGACGTCGCCTGCGACCGCGACCTTGCCATCGAGGATCGCGAAGGCGGCCTTCGGCCCGCCATCCTTGCCGCTGAAGAGGGTCAACTCCACGTCCTTGTAGGTCTCGGTGGTCGTGGTCGCGCCGGACTGCTTGAACGCGTCCGCGAACCAGGCCCGGGCGAGCGCCTCGTCCTTGACCGACAGGAGGGCCAGGGCGCGCGCGGCGTCCATCCCGGACCCTTCCTTCCCCGAGGCGAAGGTCTTCGGATCGGGCAGCGGGCCGGCGCTGAACGCCACCTCGCCGTCGAACCAGGGCTTGATGTTCGTGGTGAACGTCTGCTTGCCGTCGGAAGCGTCGGAGACCAGCCGGTCCAGGACCTCATCGAGCTTGGTGTCGAGGGCCGCCTGGTCGGCGAACCCCGGGAAGTGCGAGAGGAACTCGCCGACCTCGCGGCGCTGGTCGCCCGGCAGGTCGAGGCGGACTTCGCCGTACACGACGGTGCCGCTCGGGACGTAGCCGAGCACGGTGGCATCGGGCGAGCGTCCCACGAGGGCGTACACGACGGCCGCCGTCAGGATGGTGACGACGGCGACGGCGCCCAGGGCCACGGCCCAGCGGGAGCGGCTCGCCTTCGGCGGTCCGGCCACCGGCGCCACCGGCGTCAGCGGCGCGGCGGTCTCGACCACCTGCGTGGCGTCTTGAAGGCTCTGGTCCTGGTCGGTCATGGTGTCTGGAACCCCCTGGTCAGCGTCGGTTGGCCAACGCGCCGAGCGCGGCGCGCCGGCCGCCGCCGGACAACTGCTTCATGAGCTTCTGCATCTCGCTGAACTGTTTCACGAGTCGGTTGACATCGGGCAGGCTGGTGCCCGAGCCGGCCGCGATGCGCCGGCGGCGGGAGCCGTTGAGCACGGTCGGATCGCGGCGCTCTGCCGGGGTCATGGCCCGGATGATCGCCTCGGTCCGCTTGAGGTCGCCGCGGTCGACCGCGGCCTGCGCTTCGCCGGCCATGCCGCCCATCCCCGGGATCATCGACATGACCTGGCCGATCGGGCCCATCTTCTGGACCTGCTGGAGCTGCTCGAGCATGTCCTCGAGCGTGAAGCTGTTCTTGCGCAGCTTCTCCTCGAGCGTGGCGGCCTGCTTCGCATCGAAGGTGTCCTGCGCCCGTTCGACGAGCGTCAGGATGTCGCCCATGCCCAGGATCCGGCTCGCCAGCCGGTCCGGATGGAAGACCTCGAGTGCGTCGGTCTTCTCGCCCGTGCCGAGGAACTTGACGGGGACGCCGGTCACGGCCGAGATGGAGAGTGCGGCGCCACCGCGGGCGTCGCCGTCGATCTTGGTCAGGATCAGGCCGGTCACCGGGACGGCCGCCACGAACGCCTGGGCGACACCGACGGCCTCCTGGCCGGTCATCGCGTCGACGACGAGCAGCGTCTCGACCGGCTTGACGGCCGCGTTGACCGCCGCGATCTCCGCCATCAGGGCCTCGTCGATCGAGAGGCGACCGGCCGTGTCGAGGATCACGACGTCGCGCACTTCGCGTTTCGCGGCCTCGACGCCCTGGCGGGCGATGTCGGGCACGCTCGTGCCGGGTGCCGGCCGGAAGACCGGGATGTCGAGGCTCTTGCCGAGGGTCTCGAGCTGGTCCGCGGCGGCCGGACGATACGGGTCGGCCGCGACGAGCAGCGGCCGGCGGCCGAGTTTCACGACGTGCTTGGCGAGCTTGGCGGTGGAGGTCGTCTTGCCCGAGCCCTGGAGCCCGACCATCGCCACGACCGCCGGATTGCCCGACAGGTGGAACGTGCGATCGCCCGCCGACAGGAGGTCGACGAGCTCGTCGTTGACGATCTTCACGACCTGCTGGCCGGCCGTCAGGCTGGCCAGGACGTCCGCCCCGACCGCCTTCTCGCGGACGCGGGCGACGAAGTCCTTGACCACCTTGAAGTTGACGTCCGCCTCGAGCAGGGCCAGGCGGACCTCGCGCATCGCGGCATCGACGTCGGCCTCGCTGATCCGGCCGCGGCCGGTGAGCGTGCCGAGCGTCTTTCGAAGCCGCTCGCTGAGGGTGTCGAACATGGTCCGGGTGGGACTCCTGGGTCTGGTGGTCCGGGTCGGCGGACGGGCTCCGTGAGGATGCACGCCGGTCGATCCGGGTGGTGCGCGGGTTCTGACGCACCGAGGCGTGCGCAGTGTAACGCAGGGTCCTTCGGGACGCCGCTGGGCCGATGGTCCGGTGCACGAGCGCGCCGGGCCGGCGTCTAGGCGAAGAGCGCCGCCACGAATCCGTCGGGGTCGAACGGCAGCAGGTCGCCGACCTGCTCGCCCACGCCCACGTAGCGGACCGGGATCCTGAGGGT
Organism: uncultured Chloroflexia bacterium; assembly: GCA_963776545.1. Taxonomy (GTDB): domain Bacteria; phylum Chloroflexota; class Limnocylindria; order Limnocylindrales; family CSP1-4; genus SPCO01. The sequence goes on along the minus strand of CAVZND010000008.1, from coordinate 36,909 downwards.
GTTCTCGATCGCGAAGACGATGCCGCCCTTCGCGGTGGAGTCGAGCTTGGTCAGGACGACGCCCGTGAGGCCGACCGCATCGTGGAACGCCTTCGCCTGGGCCAGGCCGTTCTGCCCGGTCGTCGCGTCGAGCACGAACAGGGTCTCCGGCTTGGCGCCCGGCAGTCGCTTGTCGATGATCCGGCGGATCTTGGTCAGCTCGTCCATCAGGTTCGACTTCGTGTGCAGCCGCCCGGCGGTGTCGGCGATGACGATGTCCGCGCCTCGGGCGACCGCCGCGTCGAGGGCGTCGTAGACGACGGCCCCCGGATCGGCGCCGGGCGCATGGGCCACGACCTGCGCGCCGGCGCGATCCGCCCAGATGCGCAACTGATCGACGGCCGCGGCCCGGAAGGTGTCCCCGGCCGCCAGGATCACGGTCCGGCCGCTGGCGGCATATCGGCTCGCGAGCTTGCCGATCGTCGTCGTCTTGCCGGTCCCGTTCACGCCGACGATGAGCATGACCGCCGGGCTGCCCGTCGACCGATGACTCGGCACCCAGGCGAGGTCGCGGGCGACCAGCCGCGACGCCAGTTCGGTCCGGACCGACGCCAGGGCGCCACCGGGGTCCTGCCGGAGACGGGCCATGTCGACGATGTTCATCGCCAACTCGGCCCCGACGTCGCCGGAGATGAGCGTCTCCTCGACCTCGTCCCAGGATGGGCCGGCCGGATCGCTCGCGATGACGCCCCGCAGTCGAGCCATGAACCCGCTGCGCGTCCGTTCGAGGCCCTCGTCGAGCGACCCGACGTGGTCGGGCGGGGTGGGCTCGGACGCGACCGATACCGGCGCGGGCGGGACGACCGCCATCGGCTCGGGCTCAGGCTCAGGCTCAGCAGGCTCGTGGGTCGGCGCGATGTCTTCCGCGGACGACTCGTCGAGGGCCGCGTCGTCCTCGAAGTCCGCGGGGTCGGGCTCCCAGTCGGGCTCGACGGCCTCGGGCTCCGGCACGTCGCCGGGCGCTGGTTCGGATCCCGCGGATTCGTCCCCACGGCGACGCCAGAACGGCATCAGCCGGCCGTCGTGAGCTCGCTGCGGCGCCGCCCCGCCAGCGCCTGTGCCTCATCGAGTCGCAGGCTGATGACCCGGCTGACCGAGTCATCGCCGACCGTCACGCCGTAGAGCGCGTCGGCGGCCTCGATCGTGCCCCGGTTGTGGGTGATGACGATGAACTGCGTCCCGTCGGCCAGGCTTCGGAGGGCTTCGGCGAACCGCCCGATGTTGGCCTCGTCGAGCGCGGCGTCGACCTCGTCGAGCACGCAGAACGGGACCGGCCGGACCTCGAGCATGGCGAACAGGAGCGCGACCGCCGTCAGGGCCCGCTCCCCGCCCGAGAGCATCGCCAGCGCCTGCGCCTTCTTGCCCGGCGGCCGGGCGACGATCTCGACGCCGGTCGAGCCGAGGTCGGAGGGATCGGTGAGCGAGAGGCGGGCGAACCCGCCGCCGAAGAGCTGCTCGAATCGGGCGGCGAACGCCGTCTCGAGGGCCTGGAACGTCGTCGTGAACTGGTCCGTGATCATCGACTCGAGCTCGTCGATCAGCTCGCGCGTCCGGGCGATGGCGGTCCGCAGGTCGGTCCCCTGGGCCTCGAGCGTCTCCAGGCGCTGGCGCAGTTCGGCGTATTCCTCGACCGCATAGGGGTTCGTCGCGCCGAGCTCGTGGAACCGGCGCCGAAGCTGGCCGAGCCGGATCGCACTCGGTGGCGGCTCGGTCGGCGCCGCCGCGGACCACACGGTCGCAGCGCGATCCAGTGCCACCTCGAGCTCGCTCTCGAGCGCCGCTTCCAGGTCGTCGTCAGGTACGTCGTGGGCGCCCTCCGCACCGAGCACGGGCCGGTGAAGCGGGCCGTCGTCGCCGGCGATGCCGGCCGCCGCTGCCAGGCGCTCGATCCCGAGCTCGCCGAGGCCGGCCAGCTCGACAAGGACCGCCTCGCGCAGGGAGTCGAGCCCGAGGCGGGCCTCCAGGTCGTCGCGGTCGGCGATCCGCAGCCGCTCGTCGGTCGCGCGGAGCCGTTCGCGAGTGCCCGCGGCTTCCCGCTCGGCCGCCGCCAGCCGGTCGCGTTCCGCGGCGTCCGCGGCGTGGGTCGCCGCCAGCGCCTCGCGCGCGGCCGCTTCGGCCGCCGTCGCGTCGGCCAGCTCGATCCGATGCGCGTCCCGCTCGGCCGCAAGCGTTCGAACCCGTTCGTCGAGTCCCGCCAGCTCGCGGTCGGCACGGCCCATGCGTTCCTCGGCGATGCCGGTGGCGGCATCGGCCCTCGCTCGGCGCGCCTCGGCGTCGCGGCGCGCGGCGTCCCGGGTCGACGCGTCCTCGGCGAGTCGGTCGCGACGCGCCCGTAGCTCGGCGGCGCGGCGCTCCCAGGCCTCGACGGCGTCCGTCTCGTCGGCGCTGATCGCCTCCGGCGGGACGCGGTCGCCCGATCCGGCGTCGGCCGCCTCGAGGATGGCCAGGGCGGCGACGGCCCGCTCATGCTCGTGCTGCAGTCGCTCGGCCTGGGCCGTGGCCCAGGCCGCCTCCCGGACGAGCCCCTCCAGGTCGCGGGCGGCGACGCGCTCCTCGGTCTCGACTTCGCGGCGAACCGCCCCGGCTCGTGCCTCCTCGCCGCGGGCCGCCTCCAGGCTGGCTCGGGCTCGGGCGGCCGCGTCCGCGGCCTCCGCGGCAGCCGCGCGCAGGCCGTCCAGCTCGGTGCCGAGTCGCTCCGCTTCGGTCGCGAGGCGGGTCGCCTCCGCCCGTCGCTCGAGGACCGATTCGCCGGTCCCGAGCGTGACCGCGAGCTCCGACAGGACGGCCGAGCCATCGCGAGGCACGATCGTCCAGCCGGGCGGCAGCGACGCCTGGATCGCCATCCCGGCCGCGAGGTCCGGCACCCAGGCCGTTCGGGCCAGGAGGCGTGACGCGGCGCCCGTGCCGTCGCGACGGATGGCGTCGGACAGTAGACCGCCACCGACGCCGGCAAGCGCATCCCGGAAGCGACGTTCGCGGGCGTCGGCCTGGGCCACCGATGGGGCGGCGCTGGCCCGCTCCTCGACGATCAACGCGCCTCGTTCGCCCGCGATGCCCGGGACGGCAGCGGCCTTGACCACATAGCCGCGGGCGAGCTCGGCGAGGGCCGTCTCGGCCGCCGCCCGCAGTGCCGGATCGACGACCAGGTCCTCGTCCAGGCGACGGCCGCCCGAGCGCCGCGCCGCCTTCGCGATGCCGCGCTCCTCCTCCTCGGCGAGACGCGCCGCGATGGCGTCCCGTCGCGCGACGGCCGATGACAGGGCCGCCTCGCCCGCGGCGACCCGAGCCTCCGCGGCGGACCGAGTCGCCTCGCTGGTCTCGACGGCTTGCCGGGCCGACTCCCGGGCCGTCACGGCGGCCGTCTCGGCGGCGATCGCGGCCGCGTGCCGGGCCTCGACCTGTGCGAGGGCCGCCGCACGCTCGGCGCGGGTCGCCTCGGCGGCGGTGGCCCGATCGGATTCCTCGCCGGCGCGCCGGGCGACGTCGGCCAGCCGTCGACGGGCCGTCTCGAGTTCGGCCTGGCGGGCGGCGGCGGCCCGACGGACGGCCGCGAGTTCCTCGCCCTGGGCCCGCTTGGCGGCACGCAGTCCGGCGAGTTCCGCCAGCGCGTCCGCGAGGGCTCGCTCGGCCTCGGTCAGCGCCGCCTCCAGGTCCAGGTCGCGAACCGGCACCGGTGCGGCCATCACGCGCCGGCCGGCTGCCACTTCCGACTCGGCAGTCGCCCGTTCGGTCGCGAGGCGTCGCCGGTCACGGTCGATGGACTCCGCGTCCGAGGCCAGCCGCGCATCGCGCAGCTGGACGGCCGTCAGGGACGCGCGCGCCGCATCGTGGATCTCCCGCCGCTCACGCTCGGCAGTCGCCCGCGCTCCGAGTGCGTCCGCGAGGACCGCCGCAGCCGACTCCGCGGCCTCCATCTCGGCCATCGCCCGGTCGGTGTCGACCCGGGCCGCCTCCCGCCGGGCAGAGGCGACGCGCACGCGCGCGGCGGCCTCGAACCAGCGCGCATGGGCCGCGAGCAGGACGGCCGCGGCGAGCTCGTCCGCGGTCGACTCACGGCTCGCCTGCTGCTCCGCCTGGGCGGCCAGCCGACGGGCCTGCGGGCGCAACTCCGCGACGATGTCCTCGACCCGGGCCAGGTTCGCCTCCGACTCGACCAGCTGGTCCTGGGCCCGTCGCCGGCGTCGCTCATGGCGGCGGACCCCGGCGACCTCCTCGAACAGCGGCCGGCGCTCCTCCGGACGGAGCGCAAGGGCCTGATCGACCATGCCCTGGCCGATGAACAGGAAGGCGTTGTCCGCCAGGTGCGCGGCGTCGAGCAGGTCCACCAGGTCGCGCAGGCGGATGCGCTGCTTGTTCAGCAGGTAGTCGTTCTCGCCCGAGCGGTAGAGGCGCCGTCCGAGCTCGAGGACGGAGAAGTCGACGGGCAGCAGGCCGTCCGCGTTGTCGACGACGAGCGTCACGTCGGCCATGCCCTGGGCTGCCCGCCGGTCCGAGCCCGCCCAGATGACGTCCTCGGCCTTGCGCGAGCGGAGGGCCCGGCCCTGTTCGCCGAGCGCCCAGCGCAACGCGTCGGCGAGGTTGCTCTTGCCCGAACCGTTCGGTCCGACGACCGCGCTGATCCCGCCGCCGAATTCGACGTTCGTCCGTTCGGCGAACGACTTGAAGCCCTGCAGGCGCAGGGCCAGGAGGCGCGGCGGGGCGGCCATGGCGGAGCCGGTCGGGGTGTTGGAGCCGTTCGAGCCGTTCGATCCGTTGCCGTTCATGCGCCGATCGACTCGGAGCGGGCGGCGGCCCACAGCCGCTCCACCGCCTCGGACGCGGCCGCCGTCTCGGCCGTGCGACGCGACGGACCCTCGCCGACGCCGAGGACGACCCCATCGACGCTGACCTCGATCCGGAAGATCCGCTCGTGGTCGGGCCCGCTCACCTGGACCATGTGATACGAGGGTCGGCCACCGGAATGCTGTTGTGTGTATTCCTGCAACCGACTCTTCGGACTCTTGAGTGACAGGATCGGCGAATTCGAGGGCCAGTTCGGGCTCGGCGAGGGCCAGGAGCCAGTCACGGACCGGCTCGAATCCGAGGTCCAGGTAGAGCGCCCCGGCCAGCGCCTCGAACGAGGACGCGAGCAGCGTCGGCCGGCGTCGGCCGCTTCGCCGGGACTCCCCCTCACCCAGGAGCAGCGCGGAACCCAGGTCGATGCGACCGGCCAGCCGCGCGAGGCCCGACGTGGACACGATGGCCGCCCGCCGCGCCGACAGGTCGCCCTCGTCGTCGTCCGGGTGGCGCGTGTACAGCGCCTCGGAGATGATCAGGTTGACGACGGCGTCACCGAGGAACTCGAGGCGCTCGTTGTGGCCGGGCGCGTCGTCGGGGTGCTCGTGCAGCCAGCTGGCATGCACAAGGGCCTGCTCGAGCAGACCCTGGTCGCGGATCGGAAGGCCGAGGCGTGACGCGAAGGCCTGGGCGTGACGCACCACGCCCGCCTGCGCCGGGCTAGGCCGAGCGCTCGTCGATGTAGTCGACGGCGTCCTGGACGGTGCGGATCTTCTCGGCATCCTCGTCCGAGATCTCGGTCCCGAACTCCTCCTCGAGGCTCATGATGAGCTCGACCAGGTCGAGCGAGTCGGCATTCAGGTCGTCGACGAACGACGCTTCCGGCTTGACCTCATCTTCATCGGCGCCGAGCTGCTCGACGACGATCTTCTTGAGGCGCTCGTACGTGGTTGCCACTGACTCCCTCCTCGGAGTTCGGTTATCCCGACGGCCCGCTGGGCTCCGCTGCGATGTTCCCGAGGACGCCGTTCATGAGGCGTCGCATCGGGTCTCCACTGTAGGTGCGTGCCAGCTCGACCCACTCCGCGATGGCCACCCGGGCCGGCGTGCCGGAGTGTAGCACCTCGGAAATGGCGGTACGGAGGAGCGCGCGGTCCATCCGGGCGAGCCCCGTGACGGGGTATTGGGGAGCCCGTCGGGCGATCTCCGCGTCGATCGAATCGCGATGCGCCATGACGGCGGCGACGAGCTCGCGGGCCAGGGCGGCGGCTGCCGGATCGCGCTCCTCCTCGGCCAGATGACGCTCCAGGACCGCGTCCGCGGTGCGCTGCCCGAAGTCCGCCTCGAAGACCGCCGAGAGCGCCAGGCGCCGCCCGGTCCGTCGCCCTCGGACCCGGTCAGCCCCCGACACCGTCGACCAGCACGACGACCGAGCCGAGATCGAGACCCAGCAAGCGCTCGACGGTCGCGCTCACCGCGGTCCGGACCTGACGCGTCAGCGGCCCGAGGGCCTGGCCCGGCCGTGCCACGATCCAGAGACGCACGAGGACCTGGTCGTCACGCCGCCGGACGGTGACGGCCCGCCCGCCGAGCGCTCGCCGCCACAGTGCCCCGCCCCGCCCGACCCGCGCGACCCCGGGCACTTCGAGGGCGGCGAGCCGGACCAGCTCGGCGATGACCGAGGTGCCGACCGTCAGTTCGGGACCGCTCACGAGACGGCCTCCTCTTCGATGTCGGCCGGCGCGGCCGGCGCGGCCGGCCCGGCGAGCGACTCCGCGATCAGCTCGGGCACGCGCTGGCGGGCGGTCGTGGCCGCCACCTCGCAGGCGAAGCCGATCATCCGGCGCTTCGCCCGACCGTGGGTGATGATCACGGTCCCCTTGACCCCGAGGAGCGGCGAGCCACCGAGTCGCTCGTAGTCGAAGACGTCGCGGATCCGATCGACGCCGGGCTTCATCAGGCCGTAGGCCAGGCGCCCACGGACGTCCCGCTGGAACTCCGCTCGCCACAGGTCGAAGATGAAGCCGGACAGGCCTTCGAAGAACTTGATGACCACGTTGCCGAGGACCGCGTCGCAGACGACCACGTCGGCCGGATGCGTGGTCAGGTCCTTGCCCTCGACGTTGCCCAGGAAGTGCAGGTCCGTCGCGTCGAGCAGCTCGGTCGCGCGGGTGATCCGGGCGTCGCCCTTGCCCTTTTCCTCGCCGATCGAGAGGAGCGCGACGCGGGGGCGGGCCACGCCCAGGACGCGCTCCGCGAAGATCGCGCCCATCTGCGCGTACTGGACCAGGTTCTCGGAGGTGGAGTCCGGATTGGCGCCGATGTCGAGCAGGACCATCGGCCCGCTGCTCGTGATCATCTGGACGGCCAGCGCCGGCCGGTCGACGCCGGGCAGGCGGCCCAACCGCAGGACCGCCGCGGCCATCCCGGCCCCGGTATGCCCGGCGGTGATGACCGCATCGGCCTCGCCCCGCCGGACCAGGTCGGTCGCCACGAGGATCGAGGAATCCTTCTTCTCGCGCAGGGCAAGAGCGGGGTGCTCGTCCATCTCGACCACCTGCGACGCGTGGACGATCGACACGTTGGCGGGCAGGGTCCGGGCGATGCCGGTCAGCGTCGCCTCGTCCCCGACCAGGGCGAGCCGATCGTCGGGATGCGCGAGGGCGAAGTCGAGCACGCCTGGCACGATCTCGGCAGGACCGTGGTCGCCGCCCATCGCGTCGACGGCGACGCGGACGCCAGCGGACCGCGCCTCGGACGGGGCGGACCGCGGCTCCGTCATGGGATCAGCGTGCGGCGTCGTCGCCGGCGGGCTTGAGGATGATGGCCTGACGGCCCTGGTAGTACCCGCAGTTGGGGCAGACGTGATGCTGCTGCTTCATCTCGTGGCAGTGCGGGCACTCCTCGAGGTTCGGCAGGTCGATCGCGAGATGCGAGCGGCGCTCACCCTGTCGGGCATGCGAGACGCGACGCTTGGGTACACCCATGAGGTCGAGGGCTCCTTGTCAGATCGGTTCATGCGACGTGGCCGCGTTCGTGCGGATGGCCGGGGCACGGCGCCACGCCGACGGCGGAGTCTACCGTGAAACCGCCCTCATCGTCACGCGTCGTCGGGCCGGAAGGCGCGCAGCGCTTCGAGGCGAGGGTCGATGTCGTCGGCCGGATGGTCGTGCACGCCCTCGTCGAGCGGCTCGCCGCAGACGATGCACAACCCCGGGCAGTCCGGCCGGTCGAGAGGGGCGATCGGCTCGGCCAGCGAGATCGCCTCGCGCACCGGCGTCGAGAGGTCGAGCTCGTGGTGGTCGGTCAGGCGTGGGGCGTCAGGTTCGTCCGCGATCGGGACGGGAGCGCCACTCACCATGTCGATGGACGGCAGGAACTCCTCGGTCAGCCGCAGGTCCAGCGGGATCACCGCCGGGCGCAGGCAGCGGACGCACTCCATGGCGAGTGACGTCCGCAGGTCCGCGTCCGCGAGGACCCCGCGGTTCGTCCGGGAGAGCCGGACGTGGCCGGCGATCGGCGCTGCGAGCGTGAGGTCCTCGGGCAGCTCGATGCTCGTGTCGCCGATGTCGTAGTCGCGGTGCGCGCCGGGCTCGCCGCGAAGGAGCCCGGCCACGTTCCAGACGAACGGCTCGTCCGGCGAGCTCGAGGTCATGGCCGGATGGCTTCGGAGGCGTCCTCGGTCTCGGGCTCCCACGCGTCATCGAGCGGCTCCGGCTCAGGCTCGGCGGTCAGGTCGGCCCGTCGCTCGTCGAGCATCGCGATCCCCTTCTTGATGCTCTGGAGCGTCTTGACGACGTCGCCCTCGAGACCGACGAGCACGCTGACCGCGTATTCGTCGGCGCCGCGGCGGATCTCGTCGGCGTCGCGATGGGCGTCTCCGATGATCTCCTGGCTCGCCACCTCGGCCGCCTGCGTGAGGCCGCGTTCGTCGATGAGGAAGGCCGCCTGCTCCTGCGCCTTCGCGACGATCCGCTCCGCCTCGTCCTGCGCCTTCTCGATGATCCGTTCGCCCTCGGCGTTGATCCGCTTGGCCGCGCGGACCTCCTCGGGAACAGCGACACGCAGCTCGTCGATGAGGCCGAGGGCCGCGTTCTGGTCGACCACGACATTCGTCGTCAGGGGGAGCTTCTTCCCGTTCGCGATGAGCGATTCCAGGCGCTCGACGAGGAAGATGATGTCGATCGGATTGCCCTCCTGGCTCGGCGGTCGCGACCCGGCTCGCGTCCCCGCCAGTATGGCACGCGGACCGCCGCTCAGGGCCTCCGGACCGCCTCGCGAAGGGCCTCCGCGGCTGCCGCCGGGAGCATCGACGAGACGTCCCCGCCGAAGGTCGCGATCTCCTTGACGAGGCTCGAGCTGACGTAACCGTTGGCGACCGACGTCATGAAGAACACGGAGTCGATCTCCGGCGCCAGGACGCGGTTGTTGTGGGCCAGCTGCATCTCGACCTCGAAGTCGCTGATGGCGCGCAATCCCCGGACGATGGCGCGAGCGCCGCGGGCGCGGGCGAAGTCGACAGTCAGGCCGTCGAAGGACGCGATCTCGATCGCCGACCGGTCGGCCCCGCTGCGCTCGAGGGCGTCGCGGATGATCGCGATCCGCGTGTCCACCGGCAGGAGCGGCGTCTTGCGGGGATTGGCCAGCACGGCCACGATCAGGTGCTCGAAGACGGTGGCCGCGCGGCCGATGACGTCGAGGTGGCCGTTCGTGATCGGGTCGAACGAGCCGGGGTAGACCGCGATGTTCATGGCCCCTCCGAGCGCCGGTAGAAGGTCAGCGTCGTCTCCCCGAAGCGGCGCTCCCGCTCCGATGCTAGCAGCCCGACCACCGCCGGCGGCGGGGTCTGCGTCGCGTGCTTGGCCACGACCCGCCCGCCCGCCCGGACCAGCGGTTCCACGGCCTCGAGCGCCGACGCCATCAGCTCGGCGTCCTTGTACGGCGGGTCGACGATCACGATGTCGTACGGGGACTCCGCGGCACGCGCGCCGTCCGCCAGCCAGCGCCGCACGTCCGTCCCGACGGTCCGGACGCCCGGTCCGGACAGGTGCGCCTTGTCCAGGTTGGCGTGGATCATCCGGATCGCCGCGGGGTCGCGCTCGACGAACGTGACCTCGGCGGCCAGGCGCGACAGCGCTTCGATGCCCGCCGCGCCGCTCCCGGCGAAGAGGTCCAGGACACGCGCGTCGGGAAGGTCCGGCTCGAGGATCGCGAACAGCGTCTGCTTGACGCGGTCGCCCATCGGCCGCGTGTCGCCGCCGGGGCCGGCGAGGCGGATGCCGCGCGCCCGACCCGCGATGACGCGCCCGGCGTCAGGCACCGGTCAGGCGGCCTCGTCCGCGTCGTCGCCCGAACCGGATGCGACCCGCGCCAGCCAGCCGACCTCGAGTTCACGGTCGAGCGCGACCGCCTCCGGGGCGAGTCGCCCGGTCTCGTCGAGGAGCGCCTCGGCGTAGCGGCGAGCCCGCACGGCCAGCTCCTGATGGGCCTTGTCCTGGAGCGACGCGACCCGCAACTGGGGCAAACCGCTCTGCTCCAGGCCGAGGACGTTGCCCTCACGGCGCAACGCGAAATCGCGCTCCGCCAGCTCGAAACCGTCGCGCAGTTCCGCGACCGCCTTCAGGCGCGCCTGGGCGACCTCGTCGGTCGAGTCGGAGACGAGGACGCAGAACGACTCGACCGACCCGCGACCGACCCGTCCACGGAGCTGGTGGAGCTGGGCCAGCCCGAACCGGTCGGCGCCTTCGATGACCATCATCGTGGCCTCGGGCACGTCCACGCCGACCTCGACGACCGTGGTGCCGACGAGGACGTCGAGCTCGCCGTCGCGGAACCGGGTCATCTCCGCATCTCGGGCGGCCGCCTTCATCCGGCCGTGGACCAGGCCCACCCGGAGCGGCGCCAGCAGCTCGCCCAGGCGGACGGCCTCGCTCTCGGCGGCGACCGCGCCCTCGGTCTCGGCCCCGGTGTCGTCGATGAGCGGCACCACGACGAAGATGCGATGGCCGGCCGCAGCCTCGGCGCGGACCCGCTGCCAGGTCCCCTCGAGGTCGTCCGGTCGCCGGATCCCGGTCCGGATCGGCACCCGACCGGCCGGCGGGGTCCGCAGGTCCGAGACGTCCAGGTCCGCGTAGAGGACCTGCCCCAACGTGCGCGGGATGGGAGTCGCGGTCATCAGCAGGACGTGCGGCGGACGCCCGCCGGCCTTGGCCTCGAGGGCATCGCGCTGGTTCACCCCGAAGCGATGCTGCTCGTCGATGACGACCAGCCCGAGGTCGCGGAACGACACCGCCTCCGAGATGAGGGCGTGCGTCCCGATGACGACCGTCGCCTGGCCGGACGCGATGGCCTCGTGGACTCGATCCGCGCGTCGGCCTTGAGCGAGCCGGTGAGCAGCGTGACCCCGATCCCGAGCTCGGCGAGCAAGGCGCCGACCGTCTCGACGTGCTGGCGCGCCAGCAAGTCGGTCGGGGCGAGCAGGGCGCCCTGCAGGCCGGCCCGGGCCGTGGCGGCCAGCGCATAGGCCGCGACCGCGGTCTTGCCCGACCCGACGTCGCCCTGGAGCAGGCGAAGCATCGGCGTCGAGCGCGCCAGGTCCGCCCGGATGGCCGACGACGCCGTCTCCTGGTCGTCGGTCAGCGCGATCGCGTGGCCGACCCGACCGGCGAGCGCCTCGGTCAGCGCGGCCCGGATCGCGCCGTCCTCCGCATCCGCGATGGCGATCGCCGGTGCGGCGGCCCGGGCGCGTTGCCGTCGCCGGGCGACCATGCCGATCTGGAGCGCCAGCAGCTCATCGAACGCCAACCGACGGAGCGCCGCGTCACGACCCTCGAAGGTGCGCCGGGTAGTGCGCCTCCTCGAGCGCACCGGCGATGCCCGTCAGGCCTTCCGCCTCGCGCAGGCGAGCCGGCAGGTACTCGGGATACGCGTCCCCGACACGGTCGAGCGCCTCCCGGATCGCGGTCCGCAGGCGCGCGGCGGTCAGCCCGGCCGTCAGGCGATAGACCGGCACGATGCGACCGGCGTGCAGCACCTCGGCGCCCTCGGTGGCGACGGTCTGGAACTCCGGGTTGTCGAACGTCAGCGTCCGGCCGAAGCGCTTGACCTTGCCGGACACGACGACCTCGCCGCCGACCTTGAGGCGGCGCTCGATGTACCGACGCCCGAACCAGGTCGCGTCCATCCTGCCGGTCTCGTCCTCGAGCGTCGCGATCGTCCGCTGGACGCGGCGCCGAAACGTCGGTTCGACGCGGACCTCTGCGACCCGGACCCGCGCGGACACGACGGTCCCGGGCTCCGTCCAGACCAGGTCGCCGAGGCGCTGCATCTCGCGCAGGTCGTCGTAGCGTCGGGGCAGGTGGAAGAGCAGGTCGCGGACGTCGTACAGCCCCAGCCGGATCCCGGCCTTCCGGAGCGTCGCGGCGGCCCCGAGCCCGGACTTTCCCAGCGGGGTCGAGAGCAACTCGACCGGGTCGACCGGCGGTGCCGGCGTCGGAGCGGTCGCCCGGGCCACCGCCCTACTCGGCCGAGATGAGGTACCGGTAGTAGGGCTGGCCGCCGTGGCGGACCTCGACCTCGATACCGGGGATCAGCTCGCCGATGCGTTGGGCCATGCCCTCGGCCTCGGCCAGGTCCGCGCCGTCGCCGTAGAAGAGACTGACCAGCTCGTAGCCCGGCGCGAGCGCCTGCATCGCCGCGAGGACCGCCTTGCCGCGGTCGCGATCGACGGCGATGAGGCCGTCGTCCGGATCGAGGGCGATCGTCTGGCCGCGCTTGACCTTCCTGCCACCGATCGTCGCGTCGCGCACCGCCTCGGTGACGACGACGGTCTGGATCGCTCGCGCGGCCTCGGTCATCGGGCCGGCGTTGGCGGTCGCGTCGAGCGTCGGATCGAGCGCCAGCAGGGCCGCGAAGCCCTCGGCGGCGTTGCGGGTGGGGACGACGGCGACCGTCCGCTCCGTCATCCCGGCGACCTGGCGCGCGGCGAGGACCACGTTCGGGTTGTTGGGCAGGAGCAGGACCTCGCGGGCGTCGACGCGCTCGACCGCCTCGAGCAGCTCACCGGTGCTCGGGTTCGAGCTCTGGCCGCCCTGCACGACCGCCGCGACGCCGAAGTCGTGGAAGATGGCCGCGAGACCCTCGCCGGCGACGACCGCGATGACCCCGAGCGGCAGCGTCGCGCTCGCGGCGCTCAGCGTCCCCGCGCCATTCCGGTCCGGATGGACGGCCCCGCCCGGGTCGGCGGTGAACTCGGCGGCCCGGGTCTCGCGCACGTCGCGGGCCTGGTTGTCGAGGTTCTCGACGCTGATCTTGCTCAGGGAGCCCTGGGTCAGCCCGAACCCGATGACGTCGTCGGGCCGCTCGTTGTGGACATGGATCTTGAGGGCATGGGCGTCGCCCGCGACGAGCACGGATTCGCCGATGGACTCGAGGTACCCGCGGATCCGGTCCACGTCGAGCGGCCGGCCGGGGGCGGCCTGGAGCAGGTACATCGTCTCGTAGCCGAACCCCTCGTCCGCATGCGCGACCAGGGTCGACGGCGCCGGGCCGACCCGGGCCGGCGCCTTGTGCTGCGGTGGCCGGTGTCTGCCCGATCAGGTGCAACAGGGCGCCCTGGAAGAGCCGGTAGACGCCCTGGCCGCCGGAATCCACGACCCCCGCCTCGCGCAGGATCGCCAGGAGCGTCGGCGTCCGTGCGACCGACTTCTCGGCGGCGTCGACCGTCGCGGTCAGGACGGTGACCAGGTCGTCGTCGTGTTCGGCGGCGTGACGGCAGCCTCGGCCGACTCGCGGATGACGGTCAGGATCGTTCCCTCGACCGGCTTCGCCACGGCGCCGTACGCGGTCCTCGTCCCCTCGGACAGGGCATGGGCCAGGTCGAGGCCGTTGAACCGCCGCTTCCCGCCGAGTGCCTCGGCCATGCCCCGGAAGATCTGGCTCGTGATGACGCCCGAGTTGCCGCGCGCGCCCATCAGCGCCCCGAAGCTGATCGCCGCGGCGATCCGGTCGGCCGGCTGGCCCGCGACCGACTCCGCCTCGTCGAGCGCCGCCCGGACCGTCGCGAACATGTTCGAACCCGTGTCGCCGTCGGGGACCGGGTAGACGTTCAGGCTGTTGATCTCGTCGACATGCATCTCGAGGTTGGCCACCGCGGCCCGAAACGCCTCCAGGAGCCCGGCCCCGTCACAGGCCCGGCGCCGCATCAGGCGACGTCCGTCCCGCTGTCGGCGAGGTCCCGTGGCCGGATCGCGGTCGGGTCGGCCGGGACCACCGTCGGCGGCTCGCCCGCCGGCTGCACGCGCAGTCCGCCGACGTGGATGACGAGGCGCGTCACCTCGAGGTCGAGGGTCCGTCGGACGGCGTACCGGATCGCGGAGTCGACCTGTCGGGCGACCTCGGCGACGGGGACGCCAAGGGCGACATCGAGGTCGAGCTCGAGATCGAGGCCGCCGTCGAGGCGGACCTGCAGGCTCGGATGGGCGAGGTCGAGGCGGTCGAGCAGCCGGGTCAAGGGACCGCCGGCGAAGCCCGTGACGCCGTAGGAGCCGAGGGTGGCGTTCCGAACGACATCCACGATCGCCCGCCGAGTGACGAGCGAGCGGCCGGTCGTCTGGTCGGGTGGCACGCGGGCGACGTCCTCCTCGCACGGCGGGTCGGGCGGCGACCGGGCTGGGCGCCGGAGGCCGTGTGGTATCCTACCGCTTCCGTTCGGGCCCCACGAGCTCGAACCCCTCTGAAATCCCAACCTGAGGACCACGAATGGCCCGCGCCTGCGCTCTCTGCGGCAAGACATCGATGGGCGGCTTCAACCCCCAGTCATCGGGGATGAACCGCGTCCGGGCGCATCGCCGGATGCAGCCGAATCTCCAGCCGCTCGTCATCGACCAGAAGGGCGTCCCGACCCGGGCGCTCGTCTGCACCCGCTGCCGCCGCACGCTGACGAAGTCCGAGAAGTAACCCGCGGCGCGCCGCCCCCGGACCGGCCGTGACGAACGGCCGGTCTTCGTCTGCCCGGGGAGTACTCAGTCGAGCAGCCGGCCAGCCCGTAGCTCGGGGATGATGTCCCGCGCGATCGCCCGCAGGACCCCGTCGTCGCCGGCCGCCGGGCGGACCGTCGAGAAGTCCGTGAAGCCCAGCCGGTAGTGGCGCCGGACGAAGTCGAGGTAGGCCTCGGGCGAGCGCAACGCCGCGCTCGTGGCCCAGGTCGACCGCCGGATCGCAGCGGGGTCCCGCCCGATCGAGCGACAGGCCTCGTCGAGCGCCGCGATCCGTTCCGCGATCTCCGCCTCGACCCCGTCCGTCGCGGTCCCCGCGATCGCGGCGAACGTGTCCCACTGGTCGGCGTACCGCGCGGCGATGCGCAGCATCCGCGGTCGGTGGGCCGCGATGAGGATCGGGATCCGCGGCTGCTGCACGGGTCGTGGCTCGAGCCGCGCGTCCTCGAGCTGGTAGTGGCGCCCGTGGTACGTCGTGCGCTCCTGGCCCATCAGCAGGCTGATGCACTCGACGGCCTCCTCGAACCGGTCGACCCGCTCGGCGGGCGCCGGCAGGTCGATGCCGTAGCGGCGATGCTCGTCCTCGTGCCAGCCGGTCCCGATGCCCAGGATCACCCGTCCCCGCGCTGATGTGATCGACGGTGACCGCTTCCTTCAGCAACAGCGCCGGATGCCGGAACGTGTTGCTCGACACCAGGACGCCGAGCCGGATCCGCTCGGTCCGGGCGGCGATCGCGGCCAGCAGCGTCCAGCCCTCGAGGCAGCCGTCCTCGGGCGCCCCATCGGTGTCCACGAGATGATCGACCAGCCAGGCGTGGTCGAACCCGAGCTCCTCGGCCTGGACGAAGTCGTCGAGGACCGACGTCCATGAACGTCCCGGCCTGGCTCAGGAACATCCCGAAGCGCAGGGCCGGAGCGCCGGTCATCCGAGCGCGTCCGTATCGAGCCAGATCGTGAATGGCCCGTCGTTCACGAGCTCGACCGCCATCTCCGCGCCGAAGCGGCCCGTCGCGACCGTGACGCCGAGGCTCCGGAGCGTGGTCGCGAAGCGCTCATACAGCCGTTCGGCGAGCTCGGGTGGCGCGGCGCCGATGAACCCCGGCCGACGACCGCGCCGCGTGTCGGCGTAGAGCGTGAACTGCGACACGACGAGCGCCGACCCACCGACGTCGAGTAGCGACCGGTTCGTCCGGCCCTCGTCGTCGCGGAAGATGCGCAGCTCGGCGGCCTTGCGGGCGAGGTCGTCGGCGACGACCTCGGTGTCGTCGGGCCCGACGCCGAGCAGGATCGCGAGGCCGTCGTCGATGGTCCCGAGCACCTCGTCCCCGGCCACGCACCGACGCCCGCGAGACCCGCTGGAGGACGGCCCTCACGGCAGGGTTCGGGGCTCGATGACGCCGTGCTCGCGGATGAACGCGACCCGCCAGGCTTCGGCCTCGGCCTGGTAGGCGTCGCGCGCCGACGCGTGGCGCTCCGTGACGAGCGCCTCGACCGTGGCCGGCACGAGCAGGTCGAAGTCGCGCACGCCATCGGGGTTCATCTGACCGTCGCCGCGGAGCATGACGACGGGGATGCCGCCGGCCTCGATCTCGTCCATCAGGCGACGGGCGATCGGCTTCGGCAGGCTCGTGAAGCGGACCATCCGGTCGCGCGGGATCGGCGGGTCGCCACCGTTGAGCCCGAACTGGTAGCCCTCGTCGGCCAGGGCCCGGATGAGCCGGATCTCGCGGCCCATGTCGTGGCCCTTGATGAACAGCGCCGACCCGACGACGAGCACGTCGACGCCGAGAGCGCCGGCGAACTCGGCGGTCTCGCGGTTGATCCCGCCGTCCACGTGGACCTCGCCGCCGTGGGCCTTGTGGCGCAGGACCTCCCGCGCGGGCAGCAGCTTGTCCCGGGCCACGTCCTTCATGAACGACTGCCCGCCGAAGCCGGGCTCGACGGTCATGACCAGGACGATGTCGACCAGCTCGGCGTAGGGCTCGAGCGCCGACAGCGGTGTCCCGGGCTTGACGGCGAGGCCGGCCGCCCGGCCCGCCTCGCGGATGGCGCGCAGGGTCGGGGCGATGGGTTCCTCGATCTCGACGTGGAACGTGATCGAGTCGCAGCCGGCATCGAGGTACTCCTCGATGTAGCGGCCTGGCTCGCTGATCATCAGGTGGGCGTCGAACGGCAGCTCCGTCCGCGGGCGCAGGTGCTTGATCGTCTTCGCGCCGAACGTCAGGTTCGGGACGAAGTGGCCGTCCATGACGTCGAGGTGGACCCGGTCCGCCCCGGACTTCTGGACCCGACGCACGGCGTAGGCGAGGTTCGACAGGTCGGAATCGAGGATGCTCGCGGCGACCCGCGCGCGACCGTCGGCCACGGCTACTCACCCACCCCGGCGGGGACCGGCTCGTGGCTGCGCTCGCCACGCAGGGCCGCGGCGCTGGCCATCTCGAGACGCTCGCGCCGGCGGGCGACGGTCGGCGCGGCCGGTTCGCCGGCGCGCTCGGCCGCGAGCTGGCCGCAGGCCGCCCCGACCTCCTGGCCGCGGTTGCGTCGGATCGTCGTGCCGATGCCGGCGCCACGGAGCGTGGCCGCGAACCGCTCGATGACCGGCATCGGGCTCGCGGTCCACGGCGTGTGGGCGACCGGGTTCATCGGGATGAGGTTGACGTGGGCATGGTCGCCGCGCAGGAGGTCGGCCATGGCGGCGGCGTCGAGCTCGGTGTCGTTGACGCCGCCGATCATCGTGACCTCGTACGTGATGCGTCGTCCGGTCGCCGTCGCGTGAGCACGGGCGGCGTCGACGACCGTCGCGACCGGCCAGCGTCGGTTCAGCGGCACGAGGACGTCGCGCAGGGCGTCGCGGGCGGCGTGCAGCGAGATCGCCAGGGTGAACTGCGGACCGAGCGCGGTCAGGCGGCGGATGCCGGGCACGACGCCCGATGTCGAGACGGTGATGTGGCGCGCCCCGAGCCCGAACCGCTCGGGATCGTTGAGCGCCTCGACCGCGGCCAGCACCCGGTCGAGGTTGAGCAACGGCTCGCCCATCCCCATGAAGACGATGTTCGTCAGCCGGCGGTCATCGGCCGCCAGTCGCCGAGCCGCGTGCCGGACCTGGTCCACGATCTCGGCCGCGTCGAGGTCCCGCGTGAAGCCCAGTTCGCCCGGTGGCACAGAACGGGCAGCCGACGGCACAGCCGGCCTGGCTCGAGATGCACAGCGTGTGCCGCTCGCGACTGCCCGGTCGCGCCGGGTAGTGCATCAACACCGATTCGACCAGAGCGCCGTCGTCGAGCCGATGCAGCGCCTTCTCGGTCTGGCCACCATCGGCCAGCCGGATCTCCGTGTCGGCCACGGTGTCGAGACGGAAGGCCTCGCCAAGCGCCGTTCGCAGTGGCGCCGGCAGCGTCGGGATCGTGGCGGCGTCGTCGACGCCGCCGTTGCGCCAGACCGCGTCCGCGATCTGGCGGGCCCGGTACGCCGGCTCACCGCGCGCGTCGAGCCACGCTCGCAGGTCGTCGGGAGTCAGGCCGGACAGGCCGGGCCGGTCGCGTGGGGTCACGAGGTGATGCTAGCGCAGGCCGCTCACCCGGCCGGGACGACGGTGCTGCCGACGATCGCGGGCCGGCCGCGGACGAAGGCGTCCCACGACATCCGCTTGCCGGCCGGCCGGCTGGACCTCGGTGAGCCGCAGCCGGTCACCCGCGCCGACACCGAGGCCCTCGGCATCGAACGCGCCACGTGGCGGGCCGCCCGGGCCGGTCTCCGCGACGACGCCCCAGACGACCAGCCGGCCGAGCGGCCGTGTCGACGAACGTGCCCGGCCACGGCTGGTAGGCGCGGACCTGGCGTTCCAGCTCCGTGGCCGAGCGTCGCGGATCCAGGCGCCCAGCTTCGCGACGGAGAGGTCGGGTCAGCGTGGCCCCGTCTGCGGGCTGGGGCCGGGCGTCGAGCTCGCCCCGCAGCCACGGCCGGAGCTGGTCCGCGAGGAGGTCTGCGGCGACGCCGGCGAGCCGTTCCTCGAGTGCCGGCGTCGTCTCGTGGCCGTCGAGGGAGACGTGCGCCTGGGCGACGATCGGCCCGGTGTCGAGCCCCTCGTCCATCCGCATGAGCGTGACGCCCGATCTCGGCGTCTCCGGCCAGGATCGTCGCGGGGATCGGGGTGGCACCGCGGTGACGCGGCAGGAGCGACGGATGCAGGTTGAGCGCACCGTGCTGAAGGCCGAGCAGCAGTGCCGGCACGATCTGCCCGTAATCTGCGAGAACGACCAGTCCCGGGTCGAGAGCGAGGACGGACGCGAGCGCATCCGCAGGCCGGAGGCGTTCGGGTGTCAGGATCGGGTCGATCCCGAGCCCCACCGCCTCGTCATGGATGACCGACCGCCGGACCGCCTGTCCGCGACCGGCCGGGCGAGGCGGGGCCGTGACGACCCCGACCAGTCGGACGTCTTCGTGCTCGGCGAGGCGCCGCAGGCTCTCCCGGCCGAACCCGCCACTCCCCAGGAAGACGGTCCGCACGCGCGAGCCGCCGGCCCGCTCGTCGGTCACGCCAGGGCGCTCGTCGCCTCGCGGATCTCCGCGTCGTCCTCCTCGTCGCCGGCTCCGACGGCCATCAGCTCGTCCATCGAGTCGAGGTAGTCGATGTAGAGCTTGCCGTCGAGGTGGTCTAGCTCGTGCTGGAGCGCCCGGGAGAGCAAGCCGGTCCCGGCCACCTTGATCTTCTTGCCGTGGCGGTCCTGGGCCGCGACCCAGACGCGCTCACGCCGGGTCACATAGGCGACGTAGCCCGGGATGGAGAGGCAGCCTTCGAGATCGCGGTCGTCGCCGGTGTCGCGGACGATCCGCGGGTTCACCAGCTCATGGAGCTGGTTCTCGACCTCGATGACGCAGACCTGCAGCGCCTCGCCGAGCTGAGGAGCGGCCAGGCCGACGCCGGGGGCCGCCCGCATCGTATGCGCGAGGTCGTCAAGCAACTCGTGCAGGTACTTGCCGAAGCTGTCGACCGGCAGTCCCTTCAGTCGAAGGCGCGGGTCACCAAGGAGGACGATCGGGCGGACGGACATGGCCGGGAGTATACGAGGTGACGCCCTCAGGATCGCCCCGGCGGGCATCAGCTCAGGATGCGGCGGACCCGTTCCCGTCGTGCGGGGCGTCGGGGTCCACGGCCGGAGCCGGCGGAGCCTCGGTCGCCGTGGCCGTCGACGCGGACGCGGTGGGCGCCTCGGAGCCTGCGCCCGACATCGCTTCCCGGACCTCCGCGGCCCAGTGCCGCGACCGCTCGGCGAGCTTGTCGCTGGCATCGGCGGTGGCGTCGCCGGCCTTCTTCGCGAGGGGCGCCGCCTTCGACGCGGCGGTCGCGGTCAGCTCGGCGACCCGGGCGGAGACCTCACGGACCGTCGGCGTGGCGCGCTCGGTCATGTCGTCGATCGCCTCGCGGAGTGACTCGAGCAGCGAGGCGGCGGCCGAGCTTTCCTGGCCCCCGGCGCCCGGGCCGGCGGGCTCGTCGGCGCGATCGTCGCTCGGCGGGTTGGTGCTGCTGTCGGTCATGGGTGCGTCCTCCTCTGGGATGGTGCCATCGTCGCACGAACGAGCCGACGTGGCATCACAGGAGCGACTCCGGGTCGACGTCGACCGACCATGGCGCCTCGACTCCCCCGGCGAGCAGCGCGACCGGGTCATCCCCACGCAGCACGATGTTGAACCGCCAGCGGTCGGCGCGACGGGCGATATAGGCCGGGGCGGGTCCCGCCACGCTCACGCCGCTCCCCCGCTCCGCGGCCAGGGCCCGGAGGCGACCGGCCATGGCGGCGGCCTCGCGCTCCGCCCCGTCCCGGTCGGTCAGTCCGACGGTCAGCTTGACGACCCGCCCGAACGGTGGCGAGCCGAACCGCTCGCGGAGCGCCAGCTCATGGTCGTAGAACGCCGCGGCGTCGCCACTCGCCGCGGCGAGGATGGCCGGATGGTCGGGCTGATAGGTCTGGAGGAACGCCCGCCCGGGTCGATCGCCGCGCCCGGCCCGGCCGATCGCCTGGCTCAGGAGCTGGTAGGTCCGTTCGGCGGCGCGCTCGTCCGGCAGGTTCAGCGCGACGTCCGACGACACGACACCGACCAGGGTCACCGCCGGGATGTCGAGGCCCTTCGCCACGAGGCTGGTTCCCACGAGGACGTCCAGGCGGCCCTCCGAGAACGCGTCGACCACGCGCGCGGCGGCGCCCTTGCGCTCGACGACATCACGGTCCAACCGTCCGACCCGAAGCGTCGGGAACCGGTCGCGGACCTCGCGTTCGACACGTTCGGTGCCGCCGCCGAGGTATCGGATCCGCGGCGACGCGCAGTTCGGGCAGCGGGTCGCCAACGGCGTCGCCCGCCCGCAGTGGTGGCACCGCAGGGTCGTCCCGGCCTGGTGGTAGACGAGTGGGCGCTCGCAGTCCGGACACGCCTGGACATGGCCGCAGTCACGGCACAGCACCACGGACGCCGTGCCGCGACGATTGAGCACGAGGATGGCCTGGTCGCCCGCCGTGGTATCGAGGCCGGCGAGCGCCTCGGCCAATGGCCGGGACAAGAGGCCGCGTTCTCCCGCCGCCAGCTCCGCCCGGAGATCGACCACGACGACACTGGGCAGTTCGCCGGACGGGCGCCCGGGAAGCGCGACGCGACGGTAGCGACCGGCCCGTGCGTACCCGACGCTGTCAACGGCCGGGGTCGCCGAACCGAGGACGACGGCGGCTCCCGCCTGCCGGGCGAGCTCGATGGCGACGTCGCGCGCCTGCAGGCGCGGGGTCCGGTCGCTCTTGTAGGCCGCGTCGTGCTCCTCGTCGACGACGACGAGACCGACATCGGGCAGTGGCGCCAGGACCGCCAGGCGCGTGCCCACGACGATGTCCACCGACCCGGCCCGGATCCGTCGCCACTCATCGGCGCGTTCGCCGTCACCCAGGCCCGAGTGGACGAGCGCGATGCGCACGTCGAGGTCCGCTCGGAGCCGATCCACCAGGGGCAACGCCATCGAGATCTCCGGCACGAGCAGTAGCGCGCGTCGGCCCGCCTCCATGGCCGAGGCGATCGCCTCGACGTAGATGGCGGTCTTCCCCCCACCGGTCACGCCGTCGAGCAGGAGCGGGATCGGGTCGCCGGAGGCCATGGCCGTTCGGATCGTCGCGAGGGCCTCGGCCTGGGCTGGTGTGAGGTCCGACGCCGGCGGGCGGCCGCCACGCCGTCCGGCGGGTCGACCCGCCAGGGGACGCCTCGGGCGCTCGCGGATCTCCGAGGCGACCAGACCGCGACGGACCAGGCCCGCCAGCGCCGAGGCCCCGTGCCGCGCCGCCAGGTCCGCACCGGGCTTCCCTGGTCCGAGCGGGCCGCCCGTGCCGGGCGTCTCGTTCCGCCAGCTCCTCGAGGACGGCCTCCTGGCGCGGCCCGAGCGGACGGCCCGCGAGCCGATCGCCGGCGCGGAGCGTGGTCGCTGCCTCCCGGCCCTCGCTCGTCAGGGTGATCCAGCGTTCGTAGCGGGGTCCCGCCGACGCGGCGAGCAACGTCCAGTCGAGTGAGATCAGCCCGCGTCCCGCGAGCCCGCGAAGCCGTCGCATGAGCCCGGCGCGCCCCTCGCGGGCCGCAAGGTCGCGGGCCGCCTTCGCACCCGCGGACAGCTGATCGAGCAGGTCGAGTTCGACGGGGCCAAGGTCGGTCGGCATGTCGTCCCCAGGGACGCGTTCGACGATGAGCTCGAGGCGCTCGAGCATGCCCGGTGGGAGCATCGCCCGCAGGACGAGCGCCGGCGGCGCCAGGTAGTGGTTCGCGATCCAACGAGCCAGGCCGAGACCCAGCGGAGGCAGCAGCGGGCCGTCCGCCCGGACGCGTTCCACGATCGGCTTGGGCAGCACCCCGGTCGGGACGGCGGCCGCCTCGCCCAGCACGATCCCGAGCGCCTGGCGTCGGCCGAACTCCACCAGCACCGCCTCGCCGGGTTCGAGGTCGGCCAGGACCTCGGGCACGAGGTAGGTATATGTCCGGGCACCGGCCGCGCCGGCCGCATCGACGGCGACCTCCACGAGCCGAGCGAGCGGGGCGGACGGGGTCTCGGCCCCCTGACCCGGCTCGAGCCCGAGCGTCACGACGACGCGCTAGACGCGGACCCGACGCGTCGGATGGAGTCGATGGGTCTCGGCGATGATCGTGTCGATCGTCTCCGCGGTCCGCTCCACCTGGCCCGTCTCGTTGACGACGACGTGGTCGTAGTCCTCCTGGCGCGCCAGCTCGATGGCGGCGTTGCGCTGGCGGAGCTCGAGCTCGTCCGCCGTCTCGGTCGCTCGGGACCGCAGGCGTCCGAACAGCGCCTCGAGCGATGGTGGCACGACGAAGACGAGCAGGGCTTCGGCGACCCGCTCCTTGACGTGCTGCGCCCCCTGCACGTCGATCTTGAGGATGACATCGCGGCCGGCGGCGAGGGCGCGCCGGACCTCCGAGCGCGGCGTCCCGTACCAGTTGCCGTGGACCTCGTTCGCCTCGAGCAGCCCGCCGGCATCGCGCAGGTCAAGGAACCGTTCACGATCGAGGAAGTGGTAGCTGACGCCCTCGACCTCTCCGGGTCGTGGCGCCCTGGTCGTGCAGGTCACGACGTAGTGGCGCGGCGGGTCGTGGGGGTGTGCTCGCAAGGCGTCGATGATCGTGTCCTTCCCGACGCCGCTCGGTCCCGAGATGATGATGAGCTGGGCTCCCGGCGCGCCCTCGACCGGATCGCCGTACCCGCCGATCCCGATGTCGTCGACGAGACCGCTCAACGGGCCATGCTCCCGGCGCGGAGATCGTCCAGGACGGTTTCGAGGTCGGCCGGGAGCGGAGCCGTCGCCCGGATCAGGTGGCCGTCCGACGGCGAGTTCAGCTCGAGTCGCCAGGCGTGGAGGAAGAGCCGCTCGAGGCCGTCCGGTCCGCGTCGGGCGGTCGCGCCGCCGTACAGCGGATCGCCGGCGACCGGATGGCCGATCGCATCGAGATGGACCCGGATCTGGTGCGTCCTGCCGGTGACGAGATCGAGTTCCAGGAGCGTCCAGCCATCGAACCGCTCCTTGACCCGATAACCGGTCACCGATGGCCGGCCGTCGGCCACGACGCCCATGCGCGTGCGATGCCGCGGGTCACGCCCGATCGGGGCCTCGATCCGGCCGACGGCCGCGGCGACGTTCCCCTGCACGAGCGCGAGATAGGTCTTCTTGATGCGTCGCGCCTTGAGCTGGGCCATGAGCGAGGCCTGGGCACCGTCGTGCTTGGCGACCATGAGCAGCCCGCTCGTGTCGCGGTCGAGGCGGTGGACGATGCCGGGCCTCGTGACGCCGGCGATCCCCCCGTACTCGGCGCCGCCGGCCCGGGCGAGCAGGGCGTTGACGAGGGTGTCGGCGGAATGGCCCGGCGCCGGATGGACGACCAAACCTGACGGCTTGTCGACGATGAGCAGGTCGTCGTCCTCGTACACCACGCTGACCGGGATCTCGGGCGCCGGGGCCAGGTCGAGCGCCGTCGGTGGCGGGACGTCGAGATGGAGTTCGGCGCCGGCCGCGACGATCGCGTTCGCTCGGAGCGGCACGCCGTCCGCGGTCAGTCGCCCGTCGGAGATGAGCTTCTGGACGTAGCTCCGGGACAGCCCGGTGGCATCTGCGACGAACCGGTCGACTCGACCGGACGGGCCGTCGGGCACCCGCAGCGTCCGGGGTCCCGCGGCGGTCGCGCCTTCAGGCATCCGGCGCGGCACCGAGCCGGGCCGCGAGGCTCGGGAAGAGGGCCAGGCCGATCAGCAGCACGATCGCGGTGCTGACCGCGGCGTCGGCGACGTTGAAGGTCCAGAAGCGGATGTCGCCGAGTCCGATGTCGATCCAGTCGACGACGAAGCCGAGGCGGAACCGGTCGATGAGGTTGCCGATCGCACCACCCAGGAGCAGGCCCAGCGCGACCGACAGGTACAGGTTGCGGCCGGAACGACCGTGGTAGGCGACGATGAGGCCGACGACGCCGAGCGACACGATCCCGAACAGGATCGCCTGGTCCCGGAAGAGTCCGAACAGGGCCCCGGAGTTGTGGCCGAAGACGAGCCGAACGTAGTCGCCGATGACCGCGACGACCTCGCCCGGCTCGATCCAGGACGTCAGCCACGCCTTCGAGAGCTGGTCCAGGACGACCACCGACACCGCGATCGTGACGAAGACGCCCCACCGGGCGCGACCATGGGCGACCGGGACGGCGTCTGCCGACGCCGGCTCGCCGATCGCCGACGCCCCATCGATCGAACTGGTTTCTGTCAGATCCCCGCCTCCGTCGTCCGGGCTGTCCGCCGTCATGCGAGCCTACTCGCCGCCGACGCGGCGGCGCAAGGCGATCGTCACTGGACCGGTGTCGAGCGTCGCGGTCGCGCGATTCGCGCCGGCGGGCGGCGTCCCGTCGCCAAGGTCCGCGAGGGTCTCGTCGGCCACGAGCGGAAGGTGGTCGGACACGGCCGGTGCCAGCCCGTCGACCCAGAGCTCGATCCGGTCGTCGAGCTCGAGGCCGGCCTCCTTGCGCAGGTCCTGGATCGCGCGCTGGAGCTCGCGCGCATCGCCCTCGGCGCGCAAGGCCGGCGTGAGCTCGGTGTCGAGGACCAGCACGAGCCCGTCGTCCTCGGCGACCGCGGTCCCGGGCCGGGGCGTCGCCTGGATCTCGACCTCGTCGGGCGCGAGCGTGACCCCGGCGAGGGTCACGGAGCCGTCGGCTTCGAAGGTGACCGCGCCATCGCGCGCGGCGGCCATGACCGCCGGGATCGCCGAGCCGAGGCGCTTGCCGATCTTCGGCAGGAGGGGCTTGACCCGTCGATCGATGAGACTCGAGCCGTCGCTGATCAGGCTCACGGACTTGACGTTGATCTCGTCGGCGATGATGCCGAGCAGTTCCGCGTCGACGTCGAGGCCCCGGTCCGGCAGGGCCAGCCAGGCCTGTGCCAGCGGCTGGCGAGTCTTGAGCCGCGCCGAGCTCCGCAGGGTCCGGGCGAGATCGACCGCGTCCTGGGCGACCGCCATGGCGGCCTCGAGGCGATCATCGCGATCGGGGGCCAGCTCGGCGGTCGGGAACCGCGTCAGGTGGACGCTGTCGGGTGCCCCGGCAACGTCGGTCGTCAGGTTGCCGTACATCGCCTCGGAGAGGAACGGCAGGATCGGGGCCAGCATCCGCGTCGTCGCGGTGAGCGCCTCGTGGAGCGTCGCGAAGGCCGCCTGCCGGTCCTCGACGTCGTCCGACCGGGAGAACCGACGACGCGACAGGCGCAGGTACCAGGTCGACAGGCCCGTCATGAACGCGGAGAGGGCGCGCGTGGCCCCGACGGCGTCGTAGTCGCGCAGGCGATCCTCGACGAGCGCGGCGGTCCCGGCGGCCCGAGAGAGGATCCAGCGGTCGAGGGCCCGTCGTCGCGCAACAGGTGGAGCCGCTTCGGCCGGGGTCCAGCCGGCGAGCCGAGCGTAGGTCACGAGGAAGGCGTAGACGTTCCACAGGACGAGCAGTTCGCGACGCGCCTCGTCGGCCGCGTGCCAGCCGAACGGGATGTTGTCCTCCGGGCGGGCGTTCGCGAACATCCAGCGCATGACGTCGACGCCCATCCGTTCGGCCGCCTCGTCGAAGTCGATCGCGTTGCCCCAGCTCTTGTGCATCGGCCGGCCGTCCTCGCCGAACACGAGCGCGTACCCGAAGATCGTCTTGAAGGGCTCTTCGCGTCGTAGGACGGTCGACATCGCGAGCATCGAGTAGAACCAGTTGCGGAACTGGCCGGGGAAGCTCTCGGTGATGAAGTCGGCGGGGAACCAACGCGCCCAGTACTCGGGGTCCTCGCGGAAGTGGAGCGTCGAGAACGGCACGATCCCGGCATCCAGCCACGGGTTGCCGACATCCTTGATCCGCTCCACCGGGGCGCCGCAGCCGGGACAGGCGATCCTGACCGCATCGACGTAGGGCCGGTGGGGTGTGTGCCCCTCGAAGGTGCTCCACCCCTCGATCGCCCGGTCACGGAGCTCCTCGCGGCCGCCGATGACCTCGACGGTCCCGCACGCCGTGCAGTCGTAGATCGGCAGCGCCAGCCCCCAGTAGCGCTTCTTGCTGATCATCCAGTCGTGCATGTTGCGGAGCCAGTCCAGCTCACGCTCGTAGCCGAAATCCGGGATCCACCGGATCCGGTCCACGACGTCCATGATCTGGTAGCGCAGGCTGGCGTCGACCTGCTCGGTCGTCAGCGTCTCGCGCGGCTGGTCGTGGAGCGGGCCCATGCTGATATACCACTCGTCCACGAGGCGGAAGACGAGGGGCGTCCCGCAGCGCCAGCAGTGCGGGTAGCGGTGGGTGATCGTCTCGAGCCGGTAGAAGCGGCCTTCGCGCTTGAGATGCTCGATGATCGGCTCGGCCACGTCGCGGACGTCGCGGCCGGACAGCGATCCGAACCCGTCCAGGACGATCCCGGACTCGTCGATCGGCGCGATGACCGGTAGCCCGAGTGACTTGCCGAGCTGGAAGTCCTCGGCGCCGCAGCCAGGGGCGATGTGGACGATGCCCGTGCCCTCGTCCTCACCGACCTCGGACCACGCGACGACCCGATGCTCGTACGGCCGGTCGGGGGCATCCGGGGTCCCGGCGGCGAACGCGGATCGGACCGCCGCGAGATCGTCGAACGGCCCGGCGTAGCGCCAGCCGACCATGTCCGCGCCGGCGACCTCCTCGAGCACCTCGAACGGTCCTTCGAGGGCCGAGCGCAACGTGCCCTTGCCCAGCCAGAACTCGTCGTCGCCCTGGCGGACGCGCACGTAGCGGAGTGACGATCCCACCGCGGCGGCCACGTTCGACGTGAGCGTCCAGGGCGTCGTGGTCCAGACGAGGAGCGCCTGGCCCGGCCGGTCCAGCAGCGGAAGCCGGATGGTCAGGCCCGGATCGTCCTTGTCCTGGTAGCCCTCGTTGAGCTCGGTCTGCGAGATGCCGGTCCCACAGCGGGCACACCAGGGCATCGTGTCGTGGCCCTTGTAGAGCCAGCCGCGCCGGTGGCACTCGGCCAGGAATCCCCAGATGAGGTCGTTGTTCTCGTTGCTGAACGTGAAGTAGCTGCCACCGACATCGGGCATCCCGAGCCGGCCGACGAGCATCTCCACCGAGTCGGTCACCGGGCCGTCGGGCCCGTCGATCGTCGTGACCTGCCCGGCATCGGCGCCGAGCAGATCGCCGAGCCGGCGCAGCTCGTCGGGGTCGTTCCAGTCCATCCACATGCCGAGGCGGATCGACTGCTCGGTCTGACGCGACGCATAGGTCAGCACGCGTTGCTTGCAGAGCGTCACGAACTCCGCGATGCCGTACGCCTCGATATCGCGCTTCGAGGTGAACCCGAGGTCACGCTCGACGTTCACCTCGACCCACAGGCCCTGGCAATCGAACCCGTTCTGGTAGCGCTGGTCCTCGCCCAGCATCGCGTGGAACCGCTGGTACAGGTCCTTGTACGCGCGGCCCCAGGCGTGGTGGACGCCCATCGGGTTGTTGGCCGTGATCGGCCCGTCCAGGAAGCTCCAGTGGGGCCCGCCCTCGTTCTGGGCGCGGAGGCGGGCGAAGGTCCGGCGCTCCTCCCAGACGCGCAGGATGTCGTGCTCCTGGGCGACCAGGTCGGGCTTCGAAATCGACCGCGTGGAACATTCGGCTCCGGAATATGGGTGGGACGGGATCCGCGGGCGAAGGGGCGCTGGCACGCCATTTCGACGGGTCCGAGTATCCTACCCGCGATGCAACGACCGCAGGAGACGGCGCCGCCGCGCCACCGGTCGCCGTTCGCGGCCGCCTTCCTCTCCCTCATCTTCCCGGGCCTCGGGCATCTCTATGCCGGCGCCTACGTGCGCGCGCTCGGGTTCGCGGCGCTCCCCACCTTGCTCATCGCGCTCGGCGCCGGGTTCGGGCTGCGGATGGACCGGTCCGATCTCATCGGACTCGTGCTGAACCCGGGCGTCCTGACGTCGGTCTTCGTCCTCAACCTGCTGCTGCTCCTGTACCGCGTCATCGCCATCGTGGACGCGTATCGCGTGGCGGAGTTCCTGAACCGCCACGAAGCGAGCGGCGACGGCCGGCTCGGCCCGGCCCGCCTCATCCGGAACCCGCTGTCGATCGCCGGCCTGCTCGCGGTCATCCTCGTGATGAGCGGCGTCCACGTCGTCGTCGCCCGTTACGACGCCCTGGCGCTCGATGCGCTGACGAGCGGCTGCATCTTCGTGGGCGAGGACGTCGACACCGACTGCATCGACCCCGACGCCACGCCGTCGCCCGACGCGACCGAGAGCGAACCCGGCACCGCCGAGCCGACGGCCACGCCGACCCCGGACGCCACGCCCGTCGGCACCGATGTCCCCGAGGTGTCCATCCCGCCGTGGGACGGCAAGGAGCGCCTGAACATCCTGCTGATCGGGGCGGACACCCAGGGTGGCGGCTACAACACGGACAGCCTCATCACGGTGTCCATCGACCCGGTCACCAAGCAGGTCGCCATGTTCAGCCTGCCGCGCGACATGACGAACATCCCGGTCCCCGCCGGCCCGGCGCGCCGGCTGTGGGGCAGCACCTACGGGCAGAAGATCAACTCGTTCTACGTCAACAACCGCAACCGCTCGGACGTCTGGCCGGGCAAGAAGGGCGTCCGCGGCTACAACGCGCTGAAGTCGACGCTCGGCGAGCTCTATGGCCTCGACATCCGCTACTTCGTCGCCGTCGACTTCGCCGGCTTCCGTCAGGTCGTCGACGCGCTCGGCGGCGTCACGGTCAACGTGCAGGTCCCGATCGTCGACGACAACTTCCCCGCGACCGAGGGTCGTGACCGCCGGCTGTTCATCCCGAGCGGGCTCCAGCACATGACCGGCGCGGAAGCGCTGCGCTATGCCCGCTCGCGCCACACCACGAGCGACTTCGATCGCGCGGCCCGGCAGCAGCGGGTGCTGCTGTCGATGCGCGAGCAGGCCGACCCGCAGGACCTCATCCCGAGGCTGCCCGACCTCGTCGCCGCGCTCAAGAACGCCGTCAAGACCGACATCCCCATCGACCAGCTCGACGAGCTGCTCGGGCTGGCGTCGTCGGTCGATACCGCGAACATCAGCTCGTATGTCTTCCAGCCGCCGTTCTACGGCAGCGAGACGGCACGTGGCGCCCCCATCTACAAGATGTTCCCGAACGTGCCGCGGATCAAGAACGCGGTCAAGAACGCGTTCAAGGTCGACCCGGCCGACGAGGCCCTGCGCCAGAAGCTCGCCGACGAGTCCGCCACGTTGTGGGTCGTCTCCGCCTTGAACGACCGGTCGCGTGGCACCGATCTCGCGGCGTACCTCGACTACAAGGGCATCGCCGCGTCGGCGCCGCGGGCGAAGGACCCCGAATCCCCTGCCCGCGACGACGAAGGATCGTCGTCTACAACGGCGCCGAAACGGACCTCAGCGACACGATCGCGTACCTCGAGAAGACGTTCAAGACGACCGTCGAGACGGTCACCGACCCGGCCGTCCGTGCGGACATCATCCTGACGATCGGTCGGAACACCCCGAACCTGACGGTCCCGCCCCTGTCCTGACGCTCGATCGCGCCGGCGCCGCCGGTCGCCGCGGGCCTTCGCCCGGCCTATTCGATCGGCGTCAACCAGTGGGTGTACTCGGGCAGCCGGCCACGCACCGCGTCGAAGTAGCGGTCGCGCACGAGTCGGCCGATCGGGCCGATCGCGCCCGACCCGACCGGCGCGATGGTCGACTTCGATGACCGGTGAGACCTGGACGCCCGTGCCGCACAGCAGCGCTTCGTCGGCGACGTACAGCTCGGAACGGTCGATCGAACGGGTCTCGGTCGGGATGCCCTCGTTCGCGAGGATCTCCATGATCGCCTTGCGCGTGACGCCTTCGAGCAGGTCGTCGCTGACGGGCGGCGTGATCGCCACGCCGTCGCGCACGACGAACAGGTTCGCGGCCGACGCCTCGTTGACGTGGCCACCGGCGGTCAGGACCAGCGCCTCGTCGAAGCCGTTGAGCTCCGCCTCGGTCTTCTGGAAGGCCATGTTCACGTAGCCGCCGACGATCTTGCCGCGCGCCGGCAGCGCCTCGTCCGCGTTGCGGCGCCAGGACGACGTCATCAGGCGCACGCCCGACTCGGTGTCGATGTAGTTCCCGAACGGCAGCGCGACGATGTACAGCTCGTTCTCGAGGTCGTGCAGCCGGACGCCGATCGCGCGGGTGGACTTGTAGTACGAGGGTCGGATGTAGGCGTCCTCGCGGAAGCCGTTCCGCCGCACGGTCTCGACGATCAGGCCGGTGAGCTCGTCCACGGACGGGACGTTCTGCATCATGAGGATCCGGCACGACTGGCGGAGCCGCTCGACGTGCTCGCGGACCTTCAACCCGTAGAGCCGGCCCTGCTCCTCGTTCCAGTAGGCGCGGATGCCCTCGAAGGTCGCGGTCCCGTACATGAACGCGTGGGTCATGATGCTGACCTTGGCCTCGCCCATGGGGACGTAGGCGCCCTCGAAGTAGCAGATCAGCTCATCGAGCGCGGCCGCCTTCGGCTTGTGGTGCGGGGTCGGGGCCGGCGTGCCGGTCGACTTCTGGGTCAGCATGCGGGTCGGCTCCTGCGAGGTGCGCGACGGTGAGGCCGCGGGCGACGGTCGGATTCGTGCGGGCGAGTATAGCAGCGGCCGCTGGCGGCTCAGCCCGAGTCGCTCATGATCGTGGCGATCACGAGGGCGAGATACGCGAGGTACAGGACGCCCCCGACGAGCAGGTTGCGGCCACGCAGCCGCCCGGACCGGGCCATCGGGATGAAGATGAGGGCCGAGGCGAGGAAGGCGATCCCGGCGGATGCGAAGGCGACGTAACTGCCCGGCCCGATGACCCAGGAACTCGACGCGAAGACGAGCGCGACCACCGTCGGGATGGTCGACTGGAACACCATCGCGCCGGTGATGTTGCCCATCGCGAGGGTGTCCTTCCCGGCCCGGACCCAGATCACCGAGTTGAACTTCTCGGGCAGCTCGGTCGCGATCGGCGCGATGACGAGCGCGAGCAGCACCTCGTCGATGCCCAGCTCGCTGGCGAGGTGCTCGACCGCCTGGACGAAGAAGATCGCCCCGATGACGATGAGCGAGAGGGCCGCGAGGACCTGCAGGTTGACGACCCGCAGGCGCGGGACGGTCGGGTCGGCACGATGCGCATTTCGGTCGACCCGGTGGAAGCGAAGGGGCGCCAGGTCCTCCGCATCGACGTCGGGGTCCGCCTCGAAGTGGCCCTTGACGTACCACGCGTAGATCCCGATCAGGACCACGGCCACGATCCACTTGAGCCACACCGGCTCGAGGGGCAGGAACGCGGCACCGACCGCCAGGGCGTAGGCGATCGCGAAGTAGCGCATGTCGTGGGCCAGGACCCCCGTGTCGACCTGCATCGTGTCGCCGGTCGGCCGCCGCCGGCCGGCCACGAGGACGGCGACCCCGGTCACGAACATCGCGAGCGTCGCCAGCATGAACGGCGCGCCCAGGATGGCCCCGATCCCGACCGCGTGCGACGCCTCGCCGCTCGCGAACAGGATCGCGATGATCGGGATCATCGTCTCGGGCAGGGCCGTCCCCACGGCCGCCAGCACGGACCCGACCGCGCCCTCGGCGAGCTCGAGCTTCCGACCGAACCATTCGATGCCGTTGGTGAACAGCTCGGCGCCGAGCAGGATGATGAGGAACGCGATGATGAGGACGAGGACGTCCAAGTCAGATCTCCGTGACGAGGGAGCCGGCGACGCCGATCGCGATGACGACCAGGATGCCGATGGCGATGAGCACCATGGACCATTGTCCCCGACGCGCGTACGCGATGCCCGAGGCGGCCACCCGGACGATCGGCGTGGCCAGGACGACGCCGAGCCCGAGCCACAGGAAGGCCGCCGGCTCGAGCGCCAGCAGGTCGGCTACGAGCGCGCCCGGATCGAGCGCCGGCCCACCGTCGAGCACGCCGATGCCCGACGCCACCAGGAGTCCGACCCCGACGACGAGGCACGCCACCGCGACGTAGGTCATGCCGATCAGAAGTCGCCCCATCACGCCTTCGAAGTCGCGCATGGACCGGTCCGGGCCGCGTGTCTCGGTCGTCATCCGAGCGCCTTGAGGAGCATCTGGACCGCCGTGTAGGCGAGGATCGCGACGAACAGGAGGCGCAGGATGCCGGGGTCGACCCGGTCGGCGAGCCGCGAGCCGACCGTCGCCCCGAGGAAGACGCCGATCGCCGTCGGGCCGGCGACATATGGATCGATCTCGCCACGGACCAGGTAGATGAGCGCGCTCGCGGACGCCGTGATGCCGATCATCAGGTTGCTCGTGGCGGTGGCGACGTGCAGTGGGACCCCCATCGCGACATGCATGACGGGCACCTTGATGATCCCGCCGCCGATCCCGAAGAGGGCCGAGGCCACGCCCGCCCCGGTCGATCCGACCAGCCCGAGCCCGAGTCGCCGCACCCGGTATCCCTCGCCGGACAGGCGATCCGCGGTCGTCGGCTCCGCCGGCGGCCCGCTCGCCGACGGGGTCTCGGCATCGACCGGCGCGGCGTGGCCGCCGACGAGCATCGTCATCGCCACGTAGATGAGCACGGCTGCGAATAGGGCCTCGAGCACGCGCTCCTCCAGGAGGAACGCGATCGAGCCGCCGACGAGCGCGCCGATCGCCGTGAACAGCTCCAGCGTCATCCCGAGTCGCAGGTTGGCGACGTGCCGCTGGAGGTAGACGCCCGACGCGGCGCTGCTGGTCATGATCACGCAGACGAGCGAGACGCCCGACCGCCTGGTGCAGCGGCAACCCGAACCCGAGCGTCAGCAAAGGGACGATCAGGACCCCACCGCCGAGACCGAGCAGCGACCCGAACAAGCCGGCGCCTGCACCGCCGGCGATCAACAGCAGCCCGATGACCACCTCAGCCGCCGCAGCGCGTGGCGCTCGCGATGGGCCGTCCGGTCAGCACCGGGGATCAGGGGCGAAGGTGCTGCGGCGCGTACGGGAGAAGGGCGACGTGACGGGCCCGCTTGAGCGCGACCGAGAGCTCGCGCTGATGTCCGGCGCACGTGCCGGTCTTGCGGCGAGGCTCGATCTTGGCCCGCTCGGAGAGGTACCGGCGGAGCCGGTTCACTTCCTTGTAGTCGATCTGGACGGTCTTGTCCGCGCAGAACGCGCAGACCTTGCGCCGGCGACGATCGCGGTAGAAGTCGTCGCGCTTCTTGGGACGGGCGGGAGGCATCGGTCGTTGGTCTCCTGATCAGAACGGGAGGTCGTCGAGGTCGGTGTCGTCGGCGGCGGCCCGGGACGGAGCACCGCCCCCGCCGGCGGCGGCCGCGGCGGGTGCGCCGGCGAACGCGCCGTCATCGTCGCGGCCCTTGCGGTCCAGGCTGATGACGTTGTCCGCGGTCACGTCGAGCGAGGTCCGCTTCTGGCCGTCGTTGCCCTCGAACTCGCGGGTCTTGAAGCGACCCTCGACGAACACGCGATTGCCCTTGCGGAGTTGTTCGGCGGCACGCTCGGCGCGATCGCCGAAGACGCTGACGCGATACCAGTCCGTGCCTTCGTCCACCCAGCCACCCTGTCCGTCGGGCTTGCTGTTGCTGACGGCGACGCTGAACTGCGTCACGGGACGCCCGCTGGGCGTGTACCGCATCTCCGGGTCACGACCCAGATTGCCGATGAGCATGATCTTGCAGAACGCCATCGTGGGCCTCCGTCAATCGATGGCGGCCGGGGCCGCCTCGCTCTCGGATTCGTCGATCAGCTCGGTCTCGAGGTCCTCGTCCTCTTCGTCATCGACCGAGGGCAGCATGGTCTCGTCGCTGCCGTCCTCGTCCTCGCCATCTTCGCGACGACCGGCCTTGACCGGGCGCTCCACGCGGGTGACGAGGTGGCGAATTACCTCTTCGGTGATCTGGAGGGTGTGCTCGAGCTCGGCGATGGCATCCGAGGGGGCTTCGAACAGGATGATCTGGTACGACCCCTCGCGGTGTCGGTCGATCGGGTACGCCAGCCGGCGACGGCCCCACGGGGCGACCTTCACGATCTGACCACCGGCGGCCACGATCTGGCGGGTCGCGCGGTCCACGACGGCCAGGCTGCGATCGTCCGCGACATCGGGCGCGATCACGAGCATCAATTCATAACGGCGCATGCGCGCAGGCACTCCTTCCAATGGGGATGCCCCGCTGACGGTCGAACCGGCACGGAGCGGAAAGGAAATCGGTCGGTAGTCTAGCACGAGGACCCGCCGAGGCCCGGTCCCGGCTCTCGGGCCGCGGCGATGTATCCTCAGCCCCCAGGGACGCCTTCATCATCCGACGTTCCCGGCATCATCATCCATCGTCAACGTCCCTGCCCGGGGGAGGGTCAGTGCCCGCCAGTTCCATCCTGCTGCTGGACGCCGACGAGACGGCCGCGCAGTCCATCTCGTCGGTGCTGTCCGGTGTCGGCTACACCGTGACCCTCACGGCCGATGTCGACGAGGCCTTCAAGAAGGCCGCCGACCACCAGCTCGTCATCCTCGATGTCGTCACCGGCCCGAAGCCCGCGGCCGAGCTCTGCAGCGAGCTGCGATCGACCCCGTCCATGGCCGGGGTGCCGGTCCTGTGCGTCAGCCAGACGGACGATGTCGACGAACGCATCCGCTTCCTCGAGGCCGGCGCCGACGACGTCATGGCCCGCCCGTTCGACGGTCGCGAACTCGAGGCCCGGGTCGAGGCCCTGCTGCTGCGGTTCCAGCGGTCGCGCGGCATGACCCCGGTCTTCTCCGCGGACGGCCTGACGGTCGCCCGGGTTCGCCGGACCGTCGCCGTGTACAGCCCCAAGGGCGGCGTCGGCACCACCACCATCGCCACGAACATCGCCGTGGCGGCGGCGCTCAAGCGACCCGACCGCGTCGTCCTCCTGGACATGTCGCTGCAATTCGGCGGCGTCGCCAGCCATCTCAACCTGCCGCCCAAGCAGACGCTGGCCGATGTCGTCCGCGACGAGACCGCGATGCGCGAGCCCGAGATCATGAAGACCTACGCGATGCGGCATGCGTCCGGGTTGCACGTCATCGCCGCGCCCGGCTCGCCCGAGGGCGCGGAGCTCGTGACCCCAGAGCTGGTCGAGACCGTCATCAAGATGCTCCTCGAGGGCTACGACTCCGTCGTCATCGACACGGGCTCCAACCTCGACGAACGGACGATGACCGTCCTCGACAACGCCGAGACGGTGATCCTGCCGGTGTATCCGGAGATGACGGCCCTCAACGCCGTGACCGCCCTGCTCGACTACTTCAACGAGGTCGGCTCGATCGGCGCCAAGTCGATGTTCGTGCTGAACAACGTGTTCGCGCGCGAGATCCTCAAGCTGCGCGACATCGAGAGCGCGCTCGGCACGAAGATCGCGATGGACCTCCTGTACGACCCATTCATCTACCTGAAGGCGGTCAACGAGGGCGTCCCGATCGTCATCGGTGCCGCACGGACACCGGCGGCCGAACGGTTCACGAAGCTCAGCTCCAGCGCCTTCGGCGAGGACGGGTACCAGGTCCCCGGAGGCCTGGGCGACCGCAAGTCGAACCGGTTCGGCTTCCGCCGACGCGGCTGACCCGGGCAGTCAAAGGCCCGGCCGCCTGGGGGGTCAGCGGTCGGGCCTGGCCACGAGGCTACGCTCCTCCGCGGCGGCGCGCGATGGGGAACATTCCCTAGGCATCGGATTGGCGGGTCCCTGTCGTCGTTGCACCACGCGCCCCAACGGACCGGCGTACCGGCGGCGATCAGGCCCTGCCGGTCGGGTGGTGCAGACGATGCAAAGTCCGACCGAGGAAGCGCGTCGCGCCCGCCTCCAACGGTCGGGAGGCACATCGGGTGCAACGGGTCGGGCTAGACGCGGCCCAACACCGACCGGACTGGCACTGCCAAGGCGTCGGATTTGGCGGGTCCCTGGAGCGCCAGCCGTAGCTCCCCTCATACGCTCCAGGAACCTCGCGGCAACGGTCCCGTTCGCCGACCCGCGCCGCCATAGGCCGATGGTCCGACGGACCGAAGCCGCCCGTCAGTGGCGGCCGCGCACCACCTGCTCATGCGTCCG